>JANQRS010000051.1 GCA_028284445.1 Calditrichia bacterium
CTTTAGTCACTTTAGTCACTTTAGTCACTTTAGTCACTTTAGTCACTTTAGTCACTTTAGTCACTTTAGTCACTTTAGTCACTTTAGTCACTTTGGTCACTTCCCACCCTACATCCCGGAGGTTTTTATGAAGAGATTTGTTACATCCTTTTTTGCAGTCTTGCTATTTACCTGCCTTATTGCATTTCAAACCAGCGTTAATGCGAATGTTATGAGCGCTCAATTGAGCATTACTAATCCGGATGGCTCAGACTTCGACGGCGATTTTGGCGATGGCTCTAACGCAGCAATCAACTTCTTTTTGAATGATAGTGCCGGTTCAGTGACTGTTGAGATCATCGAATCCCTAACCGGCAATGCCGTGCATACGATCGACGCCGGGGCAATGGACCGCGGTATGCACAGCGTTGATTGGGATGGCACCGGCGCTATTGCAAGCGTGAGCTACCAGATTCGGATTACCGCCAGCCAGAACAACGTATCGACAACCGAATGGCGCGTCATGTGGGATTCCGGCGACATTGATATTTTTACCCGCGGGGCGGCAGTAGTTACCGACCAAACCGACACCAACTTTGGCAAAATTTTCACTTCCAATGACGGTGGACCGCTGGGCACCGGCATCAATATCTACAATGCTGATGGCTCCTTTCACGATCCCTTCCTGGTTGCTGAAGACCCGACCGTTACTTATGGAACGGATGCACCGATTTTCGCAGTGTTGGACGAACAGGGCCGGGTATACGTATCCCTGAAAGATCTGGGACAGGTGATGCGTATAAATCGCGACTACAGCGCAACCTTGCTCATCGATGGATTGAACAACCCCAAGGGCCTTTACGTGGAAGGTGATGGCGACGACTTCACGATGTATGTGTGTGCAAACGACCAGGTTCTCCGCGGCACTATTGGCACGGCGAACAGCTTTAGCGTCTCTAATATGGAAACTGTGGCTCAATTCACCGGCTTTTTTCCGCATCAGGTAATGCTGGATGACGACGGCGCTATGTACACAACTCTGCGCGCCGACAATGGCCTCGGTAGTGATGGCCGTGGTATCCGCAAATTTGATATCAGCGGCACCCTGCCAGTTGGCGACAACGACGCGCTGTGGTTTCTCATGGAAGATCGCACCTTTATCGCCAATGACCTGCTACTGGACTCCGGTGCAGATCCCGACAACTCCAGCGACGATATCCTTTATTACACCACCCGCGCCGGTGGCGGAAACGATCAGGATGGCGTTTGGAGAATCGACGACATCAATTCTTTTTTCCCGGATACAGTCCGCATTATCACGGAAGACGCCCTATACGGCGGCGATGAAAACATCAATGCCCGTTCTGCCATTGACTTTGATGCAGCCGGCAATATCGTGCTCATGGAAAATTCAAATGAGCATGTCTTCTTCCTCTCACCGCCCGGAATCGGCGCCACGAATTCTTTTACTACCACCAGCGCTCAAGCCTTTAGCATTGGTGTCGTTGGAATCGAGGATGAAGGTCCGCTGACAATTAACGGATACCAACTCTATCAAAACTATCCGAACCCATTTAATCCGCAGACAAGCATCACCTACTATCTTGGTGAGAGCAGCCAAACCGAAGTGACCGTCTACAATATGCGCGGGCAGAAGGTGAAGACCCTGGTCAGTGATTTCCAAATGGCCGGTGAGCACACCCTCGTTTGGAATGGCGTTGACGAGAGCGGACGGCAAGTTGTCAGCGGCGTTTATATCCTGAATCTGCAATCGGGACAATTCCGAAAAGCCATTCGCATGGTGCTTTCGAGATAGAAGTCGATTTAAATGATTTCATGATTTGGTTTTAGAAGCTGCAGAGGGTGAGGAAAATGTTGGAATGTTGGAATGTTGGAATGTTGGAATGTTGGAATGTTGGAACATAGCTTGACTTAAGCTGCCATCAACTAAAATTTCCATTATTCCATTATTCCATTATTCCATTATTCCATTATTCCATTATTCCAGTCTTTCCTCCGCTCTCTGTGGCTACAATTGGTCTCACAGTCCCGCAGTCCCATAACGCGAAGTCCGTAAATATTGGAAGGAGAGCTAAATGTCTCGAACCGCCATAATCTGCTTGGTATTCGTTTTTTTTATATTCCTTCCTGCCCACGCCGATAGTCCCCCCGATACAATTATTTTCGATCCGGAGATCGAGAACCTGATCAACCAGGTTTCTGCGGATAATATTCGCGCGCATATTGAGAGCCTGGCCGATGCCGGTGGGCACAATAGCCGGGTGACCTATACGCCAGGCGGATATTGGGGCGCTGACTATATCAAGCAGCAAATGGACAGCTTTACCGGGTTGGACTCTGTTGCTTATGACACCTTCTACATCAACACCGCCCCCAGCCCATACGATACAATCGCCTTGACCAATGTTGTTGGCTTTATCGATGGATCATTGCAAAACAACCAATACTATATGGTTGGTGGGCATTTGGATGCCACCGCGAACCTCGACGGCAGCCTCAATTGGGATACGGAGTGGGAAACCGCCAGGGCACGCGGGGCGGATGACAATGCCAGCGGTATTGCCGCGACATTGGAGATCGCTCGCATCCTGTCTGATCCGGCAAATGGATTTTCCTCCCAGGCCAGTATTCGCTTTGCTGCCTTCGGTGCGGAAGAGCGGCATCCGGCATATACCAACAATCACTGGGGCAGCCGATTCTACGCGCAAAATGCATTTATAGACGGGGACGATATCCTTGGGGTATACGTCCTTGACATGATTGGATACAACAATACCGGTAATCATTATTTCAATATTGTCTCCGATATTAACTCGCGTCCATTGGGAACAAATTATTTGGAAACTCGCGATGTTTACAGCATAGCGATCGATTCAAATAGCGAGCCATTCCCCTCGGCCACGTATTCCGATCATGATCAATTCTGGATCTACCGTTATCCGGCAATTTTGGTCATCGAGAATGCCCCACCCTGGGAAAACAATTCGCCCTGGTACAACGCCAATCCATTTTATCACCGGCAGTCCGATTCAACCAGCACTGTGAATATCGATCAGGTTGTCAAAATTGCCCAGGTGACCCTGGCGACTATTGCATCGCTGTCGAACCAGGTAACCAGTTTACCGGTATCGAACGATCCGCCGCTGGCAGCAAAATCCTTCAGCCTTCTGCAGAATTATCCCAATCCCTTCAATGCCACCACACGCTTGCGATATCAACTGCTTTACGCCGGCAATATGTCGCTGGAGATTTATGATATTGAGGGCAAGCGAGTTCGCACCTTGCAAAAGACGCATTTGCCGCCCGGAGAATATCACCAGGAATGGCATGGCGATGATGAATATGGCCAGACGTTGCCAAGCGGGCTCTACTTTCTATCGCTGACCTATGAAAATCAACGTGTTGTGCGTAAGATGATTTTGATGAAATAACTTAAGGAATGGGTAATGAACGAGTACGATTTCACAGCCTGGGTTCAGCTGATTTTTCGTTGGTTTCATGTCTTCGTGGCAATACTTTGGATTGGTCAGACCTATCTCTTCAATTTCATGGAGAAAAATCTTGAAGCGGTGCCAGACAAGGACAATATTCACGGTAACTTGTGGATGGTTCACGGCGGCGGTTTTTACTTTGTAGAAAAACAGGCTTATCCGCGAGAATTGCCGAAAACCTTGCACTGGTTCAAATGGGAATCATTGCTCACATGGGTCAGCGGCTTCCTACTCCTCATCGTCACCTATTATATGGGCGGACTGCTGGTTGAGCCGGATATGAGTTTCTGGACTGCAGTCGGAAGCGGTATCGCCGTCATTTTACTCGGATGGGTGATATACAATGCCCTGCTGCGTTCTCCGCTTGGCAAGAGTGACCTCGCTTTTGCTGCAGTTGGCCTGGCGCTATTACTCATCATCCATTACGGTTTGCTGCAGGTTGTCAGCTCGCGAGCGGCGTTCATTCATATTGGCGCAGCCATCGGCACCATTATGACCGCCAACGTCTGGGAATACATTTTGCCCTCTCAACGCAAGCTGATCAAGCTGGCAAGCGAAGGCAAGGAAGCAGATCCGACAATTGCCGCTACCGGACCAATGCGTTCCCGCCATAACTCCTATATGGCGATACCGATGGTGATGATCATGATCTCCAATCATTATCCGACTATCACCTACGCCAGCCAATACAGCACTGCCATATTGGGACTGCTGATTGTTGCCGGGTGGGGAGTTGCACATATGATTCGTGGTAGATAAGCGCTGCCCTTACTCTTCACCATACCCACGGACCGCCTGTAACACATGGGCAAAAGGCACGTCTTCGTAGAGCCCATAGGCTTCATGCCCCCGCAGCCGATTGCGGCTTATTGCAGGAGACGGCAATCCACACAGGAAGCGAGTCACCTGGCGCGTCCGCGTTAGCGGCGTTTGCGAAACAATCTCGCGAATCAGCCTCCCATCAATATCTATGCTGGATGCTTCGGGCCGGGCAAAGTTCAATCCACCGCGGCCATCACACCATTGACAATGTCCACAATCCCGCTGAAGATCTTCCCCGAAATACGCCAGAAGTTTCCGCACGCAACAAGCATCTGATCGGATAAGCGCCATCATTCCGTCGATGCGGGCAATGTTTGCTGCTTCGCTGTCAACAAAGCGCGCTGTTAATTCTTCGCAAAGTGCAGCAACATCTTCCGATCGTTTAAGGAAGCGATATCCCTGCCGAGCGCCACTGACTTGCAGCCGAATCAGCCCCTGCTCTTCGAGATAATTTAGAGCGCTGATCACTCTCTCCCGTTTTTCTCCAAGCTCGACGGCAGCATTATTGGCATTGAGGGTCAGCCATGTTCGCCCCTTTTTTGCAATGGCAAACAGACGCTCCAGGAAATCACGACGAATGTCATCAAAACGCCCCAGCAGTTCTTCCGTCTGTGCAATGAATTGAAATTTATAATCGGCGAAAAAGGGCGAAGTGCTCTCCAGTATCCCCATCAACTCGAGGTACGTCAGTAGAGTTTTTACAACCAGATTGCGAATGTCATGCTGAGCTGAGAGTTCATAAATCGATACATCAAATTCATTGTCCTTAGAAAGAATTCCTCCGATGAGTTGTTCAATCGCCTGCGGCTCCGGTGTATCACCATAGACGAAATTCTCCAGGACAATGATATCAGGACTATAGGCAATCACCTCACAGATAGAAGGCTCTCCATCACGTCCGGCGCGTCCGATTTCCTGCGAGTAGTTTTCCAGGGTTTTGGGGAGATTATAATGATAAACATAGCGGATGTCGGATTTATCAATGCCCATTCCGAAGGCAATAGTGGCGACAACAATTGCTGAGTCGGAAGCCATAAACCAGTCCTGCACAGAAGTACGATCCTCTTTGTGCATACCGGCATGATAGGGACGCGCGTTAAATCCTTCACCGGCCAATTCAGCCGCAACGTCCTCAGCCGTCCGCTGCAGGGTGACGTAGACAATAGTCGGGCCCGGCGGGCGCTCTTTCAGCTTGCTCAGCAAGAGCGCACTACGCTCCGCAGGGTCGCTGCAAATCGAGAAATAGAGAGTCAGGTTCGGGCGATAAAATCCGGTATTGATGTAAGCATCGTCTTCAATGTTGAAACCCCGGCAAATATCCTCGGCAACTCGCGGCGTAGCCGTGGCGGTAACGGCGAGAATCCGCCCAACTTTGAACTGCTCAGCCAGGCGAGCAAGTTTCAGATATTCCGGCCGAAAATTATGTCCCCACTCGGAGATACAGTGTGCTTCATCGACGACCATCAAGTCGATACTCAATCCGCTAATAAGGTCACGAAAGCGCTCATTTGAGAGGCGTTCCGGCGCAATGAAGAGTATCTTCAGGCGACCTTCGCGGAGATCGGAATAGATACGTCGAGCTTCTTCCCATTCGAGGGTTGAGTCGAGCCGTTCAGCGGCAATATTGCGCGACTTCAAAAATTCGACCTGGTCCTTCATCAAGGCGATAAGCGGCGAAATAACCAAAGTCAGACCAGACAAGTGGAGCGCAGGCAATTGGTAGCACAAACTCTTGCCGCTGCCGGTTGGAAAGACAGCCAGGGCAGATTTCCCGGCAAGCAGCAAATCTATCACTTCCTTTTGGCCGCTGCGGAATTCATCAAAACCGAATACATTTTTCAGTGTTTCAAGCGGCGACGTATGTTGCATCATAAACCCATCCGGTGGTTTTGTTAGCGCGTTTACCAATAAGATGCAATTCAGGTGGAAATTCCATAAAAAAAGAAGATGGAGATTGGGGATTAGAGATTGGGGAAAACGTTGGCAGTCTGCAGTGGAAAATGACAAATGTCGAATGACAAATGTCAAATGTGTATTGGCAAATCTGTCTATCGGCAAATAAGCAAACAAACGGCGCAGCCGTTCCATAGTGCAGCCTCATGTTCGCTGCTGGCGAACGTGGGGGAAGGGATAGTGGCAGTAGAAGCAAAATTAATGTCGAATGACAACCGAAGCACATCCCCCTGATTCCCCCTTCGAAGTGGGACCCAGGGGGATGTGTGGGTTATCCATCCACTCCGATATTCCCTGCCGGAAGGAGGTACTAACGAATCAACAACAGCTTGCGCGACAGCGTTACTTCGCGGCTTTCGAGCCGATAGATATAAACACCGGAAGCGGCGCTGTGCCCATTGCCGGTGCTACCGTTCCAAACGACGGAATGCGCACCAGCCGGATGTCGGCCTTCAGAAAGAACTGCAACTTGCTCACCCAGGAGAGAATAAATCGCCAGGCGGATATCCGACGCTTTCGGCAATTGGAAAGCAATGGTTGTTTGCGGGTTAAAGGGGTTGGGATAGTTTTGCTCCAAAATGAAGTCACTTGGCACTGAAGAAGGAGTATCAGCATTGATTGCTACTACCGCAGAGTCTTCAGAAATTGTGAGGTACTGATTCACAGCGACATTTTCTATGATACTGGAATATCCGGATAGCCAGTCGATTTCGACACGCTTAACCTCCGTTGCCTGGCCGACGCCAAAGTGCGCCAGCAAGGGATTCTGCGCCGAAAATCCGGTTTGCGCTGAGATGACGCGCAACTGTGAATTCGTTTCACCGTTTACCTCTGTTTCTATCTGCACGTGTACACCAATTCCACTGGTATTGGCATTGGTGCCGATACATTGAATGCTAATCCAGTTATTGGTGCTCAGCTGATTCCGATGGATATAATTTCCTTCGCTGGCGCTGATACCGGCGACGAAGAGATCCGTAGTGCCGTTTAAATCAAAGTCCACAGCACTGGTACCGTGGCTGCTGCCATCTGTGAGCAAGCCGGTATTCGTTAGCTCCAGGAAGGTCTTGTTCCCGGTATTGAGATAAATACGGTCATTGCCAAAATTGGCGACAGCAAGGTCGAGGTCTCCATCAAGATCGGCATCAAACCAGGACGCACTGAGGGAGTTTTCACCGTCACTAACATGCGGACCTACCACAATGGGAATAAGTCCGGCAGGTGTATTCTCATAAAGGAAATTGTTGCCGAGGTTGGTGACATAAAGATCTTCATCGCCATCATTGTCATAATCCCCCCAACTACCGCCACGGGAGATCGCCTCGTCATTAACGACAGGCGCACTTGTCAGCGCCGTAAAACTGCCATCCCCGTTATTGCGGTATAAGGAGTTGGTCTGGGTGTTTGCAACGAACAAATCCAGGCGACGATCATTGTCAAAATCTCCCCAACTGGCACCAAAAGAATTCGCAATATCCGTAACGATAGCACCTTCGGTCACTTTTATAAAACCACCGCTTGCCCCCTGATTGCGATAGAGAAAATTCGCAGAGTTGCCGGTGTTAGCAACAAATAGATCCAGATAGCCATCCTGATCATAATCTGCCCAGGCTGCGCTCATCGACGATCCGCCATCGTTGACGATGTCGCCGTCGCTGATCTTGCTAAACGTTCCGTCGCCACTGTTCAAATACAGGGCATTGTTTTGGCCATTGGTATTGGCAATAAAGATATCGGGAAAACCATCTCGATTATAGTCTCCCCAGGTGGAACTGAAGGAATCCTGGGCATCATTGGGCAAAGCGTTCACCTGCTCAATGAGCGTGCCGCGGTTATCGTTTCGATACAAAAGATTGGCCGTATTGCCATCATTGGTGATGAGCAAATCCTGATCACCGTCATTATCGTAATCTGCCCAACTGCTGCCGGTTGAGAGAAGCGCTTCATCCTCGTTGAAAAAGGCGGTTTCAGCAAACAGATTCTCAAATGGCTCGACGACAAATTCCCGGGATTGACCAACTGCCGTAATGGAAGTACCGTCGCTGACATCCATAGTCCAGGTGTAATGCGTATTTCTGTTGAGCTCGAATAAACCAAGCAAGATCGACGTGCCGGTTATTCCCGTTAATATGGTATCGCTTTGATAGCCGTACCATAAATCTGTACCACTCAGAAAAATTCGGTAAGTCAGGGTATCCCCATCAGGATCGAGGGCAGCTTCCCATTCAAGCGGAATCACATCACCAATACCGAAGGTATTGAAACTAACGGTGTCTCCATCGGCTGGCTCGACAAAAGAAAATGATGACGGGCGTTGATCAATGCTGCCACCTTGCACCACTGTTATCTCACGGTCAACCTCCGCAATATCATAAAGCTTATCAACGCCACCGGTCGGCCAGCGAATAATCAGAGAGTCTACGCTGGTATTTGTCCCAAGTCCGAAATGAATTGTTAAGTCATGATTTTGAGAACAGAAGCTATCGCCGGCGCGAATCTCATCGACTTGTTGCAGATCGCCGCTGTAAATTTCAACCCGCGCCCCTACCCCATGATAATTATCTGACAGGCCGCGAGTGCGAATGCGCAGCCAGTGATTGCTGCCACCGTCATTATAAAGCAGCAAGTTTGCAGGCGAGCCGGTAGTGAAGATATCAATCCAGCCATCATTATTGAAGTCAGCGACGGCAACCGCCCGATGCTCATTTTCAGTAATGCCTGCCGAGGCAGCAATATCAGTAAATGTGCCATCGCCGTTGTTGCGGTAGAGGCGATCCGGGCGTTCCAGGTCGGTAACGTAGAGATCCACCCAGCCGTCGTTATCAAAATCAGCAGCCGACACCCCAAAGCTGCTTTCGGTGCTCTCACCGGCCAGTCCGCTGCTAAAGCTGCTGTTGGTAAATGTCAGGTCTCCGTTGTTTTCGTAAAGCCGGTTATGTGCCAGACGCGGCGCATGCCAGGAATTGGTCACATAGAGATCCATATCAAAATCATGATCATAATCAAACCAGATCACTCCCCAGCCAGGCAGTGAGTCAGCAACGCCGGCAGTCGATCCAATATTCGTGAAGGTGTCATCACCGTTATTGAGAAGCAAATGATTAACTGAACGCAGCGGATCTGTACGGTGACAGGTGGCAATGTATGCATCGGGATAGCCGTCGTTATTGATATCCCCCCAGGCCGTCCCGTAGGAATTGCCAAAAGTCTGCACATTGGCAGCCACGCTGACATCGTCAAAGGTCTGATAATCAAGATTTTTGAACAATTGATTGGGCCCGATATCGTTAACGATAAAAAAGTCAAGCAGTCCATCGAGGTTATAATCACCCCAGGCAGCTCCCTGTGCCAGGGTTAGAATGCTGACATTGGCGGTTTGATTGACCTCAGTAAAAGTCAGATTGCGATTGTTGCGGTAAAGTTTGCTGGGAGCGGAAAGGTCCTCAAAAAGAATGTCGAGATAGCCATCATTATCGTAGTCGCCAAAGGCAGCGCCCCACATGTTGGTGCCTTCATCAATATCGATATCCGTAAGCACATCAACAAAGCCGCTATCACCCAGATTCATGTAGAGTCGTCCGGGATTGCGAAAATTAGCGTGGTAAATATCAACCAGGCCATCATTGTTGAAGTCCGCTGCAGAAGTACCTCTTTGACCGGTTTGCGTCCCAAAGGGCGCCGCCGGAGAGAGCAGATGCGACATGTCTGTGAATGTTTGAGAGAGCAAAACGGAGGGTAGCACTACCATCCCCAAAATCGTGCGACAAATGACTCGAAACCAGAGCATATCTAACTCGCATTTTTATGAGATGAAAAGATTCAACGCGAAGGTGCACAAAGAACAGCGAAGGCACGGAAAGATGTTCTTCTATTTCTTCGTGGCCCTTTGCGGTTCTTAGTATTTCTTCGCGGTTCCTTATCTATTAATCTTCATCCGGCAGTTGCCATGTTTCCTTGAACACGTCATAAAGCGTGCGCGTGAGTTGCACAAGCACCGGACGTTGTTTTTCATCAAGCCACTCAGCAACTTCCTTCATCGCTGACGGACTCATGGCTGTACAGCCGATGGTCGGATCGCCCCGGTAGCCCCAAATGTGCAGAAAAATACAGGAACCATCTCCCGGGGTTGCAGACGTGTTGTGATCTACCAATACGCCGAGCGCATATTGGGGACCAACCTTGAGCATTTTTTCCGAAGAATTCCAGTCCGGTTCCGGTACGTCACTGCGCTGAAGAACGGTATTGTAATATTGGGAATTCCCGTCATCGACACATTCCGATACGGCGGTTACGTGAAAATATGGCATTTTAAGCTGTTTCATTCCGGCAGGATCAGCAAAACCGAAGATTGCACTTAAGCGAAAAATCCCGGCAGGGCTTTTGCCGTCACCTTCGCGCTTTTTTATCAAACCGACGCTGGTCTCGCTATGCAGTCCACTTCCCCAACCCAGCCCCCTCTTGCCAACTGTTACCGGGATTATTGCTTCATCAACAGCCTGCCAGGCGTTATTCTCGTTGCGTGCAAAGCGCAGCATTTCCCCCTGCGCCGCACTATCGGATTCGGTTATCACCAATATAAGCTGATGAGAATCAGCAAGTGGACTATCAGTCTCCGCCCGGCCATACGAGCAAAGAACTGCAATTGCGGCCACCAGGCATACTGTTCGCAGGAAGTGCCGAAAATGGATTTGACTGTTTAGAGTTTGTGGCTTCATAGGCATATGTTCCATACACAGCCCCCAAGTCTCTCGACAACATCGGTCAAAGATTCACCACCAAGGAACATGAAGGATCGCGAAGAAACACGCAGGTGTAACAATAATTATCATTTATGGATTCTTCGCGGCCCTTGGCTGTGCTTGGTTTCTCTTCGTGTTGTTCGTTTTACTTCTCCCCGGGTAGAAAAGAAACCCGGAGCTGACATACTTCATCCCGCAAGCGGGATTCTTGAGGTGAAAAGAAAACATTTTGCATTTGTCATTTATCATTCCCCCACGTTCGCCGGAAGCGAACATGAGGCTGTATTATGAAACGGCTCCGCCGTTGATTTGGGCACTGCCAAAGGCCGACCGCCATGGGCTTCCCATTCCCGAATCTCTATTTTTTATCTCATTAAGATCATTTTGCGTGATTCAGACAGCTCCCCTACCCGCAGCTGATAGAAATATACCCCGCTGGCGACCGGCAAGCCGGCATCGTCGCGGGCGTCCCACTCGATGTTATAGGCACCCGGCGTTTGCTTTTCCTTAACCAGAGTGCGCACGCGCTGACCAAGCGTGTTGAAAATATCCAGGTAGACAGTTTGGCCCCTATTTGAAGTGGGGATAAAGTATTCGATCGCTGTTGTTGGATTAAAAGGATTCGGGTAGTTCTGACTCAGGCGGAATTCATCTAGAATAATCGGTTCATCCGCTTCAATACCAACAATGATATCAAAATACCGCAATACGGATTCCATGACGTTGGTCCGCTGTGCAGCCACATTGATGGTCTCAAAGGTAAACCCGAGATACACCAGTTGCGCAGTTTCCGAAGAGGTGCCGTATGTGCCGGTATATTGGACACCAGCGATACGCAGATTGTCATAGTAAAGACAGGTCTGACTGCCGCCAAAAGGCTGTATGTAATCTGGAAAATCTTCGATGTAGTTATTGTTGCTGCTGGTGGTGCCATAGGTAAAATCGAGACCTTCAAAGACGGTCCCGGCCTGCCCGATGACTCGATTGGAACCGGCAAGGTCACCCACATACAGCGCTTTCATCAAATCACGATAACGAATCAGTTCGGTGGCCGTTGTCGCTGCAAAATCGTAGCCCAATTCCGAGCCATTCATAAAAAGCTTCCCGCCAGCCTCCAGATAATCCTGGATACGGAATTGATCCACTGCAGCGAGAGATTCATCTGCACGACTGTCGTCACCACAGAAATACATCACCACTTCGTAGTCAGAAAGATGAATATCCCCATTTTGAACAGCGGTTTCTGTGCAAGACTCAAAGCCATGCCCATTGGCATCAATGGCATCTCCATAGCTGGCGACAAAGGGATGTTGCTCCGCTTGCCAGCTTGCCTGGCGATCAAAATTGTCAACAACCAGGATCGAGGCATCACTTTCGAAACCAATGCCGTAAGCATCGGTCGGCGGACTCAATAATGGTTCCTCGCTGCCGTTTTCGTTAATCACCCGATTGGTGTCGACGGCTATAACGCGGAAATAGAATTTGGAGTCGGACTCATCAGCTGTGTAAACATAGCTGGTTTCATCGGCATCGACAACTGTTTCATCCACAAAGGGGTCACCCCAGGTCAATCCATCATTGCTGCTAAAGATACGATAGCCGGCAATATCTCCTTCGAGACTGGGATACCAGGCAATTTCAACTTCTCTTACCGTTGCGTCTGTCTTACGCACCCATTTTAAGGTTGGTTGTGAGGGCGGATCCAGCCGATCAATCTTTTCGAAACGCAAGGCATCAATCACCAAGCGCGTTTCAATATCGCTGAGACCCTGCAGCTCGATATATCCACCAGAATCGCTGTCAGCCACGAAGTGAACCGGGGTCGGGCTGAGCGGCCCCCATTGATCGAGGTTGACGCTGTTGTATTCGAGATAATGCGGTTGAAGACGGTCATCCGCACTTACAATCTGATAGCCTGCGCTTTCACCAAGGAAGGTGGTGTTGGAGGCTAGCAACACATTGTAGTCACCCGATTCTGTCACGCTTGGATATATACGCGCGCGATGGCTGCCATCTGTGTCAATCGTTAGAAGGCGCCTATTCGTCGTTAAACCGGATAAGCTAACGCCGTTAAAGTCCTGATCCCAAACGCCCTCCAGCTCCAGATTTGCGTTCCGTAAACTACTGGCGCTGGTTACTTCAACTGCCAGGGCCGCGACGATAATACGGAACTCATATTCATAGCTCATGCTATTCGGTGGACTGGCAAGGTCATCTGCCGTAATCGTTACGGTCACATTTTGGGAATTCGGATATGGTGCCGGGGCATTATAAGTAACGGTATAAACACTCGCCGAACCGCTAATATCTGCCGCTATCGTATCGCCATTGACCCGCACCACGATAGACGATTCATCAACACCTTCCTCGGCGTCAAAGATCTGAAAGCGCACCTGGGCATTGGGATCAACCTCTTGTGCGAAAGGCTGCGGAGACGGGAAACCAACATAAGGTGCACCAAATCCCAGCTGCTGTCGCACACCATTCCGCAGCGCCGGAAGCTGACTGTAAAGATTATCACCGGGACATGCAGTGGCGTTGTAATCACGATGTCCAAAAAGCGAATCGGGTGTCACATTGTATGTAAAGGAAAGCCAGCTCCAGATATCTTTCAGGCGATCAATTGCTGCAGCGGTCGGCGATTCTCCGCTGATATGCAAATTCCCCATATAGGAAATCCCGACGTTTCCGGTATTATTGCCCCCAACATGAGTGCCGCGAAAATCAGTCGGCACACCTTGGTAAATCCGTCCGCTGTCGTCGATGCAGAAGTGATAGCCGATGTCCTGCCAACCACGTCCGTTCTGATGAAAGTCCTGGATGAACTGCATCTCGGCAATCCCTTCAGAAAGGGTTGCCACCCGCCCACCGGCCGTATGATGCTGGGTCAAACGAAAGGGGTCATGCGGAATATAGGCGCCTATTTGTGCATTGGCCCCCCATTCCGTTCGTGTAACAATCGGCGGTTGAACAATGGTGTCGGTTTGGGCAAATTTCACTGCCGCCGGTGCCTCGACTTCATGCTCTCCTTCGTGCCCAATATGCCATTTCTCAGCAACGCCTTCAACTGCATAGATCTGAATCCGATTGGCGGTGCCCGGCATATCACTTACCAGGCGGTAGCGAATCTGGCGCGGCATTTCACCCTCGATATCCAAGCGCGCCCAAAAACGGCCGCTATCGAAGCGCTTGACAAAAGTCGCTTGCCATTCGCTCAATCGGCCGTCGGCCAGGCGATATTGGACATCAATGCCAATGTTCTCGTCCTCGAAGACTCCGTTGAAGAGTATCCTTGAAAACGGCTCAGCGGTTATCTCATTAAATGATGATTGATACAGAATGCCAGCTTTGTCAGTAGTCGTGGCTGGCAGGATATCCAAATTCGGCTGCCCGTCAAATTTCAGCATTTGACCTTCAGCGAAGAGATGATGGGAAAATGCCGGGAGGAGCATCATAAATAGCAGGCAGGCTTTATGTGGAACGTGCATTTAGGGCCTCTTGATTAATTTTTCGACAAAAAAGATCCCCCCTCTATCTCCCCCCGGGGGGAGATAGAGGGGGGATTTTTACAAGCCAAAACCAGTTTCTAAACTACTTTGAAAAATACACAATCCGCAGCGACAATTGAAACGCCAATTTCCTCAATTCCTGATACTATCGATGACGCGGATTGGGAAATGAACAATGACCAATGCAAAAAACAATGACAAATGACAAATGACAAATGACGAATGACAAATGACGAATGAACAATGACCAATGACGAAGACTACTTGCGACTGTTCCTGCGAGCGGTTTTTCGCGATGCATTGAAAATGGCAGTTAATTCAGATGCTTCTTGAAGGATATCGGTCAGCTTTTGCGCTGCCATCAATTTTTCGTCGCGGATAAACTCAAGCCAAAAAACGGATTCGTCTGATTCCTCGACGGCAATACTGATTTTTGCAATGAAGGCTGCTTTTGACTGAGCACTGCACGCAGCTCTGTAATTAGCCGCCGCTGAAGTAGAGCATCTAATGAGTTGTCCACAAATGTGGTTTCCGAGTCGAGTTTTCGGCAGGCTTTCCGCGACTTTAACTACGCGATGAGCAAAATCTTTTGATCGCTTTTTTAACTTTTCAATGCCGTCCATGTTTAGTGGATGTCAAATAACGCCGATTTCCACAAATTCGTCATTTGTCATTGTTCATTTTTTTTGCATTGGTCATTCGACATTTGTCATTGGTCATTTTTTTTGCATTGGTCATTCGACATTTGTCATTGTTCATTGGTCATTTTTTTTTGCATTGGTCATTGTTCATTGGTCATTTTTTTTTGCATTGGTCATTCGACATTTGTCATTGGTCATTTGTCATTGGTCATTTCCCGTGTAATCAATCTTAAACCTCGACAGGTCCGGTGCTTGCACGCGCACTCGCTTTAACTCATAGTCATAAACGGCAAGACCGAGTTCAGCAAGAAAGGGATAGCCGATTTCATCGTATTCATAATCATTATCGTTGTAGATCTGATTTTCGTTGACTTGAATAACGGCACTCAGAAGGAATTCAATGTTATTTCGAAAATCGACTATATAGGCATTATCGATCAGATAGCCGTAGGCCTGACCCACCTTGTTAAATATGCGAATATGCGGTGGAATTGGCTCCTTTTTGTCGCCAAACATAAAGAACTTGACGTAGCTATCGTAGTATTTTGAAGTATCCTGGTAGGCGGCGATTCGGCTCTCATGCGGCAGCATGGACATATATTTATAGAGGAACTGATAGTCCTCTTCGGTGAGGTCAAAGCGCAAATCGCGGCTTAGCACTTCCGGGAACAAGATATTACGCAGCAGGCCTTGCTGATCGTCGAGCGACATGTAATTTGACCACTCAAAGTTGATCGGCTCGTTCACCAGCTCTCCGCCGCGCATATAGCCTATCCCCTGCTTCATATCAGCCATCTGAATTTTAAAAGTATCCGGATTTTCTACCAGTCCCTGTTCGTAAAAAATGTTCTCGCCGCCAAAAAAGAGAAAGGGATTAGTAATTCGATTAAATTCCGGACCGCCCCCCGATTCCAAACGGCGAATAATCTTGGTATTTTCAAACCCGCGCAGGTTAAGGGCGTCGGCGATGTATTTCTGCCCCAGGAATTCATACAGACGATTGTAGGCATCATTATCGCTTACCAACATGATTTTACGAATATAGTGACCGATCGAAGCCATGCCATCGGGTGAACTATCGTCCCCAAATACCACACTCTGCCCCACAGCAGCACTATCGATGCGCAGGCTGGTATGGATATTAACATTTTCAATATCAAGAATATTGAGCTTCTCCATGGCCAATACCGCTGCCGGGAGTTTGATCGTACTGGCCGGATACCAGTAGCGATCGTGGTTCAGATTGAAGGCAAAGCTCTGAAATTCCGGATAATTGTTTTCATCTCGATCGATCTGCGTATATAGAATCTGCAAGCGGTACTTATCGCGATTCTTCATTAGCTCCGCAAACTTATCCGGATGAGCCTCGAGAATATCGAGCAGCACATTGCTGGTCGCACGTGGTAATCGTTGTTTATCCAAAACCGGCACCTTTCTGGCACATTGAGTCAGAAAAAGCATGGTCAATATAAATAAAATCAGGGATGAAAGAGCTGATCTCATGGGCATCTCGCGTTTTTGTGGACAGATGAAGGTAGGGTACGGATGGGGAATGATCAATGACGAATGGAAAATGACGAATGACGAATCCGATGATCGTTGTTCGTTGATCGTTCACCGAGAATTGAGATTAGGGATTCGAGATTGGGAAACCCTTGGCCGTTTACGGCGGAGCCGTTTCATAATGCAGCCTCATGTTCGCTTCCAGCGGACGTGGGGGGATGGGAATGATCAATGACGAATGTCGAATGACAAATGACAAATCCGATGATCGTTGTTCGTTGATCGTTCACCGAAAATTGAGATTAGGGATTCGAGATTGGGAAACCGTTGGCCGTTTACGGCGGAGCCGTTTCATAATGCAGCCTCATGTTCGCTTCCGGCGAACGTGGGGGGAAGGGACAGTGGCAGTGGCAGGGAAAAACCGTTAGCCGTTGGCGGTAAGCAGTTGGCAAATTACAAAAAACGTGTCGGCGAATTGACGGTTTGACGATTCATCGCCTTTCCTACGATGCTGCACAAGTTCGCCCAAGGCGAACATCTGCCTGCGTTATGTAACGGCTCCGCCGTAATCTGTTGATTTGCGTATTTGCTCTTTGTTGATTTGCGTATTTACAGGTTTGTCTATTTGCAGGTTTGCAGATTTGACATTCGACATTTGTCATTCGACATTTGTCATTTACCATTGGCTGCACAAGTTCGCCCAAGGCAAACATCTGCCTGCATTATGTAACGGCTCCGCCGTAATCTGTTGATTTGCGTATTTGCAGGTTTGCCTATTTGTGTATTTGCAGATTGGTCATTTGTCATTCGACATTTGTCATTTGCCCGTTTATCATTCGACAATAAAAAAGGAGAACAATCTTGCGACTGTTCTCCTTTTCTTTTCGGGACGTTAACTTTGTATTTACGCAGCGTTCTCTTCGAGAACCAGCAAAGTCATATGATCCTGGCCCAGGTGAAATTCTACGGCTTCAGCCAATACCGTTTTTACTTCACCATTTCGACGAACAATCTGCAATGGAACGGTCGAATCATTGGCACTGACCATGCCGAGGAAAAAGCCTTGCAGCTCATCGGCGGATCGATCAAAGATCGCTTCGGTCGGTTCATTCAACCGTTGAATATACCCGTCGCTATCTACCAGCATAATAGACCGTTGCGCCTGGGCAAAAATCTGATCTATATCTTCTTCGCTGGGTTTGTTATCGCGTAAATACTTCGTAAACAAATCTTTACTACTCATTGGTGTTTCAGTATTGCTTTGAGCTGTATCCTGCAGCTCCACTGCTGAAGAATCCAACATGTCTACTTTCCTCCTTGAAAGCTTTTGTAACTTTTCAACTCCTTGAAAAAGTATTCGGTTTTCCATTGCGTGATCTTTAGCAGATTTTGACAAATCCAGTTTACTGGAAATCGCCTCGAAAACATCCTGTCCGTCGAGGCTGGAACTGGCAGCCAAATCAAGGATTTCCCCATTCAAATAGCCCTGTCGCTCAATCACGACCACATTGCGCAATTGACGAAGCAAATTGCTAATGCGCTCTGCATTTCTTTTGCATTTCGCAAGGCGGACAGATGCGCCATCCTCCATTTCCATAATGGCAAACAGATGGTGCAAGATCTGTAATGGCTGGGCAAACTCGTGGGCAATGGCGCCGGCGAGCAGACGCACACATTCCAGGCTTTCCGCGGTCCTCTCAACAACCTCCGCCCGCTTGCGGCCGGTAATATCACGCAATGTGGCTAAGTGTGCCGGTTCATCATCCCAATTAATGACTGAGGTGCGCAACTCAACCACAATTTCTTCACGCATGGGGTTAAATATATTAATCTCAGTGGTTTCATTCGCAACGAGGGGGAAGCCAAACATCTCACCAATCATTTCCTGCTGGTTACGGCCAAACATCTTTTCGGCGGTTGGATTCATAAATTTCAGAATCCCCTCTTCATCGACAATTACCACACCATCTGCCATATTGTTGATGATATTTCGCAGTTGCGCAGTTGGATGTCGTTGCGGATTTTTGGAAATTTTACGATGCCGGCAGAGAGAAGCATTAAGGAATAACTTCGGCAAGGCAGCCGCATTAAGCTGTTTGCGACTGATGGTGGTATCAACACCGTAGTTCTTTTCCTGCAGAAAACGATCAGATCGGAGTAAAACCACCGGGGCCAATATATTGATACTGGCAATGGTAATTGCTACCTGCTTCTGCTCGTAGGAAGCAACATGGTCCTCGTCCAGCAGTATCAAATCCGGCGAAATATGCGAATTCGCCGCAAATAGCCCCTTTAAGGAGTATGCATGGTGTACGTTCACCGGCCCATCTGCGGCTTCACCAACCTGCCGTACATAGTCCAGCAAGTCCTTGTCTGATGAAAGGAGCAGAATATTCAATTGCTGATTAATCATCCCTGTGCACTTCTTCCCTTATTAGGTAGACATATAGATGCCATCAGTTAGCAACCTTCATTGCAAATCGTTTTTGAGAGTGAGCGTTTGATCTACTTTTCCGGATGAGGTCATAAACGATATGACTGATATCTGCCAAGTCGTACGGTTTTGCGGCAATGGCATTAAACCCGTACTGTTCATAGTTCGCAAGTACTTCTTTGTGAGAATAGCCGCTGCTGACAATTGCCTTCACTTTCGGATCAATCTGTCGCAAGAGGCCAAGTATTTCTTCACCGCCAATATCTCCCGGCAAAGTTAAATCAAGTATCACCAGGTCAAAGGGCTCGCCGATTTGGATCGCTTCATTAAAGACCTCAACGGCTTCCTGCGATCCGCCGACATCGCAGCAATTATAGCCAATTTTTTCAAGGAGAATACGCGTTGTCTCGGCAACCATGTATTCGTCATCAACAATAAGGATTTTACCTCCGCCATATTTCACAGGCTTCCTTTTGCTTGTTGATTTCTTTGGCTGGCTGGCTGATGCCGGAAAATAGCAAAGGAAGGTGGTACCTACGTTTTCCTGTGATTCTACCTTCAGGAACCCGCCGTGTTTGCGGAGAATTGAATAGCAAACCGCCAGGCCAAGGCCGCTGCCGCTATCCTTCGTGGTAAAGTAAGGATCAAAAATCCGAGAGAGTTTTTCTTTGGGAATCCCAACACCCTGGTCAGATACTGCAACCACCACATATTTGCCGGGTAAAAGCGTAGGGACTTCCCCGGTCTGTAAAAGCACGTTTTCAGCAGATACCTCAATAAGCCCGCCCTCCGGCATGGCCTGATCCGCATTGGTCACCAGGTTTTGAAACACCTGGTTAATTTGGGTTTCATCAAAGTCGACCAACGACAGATTGTGCGGGAAATTAAACTGGCAAACCGATGCTGAACCGCTGAGTGCAAACCCGCTGCTCTCACGAATGGATTCGACGATAGACTTGGTTTCCTTCACCGGTGCCCCGCCTTTCGAAAAGGTCAGGAGCTTGTGGGAAATCTGCTTGGCACGCTCGACGGCTTTTTCGGCCCGTTCCAGGGTGGCCAGGGCTTCTTCATTGTCGCCGACACAAATTTGCGTTAGCGAGAGATTGCCGAGAATGCCCATCAGCAAATTATTCATGTCATGGGCCAAACCGCTGGCCAGCAATCCGATGGATTGCAACTTATCTTCGCGCAGCATGATTGCCTCCAGCTTGCGCCGGGTCGAGACGTTACGGATGATCAAAGAGGCGCCGTTGCGCTGCTGACCGGGATCTGTCAGACCTGAACCGACAACCTGCACTTCAATCGTCTCGCCCGAGGCGGAGTTCATGATTGCTTCAGCGCCCAGATCAACCGATTTTTCACTGCGAAACAAATGATTGAGGAACTTGTTGAAAGTGCCAAAGGGCTGCCCGGCCTCGATCTGCAGAATTGTCTCAACATGCTTGCCCTGGGCATCCGGCAAGGAATAACCGGTCAGGGCTTCCGCCATCGAATTCATCAGCTCAACCTGGCCATTGTTATCAATGATGATCAACCCGTCGCCGAAGTCCTGCAGGATTGCCGCCAGGCGATGTTTTTCACGGACAATAAAGTCCTCAAATCGTCGCTGCTCGGAAATATTTTCAATGGTGAGCAAATACCAAATATCATCATCAACGCGAACCTCGTTCACGTGCATGTCGCCAAGAAAAGGCATATTGCTGTTCTGACGAAGGATATCTATCAGAGCGTTGCCGTCGCCGGTCATCGGTATACCAAAATTACTGCCGATCAGCTTCTCAGGCTGCAGGCCAAATAAGCGACGAACATCAGGATTTACGTAGCGGATTATACCGTTGGAATCAATGAGCAGGAGTATGTCTTTGAATTGGGGGAGCAGTTGGAAAATTCGGGATTCCTGGGTGGATGAATGGTGGCATTCTTGCCTATTTGCATGTGCATTTTTCGACATGTCATTCTCCGGTCAATCGCGTTACTCAACTAGCTGATAAAACTTGAGCTAGAGCGAGAAGTTTGGTGGCGTATCATTGCTTGTTTTTAGATCAATGACAACTTACAACTCAATTGCGAAACCTTGCGTTGGGTTTCAGTCTGCATCAATAGAAAAGTCACAGTTTTGAGAATGAATACAGGATCGGAAAATGGAGAGAGGACTTTAGGAAATTTTTATCGATTCAATGATCTTGCGGGCATTGGAAAAATCGCCGATAAAGCGTTTTTCGGGACCAGGTGAGATTTTGATTAAGGTGGGTGTAGCGATGATTTTTTCGGTCTCAATCAGGTCGGGCTCTTTTACCACATCAACGATTTCGAGCGTATATCCATCGGTATAATTGGTCTCGCATATCTGCTTCAAATTACGAATGGCGGTCCGTGAAATGGCAGAGTTCCCGGCTATATAAAGTTTGAGTTCTAGTTTTGTCATAATTTTTCCAATTTACGGCCGTTATAAGCGCAGCAACACTGATGATATAAACGCCGTATGTTCCTTATTGAAAGTGAGTTGTCTTTTACTTGTCATCACTGAATAATCCATCCATTCGTTGAATTTCTTCATTATTATCAACATGCTGTGGATTACCGGCCAAAATGCCAACCACATTGCGGAATGTTTTTCCAACATGCATGCCCTTACCGTCAATTGAGAACTGTCTGATACTCTTATCGTGCATAGATCCACGCATTTTCAGAATCGTCACCCCACGCTGCATTTCACCATACATTTCCACGTAACGCAGCAATATGATCGAATCTGTGATCGTAGAAATATGCCCTTCGGTAATCGACGTGCCACCCATGAGTGAGGTGGTAGTAGATGTTAGGAATCCGGTAATTTCACGATGCTTAATAAACGAGGTGAGACCGATAACAAATTCACGGAATCCCTTGATTGTCGATACGCGTTCCAGCGCGGACAAGCTATCTACCGCCACACGCATTGGCTTAAACTCGTCAATCACTCTTTGAATATTCAGCAGGTGATCTTCCAGGTTGGCCGTTTCCGGGTAGCGCGCTTCTACCTTTAGCACGCCATCATTTTCCATCTTTTCAAAATCAACCCCCCAGCCGTTGGCGTTTCGGAATAACTGCTCGCGGCTTTCCTCGAAGGCAAAAAGCAGACAGCGTTCCATTTTCGCAGTACCGCCGGCAATAAAGTGAGTGCTCATCAGCGTTTTTCCGGTGCCGGTGGCGCCGGAAACCAAAATCACCGAGTCCCTAAAGAACCCACCGCCGCACATCTCATCCAGTTCGGATACCCCGGACGAAATTCGAATATTGGAGCTCTTTTGCCCCAATTCAATCGCAGAGAGCGGGATCACCACAATGCCTTTGTCAGGCATTATTGTAAATGGCCATTCTCCTTTTTGGTGGGATGTGCCGCGATATTTCAGAATTTCCATGGTGCGCCGTCTTTTTTCATCTTCTAAAACATTGCGAAGGATGATGACATTGTCTGCAACAAATTCCTCAACACCGTATCGGCCAATAGCCCCATACTCTTGGGTTCTTTCAGCGGTTATGATCGAGGTAACACCGAGGGTCTTCAGAGCGCCGACCAGGCGAAACAGTTCGCGCCTGACAATCTGATCGTCTTTGAATTGATTAAAGATGGCGCTCAGTGAATCCAGCGATACCCTGGTAGCCTGGGTTTTCTTAACGGCATGTTCAACTCTTGCGATCAACGCCCCAAAATCATATTCTCCGGAGACAATTGTTTCAACGCCGATTTGCGGTGAGGCATCGACAAAGGCAAATTTGCCCTCGATTTCCCATTCTGAAATTTCCCAGCCAAAACCTTCGGTGTTAAGCTTTATGTCCGGCGGCGACTCTTCAAAGGTGACGAACACCCCGCCGGAGCCATTTGCACGAATACCTTCTACCAGAAATTGAATAGCAAAAACGGTTTTGGCAGAGCCTGCTGTTCCCGAGAGCAAGGTGGTACGTCCCTTCGGCAAGCCCCCGATGGAGATATGATCAAATCCGTCAATTTTTGTCTCAAGCTTGACAATCTTACTTTTAATGGGTTGATTCGCCATTTAAAGACCTTTCATCTTATTTCGATACTGGGAGCTTCAGGACTTCCATAATCTTTTGACCATCGGATAAATCACCGATCAGGCGACGTGGTGGTTCCGGATGGAGCCTGACAAGCGTTGGCGTAGCGATAATTCGATATTTTTCAGCCAACTCCGGGCGCTCAATCACGTCAATAACCTGCAGTATGTAATTATTCTTCAAGTTGTTTTCGCAAACATCATGAATTTCACGTATTGCACGTTCAGAGTATTTTGATTGGCTCACAATAAAGAGCATCAATCGAATCTTGTCCTTACCAATTTCAGACACAGCAATAACTCCGAAGCAGTCTAATTTCTAATTCCAATTTTTCGATAGTAGAGGACCAGGTATCCCATCAATTCCAAAACGAGTAATCGTCCTTCGTCGATATAGGCCTTGGCTTTTTGCTTTGAAATCCCCTTACATTTTGTATCGAGCACCTGGCGATGCAAGGTGATCACATCGCGCGGCGTCGCCCGCAAAAAGCCCAGGTTATCGGCGATACTCCTCAGCGCCGAAGACACGGCATTGTCTACCTTGAATATGCGCTGCTCCAGCGCCTTTTCTAACATATCAGCGTACGACTCTCTGATTGCTTCAAAGGCATCCGGCAGGGATTCATTTAGCGGCTGGATACCAAATGCCGCCGCTGTCACAGTTGCCTGATCACTTTCAGCGATTCTTGACATGGCGCCATCCAGGCGATCACCCTGTTCTTTTTCCCGCAGGCTAATGATACGACGCCACATTGCATGCCGATCTATGGCATAGCGAATTGCGCGGCGCAATACGGGCGGCGCCACTTCTTCTTTTTCCAGGAAATCCTGTACGCCTGCGGTCAGAAGATCGTGGGCCACTCCGCTTGGCGAGTTACCGGACAACACTATCACCGGTACATCCGGGCAGGCTTCCATAATTTTCCTCGATGTTGAGATGCCGGAGCTGTCGGGCAAACTTAAATCGGCAACAATAATATCATAGCTCCTCGATTCCAACATGCTGAGAGCCGTTTCCAGGGTGTCTGCGATCGATAATTCATGCTGAAAAGAATCAACCTCTTCAAGCGCCAACTGGAACAAGCGCTGATCACCTGCATTGTCTTCAACCAGAAGAATGTCAATCCTGTTAGTTCCAATCATAAAAGGGTCTCTATACAAATACGGGCATTCTCGAGCAAATGCTTACGTGTCTGTTGTTTCCTGATCTTCGTCCAAGGCCACTAATCCCAAACCAAACAACACTTTCTCACTGTCGGAAAAGTCGCCGATGACTTTTCTCAACGGTGGCGGCAAATCCTTTATCAATGTTGGTGTGGCGATGATGCCATCAGCTGTAGCGGATTCGGGGTCGTCAAGCGTATCTACAATATCCAGTTCATACTGATCGCTAAGATGCGTCTCAAGAATTGTCTTCAGGTTTTCAACAGCCCGGCGGCTGGTTTCCGACTGTCCTGTCAAGAAAAGCTTAAGCAAGTATTTCATACAATTACTTCCATTCCATTATAGATTGTCATGCGCCAAGCTGGCAAGCATGCATAAATACCAATTCAGGCATCCATCTGTATTGAACCAATGTTTAATATAATTCCGGGCGGTGATGCGCCAATATAGGCTCAAAAGAAGAAGGATTCAACGCTTTCCTCGAATGACTTGTGGCATTCTTCTACTTAATCCCTTATTTTAAAGTTATTGTTACTTCCGCTCGAATATATATCTAAACACTAAATCTTTTCCTCAGTCCAAACAGCTGAATTAGCTGAACAAAGAGAAGCGCTCATGTCATTTATTCTGATCACCCTGGGCATTTTATTGATCATTATTTTGCTAAGACTGGTAACGAAGCGCTCGGGCTCCAACCTCGAAGACGAATTAGAACGTTTTGATGACCTCGCTGATCGTTTTGATGAGTAGAAAGCAATTTATTCAAACATATCCCCCAATTGCTCTGATTCACTCGGTCCGGTAGCAGTTGGCACACCAAGGATAATATTCTGAATATTCTTAAAGGGTTCACCAAGGTGTAATCCCTCATAATTGATCGTGAACTCCCGCACCTGTTTGTCATGCTGTGATCCACGCATTTTGATGACAGCAATACCGCGCCTTAGCACACCGCTGATTTCAACATAGCGCAACAATACAATAGCGTCAGTAATGGTGGATATATGCGCTTCGGTGACGGAGTCGCCGCCGGATAAGCGTGGGGTGGTGCTGGTAAACAGGCTACAAATGCTTTCCTGTTTGACATAAGATGTCAAGGCAATCACAAATTCCCGAAAATTTCTAAATGGCACGACCCGTTCCATCGCGGAAATGCTATCCATAATCAGCCGCCTGGGCTTAAATGCTTCGATTTCCCGCTTGATCATCAACAAATGATCTTCCGGGCCCTTTGACTCCGGGTATTGGCAATGGATTTTCAACAGTCCGGCATCTTCCCATTTTTGAAAGTCCATGCCCCATCCCTGGGCATTCCGCAATAACTGTTCACGAGATTCTTCATACGCCAGCATCATCACCCGTTCACCCTTACGGCAGGCCTCCGCTGTAAAGGTCGTACACATCAGTGTTTTGCCACTACCGGTCGGCCCGCTTACCAGGATAATTGAATCGCGAAACAAGCCACCGTCGGTCATCTCATCCAGTTTGGCATTACCGAAGCTAATCCTTTCCTTGGATGATGATTGCTTTAGCTGCACAGTTGACAGGGGCAGGATACTCATGCCGGTTTTGGAAATCGTAAAGGGAAACTCGCCCTGGTAATGGTCGTCGCCACGAATCTTCAGCACCTGGACTGTGCGCCGACACTTCTCATGCTGCAGCACGTTGCGTAGAATAATGACATTATCGGAAACAAATTCTTCGATGCCATGACGGGAAATAACACCATATTCATGAAGTCGCTCAGCAGTTATGACTGCCGTAAGTCCCATCGCTTTGAGGGCATCGGTGATGCGAAAAATCTCGCGGCGGATAATCCCGGCGTTTTGAAATTGGTAAAAGAGAGCCCCGATAGAATCCATAACCAACAGCTTCGCACCGATGCTATTCCTGGCATATTCAATCTGGCTCAGCAAACCGGATAGGTCATAAGCACCGGTTTCTTCCGCCGGCACCGGTTCCGGAGAGGCATCAATAAATTTCAGCTTCTCCTTTGCAACAAGGTCCTGGAAATCCCAGCCAATTTTCTGAACATTCCTGATGATATCAGTTGGACGCTCTTCGAAGGTTATGAATATACCGGGGCGATCAAATTGGTGGATGCCACGATACAAAAACTCGGCACCAAATATCGTCTTACCGCTGCCGGAAGTACCGACCACCATTGATGTACGGCCTTCGGGCAGGCCACCACGGGTTATCGCCTCAAAGCCCTCTATTCCCGTTGGTATTTTTTCGGGTGCAATAAGTTGACCGCCGTTATTCATCAAGCGTCTCCTTCTCTTCAAAATTATCCGCTGCGTTTTTGCTCACTTTTAATCCCAAACCAAGCAATACTTTCTCCTTATCCGAGAGATCCCCAATGACCTTGCGTTCGGGTGGGGGAACTTTTTTGATCACGGTGGGTGTGGCTATAATGCCGGCCTCGGCTGCAAGGGCAGGCTCCTTTATCACATCAACAACCTGGATGTCATAGCCGACAGAAAGGTTCTTGCGGACAATCTTCCTGAGATTCGTTACGGCCTTCTGGCTGGCAACCGATTCACCATTGATAAATAGCTTAAATGCGTATTTCATGTATTGTCCTCATCCCTCTCTCATTGTTTTACCAGGTTAGCCAGTATATCCATCATGACGCCCAATAATTCGACCAACACCAACCTGGCATCGTTGGAGAAGGCTCGCTCTTCGTTAGGCATGGCTCGCTGGGAAAACTCGTTGAGCACCTGTAAATGAAGCCTGACAACATCACGGGCCTTAAAATTTGCAGCAACAAGGTTATGTGCAAATTCACGGATTTCCTCGCCCGGCCGTTCTTCCTGAATTCGTAGTGCGCGGACATATCGAAGAACCAGATCTTTATATTTATTGAAATACCCGGCTATCAAGGCGTCTGCAGAAAGCGGCGCATCTTCGCCAACATCCTTAACCAGTGCCAGATAATGCTTATAGTTCCTGATATTTTCAGCTCTTTCGCGTTCCAGACGTACCCGTTCACGGGTCTTCTCTAATTCCAGTTGCAGGCGGAACCGCTCCAATGTATATCGCAAGGCGCGAACAATAAATCGATTGTCAATTTTCCACTTTACGAGGTAATCAAAGGCACCTTCCTTAACTGCCTGGATACATATTGCCTCATCATCAAGGCCGGACAGCACAATGACCGGAATTGTTGAGGCCAAAGTGCGGAGCTTTCTTAAAGTATCGAGGCCGTTGCTATCCGGCAGCATCAAATCGAGAAGAATGATGTCCGCCTCTTGTTCCCGAAGATATTCGATTCCGGAAGCCAAATTGTTGAGCGCTACCAATTTGAAGGCAACCTCATCATCTTCTTTTAATATTTCCTCAAGAAAGCGGATATCAGCCGGATTGTCTTCAATATAGAGAACGGTAATGAGCTTTTCGGCCATATTTCAGGTTCCATGGATCCAATATTGGCAGTGAATACGTACTGAACGCTCGTCGCCCGTTAAGGAAGCGTGCGTGATCCTAACGTTCACCACAATTGCAAATCATGTTATCATTCAAAAGAAGGAATGTGCTACGCCAACAAAAGACCCTTTAATGCCTATCTATTAAGTGGCCTCAGTCAGCTTGTCCATCTCGAAGATGCCCAGGCGAGAAAACACTTCCTCGCTGCTTGTGAAGTCTCCAATAACTTTACGGACAGGTCGCGGCTCAAACTTGATCAGAACCGGCACCACAATAGCGTCAAATGCCGCAGTGATATCCGGAGATTCCTTGATATCAACAAGCTGAAAATCAAATTCCTGATCAAGATTGTTGTCTAAGTACTGCAGCAACTGCTGCGCAATTGCCTGATAACGGCTGCAATCGCAAACAACCAATTTGAGTTGCAATTTCATACCACACCCCTGTCGTAACGCGTGAACGACTTCCTGAGATTTTTTATCCGCAAATTCGAATGCTTCAAAAAGTTTCTTATTCGAAAAACGTTGTTGTTTAGATCCTGGCGTACAGGGCCATTTTCACTAAAGCGCTCAACGACAGAGAGTGAACAAAAGCTTATCTTCTGGGGTAGTTATCATTGAAAGACACCTGGCCTTATAAGCAGGATCGGTAGCCTTACAAAAAACTTTAGGCTAAAAAAATTATGGTAATCGCACAATCGAAAACCAAAAATTCTCAATCGAACGAATAACGTTGACGAACTTATCTATCTCTACCGGCTTGGGAATATAGCAATTCACATTGAGATCATAACTCTTGATCACGTCCTCATCTGCTGTCGAAGTGGTTAGAACCACAACCGGTATTCGTCGTAAATCCGGACTGGACTTAACCTCCTGAAGCACTTCCAAACCATTCTTCTTGGGCAGGTTGAGATCCAGCAGAATAATATCCGGCCGGGTAGCGTCGGCGTATTCTCCTTCTCTTCTCAGAAAGGCCAATGCTTCCACACCGTCTTTGACAGGATAAAGGGTATTATTAATTTTGCCGTCCTTCAACGCTTCGACGGTCAGGCGAACATCTGCCGGATTGTCCTCCACCAACAAAATTTCGATTGTCCGGCCACTTCCTGGATTGGCAGCCACATTTTTCTCCTCTTTTTATTTTTTGCGGCATTATTTTACGACAGGCAGCGTAAAAATGACATCTGTGCCCTGCCCCGGCGTAGACTGCGCCCAAATTTCCCCACCGAAATGTGAGACAATTTTACGGCAAATCGCCAGACCTATGCCGGTTCCTTCATACTCCTCCCTGCTATGAAGCCTCTGAAAGACATCAAATATTCGCTCGCGGAATTCTTCATCAAAGCCAATGCCGTTATCACTGACAGAAATTTCGCACATATCCTTAACCTTGCGCCAGGTTATTTCAACCCGTGGCGCTTCATCACTGCGAAACTTTAAGGCATTTGAAATTAGATTGGTCAAAATTTGCTCAATCTGAAGATTGCCTGCCATGACAAGTGGGATATCTGCTGGAAAAAGCAATTGTCCACCGCTTTCGTTCAACTGGATCTGCAAATTCCCTTCTACGAGTTGGAGCACATCACCAACGGAAACGGGGACGGGTTCTTGAATCTTACTCCCCAAGCGGCTGTACTCCAGGAGTCCGTCAATCAGACTGCGCATCCTGGTTGCGCCGCTAACAGCAAATTCGATAAACTCTTTTGCTTCTTTACCCAATGCCTCGGCATAGCGATTTTCAAGCAGTCCGAGGAAACCGGTAATTGAGCGTAAGGGTTCACGAAGATCATGTGATACAATCCGGGCAAAATTGCCTAATTCCTTATTTGAACTGGCAAGATTGTCCGTAATCTCGATTAAATCGGCCTGGATTTGCTTGAGTTCAGTGACATCCACATGACTGCCGACCATGCGCAATGGATTGTCATCATCATCCCACTCTATCACTTTACCCCGGCAAAATACCCAGACAATTGAACCGTCCTTATGGTAGTAGCGAACGACATTTTCATAAGGCACTTTCCCCTTTGACTGCACATGGGCGTGAAACACCTCCAGCACACCCGGTAAGTCATCAGGGTGAATAATTACCTGCCAGGCTTCCGGGTTATTGGGAATTTCATGCTCTTCATAGCCAAACATCTTTTTGAATATCGGGCTCATATATTCGTAGTCTTCCTGGATATACCAGTCCCAATATCCGGCCATGGTCCCCTCAAGAATCGCCTCGAACATAACCTGCCAGTCTGTACCGGCGCTAATTGACGGCGGGGGTTGCCTGTCTTCAATTGCGGAGAGCTTATCAGCGAGTGAATTATTTATCGGATCTCCCAAAACTTGGCCTCATCTAAATTGCAATTAATGTTTATTGTGCATTCATTCGGCAGACTTCGGAATGGTAAAGAAAAAGGTACTTCCCTTACCGGGTTCAGATTCTACCCAGATTTGTCCGCCATGAAGCTCCACGATACGTTTACAATGTGCCAAACCAATACCGGCTCCCTCCGTTGATGATGCACTCTGCAAACGGCGGAAAATCTCAAATATTCTCTGATGTTGATCTTCGGCTATGCCAATCCCATTGTCGGAGACTTCAAATTCCCAGGAATCTAAATTTTCCCTTGCCTGTATTCCGACCAATACCGGCTTATCAGGCTTGCGAAACTTGATGGCGTTGGTAATCAGATTCTGAAACAGCGCCATGATTTCCGATCGAGAACCGTAAATCTGCGGTAGATCGGCAATATGCAAAGTACACCCGGCTTCGGTAATGACCGCCGACAGGTCTTTTTCTACGGTACCTAAAAGGGCATTGCAATCCAATGGGCTAAATGCGAGATTTCCGTCTAACTTTGAATAGTCCATAAGGTTCTGTATGAACTGGGACATCCGACCTGTTGCATCAACCATAAACTCAAGCGCTTCGCGGCCTTCATCGTCCAGTAATTCATAATGCCTTCTTATCAAACGCTTCGCAAAGCCCCGAACGGTCCGCAATGGTTCCTTCAAATCATGCGAAACAATGTTGGCGAAGCGGAGCAGTTCCTCATTGCTGCGCCTTAACTCCGCGGCTTGCCGCTCCCTCTCGCGCTCCTGTTCCCTCTCCTGCTCCCGCTCACGCTCAAAGCGGTAAAACCGCGCAAAAACATCTATTTTGTTTAACAAGACATCTTCATTGATGGGCTTTAACATATAATCAATTGCACCCAGTTGATAGCCCTGGAGTATGCTCAGCTCTTGCTTGTCATATGCGGTCAAAAAGATGATCGGGATGCTGCTTGTTGCTTTGTTTTTCCGCATCAATTCTGCGGTTTCCATCCCATCCATTACCGGCATACGAACATCCATCACCACCAGCATAAAAGAATGTCGTAGTAGTAGCGCCAATGCCTCCTGCCCAGAAGCAGCTTCAAAGAGATTAACTTCCAATGGCTCCAATACCGTTCGCAGAGCGATGCGCTCACGAGGTTGATCATCCACGATCAAGAGATTTGGATATTCGGGATTCACGTTAATAACCGTTTTTTGAAATAGAGTGGATTTGTTTCCGTAACCCTGGTGAAGCCATTGCTAAATGACGAATGTCGAATAGATTCCTGATTGGCAAGACAGAGATATCCATGATGACAAAGACTTTCGTAGAAGAGTTTGATTACGCGATTCTGTAATTCGGGATTGAAGTAAATGAGTACATTGCGGCAGAAAACCAGATGCATTTCGGCAAATACCCCATCTGTCACCAGGTTATGATTGGAAAAAGTAATATTATCACGCAGCGCCTGATCCATTATCACTCCGTTATACCTGGCCCGGTAGTAGTTTGACAACGAAGCATGCCCACCGGCCAAATTGTAATTCTTTGTATTACGTTTCATATCCTTCAGATGATAAATGCCTTTTCGAGCTGTTTCCAGGGCTCGCTCGTTGATGTCCGTTGCATAAATTTGAGTGCGGTCATGCAAGTTATTTTCCTTGATGAAGATGGCCATAGAATAGACTTCTTCTCCGGTCGCACACCCGGCCATCCAAATGTTGATAAAGGGATACGTCCGCAGCCTGGGAAGCACAAATTTATCAATCACGCGAAATATTGCCGGCTCCCGAAACATCTCGGTAACAGTAATGCTCAGGTCATAAAACAGCTCCAGGAAAAACTCGCGGTCGTGAACAATTTTAGGGACCATATCTACAAGGGTTGCAAGCCCTGCCTTTTTACAATACGCACTGAGACGCCGCACCAGCGTTTCCCGGCGGTAATGCCGAAAATCGTAACCATAACATCTGTGGATGGCTTCGATGACCAGGTCGATTTCGATATTCTTGGACATTTGCTTTCCCGCACATCCCGCTTAGTCCCCTTCGAAGGGGACTAAGCGGGATGTGTCGTTTTTTCGTCAACTTCCTTCGTATAGCCACACCCGAATCAGGTTTAGCAAACGCTCGGTGCTGACCGGCTTGGTGAGATAATCGTTCGCTCCGGCTTCCAGGCATTTGGCTTTGTCTTCGGCCATTGCCTTCGCAGTCAGAGCAATAATGGGCAGTTCCTTGTACTTTTGATTGCGCCTGATTTTCTGCATCGCCTCGTAGCCGTCCATCACCGGCATCATGATGTCCATCAGCACGATATCAACATCTTTCTCTTCTTTTAATTTTTCAATGGCCAGTTTACCGTTGTCAGCCAGAACAACCTCCATTCCGGTGTCGGAAAGAATGCTGGATAGTGCATAAGTATTGCGCATATCATCATCTGCCAGCAGCACTTTTCTTCCCTTGAGAATGGTCTCAGGATCGTGCAAGCTGCTCATGATTCTCTTCTGACGAGCCGAAAGATTCTTTTCCATGCTGTGCAGGAATAGAGATACTTCTTCCAGCAGACGTTCCGGCGAAGATGCCCCCTTGACAACAATGCTGCTGGTAAACTCATTCAATTTACGAACTTCGCTTTTGGTGAGGTCCTTGCCGGTATATACCACGATTGGCTGCTTATCAATGGAATCTGTCGCCTGTAATTTTTCCAGGAGATCAAAACCGGATATGTCCGGCAGGCGCAGGTCGAGAATAATGCAGTCGAAAGCAGCGGCAGCCAACTGATCGAGCGCTTCCTGACCGCTGCTAACGGTGGTGATATTGATTTCCTTATTCTTGAGGAGCTTTTTGATGGCTTCCTGGCTGGTTTTATCATCTTCGACAACCAGGATTTCCTTCATCGAAGCGCTGGAGATATTCTCCAGTTTGGTAATCACACTGCTGATGTCCTCCTGGCTGACCGGCTTTGAAAGAAAACCAATCGCTCCCTTTTGGAGAGAGGTCATATCTTCTTCCGACATCGAAATCACATGAACCGGAATGTGGCGGGTTTGTAAGTTGAACTTGAGATTATCCAGCACCTTAAACCCATCGATATCAGGAAGCATCAGATCCAGCACGATACCACTTGGCTGATATTTGACGGCAAGTTCCAGTGCTTCCTTACCTTCATTGGTAACCAGCGATTTGTGGCCGCTCCGTCTGATTTGGGTCTGAAGGATTTCTGCAAAATGCATGTCGTCTTCCACAACAAGAATTACTGAATCGTTCTTTTCGATGAGATCACGATCATCTACCACGAAACTGGTTTTCTTGCTTGGCGCTGCAATCGCAGATAGGGAACGCTGGGGACGAAGCAAATCAGGCTCTTTTGTGACTGGGATTTCCGATTCATGAACGGCTTGATATTTCAAGGGCAGGTATACCGTAAATTGACTGCCCGTTCCCGGTTCACTTTCCACAACAATTTCGCCACCAAGCAAGAAACAAAGATCGCGCGAAATGGTAAGACCAAGTCCGGTACCGCCAAATTGCCTGGCAGTCCCTCCTTCAGCTTGCTGAAATGCCTCAAAGATCATCATTTGTTTATCTGCGGGAATACCAATGCCGGTATCTCCAACGGTAAGCTGAAGAACTTCATCCGCCGGGACGTGAATGTATTTAAAACGTGTTTCCGGGTCGGTTATACGGCATGAAACGGTCACGGTGCCTCGTTCCGTGAACTTGAAGGCGTTCGAGAGAAGATTCTTGATGATCTGCTCCAGACGCTGGGGATCCGTTTCAATGTTCGCTGGCATTTTGTCGCTTAGCTCGATCTTAAATTCCAGCCCTTTATCCTTTGCGACTGGTTCAAACTGCTGTTTAAGGTTCTGCATGAGAGTTTGAATTCGAACTTCTTCAATCATAATTTGCAGCTGACCGGCTTCGACCTTGGACAAATCGAGAATATCGTTGATGAGATTCAATAAGTCGACGCCACCATCGTAAATCACCTGGCTGGATTTCACCTGTTCCGCTGTTAAGTTATCGTCCTTGTTCTTGGCAAGGTCATTTGCCAGAATCAGCAGGCTGTTGAGGGGTGTGCGCAATTCATGGGACATATTGGCCAGAAATTCAGACTTATACTTACTGGACAGCTCGAGTTCACGCGCCTTCTCTTCCAGCTCCTGACGTGCGCCCTGGATCTCTTCCTTCTGACGTTCAAGGTCCTTGGTTTTCGCCTCCAACTCTTCATTTGTTGCCTGCAATTCCTCACTCTGACTCTTGAGGCGTTCCTGCTGTTTGAGCATCTCATCGGATTTCCGCTGAGATTCTGACAAGAGCTGCTGCATTTTTTCACGATCCTGCGCGGAGTTCACTGCGACAGCAATATTTTCCGAAACAATCCTCAGCAACTCGACATGATTGGTAGTGATTTCACTAAAGGATGCTATTTCCAACACGCCTTTTACTTCATTCTCCAGAATGAAGGGCTGCACAACAATGGACAGCGGTGGCTGTTGGCCCAGCCCGGATGATATGTTGATGTAGTCATCCGGCACGTCTGTTACAACTATTGGTTCCTTCTCAAGTGCCGCCTGGCCTACCAGGCTTTCGCCGAAGTTAAACTCGGTCTTCAGGGTTTTACGTTTTGTGTAAGCGTAGGTGCCGGATAATGTCAACTTGCGCTCCTCGAGCACTACGTAACACACACCAACTTTGGCGTCCAGGTATTTGGTCAGATAAGAAATAATATTCTTGGATAGTTGCGATAAGTCCTGCTCACCGCGCATGCTGTCGTTCAATCCCGCCTGTCCGGTTTTTAACCAGCGCTCACTTTCATTTTCCCGGGAGATTTCTCGCAGGTTATCGGTCATGGTATTCAGGGCAATCCCCAACTCATCCTGGTCACTTCGCAGGGGCATGGCAATCGTAAAGTCGCCGCGGGCAATGGTATTTGCAGAGTTCACAATCGTGGTAAAGCTATCCACCATCGCGTTGATATTGTTCTTTAACTCCAATACTTCCCCGCGCACTTCCACCTCAATTTTCCGGGAGAAATCACCAACCGCCAGAGCAGTAGAAACCCCGGCGATGTCGCGCACCTGGCTGGTCAGGTTACCGGCCATCAGGTTCACATTGTCCGTAAGATTTTTCCAGGCGCCGGCAACGTTGGGTACCGCAGCCTGACCACCTAGCTTTCCTTCCGTTCCTACCTCGCGAGCTACGTTGGTTACCTCATCCGCAAAAATATTGAGGGAGTCTACCATTCGGTTGATGGTCTGGGATAGTTCCAATACTTCTCCCCCTTTGGCGGTCTCCGTAATCTGCAAAGAGAGGTCGCCATTAGCAACCGCGGTAGTTACCGTAGCAATCTCGCGCACCTGTGTCGTCAGGTTGCTGGCCATCAGGTTCACGTTCTCGGTAAGATCCTTCCAGGTGCCGGCGACATCCGGTACATCCGCCTGACCACCGAGCTTTCCTTCTGTACCCACTTCGCGCGATACACGGGTTACTTCAGCAGCAAAGACATTCAGAGAGTCTACCATCTGATTGATGGTGTCCTTCAAGTCAGCAATTTCTCCCCGTGCCTCAATTGTAATCAATCGCGACAGGTCACCATTTGCCACGGCCGTGGCCACCGTTGCGATCTCTCGCACCTGACTGGTAAGGTTACTGGCCATCACATTCACGTTATTGGTCAGGTCAAGCCAGTCACCGGCTACGTTGGGCACCTTGGCGACCCCGCCAAGAATACCTTCGGTCCCTACCTCACGCGCAACACGCGTGACTTCGCTGGAAAAAATATTCAGCGAGGCCACCATTCGGTTAATGGTCTGCGAGAGCGTCAATACCTCCCCGCCTTTACCGGATTCAGTAATTTCCTGGGAGAGGTCACCATTTGCCACCGCTGTTGCTACAGCGGCAATTTCCCGCACCTGATTGGTGAGGTTACTGGCCATGAAGTTTACATTGTTGGTCAAATCGAACCAGGCGCCGGCGACGTTCGGCACCTCCGCCTGCCCGCCAAGCTTTCCTTCGGTGCCTACCTCGCGGGCAACACGCGTTACCTCATCGGAAAAGATATTCAGGGAGTCTACCATCTGATTGATGGTATCCTTGAGGTCAGCAATCTCGCCGCGCACATCAATGGTGATCTTACGAGAGAGATCACCGTTGGCCACTGCTGCCGCAACTGTCGAGATCTCCCGCACCTGGTTGGTGAGGTTGGTGGCCATAATATTTACACTCTCGGTGAGATCTTTCCAGGTGCCGGCGATATCCGGCACATCTGCCTGACCGCCGAGCTTTCCTTCGGTGCCTACCTCGCGGGCAACACGTGTTACCTCATCGGAGAAAATATTTAGTGAGTCTACCATCTGATTGATAGTGTCTTTCAGGTCAGCAATTTCGCCACGCACGTCGATGGTAATTTTACGAGACAAATCACCATTTGCCACCGCACTTGCAACCGCTGCAATTTCCCGTACCTGGTTAGTAAGGTTGGTGGCCATAGTATTTACATTCTTGGTGATGTCGCGCCAGGCGCCGGCAATATTTGGCACCTCGGCCTGCCCGCCAAGCTTTCCTTCCGTCCCCACTTCAAGTGCCACACGGCTCACTTCTGAGGCAAATTCGGTTAGCAGGTCTACCATTAGATTAATGGTATTGGACAATGCCAATACTTCTCCGCCCTTGCCTTCTTCAGTAATCCGCTGGGAAAAATCGCCCTGCGAAACCGCCGTGGCCACCGTGGAAATTTCCCGAACCTGGTTGGTTAGGTTCGTTGCCATAGTATTTACACTTTCAGTGAGGTCCTTCCAGGTACCGCCAACGTTTGGCACGTTGGCCTGTCCACCTAGCTTACCTTCCGTACCTACCTCACGTGATACACGAGTTACCTCGGCAGCAAAGATGTTCAACGAGTCTACCATCTGATTAATGGTATCTTTCAATTCAGCAATTTCGCCGCGCACGTCAATAGCAATTTTCTTGGAAAGGTCGCCGTTAGCTACCGCAGTCGCCACCCCGGCAATCTCGCGCACCTGATCTGTTAAGTTCGTGGCCATCAGGTTCACATTTGCGGTGAGATCTTTCCAAACACCGGCAACGTCCGGTACATCCGCCTGACCACCGAGTTTCCCTTCAATACCTACCTCACGAGCCACATTTGCTACCTCGGCAGCAAATACGTTCAGGGAGTCAACCATACGATTAATGGTCTGCGAGAGCTCCAAGACCTCGCCACCTTTTCCTTCTTCGGTAATTTTTCGAGAAAGATCGCCATTGGCCACTGCGGTAGTTACGTTGGCAATTTCCCGCACCTGGCGGGTTAAGTTACTGGCCATCAGGTTCACATTGTCGGTAAGGTCTTTCCAGGTACCGGCAACGCTCGGCACTGCTGCCTGTCCACCGAGCTTCCCTTCTACACCAACCTCACTGGCAACGCGAATCACCTGTTCAGCAAAAATATTCAGACTGTCGAGGGCACGATTGATTACATCAGCCATCGCCCGAAAGTCACCGGTCACCGTTAAACTGAACTCATCTTTCAAGTTGCCGGCAGCAATACTGTTTAGAATACGCCGCACTTCCAAAACCGGCTTGGCAATCGCCTCAATCAAGGTGTTGATATTATCAATGAGATCTTTCCAAACACCACTGGCTTCGGCAAACTCGGCACGCGCTTCCAGGTTACCCTCGATACCACCTACCCGGGAAATACGAGATACTTCGGTACTCACCCCACCAATCATCTCAACCATACTATTATATGCCTGGGCAAGATCAGCAAATTTATCGTTACGTTCCTTCGCAAGGCGTACGGAGATATCGCCTTCACGAAACGCCTCTATCGCGAAAATCAATCGATCAAGCTGCTCATGAACATAGGTATTATCCGCAAACATTTCAGCATTGGTGATGCGCTTACTAAACGCGGTTTTTCCGCGCGCTTTTTTCTGGGCCGGGGCTTTGGATTTGGATGATCCTTGCGGCATGCTTTCTCCTCTTGTTTACCGGGCGATCAGTACAGCACTCGTCGAGGACATAGGTCTTCGATGACACTCATGCTTGTCCAAGTGACTGCGCAACATTCGTTTGTCAATGCAATAGCAGGTTGGCCTGCCCTCCAATGAGGGACAAAGAAGGCACCAGATCAAATCAAAAAGAGGATGGTGTGATACGCTCACGGGCATCCATTAGATTCCAGGAGCAATATCTGTGGCTAATTCATTCGCCGGGTCAGCGAATCCACATATGCGGTGAATTTGAATTTTTCAAGGTGCTTTCGGTTCAAGATATACAGAAGCTTCGAAAGAACCAAACAATTAAATGGAGGGCCCAAAGGGATTGTCAGAAAAAGGAAAAATTCCAACAAGAAAAATTCCAACAAGAAAAATTCCAACAAGAAAAATTCCAAAGGGAATTTATAGGTCAGGTACTAATTGCAAATTATTTAACGGTGTTGGGCTCACAAAAGCGTCGAATATCCGCCCAGTTTACTTTGGGGTTCTCCATTTTTGGAATTTTTCTTGTTGGGATTTGGAATTTACAACTTTGTAATTCCCATTAATATCTAAAGTATATGCAATTCTGGTCGAAGATCAGGTGAAGCCGTCAGGCTTCGTAGGTCGCATGAGACCTGAACATTCCATTCATTCAAGAACAGCAAATGGCTTTAGAGCAAAACCATACCGAGCACCGTCTTGGCTTCCGCTGGTTGCCGCTGACAACCGCCATTTTGGTAATGATCCTCATCATTGGATTGGCAATGTTATGGCGACAGCGCGAGTCTCAGACCCTGCAAGAAGGATTCGCGGCGACAGTGTGGCATCAAGGCCGGATTATTGAAAACGCTATTGAGCATCAATTCCTGGCCGTCGAGCGAATGGCAACACGCTGGGAAACCAATCAAGGCACCCCATTTCCTGCCTGGCAAACAGACACACGTCATTACGAAGAACATTATCAAAACTTCCAGGCAATTGCATGGGTGGATTCCAGCAACCATACACGTTGGATCGAGCCACTTGCCGGCAACGAAGCCGTGCAGAATGTCAATCTTGCCCTCGAAGAAAAACGCCGGCATGCCATGGAAAAAGCCCGGCGCCTAAATGAAAGTACGGTTACAGAAACAGTTGAGCTGGCACAAGCTGAGAAAGGATTTCTTTTCTTTGTGCCGCTAACAGTTGATGGTCGCTTCGATGGCTTTATTGTGGCAATGTTTCGGATAGAAGGCTTTCTGGACCAGATTTTTGAAGAACATCTCGCTAAAGAATTTCATGCAGCGTTGAAAGAATCAGCAAAAATTATATATCAGACCGGTGAACCGGATGCCACGCTTGATTTACACTCATCTTCAACCCAAATCCAATTCTATGATAAGGAATGGCAGCTTACCTTAACCCCTCGCGAACTGCCTGGTAGGGATCAATCGCTGATATTTTCAGCCAGCGTACTTTTTGCCACCATTCTTGGCATTTTCGCGGCATTCTTTGTGAATTCCATACAGGTTCTTCGCCAACAAAAGTTAATGCTGGAAGCCAATAATCAGAACCTCGACAAACATCGGGAACATCTCCGTAAACTGAACGAGCTGTTTAGCGTTGGCAAACCTTCTATTGATGAACAACTGAAAAAGTTGTTGGAACTGGGGAGCAAGGAATTAGGCATGAAATATGGCGTAATAAGCGCCATTGCCGAAGATAATTATCTGATCCTGCACTCGTCGGACACAAAAGCGCTGCCAATCGGACAGGAGTTTGATTTACAAGATACTTATTGTGCACTTACCGTCCAGCATCCGGAGGGCGTTTTTATCGATCATGTCGCTGAATCCGAATACCAGGATTTAAAGGCCTACAAGAAATTCAAGCTGGAAAGCTATATCGGTTTTACCATGCTGCATGGAGACAACATCATTGGTACGCTAAACTTTAGCGACCCGTCACCTCGCAGCCTGCCCTTTTCGGTCGAGGACCAGGAATTTGTCAAACTGATGGCCCGCTGGACAGCCAGCCAGCTTGAGCAGAAAGGCAACCATCAAGCATTGACTGAGAGCCGCAAGCGGTTTCAAATGGCAGTTGACGGCGCACGCGACGGCATTTGGGACTGGATAGATGTGAACGGTGATGCTGAATGGTGGTCGCCGCGCTTCTACCACCTACTGGGTTATTCAGAAGGCGAAATTTCGCCGACATTGACCAATTTCGGCATGCTCCTGCATCCGGACGATCATGCACACACCTTTCAGGCGGTTAATGATCATTTTGAAAACGATGTTCAGTTTAACGTTGAGTATCGGCTACGAACAAAAAATGCCGGCTATCGCTGGTTTCGGGCACGGGCGGAATTAGAGCGCGACGGGGTAGGCAACCCACAGCGGATGATTGGTTCGATTACGGACATCCATGAGGAAAGGCTGTCTAACACTGCGCTTGTGGATATGAATCGTGCGCTGCTGCAGTCAAACAAGGAATTGGAGCAATTTGCCTACGTCGCTTCGCATGATTTACAGGAGCCGCTTCGCATGGTAACCAGCTTTGCTCAGCTGCTGAATAAACGTTATGAGGGGCAACTGGATGAGAAAGCAGACTCGTACCTGAATCACATCATCACCGGGGCAGTTCGCATGAAAGGCCTGATAGATGCGCTCCTATCTTTTTCACGTATCGGACGTGCAGAACGAAATCTGACGTATATTTCCGGCAACCAACTGATAGAGGCAGCCAGGCACAATTTACGGCAGACAATTTTGGAAAGCGAAGCCAACATCGTTGTTGGCGCCATACCAACATTAAAAGCAGATGTCCCCTTGCTCACCCAGGTTTTTCAGAACCTGATTGCCAATGCCATCAAGTTTCGTAGTGAGGAGCCTCCACTGATAAAAATTGATGCTGAGGACCACAAAACACATTGGCAATTCTCCGTAAAGGACAATGGTATTGGCTTTGATCCCAAGTTTGCCGAGCGGATATTTATTGTGTTTCAACGACTTCATCTCCGTGATGCATACGAGGGAACCGGGATCGGCCTGGCAATCTGCAAGAAAATTGTGGAGCGGCACGGCGGCAAAATTTGGGCTGAATCTTCACCGGGTAGCGGCGCCACATTTTATTTCACAATTTCAATGCAAGGAGAACTGCTTTATGGATCCGATCTCGCCTCCGGACAACTCGCTACACGTCTTACTGATTGAAGACAATCTAGCCGATATCGAATTGACCTCTGAAACGTTGGCCGAGTGTAAGATTCTAATTGATCTTAAGGCCCTGATGAACGGCGTGGAGGGACTTAAATACCTTCGCCGCGAAGCCCCTTTCGATAATGCCCGGAGACCCGATCTGGTCTTGCTGGATCTTAACTTGCCGGGATTGGATGGCCGGGAAATCCTCGCTGAGATCAAAACTGATCCACAGCTGCAACACATTCCGGTCGTCATCCTAACCACTTCTGAGGCTGGTGAAGACATTGTTAAATCCTACGCCAGCGGCGCCAATTGCTATATAACCAAGCCAGTGGGACTTGATGAATTTGCCAAACTGGTACGGTCGATCGAGAATTTCTGGTTCACTGTGGTAAAGTTGCCGACACAATTCCGATAATAGGAGGTGTGAAGGACTCAAGGATGAGGAGGATTGACATGGAAGTTCAAGACCATCGTCTCGCAGCTTCAAGGCAATCTCTGGATGTGTTAATTGTAGAAGACAATCCGGCAGATGCCTTTCTAATTGAAGAATTACTTTCCCTGTGCACAAACCTTACCTGCAAAATTTCGCTGGTCAACACACTTGCGGCTGCCAGGCAACACTTACTGGATCGCCGGCTGCCGGAGCTAATCCTGCTCGATCTGCATTTGCCGGACGGCGTTGGTATCAGCAATTTCGAGGCGTTAAAGGCAATAGAGCCATCCATTGCTGTGGTCGTGCTGACCGGCGTGGAAGATGCAGATTTGGCAACCGAACTTATTCTTCGCGGCGCCCAGGACTACCTGGTCAAGGGTAGTTTTGATCACGAAACATTGGCTCGCACTATTCGTTATGCCATCGACCGCCAGAAGATATTGTCTCAACTGGCTTTGGCGCGCAAACTGGAACAGTATCTTGCCTACAATGATGCCCTAACCGGCCTGGCCAATCGGCAATTCTTCCGCAACCATCTTTCCGCCTGTATTGCCAAAGCGGGTATCGAGCACACAGCCTTTGCCTTGTTCTTTATTGATCTAGACGGATTCAAGTACGTTAATGATTCTCTGGGACATGGTGTGGGAGACCAGCTCTTACAAACTATTGCTGATCGCCTGCAAAGAAGCGTTCGGCAAGATGATCTGGTTGCCAGAATCGGCGGGGATGAATTTACGATTATTCTGAAGAATATCCAGCTGCAGGAAGACGTAAAGGCGATTGCCTGCAAGATTCTGCAGAGCATAGCACAGCCTGTCTATATAAAGGATTTCTCATTAAATGTTACCGGCAGTATTGGCGTATGTTGCTTTCCGGAAGACGGGGAAAATACAGAGGTATTACTAAAAAAAGCTGATATTGCCATGTATGCTGCAAAAGATAGCGGCAAGAACAAATACAAGCAATATGATCAGACCATGGATCAACGTGCATTTGAGGAGTTTGAAATACTAAACTCTTTGCAAACTGCCCTTGAAGAGGACCAGTTTCGGCTGCATTATCAGCCGCTGTGGGACTTCGAGAAGAAAATCATTACCTCTGTTGAAGCACTGATCCGCTGGGAACACCCGAAGCTGGGATTTTTGTCACCGGCACGTTTCATCCCGCTTATTGAACAAACAGATATGATTGTACCTCTCGGGGAATGGGTCTTGAAAAAAGCATGTCAGGACAATATTGCCATGCAAGAGGCCACCGACACACATATCTGCACCACCGTCAACCTCTCCTCGCGGCAGTTTCGTTCACGGCAATTGTTAAACAGCGTGACCAAAATCCTGGATGGCAACGGACTCGATCCGGAACTACTGGGCATTGAAATCACTGAAAGCAGTGCCATGCAAAATATCGATCGAACCATCCAAACGCTGAAAGCCTTTCAGAGTCTCGGTATCCAGGTTTCGATTGATGATTTTGGCACCGGCTATTCATCGCTCAGCTACCTGAAGCGGCTGCCGGCGGACATATTAAAAATCGACCAATCCTTTGTCAGCGGAATTCCCCTTGACGGAGAAGACAGCTCGATTACCTCAGCCATTATTGGTCTGGCCCACAATCTAAACCTGAACGTGGTTGCTGAAGGTGTAGAAACCAAGGCGCAGTATGATTTTCTGGAATCCAGTCAATGCGACAAAATCCAGGGATACTATATCAGCAGGCCACTTCAGAAAGAAGCGCTGCTCACACTACTATCGGCAACGAACTAATACGAACGGGTGAGGCTCAATGAATTCACAAAAACAGATTACCGATCAGCAGCTTAGAATTGTCTTGATTGAAGATAACCCCGGGGATGCGGTTCTTCTGCAGGAAGTCCTTAATGAGCAGGAACTTAAACCGCCATTTTCAATGAAGTGGATTAAGCGGCTTGACCGCGGATGTGATTACCTGCGGAATAACGACGCCGATATCATTTTACTCGACCTGTCTCTGCCGGATTCCTATGATATTGACACCTTCATCAATCTGAACGCCCATGTCTCCGGAATACCGGTAGTGATTCTAACCGGTAATCGCAACGAAGCACTGGCACAACAGGCTTTAAAGCTGGGCGCTGAAGATTACCTGGTCAAGGAAGACCTCAACCCGAAAATGATTTGGCGGGTTCTTCAATACAGCCTCGAAAGATCAAAGCTGAAGCAGCAGTTGATTTCGGGGGAAGAGCGAATGAAAATATTGATTGAGCAAAATCGCGACGGCATCCTCATCGTCGACAGGTCGCAAATAGTCCGTTATATGAATCAAGCTTCGGTCAATATTTTGCCAAAGGCCTGTCAGCCGGTAGTTGGTGAAGAGTTCGAATTCGATCTTTTGCCGGGTCAGAATATTGAGAAAAAGATAGTCTGTGGCAATGGTGAAGAACGCATTATTACCATGATGACGCAGTATATTGATTGGCAGAATGAAAAAGTATTTATGATAACGCTATCGGATGTAACCGAGCAAAAGCGCGCTGAAGAATTGGCCCGACAGGAAGCAGCCTTACAGCATGTTCAAGAATTGGCCGGTGCAATCTGCCATGAATTTTCACAGCCTTTGCAGACACTATGGATATTGCAGGACATGGAAAACGAAAATGCCGCTTGCGAAGAAAATCGCCAAGTCTTTCGAAGAATGATGGATCGGCTGTCGATATTGTTAGGGAACCTGCGCAAGATAACGAAGCTGGAGAAACAGGACTACCTGGACACGCAGATTATTGATCTGCATAACTCTTCTTCCGCCTCTGACACCACCGCAGAACAGACTCCCGGGAATCGTTAATCGTCGACTTACAGGCCCAAAACGCATCAAAAAAGAAATACTAGAACCGGTTCAAACTGGTCCTCACGGATAAATAATGATCCACATGGATAAATAACGAGCAAAAGGCCAAAAAGAAGTATTTGCCCTATCTGTGCTTAATCTTTCAAGCTGTTTTTATATCAGTATTAATCTGTGAAAATCCGTGTCCATCTGTGTCGAGAGGTTTTGGCGGGTTCGTCACAACTATGTCGCCCCGGCGGGCACAATAAATAGTAGCTGTTAACAATGCACCACTTCCGTGTGGAAAACCACCCGTCCCTGAACGCCATCATTACAGCTACTATTTTTTAGATCGTGTCGTGCAACGATCAAACTTGTTATCATCCCTGCGCCATGCTCGCCTTCCCTGGTAGAACCGTCGCACCGACATCTTTATTCAATGCATACACCGTGCCATACTCTACTTATTCAAAAAACCGAATAGTTGAGACGCCTTACTCATTTTATGGGAAATCTCGCGAGATCGGTGTCGAAATGCGAGACGGGTATGAATGATAAATGTCGAATGACGAATGATAAATGTCGAATGACGAATGACAAATCTGTAAATGAGCAAATCAACGGCGGAGCCGTTACATAGTGCAGCCTCATGTTCGCTTCCGGCGAACGTGGGGATACGAAATGACAAATGTCGAATGGCGAATGACGAATGACGAATCTGTAAATTGGCAAATCAACGGCGGAGCCGTTACATTGCACAGCCTCATGTTCGCTTCCGGCGAACTTGGGGATACGAAATGGCAAATGGCGAATGTCGAATGTCGAATGACAAATCGGGGGCGGCGACAGTGGCAGGTGGCAGTGACAGTGGCAGGAAAAACGGTTGGCTGTTGGCGGGATTGCAGATTTACAGGATTGCAGGTTTGCTGATTTGCGTATTTGCAGGTTTGTCGATTTACCAATTCCAGCCCACGTGCGCGGCAGAGCCGCGACACGAGGCTGATTTTTCAATCGTCATTTGTCATTTGTCATTCTCAAAACCCGACGCTCATCATAACGAAGCCCCAATTGGAGGTATCGTTGCGGCCGAGACCTTCGAACACGTCACCGGGCGCAAAGAAGGCCCAACCAGCGACGATGCCGATCTGGGAATTGTATTTGTGCTGCAGAATCAGGTCAAACTCCTGACCGAAGGATGAATCGCCTCCGGGGGTTTCCTCTGCTCCGCTAAACTGATGAAAAATAAATTTGAGTGTGGTATTTGGCTGCGCCTTTATCCCGACTTGAGCATGTAAATCGACCAGCCCGAGACCAAAGCTGTTCACCGGAATATTCAGGAAGTAATCCATGTAGCCATAGAACTTATGGTTCGTGCCATACATGGTATCAAATGCCTGACGGTCTTCTCCGTCATTGCCGGAGAGATAATCAAGTCCAACGCCAACAAAGGGCTTATTGGCATTATCGACGGTATAAATCGCGCTGAGCGCCGCCATCATCGCCTGAAAATCGTTTCCGCCAACGCTACCGTTTTGCAAAGCAGCATCTACCTCGTAGCGGAGATTGCTGGCGGTCCCTTTCAAATAGAATCCGGTGGTGATTCGATTTATCGTTGAAGATGGACTGCTGCGCTGCCACACCACGATGGGCTGAAAATCTATATTCGGTATGGTCTTGATGTAGCCATTAATACCAAGAATATGCCGGTCACCTGAATTTTGCAGCAGGCGACTCTCAACCTCCTGGAAGCCGAAGACCGCCACACGGTTCTTGCCGGCATGAAGATTGAGCATGAGCCCATCAAAGCTACGACCAATATTGCTCCAGCCAACAGCACCAATAAGGCGCTCTGAGCCAAAAGCCACCTCCATACGCCCGATTTTCAGGTCCAACGGCAGATCAAAAAAGCGGCGGACCTCGACAAATGCCTGGTGCAAGTCGAGGTTATCCGCGCTGCCATCTCCCAAAGTGCTGGTTTCTTCTCCAAAACGGCGACTGTCCTGGATCTGGACAAATCCACGAATGCTGTCGGTACCCGTAAATGTGGCGCCCAGACGGCTTCGAAGCAGGTTGAAGTTGTTCAGGCCGGTATTGCTGTTAAAATCGCGATTATCCACTTCCGCACGATAGCGAATCTGACCGTTGAGCTTCCAGGTGGATTGAGCGCTAAGTAAGGTACTAACGGCCAAAAGAAAAATCAGAAACATCCTCATAAATGTAGATATAGATTTCATCATCGTCCTCCTTTATTGTCATTCTAGAATTTTAGACAGGATTAACAGGATCTTCAGGATGCTTAAAACCTTTTGACACAGATGTGTAGAAGGGTGTTTCTTTCAATTTTCATCCTGTAGATCCTGTCTTATATTCCATGCGCCTAGCGGGCGGCGGTTGTGCGCTTCAAGGGCATGGCCGCTTCACGCTTGGCTGCTTCTTCCAGCCACTTCGGCAAGAGCTCCTTCTTAAAGCGTTCTTTTTCCCGTTCCATTTTTTCGACATCCAGTCCAATGAATGCCTGCGCTTTAGCCTTGGTGCTGATATCCGGATAAGGTACTTCCTTGTTATAACCAAGATCGGCCAATACCCGCGCCAACTTAATTCGGGCATTCTGAGCCATTTCGGTGCCGGTGCTGACGATGCGGCTGGCTTCAACAGGTGAGTGGAAGGTACCGCCATGGGAAGCCACTGAATAATCCCAACGCCATTGTGCATGACGGATATCCATCAAGATTGGCTGCATCATTTCTTCTGTTGCACCGAGATCCCATGCCTTTCTCGCTTCCACATGGGCACGAACAAGTAATTCTTCCAGCTTCAGCTGTGTCTTTTTAATCTTCGCCTGACGCTGATATACGTCTGCTATCAAGTCACCCGCTTCCTGACGGTGACAGACCTGGCAGGCATTGGCAACATTTGCCAGGGGCGAACGCACGTGATGATCGGTAAATTTCTGGCCGCCTTCAGAGGTGTAAGGCATGTGGCAATCGGCACAGGAAACCCCGCGGGCCGCATGGACGCCGGTTTTGTAAAGCTCAAATCCCGGATGCTGAGCCTTCAGCATTGGCGCCTTACTAATTTTATGCGTCCAATCCTTGAAATTCATGTTATCGAAGTATTTTTCCATCTCCTCGACGCCCATGCCGTATTTCCAGGGGAAGGTCAGATAAGGCGTTCCTTCCGCACCAGGAACTTTCTTGTCAAAGTAGTATTCCACGTGACATTGGGCGCAAACCAGGGAGCGCATTTCCTGATGCGTCGACTTGTTGATGTCTTTACCCATTGCTTCGAAGGCTTCGATGAGCGCAGGACGACTAATTTGCAAGGACATTGTCTGTGGATCATGACAATCGGCGCAGCCGATGGCGTTCACCACCTCAGAACCCTTGTCAGCCCACTTGCCATCATAAAACTCTTTTACCCCGAGTTGCTTCATCAGGCGGGGTACATCCGGGCTCTTACAAGTCCAGCAGGTGCTGGGCATCGGACCGGTTCCGGGGCCGGTCGGCGCACCGGTTCGAAGCGAATTGTGGATATCCTCTACAGCATAGTTGTGTCCGCGCGGTTGATTATAGTCTTTTGCGAAACCATATCCCGCAAAAAGAACCACCAGCTTCGGATCTTCCTCAAGGGCATCACGCAGCTTGGAGCCGTTTAATTGGCTGGTGAAAGAGGTATCCGATGTGCGCATAAAAGATTCATACTGCCGCGGATAATTCTTTCCCCAAACCTCGTTGCGTGGTTCGGTATCAGAAATTTCCACCTGCGGCTGATATGCAAATTGTGATTCCGCCTTGCGGCTGATGATGCTGTTTGCCAGAAGGCTCAGTAAGATCACGACCACCACGGTCGCCAGAAAAAGTAACCAGTTTTTCGTTCTGTTATTCATGCTCTCCCCTTTTTGTGTCGTTATCAAACCATTCTGGCACATACAGTGCTTGTTGTTCGTGAACCGGCAAAGGTTCCAGGTGATAGCCAACGGATGACAGGCTGCGCACCCGTCCGTGCGGCACATTGCGATGGCATTCCCAGCAAGTCCGCTCCAGGCGGCTCTCCTTATGCCCGGCTACCCAGGAAGATAGCTTTGCATCGGTTACCTGATCCTGATGGCAGCGAATGCAATTTTGCTGTACCACTTCCTGACCAGCTTCGTGCATCACAATTGCTTGCGGTTCTGCACGCAGCGTATAAATCGAGGCGTGATACAGCCCGTCGCGGGCCTTGAAGGCATAAGTTTTAAGGAGGTTGTCTTGTGGGACGTGGCAATCGTTGCAGGTGGTAACGCTTTTGTGTGAGCTGTTCTGCCAGGTGATGTATTGCGGGGTCATCACATGACAATTAACGCAGGCTTGCGGGTCATCGGTCATATACGAGGTAACATTGGCAATATTAGCGATGTAGATCCCCAGGCCGGCGATAACTCCCACCAAAACTACAACGGTTGTCTGCCACTCTTTTGGCGGTAGAAGCTTTCGCAGTATTGACATCAAATTCGCCCCGTTATCGATTCAAAGAATTGCCAATTCAAAAGGAATGACTACAGACTCTCGCGAATTGACATGGATTTGTCATTATTTGTGCGAAAATACTGCCAGACTGATTGTCAGTCCACAATTCGTTGTTATTTATCAACTTAACTCGAGAACAGAAAAATTTAGTCAGTGCCACTGAATGGTAGATCAGATCAAGTGAAGCCACAAAAACGTAGATGTAACATCCCTCTGAATCCCCTGCGAAAGGGGACTCAGGGGAATGTTCTTCAACTTTTCGTAACAGTCTCATGCAGATTAAACAAGAGGTTCGCAACGACGCTCATAGCGGCGACTTCAGCGGTTAGGTTACTTGCTGCAAAAGGTTTCTCACCTACGGCAAGGAAATCTTTTGCTTTTTTCGGAGCGGCTCGAAAAGTGGTCAATTTTTCGTTGTAGAGGTTTTCCAATATAGCAAGTTCAGCGTCATCAGCATGTCTGGAGGTAGCCAGGCGGAATCCAAATTGAATTTGCTCGCGAAGCATAGTGCCGCCCTCAGCCATCATGCGCAAGGCGAGGAATCGCGAGGCCTCCAGTATCTGTGGATCGTTTAGTAGCACCAGCGCCTGCAGCGGGGTGCTCGTTTGCGGACGATCCACAGCACAGAGATCACGCGTGCCCATATCAAAGATGAGCATTGAGGGTGGCGGCACGGTGCGTTTCCAAAAGGTATAGAGGCTGCGTCGATACAACCCGTCTCCGACATCTGGTCGATAGACCGCATAGCCATTCCCGGCAGTCTTCTCTTTCCATAATCCGGCGGGTTGATAGGGCTTCACGCTGGGGCCACCGATTTTGGCCACCAGCAAGTTGCTGATACTCAAGGCATTATCGCGAATCATTTCAGCCGGTAATCGATAGCGAGGACCACGGGCCAATAGTTCATTTTCGGGGTCTTTCGTCAGCAAATCCGGCGATGCCAGGGAGCTCTGCTGATAGGTCGAAGATAACATTATTTGCTTCAGCAAGCCTTTGGTATTCCAACCGTTTTCTTGAAAGTCAACCGCCAGCCAGTCCAGCAATTCAGGATGAGTGGGTAACGCACCTTGACTGCCAAAATCGTCAAGAGTTGCAACGATGCCCCGACCAAACAAGAGATGCCAAAGACGATTCACCTGCACTCGCGCCGTCAGCGGGTGCTCATCGCTCACCAGCCAGTCGGCCAATCCCAGGCGGTTGCGTGGAGCCGACTCCGGTAGCGGCGGCAGCATTTTCAGGGTTTGCGGAACAACTTCATCGAGCGGCTGGTCGTATTGGCCGCGATTCAAAACATAGGTCTTTCGCAATCCGATGCTATCTCGCATCACCATCATCTGAAAGGATTTCAGGTTCGCAACTTCCTCAATAAAGGGCAGCTCTTCGACAGCATCCACCCAGCCTAATGCCAAGCGTGGTTGCGGTGACATATTGCCATAATTCGGCACACCAGGCTCCGACACCTGATTAAAAAACCCATATAGCTGATAGTATTCGCGCTGGCTAATTGTGTCATACTTATGATCATGACAACGTGCGCATTCCATCGTCAGGCCCATAAAAACGGTAGCAGTGGTGTGGGTGCGATCAGCAACATATTCGGCCCGGAATTCCTCGTCGATACTGCCACCTTCGAAGGTGATCTTATGATTTCGGTTAAAGCCGGTGGCGACGAGCTGCTCCGTCGTGGGATTCGGCAATAGGTCACCCGCCAACTGCCAGCGAATAAAGGTGTCAAAAGGAAGATTTTTATTGAAGGCATGAATCACCCAATTGCGCCATGGCCACATCGAGCGTGGAACGTCATTTTGATAGCCATGCGTATCAGCATAGCGCGCCGCATCCAGCCATATCGAAGCCATCCGTTCACCATAATGTGGCGAATCCAGGAGGCGCTCGATCACTTTTGCGAAAGCAGTTTCAGACGGATCATTTAGAAAAGCCTCGAGATCTTCAAATGTTGGCGGCAAGCCGGTTAAATCGAAGGTCGCACGTCTCAGCAAAGTGGCCTTATCTGCCTGCGGGGACGGCGCCAGTCCTTCACGCTCGAGACGAGTCAGGACAAACTGATCAATCGGCCCTTTCGGCCATTGTTTTCGCTGGACATTCGGCGGCGAGATTTTCTTCGGGGGAATCAGCGACCAATGACGCTTCCACATAGCACCCTGCTCGATCCATTTGCGGACCAGGGCAATTTCTTGATCAGACATAGTCAGGTTAGATGCCTGCGGCGGCATGCGCTCCTGCGGATCAGGATTCAGCATACGCTGCATGATCACACTGCTGTCGGGAATTCCCGGTACGATCGCGTATCGCTGCCCGCCGTCGCCAAGCGCCGCAAAAACAGCACTGCTATCAGAAAGATTGAGATCGGCTTCGCGTGCCTGCTCGTCCGGGCCGTGACAGGCAAAACAGCGATCGGATAGAATCGGCTTGATATGGAAATTGAAGTCGACTTGATCGGGGATAGTGTTTGAAAACGGTTCATTATCAGACGAACAGGCGAAGAAAAGCAGGCAAAGGAGCAAACCCGCAATTCTTGGGCGGAAGCGTTCCCCCCTATATCTCCCCTCGGCAGGACATATCGGGGGAGACGCGCTCGAGCGGACAAAGAAGAAATTGCTTATCATAGAACAAGATATCGCTCAAAGCGCAAATCGTCAACATCCTCCTGTGTCTCTTCGAAGGTGAACATAGCGAGATGTGTTTCGAGGCATCAAACCATTTTCTCTTTAATACCAGAATTAGCGTGTAGGTCGCATAGCGACTTCATATTTCTAAAAAGATCAGAAGCAGATTGATCAATTAGCAGACGATCGCGCCATATCACAGAGAATCAACTCTTGAGACTAAAGAGCAACCGAGATGCCCGTAAAAATCGTATTTTCGAGCGGATGACCTTCTTCAGAGGGTAGCAACATAGCTATATTGACGCGGATTGCCGGCAAGCCAATGGAAAATCCAACAGTTTGATATTGGGGATCATATTCTTTCAAGCCATCTCTCCCTCCTTGTAACAATCCCCAGCGCAGTGCGAACAATTGGAAAACTGTTAATTCAGCCCCAATAGCGGTTTCCAAATCCTCTTGCAAGGGCAAGTCCCAACCGGAGATCAGCGCAGCAAGAAAGTTTCGCCGGGTAGCATTGCGAAAAAGATGCTTCCGAAATTGTCCGAGGATGACCAGCCGCGCCTCTGCGGTTTTAAGCAGATGCCAATTCCAGGCAAGCTGGATGCGCTGCGGCATCAGCGTTTTTGAACCATACCCTGAATGCGACCACGATGGGCCGATATGCTGATATCCAATAGCAACCGCAATGCCGCGTCTTGTTTCCTTACCAGCATTATCTGCAACCGATTCGGAAACGACCGTCAATTCCGGAAGCAAGTTGTCAATTTGAATGCCAAAATCGACTGCACCCAATTGCGTTGCCGCAAAATCCAGCTCTCCGATCTGATTAATCACCACCGGACGGGAGCTTTGTTCAAAGACTCGTTTGTAGTTAATACCGAGGGCAACCTGGCGAGAAACCCGTCTTGCATATCCCAGGGTCAAGACCCATTCCATCTTTCTTATGTCCGGAGATAGCGCAGCAAGCTCGTTGCGCAACTGCCGGTAAGCCAAGCCAAAGTAACCAAGGCGATTCGCACTATAGGTAGCAACCACACTTTGCAGATTTTGCTTGCTATGTGCTGCTTCATAGAGTGGCCAGTGAGCCGTGTTGAGCTCAATAATAAAGCCGGGCGTGTTAGTCAAGGTGGCCGGATTGTTCAAAAAAGCCCCCGCGCTATGGTGCAGGCCGATTGCGGCGCCACCAGTGGCATTGCTGAGAGCGGAAGCGCTGATCTCCAATATTGCCAAAGGTTCAGGTTGGGCGACTAGTGTTATAGGAAACAGCGAGAGTCCAAACAGAAATATACCTGTCAAAAGTTCTCGCATCATTTTCCCATCCTCCTCAATCACGACCCGCCAGTCAACACCTCCCAGTATAAACTGTACTTTCACCACCGTCAACCGGTTCCCGCTAAATCCCTACTTCATCAGCACCAGCTTGAGGGCACGGGTTTGCCGACCGTCGCTCAATTGGGCGAAGTATATCCCACCGGGAAGCGCATTTGCCTGCCACTGAAGCCGATATTGTCCGGCGCGCTGCTCCTCGTCGACCAGCGTCGCAACTATCTGACCGAGCAGGTTATATATCGTCAGCGACACCGGTGCGTTTTCCCTTAGGGTATAGCGAATAGTTGTGGAGGGATTGAAGGGGTTGGGGAAACTCTCGATGGCAAGTTGCGGGGTTTTTGGCAAAGGATGGCGGGTTATATCAATCCCGACCTGCGGGTCTTCGGAAACGATGCGGATGGCATCCGCCACCACAAAACTATTGGTAACGGCAGCATTGGAAATCGTAACGCGATCGCTGCTATCCCCGGCGAATTGATATGTGCCGAGGGAATTCCATTGCGCGCCACTGGTCGTTTGATCGACACGAATTGTATCCCGGCCGCCTTGATGATCAACGATGATCGGTGTGTCGCTGGCCCTGTTAAAGGCCGACACCCACCAGGCAAAGACTTCCGCGGTTGTCGCTGGCCCAAGATCCAGCCGATACTCAGCTGTGGCGCTGCCATCCCCGATAGCATGCAGCAGCGAGGCGCTATTGCCATAGCTACCGGCATTGGCGGTTTCGAACCAATCCACACCAATTAGACTCACGCGAGTAGAGTCCTCGGTATCAATAATCTCTTCCAGCCCCATCTGCGGATCCTGAAGCGAATCGCGATGCACCACAGCCAAAATGCTGGGAATCGGGCGCATAAAATCGCCCCCTTCCGGTCGGTTGATCAGCGTCCCGTTTACGGCCATCTGCGTTGAACCTCCACCATCCAGGTTCATCGCTTCCATACAGCCAAGGTCGATCATCATCTGCGCCAATTCCGTTAAGTCGGCGCCGCTGCTGGCAATCTGCCGGCCATCAACAACCAGGAAAATCGCCCGTTGATCAGCAGTCCAGCCAACAGCAGTACGAGGATTATCAACATCCAGGCCAACGCCGCTTTCCCAGAAGACTTCTTCAGTATAGGTGATGTCAATTTGGCCATTGCGGACCAGCGAGGGCCCGCCGCCTATGCCACCGAGCAATTCAGGAAAGGCAATGCCCTCACTCTGTATCGGAGTAGCTGCCGGTGCCCCTTGCGCATTCTGAGCCGGTTGCGTAAAGCCGAGCATTTCGCCGATTGAATTGCCGAAATGATAAATCCAGTCAACAGACATTTGTCGATTTTCATCAATACTGAAAAATGCCCGCGTGACCGGGTATGATTGGCCGCTGCGAGTAACTGCTGCAATATTCTTTGCCAGCAATTCATTGTCGTTCACAATTGCCGAGAACGAGGCATTGCTGACCAGGTCAAAAAAGCCGCCGTTGATTGCCGCGGCCGCACCAACGCGCTCGGAAAAGGCAACGATGCCTTCCGGCCCGATGGTTGGATCATTGAGAAATGCCGTTAACACATAATTCGTATCGCTCACGTCAATTTCCAGATACCAGGCCTTCAATACCGGATTGGCCTGATCACCTTCATACAGGGCAATGCTTGCAGGCAAATCATATTGAGTGCTGATGTCTGTCCAGGTTATTTGGGCGGAGAGAACGGAAGTTAGCAGAATTGTGGAGAGAACGAATAGATAGATTCTTTTCATAGGAACCTCTGTGTAAATCTGTAAATCTGCATATCAGCAAATTGACAAAAAATACCGCGAAGGCAGCGAAGATTCACGAATAAACACGAAGGAAAAGGATAGATATCTCAATTTTTGCTTCGGGGTCCTTTGCTGTCCTTCGTGTCCCTTCGTGCTAGTCTCGTTGCAGGTTTACAAATTTGCTATTTTGCCGATTTGCAGATTATTTCACCAACAACACCTTACGATACTGCTGAATGGCCGAGCCACCGGAGGAGGGTATGGCCTCGAGGCGAACAAAATACAGGCCGCTGCCAACTTGCTGACCACTATCATCCCGGCCATTCCAGAGTGTTTCATATCTCCCGGCAGTGATGGTTTCATTCCTAAGCAGGCGAACCCGCTGCCCAAGAACATTGTAAATCCCCAATTGCACTCGCGCTCGCTCCGGCAGTTGATACACCAGGGTCGTCGACGGATTAAAGGGATTGGGGAAATTCGGCAATAAGGCAAATTCACTGGGAATCGCAGGCGCAGCACCGCTTTCGACACCACCGATTTGATCAAAGAACTCCAAAACCTCTGACATTACCGCTATGCGATCATCTGCAGTCGAGATCGTTTCAAAAGGAAAGGCAAAGTATACCATACTGAATGGCTCACCTGAGGTGCCAACACTGCCATCATATCCTATGGCATTAAAGGTTGTGTCACTATAGCCAAGAACGGCAAAACCGTCGTTCACCGGTGCAACCACATCTGAACTGCTAATGCGATAAGGAAAGACACCGAAGTCAACGTCGACTGTCTCAAACAAGGTGCCGGTGATACCAATGGCGGCACCGCTGATCGAATCTGTATCAACAAAATCCGCCTTCAGGTAGGTATTCAGAAACAGCTCATCATCTTCGGTCGCGCCAAGCGGATTGGCATCAGGATCGAGGTCCCGGGCAATGTCCGAGCCACTGACGAAGAGATTGCCTCCGCTATCAAGATAGGCTTTTAGCAACTCCTGCTCATCAGCACTGAAGGTTTCTCCAGCGGTTGATTCATCACCGAGCATCCACATCACCGCGCCATATGTATTGACGTCCAGAACGTCTGCCGTGACGGCCTCATTGCTATAGGTGTCAAAACTGGTTCCCTGGGCGATGACCGCAGCAGCAACATCAGCCATAAAATCGTGAGATGATTCGCTGTAGCCCCCGGTGATACGATCAAAACCATCGACAATCAACACCTTTCGGCTAAAATCGCCATTGCTCATTCCAAACACATCTGAATATGGACTCTCATTGGCGATCGGTGCTCTATCCAGCGCTTTCAGACGGAAATAGACTTCTTGATTGAGGATCTGATTGACAAAAAGCTCGTCTGTCGAGTCTGTAAGTACTGCTTCATCACGAAAAAGCGTCCAGGTGACATTGTCAAAGCTAAAATCAAGCTGATAGCCGAGCAAATCATCCTCAGTGTTCGGATACCAACTGATATGCATGCCGCTATCGGTTTCCGTTACTGATCGGAAAACCGGGGTTTGCGGCGCAACAAGATCGGCCTCGGTTGTCGTCACCGAGACATACATTGTATCAGCATTACCGCGGGTATCTTCGGCAAATACCATCACCACGTACTCGTCGATAGGAATATTGGTGGTATTCCACCAGTTATCGCCAACCGTGCTGTTGGTGACCTGGTAAGTATGACTGGTGGTGCTGGATTGCGGCCGGTAGAAAACCGTATTGACATAGGTATTGCTGGGCTTGCTGTCAAATTGATATTTCAGCCCGCTTGCTGAGGGGGCAAAGACCACGGAATCGCTATCGGAAGTCAACACCTGAAAACCAATTTTATAGATGCCATTATTCCGTCGTGAAAGAAAGGTCGTTGGTGGTCCGTTCTGCTCATCAACTTTGACGATAATGTCTACCAAACCACTCAACTCATTGGTCGGGAAACGAATATCTGTGTTATTCTGATAAAAGTCGATGCTGCGAATAATCGGCGCCCAGGTATCGGTGAGCGGTGCAAAGCCATCTGCAGGGCGCATGCTGTTAATTTCGGATCCCACAAAACCATTGGTAAAATGCACGTGCCCCAGTCCGGAGAGAATGGTGCCCAATACAGTGGTACCGGCAAAGACCGAATCTCCCACGGAGATTGAGGCGGATGGAGCGATGTGAACGTATGCCACGTTATCCACACGCACAAAGGCATTCGAGCCAACAGTTGACAAACTCACCACCCGCCCGTCGCGAACCGGATAGACCGGCGAAAAATCCGCTTTGGGGATATCGGTTCCATTGTGAAAATGGCCGTTGGCGGAGGTGCTGCGATATTCACAGAAGGTGCCGGTAATTTCATGATTCTGATTGAAGGGCGTGACTGGCCACGGAAAGGTTGATTGGGCCATGACAAAAGCGCTAAACAACGAAAAGAGTATGATCCAGTTTCTGATATATTCTCTCATGGCTGCACCTCGTAATTGAGGCAGGCTTTCTCCATGCCAACTTTAATCGACCGTCCGCCGGCATCTAAGTGTAACGCCGGCTGGTTAAATTGATGACCAACAAGCTTCAGTTCAGCTGCGACCTGACCGTTGGCTGCCAGCAAGCGCAATTGAGGCTCTACATAAACAAATTTTTGATCGCGAAATTCATGGCGGGCAATCAATAAGACGGCATTGCCTTGATTGTCCACAGCGGCATCAGCAATCATCCCGTTCCTGGCACTGAAGCGATGCTCACCGAGGAGGCGACCATCTGTTATGTCAAAAATCTGCGCATGCGCCTTTTCACAGGCAATGACATACTTCCCGTTTTCCGAAAACGCGGCCTGGCGGAAAAGCAGATTGGTCTTGGTAAGCTCTTTGCGATCGCTATCGAAAATCTGCAAAGCCTTTTGAAGGGTGTTGTTGGCATCAAAAGTATAGCTACCGACAACAATCTGCTGTCCATCAGCAGAAATAGCCACGTCACCGGCATTGAAATTTGGCAGCGGTTCACGCCAAATCTCTTCGCCGCTCATGGAATAGAGAATCAGATGCGGTTCAGCAGATGGCATCGGCGCATTTGAGGAGGCTGGAGATGCCCCGCGCTTCCCGGCGGCCACCGCTAGATAGCGGCCATCCGCACTAAGGGCCATATTTAGAATACGTTCGTGATCATAATCGGCATTAGGGAAAACAGCATGCTGCTGCCGCAAGTTTCCGCCGGCGTCATAAATGGAGATCTCTCCAGTGGTTGCCCTGGCAATGACCGAGGCACCGTCCACATCGCTAACAAGCAGCAGCGGCGGACCTTCATCGAAGGGTAGCACATAATCTATCACTGCTTCACTGGATGTCGCGGCTGAGCGAATAGCAATTTTCAGATTGCGGTCTTGCTTGGCGATCGCTTTCTGCTGCGCCAATTCAAAATGGGCAGCGTAGTTGCCATTGGCCGAAATCCGGCGAAAGATCAAATTCTCGGAAAGCCTGGTAACTGTTGTGGTTATCGGATCTAATACGTTTCCATCCGTCAATGCCCGAGCCATGATGACATCTTCGCCTTCGATAAATTCCCAGTCCATGGCTGGCAAGGCAATTTCCAGACTATTAAACAGGGTTATACGACTTGTTTGGGGCTTCTGCTGTTGGGCGCTCAATAAAGTCACCAGGCCAAGGCTCAGGATAAACACCCTGGCAGACGTTCGGCGCCACTCTTTGACAAGGGGCATGCGATACTTAATCATATGAATCTCACACTATATGCGTTTATTGAGGTGTTTTTTGAACTACGTTGATAAACGAAGGAAAGCAAATTCCCCTCATGTCCAGTAAGAGATGAGAGGGATCAATAAGATTTGATTGCGTAAAGAAATTATTCGCTCGCTGCAGGTAGTAATTCACGGCTGAAACCAAATCGCACATTACCAATGGACATTTGCAGGCTATCTCCAAAATAATTCACGCGTGCACTATCAATTTTGCCCTCGAACTGTACGGATAGCGACAGCAGGCCTTCGCCACGGTCTTCCCAATTGCCGTAAATAACCTGTCCCATCGATTGCATGATCAGTGATTGATCTGCCTTAAATTCAACAACATCATCGCCACGTACGATTTCCACCCAGCGGCCGACAATTTCATGCTGATTCTGCTTCACCTCGGTTTCACAGGCGCTGAGTACGAGCAGGATCAACAACCCTATCAACAAAAACGAATTTCTTAAACTCATTTTAACACCAGAAAAATTTGAAAAATGTATCGCTTGCCAGTTAATCAGCTATCAATTTAAGCTCTCACAGGCAAAGGATCAACATTAGTTCGAACTCCCCAAAGATACCGGCACCTCGGCGCGGCCCTTGACATCATCATCTGCCTGATGCCAGATTTCGGCCAGCGTTTGATAGGCACGCTTGCTGGTTTCCTTGTCTCCGATCTTGCGCGAGGATCTGGCAAGACCGAGCAGAGATAGCACCCGCCCCGGTTCGCGCAGCAGGGACTTCCGAAACATTTCGACGGCTTCCTCGGCACGATCATTGGCCAACAGGGTTTCTCCAAACTGCTCATAGACCGGCTTTACCGGCATCGCCGGCCCAAATTCGTATTCCATGTCTTCTTGCTGTTTTACCGCTCGTTTCAGGATGGAGATAGCATCGTCTACCTTAAACTCGGCCACGAGAATTGCCGCCTCCAACTGGCGGTACATCAGGTTTGCGGTCTCGGCGTCGTTATAACGGGCGGATGATTCCGGCAGCGATTTTAACTCTCGTAGATATTTTCTGGCCGCTTCGGTGCGTCCCTTTTGGGCAGTTGCCAGGCCCTTCGCAAAGAGCGTTGTTGATGAAGCCTGCAGGCGAATGTTATCGAAATCAATTTCCGGCTCGAAATGCAACGGATCCCAATCGCGGGTTTCGATCACATAGGCCGCTCGCATATAGGCCAGATGATTGCGCGTGGCGCGATCCGGGCTGTTCTTCATATTGGCTTCCAGCCGCTCGATCAATTTACGGGCATCGGCATAGCGACCGGACTGTAAATAGCTATAGGTTAGCCACCAGGTGGCATGATATCCCCGGCGTCCTTTCTTATGTGACGCAGCGGCAGAAGCTTCGTTCATACGAGAAGATTCATCCCACATCCCCAGAGCCATAAAGATATGTGAGGGCATGTGCAAGGCATGCGGCGCATCCGGGGCAATCTTTGCATAGGCATGTGCAGCCTTCAAACCGAGTGGCGCATGAATCGGATCATCGAATGAGTGAATAACGTAATGCGCAGCACCGGGGTGACGAGGATTTTCCTCAAACACTTCTCCGGCAATAGCGCCGGCGCGCATATAGATACGGAAATCGCGCTTTGCCTGAGCAGTTCCAAGAATCGACAAGGCGTAGAAGCTCTTCATTTCCAGATCATCGGGATAACGCTCCGACAACTCCTTCATCGCTGCAGAGTAGGCAAGGTCTCGCGCCAGCTTGTCGCCTTTATGGAAGTAAAGCACGTTGACGGCTCGCAGCCAGCCTTTTTCTTTTTCGGTACCGGCCTTAGCCAGGCGTTCTTCTAAAGTATCACCGATTTTCCGGAGCGCCGACCGGCCGGCGTCGAGATCCTGGGCATTCCATATTGGCTGATTATGGGTCATGGCCATGCCCCAATATGCCATAGCAAAATCCTTGTCAGATTTCATAGCTTGGCGAAAAGCACTGCGAGCATCGACATATTCGAAGCTATGTAAGAGCAGCACCCCTTTTTCGAAGCTTTCCTGGGCAACGGTTGAGCCGGATGTCGGAAAATCAATATCGCCGAGGTCCTGGGCAAATGCAGCCGCGAAAAGAAGGCTGGCAATAATGATGAAACGATGGACCAATATAGACATAAATACCTCACGGATGTAGGTGATGATCGTTGGTGCGAGTTGTTAGTTCATGGTTAATGCTTCCCCACGTTCGCCGGAAGCGAACATGAGCCTGCTCTATGTAACGGCTCCGCCGTTGACTTGCTGCTAATCTCCAATCTCTAATCTCTAATCTCTATCATCTATGGAAACCGCTGGAACATCGGCTGCCTTGACCGCGGCATTGAACGCCGGTAAGTCCGAGTCCATTGCTGCTTTCAGGTCACTTAATGCAGCGTCGATTTTTTTGACCAGCATTTGCTTCACTTCGACAGCCTGATCGGTAGGGCGATTGTCGCCGAAACCACTGACCGTTCCCAGGGCACTTAGTCGATTGTTTAAACGTATCGGGAAGTTCAGAGGATCCTGACGACTTTGATTTTTGGTCTGGTAGAGTGTTTCTTCAACCGTCTTCAATTTCTTCAGGAACGCTTTGCCCTGATCAACCAAGTCCTTTTTCGAATCATCGGCCTTAAAGCGCCCTAAAACATCATTGACTTGCTTGCGAACGTTGCGAATCTGCTTGATGGCCTTATGGGCGTCGCTCACCTTGTCGCGCACACCAATGAGGAAATCAAATTGCGCTTGTAGATCGGCTTGACTGGCACCACTGCGCGGATCCTTCAGAATACGGAAGGGCACGGTCATCGAATCTGTCCCGGCAACCAGTCGCACCTGATATTCTCCCGGTACAGCCTTCGGACCACTGGTGCCACCTGCCCAGAGAATCATTCCTTTGAAAGTCTCGGCATCCGGATAGCGCATATTCCAATAAAATTGGTTCATTCCTTTTTTCGCCGGCATTTGATCCTTCTTTTCCTTTGCTGCAGCAGACCAGGAGCGGATGACCGTTCCGTCCTTTTCCAAAATTCGCAAATGTACTCCCTGACTATCCGGCAGGGATTTAAAATAATAATTGATTGCCACGCCACTGGCGGCATTTTGTCCAACTGTCAAACTTGGCGGACGCTGACTTCCTCGTAAGCGCCAGGTATCGCGTGGTTGAAATAGCCAGCTGGCGGCTTTGGCCTGCTCATCAGAAAGCTGATGCAGCGGTGTCAAATCATCGAGCACCCACAGTGACCGTCCCTGAGTAGCGACGATCAGATCATTTTCCTTCAGGGCAAGTTCCGTAATCGGCACAATCGGCAGATTTAGCTGAAATGATTGCCAGTTTCGGCCATCGTTGAAAGATACATACATCCCACTTTCGGTACCGGCATATAGCAAACCGGGACGTTTGGAATCCGCTCGAATGGTCCGCGTGAAGTGGTTCGCATCAATGCCACGCGTAATCTTCTGCCATGATTTGCCATAGTCGCTTGTGCGATAGAGATAGGGCTGAAAATCATCCGACTTATAGCGGGTGCCGGCAACATAAAGTCCGCCTTTTTCAAACGGATGGGCTTCCATAGCATTGATCTGCATCCATTCCGGCATTAGCTTGCGAGGCGGGGTGATATTATCCCAGTTTTTTCCGCCATCGCGGGTAATATGAATGAGGCCATCATCGGAGCCGGCCCAGATCACGCCTTGCTCATGAGGGCTCTCAACCACAGAAAAGATCGTAGCATAATACTCAACACTGGTATTGTCCTGGGTAATCGGTCCACCGGATGAACCCAGCGTTGAAGGATCATTCCGGGTTAAGTCCGGGCTGATCGCCTCCCAGCTTTGCCCTTCGTTGGTAGACTTAAAGAGCACATTTCCAGCCGCATAAAGGACCTTGTTATCATGCGGCGAAAAGAGGATCGGGAAATTCCACTGGAAGCGATATTTCAAATCGCCGGCGCCATACCCCATCGGATTATCCGGCCACACATTGACGCCGCGCAGTTCACCAGTTTGATGATTGAAGCGCGTTAGAAATCCGCCGTAAGAACCCCCGTAGACAATGTCCGGGTTTTCCGGATGCGGCGCGATGTGCCCACTCTCGCCCCCGGCAGTTGGCTCCCAGTGCCGCTCGCCGATCGAGCCGCCGGAGGTGCGATGATAAATGCGCACCGTTGAATTATCCTGCTGGGCGGCGTAAATACGATACGGGAAATGATTATCGGTTGTTACCCGGTAAAATTGCGCCGTTGGCTGATTGTGGTAAGTGCTCCATCCCTCGCCCCCATTAAAGGTCACCTGTGCGCCACCATCATCCGCAATGACCATTCTTTGCGCTTCAGTTGGGTCTATCCATAGATCGTGGTGATCGCCATGCGGCGTAGCAATGCGCTCATAGGTTTTGCCGCCGTCCTTGGAGCGCCAGAAGCGCACGTTTAGCACATAAACCATATCCTCATTCTGCGGATCGGCATAAATGCGCGTGTAATACCAGGCGCGCTGACGCAGCTTGCGTTCTTCATTCACTTTCATCCAGGATTTACCGGCATCGTCCGAGCGGAAAACGCCGCCATCTTTTGCTTCAATAATTGCCCAAAGGCGATCCGGATTAGCCGGTGAGACCGTCACCATATTGATGCCGATAACGCCCTGCGGCAGACCTTTATTGCGGGTGATTTCAGTCCAGGTATCGCCGCCGTCGGTTGATTTCCAGATGCTGGACCCTTCCCCGCCGCTTTCCAGTGCATAGGGGCGACGAATCACGCGCCAAAATGATGCATACAGGACGCGCGGATTGCTGGGATCCATGGCCAAATCCACCGCTCCCACTTCATTACTCACAAAAAGGACCTTTTCCCAGGTTGCTCCGCCGTCCTTGCTGCGAAAGACACCGCGCTGCTCATTAGGACCGAACAGGTGCCCCAGTACCGCCGCGTATACCAGATCCGGATTTCGCGGATGAATTCGAATGCGCGGAATTCGCCGCGAGTCGGTTAATCCGATTTGCTTCCAGGTGCGGCCGGCATCGTCACTTTTCCACATCCCATATCCGTGCGATACATTGCCACGCACCGTCTTTTCACCGCCCCCAACGTAAATCACATTTGGATCCCATTCACTAACCGCAACAGCTCCAATGGATCCGCCAAAATAACCATCTGAAATATTTTCCCAGGTTTGTCCGCCATTTCCGGTTTTCCAGACGCCACCGCCGGTAGCCCCAAAGTAGAAATTCATCGGATCACCGGGAATTCCGGCCACTGCAGCCGAGCGACCACCGCGAAAAGGTCCGATTTCCCGGTATTTCATCGCACCAAAATAGCTGGTATCCATTTGCACGCTTTTCTGAGCAAGCATGTCCGGTGAAAAAACAGCAATGAATATGACAAGCAAGGTTTTCACAAAAGAGGCGAAGCATTTCTTCATAGTGGTTCCCCCGAAGACGATTGACGATTGAAGATTAACGATTGAAAACTAAGATTCCGTGAGCCGTGAGCCGTGAGCCGTGAGCCGTGAGCCGTGAGCCGTGAGCCGTGAGCGAAACAACGAAAAACGCATTTACTATTCAACATTTTAACGCTTTGACATTTTGACAAATTTATCAAACGACAATCAAAAAACGAAATGGAGAGGCAGCTACTGCGGTAGATCAAAGGCAGGCGGGAAATGGTCTTCGACGACCAGGTGATTGGCAGCGGCAGCACCGACGTCGGCGAGGGCATAACGATTTTCAGCACGATCCATCTTGTAAAGTCGATAGCCCATGTCGGCAATCTTCTTGTCGACGCCGTAACCGAGCATGGTTTCCGTATCAAGAGAAACGTCGTAGCGCAAATAACTGAGAAAAGGCTCCGGGCCCGGTAGTTCATCACGCAGGTCTCCAATTGCGCTATCGATAACAACGGATGTCGGACTCTTGGAAAGATATTGTAGTAAAGTTTGATTATGCCAATTGGCGTCTTCCAGCAACATTTTGGGAATCTCAACCGCCCAGCGGAGGAAAGTATTGCGGAGAATGTTTTCAATTTTCTGCTGACGAATGGCATAGCCTGTTCCAATCGACACCAGCAGCAGGTTGTCTTCTCCGCGCTGCCAATTAAAGCCGTAGCCTTTAAGCAAGGCAATCAGCAAGAGGTTGAGAGCGGGATTGTTTACCATGCTCACTGCCCCATCGACAAAGGCACCAAATTGATCGCCCACATACAATTTTTCCGGAATGAAGAAAGTTGGCGCAGCAGTGCTGGCGCGAATGGCTTCCCAAAGCGGGACATCCTTATTGTAATGATAGAATTTCCAATCCGGGTTATTCATCAGCGTCCAGGTGCTTCGGGTATCTGCGCGCTTGGCAAAAATGCAGAGACCTGTTTTGACTGCATCATCGCCGAGTTTGTCATCGCCAAAGACGTCTTGTAGGGCTGTAATGAAGGGGCGTCGCTGGTAGCGGGCAAACACCCAGCGAAAAATTGAGCGCCTTGAACTAAATATCTTACCACCCAATTCGAAATAGCATTTGCGAATCTCGGCAGCGTCCATTCCGACAGCCAGGGCTGCAGCAATGATGGCACCGGTGCTGGTTCCGCCAATCAAATCAAAATATTCGCAAAGCCGGAGATCGGGATTTCCGTGCCGCTTGCGCAGAATCGTTTCCACGCGTTCAACAAATCCAAGCGACAAAGCGCCGCGAATACCGCCGCCATCCAGCGATAAAATTCGTTTTGGGCCCGGGCCAACAAGTCTCTCGTGAACGGTCATGCTACCTGCTATTGAGTCGTGAGAATTGATTCAGCATGATGTAGCTGAATATAAGGAAGATACTAAAAGCGATGGTAAAGCCATAGGTGCGCGGATGCGCCAGCGGATTGATAAGGCGATCCGCAATATCCATGAGCAAAAGTTGCGGTTCCGCCAAAACATCCCAACTGTTCCAGCGCAAATAGCGACCAAGATAAATACCAAAACTTGCCAACGTCATTGCCCCAAGTGCAAAAAGCCAGCCCTTCAATCGCCCAAACCATTTTTCAACCAGCAACTGCATATCCCGCAGAGACAAAAAGCCCATCAACAAGCCATTCCATGCGAAGGAAAGCAAGAGCAAGAGGTCAAACCACAGCGGCACTTGCTGACGCGGGCGAAGATGGAAGAGATCGGTGAGGATGTACGGAGCGTTTGGAAAAAACGCCAGCCACAATATCATCAAGCCGCCAATTAACAGACGGGCTGACATGCGTTTTTCGACAACCAGCAGAAGCGAGCTGAATAAGAGTGGCAACACTGCCAAGAAAAGATTCCACTGTAAGAACAGATAATGCCAGCTACCGCTAAAATAAACGCGCGCTTCCAATAGGGCCAAACTGAATAGGCTGCTGCACAGGAGCGCCAACAGTAGCTTGCGACGCGGTGTTGAAATGAAAGATTGAATACCTGCCATGACTGCCCTTCACACACTTTTATTCTTCCGAAATTTCTTTTTTCCACTGCGCATACTCAGATGAGGCGAGAAATCCGCTTAAGTCGATTCACTCCTCCCCCAATTCTCTTTTGATGTATGCCAATGACAGCACTGTTAATTCGCGCCACTTTTCCGCGTCTTCTGCTTCAATTTGAAACCAGGCCTTCATTGGTGGCTTGTTCTTGAACGGACTCAAATAGGAGAAGGTCGAAATACCAAGGCTAGATGGCTCAAAGTCTTTGCCGAGCTTAAAGGTCATTGCATCTTCGTAAAAGAATGCGAATACCTTATTTCGATATTTCAGCCCCGGCGATGACATCATTTTACCGGCCTCAACATGATCATTATTCATTGAGAATTCTTCAACAATTACCTCAAAAAGCTCGTTGTTGCGGCTCAATTTCCCTCCAATCGTCAAGAATTACCGCCTGCACAACCACATCTTCAAATTTCCCCCATTTGCATACGCGCTGCCGCATAATGCCTTCTTGTTGAAATCCGGCTTTGGCCAGTACCGCACCCGATGCCGGATTGCGAACCATGTGAAAAGCATAAAGGCGATTCATATCCAGGTCGGTAAAACCGAAGCGCACCACACGGCGTAAGGCTTCGGTCGTATATCCTTTCCCCCACCAATTTCGTCCGATCCAAAATCCTAATTCCGCAAGGTGATGCTCATTATCGATATCCCGCAGCAGGATCGAGCCGACCATTTCCTGTGTCTGCCTGGCAACCATCACCCAGTGCCGGGCATGTCCAGCTTCAACCTCTTTCAGCTTGGCAGTAATCCACTGACGTGTACCATCGATATCCAGGGGATGTGGTATGGAAATGGTTGTATCGGCAATTTGACGATCGCCGGCGATTACTTGAATAGCCGACGCGTCTTCTTCGGCAAGCGGACGAAGCAAGAGACGCTCGGTTTCCAAAATGGGGGTCATAGGAATCAGATTATTTTACGGTGAACGACACGCTGCTGGACAGGCTTTGGTCACTGTCGGCGATGGCCGTTAATTTATACTCTCCAGGGCGGGATTGCCACAAAATTTCGTGATCAGCAACGGTGGTTTCTAAAGGCTCGCCGTTCAGCAGCCAGTGTACCTTTGATTCAGGCGAGCGGCGATTCATCTCAAAGCGAATACTTTGGTACTGTCCGGCAACGTAAGACATGCGTAGATAGGTAGCGCCTTCTTGCGGATTAACAATACGAAAAGCGGCATCGGCATCGCCGGAATCAGCCTTGGCCTCTACACCCAAGCCACTTGCCCAACTCAGATAGCGCGCCGGTAGTTGCGGCACATCATCTCCTGATGTTTGGTGCATTTGACAGGGTGTCTTTTGCAATACCGCAAGTTGGTTTTCCGGAAGCATCTCCTCAAAAACTGATGGGCAGTTTTCGGTATGGCGCTTACCAGACAGGGGACAGATCTTTTCGCGTACCAGTCCCTCCGGCATCGGCTGCGCCTGTGGTTTTTCGCGACGGGTATACAACTGATACATGATATTAGCAAATATCGGCCCGGCACCGGTGACACCGGAAACATTCATCATCGGACTATGGTCAAAATTACCAACCCACACCCCAAGGGTGTAATCTTCGGTAAAGCCCATCGTCCAGTTATCGCAGAAGCGCCAGGAGGTGCCGGTTTTTGCGCTGCATTGAAAAGGCAGATTGAGAACTGAATCGAAGCCGTATTCGGCGGCACGCGCAAAGGGATCACTGAGAATGTTGCCAATTAGATAGTTGTATTCCGGCTTCGATATCTGCATCGAAGCGGATGGTGAATGCTGTTCATCTGTTGTTTCAGGCCGCCGCATTTTCAGCGGCAGCTGTTTTCCGGAGCGGGCCAGGCCGACGTAGGCCCGGGCCAATTCCAGCATGGTCACTTCTCCCCCACCTAGCACCAGTCCCACACCGTAGTGGTCCGCAGTTTCGGTTAGAGATTCAAATCCGTGCTCACGAAGGCGCTGCAAAAATGGGCTGACGCCGACTTTGGCTCCGACCCGTACTGCCGGCACATTTAAGGAATTCGCCAGGGCTTCGCGCAGCCGCACCGGACCGCGAAACGACTCCGAATAGTTTTTTGGGCTGTAAATCCCGCTGGGCATTTTGTAGTGGGTGGGAATATCAGAGATGATGGTTGCCGGATGAAATCCCTGCTCCAGCGCCATCAAATAAAGGAAAGGCTTCAAGGTCGATCCTGGCTGACGCAGCGATCGAATGGCATCATTTTGTCCACCGTATTTTTCATTGAAGAAGTCTGCCGATCCAACATAGGCCAATACTTCGCCGGTATGATTGTCTATCAGAATAGCCCCGGCATTGGTAACATTGAAGCGCTTCAGACGTTTGATGACTACCTGAATTTGCTCGCGAACCATCTGTTGTTTCAGCGGATCAATGGTGGTTTTCAGGGTATGCTCACCTTCAGACAATGACGGCAGCAGGCCAAAAACAAAGTGCGGTGCGGCAAATGAAGAGGTCTGCGCCTTAAGCAGAACATCCTCCTTCAGCACGTCCTCGATGCGCGATGTGTCAATCATCCCATTAACGGACATTCTTTGCAAAACCGTTCGCTGGCGCTGACGAATGCCGGGCAAGTTCTGATAGGGATTCAGGCGATTGGGAGAATTGGGAATGGTCGCGAGGAAACTGGACTGCGCCAGTGTCAGGTCTGCTGCCGGTACGCCAAAATAGGCCCTTGCTGCACCTTCAATGCCGTAAAGATTGCCGCCCATGGGCAAGCGATTCAGATATTCCTGCAAAATTTCCTTCTTGCTCATGCCTGCTTCCAGGCGCCAGGCACGAAAGGCCTCAGTTGCCTTGTTCCAAAGACTGCGTTCCGCCGGCTCCAGCAATCTGGCCAATTGCAGCGAAATAGTGGAGGCCCCTGAAACAACCTGAGCGGCTTGCAAGTTTTGCCAAACGGCACGCCCAAGTGCCCTGTAGTCCACGCCGCCATGCTCATAAAAACGGCGATCTTCGGTAGCAATCATCGCCTGCACAAAGTAAGGCGACACATCCTCAATATCGACATAGACTGATCGCCTTGAGTCGGCAGAGAGCACTTCCTGCAGGAGGTCGCCGTTGCGATCCAGAAACTTCACCGAGTGGAAAGTCTCGCGGGTAATGTCATCTCTGGCTATCGGCAGCATCACGGGCAAAAGCCGCAACGCAATGCCCAAAAGCATGAAGCAGAGTACACCGATGATGAGCTTGCGAATCATCAGCTTATCTCTCCACCTTCACGAAGCCTTCGGAAGAACTGCCGAATTCCTCCGGCTCATACATAAGAGATGCCGTTGCACCCGGCCACAGGAAAACACCAGATGTGGTGGCTCTGAGTAGATACTTATACGAATAAGTGCCAGGCCTGATTTGCGAGGCATAAAGCACCACGCGATCGTCGCGCAGTTCAGTATGATTGATCGGGTTCCGAGATGACCAGCGATCATCATCATATCCGCGAGCACGTCGGTTATTGCCGCTTTGCGGCCGATTCCGGTGACGGCTGCTGGTGGTTTTCAGGGATGCATCAATGCCTTCCAGTCCGGCAGGAATCGGATCATCGAGGATCATATGATAGCCGGTCTGCTTGGCCGTGTATTCCAGCTCCACTTCCAGCACATCGCCAGGCTTGATATCAAGGCGTTCAGCCGGATCATCGCCGTAACTGACAAGCATTTCGCCGCTATCACGATTGCGAACTGTTCGCTTCACGGTGAAACCTTCTTGACGAGCCGATTGCGGCCCCTTTAGGCGATATGAATACGACAGTGTATAGTAGAGGTCACCGCTACCTTCCTTGGCGATGTCAATTGTATTCAGTCCCGAAGGCAAATCCGTCATGCGGATAGTTTTTTCAACAGGCTTATACTGATATCCCTTAAACATATGAGAGAGCACTTCTTGTCCAGCCAGCATAATATTTGTGGTGTAGTCAGGCGGTTGCGATTCCTTTTTCAGTGCAGTTTCGACAAGGCCATCGATGGCCCGTGCATTTTCATAAGTATGCCGCCAGCGTCCGTTTTTGCGTGCGTTGAGAATGTAGCGCGCGAACTTGCCAATCAATGGGCTGTCGGGCTCCATTTCCAGCCACAATTTGATAGCGCTGGCGGTAGTGATTACCGGCGAATACATGAAGCGCCAGGAACCGGGCAGGTCACGCGGACTTTCCAAATGGGCGGTCTGCGCCGTCACGAAGAGTGCATTCCGGATTTCCTCAAGCATTGTCTTGGCGTTGCTTTTCCAACGTGGCGTTTGATGCATCAAATAGGCTAACTGGATTTGTGCACCGAAGCTCAGATCATTGCGCTTGTTAAAATATTCTTCAAAATAGGTCTCATCCTTTTTACCGAGATAATTCAATCCCGCCAGAATGCTGATGCGATATTCCGCCATTGCTCGCCAGGTGCTCAGGGTATAACAGGGATTCCGCAGCACTTTATCGAGGTAATTGCGTAGCTTGTCGATTTTGTCTCGAGGGATGTCGTAGCCCAATTCCTGACTGCGCTTAAACATATAGGCGACATAGGGCGACATATAGCAGCTTGACTGGGACGAAGACGGCCAATAGCGAAACCCACCATCATTGTGTTGCATCAGAAAGATTTTCCTGAGGTTGGCCTGTATGACCTTATCCGTGGGTTTATAAGCATCCAGTTCAAATTGATAGCGCTCGGCAAGAAATTTCAATTGCATGAGCGCCAGCAGTCTGCTGGCCGATTGCTCTAAGCAGCCGTACGGGTATTCAACCAGGTATTTTGCGCCCTCACCAATATTGGTTAAGGCAGTGCTGGAAACCCGCATGTCCAGACCACCGACATCGGTACGTACGTCATTTTCTATCTTGATTTGCTGAGTCGCCTTATCCTTGGTTTCTCCAACGGCAACCACAGTTTCGCTCGCCAGCAGATCCTGGATATCCAGAGGTATCTCCACGGCGTCAGCTTCATTAATCTCCGAGCCATCGAAAATTCCCTGCATGCGCGCCGTAAATCGTAAGGTCGACTGCCCTACTGCATTGGCTTCAAAGGGGAAATACATCACCCGCGACTGGCCTTGTTCAAGGCTGGCCTGCGCATTCGGCGAAGCTGATTTGCCAAATCCAAGTGCAGTGCCGGTAACTTCTGCCGTCAATTCCACATCGCCATTGCCTTCGGTGAGATTTGTTATGGCCACACCGGAGTAAAATTTATCGCCGATGCGCGCAAAGCGCGGCTGCACCGGACGCAAGATGAAGGGCTGGCTGATCGTCAACTGCTCTGAACCGTAGCCAAAAAGATCACTCTCACCAACAGCAACAACCATGACCCGCCAGGTGGTCAGATTGTCGGGGGTCTTGAAGCTAAAACTGGCTTTTCCACTGGCATCGGTGACCAATTCCGGATCGTAATAAGCCAGCTTCACAAAATCCTTGCGCACTCTGGGTTCATCCAGCCCGGCCGATTCACCACCACCATAGCCGACACCTTTTTGCAGCAAGGCTTCCTTGTTTATCACAAAGGGACGATTGTCCGTAAAGCGGCTTGATAATCCGCGACGACGATAGACCGAGCGAACCAGATCAGGTGGAGAGTAACCACTTAGGGCCAACACCGCCTCGTCGACAACCATTACCGTCAATTCGCTGCGATGTCCCTGCTTGCTGCTGTTATCAATCTGAATATCAACCGTCACGTTCTCGGCCGGACGTGCTTTCTTGCGGCTGGGACGCACGCTGACATCCAGGTATTTGCTGGATAACGACACCGAGAAACCACCGATACCGATTCGCTCCATATGCTTGCCGACTTCCTCTTCAACGGGCACAATTGCATCACCTAGGCGGAACAGTGCAGCCGTAACAAAGGCGTTCGGAATCATATCTTCAGTCACAGTAAATTTGTAAGAATAACCGCTGCCCTGGATTCGCCGCACCTCTTGTTTCATCGAGCGATCGCGCCCAAGATTCACATAGAGTTCTGCTTCCGGGAAAGGCGACTGGATAAAAGCAACGGCCTCATCGCCGACTTCATACTCTGTTTTGTCCATCACGATTTGCAGCTTATCTTCTCCGCTTTCCTGCCAGGGAACATAGGCGCTTCCCGAGGCCCAAATCGATGTAGCGGCCGAGGTTCCGCTATTCGGTCGCGCCTCTAATTCGGCCAGTAGATAATAAGACCCGGCCTTTTCCGGGGTTATTTCAACAGTCTGAGCGGAGGAGCCACTGGAAACGCTCTTTTCCTCGACAGTGGTTTGCACGAGGTTGTGCTCCATGCGGAAACGCCCGTCAGGGGTTTCCTTCTTGATTGAATGATATTCCTTGCTAATCAGTTTGACGGTAACCGGCACGCCGGAGAGCGCCTCCCCTTCCGGAGACGTCACAATGACTTTTGCCGAGATCGGCGTATTCGCTTCAACGATCCAACTGTCCAATTGCAATCCGACAAGCTGGTTATGCGGCAAGACAGTAACTGCTCGCTCGGCAGCAATTTTCTGACGGGAAACATCCTCCACCTCGACATCGAAGCGGTACGTCATCGGGAATGGCGCATCTGACTGTGAAAGGCTAACTTCCTTACGGCCTACACCTTCTTTATCAAGGTTGATGGTTTCTCGGGCATATTGACCGCTGACAGACATTCGCTTCTTGCGCAAGTGAGTCGGCACGCCGAAGGTGAAGCTTTCCCATCCCTTTGGCCGGAAGTATGCCGGCCGGCGGGTCACATTTAACGAGGAAGGGGCATCCGGCATGGGGGCGCCAAAATAGTAATTGCCTGTCCAGGATACATTGAAGGGTTGTCCAACTACTGCAATTTGACGATCGATTTCCATACCGACCTTAAACTCCGGCACCCGGAACTCAGCGAGACGGAAGTTACCGTGAATGGTCACTTTCGGTGCTTTCAATTCGGCGCGGAGATTGTAGTAGCCAAGCTTTTGATCAGCGGTTGTCGGCACCTCGAAATGGAAAGTGCCGAATTCATTGACCTTGGCCGTACCAATAACTTTTGAATCTCCACCCGGCCCGCTCATGCGTATCGTTACTTCTTTGCCGGCGCCATTCAGCAGGGTGCCGTATTGAAGGAAACGCATCACGCCCTTCATTTTTACTGTGTCGCCAGGACGATAGAGAAAATGATCAGAAAAAATGGTTCCGGTAGCGATTGGCCGTTGTGCTTCCCAATCAACGGGTACGCCAAAGTTGTAAATTTGCGGATTTCCATACTGGCTGGTTTGTATAAAGGTCCAGTCGTCACCTTTTTCGGCAACAATCAGTAACCGCGGTGGATTGGTATGACCATATCTGACGCGGTCATAAAGTTCATCATCCGGATCAGCCTCCGGAGGCAAAAATTCATTAAGCACCTTATTGCTTACCCGGCGCTCCACACAGAGCTTGCTCTCGACATTTGACAAAACCAGCAGGCCGTTGGCATCGGTTGTCCCTTCAAAACACGGATCATGACTCGGCGTCGCCTTGCTGATTATATCGTGGATTTTCTCCAGGCGGCTGAGATCTTCTTCGCGATATATCTTAATTTTGGCATTGGCTACCGGTTCGCCATCGGTCAGACGATTCAGCTTGATAATGCCGGTGCTCGGATAAAATTGGGTAAAGATGCCCAGATTCGTCCTGAGAAGAATACCATAGTTTTGTAGCGGTTTGGTTCGACAAGCAACGGTGCCGGTTTTATAGCTGTATGCAACAGCGCCGTAGCCATCTCCGCGCAGAAAATCACGAAGATCAAAAACCGTTTTGCCGACCTTTGCTTCATTCAGGTTCATATCTGTTGGCTTAAAGACCGTGCGAGATTGGTTCAACAGATTTTTCAATGCCCCATAACCATTGAGATGTTCACGGACCAGGACATCCTTCGGTGACAAGGGCACAAATGCGTGGAAAATACGATCGATGTTCACTGTCTTTACACCAAGCTCCGGAGCAAGTTGCGGGGTGACTATTTGATAGCCACGAGGCCCCCAAAGTTTCGGTGTCAGCTCACCAGTTTGAATGGTAACAGTCGTGGGATTTTCCAGCGTCTGCCCATACTGATCCTGTAAGCCGGCTTTGAGTTGCACAGTATATGACGTATTTGCTTCCAGAATGCCATCATCAAATGTCAGAGAATAACGGCCGCAATGCGACCAGCCGAGAAACGGATTTTCGACCGGTGGATCGATAATGATATTTTCAGCGATATAGTCACGATGCGGGGCATTGCTGAAGGCCAAATACGGTTGTGTGGTCAGGTGGTTTCCGCAATGTTCGCAGAAGCCGGTGGATTCGTAGGTAAAGAGCGGATAAGTACGAAAACGAGCTGAAATCGGCTTATCCGTCGGGCGATTGCCTTGAAACGGCATTACCCCGGCTGCCACATCAACCGCATGCCGGGTATCCAGGTTCATATCTTGCTTCGGCTTGAGAACGTACTGATAGGAGCGACGGCGCTGGCCTTCATCGGTATTCGGGTCCGGATTGCGTTCATGGGGCAATAGATCAAAAGGAACCGGCGTATTGTCGGCCATCTGATAGAAAGATACCTTGCTGCGCAGTGAGGCTAGATCCAGGGCAACGCTGCTGCGAAGCGTCACAACCGCATCGAGCTTGATATGATGCTGGTCGTTCGATGGATAAACGTTAATACGCGGCAGTGGAGTTTGAAACTGCCACTCAAGATCTTCCTCCAGGGAACTACCGCCAATATCGCTGACATTTTTGCTAACGCGCACGGTATAGCTGGTTGACATCCAGAGATAACTTTTCGGCTCAAACACAACGGAAGAGGTGCCGAGCAGACGAAATGCGCCGTCTATCGCCGGCTCAATTTGAAAATTATCCAGGATGGCTGCCCGCTCATCATCCGAGAGGGTCGTGAGCGGAATAATCGGATTGTTGAAGTCAATGCGTACCTGCGCCTGTCCATTTGTCGACCCTTTGGGTCCGTAACTGACAACTTTCAGCGCAGATTCGAGCTCAACGCTAGTATTTTCACGGGTTTCTTCACGCTCCGGCTCCAGAGCCATCGCGACAGCCTCAGCCGAGGGTTCCGGCACCGGGTCATCTTTCTGGCAGGAAAACGGAACCGTCAAACAAAAAGCAATGATCAATAGTGAACGTATAGGTAGTGTCAGTCGCATATCATCCTCGAATCTTTTCTAAGCTTCCCGTATGAGGGCATAATTGTGCATATCCAAAATATGGCCGTCCTTAATCACGCTCTTTCGCGAAATACCTTCAAAACTGTATCCGGCTTTTTCCAAAACCCGTACAGATGCCAGGTTGTTTTCAAATACTCCGGCAAAGAGACGCACCAGGTCGAAAGTCGTTAGTGCATACCGGGAAAACTTCTGTACAACTTCGGTCATGATGCCCCTCCCCCAAAATGGTTCGCCCAGCCAATAACCAATCTCTCCGCCGCAACGATGTATGTCCTGCTGTAGAACCACGCCGACACCACCAATAAGTTCTGTGTCGGATGCGATGGCAAAATTTACTTCCGGATTTTGATTCAATACGTGGCTGAGCCAAAAATTAGCATCTTCTTCTGTATAAGGATGGGGAAAAATATCGCGCAGGTTTTTCCAGATCTTGCGATTATTTGCATATTTGACCAAATCCCGATCATCGGTTGACTGATATGATCGTATCTGCAATTCGTTTGACAAGTCAATTTTCATGCGGAAACCCTCATACAATAAGCATTCCTGGCAATCTACTGAATATTGCCGGTAAATGAAGAGAATTAATATTCCCCGTCACAGGATCTGTGAAGAGAATTTCAAGAGTTGCCCACGCTCACTTTTGTGTTATATTATAACGCGTATACTCTATGCATCATCAAACGTTAACCATATTTCAGGAGGCAGTATCATGGCGTACAAATTCCAGATCTACAAAGACAAAGCCGAAAAATTCCGTTTCCGTTTTGTAGCGCCGAATGGTGAAACCATGTTTCAGGGTCAGGGATATTCCCGTAAGGACTCCGTAAAAAAAGCGATTGAATCGATCCAGCAGAACGTTGGCGGTGCTGAAATTGAGGAAACTGAAGAATAGTCCTCGCCGTTGTCCAGGTCCTGGGTCTGTTTCCTAAGGAGCGAATTCGGACCTGAAATTACCGACGAATTGAAACATCCCCCTGCAGCGCTCGCGAATACCCGAAGCGTTACAGGGGGATGTTTCGTTTTGGGGGCTAATCAATCCCCCAAGAGCGCATCGCTCAACAAGTCCAGCATTTCTTGCTCAGCATCGCTGACTTGCTTGCCGCCAAAACCGAGGAAACCGCCTTCGCGTGCAGCCTCTGCAACCGACTTGGCAACACGCAGCACCCAATGCTTGTAGGAATCCGCCTCTAGACGATCCGGATGTTTTTCCAGTATGTTTAAGACTTCAGCGCAACGTTCGCGAATGACCGCAGCCAGTTCCTCTGGCGGCGTTTCAAAATACGGGTTTGAAGCAAAAGAATCCATCTTCCAGCGGCTATCGGGTGCTGAGAATTCAGCGGACAGCTCGGCGATTAAGGCATTGCCAAAGTAGGTATTTGCACCGGAGAGTGTATTTGTCACCAGAGCACCGACTTCCTTCAACATCCCCAGCACATTTTGATCTGCGGTAATTACCAAGACACCGGCCAAGGGCACCAGATCCTGCAGTTTTTGCCATTCCTCAGCGGTGAAGTTTTCTTTTACGGACATCAGGCCTCCTTACGAACTAAATTCCAAATTCAAACGACAAAAATTCAAACGACAAAAATTCAAACTAAGACTATGACGATGCTCCTGAGATCACCTGAACAACCCTGGCACGGGCCAGGAGCCAAGCTGCCATGGTCATACCATCCCAGATCTCATTTCGGCGAATCAGGTCATCTACCTCGCTGGTGAGGCATTCGACAAGTTCAAATTCTTCAGTCTCATCACTGGGTGCAGGCGCAGGCGCCAGGTCGGCACCGACAAACACCTCGCAAATCTCATCCGTTACCCCATTGTAGGGATTAAATTCCCCAACCTTGTTTAGCATACCGGCGCGGAAGCCGGTTTCTTCCCGCAGTTCGATATGTGCGGTTTCATTTGCATCGGAGCCGGGCTTGATGGCACCGCACGGAAATTCAAGGCTCTCTTTTTTCCCGAGGTAGCGATACTGCTTCACCAGCAATAGCTTGCCATCAGCCGTGATTGGCAAAATCATGGTAGATCCATGTGTTTGCACATAGTGATATTCGCCGCTAACGCCTTCCGGAATTTGAAATTCATCCCGGCGATAGGTCCACCAGGGATTCTGATATATAACATTGCTTTCGAGTGTTTCCCATTTCTTCAGCATTTGATATCCCTTCTATAATGCTTCCATCGTTTTGGTCACGCAACGCGCCACCTTGTTTCCGTTCTTGCAGTTAGTTTCTCGATAAGCGCGGGGTCATAAGAAAGATCGACGGTATTCGAATTTTCATCAGGATCAATGAAAAGATATTCGGCTACTTCTTCGTATACTGCTTGACACTAAACCCACATTGAATACTGGTAATCTGGGTTTGCTGATAACCCATCTCCGTCAGGCGGCTATCCGGCTGATCGAGGTGAACGAAAAAGCGGGTTGGAACGATGACGGTCATTGCTATTTGCGATCCCGGGGCACGGCAATGATTTGAGCCGGCGCGATACCAGGCCTTATTGATAGGGATACCTGCTTCAATCAGTTTGCCCAGCAAAGCTTCAGGCTTCGGTGTGGTAGCGACCGCTTCTCTGAATTGATAATCGTAATAGATGCCGGTTGGGTATTGATATCCGCCGGAGTGATCCTCTTCGGTAATGGTAAAGTTGCTTTCAATGCTGTTATCGCCACTGACCGGGGCACTATCCGCGGGAGACGAGTCCCCACCTTTTGCGGCCATATTACATGCGCTGAAAATCCAGACGCTGATAGCCATTAAGGCCAGGAAGAAGAATTTTTTTTGCTGCTTCATCTGCTAGTTTCCTTGTATTGAAATGATCACACGTACCCGGGAAGCCAGTGTAATTTCAGTCGTCGAATCGTTTCTGTCACTGTCGAAAAGCGCGTTGAGTTCCGGCTCTTCCGGCGTGTCGGCGCCAAGCAACTCCTCCACGCTATGAACCGGCCCGAGCTGCACGCCAATATTTTCAGCAATCACCCGTGCTTTTTCCGTGGCATTGCTTACCGCCTCTTCCAGAGCAACGCGTTTCAAATCCTCCAGCCTTGTAAGATGATAAGTCACTTTCACGCCTTTGGTGATGCCAAGGTTTTCAAGAGCAACCAGGACCTCCGGCAGGCGATCAACTTCGGTAACATGGACTGAAATCTTTTTCTGTGACCGATGCACTTTCTCGGACGACCAGAAATCACTGAAGGTTTCTTCTCCCTTCGAAGGCAAAAAGACCGTTGCAATATCTTCCGGTGCAATACCGGCTTTTCCCAACGGTCCGCGAACCGTTTTCATCTGTTCATCCAAAGCTTTGAGCGACGCGTCAAGCGTTTCACCGCTACCGGTAATTGTAAAGTCTACTGTTGCCCGATCAGCCGCGGCATCGACCTGGGCTGTCCCGTAGACTGAAATGTGCTTTCCAGGGTTCTGACGGGCAAAACTTTGCCCTAACAACAGTAAAGACATGAGAACGACAATACTTGTCACATTCATGGCGGCTTCTCTCCACATTAGCTACAGTTGAACAATATAAAGGCAATATGCACGAATCGAAATGTCAGATCTTTCAATATCCAACATATTTATTTTAGTTTAGGAAAGCAAACCAATGTTGGGGAGGGAGAGACTAAAACCAGTTGCGGCTGATGGTATCGTAGATAGCCCAAATGGAGAGGAAATAGACGATGTAGAGGAAGATACTCTGAACCATCTTGTTGCTGCTGAAACGCATGACAGCGCCCTGCAGCCCGGCCGGAAGTATTCTTTTAACCAATGGTTTAACGTAAATCTTCATTTTGCCTCCGATGATGACAGTCGTACTGTCAAATAAGTGCAAAAGTTAATCATTCGGGAGAACATGCACAACTGTTGAAGGACATATAGTGAACTCAAAATTCCAAATCCCAACAGGAAAAATTCCAATTTGGGATTTTTCCTGTTGGGATTTGGAATTTGTTCTAATCGAATACGCATTCGCGGAGTAGGTGCTCCAAAAACCACGTGCGCGGCTCCGCCGCACACGAGTACACTAGCATCGGTCATCGTTCACCGGTAAACTTCGAACTCACCTCGCTGTTACTTCAATCTCAATTCGACGGTTTTTGACGCGATTTCCCGCGCTGTTGTTATCGACCAGCGGTTGATCTGCTCCGAAGCCTTTCATGGAGAGGCGACTGGTAGAAATACCGCGTTCCGCGACTTTGCGATAGAGGCAGCGAGCGCGAATGTCGGACAGCGAAATACGCCCCTGATCATCCGGATCGATATAGTTCGGATTTTCCAGGGCATCACGGTGGCCATAGAATGCCAGCTTCAGGTTAGGATAGGCTTTCATCAGACGCACCAGCCCGTCAATTTCGGCAAATGCCGGCTGCTTCAGACGCGAGGAATTTCTGCCGAAGGTCACCTTATCCATCACAAAGGTCTTTGGCAACGAAGCGGATGGATCACTCAGCCAGTCAGCCATCTTCGCAAGCATGCTTCCGGGTGCAAACCCAAGTGCGGCGCCATCAGGTCCAAGAGGCTTTGGCGGTTCCGGTTCGGGCTCCGGCTCTGCAGGCTTTTCTTGCGAACCACCAGCAGCATCGCTCATATCCTCGTCGGTCTCACTTTCTCCACTCATCAAATCGCCACTGCCTGGCGTGGTCATTTCGGTATCGCTCTTGGTGCGATTTGCCGGATCGGTATCCGAGCAGCCGCGAGTCAATAGCCAGAGAAGCAGCAGAATGAATAGCAGCGCCAATATCCAGGGCAGCCAGCGCATGCAGCCACTGCGCTCATCGCTATCCGATGGCGGCGGCGTGCTGGCCACCGGTGGCGGCGTCCGCTCAGTGACATCATCAGCCGGCACAAAGCCCCCGACCGTCGTATCATCCTCTTCAGCTGCTGGCGGCGAGGTTGCGGTTATGTCATCAGCGGTATCATCGGCCGGCGGTTCAATAAGGGTGATTTCCTCGGTGGTATCGTCGCGGGGCACTTCCACTGTCTCGTCATCGCCGTCTCCACCAATCATGCCGGCACCGCCAATGGCCGCAGCTCCCAGCAAAGCAGTATCGTCATCATCACCTTCCGGACGATCGATGTGCAATGTAAAAGTCTCGCTTTCTTCGCTTGCCCGTGGCTGTAATGTCACACCATAGAGCGCCGCTGCACCAGGAACGGAGCGTTGCAGGTAGAGTATCCAGCGCTCAGCATCTTCCTGATTGGCGAACATGCGGCTGCGCGCAATTTCCTGGCGATTTCCGGCACGAAGGATGAAATAAAACTGACCACCTTCCTCTTTGATCTGGTAGCGCGCCGGATTGCCACTGTTTCGGATCACGGAACGGATACCGTTGTCGCGATTTTTCTCCGAGCCATAGCCTTGGCCATAGAGAATGGCATTTCCGTCATCGTCATTGAAGTGAAAATACCACTGCTTGTCATCATGTCGAAAGGCTTCAAAACCGGCAGCACCGGACATAGAGGCACGGACAAAGTTATACTGATTTTTATCGCCAACGGACTTCTTCCGTTTGGGTTTGACATACTCTTCCGCATAACCCGGGGCATCGCCGCGAATATAGTCGATTGAAGCATTTAACGCTGACAGAGAGGAAAACATCCGGCTGCGCGCAATCTCCTGACCATTACGAGCCTTAAGGATAAAATAATGCTGTCCACCTTCTTCAACACGTTCGTAGCGCCCTTCCAATGCGGCGTTCTTGATCACTGAGGCAATCCGGCTTTTACGCTGGGAAACGGTCTTGAATCCACGCGAATAAAGGAATGCCTGACCGTCGCTATCGTTATAATGAAAGAAATAGAGTTTGCTATCATCATTCTGATAGAGCTCAAATCCACTGCGACCGGAAGTGGAGAGGCGATTAAAGTCGTACATGTCCTCAATCGGAATCTGCACGGTCCTTTGAAAGGGAAAGGTCGGCTCAGCTGCGGTCCTGCTGAAAGTCACTTCGTAGTCTTCGATGCCGGCAGCAGTATCAACCCAGCTGTTTATGGCGTCATTGGCGGCGTCTGCGGATGCAAAACCAGCGCTGCGCGCCAGTTCGCGACCGTCACTATCACTTAGAACAACCACGGTTTCATTGCCGGCGGTCAATGTTTCAAAACGGTCTGATTCATCCAGGCGATCGATTGCGGTGCGAATCGCTTCGGTGCATTCTTCACGATCAGCAAAATTAACGCTGCTTAACAACAGCTGGTCATCTGCCGAGAGCAATTGAAACGAGAATTGCCCTGAGCCAGGATCTTGTCTCATTTGAAATTTCATATACGTCTCCTCAACTGGCATAGCATCTAAATATGGAATTGGCAATCCGAATGGAAGTGCCCCGTTGATCGCTACCCCTCTGCTGGATCGGAATCAGGGCTATTCAATGGACGTGAGTCCGGGATTTTCACCCATTTATCGACAATTACTCAAAATTATAAGTGTTTCTGTTGAAATATCGAAGGGTTGGATAAAAATTCAGCCTGGAGCCGTTTGAGGCAATAAATATGCGAATGCTGGCACCTTTTCAAATAAAAGGAGCGGTTAGGGAGTCGGCGAGCAGTGGTGTTCGTTGATCGGTGTCCGGTCAGCGGACATCGCTCTACTCTTTGCCGATGACGTAGCCACCATTGCGATTGTAGAGCTTTAGATCAAGGGTTGCGCAGATTGAGCTGAGAATCGCCGCAACTTCCTGATCGCGAAAGCGCCCGGTGATCGTCTGCTCGCGGTCGATACCGGCCTGAAACTCGATCGACACGGCAAATGCCCGCTCCAATTCGGCAATTGCTTCTGCAACTGAGGTTTTTTCAAAGTATATGATGTTATTCATCCAGCCGGTAAATGCGGCTGCATCCACTTTTTCGGAAGCGGGCTGCCAATTGACTGAAACAGCGGTCATCTGATTTACACCTAAAACGACCGCTTCTCCCCTGTCGCTATCTCTACGATTCACGGCAACCCGGCCCTCGCTGACAACCACCCGGGTTTCCTGATTGCGATTGCGTACGTTAAATTGGGTACCCAGCACGCGAATCCGCGCGGGGCCGGAGGCCACTTCAAATGGCACCTGCCCGGAAACCACATCAAAGAAGGCTTCCCCTTCCAGCAAGACATGGCGCAGATGGCCGCTAAAATAGCGCGGATATGTAAGGCGGCTGCCGTGATTGAGAACGACCTCTGAGCCATCGGGCAATTCGATGGTCTGCTGCTCGGCAGCAGCTGTTACGACGGTTACGGTTGACATGGACCAGAAGCGCCATCCTAGCGCCAGTAATGCCCCAAAGACAAGCACCGCGGCAATTCGGCTGAGATACCAGAATGCCCCTTGTGATTGCGGCATGCGCGTCACCATGACATTCGGCTTCGCAGGCGCAGCATCGTTCAATCCAAGGCGTTGACTAACTTTCTGCCAATCGGCATCGATATCCGGCGTCGCCTCCAACCGTTGCCCGCTCTCCCACAATGAGCGGGCGCGGGCAAAGTAATCGCGATTGACCTGTGATGCGTCCAGCCAGGCATCTAACTCCTGCTGACCGGCCGGATCAATCTCGCCAGACAGATGTAGGGCAATCAGACGATGCATGTCTTTTTCATTCTGCATTAGCGCACATCCAATTTTAGGTAAAACATCGGGGTGAAGCCCGGCCCGGTAATTTCGCCCATCGGTTCCGGCTGTTCATCCGGATCAACATAGGTTACGTGCAAATAGTAATCGCGATGAAATACGTTTTTTTGATTATAAAGATTGTAGACAGAAAGACCAAATTTCCCATCAAACAAGCGCCCGTCAAAATGCCGCTCAAATGTCACATCCAGGCGGTGATTGGTCGGCAGGTGTTCATTAAAAGTTATAGGCAACGTCCAATAATCGGCGCCATTGTGCAAGAGCGGGTCACTTGTCAGGAATGGTTCGCGCGAAGGCTGTCCTGAATCAAAGAACCAGTTACCAGCAAATTTCCATTTTCCCCATTGCAGACTGCTGCCAAGACGTAGCTGATGCGGGCGGTCAAATCGTGACATCAGATCAATCGATTCAGTTGAAATAACCGTCTTATTGTGGCCATAAGCCGCATACATCGTCAGATTTCGAGTTCCTCCCTGAATGAGTAGCTCAGCCCCCCTTGAGAAACCATCCCCCCTGCTCACGGTTTGCAGGAGCGGCGGCAGTCTTGTGTGGATTGGCGAACGATCGTTACGAGAGACATAGCTGTAATCCGTTAGCCCGGCCATGTGCTTCCGATAAATCTCGAAATCAATCAACAAATTACTTGTCCGATACTGAGCGCCCAGCACTTCATGCTGAGCAGAACCCGGTTTATTGCCAGCTATGTTGGCCATAGCCCACATTTCTTCCGCCTCCCAAACCCGATCCCAGGCAATGCCGTCGATGCGATTTATAAATTGATGATAGCGCCCCCAGGCTCCCTTCAACACAACATTGGAGAATAGATCAAAATAGAAGGACAAACGAGGATCCAAATACGAAACGGGTATATCCGCTTCCGGCACGTTATAGTAACTTCCGCGTAAACCGGAAACAACTGTGAGCGCTGCGCTTGGTTTCCAGGTACTTTCCAGGAAAATCGCCCCCATACGAGCGCTGACCCTGGCGGATAACTGACGAAATCCAGGTGTGTATAGTTCATACTCAGCTGTTTGCAGTGAATCACCGTCCTGGTAACCGGAAAAACGCCGGTGGTATTCTTCGCCAGTCAATAACGAGTGAGTGGTTTCGCCTATTTTTAGCCGTGCGGGAATACGGTCATGAGCGTTTATTTCGACTTGATGATTGTATTCATATCCGTTTTCAAGCTGCATTGCAATCAGTTCACTGCCGGCAACCAACGAGAATGCGGTGATCGGCTTCCAGGTAACCTCAGCTCCGAATTTAGCCGTGCCCAGTTCCGCTTTAAGTGCTTTCCAACGCAGATAATCAGAATGACTTGTTTCGCTTTTATTCCGAGTGATATCACTTGTCCGGTAATGGAGAAAGCTGCTGCTTACGCGTATTTTGGTATTTGCACCGGGAGAAAAATGCCAATTGGCAGCAATGCCGGTATTTTGCCATTTTTCATCGTATCGCTGATCAACGGTGAGCCTTACTGGTTGTCGCTCAAGTTCCAGCAGTTCGCCGGGATCAAAGGCAAACAGCATTGCATCCTGAGATAAATCACGGCTGTGTAGCGCTGAAATCTCCAACACCTGTTTTTCCGCTGGCACTATGGCCAGTTTGGCAAAGACATCATAGAATTCGGAACGTGGATCAGTACTAACATCAGACAGGTTCGAATCAAAAGGCTCCCAGCCGGGATGCGTGCCATATATGCGATGGTACACCTCCGGTTTGAGAACATTTGTCTGGAAATCGCCGATTAAATAATCTGCGTAAGATGCGCGTCCATTGATCAAAAGACTGACATTCTTCCTTAAAGCAAAGTCCATTGTCGCCTGGGCGGATATCGGATTGAGATTCACGGCGAAGCTATTATGATCAAAATCGGCGGTGCGAGAACGCATATCCACTACTCCGCCGAGTGCACCGCCATAGGCTGCCGGAAAACTGCTCTTGTAGATAGTTGCTTCATTTACGATGGAGGAATTGACGGCGCTCATAAGCCCAAAAGCCCGTGCGTGCCGGTAGAGCGGCAACCCATCAATGGTGACACGGCTGTGAGAAGGATTGCTGCCACGAAAATAGAGCAGCGACGCACCATCATGACTGCCGGTAATTCCCGGCAAAGTTTGCATGGTCTGAAAAACATCGTGATCTCCCAGCGAAGGGCCTTGCTCCACCGCTTCCATTTTCATTATCACTTGTCCGGGAATTCGGGTCGCAACTAGATTGGTCCCCTTTTGCGGAGATGCGAATTGCGGTTCACCGTCAATTTCGGCCGGAATCATTTCAATTCGCAGGCGGCCGTCAACACCGATCCCAGTGCCATGAAGACGTCGCTTTTCATATCCCAGGTAGTCAATTTCAAGAATATAGTCCCTCCCCGGCACTCTCTCAATATGAAAACAGCCGGCATCATCGCTGATTGCACCGATGCCGCTACCCAGCAAGGTAATGTTCGCCGCTGGCAGCGGATTGCCAGTGGCAATATCAACTACTTCGCCATAAATATTAATCGAAGAGAGGTGTGGTTTTCGCACAAGCACAAACTGCCCATTCGACTTCTTGAATGTCAACTCCGTATTCTGCAGCAGTCCGGCAAGCGCCTCCTCAACGCTTGCCGACGACAAATGACAAAAGACATTATGTTTTTCAACAATTGCATCTGCGTATATGATGTCGACTTGATACATTTTAGCAATAGAACTTAACGCCATTCGCAGTGGCATATCGACAATGTTCACATTCCGCTTTATACTGCCGGAGGGATTGGCAATCACCTGGCAAACAAGGAACGTGAGACCGCACAAAATATTTATCAATTTTTGATGTCGCATAAAGTATTTTCTCCCGTACTCCTGAACTTTGCAATCTATTCAATCTTCATTTGATGCATCATTTTTCATCTCTCTGGTCGTACTGGTTGACGAATATCCAGGCTTAAGGAAACCAATGCTCGCGTTCCCCGACTTGACACATTCGCAGTCTGTTCAGCAATTGCAGATGGAGCAGCTTCACCGTTGCCAATCTGGCGGACATCAATAGATGATTGCTGACTGATAACATTGTCCCGGTGATATACATTGTCAACTGTCAGGCCAAAGGTCCCTGAAAATTTCTTATGTTCAAATTTCCGTTCCAGACCAATATTTAGTTGATGATTGGCGGCTAGCCGGGCATTATATGGCAGCGCGTTTTGTAAGTCGCCATAAGGATTTTCCTGAATCAACGGTGGTTCCAACAACTCTGATGACTGCACTGGCGAACCCGAGTGCCAAAACCAATTGGCCTTAAAGTGAATGCTTCCCAGGAAATATTGTCCGCCGATATGAATCTGGTGTGGATAGTCATACTGACCAATCAGTTCATCTACCATAGTCTCAATTCTGAGGCGATTGTAGCTATAATTTAAATAGCCATGAAGAGCAGCGAAGCTCCGCTGCAACAGGAGGTCAAGGCCGATTGATTTACCATTTCCCGTACGTACATTTTCTCCTCTGCTATCAGCAGTAAAAGCAAGGCCAATGCGATCATCCTCGGTGATGCTATAATTGTATGCAGTCAGGCCAGTTATGTTTTTCCTATATAATTCAAGGTCGAGCAGCCACCCGCTATTTCTCCATTGCGCCCCCAGCATCACCTGCTGATTTAATCCGGCATCGTTGCCATTCACCCCAGCTACCGCCCAAAGATCCTGACCGTGAATGCCCTCATTCCAGGCATTCGCGTCAACTCGATTGAGAATCTGTCTCTGATATCCCCAGCTTCCTTTGAGTTGGAAGGCTGGTGAGAATTGATATTCGGCGTCAAGGCGCGGTTCGAAATAATACTCTGATTTTGGTAAGCGCGCCTGATTATAGCGAGTCAGCCGAACACCGCCTTCAACAATTAATTGCTCCATCATCGTCCAATTGGAGCTCAGGAACGCCGTATATTGGTTGACATTGAGGCGCTTATCATAATTGGCGACATAAGAAACCTGCTCAGTCATATTTTGAGGTGCACCATCAAGTACTGAATGGTTGAATCTGCCATCGTTTTTCAGATGGATTCTGTTGACTTCAATGCCACCGGACAGCATGGTTTGTGTGTTGGCTTGCCAATACAGAGCCAGCGTTCCAACAAGATTGTCGTAAAGTGCCTGTACGAAATCGCGGTTACCCAGGTGTCTGTCTTCGGAAATTGATCGAGTCACAACGGCATTCTCGCTGCGATAGGATGTTAGCGATCCACTCAGGCGCATTGCCAGGTCGCTCTTTAATTGCGATCGCCAAAGTCCACTCAATCCGGAAAATTGCCAATCATGCGTGGTCATTTGATTGTATACGTAATTGGCATCAGGGATACCGGTATCTCGATTCAGGAAATCTAGTCGAAAATCGTAACCATTGGTAAAATCGTCAGATGTCCGAATCGCCGACAATTGAACCAGGTTTTCCTCGCTGGGCTGCCATTGCAACTTTGCAAACAGGTCATGGAACTTGAATTTGTATCCAGGGCGATCAATTCGAATGCTCGGTCTCAAATTAGAAACTGCGGACGGCGGTTCAAATTCGGTCGGAAACCTAAATGAAAACGGCAGAATAAACTGCTTGTCAATTCGCCCAAGCAAATATAGAGGATAAGAATTCCGCCCATTTAACATCAGAGAGACATTTCGCGTGAATGGCAATTCAATGGTAGCACTATAAAAATAGGGATTAACACGCGCACCTATTCGCAATTCGTTCTGCGAAACGTCTCTGGTTTCGACATCGACAATGCCCCCCAATACACCACTAAGATCAGCCGGTAAATTGCCTTTGTAGATATGCATATCTTTAAACAAATGCGAATCAACGGTAGATAAAAGGCCGTAGACGCGGCCAAAACGCAGGATTGGCATACCATCAAGACGAAGCATTGTGTGTGAAGGATTGCTGCCACGAATAACCAGATTGGACATCCCATCACGGCTATGGCTGATTCCAGGCAGGGTTTGGAGGCCTTCAAATGCATCTGTTGCATCTGCTCCCGGCAAAGCCTTGATGGTGGCCTCTGACAATTCAAGGACGGACGGTCTCGCGGCCGCCACCTGAATTTTCGAGGGCTCCGGCGTTGTGCGCACCGCTTCAACCGGAATTGGCTCAGCGATCAGTTCGATTCTTAGTTTGCCGGGTTGGCGATTGGCGGCAACATGAACAATCTGATCACGATAACCGATATAGCTCACCTGCAAAGTATAGTCATCTACCGGTAAATCATTAAAAACGAAGATGCCGCCCACATCGCTGACTGCTCCGCGACAGGTATTGAGAATTTGCACGTTGGCGCTTTCAAGCGCCTTACCGCTTGCAAAATCGAATACTTCACCATGCAGCTGGATGGATAATGCAGTAGGAATTTTGCTGATAACCACCTGGCGTCCGTCTTTTTGCCGGAAATCCAATTGCGTTTTGCTCAGCACTTCCCTCAACACTTCATCAATTGTGGCCCCCTCCAGGCTGCAATTGACGATGATGTCACGGACGATAGCGTCCGCAAATATGATGTCGACATCATATTTCTCTGAAATTGACTTTAATACACTCCGCAGGGTCTCGTTTTCAAACCGTATATCATGCGCAACATTGCGCAAGTCTTCGCTGTAGGCCAGGCTGACACAGGCAAACAGCGCTACCCACATCCAGCGGCGCATGATTCCTCTCTGAACTCCCATTACTCTTCTCCCAAAATAGAATGGCGTCATTCTGTTCCAATTAGATGTTTCTAACTGGTATACGGATGAGGACGGTAAAACCCCGTAGGGGCATTGAAGATTGAAACATTGAAGATTGAAGCATTGAAGATTGAAGCATTGATAGGGAAAGTGGCAGTTGCAGCGGCACTGGGCAGAAAAAGAACTTACCAAGTACTTTACCTGGTCACAATTTCACCTGCCCACTGTTTTCCGCCAACCATTGTTGCTGCTACTGCCACGATCTTTTCAATTTTCACTCTTCAAAAGTTCAATGAGTCTTTTCAGCGCTCTCGCCATGCGGCCTTCGACAGTTCGTTCCGATATGCCAAGCTTTTCGCCAATCTCGCGGTATTTGTATCCCTCGATCCATTTAAGCCGAACGACATCGCGCAGAGGCGGGTCGAGTCCGTCAATTGCTTCACGTAAGTGCTGAAGGGTTTCCGGATCGCTCCCGGCAGGCAGCTCCAGCAGCTCACTATCCGTAGTCATGTCTACTTTCCCGTTTTTACGGAAATGATCTATCGCCAGGTTGCGAATCACCTGATAAAGAAATGCCCGGATGGAGCGCTGGGGATCAATTGTGCTGCGCTTTTCCCAGAGCCGCACAAATCCCTCCTGAACAACATCGCGGGCCTGATCATCGGCCATGCTGTATTTGCGGCGCAGATATCCCTTCAGTTCGCCGTAATAGCGATAGAACAGAATTTCGAAAGCCTGCGAATCGCCATCGCGAATGGCAGCAGCAAGGGTTTTATCCGTTGTCGTTGTCTCTCTCAAATGAGCAATTCTGTGTTAGTGGAGTTCAATCGGCAATATGTTCAAATTACAATTATGATTCAAGTCACCAGTATTTCTGCCGATCATGCTTTGGTTACCATTACCGATCTAATTCCATTTTCAATATTCAAGCGCTCTATTTTGCGTTCCTGCTCGAGTCTGTCTCGCGGTTTTCCACTCCCCCGGTCAACTGCTGAGTACGAGCAGGATACGCATAAATACCGCTTGGCGTGCCCCGGGCCGACAGCCTGTGCCGGGACGCCTGTGAACTTTTGCGGAGGCAGTTACATGCTATCGTCTGGCAAAATACCAGTCTACCAGTATATTATTACTTTCATCATTTTTTTGGGTTGCTTTTCTTTCGCACAAACCGATTCCGAGCGCATTCGCCACCTGAGCCGCTACCAGATTCCCGCTCATCATCTATCCGAAACCTCCATTTTCAGCAATATTCAGATCAACGGACTGATCAGCAATGGTGAACAAATCTATATTGGCGGCGAGCATCAGAGCGATACTGCACCCGGCGGTTGGCTGGCCCGCCTGGCCGATCACTCTTCGTGGCAGCCAACCCTGACAAACGTGTGGACCAGCAGTGACCATCGATTTCAGGAAATGACCTTTTACGGCAGTCATGGATTCGCAGCATTCACGAACGATGACGGTCACAGCATCGCTTCAATCAACCTGATGCAAAGCGATAGTCCATTTCCCTTTCATGAGGAAAACAGCACCTTGAGCCCAAGCGCAGCCTCATATCTATGGAGCTCAGGCAGCCGCCTATTTGTCAGCCAGACATCTACCGCGGAGTATCTCTATGTATACGATATTGGGATCCATGGAAGAATCAGCTACCTCGGTAAACTGGCGGAAATTCGCCTTGCAGGTGCACTCGCCGGAAATTCGGACTACCTCCTGGTTGCAGCGACAGAAACAAATCAGGCAGACGACCCCCAATATATCCGCATTTATCATCAAACCGATTCCCTGCCGCAGTACATAGCCACATATGACCAGCTCGACTCCGTAAAAGATATGGTTCTCAACGATACTCTGGTCTATGTCGCCGACGAGTCGATGTTGCGCGTATTGCTATTCTCTGACAGCAGTTTGAGTGAAGTCGCCACGGTAACCGATGTGACCGCGCCGCAGAGATTGTATTTCGCCGACAATCTATTATATCTGCTGACCGACAATTCGCTTGAAGTGTTTGATATCTCCAGCGCCATTCCGAACAGGATTGCCTGGCATCCGGTCAGCGACGGCAGAGCAATAGCGGTACTGAATGATAGAATCTATGTGACGACAGCACCTGACATCATTGACATCTATGAGTTGCGCCCAGCTGACCATTCGTTTACGACCGATCGAATATGGATCGAATTTCCAACAGCAACCAGCATAGATCCGGAAACCGTTCCGCTCACCTTCATCAACAATGGCACGCGCCGGGTATCTTTCGGCCAGCTCAAATTCTCCAGCGACTATATCAGCGTCGATAATGACAGCTTTCACCTGGCTGCCGGCCAGGAAATCACTGTTCATCTCAGCGCTGTTGTGGTCAACAATCAGCTTGGTCCGCATTTCCTTTCTTACAATCACTATGTAGATGATATTGCCCAGACAGATACCATTGCCATCACCGGCGGCTCTGTGAACGGCACTGTTCAGTTTTCACACATGGTTGATCCCAAGGCCTATGAAGCGGTTTTTCCCGGGGATACGGCTTATGCAGATATCCAACTGGCGCTCAGTGAGAATGACAGCGATCTGGTCGTAAGCCACTATCGCAGCCAAAACAACCGTTTTTTTGTGCCGGACCTTGCCACACAGATTGCTACGGATAGTCCGGAAGATCACGTTTTGCGGGTCGGCTTTGTGCCAGATGCAAGCGGTGAAATTGTCGACACTCTGGAGCTCATCCACAATTACGGCGCACAGACACCACTCAAATTTGTGCTAAGAGGCATCGGGGTTGATGAACGGGTCACCTTTAGTGCCGATACGGTTCATTTTGCGGATACATTCCTGGGCATCTCGACCGCTGCCAGCGTGATGCTCACAAATGAGACCACGCAGCCGCTCGTCGTCGATACGGCAATAGCCGCAGACCCAAATTTCACGGTAGAATTCTTGCCTTTTACGCTAGCAGCGAATAAGGACACAACTTTGACACTCGCTTTTCGACCGTCCGATGAAGGCACCTGGGAAAGCACTATTCAGTTTTATTTTAACCAGTCTGCCACGCCGACAAACCTGCCGGTGCGCGGAACGGCAAATGCCTATCCGGCGAGCAATGTACAGGTCATCAGCGGTCTGCAGAATGGAGATATCATCATCGATATCGCTGCGGAAGAAGATACCATATATACCCTTACTGCCGACGGACGGTTCCAGGCCTACGATGTTCGCATAGCAGCGGCGCCCCTTTTGTTGTCGGAAATTGCGCTGGGTCCGAACAAGCGCTTTATGGAAAAACTGGACGATTGGTTCTATGTCGGTAGCGATCCGGGTGGAATTCAGGTTGTAGAGGTTCTTGAGGCAGCAGCACCGGAAGCCTTAGGCAGCCTGGATACGCCGGGGCAGTTAAGCAAGCTCTTTTTCTCAGGGCAATATGCCTATCTGGCAGACGGCAGCGGGGTTCATCTATTGCCAACTGTGAATCCACGCTGGCTGGTGCTGCAAAGCACCTGGTTGACGCCGGGCAGCGCAACAGGGGTAATGGTGACGGACGATTTCCTCTTTATCGCCGATGGGGATAGCGGCTTGCGGGTGATCGACTACACAAGCTTCTTCTCACCTGTGGAAGCAGGCTATCTGAAACCCGGTATAGCAGTAGAAGATATCGTTGGCAAGGGCGACTATGGATATGTGTTGTTGGCCGATCAAAGCATTATGGCCCTTGACCTGAGCGTGCGTTCGGCGCCACAAATCAGCAGCACATTTCAAACGCCCGGCAATCCACGTGGGTTACGGCTTGATGGCAGTCGTCTCTATGTCGCCGATGATGATGCAGGTTTGCGGGTAATTGACGTCGCGGATCCCGCAGCTCCTGAGGAGATAGGCTTTTTTGATTCACCCGGTAAAGCCACTAGCGTTCGCGCCACAGGCGACCAGATCTACCTTGCAGATGATAGCGGCGGCTGGTTCTCCCTGCAGTTTGGTAATTTCACTGCGATTGAGACACCCGACGCACCCGAAAACGCGCCGGAAGAATTTGCACTGCTACAGAATTTTCCAAACCCGTTTAATCCGAGCACCACCATACGTTTCGAACTTCCTCGCACAGCAGACGTGCGGTTGACGATCTACAATACGCTTGGTGAGGTTGTTCGCCTGGCAGTTAAGGGCCGGCATTCGGCGGGTGTGCATTCATTTGTTTGGGATGGTCGCAACGACAATGGTCAACAAGTTGCATCCGGCGTATATTTGCTACAAATGCAAGCCGGGGAACAGGTGATGACGAGGAAGATGGTGCTGTTGAAATGACGAATGGACAATGGACAATGGACAATGGACAATGTCTAATGACCAATGTCTAATGACGAATAGGTTCGTTAAGCGTTGAATCGTTAAGGCATTTCCGGTTTACTGCCCAATCGCTAACTGCTAACGGCTTTTCATTTGTCATTTTTCATTAGACATTGGTCATTGTTCATTAGACATTGTCTATTGGTCATTCATCATTTAATCCTCCGGCCACTGCGAACCGTTACCGCTGAACCTTCTGCGACAAAGGCCGATGCCGGGGGGCGGGACAAAGCGTCTACAAAAACCGGGTCATAATTTAAGGCAACGTTGCAATCGAAACGCGCTTCGAGGGCTTGCCAGACCCGCCACTGCGGGTGCTCAACCTGGTATTCAACTGTGCCACCATCACGTTGAGCGGCGTAGCCCCAATAATGCTCCGTGATAAATTCTTCTTCCGAACCAGGCGCCGGTAAATAAGCCTTGTCCTGATCAAACTTTGCGAAGAGGCCATTCCACTTCCACCAGTAACGCCACTCATAATGCACCAGGCCTTGTGGTTTTCCAGGCGGTACCAGGATTTTCGAACGCATGGTGCGACGCACATATTTTTCGTTGTATACGACTCGCGCTATCGTTGAAATGGCAATCTTCGGCACAATTTCTTTCACAAAAACAACCCCGCGACGAACCTCATCGCCATGTTCGCGACGCACGTAGAAACGCAGGTTGATTTCATCGAAGTGGCGATGAAACGGGATAATTATGCCCTTCAGGCGCGTGTCCTGAAAGAAGAAGCCAACCATACTGACAATTGTGCGTCCATTCCATTGATCCAGTTCTGTTCCGGCAGGCACGTACGGCTGCAGGATTTCCGGGTCAATATCATAATTCATCATCAACAGATAACGCCAGCGGGCGGTGAGAAAACTTGGGGCTTCTTTTTCTGCGGTCATGACCATCGTTCGATTTCCAAAAGTCGATTATTGAGCATGCAAGGTAGGTGCTATGAAAACCTCTGCGTTCGAGGATAGCACCCTATTCTCTCAGACTTTCATCCCAAAAACAGCCGATCCAGGTCATGTCAGCGAATGCAAGACGGCGGTTGAGTGTCTAAATTTCCATACCATCAATCAAAGATAGCAACTTTGGCCAATCGTCATCTAAATCTGCTGTTCTCTTAAATCTGCGTCAATTCTGTAAACAAAATCCAGCAAGTCAGTATCCTTGATATCTACAATTGACATCCTGGCAAAAATTTGGCCGATTTTTGACTTTATACTTTTGCCCTTCTTAGCAAATCCCAATTGATTATCTACCTTTTTCATAGGGTCTAATTGGCGAATTTCACTAGGTATTTGTCGTGGAAAAACACTTCTGATCGCGGGCAAAATCGCATAGTTTTCGATCGAGTAACGCTTCAAACGAATGGCTGGAATCTCATATTTTTCGCATTGTTTCAAGAAACGAGTTCGAGCCTTGGAGCTACCGGGATCATTGTCCACGATTGCATAGACGTTGCGCGTCTCGCTAAACACGCTCATGTCTAGGTGTTGCATAATATCGCCACCAAGAGGCCAAAATCGAATATTGTATCGTTCCGTAAGGTCAATCCAACGTAATATTTGACGCAAAGCATCAATATCAGTCGGCCCTTCCGTCAAAATTATCGCGTCGGAAACAAGGTTTTCGGCAACAGAGTAGCCTAAATCTGCAATTATTTGGGACTTGCTTGTATGATCATTTATTCTTACTTGGCCATTATTTTGCACGTAAAATACACGATCAACAGATAAAGTATCTAAGAAAACTGATGAATGCGTTGACAGAAAAAATTGACGATTCGATGTTGCTTTTAGTACATTCAGCAACTTTTTCTGGTAACTCGCATGGAGATGATTTTCTGGCTCCTCAATGAAAATAAATGAAGCATCAGTATCAATAACCAAAGACAAAATGATAAGTACGTCGGACAGCCCTAATCCGCAATCATCTGCATTTAACCATTGACCATCATTGCCATAAAAGAGAGTTAGATTATTTTCCTTATCAGGATGAATTGTAAAAGACAATCCAGTAACATCACGAAATAAATCATAAATTTTTGAGAATTTTGCGTAGGCTACTGAACGTAGGTCTTGATTTTTGAGAAAAAAAAGTCGATTTAATATCCCGTCACCGTTTTCATGCATTTGTTCCGCAAAATTTAGCCGAATAGTCGACTGAAGTCGACGCTTTGGAGGAATCAAGAGTGGTCTATAAGAGCTTATAAGCTGCGAAAAAAAAACGTCTAAAATTCTATTGAAATCAAAAAGACCGTTTCGCCGAAACCTTTGAAGAGGCGTTCCTTCCATTGATGTATATAGGTAGTCAATAATTTCTCCCTTTTCATCGAAATACCAAACAACATTGGTATCAACGAGTTGGTCCACAACTTCTTTAAACCAAGCTTTGCTATTTGATGGAGCAGGATTGGAATAGCGGAGCGCTTCATCCTCAAACAAACTAAGCAGGTGGGCTGCACGGCTTATTCGCTTACCGACACCGTGGCTACCAGAATTTGATAACGCTTCAAAAATAGATGTCTTGCCACTGTTATTCCGACCACAAAGTACGTTGATTTTACCAAGCTCAGAAATTTTCAGACTGGTTATCGCTTTATGATTCTTAGCCTTCAAATATTCAATCAAAGAAATGCCTCTTTTTCATTACTCCATATCCCAACTCATTTGTGGAACTTATCGGCTTCCACTTCATTGCTCTCACAAAATTAAGACTTCGTATCTCTTACATACGTCGCTCCTTATCACAAAGCACATCAATTAGCAAATTGGTTTACCTTGAACATCTTCACCGACCCGGCCCCGCTAAAGTCGGAGCGGCGTTCGATCATACCGGTTTCCAGGTTCTGCTGGTAAATTTCCATTCCGCTACCGGAATAGTCATCATACAGAAAGGCGATTTGATGCGCGTTAATCCAGCGCGGCATGAAATGCGAATTTGGAAGTATTGAAACCTGCTCGCGCGAGTGACTGGCTACATCCAGTATGAACAGCTTTCGCACACCGTCTTCGCCGGCACTGGCAAAAAGCAGTGATTGACCATCCGGCGACCAGCGTGGATCGCCACCGGCAGCGATATAGTCTACCCGATGCGCGGCAAGATCGACAATGGCAAAATAGGCGCTATCGTTTCGGGCGTCTAGAGCGAGATAGCGTTCATCCGGTGACCAACGCAAGCGACCGGTATAATGAATGTCCAAAAGAGGCGGCAATCGATAATACTCGCTACCGTCCGAACGAACCAGGCCAATAATAGGTGTGGTCGTAAATGTCCAGAAAGCGATCCTTTGACCGCTGCCTGCAAAGACAGGAATTTGCAATATTCCCACATCCGCCAGTAGCGGCTCGACTAAACCGCTATTAACATCCAGCAACCTCATGCGACTTCCGGAGGCGAATAGGATGGCGTTTAATGCTGGATGAAAATGAATATCCGGTTCAACCAAGCCGGGATATTGATGTAGTAGAACAATATTACCATCAGCTTCTCGGGCGTAAAACTCGGTAGCATCTGACTTTTCGATACAGAAATAGAGCGTGCCATCTGCGTTATTCCAGGTAAACGCAACCACATGCTCTTCTACGGCGGTAATTGGAATGCTTTTGTCAGATTCATCTTTCAGGTAGTGTAAGCCAATGTTGACGTTATCAGCAGGCTGATTAAGAAAGGCAATCGCGGGCGTCGATTCGACGGGCGTCTCAGGGGGGTCAACAATTTGGGTTTGGCAAGCAGAGGCAACCAAGAGAAGACCGGCGATGCATATTGCGCTAATTTTTCTTACAAACATAAATTTCTCCTGCAGCCGGAGTAATACCCATCTGCTCAATTTCTTGCGGATCGAGAAAATCTCCGGCGCGAATGACTTCTACCCGAAAGCCTGCTTCTCGAAGGCGATCAACATAATCCGGACCATACTCCCTTACATGATCTTCCTGCCCAAACCGCCGCAGACGCTCAGCTGGATCGGTTACCGATGGATCTTCATGGGTTTTATCCGTAGTGATCGGCACCAAAATCACCGCCCAGCCATCCGGTTTCAAGACCCGCCTGAATTCACGCATCGCCAGGCGATCATCCGGCACATGCTCCAACACATGGCTGCAATAAATGATATCAAAAGTATTGTCCGCATATTGAATAGCGGTGATATCCATCGCAATATCGACACCTTTTCCGTTAAGATCGGCGGTCAGGTAACCGGAACCGATATTTTTTTTAAGGATTTTACGAAACATTGTCTCCGGCGCCACATGCAGCATTTGACGGTCGCTCCCGTCGAAGAGATTCGAGCAGCGCTGAAAATAAAGCCAGGCTAGTCGATGACGCTCCAAAGAATGGCAATAAACGCAAGCGGCATCCTTGCGATGCGACAATCCGAAAGTAGCAAAATGACTGGCCTCTTTCTCACAAACCGGACAGAATCTATCGGCCCCGCGGTATTGCCAGCGACGAAGCACAGAGCGGGCCTCCCGCAAGGCTTCCTTTACCTGCCAGGGCATCTTGTTTATCAGGTTTTTCAATGCACAAATGCAGCGTTGTATGATTTTTCTTACAACCGTATGCGAAGGTATACGGCCACATTAATTCCGACAAAACGATAACAACAATATAAACAAAGATATACGCGCATCAAGCGATTTTGGCATCAGGCTTGCGAATATTCAGAACGGGACGGACATAAGTTTACTTTTCAAGGGGTTAGAGATGAAAACCATATCAACGATAATTTTCGTATCCGTACTATTTCTTTTTGCTCTTAGCCTGCAATCATGCGCACACAAAACTGCATCACACTATAATCAGCACATCGGGCCAAATCATACAGCAACAACCGGTTCTTTGCCAGAAACTACCGCTGAACTTAGCGCCTCATTCAAAAATATCACACTCACACTGAATAGTGGCGAAGCGTTTAAGGCACAGTTATACGCTCATAGCCAAAGGGAGTATTTATTGGTTTCGCCAACCGGTCAGGAGCTCCAGATAGACCCCGCAAATATTGTAGCAATTGAACTGAATCGCAAGATCCGCTGGGGACGCGGACTGAGTGTGGGTGCTGCAAGCGGTGCAACGGTAGGAGCAATCCAGGGATATCGCCTTGGCAATGATGCCAGCGGCTTTTTCCGCTTTACGGCGCAAGAAAAGGCAATAGTACATGGTATAGTTTGGGGCATTGGCGGCGCGGCAGTCGGAACAACGATCGCAATGATACGCGGAAAAGATTCGACATACGACATAAGCGAGAAAACAACACCCGATAAACATGCCTTCTTTGCAAGGCTTGCGAAAGAATAAATAATTCTAAGGAGCTGGGTGATCACCTTTGTCGCCGGTACTAGTTAGCGAAGAACAGGCAGGCCTAGCAGCCAGGTTCATTTTTGTTGACTGCATTCATGAATGTTCATTTCGGCAATAAACCAACATCCCCCTGTCTCCCTTCCCTTACTTAAATGAGAAGTGATTCAGGGGGATGTCTAGTCTGTATCTCCGCCGTCAGACGAAAACGGAGACATCATACATCTCCGAGGGCCATTCCGCTCAGGCAGCAATTATCCCAGAAGCGATTCTGCGTGCTTTTGACCACCGGCAGTAAGCTTGTAAAAAACCCGGCGGCCTTCTTTTCCAGCCTGAACAACCTTCTTGTCGCGAACCAGCTGCGAAAGACATACTGAAGGGTTGGAAATCTTGTCGCCCTGTTCTTCCAGCAAAGCATTTACGCTGCTGCCGGTAAAGGCTTTTTCACGAGTTGTGCGCTGCAAATACAAACCAGTCAGAATCAGGCTGTCGTTTTGTGAGAGCTTCTTCGGATAGCGATCGTGCCAGGATTGGAATTCGCTGTCGCTACTGCTTTGCTTCTTCGAGCCACCTGCAGCGCTCTTGCCTGCCTTACGTTTCGCTTTCGATTTTGAATCTGCTAAAACTGCTGCACCCGGGTCCAATTGGGACCGCAGCGCATCTATAATAACCGGCAAATCTTTTAATTTTTTCTCAATGAATTTTTCGCTGCCGGCTACCTCTATTTCACCGGATGTCAGATTCACCTTAATTTTTGCTGATGCCAATTTTTTCCTCCATTTCTGTCCCTTCAAGTCTGTCAAGAATAATCTTGAAGGTGCGTATGCGTTTCAATTTTAGACTATATTTTTGTAATTTTTCCCATTTCTATGCTATTATATACTAATTGCGTAAATACTACTGTCGGAATTTTGACGCACTGGCTTTAGTTATTTTTAATGAAATCAGGATATTCAAGCTAGATGCGGAGTAAGCGAAGCACAATCGATGGCTTTGTTACGCAGAAGCCTTCCGGCGGAAGAGCGCGAGTTTGAGCATTTGTTTATATTTTTTGGACCTTAATTAAAGGTGTTTTCTTGATACACCCCATTTAACAAACACAATACTTGTTATTTTTTCGCCGCGTTACATGCAAAATCGGCTGAGCAACAGAATCAGATTTTACTCGCGAGCGAACAAATTTCCGCATTATGATACGTTTTTGACATCAAAATAGCAAACAATTAGTTATTTTTGTCGAGAACTTAGCCTAACCGGCCGTCCTAGCGGGCTAAAATCATCTTACGCGTTTTCTGCACATCCTGCATAGATAGCCTGTAATAATACGCACCACTGGCAGCGGGGTTCCCTTTTTGGTTAAGGGCATCCCAAATCACTGCGTGCTGCCCTGCCGGGAGTACATCGCTGACCAATTGCCGCACCTCCCGGCCCTGCATATCAAATACAGTCAAGGTCACTGCCTGCCCTACCTGGAGTTCAAAAGAAATGGTCGTTTGTGGATTAAAAGGATTGGGAAAGTTCTGGAAGAGCCTGAAACTCGCTGGAGCATCGTTCACATTATCGATTCCGACAACGAATTTGCCGAATTGCATACCATCGATAATTGCGGCTACCAGCTCTCCGTGAAAGGAAGTGAAGTCCCCTTCAACCCAGGCGGAGATACCAAGATCCGGTGCCAGATCATACCCGGGTTGTCCTATGAACTGAAGCGCCGAATGAGTCTGACAATCCACTGCTGAGCCAGTCAACCAGGACAGACACTCAAAGGAGGTAAATGCAATCGAATCAGGATACTCATACAAGCATGACTCGTATGCAATAGTATCCGGCGAAAGATCAAAAAGCAACGCCTCCGCTTCACCACATTCACCTGTTATTGGCCGATATTGATAGACTTTCAGATCGGAACTATCGACTCGCACGAAACGAAAACGAGTGTGATAAAAATAGTGATGACCATTCGGCATGGTACTATCCGACTCAATGGAATAGGTAAGATATTCAGTTGGCCCCAGCCATTCAAAGGTCCGATACTGCCAGGTATCGCCGACGTGTAATGGAAAAAGTGAAAGAACTGCAGCAGTGTCTACCTGTGAGAAACCAAACTGTAAGATTGCGAGAAGTGAATATAGCACAGAGCGGCAAATTATAAACATGAATATTCCTCACGGTGGTTCAAATTTATCAGCACGTGCTGCAACAGAACTGATCTTAAACATTCACAGAGCCAATTCTAAAGTGATGTAACTAAAGTTACAATTCATATTACCTCTTTCAGAGGCATTTCTTTGAACGCGGTTCAAAAAAAATCTGATTTTCAAGCTCCATTTCAGGCGAATATTCACTATATATAGGTAGTTTTTTCAGCCGGATTTGACCGTTCGACTTTTCGTGTTTTTGACTCGAATGAACGGATCGAATCGGGCATTTATTGATTTTAGCAGATGGTTCCGCTATCTGAAGCGAACCAGCATCACAGGAGGATGACAGAGAATGGCTCAACAGAATGCCTATACGTATGAAGAGATTTTGAAATGCGGACGCGGGGAATTATTCGGGAAGGAAAATGCAAAATTACCCACTCCGAACATGCTGATGTTCGATCGGATTACGAATATCAATAACGACGGCGGCGAATTTGGTAAGGGTCAAATTATTGCTGAATTGGATATCAAGCCGGACCTCTGGTTCTTCGATTGTCACTTTATTGGCGATCCCGTGATGCCCGGTTGCCTGGGCCTGGACGCACTTTGGCAATTAGTAGGCTTTTTCCTGGTCTGGGAAGACCATAAAGGTAAAGGCCGGGCGCTTGGTGTGGACCAGGTGAAGTTTCGGGGACAGGTATTACCGCAAGCCAAGAAGGTTACTTATACCCTTGATATAAAACGGGTTATGGCTACGAAACTGATTATGGCTATTGCTGATGGCAAGGTAACCGTTGACGGACGCGACATTTACAGCGCGAAAGGTTTGCGCGTCGGTTTGTTCACTTCAACAGATGATTTTTAAGAGATTAAGATAGAATTCATCAAGTTTTAAATAAGGAGAGTATCATGAGAAGAGTGGTCATTACCGGCTACGGCATCGTATCATGTCTTGGTAACAACAAGGAAGCAGTGCTAAAGTCATTGCAGGACGGACGCTCCGGAATCCGCTTCCACGAAAAGTATGAAGAATTGGGTTTTCGCAGCCATGTGGCGGGCCTCATTGATATCCCCCTGGAAGAATTGATAGACCGCAAAGTCCGCCGCTTCATGAGCGATGCATCCGCATATGCCTATGTTGCCATGCAGGAAGCAATTGAGCATGCCGGACTCACTGAAGAACAGGTTTCCAATCCGCTCACCGGCCTGGTCCTGGGTTCCGGCGGCGCATCACCGCAATACACGGTAATGGCCTCCGATATTTTGCGTGATCGCGGTATCCGCCGGGTTGGGCCGTATATGGTAACCAAGTGTATGTCCAGTGGCGTATCTGCCTGCCTTGCTACGCCCTTCAAGATTAAGGGATTAAATTACACGCTCAGTTCTGCCTGCGCGACCAGTGCTCATTGCATTGGTCATGCCATGGAACAAATTCAGTTTGGCAAGCAAGATGTGATTTTTGCCGGCGGCGGTGAAGAGGAAAACTGGTCGCTTACCCTGACTTTTGACGCGATGGGCGCACTCTCATCCAAATATAATGATACACCGGAAACCGCTTCCCGTCCTTACGATTCCACTCGCGATGGCTTTGTTATTTCTTGCGGCGGCGGAGTCGTCGTTCTGGAAGCTTTGGAACATGCCGAGGCACGTGGAGCAAATATCATCGCCGAGGTTACCGGCTATGGTGCAACCTCAGATGGCTTCGATATGGTTGCTCCCAGCGGCGAAGGGGCGGAGCGCTGCATGCAGCAGGCACTTAGCACTGCCAAACGTCCGATTGATTATATCAATACGCACGGCACCAGCACGCCGGTTGGCGATATCACCGAGCTAAAAGCGATCAAGAATGTTTTTGGCAGCGAACTGCCGGCAATCGCTTCAACGAAATCGCTCACCGGCCACTCCCTTGGTGCAACCGGCGTTCACGAAGCTATTTACTCTTTATTGATGATGGAAAATGACTTCATTGCGGCCTCGGCCAATGTAAACGACATGGATGAGTTTGCTCAAACCATGCCGATTATCACCGAGCGCAAAGACACCACCTTGAATTCAGTGATGTCAAATAGTTTTGGATTCGGTGGTACGAACGCGACCCTGGTCATGGAGCGTTTCGCCGGATAAAAGCCAGGCTGCCGTCTCTGCCCAAATTGACGGCACATAGTCCTTCCGAAAGAATCGCCAGTGCCCGATTCGGCTCACGCCAAGTTGTTCCGGCGCGAGGTATCGCAGCTGTTTCGGATATGCAGAAGCATATTGCTTCTGTAGCCAATCAACCGCCCGCGGCGGCGCAAAAGGGTCGTCGCGGAATCCATACACCAGCAGGGGTGCCTGAATGGTCGCATGGCCGTTGACATCGCGCAGGTAATCCGGACGCCGACACCAGCGTGCCCACTGACGCATCACACCCGCAGGCAAATCCTCACCAATGCGCAAAAGTTTTCCGGGAAAATAACCGAATAGCTTCGTCAAGACCGGTGCCAGCACATACCAAAGCAGGCGGTACTTCCAGCGCTGCGATTTTGGCCAGAGGCCAAAGTAGCCACTTCCGGCGGTAACGCTGACAATGCGCTTTAGCAAATGTCGATTATCGGGCATGCCCAGGCTTTGTCCACCAAAGCTATGCCCAACGGCCGCCAACTCACCGGGGAACTTTTGTTCCGCCCAGTCGATAACGCTAGCGAGATCGAGCGTTCCCCATTGTCGCATATTCGCTTGGAATCCCCGCAGCGAGGCGGGACGGCTCTCGCCGGTCCCTCTCCAGTCCCAGGTAATTACGTTAAGTCCCTGTTCCGCCAGATACGAAGCAAAATCATGGTATAGAAGGCGCTTTACGCCAGTTGCCGGCGCAATGACAACTGTTCGCTGGACAGGTGTATCCGGTTGAAACACTGTTGCCGCCAATTGAAACCCGTCGCGAGCGGGAATGGTGGTTATATCAATCTTCATAACGGACTCCATCCAGGCAATCAGTTCCTAAATCAAGCCAGCTCCGGCTCATATCTGTTTCCAATATCTGCATGTTCCCAGCTCGAAACATGCGCCCGAAAGCCAATACGGCTATCAATGAAATTATCATCACGTAGGTGATCATCTCCAGTTCCTTCGATAAATATAGTGAGTCAACTCCTGAACATCAACTCCGGTCGAAGACAAGGCTACAATCGTGCCAGGCAAGAGCCAAGAAACCATAAACACAATAAGAATAAATAGTTGGAGACAACTACATTATCTATCACAAAGCCAGTGCCGGATTGTATTTCCGCAAGAGTGGGGATATTTCGGGAAGAAAATAGCGGGCATCAAAATATTCACGCGGAAACATTAAATGACAAATGACAAATGACCAATGTCAAATGACGAATGACGAATGTCGAATGTGATGGGCGGTGGGTCGAACGCATATTACAAGCTGACCAATCAACCATCCAAAGCTTCTTCTAAGTCCCCAATCAAATCCTCTGCCTTCTCGATCCCCACAGAAAGGCGCAAAAGGTTTTTCGGGACTTTGCTGTGCGGGCCTTCGACGGAGGCGCGGTGCTCGATGAGGCTTTCGACGCCACCGAGGGAGGTGGCGGGAGTGAAGACTTTTACGCGTGCAGCGATCTTTTGCGCACGTGCAGCATCGCCCTTGATGAGGAGCGACATCATACCACCGAAGCCGTTGTACATCTGACGGGAAGCGATTTCATGACCGGGATGAGACGGCAGGCCGGGATAGAGCACCTGGTCAACTTGTGAATGTCCTGCAAAATGGCGGGCAATCGCCATCGCGTTTTCGGATATTCTCTCGAAGCGAAGCGCAAGGGTGCGCATGCCGCGCAGAAGCAGCCAGGCTTCGAAAGGTCCGGATACGCTGCCAAGCTGTTTGCGGGCGTAACCGATTTGCTCCCAGCGTTCATCTTCTTTCCGCGTCGTCACCAGGCCAGCCAGGACGTCGCTGTGCCCGTTCAGGTATTTGGTGGCGCTATGGAATACCAGGTCAGCGCCAAAGTCAATCGCCCGCGTCGTCACCGGTGGCGCAACCGTGGCATCGACGGCCAGGATAGCACCGGCAGCATGAGCAATTTCCGCGGCTGCAGCAATATCGATCACATCCCATGTGGGATTCACCGGGGTTTCAATCCAAACGATATCGGTTTTGCCAGGAACGACAGCCTTTGCCAGGGCATCGGGATCCGTGGCATCAAATAAGCTTAAGCCGATATCACGGCTGGCAGCGATGTGCCGCAGCCAATCCTGTGCACCATGATACATAACGGTAGGCGCCACCACGTGCCGTCCGCTCTTGACCGTTTCGAAAATCGAAGTTATGCCGGACATGCCGGAAGAGAAGAGCCGCGAAGCTGCGCCGCCCTCCAGTTCGGCCATCAACGCTTCAACCTGGTCAAAAGTCGGATTTTGGTAGCGGGCATAAATGTAATTGCCTTGAAGCTCATACGATTCATCACGGGCATAGGTCGTGGACGTATGTATCGGCGGCACAATGGCACCACTGGCTTTGTCGACATAATGGCCACCCTGCGCCAGTCGGGTGTCGATATGGAGATGCTTCTTCTTCGGCATGTGGTCCTTTCTCTGGCTAGCGACTCCGCCGGAATCGACCTGGCGGTGTTTCCCAAAACATTAACACAAATCTTCACGAATGAACGTTAACAAAAAGATGTGGATTACCTCTGCCTTCCATCCGGTATCTCTCGTTCAATTGCTTCTCCCAGTTCTCGCAGCACATTCAACAGGAACAGGACATCTTTCTGCTCACGTCGAAAGTTGGTACAGCACGCTCTTAAGACACGCTTGCCATTTAATATGGTGGGCTGAATAAATACCCGGCCGTCGGCTTCAAGCGCTTGAATCAGTTGCTGGTTTAGCTCATTCAAAATTGACTCTGAATCTGGACCATTTCGTCCAATATATTGAAAGCATACAATAGATAGTTGTGATCGCGAAATCAATTGAAAATCGGTGCTTTTCTCTATTTCATCGGCCAGCCAGGACATCAGGTTGACGCTGTGTAGAATTGACGCCCGGAGGTGCTGAGTGCCATACGCTTTGAACGTCATCCATGCCTTTAGCGCCCGAAATCGCCGCGATTGCTGCAAGCTCAATTCGGAGAAGTCCACACGGGTATCGTCTTCTGCAAATTGTTGATATTCCGGTATCATACGGAAAGCCTGTTTGAGCTGCGATCTTTCTTTCACCACCAGAGCTGCGCATTCAAATGGCACAAACAGCCATTTATGCAGGTCGATGGCAATTGAGTCTGCCATTTCCAGGCCCTTAAACAGCGTAGATCGCAGGCCGGTTGACGCAGCAAAGCCGCCGTAAGCGGCATCCACATGGAGCCAAAGCTTGTATTCCCGGCAGATCTGCCCCAGCTCATCCAGGGCGTCGACTGCACCTGTATTGACGGTGCCGGCATTGCCAAAGACGCAAATTGGATGAAAATTTTTGTCAAGGTCCGCTTCTATCTGCTGCCGGAGCGCCATTCCATCGATTGAAAAATCTGCAAGCGTTTTGATTTTTATCAGATTGGCAGTGCCAAGCCCCAACGCCAAAACTGCTCGCTGAATGCTGAAATGGGACTGCTCTGAAGCATAGATGCGCAGCGGGCGCTCGCGGTCTATTCCATATTTGGCAAAATCGTAAGGACAGTGATGGGTTATTGCAAGGAGCAATCCGCTGAGATTGGCCATCGAGCCCCCACTGAGCAAAACGCCGGCGGCTGAATCATGATATTCAATAAATTGCCCGATCCATGCGATAACCCGCTGCTCTATCTCGCTTGCCGCAGCGGCATTGAGCCAAGTCGTGGCATTGACGTTTAAGGCTGTCGCCAGAAACTCGCCAATCAGTGCAGCCTGACTGGCATTTGAGGTCACCCAGGCATAAAAATGCGGCGAATAGTGAATGGCAACATTGCCGGCAATATCGCTCTCGAAACGATCAAGCAGTTGATCAATTGGTGTTGGTGAAGCTGGCAGATCTTCATTGAATAGCGAGCGAATGTCCCGGGAATTGTTCGTGTGATATACTGTTCGTCGATCGATATCCGTATATAAGCGACTAATGATATCAGCCGTCTGATCTAACAAGGCCCGGAACTCAAGTGGTTTTAGATCTGCAATTTTCATTATCAAGCCTGGTCTGTGGAAAAAATTTTTGACAGGATTTACAGGATTAACAGAAGAGAACACCGGGTATCGGGAATCCTGAGAATCCTGTTCATCCTGTCCAAGCATCATATTAAGTCTGGTCTGTGGAAAAAATTTGACAGGATTTACAGGATAAACAGAATGGAACGCGGGTATCGGGAATCCTGAGAATCCTGTTCATCCTGTCCAATCATCAATTAGCAGGCACACTGCAAGACAGCACCTTCAGTTGCCCCCTCGCCTTCTGTCGCATAGCCATCGAATTTCCACCATTCGATGCCACCTTTCAATTCGCGGACATTAAATCCCAATCGCGCCATATTCAGCGCACCTCGCGTCGAAGCATTGCAACCAATGCCATCGCAATAGCATACATAAATCGGCGACCGATCGAAATCGCGCGTATTTTCCTCAGTCATATTCCGGTGAGGTAAATTGATGGCGGTGGGGATATGCTCTTTCTCATAGCCAAACGACTTACGAGTATCTACTACCACAATATTCTCGCCATTCTCCAGGGCCTCGAAGAGATCGGCAGGGTCCATCTCGTATGCCAGCTTTTCTTCATAGAACTTTATTTGATCATTCATCTACTCGTCCTTTCATTTCATATTATTTAACGGGATCATCCGGTTCACCAACGCCAGCTAATACCGGACGCATAAAACTGCGCTCATAGCTGATAATACAGCGACTATCTTCGGCAAACTGATACGCCTTCTGACAGTCCGGATCTTGCTGACTGGCCAAACGGTATTCTTCATATGCTGCCAGGGAATCAAAACTAAACAAGGCAACAGCGATATTATTCGCCCCTTCATGTGGCAAAAAATATCCATGGTGCGCGCCACCAAATCTATTTACCAATGGAATCCACAGTTTTGCGTAGGTCTCAAAGGCTTCAATTTTTGTCGGGTCTATTACATAGCGTAGATAGCAAGTTATCATCTGTAGGTCCTAACTTGTGATTCGGGTTACTCGTTAGTCGTTCTTGCAACGAACTCTCCTTGAAAAACGATAACCGCCTGGCCCTTAATCAGCAGTTTATCTTCAGCCACAAGCGACACCTCCATAAATCCACTTCGCTCCGAGCATTGAAATGATCGCATGACGGTTTTGCCGAGTCGCTCTCCCCAGTATTTGGCCAGAAAGGTGTGTGTACCTCCGGTAACCGGATCTTCGTTGGTGCCGCTCCAGGGCCAGAAGTATCGCGAATAGAAATCATATTCATCATTATCAGATGGCGCGGTCACCAGAACCCCGTTGATTCGATCATGAGAAGCTTTGAGAGCGGCAAAATCCGGCGTCAAGTTTGCCAGCGTGTGATAATTGTCGATTTCCAGCAAGAGGATGTTCGTTTCAGCATTGTAAACGCAGTTTATGGCCTCTTTGAGTCCCAATGCCTGGAGCAATGCCGGCGGCGCCACGGCCAGGGAGGTCTCGTATACCGGGAATTCCATCACCAGGAATTCCGCCGAAGCCGCCACTATGAGGGTCAAGTTCTCTATGGTAACAAACTCGACCTGTTTTGCTGCTGTCTCAGACAGGATCACCTTTGCCGAGGCCAGGGTTGCATGACCACAAAGCGGGATTTCCATTTTGGGCGAAAAATAGCGGATACTATATCGCTTGCTGCCGCTTAACGGCATCAGGAACGCGGTTTCGGACAGCCCAAGTTCACGTGCAATAGAAAGCATCAGCGTCTCGGGAATATGGTCCTTCAGCAAACACACGCCGGCCGGATTTCCTTTAAAAGGAACGTTTGTAAATGAATCAACAATATACGTTTTCATGAGCATCCTTATATTGTATATGCCTCCGTTCGGCGTCTAAGGCAATGCAGAACCATCACTGCGCCGGCTCCCAAATCTGTAAGAGATTTGCTACCAGTGCTTTAATGAGTGGATCTTCACTGCGCCTGGTAAGCCAGGCGATATAGAGATCACAATAGATTTTGTCGGTCTTCCAAATACAAATTTTCCCATTTTTCACAGCTTGCTCCGCCTCGCTTTTTTCGATAAGCGAAAGACCAATGGCGGCGGCTACCAAATCACATTTCATGGCGTCATCTTCGGACAACAGATGACGGTTGTATTCCACACCTCTCTCCCGAAAGAGGTCATCTGCGATCTGTTGAAATGGGCAATATTTATCGGCATAGATCCAGGGTCTTTCGGCAATTTCTTGCCAGGAGGCTTGCGAGATTTCGCTTTCCCAGGCCTTCGGTGCCGCAACAACCAATTCAGCGGCGCAAATAAAACGCCGGTTCAGATCCGCATCGCCTTCATTCACGAAGACAAACCCGACATCCAAGGTCTGCTCTTTTAACTGAGAAATAATTTTGCCGGTATTCGACATACTCAATGAGAGCGTAATCCCCGGGGAAGTATCCTTAAGTCGATGTATCAGAGCCGGTAATTTCAGGAAGGCAGCCGTTGCATTTGCCCCGAGGCGAATCGTGCCCATTAGTTCTTCCTGCAAGCGTACGGCATGGTTAACAAAATCCTGGACCGCCAGCAACGTCGCCTGGGCCTTTTCAACCAGGATTTTGCCTTTATCAGTAATTTTCATGCCGCCCGGAAGCCGTTCAAAGAGCTGGACATTGAATTCTGTTTCCAGGGCTTTGATATGCGTGCTAACCGAAGGCGGCGTGGTGTGCAAGCGTTTTGCGGCCCGGGTAATGCTCTTCTCTTCAGCGACTATCACCAGCGTTTGTAGATGATAAAATTCCATTGTTGTCGATTCCCACTTTACAAAAACGTCGTGATCTTATGCGCGAATACAGTTATCGGCCACCCCTTCAATTCCAACTTACACGATTCCCACAGAGGCATGCGGCAGTTATATCCATCATGAGCTTCCCCATCTTACATTGACAATATCGGTAAGTCAATTTGCAATATCTGAAGCGGGGATTCGGAATTTCCAAACATGCTGGGTATCTACAAGATTTATGGCATTGAAACCGCCGCTAAATACACTCTCGGCCAGAAAGTTAAGGGCGGGTTCATCAGGCACCCTGTAGAAAACGAAGTTAGAGAATCTTGAGATTTGTGAAGTAATTCCTTAAAGATCTGTGATACTTTCTTGATAGTCATTTATTATGTTCGAGTATTAGATTTAAACAACGGTAATACTGTTCTTGGAGAGAAAAATGAAAACCCTTAAAGCCTTATTTGTTTTGATGATGCTTAGCTCACTGGTACTAGCCGGTGATGGCAACAACCACTTTTTTCAGAAGACAGATCAATTCCTGAAGACTTATGTTAAGAGTGGGAAAGTCAATTATTCGAAGATCCGCAGCAACGGCGGAACGCAGCTCGCTGAGCTGGTTAAGATTATCGCCACAACGGATGCAGCAAGCATTCAGGATGCCACCGAGAAGAAGGCGTTTTGGATCAACGCATATAATATTATTGTTATCAAATCTGTTATCGACAATTATCCCCTGAAATCGCCACTCGATGTCAACGGTTTCTTCGACAAGAAGAAACATGACATCGGTGGCGAGTCCTTAACGTTAAACGACCTGGAGCATAAGCGTCTCCGTAAGGAATACGCATATGATGCTCGTCTGCACTTCGTGTTGGTCTGCGCGGCGCTTGGCTGTCCAGTATTGATCGAAGATGCCTACACAACAGTCAATGTTGATGAATTGCTGGAAGAACGTACCCGCATCGCCCTCAACAGTACCCAGCACGTAAGAGTAGATGCCGAAAAGAAAAAAGTATATGTCTCTGAACTGTTTAAGTGGTATCGCGATGACTTTGTCCAGGGTGGCATTTCCGAAATCGAATACCTCAATAAATTCCGCAAGCAGGCTGTTCCGACTGATTATTCACTGGACTATATTCGCTACGATTGGACATTGAATGAATTGACCTCGGCAAGCCAGTCAACGCTGTTCACCTCACCAACCCGTGATAACCTGCAGGCTTACACTCCCTCGACACTTTTGCGTCGGGGGCAGTTTGAGATCAAGCAGTTCAACAATCTTTATACGCAGACGGCCAGCTTTAACGACCAGCGTCAGGCCATCGATCAGAATAGACGCTCAACTTTCTTTACAGGTATCACCAACGTGCTCTTTGGTATCAATACCCGCTTGAATGTCGGTTTTGATGTCTACTTCAGATCGGTACGTAATGATGCCACCGGCAGTTCGCCTTTTGCCTTATTTGAATTTGCTTCAGGCAACGATGCGCGCTCTGCGATTTCGCAAGTTGGCCCGAAGATCAAAGTGAACCCTTTTGCCAGCATCCCGAACCTTTCGGTTCAGAGCGCAGTTCTTTTTCCCCTGGCAGACGACCTGGACGGAAATGAAGATCCCAACTCACCATTCCTGGATTTCGATGACATGCAGTGGTTTACTCAGCTTTTTTATGACAAAACCCTATCGCGTAATTCACTTTTGTATTTCGAGAGCGGGGTATTCTTTCGCTTTGGCTCCGAGTTCGAAGACTTCTTTACACCGCTTAAGGCCATCTACAGTTATTTCCCAACCGCCAAGGCAACCATATATGCCAACAGCGAGTTTACGCCTTTTTGGGATGGTGGTTCGATCAATGCATACTTCGGCCAATTAGGCCTGGGCGGCAAATATCAGCTGCTGGACTCGCTGGAAATCGAACTGCTATATACCGATTTTCTTTTTGGTAAGAACCAGGGCGCCGGGCAAACCTACAACATTGGCTTCCGCATCATTCGTTGATGATTTGTGATTTAATGGTATTGACTATTCTAGAGCGGTTCATATATTGTGACCAGCAGATACAGTATCACAACTAAAGTCTGCATCATGTTACTAATCAGGCCATTGCCGGAACCCATTGCTTGTCATTATGAACCGCTTTTCTTTGCTTCGCCGCTTTCTGCTTTTCCTGTGTTGCCTTCCGGCATTCCTTTGGGCGCAACCGACCATTCATTCTCTCAGGTTTGACGGCCTTACAAAAACCAATCCTTATTATCTCGAACAATTTGTAGTCTCGGCTCCCGGTGCGCCATTGGACACTTTGGTGATTGCTGAGGACATTCAAAGACTGCGCAACCTGCGTATTTTCTACGATGTCAGGAGCCGGGTCGAAGTTGCCGGCAATAAGGCCACAGTGGTATTTGAGTGCAGCGAATTGCTGACTCTCTTGCCGATTATCAACTTTGGCGGCATCAACGAGAACTTTTGGTATCAACTGGGGCTAACAGAGCACAACTGGATGGGACGTGGTCATACCATCGGTGGATTTTATCGCTACTACGACCGTCATTCCTTTGCGATTTACACACATCTTCCCTACCTGGTCAAGCAACGCTGGGGCCTTATAGCGGATATCACTCATAATGCTACAGTAGAGCCGTTGCAATTCGGTGCGGATTTTATCAATGTAAATGTAGATCGTAACGCCTACCTGGGTTTTATCCAATTTAATCCGACAATGGAGATGGCATTTTCTTTTGGCGGCGGCTATCTACTGGAAACCTATCGACAGCGCGAATCTACAGATCGTTTTCCGGATTCACTCGACTTCAAGAAGTATCTAATCAAGGTTGGTTTCGATCAGCAGACACTCGATTATCATCTTCACTACCTGAGCGGCTTCAGCAATCAATTAATTGTCGAAAGCGTCCTAACAGAAGGCGATCCAACCACTTTTTGGAAGGTGCTCAACATCAGCCGCTTTTATGCCCGGCCCTGGCCAACCGGTAATTTGGCTTTCCGCCTGCGGACTGGCATCAGCACAAATAAGGTCTCACCTTTTGTTCCGTTTGTTATCGATAGCTATCTGAATGTCCGTGGTAGCGGGAACCGTATTTCGCGGGGAACTGCCGAGCTGACACTTAACTCGGAATACAGGCAGACGTTCATGCAAAATCACATTGGGGCAATTCAGGGCGTGGCATTCCTCGACCTTTCTGCCTGGCGACCGGCAGGCAGCACAGTGAAAGAAATGTGGAAAGCGGAGAACAATGTTTCCTTCACCGGCGCAGGCCTTCGAATTCACTTGCGGAAATTAAACAACTTCGTGTTCAGGTTGGATTATGGCTTCAGTTTAACAACAGAAGGCCAACGCGGAGTTGTCTTTGGCGCCGGACAGTATTTTTGATCAATTTAGACAGGATGAACAGGATTTACAGGATCACAATTCCTGCTGCACCATGCCGCTTACCAGGCTTTCAATCTCGTCGAATAAACCGTCTTCAGCGCAACTGCGACAAAGGCGGGTATCAACAAAATCATCTGTAATGAAGGCAACATTGATCAGTTTAATGGTAATTTGATAGGTCTCCCCTACCTTCCCGACGTTTCCTACCAATAAGTAATCAGCACCAACGGCCTGACCAATCTGCGAATAACATTTCGTTTCATCGCAGAAACCGGATTCTTGCAATGCAAATTCTTCCATGACTTTACGCAATTCACTGCGATTGGCAAGTATGTATCTATTAGTGCGAAACAGTGCAGTTTGCATATAGCGATTGAGGTTTTCAGCAAGGGCCATATCAACACCGGTCACTGTGAAGTCTGTCAGCGCAATAACTTTTCGTAAAGAGTCCGGTGTTTCATGCGACGCCTCAGAAGCCACCTGATAGGTACCATAGGCACTGGCATTTTCCGCAAATTGCAAACGTTCCGCCAAATTATTGAGGATCGGCGTGAAAGCCTTAATCGCCACATTGCGATAGTCATTTTGCAGAGACCACCAATTGAGCGCAGATACTTTATTACTGTCATTGAATAATTCCCGATGATCAGCGCGATAGGCACGCACAGCTGCCTCCGCATGCATCACTGAGCCCTGGTGGTCCATTTCATAATCAACGACAAGCACAAAATCGACACCTTTCTCGCGCGCCTCTTGCATATCTTGAACCATGGTTACTTCGCCAAAGGCACCGGAGAATACTTCGCGCATCCAGGTGTTATGTTCTGCATGATACTTGTTGGCAATGAGGGTGTCAATCAAAACACCGGCACGAACAGGGACGTGGGTAGGCAGGTCAAAGGTGCTGGGGGTAATGCTTTTGCGGGTGGCACATCCTAACATCAAGAGCGACAGGCCAATAAGCAGGAACAGACGGATCATTATTCTCCTCCCAATATCTCCTCGTTCAGGATCCAACGACTATAACTCAATACGGGCATAAAAACGTTCACACGCCGACATGATATCGAGATTCTTTATCGTTTTCAGATCCAAAAATTGTCTATGATATAAAGAATAATACTGGCGATGTTGCCAGGTGCCCCGCTCAACCTCATCATCCAGAACCGTTCTGAGGTAATTGAGCCTTACATATCTAATACTCGTTCAGATTAACAAGTTCCGGCAAAAAATGTTTATTTTCAAAAAAATCCGGTGGTAAATCTGTAAATCAGCAAATCTGTAAAGCAGCAAATCTGCCAGGATATGGGAGGCATCCCATAACGCGACACTTAGAAGGTTTGTTCCGCGCCCGCGTCATCCGCTCCGGAGGCGGCAACCGTCGAATTTGCATGTAGCGGCAGTGATATCGTGAAGGTCGTTCCCCGTCCAACGGTGCTGTTGACCGAGATTTGGCCATCGTGGCTTTCAATGGCGAGCTTGCAGAAGTATAGACCGATACCAGATCCGCTGCGCGCCTTTTCCGTTTTGAACTGCGCATGTTTCTCGAAGATTTCCGCCTGATCAGCTTCAGGTATGCCGATACCGGAGTCTTCCACCTCGATTTCAACGCGATCCTCAACAGAGCTGATGCGCAGACAGATTTCACCGCCATCCGTAACGAACTTGCGGGCATTGTTCAGGAGGTTGCCTAAAACTCGCGAAATTAATTGGGCATCACAATCCGCCTCGATCACATCCTGGTTGACTTCGAGACGAAACAGACGTTCGGAATAGATCTCCGCAAGCGGTTTGATGGCTTTCTGCCCTAGCTCGACGATGTTGCAACGATCACGATAAATCGGCAACTGCTCCGACTCCAATTGCCCGATATTGAGAATACTGCTGGACATCAAATTGAGCACTTCGGCGTGATACATGCAGGTGGTGATTAACTGCTGTTCGCGAGATTCCTCGGCCACCTCCTGCTTTGCCAAGCCATCCGCGAGCAACTCCAAATACCCATGAAGCACGTTGATCGGAGTGCGCATGTCATGCACGATGGTATCCATCAGGTTTTCCTGGAGCTGCTTCATTCGGGCCAGTTCTTGGTAGTTGCCTTGCAGCTGGGCATATGCCTGACCCACACGCAAGGCGTTGCCAACACGGAGGATAACTTCATGCAAATCGAGCGGTTTAGTCAAAAAATCGGTAGCACCGGCTTCGATTGCCTTAATGCGATACTCCCGCTCGGAGAGCGCGGTTACTATAATTACCGGTATGTGTTCCGTCGATGGATCTGTCTTTATGCGTTGGCAAACAGACATGCCATCCATACGCGGCATCATCACATCCAGAAGAATCAGATCCGGCTTATGTTCGGCTATCTTTTCAAGTGCGTCGATGCCATCCACAGCTTCCACGACATGGTGGCCAACAACTTCCAGGGGATCTTTCAGGCATTGGCGGTTAAAAGGCTCATCATCCACCACCAGGATACGCGCCGGTAACACTTTTTCACGGTTGGCCTGTGTTGTAGACATTTTGTTCTCCCCTATTTGGGCTTTTCTTCGGTTTCGATCAAATATTTGGCCAATAATTGCAGCAGCTCCGGAATCTTGAAAGGCTTGCTCATGTAGGCATTGCAACCGGCCGCAAGAATCTCATCCAAATCTCCCTTCATGGCGCTCGCCGTTAGAGATATAATTGGTATGTTGGCGGTCTGCTCATTAGCCCTGATTTTGCGAGTCGCCATAAAACCGTTCATTTTGGGCATCATCATGTCCATCAAAATCAGGTCCGGTTGCTCGCTCAAAGCCATTTCAACTGCGGCCACGCCATCGACGGCCTCCAGCACTTCGTAACCACCTACGCGCAATACCTCCCTGGATAATTGCATATTCAGCGGGTCATCTTCTGCTATCAGAATCCGTTTTTTCATCTGTATTCTCTCTCCAAATCCTTATGCAGGGGCCATTGTAGATCTTATATCGCTGATCAGGCTCTCAAGTCGTTCAAGGCTTTGTTGGTGAAATATGAGATCAACCAATGGCTTATAGCGATGCTGCACATCTGGCTGTAAACCTTCATCAGAATAAATTGCCAGCGGTGTTTTTTTACAGTTTGGTATTGCGCGAAGCTGCTTGATTAAGAGCAAATCATCTTCTACTGCGTCAGGGTTGATTGCGATCAGGAAAAGCGCGGGCGGCGAAAGCAGCGCCCGGCCGAATCCATCGAGGCGATTCTCAACTTCAATGAAGGTCAGGTCTTCACTAGTGCGAATGAATTCAAGTTGGTCCGGCCGGCTTTCAGCCTGATCAAAGATAAGACAGGTAGAAGCGGCATTATCGAATACCATCGAGGCGTCCTTATTGAACCCGGCATCAAGCGGCAGCAGAATCGTCATTGCTGTACCACCAGCCGCATTTACCGGGCTTTTTGCCCATATGCAGCCACCATGCATGGTGACCAATCGCCGCACCAGGGCCAGACCCAACCCTGTGCCTTCACTGGCCCGGGTCATCGATTCATTTACCTGGGCGAACTCATCAAAAACGGTTTCCAATTTTGCCGGGTCAATACCACATCCAGAATCTATGACATCGATCTTGAGTAGCTGTTGCCGAGACACCTGTAGGAGCTGACATATGCTTTTGATGAAGCCACCAGCCGCGGTAAACTTCACAGAATTTCCCATCAGGTTGATGAGGATCTGTTTGAGCTTTGCCGCATCTACCTTTACCCGGGGCAGGTCCTCTTCCAACTCCAGGATAATCTCCACATCGCGCTCAATCGCAAGCGGCTTGACAAGGCTTCGAGTTTCCTCGAAAATTGGCTGCAGCTGACATTCGGCAAAAACCGGCTCCAGGCGTCCCGCCTCAATTTTGGCGAGATCGAGAATGTCGTTGATAATATTAAGAAGGTGATTTGCACTGGAATAGATGTTCTTATTGTACTGCGTCTGCCGCTCATTCAATTCACCCATTACCGGCATGCCAAGCATTTGAGAGAAGCCAATAATCGCGTTAAGCGGGGTGCGTAATTCGTGGCTCATGTTAGCCAGGAATTGCGATTTGGCGCGGTTTGCAGCTTCCGCGAGGTCACGGGCAACAACAAGTTCTTTCTTCTGATCCGCCAGGCGCCTCGAAACGACTTTTGTCTCGGTCAGGGCGGTTTTTGTAGCCTGGACTACCTGAAGCAGATCGACAGTGCTGTCGTACAGCGCAAAATCCGGCATTGACAGGCCAATATCTTGCAGACGAATGTTCCCGGCCAGCCAGGGCGAACCGAGGAAAAAAAGAATATTCGGATCTTCAGACGGACTGATTTGGCCACGCAGTTTGGCATCACCGAGACGATCTTTCAGCACAAAAAGCATGTGGCGATGTTCGAGGAAGGAATCGAAATCAACGGCATCATCAGGGTTCAAAATCTGGAAACGTTCCGTCAGCAGGTCCCCCGATTGTAAACCAGCGCAGCACTTCCCCAGGGACATACCGGTCTGAACTATTTGTAATTCCCGATTCATGGCGATATGAAAAGGAAACAGGTCGGCAAACTGGGTACTATTTAGCGTCCACTCAGCGGCTCTCATCAGGCGAGCACCTGCTCGGTCCACCTGATCTTAAAAACATCGTGATCGTGACCATCACGACGACCTTTGACCAATTCACATTCCGTATCACAATTGAACATCTTGCCCAGCCCGCTCACCAGCCCCACGACGAAGTCCTGCAATCCCTCACGGTGCGAATAATAGTGCAGGTTCAACGTATCCTCAGCCAAATCGGAAACCTTGAATTTCGGCGGTTTCAAATCCGGAAAAATCAGGGAGACACGGGCATGAAAATTGGGCAGGTTGCTCAGGAATTCAGGAAAGGTGTTTCCATTAGCCGTCATCAAATCTCCATAGCCATGCCGAGCTGTTTCCAAAACCCAATATTCACCGAAAGCATGAAGTACTTCCGTGGCTGATAGATTCAGGACTTTTGTGGCCGCGACAACCAGGTTATAAGTGACGCTATCGTCATAGCATTCGTTACTCGAAAAAAATTCTTCATCGACTCCGGCTTCGCGCTTGATTTCTTCCCACGCCTCTTCACCGGCAACCTTCTTTACAAGACCTTCAACTGCTTGATTTACAAGACCATACATAGGGCGATTCCTCACTCGATGAATCATTAAATGCATCCGCAACTTTGCAGTGTAAAGGTTCGACGGGGATGATTTTATCTTTAACGAATGGAAGCAATGTTCCGCTGGTTTCAGCGATTCCGGAGCAGGCGTGTTTCCCAAGCTGAGAGGGGGTGAGCATTTAAGATCGGCGCAATTGTTCGCAGCGCCGTTTTGCCAATGCTTTTTTGCAGGTGTGCAATTTCGGCGAGGCTTGCCTCAAGCGCCGGATCGGCAGGGACTGCAAAGCCCGCTTCCTGCATAAGAAGCGCGCCCTTTGCCTTGCAGGCTAGCTCGAGTCGTAGCCGCAACAAACAGAGCATATCGGCCAATACCTCGCCGGAAAAATAATTGCTTAACCCGGCAACATACCTGCCCGCAGGGGTCTCGCGAAATTGACCGGATTCCAGATATTCGAGGAGCCTGACATCCATATCGAGATTAATATTGAGCCAATGCTGCATGGACGCTTCGCCGTAGCGATAGATGACAACGAAGAACGGCGGCAGCAGCAGCCATTGCAGGCTTGTTTGAAGCCAGGGAGGAAGCGGAAAATGATTAAAGGCGGCGTGAATGAGAACGGCAATAATTAGCCCTGGAACCAGGGGCAACAAGTCAAGACCATATTGATCCGTCAAACGCTTGGCAAGAATCCCCAGAACACTGGTGGTCATTGCGTGCATGATGGCAGTACCAAAACCGCGAATGGTCCAGACATAGGCCCCGGCATCATCGAGTAGCGACAGGTATAGCAGATTTTCCGCCAGTGCAAAGCCGATGCCTATCGCTGCACCGTGAATGGCCGCATCGATCACAAAACCTATGCGTGTCCGATACAGCAATATCACCAGCACTGCAGCCTTGCCAATCTCCTCGATTAACGGAGAGAGATATCGTCCCCAGGTTTCGGAAGCGAAAGGCATCCCGTATTGGGTCATCACCAAAAATAAGGCCCCGGCAATCAGCAGGGCCACCAAGCTGCCGGCTGCTACCGATGCCAACAGTGCCCGCCAGCTTACGAGCTTGAAGCTGTCGAAAAATACCATAACAACCAGCAGAAGTATGCCAGGCGCTAAGGCAAGAAAGAGGTAGAGTGCTTGCATAGGAGGCATTTACGCATGGTTACTTAAGATCTCGATATATCGCTGCTTGCCGGCCTCATCAGTTTACAGGCACGGTTTGACGGAAGGCTACTTTGCCGTCAAGATGCAATGTCAACTCAACGCCCTTCTCCATCCGGCTTTCGCTATCAAAGGAAAGAATATACTGGTTTCGCCCCTGGTGAAAGAAATGAACCTTGCCGCCTTGCGAAGACAACTGCAAATCGGCTCCCTGCTCCTGGGCAAAGTGCCGCATCGTTGCACCATCGGGATTAAATGCGGTTACCTCAACTGTTCCTTCCCCATCAAGATAAAGGCTAAGTATCCGCGCCTCACCACGCTGCTCCAGCTGCGCGAAGCCACGAACCTGCGGTAAGTCAATTGCAAGCTGCGAACCACTGAGGCCCTGCTCCGCTTGTGCGCCGGGCAAGTTGCCCTGCAATTGCCTGTTCCTGTCATCAACCGGGAAAAGGTTGCCGAAGACCCCCCAGGCAAACAACCCGGCAGCCAAACCTGCAGCAAAGACCCAGCCCGTACGCCAAATATCAGATGCCGCCGGCATCTTCAATTCATTGTCTGCTTTCTGATACGTTTCGACGGGCAAGCCATCCATTATCTTGTCTTTCAAGCCGGATGGTGCTGCCTCAAGCGGCATTTCCTCAAGGTTGGAAATCACTGCCTTTAAGTCCTTATAATACTGCGCAGCTTCGGCATTGCCGGCGAGATACTGGTCCAGGGCGGTCTTTTCGGCAGAGGTAATCTCGCCATCCAGTTCCTGGTGCATTAGCGCCAGGTATTTATCATCAATCATGAACAATTACACCATTTTTAATCAAAATTTCCCGCAGCAGTTGGCGAGCCGAGAACAATCGCGACTTTACAGTTTTCTCCGGGATATTCAGCATTTCGCCCATTTCCTGGTAGGAATGCTGTTCGAAATGCCGCAAAACAATAACTGCCCGATAGTCCGGTTTCAGCTGCATCAGCGCCTGCTGCAAATTTTCCTTCCGTTCATTCTCTCCCAGAAAGTCTTCCGGAGATTGCTGTCCGGAGACAACCGGTTCATCCAGTGGTTCCTGGCGCTTGCGCCGTTTGATAAAATTCAGCGATTCATTAATCGTTATCCGATACAGCCAACTGAAAAACTTATATTTCGCATTGTAATTCTCCAGCTTTTCAAAGGCTTTGGTAAAAGCGGTCTGTACGATATCTTCAGCATCCTGCCGATCATTTACCATGCGCAAGGCAGCCGTAAACAGCACGTTCTGGTAGCGATCTACCAAAACGCCAAATACCCGAATGTTGCCATCCAGGCACTGCTCTACAATTTCCAGATCTGTCAATTCCGTCATAATTACAGTCGCCGCTGCGCTAAGTTGGTCTGATTTTGAAGAAAATTATTCGATGGTGAAGACGTTAATAAAGCCGGCATAGCGAAACAACTCGAGAATGTGCGGATTTAATCCTCGCAAAATCAATTCATTCCCGCTGTTATTAAGGCGCTTCTGGGTTCGAAGCAGAACGCCCAGGCCAGCGCTGGAAATATACTGCAATTCCTTAAAATTAACAACCTTAGTGCCTGTCAGCTCATCAAAGACAGCCCGCGCTTCGTCCACTTTAGCAGCGTCGAATCGCCCCCTTAAATTGATCTGGCCGTCACTCGCCACTTCAATGCTAAACATGCGTATCCACTCTCCTGGTTAACACAACCCTGCTGATTGGTTCTTCGTAGCAATATTCTATAGTGTCCATGATCTCCCGGATAAATCGCAAACCCAGGCCACCCACTTCACGCTCGTTCAGGGACCGGGAAGGACTTTCATCAAATACCGGATCAAAGTCAAATTCTTTGGCGTTGAAATCGGTCAAGGCCACCGTAAGTAGTCCCGATTCGACCTCAAGATGAAGTTCAAGCTCTCCATCCCCCGGCGGAGAAAATTTAACCGCATTGGTGAAGAGCTCCTCGAGCACCACCATGAGCCCAAAGCGAAGTTTGCCGTCAAAGCCTTCTTCTGCGGCAAATTCCTGTGCAGCTTCAAAAAGAGCATCCAATGCCAGATATGATTTTTGAAAACGCCTTACCATCATTTCTTCTTTATCGCAATAATGGCCATATCATCTGTAAACGCCTGATTCCCGGCATAGGCCTTGACGGACTGCAGGACGCCTTCAACAAATTCTCCTGAAGAGCACTCGTTCTGGCTTCGCGCCACTTCCAGCAAGCGCTGACCGCCAAACATCTCTCCTTCGGCGTTCATCACTTCGGTCAGGCCGTCTGTATAAAGAAGGAGCATATCACCCGGCAGGAAAGGCATCATGCGTTCCTCGTATGTTGATCGCAGTGTCAGGTTTAAAGCGGCTGAATCAAAGCGCTGCAGTTCACTTGCCTTATCGGCAGATTTGATTCTCAGCAGCGGCGGATGTCCGGCATTTGCGTAATGCACTTCGCCTTTTTCGACATCGAAGACCAGCATGCACATGGTAACAAATATTTCCGGCGGCGCCATATGAGCCATCATGCGATTCAGCTCCGTCAGAATTGCCGCTGCAGAATGGTGATGGCGCGTCAGGCTATGCAGCATGCCCTTGAGCATGGTCATAATCAGGGCCGCAGCAGGCCCGTGACCGGACACATCGGCAATCACAATAGCCGGCAGTTGATCGCCAATTGAAAACGCATCGTAGTAATCTCCGCCAACTTGCTCAGCAGTATCGATATGTGTGAAAACATCAAACTGTTCGTCTTCCAGCAGCTGTTCCGGCAGCAAATTCAGCTGAATACCGCGCGCCAGTTCCAATTCCTGACGGATTCGTTCCTTCTCACGTGCTTCCTGCTGGAGCTGACGGTTACGAATCAGTTGTCCCGCCTGAGAGGCAATAATCGAGAGTAAGCGCGCATCCGCGGTATTAAAGCTGGATGCGGATTTCTTGTTACGCACCATCAGAATCCCAAGCAGTTTCCCGCGGAACTGCACCGGCACGCAAAGCAGTGAGCGGATACTCTCCACTTCCCCTTCTTTGGCATCAAATCGATCATCGCCGGCGAGATCTTCAATCAATAAGGGTTTACGCTGCTGAAGCACCCAGCCGGTGATATGAATACCGATGCGCGAAGAGATAAAGTGATCAGGATCTTGCTGGCGCACCAGGGTCTGCAGGGGATTTTCAATTTCTTCAGTAACCAGCTTAATCGTCCCCTCTTCAGCTTTAACCGCCTGCATCGCTTTCAGCACGATGGCGTTGAGCATGATATCAACATCGGTCGTCGAGCTGGCGGTCAACGCCAGTTCATTCAAGAGATTCAACTCATCAACGGCCGATCGAAGCTGCAGGACCTCGGATTCAAGGCGACGTATTTTTCTCAATGAGGCGTCGTCTATGCTCCCTGATGGCTGATTTTGTGGTTTATGCTTTGACATATCGGGGCCTTCGGAAAGGCTACTCCTGCCCGGCAGATGGCGCATTGGTTAATTGATAAAATGCTTCGGCAAAGGCCCGGCCAAGGTCGAGATAGCCGGCACCATCGTAATGCCATTTATCAGAATAGTTATAATTGTCGGTGCTGGTGACCAGGGCTGCTGCCGGGTCTTTGTCGACAAAGGCGGCCTGGGCAGCCCGCACAACCTCGCCGTGAGTCCAAACCAAACCATCTTCATCCTGGCCGCTATCAGATATCCGGCCGATGATCACCGGCAAGTCATCCTGATGAAAGGCGGCCCGGATCAAATCCATCAGGCGTTTAAGGTTGCTTTCATATCGAAATGCGACATCGGCGCCCCAGGCAGCATCGCTTTCCCCTTGCATCCAAAAGATGCCGGCCGGCAACAGGCGATCCGTCTCGCCATCACCATCGATGTCGCCGGCGGAATAGGCACCACGGACCGTCTTTAGAAAGTAGTCATACTGATTGATTCCAGCAGCGTCACCAAAGTCTGGATCCCAGCAACCAAAGTGATCAGCTGCCTCGATATCAATGGAAGTTCCGCCGCGCGAGTATTTGATAAAGGCAATATTGATATCGGGTAGGCGTTTCTGCAGGTTCTCCGCAAGGGAAAGTTCCAGGCCAAAACGATTTGACAGGTTGTTGGTCTTACCGTCGGAGGAAAAACTGGCACCGTGACCTGGCTGAAGTATATCCCACACACCAAGTCCGCCGGCCTCATCATTGTCCGGTTTTGGATTGCCGTGATAGATCATCACACCGGGCATCGGCTTCTTTAAATGATCAGGCAGATTCTTATTGTAACCATAGCCATCCATATTGGATTGGCCGCCCAAAAAAAAGACGTGATAATCTTTAGCAATACCAGGATTGGCGCTGAACATCATAATGAGACATGCAACAAGCAGCTGCTGAAAAAAGCCGGGAAGAGACATAGATTGGCTCCAGGGCAAAGTTGGGTTGAACTGGAGCAATCTAGCGAAAGTCAGTTAAAATGGCAACGGCGAGATGGCGGCTCCCCCATTCATATCATTCGCGCTTACGTTTATTCCGCGTTTTCTTCACCTTTGGCGGCTTGGCCAGTAAATATTCCGCGGAACGTTTCAGCCAGCTTCGCACTTGTTCATCATTCTCACTTATTGACAGACCGAGCTGCAGATAGTCTTTCATGGTCATGCCACGACCGGGTTCAAAGGGACCGGTGTCATCCGTTGATTCGATGATCTTCGGTACTGCCTCCCGGCCAAGATGCACCCAGATGCCACGCACGTTCGAGCCGCAAAACATGTAGCCGTTGAGAAACCAGGTTTCATGGCCGAACATCTTTTTCTTCTGCGCAGGCAATCCGCTGTCATCAACCAACTTGTCCAGCTTTGCTGCAAGTTCCGGTGAAAAGTCAAGCATGTTGCTGCCTTTCAGGGTTATTTCGTTTTATTCACCAGTTTCGTGTGATAAAAGGCGGGAATATTTTCGCATAATGAAGTCTCGGCTCGGTAGCTCTGGAATTAATAAGACGGCCGTCAACAATATAGTAAACATATTAAGGGCAAAAATAGTCTCTTGATGAACCAGGCCGGTTTCGAGAATTTGCCAAACCAGAACAAACTCCAAACCAAGAAAAGTAGCAGCAGAGAGCAGATGCCATTGCAGATCTTCCCGAATTATCGCAAAGACTCGCACTGAATCATCCATCGCTTCATCATGAGATTCACTTAACTGCCTTAATCGATATTTGCGAAATTTTGGATACAGCGAGAGGGCACAAATGCAGAGAAACGTCGCTATTGAGAGAATATCTGCCCCCCAAAGCATATAGAGCGAGCTATACTCACTGCTAGACATCAAGAAAGCCAAATAGTGAAGACTATACCATCCGAAAAGTAAGCCGCTGATAATGATCAGATATATCTGTCTGCGTCTCAAGCGCTTCACCTCTTGCGAATCCAAAAAGGCTTTAAACTCTTCAAACGGCACTTTCAATAAAACCACCCCGGTTGTCCCCCCCTTCGTCCTTCAGCCGTTTGTCGCGTTGGATGAAAGACCGAGTTATTGTGATAAGAATTGACGGTATTCCTCTACCACACTGCGGTGCGTTGGGAAGTAAATATAAACCATGTAAAGCATCACCAGTGCCGAAACAACATTGATCCAGTAAAATGGGGCATCCTGCAGAACGCCGGATTGTGCAGCAAGGAAACAAATGATCAAACCGAAAAACGCTGCCGCTTCGAACAGGGCCAAACGCAAGATATGCGAGGTACGGATTGCCGCAAACAAGCTGGCGGCGGTATCAGCAACCTCAAGGCTTCGCTTTAGAAGCGCTGGATAGAGTATCTTGACGGCGCCAAGTATAACAACCAGCAAGGCAAAATGAGCCATGGTAAGGGTATTGATAAAATCACTATCATCACTATTGCCATCAACCGATAGGTAGAAAAAGACGATGACGCCAAGGAAAGTAATGATTCCCATTGCCAGCGCACCGTAGATGATCTGCAATGCCTTCAAGTCATTGTCTTCAAGCTCATTTTCGAACTCTTCAAGCGTATAAAGCGACATTTTCATTCTCCTCGTTTAGTATAGCCGTACTTTCGCCCAAATAAACCAGCCGCCACCTTTAGCCAACGACGAATCTATTTCAACCACCTCTACTGCCTCTCCAACTTTCGCCACCGCCAGCGGCTTGCCGGATGAGCGATTTCCGGACACATCTTCACGCAGATACACATCAGTGCGTATCTTCAACACGTCTGATATTTCAAGCGGCCACTCCGTTTCCTCAATTGTCTTAAGCGGTTCCGCCCAGTCTCCGCTACTCCCGATCTTGCCGAGATACATCCAGCCAACATCAGCAACTGCCTGTGGATCAATCTGCTCATAGGTTTGATATTGCTGAGAAAGGCTGCGTTTCAGGTTGTTATCAACCTGCGTGGCTTTCTTTGTGGAGCTGCTAACGGTCTTTTTGATTTCTTGCAGTTCATCTCGGGCACGGCTATCATCTGAAGCTGCGATGGCAGTTTCCAGCTTGTCCTGCAGGAATTCCAGGGAATCACGGAGGGTGGTGATTTCACCGATGGCATCCTGCGTCTCCCTTGTAATTTTTTCGAGATCATCGCGAAATTCGATACCGGCAAAACTCTTGATGCCAGCATCATTCAAAATACCACGAATGGTAATCGGCGAAAAAATCAAAAGCCCAAAGATTGCCACAAAGAATACTTCTTTTAGCAAGCTGAACAACTGCTTGGTCGCATCCAGTCTCTCGTTGAGTTTTGATGACATATATTGCTCCTCAGAATTGACGATGCACAGATGTACGATTAAGACTCGAACAGGAAAAATTCCAACAAAAAAAATTCCAACAAACCTGCCGATACCAATTGGCATTTTGAAAGTTTATGTCAGGCTGATTTTCTTTAGGAGGGTAATAAATTCCGGGGCTTTATGCAAAGGTTTAAACGCCGGATCAACCTTGAGGTAAATCACGCGTAGTGCATGGGCATTTGCCGCATGCTGCAGCCAATCCAACGCTTCCTTTGTCTTTCCCATTCCGGCATAAATCGTCGCCAGCGAATATATGGTAAACGGTTTGAGGCCGCCATCCTGATGCACTTCAAGCAGCTTTCCCAGCGCCTCCTGTGCAGCATCCAATTCACCGGCAAGTGCATTAACATAGGCAATCTCCGCCATTGTCGCCTGTCCATTCCTGGACATAGCATCGGATTGTTCAAAGGCTGAAATCGCCTCGCCAAAGCGGCCCTGGCGGGTAAGGGTGCGTCCGAGAAAGAGGTGAGACAGGCCAAAATCTGGAGTGCGCGCCAAGATCTCGCGCTGCTGCGCTTCCGCACGCTGCAGGTCTCCGGCAAAATAGTGAATGAGCCCTTCGGTCGCAGCAACCACATCAGAAAGCGGATCCAGTTCACGCGCTTTTGCGATGGCCTGGAATGCCTCGTCGAAGCGGCCCTGCGGCGTCAGACAATTAATAGCAAACCACTGCCAGGCAGTCACGTAACCGGGATTTAGTTCCAGTGCATATCGAAAGCTGTTTTCGGCAGCGGCCCAATCCTGATCATAAACCGAATTGATACAGCCAATGGTGGTATGTGGCTCCGCAAGAAATCCATCGCTGGACAGGGCTTTTTCGGCAGCAACGCGCGCCAGCGGCATAACTGCAGCCGGATCTTCAGCGCCGAGGAAGCCGAGCAGTATATAACAGTCGGCAACAGCGGCATGCGCAGCAGCATAAGCCGGATCAACTTCGAGCGCCCGCTCGCAGAGTTCAAGCCCAAGACGCAAACTCCCCTCTGTTCGCTCGTTGATATGATATCGCGCTTTCAGATAGATATTGAAGGCATCGAAGCTCTGGGTGGTGTGACGAACAAGGGCTGTCTCCTGCTCTGCACCAAGCTTGATCTTTAATTTGCCGACAATTGTCAAGGCGATTTCTTCCTGAATTTCAAAAATATCTGCCAGCTGACGGTCATATTTTTCCGACCAAACCTGAAATCCATCCTTTACGTCGATAAGATGAACCGTAATACGAAGCCGATTGCCGGCCTTGCGCACACTGCCTTCTACCAGGTGAGTGACGTTCAGGCGCAAACCAATTTCACGCACATCCAACGTTTTCCCCTTGAACATAAATGAAGAGGTGCGTGACACCACGCGCCAGTCCTTAACCTGGCTAAGAGCGTCAATAAGCTCGTCGGCAATGCCATCACAGAAGTAAGCCTGATCGCTTTCCGGACTGAGATCGGACAAGGGCATGACCGCTATGGAATTCCGATCTTTTGTCTCATCCGCCGGTAAAGGAGCGGAGCTCGAAGAATGTTTCTGTATGGCGGCAAGGGCGGTCAAGAATGTTTGCATATCGGCGAAGCGTTCCGACGCATCTTTCTCAAAGGCGCGGCTCAATAAAGGACGAATGCCGGAAGGAACATCTGTGCGCAATGCCTCTATGGATTCGGGATCTGCTGTAGAGATGGCATACATAATTGCCTGAGTATAGGCGCCGCGAAATGGCAGTTCCCCGCACAACATCTCAAACATCACCACCCCAAGCGACCAAATATCTGTTCGATGGTCAACCGCTTCGCCATGCAATTGCTCCGGAGAACTGTACAAGAGCGTCCCAACGGTCATTCCGGCATCAGTCATATCCGACAATCCGTGCATCTTGGCCAGGCCAAAGTCGAGGATCTTCACGCGATGATCAGAAGTCAGCATGATATTTGAACTCTTGATGTCGCGATGTATAACGCCTTGGTCATGAGCTGCTTTTAGGCCCTCGGCAATCTGGCGAGTAATATCGAGAACCCTGGCAATGTCAATCGTGCCGACTTCGATAAGGTCCTTGACGGTTTGGCCGTCAATATATTCCATGACGATGAATAATTGTCCATCCACCTCGTCAATGTCATAGATAGTGGCGATGTTGGGATGATTGATATTGGCTTCCGCACGGGCTTCTGTTTTCAGGCGCTCACGTTCATCCGGTAGATTGGCAAGATGCGGCGGCAACATTTTGAGCGCAACCGAACGGTCAAGGCGCTGGTCCCGGGCACGATATACCACGCCCATCCCACCTTCGCCGAGTTTTTCGATTATTTCGTAGTGAGAGATTGTTTGACCTAACATCCGACATATCCGGAAGAATGATTACCTTGAAGACCCAACGTCCAAATCTACCAATAATAACACAAGTCATTGGTTTTTTTCAACATATATTTTTTGGGTTCTGAAAATGGTGGTAGAGGTTAGCGCAGATCACAAGGGGTAGTATCCAGCACTTTTTGGAATTTTTTCTGTTGGAATTTGGGATTTACTCTTTCTGATCTATTTCCCAAAACATACCACGAGGACCGGCATTGACCACAGGCGTTTGTCCGATAAATTCATGTCGGCCGCTGCTGTCGTGAATATGGCCACAAACAACAAGTTTGGGCGATTTGGCGAGAATTGTGTGACGGATGGTGGTGCTGCCCAGACTAACACCGCGTGAGGAGATATCCACTGCCCCCTTGGGCGGGGAATGGCTAATCAAAACCGCATCATGCGGACAATTATGCAGCAGCCGTGAAGCTTGCTCTTCCGAAAAATCATAGCTCCAGGAGCCAAAAGGCGTAATCGGAATGCCGCCACCAATGCCATAGAAGGCCTGTCCTTTCAGGGTGATGCCGCTGCCATGCAGCACAATCGCTTGCGGCCAGTTGCCGCAGGCTTCGGCCAACTCTTCGTAGCTTTCGCTGTTGCCTGGTACCAGCAGGCAAGGCTGCGTAATTTGACTGAGTATGCGAATTGGCTGATCCAATCCGCGGCGAATATTACCAACATCGCCAGCGCAGATGACCACATCAACATCCTCTGCCATCTCGACCAATATTTCGCATGCACGGGTATCACTATGGATATCACTAAACAGTAGTAGCTTCACCTTACCGCTTCCATCATTTGTCGCACCGTCTCAATTTCATCTCGATTCACCGCATGATCGCCATTTCGATAGAGTTTCATTATAACATCAGCCTGCAATTTTTCAAAAACCTCTGCACTTTCCGCGACGCGCTTCTTTGGAATATGAAAATCGATATCGCTGCAACCCAGGAAGACCGGCGTCTTCTCCATGCTGCCTTCGAATGTTTTTTCGTCCACAGCCGGACCGATCAGCCCACCACTTAGTCCTGCAACGCCGGCATACATGTCCGGATTGCGCGCTGCATATTCCAGCGTTAAACAGGCACCCTGGGAAAATCCAAACAGCATAATTTTCTCCGTCGGAATTCCGGCATCATGGATCTCCGCAACAAGGCTTCCAATCTTCTCCAATCCTTGTGAGATGCCGGGCTGATTGCTTTCCCTGTCTGCCAGGAAGCTATTAGGATACCAGCTGAATTCGGCAGCTTGAGGCGCCAGGTAGGCAAATCCCTCTACAGCGAATTCCGCGGCCAGCCCGAGAATGTTCTCAGCTGTTGCGCCGCGGCCGTGTATCATGATCATCGCTTTACTTGCGTCCGCCAGCGCTAACCCCCGCCGTGCTACCGGCATGCTGACATGTGATTGATGCGGCATTGGTTCAGCCCTCCCCCGACAGGTCCGGAAGTCGACCTTCAATATCCTGACGACGTCCTTCCAGCCACTCCGGCAATTTCAAAGTTTTACCAAGTTCATCGGCTGACTCGTCAACTGAGAATCCAGGCGGATCTGTAGCGACTTCAAATAACACGCCGCCGGGCTCGCGAAAATAGATTGAATGGAAATAATTGCGGTCCATGACCGGCGATACATTTAATCCGGCCTCTACCAGCTCTGCGCGGAGGGCAATTTGGGAGGGATCATCGGCGCTGCGCCAAGCCACGTGGTGAACGACACCGACTCCCATACTACCGGTTGGCAAGGAGGGACGGTGCACAACATCGACAATTGTTCCCGGTCCGCCGCTTCCGCTCCGGAAACGATGACGATCTTCTTCCTCAGCAACTTTTTCAAAATCGAGCAGGCGCGTCATAACTGCTGCGGTCGCCTGAGCATCTTGTTCGATCAATGTCACACTATGAAAACCGCATATGGCTTGTTCAGGACCAATTCCCTCAGCTGTAGCGCCCACTCTCTTATCATCTTTGGCCCCGATTAATTCGAGCTCAAGATCATGCGGGTCTTCAAACAGCAGCACCTCTTCACCGAAGCGTGTAAACGGACCGTGAACCGTCACGCCATGATTTTCCAGGCGTTCTTTCCAGAACCCCAGCGCTGTTTCCGGCACAGAGAAAGAAGTCGTGGTCATCTGACCGCTACCGCGACGCCCTTTAAGCGCATTGCCCTGCCAGGGGAAAAATGTCATGATGCTGCCCGGATTCCCATCTTGATCACCATAGTATAGGTGATATGTGTAGGGATCATCAAAATTGACGGTTTTCTTAACCAGGCGTAAACCAAGAACGCCATTATAGAATTTGAAATTTTCCTGCGGATTGCCGACAATAGCCGTTACGTGGTGAATACCATGCGTTCTCACCTATCTATCTCCAATGTTATATTGTTCCCTGACGGATCACTTAAAACCGGCACATCATCACTTGTCGAGATATCGAAGCCGTTGCCGGTGGCGCGATCTATGATTTGTTTAATCTCCCCCTCATCCGGAAGAAGAAGCGAAAACGATTTTAAGCCAAGTAGTTCCTCGCTCCGTTTTTCGCTGCCGGCAGAATTCCAGGTGTTAATGCCAACGTGATGGTGATAGCCGCCGGCTGCCAAAAATTCTGCCCCGGGATAGCTGGTCATATGTTCCAATCCAAGGACGGATTCATAGAAATGCAGACCGGCTGCCAGATCATTGACCTGGAGATGGACATGTCCCAGGGACGAGCTGACGGGTAACCGCCCCTCCCACGCTTCTTTCCCGGCATCATTGAACAAGGCCTGTAAATCGAGGCGATTCGTTGCCATTTTAATTCGCCCGCTTTCATGCCTCCATTCGCCCCGGGGACGATCAGCATATATCTCAATGCCGTTTCCTTCCGGATCGGCCAGGTACAAGGCCTCGCTGACCAGATGATCTGCGGCCCCGCTCAGCTGATGTCCGGATTCCAATAGGTGGCGAAACCAAGCGGCAAGGTGCGTACGATCCGGCAATAGGATGGCCAGATGGAATAGACCCGGTCTGTTCGCGACCAATTCGCCGGAGGGCATTGCAATTAATTCGAGAATAACGTCATCGTCTACTCCCAAAACAACTGAGTGGCTTTCCTGGCGAATGACAGACAGACCAATAACATCCTGATAAAATGATGACATCAGGAAAAGATTGCCAACGGTCAAGCGCACCCGGCCAACGCGAGCGGAAGCAGCGATTTTCAGATCCTTTTGCACTTAGCTATTACTCCAAAATATTGATTTCAGATCAAGTTGTTTCAATGTATCAGTGGTCTAAAACAGGCATTCAAGGTCCAGTGATACAAAGATTTGTCATATCCGAATGCCTCTATTAGGCATCATCCTTGCTAAAACAACCAGATTCCCGATGACTATTTGCGGGAATGATACACCGACGAACATGCTTCAGTTAATCACGTTGATAATACCAATAGACAACGTCGAACAGTTCGGCCTGTCTATATTAAATGTGGCTACATTTTGGAAGTTACAAACAGAATAGAGGTCAGTTGGTAGGCACCGGTTTTGGGCAATATAATGCCTTTACGTAAAACCGAGTTATAGAATACTGCCAGGTAAAAGATTCCAAAAGCAATTAGATCTGGTTAGTATACAACAGGTCTGATTAGCAATCGGAGAGAAACATCCATGTACGGCACTTGCTTCACGAAAACGGTATTAGCATCTATATAACAACTGGTAAGCGTAACGATTTCGCGCCACGCTCACCCAAACAACCATACGCGTTGGTTAGAGAACCACTACGTCCTGAGCTTGCGGGCCTTTCTTGCCTTGCTCAATAGTAAATTCTACTTGCTGGTCTTCTTCCAGCGAGCGGAATCCACCTTGATCGCGAATGCCACTATAATGAACAAATACGTCTTCTCCACCCTCATAGGAGATAAAACCATACCCTTTGGTAGCGTTGAACCATTTTACAACGCCTTGAACCCGATCTTCCATTACAAACTACTCCTTGAAAAAATAAACTAAACAACAATTAACTTAGGCCATTCTAGACTATGTGTGTTTTTTATGTAGGCTGGAATTCCTAATGCTTAGCGCAAAATAAGCGGCCCTAAATTAAATGTCAACTAATAAATAAAACGAAAAAATTAGCCGTTAGTTGGATGATTTTACCAAAAATCGGGTAGCAGGCGTTATGGCAAACGGGTACCACAATGCGGGCAATATGAACCGGCACCTTCGACGGATTTCTTGCAAGCCGTACAATTTGTGGGACCAGCATCATCAGTTGCCGCTTGTGGGGTTGGGGCTGTAGTGGCTGTTTCAGCAACCGGCGCCGCCGGTTTTGGATAGGATGCACCGCAATGACCGCAATGCTTGTCGCCGTCAGATGTCAATCCGCAAATCCCACAGTAGGTCTGCTTCACAATACTGTCAAGATTCTGTCGCAATGGCTGAAAATATTGCTGTATCTTATCGACCGGAATTGCAAATCCGAGCCCTGGCGATGCAGTCATGATCATGGTGTTAACCCCAACAGCCTGCCCAAACTCATTAAAGAGCGGACCACCGCTATTTCCGGGATTGATCGGTGCATCTGTCTGCACGAAGGTCTTGTTTTCCAATTCGCGGTTAATCGCACTAATAATGCCGGCCGTAAATGTATTGGAAAGGCCGCGCGGATAACCAATGGCGAAGACGGATTGCCCCACCTTCACGCTGTCGGCACTGGCGATCGGCGCAACATCGGGGGACTTCAGATCCACTTTCACAAATGCGAGGTCTTCTTTCGGAAACGATTGCAGTACTTTACCGGAGTGTTTTTCGCCGGAGTTTAACTGAATAGTGACATCCCCGTTGATGCCAATAACATGGCGATTGGTCACAATGAGCCCGTCATCCGTAAGGAAAAAGCCGCTGCCGCAGCTTTGGCCGACCGAAACGCCAACTACTGTCTGGCGCACCTCTTCAAAAAGCGCTTCCGGTGTCATTCGAGAATCAACGCGACCGATTTCTTCCAGAACAGGAATTTCCACTGATTCCAGGGGAACATCCATTATCTCCGTGCATTGCGGGCAGCGCGCTTTTTTACCAGCGAGTTGATCCGGCGCTCTCAGAATACTACCACAATTGCAAATTACTTCAATCGCCATCGTCACGTCCCTTTAGTTTATCTCCACATACTGCTTCAGCCAATTCTTGATTTGTCCGGCATCTACTTCCGCACCGCGAACGAGACCGAAATCATCATATTGTTCCTGAGCCGCCGCACTATTGCATTCCGGCGGCATGCCCCCGGGAATCGCGTCGCTAACCGCAATGATTTTCGCAGTTTTGGCATCGCGCAGCGTGATCACCTTATCCCGAATAATTCGTCGCACCGCTTCATCTTCGAAGCGACATTCTCCGATTAAGCGTTCGCGCTCCTCAATTGCGGCAACCAGTTCTGCCTTATCGAGCGAAGCGGGTTGCCAATCCAGCATCTCTTCGGGCAACCAACGGTACCAGTTCCTACTGCCCTTATAGTCACTCGCCTCAAACAACATCAAGGGGTGGAGGCCGGGGCCTTCGCGGTACCCACCGGCACCAGCAGCACCTTCCCCATCGGCAACGCCCTGGAGGGCGAATTTCATATCGGATTCAGCCATCAAGCGCTGATGATCTACGTAGACATATCCGCCAAAAATCAGGCCGGCAAGCAGTAAGGCCACCAAACTGTATTTGATAATGCGCGCTGTGCGGGCGCTGCCTGCGCCGCCGTAAATCGTCTCCGGAAACTGCAGCGCTTCCGGCGTCAGGCTGATCACCTGTGAGCGGTCGGCATTTAACTCATCAATGCGGGCAATCATGGCGGAAAACACATCGAAATTAGCAAGATCGCCGCTCGAGAAGTAGCGCCACCAGAGGCCTTTATTGTCAGCACGGTCAATTGTTACAGACTTGAATGTCGTGTCAAAGTCGAATTGTCCGACTTCCGCCCAGCTGATTTTCTTGTCTTTGGATGTTAGGCCTTCGCGGCTTATAGACAGCTCTCGACCAAAATGAACTTGCCCGCCGGAGCGGTAAATTTCTTCGGCCCTGGGCTGCAATTTTGCGCTGATTTGCTCCTGAAGTACCTTGCCCAAGCCGCGCATATCGACCAGTCCGCCCACATTTAATCTTTCCCCATCAACGTTGTAGAGCTCGTAGCTCCAGTTGATCGGCACCGATGGGCGATCATTTCGATGCCGTACAATTTCGTAAATTTCTGATACTTCTTCCCAACGCCACGTGTGCTCACTATTCCAGGTGTAGTGGGTAAATCCATCTTCAAAAAGCGTTAGTTTCAAAGCGCGATGATATGAGGCGTAGGAAAAAGATGCGATCGCTAATAGCGCCAACAAAACACAAATCGAGCTGTGCACAAAAATGGAATCACGGCGAAAGCTTTCGCCGATAACGGAGTAGTCAGTGAACCACGCGCTTTGAATGAGGATGTAAAACGAAATCAGAAAGCTTATCGCCAGCACAACGACGGCGCCGGTCAAGATGCTCGGCACCCGAGAGTCGGCTGAATAGATAGCCAGCAATTCACCTAGATGCGGTGATTCAACAGCAATAGTTTGGATGGTTTGGCCCCCTCAGCTTAAGAACAGTGAAAACATAAGCATAGGGCGAAACATATCCAATAGTGGATTGATGAAGGCGTCTAGGATGGGTTGATCTGAATCCAGGTCGCTCTGGCAACGCCGCATAGCTCGCCGGAAGCAGAAAAGATGGCAGTGCCGGCAAAATTCTTGCGTCCGTCGCTGCCAATCGCCCAACCGGTGACCACATATGATTGTCCGGCATACACATCGGCATCAATACGGCAGGCAAAGCGTCCCAGTACCATAACTTTTTCTTCCGAGGCATCCAGCGCTGAAGCGCCCGGACAATCGAGAGCTGCCCAGATAAACTGCGGCTTTACTCGCCCTTGCTCATCGGCGAGATTATCTGAGGGTACCCAGGGCGCCAGCACATATCTGCCGTCTGCACTGTTCCCGGGAAAAATACGAAGTCCATCCCCTTCCTGGCGATCCGGACCGCAGACAAAGCATGTCGGAAAAGCATGCGAATCAAAACCATAGTATTTTTTCGATGCTGTCTCAGCAGCTTCGAGAGATGGAGCCGTCATTGGCGGCTGTAAATCCAGCTCAATCGCTTGCGCGACAGCGGCCCGATGACCATCTGCTCGCAAAACAACAGTACCATCCTTGACTTCAATATCCATTGGTGATTCCAGGGGCGGTGGCAACCGCAAAGTCACCTCGGCGGTTCCCTCAACATGGGCAGCCAGCATACCACAAGTATATCCACCGTTGCCGGAGGTTGGTGGGCCATTGAAGCGTTGATTGATTACTAATACAATTGACATTTTTCAAATTCTCCTTAACGATCCCCCCTATATGTCTCCCCGGGGGGACATATAGGGGGGATTGTGCGCCAAACTCTGAAGGAATTTCAGGGATTATCACTATCAAGAACAGCGCTCTCTTAGCTCCGCTTGCCCTTGCGGGACTTGCGGGCAACTTCAACAAATACCCGCTCGCGGCGCTTGGCAGTCTTGAAGTAGCGTAGGATCGCTTCTGCATCCTTGAATGGCACCGTAATGAACGAATAGCCATCAAGCACCTGAACATCGTCGATTCGTCGGCCGTCAACACCCACCTTGGTATTGATCAGCTGCACCAGCTTGCGCTTGCTCATATTATCACGCTTGCCAATACCCACAAACAGGCGGGTTTTGCCCTTCAGGGTTGGCTGGCCATCACGGATTTCATTGTAATTGCGCGGATTCAGCTCATCCTGGAAGGTATGATGCAGCAAGGCGGCAATCGCTTTTTCCGGAGAATGCTGTTCCAGCAACTCATTCGCCAGCTGAATAAACTCGCCGGGAAGCTGGTTGTCGGTGGCTTTTTCAACGATCCCGCGAATCCGGCTACGCTTGGCTTCTATGACTTCGCGTACTTTCGGAATTTTCTCGCGACGAATTTGGGTGCGCGCCGCCTTTTTGATAACCATCAGCCTGCGAATCTCAGCCGGCGTAACAAAAGTAATCGCCGTGCCTTCACGGCCTGCGCGACCGGTTCGTCCAATTCGGTGCACGTACGCTTCCGGATCTTGCGGAATTGAATAGTTAATCACATGCGTCAGATTGTTTATATCAATCCCACGCGCAGCGACATCCGTCGCCACCAGAATATTGACGCGACGAGATTTGAACTTGCCGAGCACATTCTCCCGCTGCGATTGCGAGATGTCGCCATGAATGCCTTCTGCGGCGTAGCCACGGTCAGTCAGGCGCTTCGCCACTTCGTTGACATCTACTTTTGTCCGGCAAAACACCAGGCCGTAAAAGTCATCTTCTACATCTATGATACGACATAAGGCTTCGAATTTATTGGCACGGCTCACTTCAAAGTAAATTTGATCGGTAAGATCGGTTGTCACATGCTGCGGCGTGGTCTTGATAAGTTCATAGTCCTTCATGTACTTTTTGGCGACCTTCATGATCTCGCGAGGCATGGTGGCAGAAAACAACAGGGTGATACGCTCTTCACTGGTCGAGTCCAGAATAGACTTGACGTCCTCTATGAATCCCATGTTGAGCATCTCGTCAGCCTCATCGAGCACCACAAATGAAACGCGATCCAGCTTCAAAGTGCCCCGATTCAAATGATCGAGAATCCTTCCCGGCGTGCCGGCAATAATATCAACGCCCTGTTTCAGGCGCTTGAACTGCTGATCGATGGACTGACCGCCGTAAATCGGAATGACGCGTAACTTGCGCTTTCCCTTCAGTGAATTCAATTCTTCAGCGACCTGAATTGCCAGTTCCCGGGTCGGTGCGAGCACCAGGGCCTGAACATGCTTTGCCTTGTCGTGAAGGCGTTCAATGATAGGTATGCCGAACGCGGCAGTTTTGCCGGTACCGGTTTGCGCCTGGCCGACAATGTCGCGTTCAGCGGTCAATAATCCCGGTATTACTTTTTGCTGAATGGGGGTTGGCTCCTCGAAGCCTTTTTCTGCAAGCGCCTTCAGCATCAGTGGCGAAAGCCCCATTTTTTCAAATTTTTCCAAACGTTTTCCTTATTCTCGGGTGATGTTACTTTAAACACCCTGTATATAAGCCTAAACGTCGCCATTTGAAACAGCTATTTTTATTGGAAGGAGCGTAGATCACTAAGAGAGGTGCCATTGAGGGCGGCTTCATTATCGAACACATCACGCAACTGCCTGGCAAGATGCCGCGAGAATGCCAGCGCGCCTTCGAAACTGAAGTGGCCGTAGTCGATAAACACCTGGTCATCCAGCTGGCAATCTTCTGGCGTTTCCCAAAAGAAGACCGGATACTTATGTTGAAGCCCCTGGATGAATCTACGATGGTTTTCAAATTCTGTACGGCGGCGCTCGTCGTTCAACACATAATCGTAGTAGGTCGCCTTCACAGGGGGATGAACCAGCACCACGCGGATGCCATTGTCATCGCAAAAGGCGAGTAGTTCCTCAAGAATCGCCGCCTTTCGGGATGAGAAGGTATATTCAGTCAGATGATAACGGGAAATATTTTCCGGAAAGAAGTTGCTGTCTTCACGCCGGCGGTCTTCATCTGCCTGATCGGAATGATAGAGCGGCGGCGGAATCGTGTCGGCGACCGGCTCCAGCTTGCCGGTAGCCAGGTTTACATACTCACGCAAGGTTCTGCGCGGAATATAGTTGGCCATCAACCTGCTGCGCACATCCAGGGATTCTACGGCATTTCTTTCATCAAAGGAAGCCCAAACATCAAACTCGTGCGGATAGTCTTCCGGAATTCGCGTGACCGGGTTGATGATGCTGCGATTGAAGGTCCAGGGATTAATTTCCAGCACCAGCATGTCAATATTGTCCAGCGATTGGGTGGTCTCTCGAAGAATCACCAGTGCCTGCCAGGGCCCGAAACTGGGTTGAGCCAAATTCAGAAAGCGCATGCTGCCGGTAGAGTCAAGTTCATTAAATGTTGCAGGATGAATGGCGGAATGGAAGCGGGAGCTACCCATAAACACCACCAACTTTTCGTCGTCAGCCGCACTGTTCTCCAGATTTTGCTCAAGACAGCGAACGATTTTTCCAATTCGCGATCCGTTCATTTTCCAGGCACGCCCGCCGGTCACGGCCACTGATGCGATCAGCAAGAGGAGCACAATGCCAAGAGCCAGCAGCGCAGAAGGCTTCAACGACGGCAATCCAGGCAATGAACTAGAACTGAAAATAGATGAACGGCTGGGCATTGCTTTCTCCGATCACAATCAACAGGACAATTAATAATGCATACACACTGCCGCGAACCGCGCGCGGCCAGCTATCAACAAAGGGCACTTCGCGGTCATCACGAAAACAGAGATAATCGATCACAACCGCGAAGAAGCCATAAAACAGCACGTACATTAGCATTCCCGGCAGGGCATAGGTGCCTCCGGCAGCGATGGCAGTGAGATAATCAAGCGCATTGGCCAATGAGCTTGCGCGGAAAAACACCCAGGCCAAACACACCAGGTTAAACGTGACAAACACCTTTCCTAACCAAAGCATAAATGGGCCCGGCTCGCGCGGAATGGTAGTAACACCAACTTTCTTCCCCTTCAGCATGAACTTGTGAACGGCCAGGTATCCTCCATGCAGGCCGCCCCAAATTACAAAATTCCAGCCGGCGCCATGCCATAATCCACCGAGTAGCATGGTCAGCATATTATTGATGTAGGTGCGCGCTTCCCCCTTGCGATTCCCGCCAAGCGGTATGTAGAGATAATCGCGTAGCCAGGCAGATAGTGACATATGCCAACGACGCCAGAATTCGGTGATATTGGGCGAAAGATAGGGCTGACGAAAGTTCAAGCATAGTTCGATACCGAGTAGACGGCTCACTCCGCGAGCAATATCGGTATATCCGGCAAAATCACCATAAATCTGCAGGGCAAACAGCCACACGCCGAAGAAGAGCGTGAAGCCGCCGTATTTCTCGGGGCTGGTAAAACAATCATCCACCAGGGGCGCCACGCCGTCGGCAATAAAGACCTTTTTGAAGAAGCCCATTAGTATCAGCTGCAAACCAGTATAAATCATTTGCGGCTCTATGATGCGAGGCCGTTCTATCTGCGGCAATAGGTGGGTCGAGCGCTCAATCGGCCCGGCCACCAGCTGTGGAAAAAAGGCCACATAAAGAGCAAATGAGAGGATATTGTCCGTTGGTGTTTCCTTGCCGCGATAGACATCAATCGTATAAGCAAGCGTTTGGAAGGTATAGAAACTGATACCAACCGGTAGAATAATGGTCAGTGTGACATAGTCCAGCTGCATGCCCATCGATTCAAAGACACGTGTTGCTGAGTCGGCGAAAAAATTGAAGTATTTGAAGAATCCGAGAATGCCAAGATTGGTGCAAAGGCTCAGTAGCAATGCCTGTTTGCGATATTGCGGATAGCGCTTGATCCAGTGTGCGCAATTGTAGTCAACAACCGTCGAAATAAACAATAAGGAAAGGAAGCGCCAGTCCCACCAGCCATAGAACACGTACGAAGCCAGCAGCAATAACACATTCTGCGCACGATGCTGTAAACGGACATAGAGCAACCAAACTATGGCAAAGAACAGCGGAAATGTGAAAGAATTGAATAACATTTCACCTGAAACCGGATCACTGAGCAGGAAAATAATTGGTCAAAATATGATGTGAATATCGGCAGAAACAGCAATTTTTATAATTGATCGGTCGCAAGAAAATGAAAAAAAATTCCTTATTGTATCAGATCGCGGTCATTCAATAAGGTTTGCATGCGGATTACGTCAAAATGGCGGGTTCCGGAAGAAAGGACATCGGAATTAATCGATTCCTGCCGCAGTGCGAGCAGGATGGTCTTGCGATTAAAGATCGCTGTATACTTACGAATCGGGCCGCTGATGCTTTGCAGCCAGCTATGTGAGGAAATGCGATAGCGGACGTAGCCGTCGTTCTCCAGCTTGTTTGCCAGCCTCTCAAATTCGAGATAGGGCACTCTTTTGCCAAAGCCGAGCTCAACATAGCGCATGTACCAGCGCTCCGTTGACATATCAGGCTGATCCCATAAAATACTGAGCATGCGAATTTGATCATCGCTGAGTGAAATGCGCAGCGGCAGGCTATTTTCATTGTCACCAAACTTGGACAGCCATTTGCCAAGCGAACTGGCGATCGCCATAATCGGTAGCATCACCGGGCGATTGGTTCGGGCGTCCTCAGACATGCCTTCCAGTCGGAATTGATCTTTGACATAGCTGTCGCTTTGCTGAAAAACAAAGCCAGGAATATCGTATGGGTCGGCAGATTCATTGCTGAGACCAAATGATGGCAAGAATTTGTCGCTTCGCGGGACGCGATATTGAAGGGTAAATGATTGGCCAAGACGATCCTGATTTTCCCAAAGCCAGAGCTGTATTTTTGCCTGAAGAGACATGCGCGGCGACATTTGTATACCGTAGTGATAGTAGGCGAGCGTCATGATATCCAGCGAATCACTGCCTTCCGCTTCGGCATCAAAAAGCGCCTGTCCGAAACTGACGGAAAACAGTCCGAGGAGAAGAAAAGGAATAATGATGTTGCTGACTTTCATATCGTTTTAACTCATCTTCCCCGCCGAGGTTTCACCTCAAACGCCTTCGATATCCGCTTTTCGCTGCAGATATGCTTCGATCAGAACATCTTCCAGCACATCGAGTTTCATATCGGCAACAGACTTGAAACGGATACTGCCGTTGCCAATATACAGCAAACCTTTTTCATCGAGCTCATCAACGTATTTGTCGACAACATCTTTTTCTGCAACAAGCAAGGTGAGGAATTCCCCCTTGTCAGCCAGAATGAATAGCGGACCCTTCAGGGCGTACACCGGCATTCCATATTGCATTTTCTCTTCGGTCTCCGGTGCATGCTGATGTATCAGCTCCCGAATTTTTTGCAAGGATTGACGTCGGGCATCACTGAGATCCTGCAAGTATTCATCGACAGATGTGGCTGTTGACTTCATCGGCAGCCCTCCGCATTAGGTATCGCTTATTCTGCCAGCAGGCGATCGATCAGACCGTCCTGCCAGTAGCCATAGAATTCGTCATCACACCGCTTCAGGCGGTATTGATATTTCTCCTGCACGTGTTTCCCCCAGTGAGGCCGATTTCCATCGATATCTGTAAACCCGTACATATCGCTTAAGTCCCAGGAACTGAAGACACGGCCACTTTTCTCGGCCAATTGAGGATCTGCGGCCAGTGCAGCAATGGCCCTGCCAACAAAAAAGGGCGTTTCGGAGGCAATGAAATCTGCATCAGCCTTCACGCCTTCTTTCCAGTTCTCTTCAGTCACACCAAAATGCTCAAGCATCGCTTCAGATCGCAGGAAACCAGGGGTCACCGCAACAACAGAGAGATCTTTCTTACGTAATTCCCAGGCCATTGCGAATGCCACACGTATCAGCCCGGTTTTTATCATATCATAAAAGAGATTGCCGCGATATTCGTAGGTGTTGCCGTCGGTGATTTCAACGATCATCCCGCCGGATTGCTCAAGCATTAAGGGCGTTGCGGCCCGGGAAGTGATAAGGTGGGTGTGAATGGCCTGTTTGAGCAATGCAAAGCCCTGATCCAGATTAAGTTCCCAGTATGATTTCCCCCATTCCGTCAAGGCGTCACCACCCCAGATATCGTTAATGAGGATATTTAAGCGACCCTGCTCCTTCTCAATCGTAGCTATTAGCTCGTTCACTGCGCTGGCATCGCTGTGATCAACACGCAGGGGAATGCCGACACCGCCGTAAGCGTCCACCATCTCGGCAGTCTCTTCTATGGTCTCCGGACGCTTCGCATTGACTTCGCCTTTTCGACTACTGCGCCCGGTGCAATAAACCGTTGCGCCAGCTTCACCGAGCATGCAGGCAATACCTCTCCCCGCCCCCCGCGTGGCACCGGCAACAAGCGCAATTTTGTTTTCCAATGGCTTCATAAAACATCTATTTGATTTTTTACAACTTACGATTGTCCAGGCATGTTTTCAAGAGATGAAAAATGATACTGGATGCCCGATACTGGATATTCGCTGCAGAGAGCTCCGGGCCTTCAGAATGATGGAATACTGGAATACTGGAATACTGAAAAGAACTTGCTTTGAAAGTCGGTACCCAACAGCTTCCATCATTCCATCATTCCATCATTCCATCATTCCATCATTCCATCATTCCATCATTCCATCATTCCATCATTCCATCATTCCATTCTGATAGCGCACTGAGGCAATAGGATCTCTTCACAATGACAAATGCTACCTCAGTAGACATCCTTCATCAAACAAAAGGATACATATTCTGCTTCCGCGGATCGCATAGCCCAGCCAGGTTGTAGGAGGTAATATCAGCTTGCACACGTTCGCGAAAAGATGTGCGATCACTATCGCGAATAGTGCCGGCAGCAAATAATTGCTGCAGTTCCTGCCAGGCTTTGAAGACCGACTGACGAAAGGGCCCGTGTCCGCAATACAGAAAGCCGTCGTCTTCATTCGCCTCACCATTGCGACGGCGCGTTTCGCTGAAAATAGCGCCGGTGAAATAATACATGCTGAAATCACAAAATAGTTGAAAGTCGTTCAATGCCAGGTAGGCCCCGTGCACGATGCGGTCCAGGAATTCGATTTCCTCTTGAAGCTGAAAGTCGTACTCCGCTAATTCAGCGCTGAGGGCAGCGCTGTCAAAATGACGTCGAAGAATCCGGCCCAGCCGTTCAATGCCAAAGAGGATGTGGCCATTGCCGAAGCTGAATAAGGGATCGATAAAATATGCCGTATGTGGCAGCAGCGCCCAATTGCTGCCGCAGCTACTCGCAAGCCGCCGCTGGAGCGGGCCGGTCAGCACAAGCGGACGGAGCAATTCACTCTCCCGGAACTGCCAGGCAATAGAGGGATATTCAGCTATTTTGCTTTGCCACAGATCTTCGGCCGTTACAGACGAAGGTACTTGCCGCCTATAAAGATCCAATAGAAAACCTGCAGAGGTAATTCCATTATTGAAGCGTAACTGCCACATCCAGCCGTCGTTGAGCAAGTGATGCAATGCGGCATCGTCTGCATTGAATGGATAGTCTTTAGACACGCTTTCCGGCACCTGCGTCGACCAATCTTCGACATGTCGAAAATGGCTGAAGACGGCACAGGACCTGGTCAGCAATTGCCGCGAATGTTGCGCGATGCCCAGTTGCCTCGGCAGGACCCCGGCCGCACCGGTGGCATCAATGATGAAATCCGCTTCAATTTGAATTGCTTGTTCAGCTTGCTGAGCAGAAATTTGCCATTTGTGATCTTGTTGAATGGTATTGACCGTGGTTTCCTCCAGGAGCGGAATACCATGCCCGCACACCAGATCCGCCAGATGCTCATCGAAGGCCTCACGATACCAATGAAGATCAGCGCTATCGTCGTCGGGACTGGCGGCAACCAGCAATTCATTGGCATGTGCGTCTTCGAACTTAAATGTTTTATTGGAAGAATGATTAAAATAGCTGAATCCACGCTTCAGGCCGCAGGGGATTTGCGGAAATTCTGCCTGCCAAATGCCGTATTTGCAAAACGGCAATAATTCCGGCAAATCGTAATCCCTGCAGATAGATTCCAGCGCCAGGCTGGCTAGTGGTGTTGACGACTCGCCGATAGCAAAACGCGGATGTCTGCCTCGCTCAATCACGATGGTTTGGAAACCACTCTGTTTTAAAACCAGCGCCATCAGGCAGCCGCTAAAACCGCCCCCGAGGATTGCGATGTCTACCGACGCTGTATTGCTCACGGCTCACATTCCTCGCAATAAAGAAGGTTCTCTGCCAATACCTGTGTATTGTTCAGAATCTTAAGTCGCTCAATCCGAACAGGATCGCAATTGCAATTGACAAACTTCTCAATATCCCACAAATCGGCAAAAACCCTTCCCTTTTTGAGAGCGATTCCATACTCCACAGCGGCCTGCAGAAAACGGATTTCCGGCACTTCATATTCGCCACGTGCGGCGAGCACTTCCATCGCGCCATTTCCAACGCGAGTGGGAATGATTGCGCAACACTCCACACCACATGCAAAGGCAAAGTCGATGGTCTTTATTGCCCAATCAAGGCTTTCGTAGTCTTCGAGAAAAGGCGGGTTCAGCAAAATAAACGTTCGGATGGAAATATCATGTTTCAGTAATTTTTCGCAGGCCCGGGCAAAATCGTCCGGGGTCATACGCTTATTCAGGCGCTCAACCACTGACGGATGTATCGACTCGAGCCCCATCGCCACCTGGAGATGACCATGTATTTGCTCGTTAAATGCGAAGCAGGACGGCCCAATCAATTTCGGATGACATTCAACAATAACGGTTTCGAAGTCACGCATCAGGTTGGCGATTTGCGGGATGTCCGCGGGGGGCACGGCCTTGGTATCGAAGAAGTTGCCGCTATTGTAAAGCTTGACATGAGCCGCCGGCGCAGACTGTTGAATACCCCATTCAATCTGTGCCGGCAGCGCCCCAATCGGCACGGTTTTCTCGGTTGTGTTTTTCCAGAGATCGCACATCAGGCAGCGGAAAGGGCATTCGCGATTGGTCAGAAAAAGCGTAAGCACCGCTTCCAATTTACCCGACGGTATGTATTCTTTTTCAAGAAGTACTTCATATGGCCGCCAGGGATTTAAAGCATTGCGCGCACCGCGATGCGCCAGAATCCATTCATCGGAAAACTCCCTCAACGCGCCTTTACCCATAAATGGCACCAAATGCCCGGCGATAGGCCAATGGATCTTTTTCAAATCGATCCTCGAAGATGCTCTGCTTGGCGGCGCCATGCTGAAACCGACGCTTCGGATACACCGGCATATCCATGCTGGTCAGCGCTTTGATACCGGCAGCAACGATCTTGCCCTTCAAATCATACAGCTTCTCATGTTCCCAATCTGTGAGTTCAATGAAGGGAATTCCCTCGGCAACCTGAATCACCTGGGTAGAGGTATAGGGACTGAAGCCTTCGAAGGCCAGTTGCATCACGGGCGCGTATGTTCGAGTATAGCTGCGGCTCAAGCCGCCGCTGTAGGTGAGCGAATGCTTGATCGATTCGACACCCCACCCTTCCTGATAAAGCATCATATTGTTCAAGACGCTGCGGATCGTCAGCTCCGGATTCTCTTCAATCGGATAATCCTTGAGATTTTCGTCGCCACCATCGCCATCGATCAGGTAGCGCCAATTCGGATAGCGCCGGCGAATACCGCGACATAGCGCCAGATTCATCGTGGCCGACTCGATATCCAGCGGCTTGTAATCCTCCGTAATCCGTACTGCATCCTGCCAGTTCACATCTTCTGCGGTAATCTCAATAGGCTCAAGGAAAAGGCCAAGGTCGAGGCTATTCAAGAATTCACGGGCCTGCGCAAGATCATCTCCCCCGCCCTCAACCGCGAGAGTGAAGGCCTTTAAGCGGGCAGGATTTTCACCCATTTCCCGCAGGGCATGATAGGCCAGCAGAAAAACCGAGCCACTGTCGATCCCGCCGGAAAAACAAACGCCGATCGGCCCTTCCGTTGCCCGGTGACGCAGCCATTTATAGATTTCCTGATATACGGCCTGCATATATGCAGCACCAATTTCTTCAATGTTCGCTGTAAGATGACTCATCTGCGGATTGAAGTAGCGTTTGTACACCGGATTGGGATCCGGGCAACCGATGAGCGCCAGTTCGGTGATATAATGAGCGGGTGCCATGCGTGTGTAGGAGGGATGAAACTGGTCGCCCATGCCATTCTCTTGCAAATAGGCAAAGATTGTCTCCATGCGATCCGCAGTCACCAGCAGCGGTCCATCCACCTGTTTGGCAATAAAATAGCGCAACGGGCGGCCAATCGTACGTGCCAGGCGCACTGTCTGACCGTCAACAGCCACCAGCGCAAATTGTCCGTCGATCTGATTGACAGCATCGAGGCTGCCTCGCAAGATCACTTCACGGGCTTCCTCGACGCTCATATTGTAAATAACATTGGTCGCCGGATCTGTCAGATCGATGATTTTCTGAATGGGTTTATGTTGAAGCATGTTGGGTTCCTTTTCTAGAGACAAAAATTTCTGATGTGTCCCCCCTCTATCTCCCCCTAGGGAGAGATAGAGGGGGGACATTTTGTGAGTTAGTCATGCTTTAGTGCAAACGCCAGGTACACATCGCCACTGGGCGTCCCCATTTTCCCGCCACCACAGGCAATGACCAGGTATTGCCGGCCATCCACTTCATAGGTTGCCGGGGTCGCATAGCCGCCAGCCGGAAGGTCGTATTCCCAAAGCTGTTCACCGGTTTTGCTGGAAAAGGCACGCAATTTCTCATCTTTTGTGGCGGCAATGAAAATCAGGCCACCGGCAGTCACCACCGGGCCACCATAGTTCTCAGCACCAGTTACCGGAAATTCCGGATCATTGACGGTTTCAATATTCCCGAGCGGGACCTGCCATAAGTGCTCGCCGCTTGACAAATCAATTGCAGTGAGTGTGCCCCAGGGCGGTTTTACAACCGGATTACGGTTGCGGTCGAGAAAGCGGCCAAATCCGGCAACGCTATACGGTACATCAGCCGAAACAAAAGTCCCATAATTGCCACCGTGTTCGCCACTGAGGAAATCAACCACCATGCGAAGTTCTTCATCACTAAGTTGGGCATTTGGCGGCATAGCCCCGCGCCCGTTGCGAGTCACATCCGCAATCTCTTTGCGCGACAACCGCCGGACATCACGGAGATCAGGATTTTCTCCAATCCCCTGCAAAATTCCCCCGTGGCATCTGGCGCAGTGCAACTGGTATACCGCTTCACCCGGTGTCGTGCTTGACCCGGCAACCCGGCCCATCCTCACAATCCAGGGCATCTCGTTGGCATTGACATAAAGGATGCCGGCGGTTGGATCAACCGCTGCCCCACCCCATTCAGCGCCGCCGTCAAAGCCCGGGAACATTACCACGCCCGTGGTATCAGTCGGCACAAATTGCCCGGCGGATGTCACCTGGCGAAAGCGCTCGCGAACAGTAAGACCGGTATTGTTGATTTCCTGGTCCACAAAATCTGCCACGTATGCTTGTGAATCCGGCTGATAGAGCATGTCTTCACTGAGGAACTGCCTGGAAAAGGGCGCAGGCTTGAGCGGCAATGGTTGGGTTGGCGAGGCCGCTTCGCCCGGCAATTTAGAAGCAGGCACTTGCATTTCCTTGACGGGAAATAAAGGGAACCCACCCATGCGGTGAAAGAGAAAGACGTGACCACTCTTCGTAATTTGCGCCACAGCCGGCGTCCAGCTTCCGTCATGCTTCACCGTCACAAGGTTGGGAGGAGCCGGCAAATCACGGTCCCATAAGTCGTGACGCACAATCTGATAATGCCAAATGAGCTTCCCATCTCTGGCGTCCAATGCCAGCAAGGTGTTTGCAAAGAGGTTATCACCACGACGATTTCCGCCATAGAAGTCGAAGGCTGCCGAGCCCGTGGGCACAAAGACCATACCGTATTTGTGATCGAGGGCCATACCCGCCCAGTTATTGGCCCCGCCAATGTACTTGAAAGCTTCCGGCGGCCAGGTATCATAGCCAAATTCACCCGGCTGGGGAATGGTATAAAATGTCCAGACGATCTCTCCGCTCAGAACATCATAAGCGCGAATGTGCCCGGGTGCTGCACCAGGTGATTCGCCAACACGCGTCCCCATGATATAAAGATTCTTGTAAATAGCGCCGGGGGTGTTTGATACCACCGTGAGGCGCTTCGGATCTCTTCCCAGCCCTTCCCGTAAATCAATCTTACCTTTTTTGCCAAATGTGGTAATTAACTGGCCATTGCCGGCATCAACAGCATAGAGAAACGGACCAGAGCTAATAAATAGCCGCGACGTGTCGGCATTTGAACCTGCCCAATATGCCAGACCGCGATTCACGCCGAGACCGGAGCCATCTTTTCGGGGCGGATCAAACTCCCATAACAGTTCACCGCTGGCTGCATTCAACGCGAACAGTCGCAGCTTTGGATTCACACCGTAGAGAATGTCACCAACAATCAGCGGGTTCGTCTGGATTTGGGTTGTCTGTCCCATTCGCAAACCGCCGCTTTCGTAGCGCCATATCGGCTGCAGCTTCGTTACGTTTTCGGTGTTGATCTCGGAGAGCGTCGAGTAGTGAGTCCGTGCAGGATCTCCGAGGTAATGTTGCCAGGTCTGAAAAGTTCTGTGGGGAACGCCGTCCTCGATGATGTCCGGGCCGCAGCTTTGGAAGGTGAGAAAGAGGAAAAAAGTAATTGAAACAATAAACACGGATTTCAGATCCCCCCTATATATCCCCCCGAGGGGACATATAGGGGGGATCGTTTCTATCCTCGCGTTCATTTGTTTGCATTCGCAGCTATGTCGTTCCAATCGCCCCCTAAACATACTGATCCACCAGTTCAAAAAATCTGTCGATTTCCGCGCTCGTGTTAAAGGCGTTTAAAGACAGACGAATCGTATTCCAATTCTCAAAATGAAAGGGGCGGAAGACATAACCGTGTTCTTTAAACATTTTTGCTGCAACTTCACGGCTGTCGGTGCCTTTAATTTCCACGCCGTACAGCGAAGAACCGTTAGCCTCAGCAAGAGGCGATTTCCATACCAGTTGCGAATGTGCTTTTACACGCGCCAGAAAGTGCTTCCGCAACATGTTCCGATAGCGGGTCATATGCTCTACGTTCAGTGAAGATTGAAAATCAACAGCGTCTCCCAAGGTCAAGACTTCGGCGAGATTGCGAGTGCCATAGTCCTCGAAAATCCGTGCCGAGCCTGACCAGCGTTGTTGTCCCCAGGTGACCCAAAAAGGCTCAAGTTTTTCCTGCACTGCTTTGCGGATGTACATCAAGCCGGTACCTTTTGGCGACTGCACCCACTTATGCGGACTGCCGGCATAAAAATCGACACCGAGTTCTTTTAGATCGACCGGTATCATGCCAACGGCCTGTGCGCCATCGACGGCAATAAATTCTACCCCCTTCTGGCGGGCAATAGCAGCGATCTCTGCTACCGGGTGATTGACCCCAATAATATTATCAATATGCGGTATTACTAACACACGAGTGTTTGCCGTAATCTGCGATGTATAGAGCGCAGCAAGGTCGGTAGTGGACATCTCTGGTATATCATCCATGACAATTGAAAATTGACGGGCTTTGTAGCCGCGTAGGCGAGCGTAATGCGTCCAGCAATGACTCGCGCCGGAGTGATTCAGGGTGCTGTAGAGCACCTCATCGTCCTTCGTTAAGGGCAAACCGGCCGCCAGCAGATTGAAGCCTTCTGTCGTATTATGCGTAAATGCAATTTCATCCGCGTCACAATTCAGGAAAGCAGCCAATTTTTCACGAGCGGTTTTCCGCGCTGCTTCCCAGGGCTCACTCCACATGTAATACCAGGGATTGCTTTCGCATATTTTCAGGTAAGCAACATGAGCACTGTGAACCGCATGGGGCATGGTGCCGATTGAGCCATGATTAAAATATGTGACGCCGGGATCCAGCATATAAGCCCGCCGCAAAACGGTGTCAGTTAGCGCTGCTTGATCCTTCAACTTCCCCAATTCCCTGGCGAAACCGGAGCGAACTGAACCAATGGCCGCCAGTAGCCCCACACCACCGGCGCTTTTGACAAGAAAGTTTCTGCGATTCATCCATTTCCCCCATTTCTGTTGACCTGATAATATTGATTGCGAATCATGCGCAGCATTTCCCTTCGAATCAATCCACTAAAGGGACGCACAAAGAACCAGTAGATGCGAAACTTATTTCTGACGCTTCGTCCCAGGCATTTTACACGTGTTTCTGTTGAAACCTCGGTTGTCGAGTCATCGATGGGTCTTAGGTAAAAATTCCAGGCAATTTTTATCGAATCTTCCAGCTGGTATCCCAGATAATGCCCCGCATTTTCGATATCCACAGGGACAGGAATTGGTTTGACAGTGCCGAGCATACCGATCACAAATTCATGCGGGGCCTCTTCGATAAGAATTTTGCCGAGTCCAAGGGAAAGCATGGTATCGAGGGTCAGATCATCCAAGGGCAGCCCGCGCAACTTAAATAGAACGCGGGTAAGCAGGGACCCGTTAAAATCCAGATGACGCACAAAGGGATACAGTGATGAAACGTCTGCCTCTATCCGCTTCGTATGCAACTCGTTAAAATCAAATTCTGCCAGGTATGAATCGATCAGCATAGCACCCAATCTTGAGATATCCGAGGCTAAAAGGTATCTCTTTGCAGGCAAATAAACAATTATTGGCTGGGGCAGCTGTGGAGGGTTCATGTCAACAAAAAGTCGGTCGATAATAGGCAGCAGGAGTTAGAAATCTTGATAAATAATCGTGATTAGAGTGGATAATCATGGGCCCAACACTTAGACGGATCTGGCGCTATGTTACAGGTCCTTCCCCACATATTGCCGATCCGCAGCAACAACGCAGAGCACAGGTGCTCTCAGCCTTGTTGCTGATTATTACGCCGGCAGCGGCATTCAGTGCAGCAACAGGCGTTGGCCCACAACCGATAGAAGATCATTCATTATGGTTTCTGGCCGCCGTACTCTTGGGCTGCTACCTGCTAAGCCGCAGCCGGCACTTTAAAACCGCCGTCATTATAGCCCTGACTTCCATTTCCATCGAAGTCTATGTCATCGTCGTAAAGATCTATGCACAATCACCATGGCACTTTGCATATACCTGCTCCTTTTCCCTGTTTGCCATAACCCTTGCCTCCCTGTTTCTATCAATCAGGGCCACGATTGTGGTCAGCATCAGTCACATTTTTATCGTCCTGGGTTCACCCTTTATTCTTCCGGAAATATCGATCGAAGCGGCATTCAACGCCCTGCTACTGCTCGTTCCGGTATCATTACTGACGGTCATATCAGCGCGCTTAAGGAATCTTGATCTGGACTATATAAGTAAACAGACTGAAAACCTGAGCCACAGCGAGCAACGCTTCAAGAACCTGCTGAAGGCAACCTCCGAAGGAATTGTCATATTTAAGGACAAAGTAATTATTGATGCAAATCCAGCTTTTGCGAAAATGTTCGGCTATCATGATCAGGATGTAATTGGCTGTTCTCTGGACAAGTTCATATTCGAAATAACTGACAACGCTTTCGAAGACCGAATAGACTCTACCAGTGATGTGCATAAGGACATCAAGACGCTGACCGGTATTAAATCCACAGCTGCACATTTCCCGCTCGAGGTCAAGGCATGTCGTAAACAGACTTACCGGGAAGAAGAGGTAAGGATGTTGACATTGTCAGATATTACCCTTCAGGAACAAGCCAAGCAGGCGTTAATTCGGGCAAAAGATGCTGCCGAAGCAGCCACTCGCTCCAAGAGTGAGTTTTTGGCAAATATGAGCCATGAGATTCGCACGCCGCTAAACGGTATCATCGGGATGGCTGAATTATTGAGCGAGAGCGACCTGAATAAGGAACAGTGTGAGCAGGTTAGTACTATTTCCAGCAGCGGAAACAGCTTGTTGGAAATCATTAATGTCATTCTCGATTTTTCCAAAATTGAAGCCGGCCGGATGGATATGGAGTATCGCTTTTTCGATATTGTTTCCTGCCTGAAGCCGGCAATTGACGTTGTTGGCTTACGAATCAACCCGGAACTCGTACATTTTTCGGTCGTCAATAATCGCCCCGATATCAGGCAAATTTACTGTGATGAAATACGCTTAAGGCAGGTGTTGACGAACCTGCTGACAAATGCCGCAAAGTTTACACATCAAGGCAACATCACTTTGGAAATAGAATATGAAGAGATGCCGCGCAATGCTCCCGGGCTTTCTGTTCCAAAAACGGAATGGCCCTGGGATGAGCCACCGCGAGATTTTAAAGTCAAGTTCTCAATAAGTGATACCGGTATTGGCATTAAGGAAGCAGACAAAGCCCAACTCTTCAAGTCTTTTAGTCAATTGGACGCCTCAACGAACCGAAAATATGGCGGAACCGGGCTGGGACTCGCGATCAGTCACAAATTGGTTGATAAAATGGGCGGTCAATTAACAGTTAAGAGCGAATATGGAGTAGGATCCGTTTTTCAGTTCACCCTTGTCACCTGCGCGATGTTGGGGGAAGCCGGCTCTCATACCTCCCCACCTAAAGCACCACAAAAAATTCCGGAATCTACAGTAAGTGAAGAACTGCCAGCAACGCTTTCTATTCTCCTTGCCGAAGACAATCGTGTCAACCAACGGGTCGCGACCAGCGTTCTGAAACGCCTGGGATACCAGGCGGAAATCGTTGACAATGGCACCAAAGTACTGGAGGAATTGGAGCGCCGAAGCTATGACTTAATACTGATGGATATTCACATGCCGGAAATGGATGGTGTCGAAGCTACCCAGGCAATACGACAGGAAGAAGGGCGCTATGGAAAACCTTATATTATTGCCCTGACCGCCAACGCCCTGATCGGTGACAGGGAACGTTTTCTCGATGCCGGCATGGATGACTATGTGAGTAAGCCATTCAAAATCAAGGACCTGAAAACAGCTTTGCAAAAATACAGCAAGTCTACAAATTTGTAAATCGGCAATTCTGTAAATCCGACAAGGCCTTGAATGGTTAAAACGTTTTACCGCCAACCAATTTTTCATTCTTCAATTTTCAATTTTCATTCTTCAATTTTCATTCTTCATTCTTCATTCTTCAATTTTCATTCTTCATTCTTCATTCTTCAATTTATTCCCCCTGCCAATTCGCACATCGCCGCATTCAAATTATCCATGAACTCGTTCCGCGTACATTCAAAGTATTGAGGCGTTCCCACAAACACATCGCAAAAGAATGGTACCAGAAGTGCTTCGCCGGCCGGCAAGGCTTTTCCCAGGCCATGCATGAAGACTGGAATAATCGGCACGTGCGGATGGCGTTCTGCCAGATGGCTGATGCCTTTTTTGAATTCGGATAGCGCTTCCGGTTCACCACGAGTGCCTTCCGGAAAGAAAATCACAATTTCGTCATTTTCCAATGCTGCTGATACAGCCTCGAAGCGATCACCGGCATCCACATTTTTCCGCCGTTCAAAGGGAATAATTCGCACAATTTCTGATGCAAACCAGCGGATCCAGCGATTGGCAAAAAAGTAATCTATCGCCGCAACCGGTCTGATTTTCCCAAGCAGGTTATTTGGAAAGAGCGTCATCAACACCATGGTGTCGAGGTGACTGTTGTGATTGGCTACTACCACTGCCGGACCTTTGGTCGGCAGTAGATCTCGACGTCGAACATTTAATCCCAAGACAATTAGCACAAGCGGACGTATAAGCAGGTTGAAAAACAACCAGCGTAGTAAGGTATTCATTTTCTTTCACTTTCTTATCTGTCAAGTAACCGATTCAAAAGAAATTTTTGACAGGATTGACAGGATCAATGGGATTTGGCATTTTCATCCTGTTAATCCTGTCAGAAGAGTCTTTTTAGTAATAGAAATACAGCATGAAATGCAAGAAGACCGGCGCCGTATACATCAGGCTGTCTACGCGGTCAAGAACCCCGCCATGCCCTGGAATCAACGCACCGGAATCCTTGATGCCCAAATCGCGCTTGACAGCGGACATCACTACATCGCCGATAAACCCGCAAAGACCAATCAACAGGCCGGCGAAAAGCGACATCTGCCAGCTCATCGGCGTGAGGAAGGGCCCAACCGCACAGGAAAGCAACGTGGTCGTTGCAACGCCACCGATCATTCCCGCCCAGGTTTTGCCGGGGCTGACCTTGGGAATGATTTTGCGTTTTCCGAGTGTTTTACCCCACAGGAATTGAGCGACATCATTCAGCTGGGTTGTCATGACAAGGAAAAGCACCAGTGCCGGGCCGCCGCCATTAGGATTGCCGTCGCTGCCAAGGACCAGCAAGTAGGCATAGTGCCCAAGGCAGAAAACCATCATCATCAATCCCCATTGAATGGTGCCGATGGATTTCAGGAAACCGTCGGTATCGCCAATCAGCACCATGCGCAACGGCAGAAAGAGAAACATGTAGACCGGCACAAAAATGATAAACATGTTATACCATTCGTACCAAACCAGCGAGTACTGCAGCGGAATGGCCAGATAGGCCCAGAACAGCACGCGGCGATCCGCACGACGCGTTTCGATGATGGAGAAATATTCTTTCAGCGCCAGAAAGCTGATCAGTCCAAAAAAGACAATTGCAATTTTTTGAGTCGAGAGCAGGGCCAGGAAAAACAGTCCTGCCAGAATCCACCAGCTTTTTATTCGCTGTGAAACTTCGTTAAAGTTGCGCGTTGGAAAGCGCCATTTTAAAATGCCATTTGTGGCTGTCGACAAAACCAGGAATCCGATAATACCGGACATGCTATAAATCAGGTTCGGATGAATATTCATGAGTTAGTCTCCAAGGTTTCTTTGAGCGCTGCATTCGATCGATTAATGACGGTGAGCAGCCCAAGTACGGAAGCAAATACCAATAAGCCATTCACCCAATATTCGGGATGAACGCCCAGGCCGACGAGCAAACCAACAATGCCAATCAGGGCAGCGCGATCGCTCTTGCCCATCGGTCCCTGATAGGCCCGTGAGGCACCTATCTGAACAGCTACAATCCCGGCAAATTCAGTCAGCATGGCAATGAATGTAAAAATCACCACGACGGCTGGATAAAATCCGAAAAAAAATGCCAGTGGTAAATAGATTGCCGTATCGGAAATAACATCACCTAGCTCATTGAGAATTGCGCCGAGTTTGCTTTTCATATTATGTTCACGAGCGATCATTCCATCGACTGCATTCAGCGCCATGCGCACCAGCAAAATGCCCGGCAGAAGCAATAATGCCGCGGGGTGTGACTGAAACTGCCACAGAGCAATGCCGGTCGCAATACTCAGTAACATCGCAAAGAGCGTCACCTGGTTGGCGGAAATACCGGCCTTTACCAGTCGCTTAACCAAAGGACGTAACAGTCCCTGGAATGCCGGTTTGAGTTGATAAACACTTGCCATGTCTGCCCCTTCTTGACAATTATTAATACATAGATGAATCTACACAGGCAGATATAACAAATGCGATGCCAAAGGCGCAAATGCACCCACAAGTCATTTAAAAACAAATTTTTACGAACGAACCTAATTTGCAAGCTAGTAGTCTGAGGGTTATGTTATTGTAGACGCTGTCGAAAAAACAATACGTTGAAGCATTGAAGCATTGAAGCATTGAAGCATTGAAGCATTGAAGCATTGAAGCATTGAAGCATTGAAGCATTGAAGCATTGAAGCATTGAAGCGTTGAAGCGTTGAAGCGTTGAAGCGTTGAAGCGTTGAAGCGTTGAAGCATTGAAAGGTAGTGGCAATCAATAGAATGACAAATGACGAATATCTTCTTTTCACATTGAGAATCCGCTTGCGGGATGATTTAGGACAGCCCCGGGTTGGTTTTTCTACCCGGGGAAAGATGGGAAATGAAGATTGAAAAAGCAGTTGGCAGCGCACATCCCCCTGTGTCCCCCTTCGAAGGGATTCAGGGGGATGTGGCTTATTTCCACAAAAAAAGCCGGCAACTCCATGGAATTGCCGGCGGATCTATGTAATAGCCATCGTTGCCAGGCAAATGCGAGCAGTCATTTGCCTGGCGGCGATGATTTAGTTGGTGCCGCTCATTTCCGACTCCAATCGCAAAACCATATTGTCGATCATGGTCTCTGCAGATTTTTCAATACCGATATAGTTTACATAGACCCCAACATAACCTTCTTTCAGCTTATCAGCGACCATATTTTCGCCGGGCAGTTTTTGATCATCCCAGTATACGGTCACTTTTCCCTTATGGACACGAACGGCGATTTTATGCCAGCCGCTCTCGGCAGGAATGCCGCCGGGCAGGTCTTCTGCTGTCCACTTATTGAGATACGCAGGATAGTTCTGCGATTCGCGACCAACATATGCCAAACTTAGCTTTGGCGCGCTTCCGCCAAAATCAACTGCAATGCGATAAAATCCCTGCTCTTCCGGATTCACCAGGAATGCCAAGCCGGATATCGGACCGCGTTCGCCTTTGGTTACCGGGCAATACATCATCGCTTCATAATAAAAATCACTGACTTTCTCTTTAGCAACATAACTCAGTGACGCAAAGCGTCCCTGGTTGGTTAAGAGGCCAATGCCCTTCTTGCCGTCCGGGCCTTCTTTTTCGGCAACAGTTTCAACGCGTTCGGGATTAAAAGAAGGATAAAAGGACCACTTTAGTTCAGATTTGTTTTCAGCAAAGCTTTCTTCAAAGACCGTTTCCTGGGCAAAGAGCCCGGCTCCGGTGATCAACATGATGCCTACGAACATCCAGTTTTTCATTGCAAAAATCCTTTCTTCGACATTTGAATTGCTGGTTACGCGGCTACGCCGCGATCAGGTTTTACGACCGCATGGCATCCCTCTAAAGGATGCCATCCGGTCAAATTTGCTCTCCGTGCGCGACTAAGCCGCGCACGGGACTCATTCATTATTTATTACTCGCCTGCGTGGTTTGCGGCGACGGATCATCGCTGACTTTAAAGACCTCACCATTGCGATGGGTCAGATTCTCGATCTGCTCACCGGTCAATGGACGTGATCCAAGACGGCCACCCACACTAATCTGGTTACCGCTTTCGTCGATCGCCCGGTCACGACGCATGCCGTCGGAAATGGCATAGGCCGGTCCATTGGTTTTATAGGTAGCGATCAACCTTGGACTTGGCTTCGGCGAAAAGCCGAGGTGCCCGTCGGTGTCCGGCGGACCAAGTAGCTTGAGAACTTTGAGACCGTTCTTACCGTCTGCAACAAAAGCAAAGTTGCTTGCATTCACTGCACCGGTGGTCATGGAATACACATCGTTCATTTCACCATTAGCATTGTATTTCGTCAACAAACGCGGCTTGTCGGCAATTTCGATATCAACAATGGCGATACCTTCGCGGCCGGCCGATACGTAGAGATACGTCCGCATCGGATAGACGTCACGGGCATCAGGGAAGACAATTGTCGCATCTTCCACCAGCTTCGGTGCTGCAGGCGCGGTGATATCAATAACCTTGAGTCCTTCGCGATCCGTGATAAAGGCATAGCGGAACTGAATTGCCAGTGAACGACCGCCATTAATGCCTTCGTCTATGCTGGTTACCCAACGAGGCGCCAGCGGATCCTTAACGTCGACAACGTGGAATCCGTTGTTTTCAGTCATGATGTAGACATAGTTGCCAGCGATGCGAATTTTCACAGCACCGGTTAGCTTGCCACCGGGATTGTAGGTCGCCGCACGCTTCAGCTTGTTGTTCTGCGGATCGTGATCATGGAAGGTGTGAACGTTGACAATAATCAGCCCTTCTTCACGGTCCGAGACATACGCATAGCGGAAGATATCTTCAACCGGCTCTTCCTGGTTTTCCGGCGGCTGTTCGCGATCACCATTCATCGGAACGGTTGTCGGCAAGGCCACACAGGTTGCATCTTTGGTATCAACACCACTATTCTCACCGAAGCGGCTATTGACGGCCTCAACGATGCGCTGCGCCTTCGCCTTGTTATGAACATTCGCACGATCGTAGACCTTCAACCCGCCAGGGCCATCGGCTACGAAAACGTATTCACCGCGAGTAGCAATACTACGGGCATTCTTGGAGTCAGCACCGTAGGCGGTTTTCAACTTGCGCTTGTTGTCCAGATGGTCTTTGTATTCATCCGGATGAAGGATGTTGTGGAAGTTCGAGCCAATTACCGGCTGCGGCTCCCAACCATCAGTTACTTTGACGGCCTGGAATCCTTTTTTGCCGGTTGCGATATAGGCATACTCACCAACAAAATTCACGTAGTTGGTGCCGAAGCCATAAGTAGCCGCCAACCAGGCATTGTTGTCATTCTTCTCGGAGATATGACAATCAGTACAGGTCTTGGTTTCACGTGTCCGCACCGTATGCGGAATGTTCGGCGATACCGCAAACCCGGAGTGACCACTTGCAGCAATCGTCGGCTGCTGATGTACCACGGCGTTCCGGCCACGATCGCGAACGGTTACCGTCACCGCTGATGCAGAGCGAATCGGTGAATACTTGTTGCCTTTGGTCGTGGCGTTGGTACCAATCATGTATGCGTCGCTGCGCAATACCTGCGGATTGTAATGCACTTCCGCACGGGTATCGCCGCCATCATAATGAAGGCCCTTCCACTTGCGATTTACTTCTGCAGAGAGGTGGCAACCGTAACACTGGGTGTTCCAGGAACTATGGCAGGTATAACATTCCATTTTGTCCGGGCTGTGAGCGAGCATGCTCAGGTCTTCCGGCTCATGCCCCCAGGTGTAACCGTCTTTCTGCATGGTGTGGGCACGAACTGCCTTAGCGTTGTAGTCATCAGCAGTCACGTCCGCTTCGCCATACAGCTGCGGAATTTCCCACTGAAGGTCCTTGTCCATCTTCGAGCGTTGGATCAGCTTACCTTTGACCACCTCAAACTGGCGCTTCCCAAAAGAAGTACGCGGGCCAGAAAGTCGATCCAGCAAATTGTTGTCGCCGGTAGCGGCCACACCGGTGGTTACCAGCGTCGCGCGAGCTTTGGCGTCACCATGACAATCCTGGCAGCGAATCTCAACGGCGTCACTCATCGCACCCCAGATATTACCATCACCGTGAATATCCTGCTGGGTATGACAATCGATACAGTGCATACCCTTCTCAAAGTGGATATCCTTCAGGTGAACCGCTTTTTCGAATTTCTTGGGATCATCATGCGATACGATCTTTCCTTCGGCATCCAGCAGATTCCCCTTACGGTCCATGCTGTAGACCTTCCGATAGTTCCAGGAATGACCATGGGCATCTTCCAGTTGGATTTCATCATAAATCTTATTGCCTTTGGTCAGGAGCTTGCGACGCTCTTCGCTCACGTATTTATCGCGAGACGCACCTTTGCCAAAGATCTTGGCGGCGTCGGATTCCTGATCCCACCACATCGAGCCGATGTAATTTCCCAATGCACCATTCCCCTGGTGATGGTGGCAGGTCATACACTGCGACACCGGGACCCGGGTGGTCATTTTATGAGCAATCGGATGCCCAGGCTCATTATGAGGAATATTCTGATCGGCAGATCCGGAATGGCCGTCTTCACCGCCATTGGCGTAGAATTCGGCAATTTCCGGCCCGCTGATATTGGGATCGCGATCATTTGCGTAAGACACGTGGCAAGAGGTACAGCCGCTGCTGCGATAATCGCCACCGGTCTGATTTGTGCCCATAAACCACAGGGTCGGGTCATTCAGGCGAGTTTTGTTCAACACAATACCGCCACCGGCAACATGAAAATCTGTTCCCGGTCCACGTGCCCCGGCATCGTTGTTGCCACGCTCCAGAACGCGAAAGGCGTCCGTTGCAGGAATCGATGCAAAATCCGGAAAGGGCATCAAGCTCGGCAAGCGGGTATCTTTCCCTTTAATCGACGGCTTATAATCTTCGTCGACCAGTGCTGCCGGCGTACCGTCGGCCAGGTAAGACTCACCAAACATCGGCAGCTTTGAATTAAAGATACCATTGTTGTAAGTACCAGCCGTCGGAATCATGGCGCTGTGGGCCATTGAGCTCTTCAGCATCTTTTCCAGAATGCCCTGGTGACAGGTGCCGCAGGTCTGATCCGCAATCCGGAAATCACCGGGATTGATAAAACGGATAAACTCCGGAGATTCATGGTTAATGGCAGCATAGGCCAGCGGCGGATTGGCAGAAGAACTAAAAACGTCTTTCTGGCGCGGCAGTATGTGTGCCTTATCCTTTTCAAATTCTGCCCCGTTTCCACCATGGCAACCAACGCAGGTTAACCCAATTTCGCTGTCGCCGTCGGCGTGCATCGATTCAGTTCCGGCATGACATTGCATACAGGAACGCGAGTCAATCGTCACATCTGTCTTGGGCTTCTGGGCATATAACAGGCCACAGAAAAGCCACAAGACCAGCAACAGCCCGATACCGGGACTCCCTGGTTTGGCAGACAATTGTATTAATCGCCCATTCATTTCGTATTCCTTTTTAGTTACTGTCTCGAATTCACAAGTTTACTGATAGTTGATAGTTCATAGTTGTTCGTCATCTCGCTACGCTCGTGTCAGAGGCTTCGCGCCGTCAGCTCACTAGGTTCGCGTCAATTTTCAATCTTTCATTTTCTTTTCGCGTCGACGGCCAACCGCCAACGGTTTTTCGTTCTTCATTCTTCAATTGTCTCTTCACTTCTTCCCCGGGTAGAAAAACAAACCCGGGGCTGGTCTAAATCATCCCGCAAGCGGGATTCTCAGGGCGAAAAGAAAATTTTCAATTTTCAATCTTCAATCTTCCTTAAAAAACCGTCACCAGCGTCAAATTACTGGTAATCACTGTCTGTTCGCTTTCCAGGATGTCAATGCCTGCAGGACGCGGAAAGAAAGCGTTTATCGCCGCTTGAAAAACGAGATTTTCGTTAAGGAACAAGCGGTAGTTAATCGCCCCATTGACTTCCATACCGATTTCCGTGTTGTTGGTATTGATGGCAGATTCCGGATTGACAAACTGCGCATAGTTGAAGTTGGAAGCGAAAAAGAGTTTCGGCGTAAAGACGATATCCAGTCCGGCGTTCAACAAAAGCATACCGGGATTCTCGAAAGCCGATGGCCCCTGATTGGACGCAATAAAGCTGTTCGGCTTGCTAAAGGCATTCCCGCCAACGATGAAACTGTTGCCGGCGCCAAAAAGGTTGATATTCTCATTGATGCTGGCAAAACCGGTTGCCACATCATCATTTGGATTGTTGTCACCGGAGGCAAAAAATGCAGCGGCGCGATAATTCAGATAGTCCAGCGGGTATTCCATTTCAACCCCGGCCAGGAAGGCCTGAACGCTTTTCGCTTCGCCACTGGCAACATCCACATCATCTCCAAAGGCAAAGTAGAAAGCAGGGCTGAAGACGTAGCGTCCCCAATGTCCGGCGCTGGCGATCCCGGCATAGAAAACGTCCAGCTCATTGCCTTCGATCGAGCGGTCGCGGTTATAATGAAATGAGGTAACGCTGTTGAATCCGGGACGCAGAAAATCTTCCCAGAACCAGTTTCCAAAAGCAACCTGCTGACCAAGCGCATCAAAGGTTAACTGGCCGTTTTCCTTCACACGGCGATCAACGAAGGCAGCATTCCACTGAACCTGGTTTTTCCAAAGCTCACTAAACAGTGCATAACCGAGGTTGAAATCCTGGAAAATAAGTCCGTTGAAATCCGTTTTGAAAAACTGCAAACCATTTCGAGTCGAAACGAAGTCGAAATTGCTGCCGACATCGAAGAGCTTCAGCTCACCAAACAATTCAAGGAAAGCAATGTCTTCCAGGTCGTTGCCGTTTCCGCGATTAAAGATGGTCTTTGCTGAACTCTTGATGCTCCAGTCCTTTGGCTTAAAGACCGTTGCGCCTTTGAACAATTCCAGCGAGGTCACATTGTCGGTGTTAAACGCTGTCTCGGCACCTTCCTGATTGTTGAAGACAGTCTTCGGTACCAGAACATTTGTGAAGACCAGGAAATTGTTGTTTCCAAGAAAGGGGAAATCACCTTTCAATACATTTTGATTGTAGGGATCAAAAATATGTCGTGGATAGACCCCAAGGTCGCTGAGGATATTCCAGCGGCTGGAGCGACGGACTAGCGAAGCTTTCGAAAATCTTTTATAGGCGCCGTCTCCATCATCCCCGGTTTGATAGACCCGGCGTGGATCGCGAAATGGTTTGTCATCATCAGCTGCGAGCGGCGCAAAAGTGATTGCCAGTAGACAGATCACCGTCAGTGCTGTCGGGTATGCAAACAATTTGCGCGATTTATTGAACTGCATTTTGATCACTTCCTTTAGTTATTTGGTTAAATTTTTCGCCTCTTCACATCCCCCTGAATCCCCCTTCGAAGGGGGACACAGGGGGATGTGATAGAGCTAATCTGTTCTACATTAAAATCCAGCGGCCAGACTACTCTCGGAATTATGACACTGAGAGCATTTCTGCGGCCCGGAATTGGTTTCCCGGTGACAGGTCCGGCAAGTGCCGTGGAAAGCCTTTTTACGGCTGACGACTTCCGTCGCTTCAAACTTGTGGCAGCCACCATCACTACAATTGGTAGGACGAACACCCGGCTTAGTTGTATGGTGACAGACCTGGCAGACATTTGCCTCATTTTCCACTTCCACATGATTAGCGATGTGCATAAGGTGAGGGAAGAAGACTTCGCCACGTTCACCGGTGCGATTCATGATCCAATCCTGAGCAAGCCCCGCCAAATGCGGACTTTCGGAATCGTCCACCTTGGTGGCAGCAATTGCCGGCGCAGGATCTTCTTTCGGCGGTGGTGGCGTGACTGCTTCACGAATCTCTTCCTCAGTCACTGGCACAGGCTTCACCGGCACAACTTCACGGCTGCCAATAACCGGCATGACTTCAGGATCTCCTGCGTCGATGGTGAATTCTTTTTCCCAGTGACGAATCGCTTTGGAGAATTCGACCACATTAAACGGCTTGTAGGTCGGACTCAGCTCATTATGACAGGAGCGGCAAAGCAAATCACGTTCTTCGAGGTTGCGATACACGCGAAATCCCATCGCTTCCAGTTCAGCATCCGTCACGCCTTCGCGGTAGTGTTCATTCAGATATTTTCCACCCGGGCCATGACAGGTCTCGCATCCAACACCTTCAGCATCACTATAGTTCGGTCCAAGACGCTTCGGCTCAACGCCATAGGCCGTCACGTGACATTTCCGACAGCGCCAGTTTGTCACCGGATCAATAATCCCACGCTTCTTGGCAAAAGCCTTGGTGTAGTCCCGCTTCAATGTTTCAAATGCGGAGGAATGGAAGTGATCGCGCCACACGCCATATGGGCCTTTCGAGAATCCCGCATGCGCATTGCTATGACATGGCACGCAGGAAGAAACACCCAGATATTGCGCATCTATATCATCGATTACGGTCGGGGTTTTCGCCCCGCGATATTCATCCAGGCTTACCTGGGTGAATGAGGATTTTACAGCTTGATCGGTGATATATCGTGCCGACATCCAGCCTTCAACAAATCCGGCCTCATCCGCTGCCAAATACCAGGTTACCCTGCCGTTCGAGGTTTTTTCTTCATAAATGGTTACAGCATCACCCTGGAACACATGCCCGATGATTTCCGATTTTGAGGTCGGTTCACCTCTTACGTTGAGACACATGGCGCTCACGTATGCGGTTTTCAGGATTGGACGGTCCACAAAGGCCGGTGTTACGGTAACACTATCTGAGTTTTCCGGTAAAAAACCGGTCTTTTCAGGTGTATCAGATTCCGCTGAATCACAATAGGTTAAGAGGAGCGGAACCATCCCCAGAATGACGGGGATTAGCAAAATTGCAAGCCAACGTGCCATATTCGGTTTCTTGTTATTGTCAGTTACATTCGCAGCCATTCTCTTACTTCCTTTGTTAATGCTTAATGCGTTTGGTGGTATTTTGCTTATGAGACCATGGCCATCGGACCGCTATATTGAGACGGTCCGGGCATCACGGTTCTATTGGGCGTCTTCTTTTCAGCATTGCCGAATTGAATTCCCATTTCTTTCAGCATTTTGACCGGCGGAATGCCACCGACCATGATAAAGACAAAGTCATTCTTCATTTCACGGATGCCCTGTTCAGTCTTCAGAACAACCGACCGCGCCTTCACCTCAAGCAGATTGGAATTGTAAATCGGGACAACCTGTCCGATGGCGATGGACTCATTAATTCGCTCTTCATTTTTCTTCTTTATTCGCAGGAATTTCTCCTTCCGGTATGAAATGGCGACGCGATTGCCGGTTTGTTTCCCGAGCATCATTGCCGCCTGCACGGCACTGTCGCCACCGCCAACGACCAGGATGTTTTGGTTCTGATAATCACCTGCATCCGAAAGGTCGTAACTGACTTTTTCCATCGTTTCTCCGGGAATATTCAGTTTACGTGGCGTACCGCGGCGGCCAAGCGCCAACACCACGTGGTTCCCGTAGACGCTGGTATTCGCGGATTCAACCTTAAAGGCATCATTTTCCCAGCCAATTCGCTTGACCTGCTGATGACTGAGCATGTCCAGCTTGTGCCGTTTGATGCTATCTTGCCACAGTTCCAGCAGGAACTCCTTCGAGTATTCCGCATCATTGAGACGACCGTAGAGCGGCATGTCAACCGGTTGTACCATCACCATCGCCCGTTTCGCAAACATGCGGATGGAACCGCCAATCTCGTACTGCTCAAGGATCTGGGCGGACAGTCCATGCTCCACCGCTGTCAACGCCGCAGACAAGCCTGCCGGACCGGCACCAATGATAATGACATCCTTTATCTTCTTGTTACGCGAGCGGCGCTTGGTAGCGGCGATCTTTTCGATCGCTCGCCGACCGCCATTGACGGCATTATGCACCAGCGAAATCCCGCCCAACTCGCCGGCGACATAAATGCCGGGAATATTGGTCTGCTGATCGTCACCCAACAGCGGGATATCATCGCGAAGGTGAAGATTATGGATGCCTATTGAAATAGCGCCCACCGGGCATGCATCTGCACAAGCCCCGTGACCGACACAACGTAATGGATTTAAAAGAGCGGCCTTGCCATATATCATTCCTAACACATCTCCTTCCGGGCACACCCGAACACATGAGCCACAGCCGAGACAAAGGTCGTCGTCTACCTGCGGATACTGTGCCATCGGCGCTCCGGCATCAGCATCGTCCCGCCTTGCGAGGTCGATACGTTGCTGATGCCGGAAGCTGAAGACATTGGTCAGAATGATCAGCAGAGCCACCACAGCGACGCTGCTGTATATCAGAATTCCTTCCATGATTGCTTCCTTGTCTAAAAGATATATCCCACCTCAAATAACATGCGCGGCCCCTGGAGGTCATCGCCGTTAGCTAAGTCTAGCAGGCCGGCGATGACCAGGCTGCGAAACATTATCCAGGAGGTATTTATTCGAAATACATTATTTGCCCGCGACAGGTCGACGTCGCGGATGGTGTACGCGTATCTCAAATAGCTGAGATCAACGCGGTGTCCCTGAACGAATTGCTTCCCGACCTGTATAGTGCCAAGCAGACCATCGGAAAACGGCTCCGAGAATCCGGTGGCAGAGACGCCCAGTGAAATGCGGCGGCGCATTAGATTACGGCGACTAACGCCGGCGCTAAAGCTGAAGGTTGCATCGGAAGAAGAAAGATTCCGGGTGCGAAACCCACCACCTGTATTGACTTCAAGTTGTCCCGGCAATTGCAAAGACAGACTGCCGCGAATGCCGGTGCGCGGCGCTGCGTCAAATAAGAATTCATCGATATCAATAAATTCGATGGAGTAATAGTTCTGGCGATTGTCAAAGGTTAGCCCGGCGGAAACCGCATCACTAAAGCGATAACGCCCGGCAACGTAGAAATTGGACAGCGTAACAGCTTTGCCGGTACGGGCCTGACGCCATTTGCGATTGATATCAACCTCGACGCTTTGAAAAATGCTGAACCGGCTGCCGCGACTGTAAGTATTTTGAAAGTAGAGAAACTCGCGGCTAATGGTTTGTCCGCTATATTCCATCACCGCCGCCAGGGTGGTTTCGAAGCGACGAATGCTGACATCGCGCGGTGCGAAATGCAGGTAAGCGCCATACTTCTGGATATCAGTCTGGAAATTCGAATTGAATAAATTAGGCTGAAATCCAGCCATCACCCCGAGGCGGGTATTGGATAACAGGCGCATTTCCACCTGGGCCCCGTCAATATTGCCAAGGCCGCTCAGACGGCGCGTATAGATGCGTCCAAGCTTGTAATTCAGCAGCGACTCGTCATCGTGATAATCGAGATAGAGCTCATAAACGCGATTGCGCAATTCCTGCTGCTGGACAGCGTTGGCCAGGTAATCCTGCACCCGCTCGTTATAGCGAACCCGGGTACGGGCCCGCAAGGTTAATTCCTTACCAAGAATGTGATGCATGCGAAAATTCAGCCGGGTTGAGGTCTGAAAAAAATCCAGCCCGATCTCGGCATTGTCTTGCAGTTGAAGCAGTTGAACGGAAGCGCTCCCACTGAACCGGGCAAGCGGCTCAGGGGATCGTTTTCCTAAAGGTATTGCCGGCGCTTTCTTTTGGGTACGTCGTTTGACGTTCTTTTTTTGATTCTCTCCTTCATCCGATTTTACGCGCGCCAGCAGTATTGCCGTATCACCGGGTCGAACCTTCAGGGGAGAGGAGAGAATCTTGCAGGAGGCAGAGTATCTGGCCACAAAAATCACTTCCAGCCGGGCAACCAGGGTCCTGTTGCGACCAATGACCAGCCGATCTCCTACCTGCAATCCCTGCTCAGTACCGCCACTGAGATATACATGCTCAGCCGACATGTAATCTACCTGGAAGCGGGTTCTTGACTCCTGAGCGAAGAAGGGTTGAATTAGGAGCAGAGATATGATCAGATAGCGTTTCATGATTTTTGTAGCCAGATGGTTATGGGACGTTTCGACATTCCTTTGTGCGAGGTCGATTTCCTTTACTTAAAAATTCACTCTCAAAATATCTTCCGGAGCAGGTAAATTCTATAGCGAGGACTGCATATGTCTTGTAGGAGTAACAGGGGAGTTTTGTCGCAGTTTGAACTACAAATACATTGAAGCATTGAAGCATTGAAGCATTGAAGATTTATGAACTACGGGGCGCAGTACGCAGTAAGCGGCCAACAGCGGAGCCGTTACAGAAAATAGCCACATGTCTGCTGCTGGCGAATTTGGGTAAATGCAGTGCTAATGAAGAGATCATGACTGGTCTAAGCGCCTCGCAAGCCAATTCCTTTCCCAGCCCACAATGTTTCAATGCTTCGATGTTTCAATGTTTCAATGATCATCATTTTCCCGTTCGCGGCAGCTTACTAAAATCGAAGCCCAAACCGCCGAGGTATTCCCAGCGAATAGAAAGGATGTTGTGGCAAGGCTGGCAGTCGAAGTCGAAGCCTTCGGCGATGTGGTCCGGACGGCTGCTTTGCAGGTAATCTTCAAGATGGCAGGAAACGCATTCCACCGGCGTCATAACAAACTCATTGCGCTGTTCCTGGATATGGCAGGATTGGCAATCGACCACCGAATGCGCCCCAACGAGGGCAAACCCCCGCGTGGCGTGAATTTCCAGAATGTTCTTCTCATTGTGCCAACGCTCCGGTTCGTGACAGCTCTGACAATTGAAGCCAAAATGTCCCTTGTGGGCATCATCATGGCAGTCTGCGCAGGCGCTACCAACCTCTGCAAACTTGAGAGATCCGTGACAGTCAATGCACTGGGCATTTCGGTGACGACCAACCAACGGAAAGCCGGTTTCTTTGTGATTAAACTCCATCGGCTTGCGCAGCTCGTGAAAGGATCGTGGCGTATGACAGTTCTCGCACTCCCATTTTATTTTTCCATGCGGACTCAGCATCTTACTCTGGCCTACCAGCGCGATGCTCAATAGCAGCATGATCACAACAATTCGATAAAACATATCAAGCCCCTCCGTGGCAGGCACTACACTTGGTACTGAGTGGTTTGTAAACCGTAAATTTTATGTTATCGCGCTCCCTGGAAATGTGGCAATGCTTGCAGGATACCGTGCTATGTAATCCTTCCAGCTTGAATTTGGAATCGCGATCATGATTAAAATTGGTTTGGCTCCAGTCTTCGGAATTGTGGCAACGACTGCAGTCGGTCACCTTATCAAGATTGCCCTTTACCCGCTGCATGGTCATGAACTGCCCCTGGTGAACATCGCGATGACAATCCTGGCATACCATAGACATATTGGCAAAATTGATCCGCGCCCGTTTGGTACCGCTACCTGTAGGCTTGTGACATGAACTGCATTCCGCCCGCGAATGTTGCCCCTTCAAATCGAAGCCGGTCTGGGAATGATTGAAGGTGATCTTCTCCCAGCTATTGATATTATGGCAATACAGGCAGCCATCGGCCTTAAGGAACTTATTGACTTCGCCAAAGTGCGGATCGCCGTGACAATCCTGGCAGGTGGATGATTTCATCACAAAACGATTTACCTGGATCATCCGCCCGCGGGCAGCGCTGCGACCGCTTTGAGGCGTGCCGGAATGGCAATCCACACAAGCAACTGCCAGGTGCGCCCCCTGCAACTTGAAATCTGTGGTCTGATGCTCTTTCAGGGTAAATTTTGACGGGGAATACCCATCCACCGTATGACATTCTTCACAGGCCCCGCGTGACGGCCGGCGCGCAAACTGCCGCTGGTGAAAATCGCTATGACAGTCCATACAACGCCGAAACGCCAGACCACGATACGGCTTTCCGGGCTTATGGCAAGATTCACACTGCACTTTCACATGCTTGCCGCGCAATGGATAGCGGGTTTTATCATGATCAAAATCTGCAATCGCCACGCTGTTCCAGCCGCTGGTATTGTGACAGCTGGCGCAGGTTTGCTCAAAACGCCCCTGGTGCGGATCTGTATGACAATCAGAACATTGACTAAAAGCAATTCGGTTCATCTTCAAATAGGTCGGATCATCCGGCGCACGATTGTCGGTAATGGTTTTATGGCATTCCTGACACTGAACGGTTTTATGCCGGCCGGTCAACGGAAAGCGCGTCACCTGGTGATCAAATCCACGCACCGGTTTCCAGATATCCATTGAGTGACAGGTCTGGCATTTCTGCGAGAGCTGACCGCGATGCTCATCTGCATGGCAGGAGTTGCATTCCTGGCTCAGCCCGAGAAAGGTGCGATTCAAATCTTTACCAGCCTTGATCAGTGGCCCCTTATCTGGAATACTCTCGGCATTATGGCAATCCCGGCACTCCGTTTCCGCATGCGCGCCTTCCAGCTTATATCCCGCCAAACGATGGTCGAAATTCTCTTCGCCATCCTTCCAGCGAATCAATTCCACATTTCGCCCGTAATGTTCGCCGTGGCAGGTGCCGCACTCTTTGTGATCCGCACGGGCATGTAGCCCGCGCTTCTTATCAATGCGCTCCTTGAGCACCGAGTGACAGTCCAGACATTTGACCGGCGATGTTTGCGCAGCCACTGAGTGGCATTGCGTACAGTTCTTCAAACCTTCAAGCGCAGCGTGACTCTTGTGCAATTCCCCTGGTGATAACTGACCATACACGGATGCCGCAAACATGAGGAGAAAGTAAACCCGTAATCCGATTTTCAACAACGTCCGTGTCCTCTTATATGTATCCCAGATAGCTGGCTACACCGACGTGAATTAACACCAATAGATATAGCACAGCAGCGAACGATTTATGTAATACCAGCCAATAATGAAGCATCTGCCGGGTGCGATTCAGCGCAAGAATCCGGTGTTTCAGACGAATCTCACGCCATGCAAACTGTACCACCCGCCGAATATGTGGCTCGGTGATCAACAATTCTTCCGCACATGCCGTTTTCAGTTGATATATGCGATAAGGAAAGAGCAAGTCGTTGAGCGCCATGCTAATTAATGATCGCACCATTCCGGCTTCTTTGTTTACCCGGTCGTTGATGAGATCATCAAGTTGCACCAGACGCCAGCGTTCCAAATCCAGCTTTCGTTGCAAAAGCGCATAATCACGCGCTTCAATTTCTTCGATTTCGTTAAAGTTAAGTTCTTCTCCCTGCGGTGTTCTTGGCACCAGCAAATAAAAATAACGGCCAAAGACCCCGGTGATCACCACCAGTATCATTGACCAAAATCCTATTGCAATTAAGTCACTTGCCTTGAATGAAGCATGCAGCAACACCAGCAGCGGCCCCATTGTCCCCAGGAAAATATGAACATCCAGCCACTGCTGAATGGTTCCCCACTTGTTAAATATCCGCGTTCGCTTGCGCAGGGAATAGAGTAAAACGGCAAAAAGCATAACAAAACCACAAATGCCCAGCCTAAGTCCCCATTCGCCGGCAGGCCGTAGTTCCAAATGCTGATCATGATAAACCCGCTCATCAGTGGGCGTCCAATAATAATCCAGACTGAGAACCAAATAGTATCCATACCCCACCAGTGCAAACAAGTATAACCAGCGCAAAAAGATCTTGAAGCCGCGGGATTCTTTTTGTTCGACTGTTACTTCCATGAATGAAAAAATCTCCTATTCCGGTATAAAATCCTGCCAGCTTATGGTTGAACTGCCCTGCTGGATCTGGGTTAAAACAACCTGATACATCGCACCTGCTTCAAGCGTTATTTCCTGACTATCTGCTAGAAAGAATCCGGTGCCGGGCGGAATGACGCCGTGGGTGACCGGTGCGCCAATGCGGTTTTCGGATGTGTCCAGGGCCTTGAGGCTCCAAACCCGGATTAAGCGATTGGGTCCGTCAATGCGATTTACATCAAGCTGCGATACGTTACCGAACTCCCAGGAATAGACCGGTTGTTGCGGATTGCTATTATCGATATCGATCGGGATAGTGCCGCCGTCGGTTAGTCCGGCGCCGTTCGGTCCTTCACAGTTCGTCAGCAAGACGAGTGCAAAAAGTATCAGTAGCGACATGACAACTGGTAAGCGCTTCATTTGAAATTATCTCCCTGATATGCAGGTATAGGGACGCGGTCGGACCGCGTCCCTTTACCCGATGGTTGTTATGGGGGTTTTCTTAGTTACTTAAAAGGCCGCCACTCCCGGGAACACTGGTAGTGCCCGGCTTACCGTCAAAGCGATCGGTCTTGTTGTTTGTACGAACCCAAACGATCGTTTCTGTCGCTTGCTCGTTAACCTGATCACCGTCAAAATCGAAACCAACGACATTGATGTTAACGGTTGAGAGGGTGCCTTCAGCTTCATCGAAAGTAAACTGCAGGGTTGCCAGCAGACTGGCATCCAGGCGAGTCAGGGTCAGTTCATCGCCAGCTACGCTTGCGGTACCGTCCTGGATATTGAAGTTCTGCCCGTCAGATGTAACTGAAAGCTGAAAGGAACTGTCATTTTCGATTTCCAACGATGCAGCGAAATCCGGCAACACGTCGAACAGGTTAACCTGCTGATTTGCGTCAGCAACGTTTACATACTCGGCGCGGATGGCTTCCCACTCATCGATCAGAATATCAGCCGGATTTTCTACTACGACGTCTTCCGGATCTTCCAATGCATCTTCAGCAGAGCGGTTACAGCCGACAAAGATTGCGCCCAACATAAGCATCAGCACAAACATGACTCGGATATTGTTAGTTGTTTTCATGATAGATCACTCCTTGTGATTGTTTTGAACGTGGTACTGCTTAGGTCCTATTGGTTTGGTTAAATTATTTGGGGTCTCTACTTCATTTAGAAGTAGAGATTGAGCCCCAGGGTAATAATAAGGTTATTGGTCACCACGGCTTCCTGGCTTCCATTTTGTTTGGACTTAATTGGTTCATTCATGATGTGATTACGAATATCATAGCGCAGGCCGAGACGGCTCAGGCGCTTGGTGAACACTGCCATTGGCACCTGCTTGCCGAAGCCAAGCACATAGGCAAACTGCACAAAGTCGATCTGGTCTACACCGGCAACACCGGCAATGATGAATGGAAAGCCGCGCAGCGGTACTGCATCGTATCCCAGCAGGAATTCATATGTAAAGAACTGCTCTTTTTCCAGATCGCCGCTGACGCCCATCAGGCTTTGGTCTTCACGGATGTCCAGGTTGCTAACGCCACCGGATACTTCCATGAAGTAGCGCCAGTTTCCAAAGAAGCGGGTATAGCGGACTTCCATGAAGTATCCGGCATCGAAACCACCCGGCGAATAGATGCCATTGTTAAAGTTTAGACTGTTTTTGTGAAAGTTACCGGCTTCTGCGGTACTCGGGAGCATCGCAGCGAAGAGGAACAAACAGCCTGCAATTGAAATCAAATTGCGAATTGCGTTGTCCATGTTTTCCTCCCTTAAAGGGTTTTGGATGAAAGTGAACATTTTCAGTTTTGGCTGCCCCGGATCCCCATCCTGGAAATTCGCCGGTTCACCATTTCGTTTAGTTAGTGACAGACCGTTTTCTCTTGGTCTCACGATTAAGATAGAATTTGCCAAAAGGTTTTTCTATAGCGTGGAATGCCTTCGTTATGTAGCAGTATGCGGGGACTTTTATCACATTTTAAACGACAAAAAGACATTGAAGGATTGAAGCATTGAAGCATTGAAGGAAATGACAAATGTCGAATGACAAATGACCAATATTTTCTTTTCACCTCAAGAATCCCGCTTGCGGGATGATGTAGGACAGCCCCGGGTTTGTTTTTCTATGCGGGGGGATGCGGCAGGAAATGACAAATGTCTAATGCGGGGTTCAAACGGCGGAGTCGTTGCATAGCACAGGCAGATGTTCGCTTCCGGCGAACTTGTGCGGCACTTGTGCAGCACAATGACGTTGGCCGTTCGCCGTTCGCAGTGTATAAAAAACGAAAAACATTTCAACGTTTCAACGCTTCAACGTTTTCCGCTTCAACAAGTCATCCACTCTCGAAACAATAACAATGGTCACCAATCCGCAAACCATCGCAAGGGTTCGGAAGGGAAATAGAATCACGCCGGCTTCATCGACCATTGGGTATGGAATCAGGGCAGGTATGCCAAGGGTTGCCTCTCCCCCGCCGAAGCGCAAAATAAATGATACCGCCAGTCCGGCCATTGCACCGAATCGATTCGCTTTTGGATCAAACAGCGCTGTTACCAGCTGAGGAAAGAGAATGCAGTACACAAAGTCGCTGCAGAGGAACCAGAGCGCATAGACGCTTTTTACCTGCAGGGCCAATAAGATTGCTAAAACACCGACCACCCAGATGAAGCGTTTTTGCACGGCAGCCAACTCCTGGCTGTTGATATCCGGCTTGAGCAGCGGCCGGTAGACATTCCAGGCACCCATCGATGCAGAAGACAGCACAGATGAATCTACTGAGGACATCACGGCAGCAGCAATCGCTCCAAGGGCAAGGGCAGCAATCCAGGGGTCAGTCAAATAGCGAATCACGTACGGCAAAATCAGCGCGGGATCTTCCGAGGGGCTGACACCAAAACTCTCCCAATTGACAACATCACCAATCACGCCGATCATTACCGCTGGTACCGCAGCAAATAAACAAACAATGCCGGCAAAAATGGAAAGCCACATAGCCGTGTTTTCGTTACGCGCCGCTAATACCCGTTGAAAATAGACCTGCCAGGGAATCCCGCCAAACATCAATAAGAGCGCATAATCCCACCACTGCCAATAATAGTTTCCCCAGTCCGGGTGTTCCCAGCCGCGCCATGGCGGGAAAAGCGAGGAGAGCGTTCCTTTCTTCTCACCATAGGCCTGCCAGGCTGTCGAAAAGCTACCGCTGTGCTCAAGGGCAAAGGGAATTGCCAACCAGAGGCCAATAAGTAAGAACAATAATTGCACAACATCGGTAACGGCCACAGACCAGAGGCCGCCGGCAGCTGTATACGCCAGTGCAATAATCCCGGATATGATAATCGCAGCCGTAAAATTGATGCCCAAAACCGTGCCAAAGGTCGTCCCAAGCGCCGTCAAAATCGCAGCCGTCCAAAAGATCTCACCAGATAAGGCTGGAATAAACAGGACTGCCGCCATCTTCTTGCCATATCGCTCAGCGAGCGGATCAAGCATCGTCGTGTATTGGTGGCGGCGCATCTTACGCGCAAAAAACAGACCGCCGATGATCAAGCTCATCGCATAGCCCCATGGCGCCTGTGCCCAGGCAATGCCACTGCTATAGGTATATTCGGCAGTACCGTTGAGGTAACCACCGCCGATCCAGGTGGTGCTCATGGTAAATATTGCCAGCCACAGCGGCAGTGAGCGACCGGCGAGCATGACTTCATCAGTTGAATTGAGGGAGCGTTTCCTGGCCGCAACCCGGCCAAGAAAGTAGAAGAGAGCATAGAAAAATATCAAGGCCAGTATCCCCGGCCAGAAGAAATCTGTATTCATGTATTCAATTAAGAGAAGATTGCGATGAAATAAAAATCGGATGTTGCAGGAGTACCAGATGATAAACAAATATATGGCAAAATCCCCCCTGTATCTCCCCCCGGAGGGAGATACAGGGGGGATAAACCCATGCTAATCCAGATTTGGTCCCCCACCATTACCATCCCCCTGGTGCTGCACATACTTTCCAACAATGACGGCCGTGATAATAACCAGATAAAACTGGCCCATCAGCCCGGTAAGGATGGCCACTTTTTGCGCTATTGGGGTTACCGGAATGATCTCGCCATAGCCAATGGTGAGTAAAGTGATGTAAGCATAGTAAAGCGTTGCGTCTGCGCGCATGCGTAAATCATCGCTTTGCAATAGCTCTCCGGAAAAAGATCCCGGATGATGCAACTCAACGGCCATTAGCATTAAGAAGGCAATAATACCCAAGGCGACATAGCCGCTCATCACGCCGATAATGACTGTGCGATCAACATATTCAGCACGCCAGACTTGCTTAATAATTGCAAAAGTAACCGGTAAATAAAAAGCCATGTAAATGGCGATCCGCACTGCTGCATTACCATCAGTCGCCTGGGTACGTTGAAAAAACGTCCAGCCAAACATCGATATGGCCATCACCAGGAGACCGATAAGATAGACCATGAGGTGCTGTTGGCGGATAACCAGGAAGATGCCTGCCGCCATGCTCAACTTAAGCAACACCGGCAATACCGTATGCTCAAAAATATCAGCTGGCACCAATAAGCTGCCGAAGAGAATTGCCAGTTGAATAGCAAAGAATGTGTCAAATCTATACTTGTACAGTAGATTGAACATTGCGCTAGTCGCCCAACAGTGCCGGATTAAATTTGTATCCCTTGTAATTCACCTTAAACAACGCGCTATATAATGCCGGAATGAACACAAGGGTGATGATGGTTCCGAATAACAATCCGACCATAATGCTCACCGCCATGCCTTCCCACATCTCTCCCCCGCTCATATATAGCGGTATCAGTCCAAGCACCGTCGTAAAGGTGGCCAGCAAAATTGGACGGAAGCGCTGCAGGCAAGCCGCAATTACTGAATCCTGATCGCTGCGCTTCAAAGTATTTTGCTCGATTTCCATACGGTCAATTAACACAATCGCATTGTTAATCACAATCCCGGCCAGCGATATCACTCCGAGAAATGGCATAAAACCAAAGGGCTCCTGGAAAACCAGCAGACCGATGACAACACCAATAACCGCCAGCGGGATGGTCATAGTGACCATAGCCATTTTACGAAAGGAATTGAACTGAATGATCAAGAGTAGCACAATAATAAACCCGGAGAGCGGCAAATAGGCGATTACCGCACCCATATTTTCTGCGGTATTTTCTGCATCACCACCGAGCTTATACGTATAGCCTTCCGGCCATTGGGCAGCCTGTTCATTCAGCCAGGGCGTTAGTTCAGCCGTAATTGCCGAGGCATTGCCATCTTCGCGGAGCTCACTGGATATATTAATCGTGCGGCGCAAATCCAGACGTTTCAATTTCGCATACTGCCATTGGGGAATAATCTGTGCCACCTGCGCCAGCGGTGCACTCTTCCCGGAGTTTTGCGCAAACACGTTCAGTGTTTCCAATGACTCCAGGTTTAGCTGCTGACTCGTTTCTCCTCGCATATAAATCGGAATCGACTTATCGTCCTCGCGATATTCCCCGGTTTGAAAGCCATCAAGGGCAGTTTCAAGGGAGGTGGCAATGTCCTGACTGGTAATCCCGGCCGCCTGGGCGCGATTCTGATCAATATCTATCACCAGCTTTTTGCTCTTAGGTCCCCAATCGTCCTTGACGTTCTTGGTCCCATAGATCTGACTGAGCTGTTGCTTAACGGACTCAGCAATGCTTGTCAACTGATCCGGGTCCGGTCCGGAAATTTTCACTTCGATGGGCACACCGCCACCACCGGCGCCAAGAAAAGCAACCTTGATATCAGCGTTCGGGAATCTACTGAAGCACCAGGCGTCAAGGCGGCGGACCATTTCGCCGTTTACCGCGGCATCCGAGGTATTGACCAGCATATGGGCATAGCTGGAATTTGCTTCATCCGGAGAATAACCAAGATCATAAGACTCCGGGCCTTCGCCGACATAGCTTGACCAGTCCGTAATCCCGTCGCTGCGATCTGCATTAACAAGCAGCGAATCGTTGATAAATGCCTCAATGCCCTCTACAATTTCAGCAGTCCGCTCAATTTTGGTACCGAGCGGTAAATTGATATCGACCGTAATCATATTGCGATCGCTATCGGGAAAGAAGACAAAGGCCACTTTCGTAAATCCGTAAAGCGAGACGATAAACGCAAGCAAAATTCCGCCAATAACCTTCCACTTATTACTAAGTGCGATGAGAATCAAATCTTTATAATAAACCTTGAGTTTAGCGATAATACGATCAACAAAACCGGGCTTTTTTGTACCCTTCGGTTCAATCTTCAGGAACATAAAACAGAACATGGTAATCACAGTCAAGGCGATAAACCAGGAAGAGAGCAGCGCCAAAGAAATCACCACAAAGATCGGCCCGACAATGTCACCCATGGTCGATTCAGCGAGGTAAAACGCCAGGAAGGCGGCTGATGTTGTCAAGGTGGAGATCAATAGCGGTGTAAAAAGTTCCGAGCAGGCTTCGATTGCCGCCTGGCGAGCCTTGATCCCTTCCTCCATTTTCACCATGATGGTCTCCGCGACAACAATCGCATTGTCGACCATCATCCCCAAGGCCATGATTAAGGCCGCCAGGGTTACTTGATTGAGGCCCATGTTAATCAGTCCCATCAACATCAAGGTCATCACCACCACAATTGGTATCAAGCTGGCGATAACCATGCCCGAACGAATACCGAGGAAAATCAACATCACCGCCAGTACAATCCCAACGGACTGCAGCAGGTTGTTGACAAAATCACTGATCTTAAAATCAATGTATGTATCAATCGACGCCAAACGTGACAGTTCTAAACCAACCGGGAGTTTCTCCTGCCAGGCGGCAACCACGCGATCAACATCCTGCCCAAGCTGAATGACGTTGGCGCCGGCTTTCAGGTTAATGTGAATCGAGATGGCATCACGGCCGTTCATGCGTACCCGCTGCCGCGCGGGATCGATATAACCTTTGCTGATCCTGGTAATGTCTTCAAGGGGGATCAGTTGCGTGCGATTGCTCCCCACCGGTACAAGCAGACGACGAATATCTTCCACGGAATTGAAATTACCGGTAGGTTCCAGAATGATGCGCTCATCATTGAGCCCAATTTGTCCCCCGGAACTCAGAATATTGGTCGTTCCGATATATTGCTGTAGTTGACTGGCAGACAAGCTGTATTCACGCAGGCGGGCATTGTCAAATTCTACAAAGATGCGTTCGTCCTGCACACCGCCCAATTCAACTTTGGCAGCATCCGGCAGCTTGATGAAATCGTCGCGGATATCATCAGCATATTCTTTCATCTGGGCATAGCTGAATCCATCGGAGCTGAGGCCAACCGCAATACCATAGACGTCGCCGACGCCATCGTCGTTCAGCTTGGGATTTACCCCCTGCGGTAATCCCTTGAGGTCGTTTAGCTTTCGCCGCAGCCTATCCCACACCGACTGTAAGTCGTTCGGCGCCACTTCATCTTTGAGGACAACAGACACCACAGATAAACCGGTTCGGGAAGTGCTGCTAACTTCCTTAAGCTCCGGCAATTCCTGGGCAACTTTCTCGATCTTATCGGTGACCAGCAGCTCGACACGCTCCGGACTGGCGCCCGGGAATTGCGATACAACCGTGGCAACTCGAATGGTGTAAGGCGGCATGCTATCACGAGGCAAACTTTGATACATCGCCAGCCCCATGATCAAGATCATTGCCAACACCAGAAAGGTGATTCGATTCTTCTCAATGGAAAATTGGGCAAGATTCATTTCGCTTATTTATCCTTATAGACGTTGGATTTGATTTCTATTGAAGTCTGACTTCCTGTCCATCCAGTAGGGTTTGCAGTCCGGCAACTGCAATACGCTGCCCGGCCTGTAACCCGCTTCTGATCTCGAATCCATCCGAAGTCAAGGGCCCAATTGTTACCCGCTGCTTCTTTACAGTGGTTGCTACGCCCTGTTGATTCACAAGAAACACGAAACGGCCATCGCTGTCCTCGCCGACGGCATGAGCCGGCACAATCAGGGTTTTCTTCGTATCGTCACTCCCGCCAAGATCGAAGGTAACATTTGCCGCCATACCGGTGCGTATTTCGGAAGAGGGATTTAGTACCGTGACCCGGACAGGATAGGTCGAGGTGCCGGCATCAACTGAAGGGGACACCTCGCTGATTTGCCCTTGAAAAGCCTTGTCGCCAATGGCGGGAAAGGCGACATCTACTTTCATATCGCGTCGAACCAGATTGATAACGCTTTCCGGCAGCCCGATTGAAATCTCCATATCGGTCCCGGCGTTAAGAATCGCAACCACTTGGCCCGGATTAACGTTCTCATCAACCTCGGCATTCACCGCGGCAATAATACCGTCTTCCGGGGCATAAAGAAAGCCAAAGTTGACCTGTTCTTTTTGAATTGCCACACTGCGACGAGTCGATTCATAGCTCTGCTCAGCAGTACGGAAAGAATTCTTGGCGGCCTCAAAGTCGCGAAGCGAGGCACTACCCTTTTCGTAGAGGGAGCGAATACGGTTCAGGCTCAATTTGGCGGTGTTCATCTGGGAGGCAGCGCTGTTTAGCGAAGACAAGGCGCTTTCATAATTGAGGTTGGCCTGCACATTGTCCAGACGACCTAACAGGTCTCCCTTTTTGACGCGCTGCCCAAGCTGGACGTCAAATCGCGTAATGATGCCACCGGAACGAAAGCTCAAATTGACAATTTTATCTGTCCGGGCGGTTCCGCTAAAAGTTCTCACTTTGGCACCGCCCAGGTAGCCCACCTCTTGATGCAGGATTGGACGAACCACCTTTTTCACAGCCTGCTCACCATCGCCGCAGGACAGCACGATCAGGAATACAATAAGAAGTATTGCAGGATTCTTCATAGAATTATCCTCTCAGGTTCTTGCCTGTATATCAGATTAATTTCTATCATCATAGTTGCTCAAAAATGCATCATACCGACTTTGAAAGGCGGCGTTCTCGGCATCGCTTTTCATAAAGAAGTAGTGTCCGAGAAAGCGTTCCAACTGCAAGGCATTCAACAGAAAATTGTAAACGGCATTGGAACTGGCCAGCTGCGCCTGCAGGTAGTTATTTTGCGCATCAATTAACTCTACCACTGTTACCGCCCCATTGGAGTAAGCGGTTTGGGTTAATTCCAGGCTCTCGCGAGCCGTTTCTTCCGAGACGCGTGAGAGCTCTATATTGGAAATTTGATTGACCAGGTTCAACACAGCGTTATTGATATTGGCAGCTATGGCCAGTTCGACATTGTCCATGTTGAGCAATAGTTGATCACGCTGAACAACTGCGATCTGGCGATTAATGTTGAACTGATTTTGCTGGAAAATCGGAATGGATAAAGATACACCAACGCTGTAAATCCCTTGCGGATCGGGATCGAGGCTACCTGTCCCCCATTGGTCAAAAGTATAGTTATACGACCCTTGAGCTACAGCCGTCGGCAAGAAACGCAGAATACCGTTGGATCTAATATTTCGTTCTGTTGCAGCAAGATTATGTTCCAGCGCGGCAACTTCCGGTGAATTGCGAACCGCCTCTTCCACCAGGAATTCTGTAAAGACCCGATGCTGGACAGGATTGTCCAGCGTCTCCGCCAAACGCCGGTAATTATATCTCTCAAAAACGCCCTCGCCCAGCGCCGCATCGACGACGTCAATTTCATAGAGGATATCATTGTTCAAAAGCTGATTTATCGAGTGAAATGCCTGCTGCAGGCGATTGATCGCTTCTACAAAAGTCTGGGTATTTTGCGCCATCTGGCTGCGAAAACGCAGCACGTCCGATTTGCCACTCTGACCGGCTTCAAAATTCTGTTCAGCAATGCGCAGGTTGCGTTTGGTCAACTCCAGGTTCTGTCCCTGAATTTGCACGTTTACCTTGTTAATCAAGGCATTGAAATAAGCGTTCCCGGCATTAAGAATACCGTCCAGCTCATTGGCATTATAGGTTTCCTGCTGCGCCTTCTTAATATGCCCCAGCACAGAAATTCCAGCGTTCGCTGCTTCTGAGAAAAGCGTCTGCTGCAGGGATAATACCCCACTGGCAGAATATTCCGGATTGCCAAAGGTCGCTACCCGCTCATCCAGGTGCGACACGGTTGCGGATGCGCTCAGATTTGGCAGGTAATTGCTTTTGGCGCTTTTCAAATCCTGCATCGCCAATAGCACATCCTTCTTATCTGCTGCCAGACTGATATTCTTATCGAGCAATTCATTTACCACGCCGAGCAAATCATAGCGTTTTTCGGCAATGGCATTTTTCATTTCACCTACGAAGTTGATATTCGTGATCAGGCTGTATTTGATAGGGATTCCGACCTGTTGAGCGGTGTTGAAATTCATAGTGAGGATATTGTCGAAATCAATATAAATCGGCAATTCAGCCAGCGGCGTACCGTTGATATGCGCCTCAACCGACAGGGCAATACGCCGCACAAATTGATCGAGATTCTCCGCCGGTTGATTGCTGGCCATTAAGCCATTTTCGACGTCGCGAATATTTGTAGCGGTCATTGACGGCAAGCGACGATAAATCAGGTTGCGGCTCAATTCCTGGATATCTTCGTCAGAGAGGAAAAAACCACCGGCCAGGTAGAGGGCATCAATATCATTCAAGCCGGCAATGATATCATCAACCGCTGTGAAGGGAATTAATTTGTAACCGGCCTTAAGCTGCGCCAGCTCACGATCAAATGTTTCCTTAATCGGCAGCACTTCAATAAAGGGTTTCTCAATCGCAATTCCGACCCGCCGGAAATCGGACAATTCCTTCAGCTTATTTAAATCGTTTTGGTATGATTGTGAAGCGATCAGGTAGGTGAAATTGGGGATTCCGGACACCTGACGCTCCACATCCAGCGCAACCATATCCTTATTAACAGCACCAAAGAGAATGGTGGGCTTCCGGTGCGTTTCCTGCTTACTAACGACCACATTGTTCAAGACCCCAAAGGCCAGGATAATATCAATGTCGCTATTGAGCATATCCTGATAATTTTTTTCAGCACGCTGCAGGTTGTATTCGTTGGTGAGAATTCCATTATCCGGAAAACGCAGAACCGCGTCTTCACCCACCACCGCGCGGATTTCTTCCTGCATTTTTATCAGCAGCGGACGTAATTCCGGCACGTTCACATCTATCAACATGCCGATCGAATACTCCTTCGTCGGCTGCGGTAAAGCGACAGTAGAAAAGCAAAAAAGAGCGAAAAGAAGCATCTTCTTGATAGTCATAGGCACTCACTAAATGACAAAACCATTTAACATACAGTGAATTTTATTTGACAGTGTCAATATAAACAAGTATATTTTTCTGTCAAGGACTGAAATGAATCTTTACTCAAGAAATGGAATTATGACGAATTCTGAGAAACAGGATCTGCGCGTTCAACGCACCCGGCATTCACTGCGTCAGGCGTTACAGGAATTAATGGCCGAGAAATCATATGAAGATATCACTATTGGCGAAATTACCAAACGGGCATTCGTGGCGCGACAGACTTTTTACATGCACTATGAAACCAAGAACGATTTACTGGTCAGTCTCTTTGGTGACATTTTCACCCAACATCAACGCGAAAAGTTTGAGGACTTTGTAAAGGGTGATCGGAACATATGCGATATGGCCGAGAGTTTTTTTGACTTTTGGAAGCCGCACCGTGACAAACTGAAGTTCATTTTCGAAGCCAATGCCGACCACGAATTGCTGAATGCCCTGCGCGGCAACTTTCAATATTTTCACCAACGAATGGTAGAATTGAACAAGAAAGATAATACCCGGCTTGCACCCTATGCCCAGGAAGTCATTACGCTAACGTCTTTCTCACTGCTAAAAAGATGGGTGCTGCACGATGACGAAGATTTAGCCGGACAACTGTCTGTTTTTCTCTGTGATATCGCCACTGCCATTGATACCGCCATGCGGAAAAACTGCTAAAAAAGGTGCTTAACCCCCACGAATATCGGAGACCAGCTTGAAGACTGAACATTCAGGACCATGTCCCTTTGGTATTTCACATGTTGTATCCGTTTTGACCTTTGCTTTCCTCTTAACAGTGCCGGCACTTAGCCAGGAGAACCTGCCGGCGCCCGGTTCAATGATCCACCGCTCTCCCCCACCGGCGGGCGCAAAAACCCATACTGCCATTCCCGGCGAACGCTTTGCAGCCGGTGGTCTTCGGTCGTGGATTTTCGGCAAAGACTATCGCCAATTATGGACAATGCCGCTGGAAATGCCGGTCTTAAACATTGATAGTGTGGGCGGCGGCCTGACACCGCTGCGCACCGGTGGATTCGGCCAGTCAATTTCCCTGCACTTTACCGGCAAGGATGGCCATCGCTACACGGTGCGTTCCCTCGACAAAGATCCAACCAAGCGCTTAAATATCGCCTTGAAACAAACAGTGGTTGAAGATGTCCTGCAGGACCAAATTTCCGCCTTGCTGCCAACCGGTGCGCTGGTAACTGATCCACTGATGGAGGCGGCAGGTATTCTCCACTCTCCGCATAAGCTGGTGATAATCCCGGATGATCCCCGCCTGGGCAAATATCGAGAAGAATTTGCCGGGCTGATCGGTACCCTGCAAATTCATCCCTCCGAGCTACCTGATAACCAGCCGGGCTTTGCGGGATCACGCAGTATTAGCGGCACAGAAAGAACTTGGGAGCGGCTTGAGGACAATCCGAAGCATCGCATCGACTCCCGCGCCTTCCTCAAAGCGCGCCTGTTTGACTTTCTAATTAACGACAAGGATAGGCATGCCGGTCAATGGCGCTGGGCACGCTTTCCTGACGGCGAAAATTACAAGTGGGTACCGATCCCCGAAGACCGCGATCAGGCCTTCATCGACCTTGACGGGGCCGGCATGGCAATTTCGCGATTGGCAATTCCCAAAACCATCAAGTTTGAAGCAACATTTCCAAACCAGGAGGGCCTGACCCGCACCGGTTGGGAAATTGATCGGGAATTCTTATCAGATTTGGAAAAATCCGTTTGGGAGGATGTTACTGCCGAATTGCAATCCGAACTGACTGACGCGGTTATTGATAATGCAGCAAAGCGCCTGCCGAAAGCTTATTATGACGAAGTCGGTGCTGAAGTAGCAGCATCGCTTAAATCACGCCGGGATGCATTGAAGCAATTTGCAGATGAATACTACACGCTGATATCCCGCCAGGTCGATATCCTGGCAACCGACAAGTCTGAATATGCAGACTACAGCTTTCGCGGCGACGGCACCTTGCGTGTCGAGATCGGACGCGTGAATAAAGAAGGCGAGAAATCACCTGCCTATTTCAAACGCACCTTCTTACCGTCGGAAACCCATGAGGTTCGCACCTACCTCCGCGGCGGTGACGATGTCGTCACGGTAAGCGGCGAGAAGGGCAAGATCAAACTGCATATCGATGGCGGTGGCGGTGACGATAGCTATGCCAATCTATCTTCTGCACCCGCCGGCAAGGTGCGCATTTATGACCATCGCGGTAAAAACACATTTGGCGAAAATGGCCTCAAAGTAACCGAGCGTAAGTTTCGCCGGCCACCGGCAAAAGAGCCGAACGATCGTTATGCCCTCGACTGGGGAAAATTCGTTTCCAATGTGCCCATTCTGCAGATCGACTCGGACCTCGGGGTATTCTTCGGCTGGCAGCATCGGCGAGAGATTTACGGCTTTCGCAAGGCGCCTTTCTCATCCCACCATCTTTATCGAGCAGCCGTGGCCTCGGATGGCTGGGAACCCGAAGCCGGATATCAGGGCATCTTTCGGGAAATCTTCCCCAATATTGACGGCATCGTTGATCTGGAATTTTCAGCCATCAATGTGCTGCGTTTTCATGGCCTGGGGAACGGCACAAACATCAGCAAGGCTATAACCGGTGATCTCGATTTCTACAACCTGGAGCAACAGGAATTTGTCTTCGCCCCCGGCCTGGCCTTCCGCTCCGGCGTGAATCACGGCGAGAAACATGATAACAAAGAATCCTTCCGGCCGGAGTTTACCGGCAGCATTGGTCTCATCCTTCGCTACGGAGATACGCCAGTGGAGGACAATAGCGACAAATTTATCGGCAGCGTGAGCCTCGATTCACCGATTTACGGCCTTGGCTCGTTTGGTCAGGCCGGGGTTCAGGCTGGTTTCCAGCTCGACAGCCGCGACCACGCCGGCTATCCGAAGAAAGGCTTTCTGCTGACAGCTACCGGCACCCTTTACCCGGAAATTTGGGATGTCGTCGAAACTTTTGGTAAAATCAAGGCGCAAGGCTCCGCTTATCTGACAGCGCCCATGCCCGCAACACCAACCGTAGCCTTGCGTCTGGCCGCGGAAAAAGTCTGGGGCAGATATCCTTTCCAGGATGCTGCCTATATCGGCGGTGGCAGCAGTTTGCGCGGGTTTCGTCGTGATCGCTTCGCCGGCGATGCATCGCTGGTTGGAAGCGCCGAATTACGCTTCCAACTCTTCCCGGTGAAGCTGCTGGTGCCGGGACAAGTTGGTGCATTTGCAGCCATTGATATGGGGCGGGTTTTCCTCGATAGTGATCCGGCCAATGCCGACGAGTGGCATCGCGGTGTCGGTGGTGGATTATGGATTTCTATCATGGATCGACTACAGACATTCAGTTTGTCAATTATGAATAGCGATGAAAAAACCGGATATTACTTCGACGCCGGTTTTATGTTCTAACTACCAAAGCTGACAGGATAAAGATGAAAATTTTTGACAATATTATTGTCCGCCTTGTGGCCTATTATATCGGCACAACCGCCTTCTTTAACGGATTGTTTGCGATTTTCCCAAGCATTCCGTACTACATCAACCTGGAACGGCAGCGTTACCAGGGCAGCTCCAATTTTGACCTGACCAGCGGGGCATTGATGGAAGGCCCTTCCTACACAGTGGAAGTGGGTGCGGCGGCGATGCTAAACCCGGAAGTCACCATTCCGGTGTTTATGGCCTTGACCGCGGCATTTGCCGTTACCCTCCCGGTCACCTGGGTTTATCACTGGACCCGGCCGCGGAAACGGTACAATCAGTCCTTTGCCCACACCTTGCTGGTTGTACCAACGGCTATTGCCCTGGTGGTTTTTCTGGTAAAAGGCAGCCTGGCGCTGGCATTTAGTTTGGCCGGCATTGTCGCAGCTGTTCGCTTTCGCACCTCTCTGAACGAACCGATGGATGCAGTATATATGTTCATTACCATCGGGATTGGACTGGCCGCCGGCATACACCTGCTGCTGACTGCATTAATCGCATCCATCGTCTTTAACGCCATCGCTATTGGCGTCTGGCATGCCGATGTCGGCGCCAAGCCAGCCGTCATTGACGGATGGACGCTTGTTGAATCGGACGATGTGGGACAGCTTCTCGGTGTTAGCGGTGTGCTTCAGCCACAGCTGACCGAGCCGGATAAAAAAGGCGAAAAACCCTTCAATGCCCAGCTTCGCATTCATACCAACCGGGCGGATGCGGCGCAGCATGCGGCCATTCCCATTCTGGAAGCCAATGCCTCACGTTGGCAAATCGCCCAGGTCATCCAGCAGGAAGATGGCACCTCGATTGTTGAGTTTGATCTGAGAATCAAAAAATCTGCCGACCTTGCTGCCTTTATTGCGGAAATAGAAAGAAGCGAAACTGAACATGTTGGGAAAGTTGAACTCAAGAAACGCAAAAATAAGAAGCCGAAGGAAACAGTATGAATTTCGAATCGCGAAAAATTCTTTTAATGTATCTCATGGTCGCCTTCGTTGTCTACTTAATCGGCTTTCTTTTTCCCGGCGAATTAAGTCCGGAACTGGTCAATAGCCATCCGGAGCTCTTTACCCAAAGTACACAAGAAATTGAAAATCAGACGGAAACCATGACGGAAAACACGGACCAGCGATCCATCCTTACAAACTACAATCTTGATGCAGCATCTGCTGAAAATTTTAAGCTGGCCAAGAGCCTGCAGGAAATATCCGGACTGGCAACGACGGGCGACGATCGGCTCCTTGCTCACAATGACGAGCGCGGTTCGGTTTATCAGCTTAGTATGACTGATGGCGCTATTACAAAATCTTTCAGCCTCTCTAATGGCGGTGGTATGTTGAAGGATGATTTTGAAGGCATTGCCGTCGGCGAGCGCAATCTTTACATGACCAACAGCGCTGGAAAGATCTATGAATTTCAAGAAGGCGCTGACCAGGAAGCAGTCCCGTTTGTCACCTACCAAACCTCTACCGGTGCAGACTGCGAGATTGAAGGTCTCGCCTATCAAGCTACGACCAAAAACTTGCTGATCATGTGCAAAAACCCTCGCAGCTCAGGTATGCGTAACCATTTGGCCATCTTTCAGTGGTCTACTGAAACGAAAGCCTTGCTCGAATCGGAAACGATTCGTATTCCAATTAAGAGTTTCGCTGATAAGCTTGGCAGTAAGAAATTTCAGCCATCAGGAATCGAATGGCATGCAGAGAGCGGTCATTACCTGATAGTCGCAGCTCGCCAGCAGGCAATCGCTGAAGTCTCGCCAACAGGCGAAGTTTTACATGTTCAAAAACTGGACGGCAAATGGCATCGTCAAATGGAAGGCATCACCCTGGCAGCAAACGGCGACCTGCTGGTGTCCGACGAGGGTGCCGGCAAAAGCGCGCGCCTCACCCGCTATTCGCTGAATTGATTCTCTTGAGCTGTGTAGATCCGTGCAAATCTGTGAGGAAAGGCTTTAGCGCTTAAGGACTTCAAGCAGCCTCAGGCGGGTCGTTGCGTTCATAATACCACGCGAGTAGATAATGACTGGCGAAATATACTGCCACGGTCAGCAAAACGCCCTGGATAAATACACCAACGGATAAAACAAGAAATACATCTTTGCCAAGCGAGAGCCAGGCATCCAGCGAAAAATCGGAAATGCGCTCGGTAATTACCGTCCAGGGAATTGCCATGCCGGTAATCACTTCCCCGAGTTTGACGGCAGTGTAATAGATTGGAATGATGGTCAATGGATTTGATACCAGCGTAGCGCCCAGCACGATTGGTAAATTACAGCCCATCGCCAGGGCAAGAGGAATAGAAGCGGCAACCTGCAGTCCCATCGGAATAATCATCCCGATGCAGGTGCCCAGGGCGAGACTTTTGGCAACCTTTCCCGGATCGCCTTCTAACAATATCCACCGTTGAAGCAATTCTTCAACCCAACGGCGCATCTTCATGATCCACTTCATGTCAACTCAAGATTCAGCGCGTTTTCTTGTCACCACAGTGTTGTGTTCCAATGTTCAGATTCGCCCTAATATACGCAGACCTTAGCTGATCTCCCTTAACAATATGACAAAAAGTGCTCTCTAATCTCTCAAACATTCTACCGGGTTAACATTTGCAGCCTGGAAGGCTTTTGCTGCAACAGTTAGCCAGGCGATTACCAGGGTTATGCCGCCAGCCAGCGCAAAATACCAGCCACTTAAATCAATTCGATAGGCAAAAGTATTCAGCCAGCTACCTGTAAGCGCATAGCTCAACGGAAGTCCGATGATCAAAGCAACCATAACCATCTTGATGAAGTCGAGCGACAACAGCATCACAATAGCACTAACGCTCGATCCTAACACCTTTCTCAAGCCAATTTCCTTAATACGCTGTTCAGCAGTAAAAGCAGCCAGGCCGAAAAGCCCTAGGCAGGAAATAAGAATCGCAATGCCGGCAAAATAGCGGGACAAGATCAGAATCCTGGTTTCCGCCTGGTAGAGATCGTTGTGGGCATTCTCAACAAAGCGATACTGGAGCGGATAGCCATTACTGAATTGGGGAAACAGAGCTGATAGCTGCTCCAGGACGTCCTGCTGCTTCGAGTCAAGCACCCGTACAACAACTGAATTACCCGGCCGGCGGGCAAGTCGAAAGAAAAAAGGCTTCACGGTTTCGTGCAGCGACTTAAAGTGAAAATCTTTCACCACCCCAATAATGCGACGATCCCCCCTCACAGTTACCGATTTGCCAAGCGGCTCATTAAATCCCATTATTTTTGCAGCTGTTTCATTGACAATTATGGCATCAGAGGTATCGGATGGGAAATCGCGCGAGAAGGGCCGGCCCTCGAGAAATTGCAGTCCGAGGGTCTCAAGCAGATCATAATCGACGCTGAGGTAGTGCCAGGTGTCATGATCATTCGCAGAAGGCGTCTTTCCTTCCCAACGCACACCTTTTATCCAGCTCGCCCCCTCTGTCACACTTCCCCACATATTGGATACCGAAGTGACGCCGGGGATCTTTTCGACTGCATCCAGAAATGGGCGATACCCGCTGTCCAGGTTCCGCGCTTCAACGAGCATCAGGTTCTCGCGCTGATAGCCGGGGTCCTTTGATTTCACAAATTCAATTTGCTGATCAAAGATCAAAACAGCGGCAATCAGCATGGCAGAAATCGTAAACTGAAAAACAACCAATCCGCGCCTGGCCGTAAATGCAGACTTTCGCTGATCACCTCTCCCTTTCAGCACCGACACTATTTTGAAGCGGGAAAGATGCAGTGCCGGATAGCTGCCGGCCAGGAGCCCGGTAACGATGGCAACTATCAGGAGCTGAGCCAGCCGCCTGGCCGTAAAGTCACTCACCAGCTGCCTTCCGGTAAGCTCATTGAAAAGGGGGAGCGTCAGCTCGACCATCGGCAAGGCAATGAATAACGCCAATAACGACATCAGCATGGCCTCGCCAAGAAATTGAACAGCGAGTGATCGCCGGCTTGCACCAATGGCCTTTTTTACGCCGACTTCACGCATGCGGCGAGTTGCCTGGGCAGTCGACAGATTCATAAAATTGACACAAGCAATGACCAGTATCAGGATGGCAATTGCCGAAAAAAGGCGAAGGTATGTAATACGTCCGCCAGCAATCTTTCCATTTTCATAATTGCCATATAGATAGCGCTCCGAGAATCGTTGAGCGAAGAGCGTCTGATTCGTTTCCGTCTTTGTAGACGGAAAATCCGCAATTCGGGCATTAAAATCATCGAGGCTGGCGCCGTCTCTTAATACCACAAAGGTTGCCGGGGCAGAACTCTGCCATTCACGCATCTCCGGATTCAGGTATAGGTCATAGTGAAACAGCAATTCAGGCTGCAGCGTCGATGTAGCCGGTAACGCTTCAAACACCCCGCTGATCACATAGCTGCCACCAAAGCTATTGTTTCGCCACTGAACGATCTGTCCAACTGCGCGTTCCGGTGTATCAAAGAGCTTTTGAGCAAGAATGTCGGATATCGATACGGCCTGCAAATTTTCGCTGGCAGTATGCGCTTGTCCCGATAGAAAATGAAATGTAAACACCCTGAAGAAATCGCGACTCACAAAATGCCCGCCGGCAGCGATCTGCTTTGTATCGTCCGCTGTTACCAGGAGACCACGATTATAGCTACTTGCCTCAGGCGGCTCAAGAGACGCTGCATACACAACCTCCGGCATTTCAGCGGCAAGCGCCTCGGCTAACAGACCCTGGGTGGCAGAATAGGTAAACACCTTTTCACCGCTGGGGAAATTTTGCAGGATTTGATACAAGTGTTCATTATTGTCGTGAAAAGCATCCGTGGACAGCTCCGAGTCCACCCAGAGTGAAATTATCAGGAAGCAGGCAAGCCCGCAAGCCAGTCCGATCAAGTTGATGAGAAATGAATTTTTGTAGCGCCGGAAATTTCGGTAAGCGAACAGCAGGTAATATCGTAGCATGTAAATCCCCCATAATATCTGCTTAATATAACACAAGCATCATGCCAGACCTAAAATGGGTTGTATAAGGGGTTATTCAAGAATGTCGAGGGTGATTGGCGTCCGCCTGTGAACACCTGGGGACAAAAAATGACCGCTGTCGAAGCAGTATACACGACTGCGCCCATCACCTGCGGTGTTGGTGACGGGCGCAATCTATCTATGTGATGTGTGTGTTATGGTTGTTGGGGCAGATGATGCGATTTTACAATCTACCCCTTTTACATCCCCCTGTGTCCCCCTTCGAAGGGGGATTTAGGGGGATGTAAAAACCGATTGATGTTACAACAGACTCACTGTCCACGCCGGGAGGATACCGTTTGCACTTCCATTGCCGGCATTGGCGTTTGCGACTGTACACCTCGCTCCGGCAGCATCCACTCAAACAAGCTGCGAAAATTCTCAACAGTTACCCGCAGCCAAAATCCGTTCTCAGCACTCACATTTATCACTCGTGCGGTCATTCTTCGCTTCCTTATCCATTATTGTAATTCTGCCAATTCCTTGGCGATAGAAACGCTCATATAAGTATTGCCTGCTGTCACCTGGCGGATTGCCGGTATCAATTCACGGATCACCTTGGTTTTCATCAGGTATCCGGCAGCCCCGGCACGAATGGCGTCAACGCCACATTCCTCATCGGTGTAGCCGCTAAGAACCAGCACCGGTGGTCCGGACACGTAGTGCAACTTCAGGACGCGGACCACTTCCAGACCATCAACATCCGGCAGCGAGAGATCAAGCAGCACAATATCATAATAGTTCTTACCAACCAGGTCGATGGTGTCACGGCCGCTAAAGGCCCGACCGGTTACTTCCATGTCGGGGACATCTTCGAGGAGCATTGTTAGTGTCTCGACGAAATTTACTTTGTCGTCAACAATCAGGATTTTAATCATATTACCAAACCTTGTTCGTTTCGTTGCGGGATAAGCATTGTTACAGTTGTACCATGCCCCTCTATCCCTCGAATTCGAATCTTTCCACCGATCAACCTCAGGCGCTCGCGCATACCAATGATGCCGAGCGATTTTGAATTTAGAACCTGATCTCTGCTGATTCCTTTGCCATTATCTTTCACGGTAAGGATCCAGCGAGATCCTTTTTTGCGTAGCTTAACATCAACCCGACTTGCATCAGCATGCTGCTCGACATTGCTGAGAGCCTCCTTGAAGACTCGAAACAGCACGCTTGCAACAGGCTGGCAAAAACCAGCCTCATCATCAATTGACGAGCTAAGGCTACAGTCGATACCACCTTCTTTCTCCAAATTATCAAGCAGCCACTTGACGGCAGCCACAAACCCTAAGCTCTCCAGGATTTTTGGCTGCAGCTCAGCGCTCTTCTTTTGACCAATTTCGATCGCAATCTTGATAGTGTCGGAAATAGAACTGATCTGTTCGATCAGGCTGTCGTCGCCGGGCGGCAACGATTTTTCAAGGCGGTAAAGTTGAATCATTACTAATGCCAGGCGCGTTCCCAAATCTCCGTGAATGCTTCTGGCAATGGTTTTTCTTTCCTTTTCTTCGACAAGCTCCAGCAGGAGTGATTGTCGCAAAAAGAGTTGTTGCAGTTTTTTAATTTGCTCGGGTGACTCAAGAATCTCCGGTGCATTTCTCAGCAAGGCGCTGGATCCCCACCAGGTATTTTCTGCATCGTCGATTTCCGAGTTAAGAATTGAATCAACAAGTGATTGCGGCCCCGAACCACTAAAATGCCGGGACATCGTCCCGTTGTGACGTTGCTTTTCCATATCCCCATCAGACCCTTAGTTATACTTCTTACTTAATTCACAGATCAAAACTGACTTAACCGTATCCCCGAACCATATACTTCTGCGATTTACTCACCCGCAAATCCCTTCCAGAGAGAAGGGGTGTGTAAATGCAGTCATACTATCCCTACTTAACCAATCCATACTTGATAGCGTAATAAGTGAGCTCGGAATTGTTCTTCATTTCCATCTTGTGAAGAATCCGCGCCCGATTGGTACTAATGGTGCTAATGCTTAGCGAAAGTTCATTGGCAATCTCTTTGACCGAACGGCCGGAAGCGATCATGCACATCACTTGATACTCCCTGTTGGACAGTCGATCGTGCGGAAGCTTTTTGGAATCATTTTCCAAGTCCAGCACCAGCTGCTCGGCAACTTCCTTACTGATGTAGCGACTACCGCCGGCAATGGTGCGAATTGCTTCAACCAGCTCTTCCGTTGCCCGGCTTTTTGTCAAATAACCGGCGGCACCCAACTTGAAGGCGCGCACCGCATACTGATCTTCCGGATACATACTCAGGATCAGCACATGATAGCCATCGCGTTTTAACTCATCCAAAATGTCAATACCGTCCCGTCCCGGCATTGAAATATCGAGGACAATAACATGATAGTCCTCTTTTTGCACCTGGCTCATTACCTCGCCAGTGTTGCTCGCCTCTCCTGCCACTTGAATGCCGGATGCATCACTTAATAGTTGCTTGAGACCTTCACGAAACATCAAATGATCATCAGCCAGCAGTACTCTAATCATATCCAACCCCTTGTTGGAATTTCTTGAACCTAAATAGCAGGAACTTACATTTATCGTTTATATATATTCTGAATTGTCACTCACGAGGCGAACAGCTTGATACATCAATATCTGTTTTGCGTATATCAATACCCGAACCCAGTATTTGCCCTTCACAAATCCTTGAAGCCAGGCTTTCAGCTTTCCGGCGAATCCGTCGCCGGATATTCACCCCTGAATGCCTGAGAGCAGAGCAAAGATCAAGCCAGTTTGTGACTTTAGTACCCTGGGGTCATGCAAATGCCGTTATTGCTTATGCAAAAAACTTTCTAATTATTCAACGAGGAGAGAGAAAAATGAAAGTGGATGAATATGGTGTGTATATTTTGCTCAGCGAGGTGCCGGGAAAACCTTGCGAAAGGTAAAGGCATGTGCGGTCTCGCCGTGTTTGTCCATGTGCACGAGCCGCTCTTTTGCTTCATCGGTGTTAGGGAGGTGACCGGCGGGAATCCACCACATCGCGAAATAGCTACCATCATGGCGGGTAAACCATTCTTTGCGCCGCCGGACAAATTCCAGATGATCGCTTTTATAGACATACAGCTTCAGGGACTCTACATCTTCCCAAACCGACATATTTGTAATGATCTGCGGATCATCAAATGCCTCGACAGACATTGCATTGCCCTCTTCGGTCTGCATCCGCCAGACAAAGCCGGGGCTCTTTTCCGCCAGCTCATTGATCCGATCTAGATTATCAACGAAGTCGCGCAATAATGGACTATCCATTGGCGCGATCAGACGACCGATATTAACCTGTGCCAGATGATATGCAGACATATTCGCTCCCTAACCTTTGTAGTTTGGACTTGCACATTTATGCTGTATCAATATACGATTTTGCCTCATATCGCTCAATAGTCCATTATTCAGTTCAATATTTCAATCGGTAAAACTCGAGTCATGATCATTCACGAAGAATCTGTGCAGAAGTTTCTCATTTTTTAAATCGCTGAAATTGTGAAACTTATCACTCTCAGTCACTTCATGCTGACTATGCCATTTTATGGTGACTACTTGACAGTTTCCTAAACGTAAGGTAAGTATCTATTTCCGGTAAAGACGCGCCTATTGTGCGTCTGGCCATCATTCAACGCAAAAAGAAAGTCAACTAATCCATGTCCCTATCTCGTCATTCATTTCCGAGTTCTCCTTTATTGAGCATCGCTTTTCTCTTTTTGATCCTGTCCCAGGCTGCGCTTGCTCAACTAACCTCGCCGAACACTGACCGTGGCTTTGTGAGCCGTTCTCTAGCAGATGCGTCTCCAGAAAGATTGTCACTAACCTGGAATTTGAAATCGCATTTGAAACAGAGCTACACAGGCTGGCCGTTGCTCGTCCACAGCGGGGCAATAGCTGCCACCTGGTTGTTGATTGTAAGCGAGACCGATGCAGGAATAGAACGCTGGGCGAACCGGCAGAACGAGACGATCTCAGCCATCATCAGCGCGCCACCGTTGATAGCCGGATTTGTTGTACCGGCGCTAGTCCCTCTATGGATGATTCGATCTGATGACATGCGCATCCGGAACGGCGGTATAGCGGTAGGCCAGGCAGTGGGTATAACATTTGCGATGGTAAACATACTCAAGGCTGTCACAGGCCGGATTCCACCGGATCGCATACCGCCGGAGGACATGGTCGAGCGGAGCAGGGTATTTAACTGGGGATTTCTGCGCGAAGGCGTCTTCACCGGTTGGCCCTCAGGACATACCATCACAAACATGGCAATGGCATCGGCCTTGGCCAACTATTTTCACGATAACCGGACTGTAAAGATCACGTCGTATGGATGGGCATTTTATGTGGCGTTTGCAGCCACTTATGGCGTTCAGGGTGGTGTTCACTGGTTGTCCGATGTTGTTGCCGGCGGCATGATGGGGTGGATTATTGGGCGGACAATCGGCAAGTCATTTGCACAGCGAGACAATGAACCTTCCACCTCATCCGTGGTTTTCCAGCCGGTGTATCAACCTCACACGCAGGCGCTTCATTTGTCAATCAGATTCGCCTTCTGAAGCATAAAATCAGGAAATATGATTCAAATCCTTCTCAATCTGTTGACGCATAAGGTTGAAGAAAGGATTGTAGCGCATGCGACGAAAGTTCGGCGAATCATTGTCAAGATCGCTCAGCAAGTTCTTTTCCGCGCCCCAAACATCGCCGGCTGGATCAATACGGCCAAGGTGGGAGTATTGCCCGTAGAACCGATCAGACGGCGCAATGGTCATACAAATATGTGACAATGCCACGCAGCGCTCCGGCCAGGCCATCGGATCGCTATCTCTCAACTTCTGGAAGCGCAGTTCGCCCTTATCTTCATCCTGCAAACCAATGAAAGAATGAATCGCCGGGATGATCTTGCCGGTATCTGTTTTATTGGTCACCAGGATAAACTGGCTTTGAAAATCCGGAAAAATATCCTTGGCTGCCGGACGGGTTTCGGCCCTGTCTTTTTCGAAGCGGCTCTGCTGTGAATGATTCACATCCATCCAAAACAACTGGCTGTCGGCATTCCCTACCTTTTTATAAAGATCAATTAGCGCATCTGCACGAACAGTTGAGTCTACGGGCGACTGGAAGCTCATAATCACCGGCATCGTTCCCAGCAGACTCTCATCCTTGCTCAAATCCTTGGCAAGGCCACGCACCTCTTTGGAAAGCAGGTGAATTTGGTCGACAGCATTCTTGGGGAAGGAACAGTATTTGAAGGGATCTTCCTCAGGCAGAACCTTCATCCAGCGCAGTTTCTCAAAGGCTCCGGTCCAGGTAACGGCCTTGTTCCAGTTACTGGCGATAGCAAAAGGGCTCACGGCAATTGCCGGTGCAACAAGATACAGGCGATCCGGAATGCGTGTATTCTGCTCCATCACCGCCTGTATCACGTATTTCAGAAGAAGCGTGCCACCGGTAGAGAAGCCGCCAACCACAAATTTGGCATTGGGATACTGATGAATCTTTTTTTGCACTATCCAGGCGCCATATCGAACAGCATCATACCACTCATCGCGATGAATCTGAACCAGCGCTCCAGGCGCCGTGCCGTGACCGGGTAACCGTATGCCAACAACATAATAACCGTTGTTCCTAAAGACATCACCCATAGCCCGCATATAGTACGGGGAATCGGTAAGGCCATGCACAAGCAACACGCCACCTACAGGTGTGTCGGTATCCGGTTCCAGCTCAAAGGAGGCATTGTGGTTGTGGCCGTTTATGTATGGAAAGAACTCACTCTCCGGGGTGTAGCGATTCGGCGCGTCCTTGTGATTGGCAAGGTTGCCGTACAAGCGGTCCATCCAGACACGTTCGTCTTTCAGGTAATCCACAAACTCGGGATACTGTTCGTAGTCAAATTCATCCATCCATTCATCGGCATCATGCCAACGGCGCAGCGAACCGCGTTTGGCGAAAGCTACCACGATCAAGCTGAATAAGCTGATCAGCAGTAAATAGGAACCAATTTCCGGAACAATAATAGTAGCAAGCGCAAGCATGCAATCGGATCCTTCAAATGGGATGGCATTTGGGACTTTACGAGGCCTTGATGGAGGCTCAATATAGTTTATCGACTCGAAGCGAAAAATTCAACTATTTCATGTATGAACTTTTCTTATGAGAGCTTGAAATAAAAGCAGGATTCCCGCCCGCTGTTAACGAATAGGTCACAAAAATTAGAATGGGGTAAATAGCAGCTCTTCTCCAATTTCAGTATGACTGTATTTCAAAAATATCAAGGCAACGGCGTTGATCTCCATCAGTTAAGTTGAGCTGCGCATAGCTATCTTCCTTGCAGAGAAGGGAGACAGTATGCGAGCACTTACAATTATTTTCTTCATCCTGTCAATTCAGACATTTGTACAATCACAAACACTGAGTGATACACTTGGACAATCGCGCATTCAGCTGTCAGGCGTTATTGAACAAGGAACAGCTGTATCATTGGCCAAACAGGACGACATTCTTTATGTCGGCGTTAGCGGGCATTTAATGATCTATGATGTCAGCGATCCAGCAAATTTTGTGGAGGTGGCCTCTCTACCGGCACTAAACAACTTTGTCTGGAAACTCGAGATAGATGGGACTACGTTAGGGGCATTGTCTTCTCCTTATGCGGGTAGTGAAACATTAATCCACTTAATTGATGTCAGCGATCCGGCTCTGCCTCGTGTTATTGCCGAGTACGTTCCTGAAAATTTTGCATTTAATTTTGTTTTACAGGGGAATTTCTTATACGTCGCAGAGGATACATTTGAGGTACTGGAAATAGATGCATCCGGCGACCTTTCGAGCGTCGCAAAGGTTCCATTTGCCCGCTACGAATCTGTCAGCGACATGGAAGTTTCCGGCAAACATGTATATTTGACAACCAATGCCAGCAGCATCCTCGTTGTGGATATTGAATCCCCTCATGATGCATATCTGGTAGGTCGTCACGAGTCTGATAATTTGTACAGATCGCTCGGCATCTATGGCGACTATTTATACACCTTCGTTGGCAGCAGCAGAATATTGGTATTTGATGTACAAACCCCTTCCTATCCTTTTCAGGTTGGACAAGTAGACAGATTTACCGGTGATTTCCACGGTGAACTGGCATTCACCGATCGATTTTGCTATACCGCCAATGGCAGGCATGGCATGACACAACTCGATTTATCCGATCCGGCAGCACCGGAGCTATTCCTTTACAATATTCACCGCGACTCAACGACAGATTTTTTCGCCAACGATATTCTGCTCGATGAAGGATTTGCCTATCTGGCAGTCGTCGATGGCATTCAGGTTTTCGATTTGTCCGACGAAGAGAAACCGCAGTTAGTCAACCACCATCGCACCATGCCTGCATATGGGAATCTCACCGGAACTGATCAATTTGTGGCAACTTCCATCGGGCTGGACCTTGCATTGCTTGACATCGAGAATAGAAATGCCCCGCAAATCGTCCAGCAGGTGGACGGAACAGCTCTTCGCGGGTGGAGCGTTCGCCACTTCCATCAGAACTTTCTCTATGTCCTCGGAGAAACTGATTTGCGAATTTATCAACTAACGGCGTCCGGCACGCTCGTTCTACGAGGGAGCTATGAATTTGAGCCCTATTGGTGGACAAACCTCAGCAACGCCACTGTAGCGAATGGTCATTTATACGTGGCAGGCAGCTACGGGAAATTACGTGTGTTTTCCGTTGAAGATCCAGCAGTCCCATTTGAAATTGAGCAGACGCAAGACTTTGGACATACCAGCACAATCAGAGCTTTAAGAGATCTCCTATTCGTAGGCTCTTCCGGCCGACTTACGATTCTCGACATTTCGACTCCGGGAACTCCCACCTCGTTGGCTGAGATACCGGGTAACAGTTATGGTTTCGCCATCGCTAATAATCATCTCTACATACCGTCTGATAGCTGGAACGGCCATATCAGAATCTATGACATAGCCGATGTGACTGCGCCAATCTTGGTTGATTCACTGCCGTTGCCCTGGGCTTATAAGATAGAAACAGATGAAAATCTCATGATGATCAGTCATTACGATGCCGCCTCGGTCTACGAACTTCGCGATGAACCTAAACCCGTGTATTTAGGAAGCATTGCACCGCCGGTTCGCTTCGAGGACTACCACATTGTGGATAATTATGTCTACGCGTTAACCCAGTACAACGGCGTTTATATCTACGAAGTGGATCAGTCGACGAATCTCGATGAAGACAGAACACTTTCACCGATTACCAACTTCCAGCTCTCACCTAACTACCCCAATCCCTTCAATCCAGAAACAACCATTGCGTTTGAATTGGCTAAAGCAGGCATCATCAATTTAGAAGTCTTCAACACCCTGGGGCAGCGGGTTAGAGTATTGAAAAGTGGCTGGCAAACAGCCGGGCCTCATCAGATTCTATGGGATGGCCGAGACGATGCCGGTCACCCGGTTAGCAGCGGAAGCTACTTTTACAAGCTGAAGACCGAGCATGGCGAGGAGACTCGGCGGATGGTGTTGGTGAGGTGAGTAGGAATGACCAATGTCGAATGTCGAATGACAAATTGTCGTGGACCGTGTACGGAAGAAACTCTGAACCATGTAACATATCAACATTTTCCCGTCATTTGAGGATTTACGGCGAAGCCGTTCCAGAGTGCAGGCTGATGTTCGCTTCTGGCGAACTTGTGCGGATAAAAGAAACGAGAGATTGGAGATTAGAGACTGGGCGAAGGGTTTTGACGCCGAAACGTTGCAGCATGTCGAATTAACACCTTTGCGCTTAACAGTTATCTAAACAGAACCGTGGGATGGACGATCTTAACAGCATATACTTCCCATGAAATCGTCTATATATAGCAGGCTATTCATTATGAAAACCATCATATGCTTAATAATATTGCTTACCTGTAGTTCTTTCGTTCGCAGTCAGAGCGTTGCTGATACTGTAGAACATTCACGGCTGACGATTGATGGCGGAATTGCACTTGGTATTTGCCGGGCAGTAGAGACCGATGGCGACTTCCTCTATGCTGGTGTTGGTGGACATTTTGTTGTGTACGATGCCGGGAGTTCAGACGAGCTTGTTGAAATCGGGAAGACATTGATCTTTGATACCTTCATTAATCAGATTAGAATTGTCGGCGATGTGGCATTTGTAGAATCACGCCAGGACCTCAGCGGTTATCGCAGTACATTGCTCTCAATCAACATAGAAAACCCGGCAGAACCAACGATTATGGATACGCTCTATCTTGGACGGCTCCAATCATTTTCACAATCTATGGTCTATCATAAGGGATATATTTATCAGAATGGCAGAAATGTTGGTCTTTATGTTATAGATGCAGAAGATCCCTCAGATCTAAGATTGATTTCGAATTATACACCAGCTGATAATATTTTTGATGTCTATGATATTGCCATTTCAGGTGATACCGCGTATGCAGCCTTCAAAGACTATGGAGTTGTTGCACTGGATATTGCCAAGCCTACTGCGATACACATGTTATATCGGTGGGCAAATCCGCCGAAACTTGGCTTGCTTACATTGGTAAATCGAATACTTTACGTTCTCTCTCATGAGGACTACTTTCAAAATTCGCTCCACTTCATTGACACTGGAAATCCTGATACAGGAGTTGTTTCAACAGACTTGTTTTTTGGCCCTGTAACTCGTTTCTTGTCAGACGGCTCTACTGGCATAATCGCTTCAACTGATGGGATATATCTCCTCGATTTTACTTCTCCGGAAAACATAACCACTAATGATTTTCATAGAGTACCGGGCAACTCCGCCTACCGCGACCTGGCAATCAATGATGAGCAAATCTACGGGGCTTTGGTAGATGCCATCGAAATAGTAGACAGAAAAAATGACGCCACTGTTGCTCCTGTCGCCTTAAGGCAAACATATGAGTGGGCGAATACGCCCACAATTGATCCAAAATTCCCGGACAGATTGTACATGTCTATTAGAACCCGGCTCGAGGTCCATGACATTTCAACACCCCAGGTCTCAGATCTTATTTATCAAACCGAGCTTGTTAAGCCGAATCCCGGCTTTCGCAATTCGGAATTGACTATACATCAAGGTTATTTGTATGTAAGCAAGGAGGGGAAGCCACTTGAAATTTTTGATTTGAGGAACAATCCCTGGCCAACACAGATAGGAACAACAAGCTTCGCTCCAAAAGGTCGATTCGTTTTTTATAAGAATCACATGTATTCTCAGGATTCAGAGAATATATACGTGACCTCGCTAGATATCCCCAACGCCCCGGCAATTGTTAACACCCTACGGACTAATGATGGGTACCCATGGGCTGTTGGAGTTGATGCAGACAAGCTACTATTCTGCGAAAGCCGGGGAATTCTCTCTATTTATAACTTACTTGATCCGGTCAATCCTGTGAAAACCGGCACCCTACAATTGGCCGAGGCGCAATTTGCAGTGGCAGGAAACTATGTATATTCGTCAGATTCAGGATATCAACATATCAATATCCACGACATCAGCGATCCTTCTGCTCCTTATTTGGTCGACCAAATAGGAATTAAACGGCCATATCTATATTCCGCCAGTGGTCGCTATCTTTTCGTAAGTCACAGCCCCAGCAGCATCTCAGTATTTGACATCTCAAGTCCTGCACGACCACGGCTCTTAGGTACACAAGATACCGGAATATGGACAGATGAAATGCTAGCCGCAAACAACAAGCTCGTCGGGCAAGGGCATTATGCCGGGATCTTTGTCCTGGAGGTGGATGAACCGACAGGTATTTCAAATGATACGCCAACGGATTTGTTTACCAATTTCCAGCTCTCCCCCAACTACCCCAATCCCTTCAATCCACAGACGACCATTGAGTTTGAATTGGCTAAAGCAGGCATCATCAATTTGGAAGTCTTCAACACCCTGGGGCAGCGGGTTAGAGTATTGAAAAGTGGCTGGGAAACTGCCGGGTCTCATCATATCGTATGGGATGGCCGCGACGATGCCGGTCACCCGGTTAGCAGCGGAAGCTACTTTTATAAGCTGAAGACCGAGCATGGTGAGGAGACTCGGCGGATGGTGTTGGTAAGGTGAGTAGGAATGACCAATGTCGAATGTCGAACGTCGAATGACGCTTGTCCCATAAATCCCAAATTCCAACAGAAAAAATTCCAAAGACCTTCAATTATGTTTGGAATTTTTTCTGTTGGAATTTGGGATTTAGTTCCTGCCCCCTGCTTCTGCCACCGCTACTTCTTTTTGGCTTTCGCGTTGGCAATTTCCGTCAGGTATAGATGTCCGAAATCCGCCGGAATTTCCATCCACATAGGCAGGTGATCTGAAAGCTGGAAGGTTCGCCACTGCTTGTAATAATTGGTTTTGCTGCGGGCTGTGCGAGCCTTGCCTTTTTTGTCCTGACGATAGTTTTTGCCGATTAATCGCCCGTAGCTTTTCTCTTCGTCCTCGCGATAAACCGCTTCAAAGAAGTTAAAGACCCCGGCACGACAGTTCTGTAAATGCTCAGTCATGATCTTCTTGCCATAGTAGTTGCTGACAAAAGCCATCTGGTCGTAGTGTTTGCTTTGATCAATATTGGACGGCAACGACTGCAATTGTTCTGGAATAAAAAAACCGGCCTTCTTTAATGCACCAAAAGTAACGTCCTTCGGGCGAAAGATGTTGAAATCACCGAGTAGAACCAAATTCTGACTCCATGATGTATCCTTTTTGACGCGCCCGGCCATAAACTTCGAGAGGTATTCAATCTCACGAACTCGATCCGGATCATTTGCCTTGGCAGTTCCATAGTAGATATGAACGGTGCAGAGCATAAATCGCAACCAACCCGCCTCAAATCCGCAGAGAAAAGGTGTTCGCGCCAGCTGGCGCTGGGGATGAAGAATTTTTCCACGGGAGCGCTTATCCGGTATAACCACTTCGCCGGACAAACCGCCAAATTTCACCTTGCGAGAATCATAAAGGAATGCCATACGCTCGGAATTCCCGGCGCTGCCAGCGGTCACGTCGGTCAACAAAAACTTCCACCATATCCCAAGCGTGTCCAATAAGCGCTTAAATCCACTGAGGTCAGCATGCACCTCTTGAATAGCGATCAAGTCAAAACGAGCGGCGATTTCCGCAATATAGGCTATCGATTCATCGGTGCGGTGTCCGTATTTGCTGCTATCGAACTCGCGGATGTTCCACGTAGCTAGCATGACGGTATCGGAAATCGTGCGAGGCGGCAGCTCAGCATCCAGCTTTTCACGCAGGCGGAGAAGACCGGCAGCAGTGCGGCGATCAGCAGCTTCAGTTGGATCAAAATCGTAGTAAAAAGACATGGCTTTCCTCGTGGTTAAGGTTTAGCATTTTACTGAACTACAAGGAAAAGTCAAGAAAGTTGGCGGGTCACACAGCTTGCAAAGTCATTAACTGATTTAAGTGGCGAGCGGAGTGATAGAGGTTAAAATAAACCCATTCTACCCGGGTGAGGTATCCAAAGATTTGGTGCTCGAACCCCAAACATCTGGCAGAAAGATTGCGGACAAGGACGATATCTTTGAGATACTGGCGGGTATGTTTAAACCGATATAGCACAATCTGAAAATCCAGTCCCTGGCCAATCGGATAGATGCGCTGCGCTGCCGAGAGCGGTCGGCCAATATCGAGAAAGGTGTCGCGGATATATTTGATTTTTTCTTCGGGATCACGGCTGAGCGTCTTTTCAGTTTTTCCCAACAGAAGTTGGTTCACCAGCTCTTCCATAATAACAACATGTTCAACAATCTCCGCTGCCGACCATCGATCCGCATCCGGGCGCTTATGGAGCTGTGCTGGTGGAAAAGCAGCGACCGCTTCAACAAGGCTGGTGGTTGATTGCTCTATATCATCGACAATCTTGTCTCGGGCAAGCATAAACAAATCCCTTTAATTCTTCGATATCGAAAGCGTGTCCGCATTCTATGTTAGTGATCGGTGTCCGGCAGGCTTTTTTGAGGTCTTATGAAAAAAGCGGACCAAGACCTCGCATTTGCCGCCAAATGGCAATATTGCCGCAATGCATAGCCACATGTGTTGTCAGCATGTGCGCGTACCAGAGTCCCTCGGTTTTCAAAACCGGTCGCAGAAAATCGCTATGGCACTCAGCCGACAGGAATTCCGGCGACAATTCGCCAGCTATCTCGCGCAGCCGTTCGTATATGGCCTCGACGGCTTGAACCAATTCATCTTTTGCCGGCAAGCGATCCGGCTGCCACGGACCGGAAGCATTCATCAAAAAGTATTGATCCCATTCTTGTGGAGAAATGCGTTCTCCGCCGGCATGCATAATCGCATGATCCCCTTCCACCGCCAAATGCCCAAGACACCAGCCGGGAGAATTGACACCGTCTGACTGTCCATCATAAATTTGGTCCGCAGAGACATCGCGCAGTAGCAGTGCCATATATCGAATTGTGAACTGATTCAATTGAATCTCTCGTTCAAGCGCCATTGGCGGGTCTCCAGTTCCGTAGTTACCGCTCTTCGAATTTGTGCGGCAGAGGTCAATCTTGGGTATTCATCCTGAATAGAGGTCTTCATTCCATGAGGGTATTGAAGGATTCCTATCAAATAAATCCTGAACTGGTCGATGCAAGACGATTAGATCACAATCTTCGCATCGGAAAAAAAATCGAAGAAAAACAGATGTTGGTTGTGAGTTGTGTGTTGACAGCGGGCGATCAACTCTGATCTATCACCGATCAACTATTCTTGCACAATTGCAAACAAATGCCTTTCCCCGCGAAGATAAAGGGTTCCGGCAGAAATCGCCGGTGAAGCCATCTGCAATTCACCGATACTGTTTACAGCCAGCTCTTTATAAGTAGCGCCGGCCTCGACAACAAATACGTCGCCATCCTCACCTGGTAGATAAAGCCGGCCATCGCTGGCAACCGGCGAGGCGCTAAAGCCGCCACCGCGGTGTGTGAGGCGTTGGCGATAAAGCTCTTCGCCGCTCTCCAAATCGAAGCAATCGAGAATGCCCTGGTTCTGAAGAGTATAAACATAATTTCCATAAATAATCGGTGTCGGCATGTACGGCCCGCGACGGGTTTTGGACCAGAGCACGGCATTATTAGCTGTTTGCTTTTCTCCAAGCGTGATATCGCCTTTCGCATCGGCACGCACAGCGAAAATCGGTTTCTCCGGGCGACGCCCACTGGCAACGACGATAATGTCCTCCTTAAAAATTGGCGTGGGCGCCGTAATCTTTGAGCTGCCGCCCAGTTGCCACAACAAGCTCCCATCTGCAGGGTTGTAGCTGCGAATAAAGACCGAGCCGTTGGTAATCAATTGTGGACGCTTCGCATCCGGATAAATGGTCGGCGTGCCCCAGGAAGGCAATTCTTCACGATCTACCTGCCAGACCGTTTTCCCGGAGTGAATATCAAGCGCAATCAGAAATGACTCACCCTGGGTATCGCACTGCAATATGACCAAATCCTGATAGATGATCGGCGAGCTGGCCACACCCCATTCATAAGCCGGAGCATCATATGCGCCAACATCCATTCGGCCAAGATCCCGCTCCCATACCTTCGTGCCGTCCATATTGAAAGCATAGGCGCCCTGTGAGCCAAACCAGGCAACAATGTAGCGGCCATCGGTTACCGGTGTTGAATTGGCATAGGTCGCTTTGACATGGCGTTTGTCAATGGGAATGCCTTCCGTCGCAATCGATTGCCAGTTTATCTTACCGCTTTCCTTATCAACAGCAATTAATACCCATTTATGCAGCGAGCGATCGCTGGATGCCGTACCCGCACCATAAAGTCCATGCTTAAAACCAACGCTATCCATACTGCTGATCGCTGATACCATATAAATGACATCATCCCAGATAATGGGACTGGCATGAGAGAGTCCCGGAATCGCCGTCTTCCAACGAATATTCTTGCCACTATCAACGTCCCAGGTGGTAGGCAAATCCTGCTGATCCATCACCCCGCTGGCATGTTGCCCCCTGAAGGAGGGCCAATTTCCGGCGCTTTGAGCAGATACAAAGGTGGTAAGAAAGAAAATGAACAGGCAAGCATTGAAATATTGAAGCATTGAAGCATCGAAACATTGAAAAGATCGTCGGCCGTAACCGGTAGGCTGATTTAACAAATTAATATTCCCCCATTTGCAGATTTGGCAATTTGCCCATTTGCCCATTTACACATCCAAAACCGTTTCCGGATCATCCAAGTACGCCTGCAGCTTCTGGAAATAGCGCCCGACGTGAACGCCGTCCATCAATGAGTGATGCACTTCGACCGATAGCGGCATTTGCAGACGACCAGCGTCTTCCCGGTATTTGCCCATAACCAGTTTTGGAACGCTATCGGCGGAATTGTATTTGCGGGCATGACTAAAACTGCGAAACGAGACCCAGGGAATAACCGAATAGTGCAGCACATCGTCTGCGTCATCACGCGGATCAAATGACCTGCCACTGCGATAGTCCGCTAGTGCAGCAACACCCACGCGGTAATATTCCCGAAAAGAATCCTGGTACGGGAAGTAGCAGAAACCGAAGGTATCGTCCTCATTGAGCACTGTAGAACCGGCATATACGCTCTCGTAAACCCGTATTTTATCGCCCTGAATTCGGTAGCGAAAATTCTCAATATCGTTGGCGGTTCTGTTCGTGAGATACAGCGAGGTGATAAAAAACGAAAGTTCATGCCGGCGCACGTATTCCCGGAGCCGGGTAACATCTACATCAGCAACGATATTAAAGAAGGGATTGTCGTATGTCTTGAAGAAATGAAAGGTATCGCGTCGATTCCAGTTTTCGATATCGAGGTACATGCCGGGCCCCAAGGATTGACGATTGACGATTGACGATTGACGATTGACGATTGACGATTGACGATTGACGATTGACGATTGACGATTGACGATTGACGATTGACGAT
>JANQRS010000053.1 GCA_028284445.1 Calditrichia bacterium
TATCCAGTATCCAGTATCCAGTATCCAGTATCCAGTATCCAGTATCCAGTATCCAGTATCCAGTATCCAGTATCCAGTATCCAGTATCCAGTATAAACCGAAACTCTGTACAATCATGATTAATACTAAAATACTTCTGCTAACACTGCTTCTCGGTCTCGTAGTTTCATGCCTGCAATTCACTCCGCCGAAATCGCCGGACCGCACGTTTACCGGCATCATTCAATTTGAATTGGGCAATGATCCGGGAAGCCTGTCAGGCAACATTGAAATGCGCATCAAGAAGGGGCGCTACGACGATTACTACGTCACGGATGGTTTTGAAAAATCGATTACGCTCGACAATCAGAAAACAATACATGAAACCGTGGCCGTCTTTGGCATTATGGGAGATCCACGAAAGGCCAAGCGTGATATCAGTGAATATGTGAAACTGCCGCTTATCGTGGAGTTTCATGAGGGAGAAAAGGTGCTTAGCAAGCAGGAATTTGAGGTAGATTTTTTTGCCGGCGCCAGTTTGCCCCGGCAAGGAGAGATTCCGGTAAACGACCTTGGCATCGTCAAACTCTAGAGGGGACAATGCGAGCCGCCAGAATACTATCAGCCTTTTGGCTGATGCCCGCCATCCTGCTGGTCTTCTTTAGCTGCTACTCAACATCATCACGGACAGAGGCACGTGTTGATGAGTCTTCATTCTATCCGTTTTCATTCCGAACTATTGATGCAACTTTTGTCGACACCTTATTTCAGAAAGTGTATATCTATAATCCGCCCATCAGTGACCCTAAATATAAGATAGCCGGATTCATTTACCGCCTGGACTTCGAATTAAACTACTTTGAAGATGTATCCGACACCACAGACTTCATCGTTTATATCGATTATCCGGATGGCTCCGTTGAAGAGATTTTAATCGACCACGAATTGCTATTGAATGCCGGCTTGCCGATCAATCGCTATGCCATAGATGTTGAGGTAGACGGATTGGCACCTATCCGCGTAACGCTTGCCTGGTGGGATGAATTTGGTGAGATTTGCTACGACCCGGAAAATCCATTTCAGTCGAAATGGGTTAATTTGAGGTAGGCGCCTTTTACATTTCCCTGTGTCCACCTTAGAAGGGGATAAAGGGGGATGTAAAAGAATATATCAGTTACACAACAATAAGCTCCTGCTGGGGCGTGGAGAGGAATTCTGCGCCAGTTGCTTTTACAACGACCATCTCTTCGATAGTGACAACCCCATATCCGGGCACAGTTAGCCTGGGCTCAATGGTAAACACCATGTTTTCATAAATCTTTTGAAAGGGCTTCTGGGCATATTTTTCCCAGGCCGGCCCAAGTAGTGCAGTGCCGTCGTGCACAAAGCGGCCTACCTGATGCCCCAGTCCGTGGGCAAATTCCTCATAACCACAAGCAACAACATGATCGCGAGCAATCGTATCGATATCCAGGCCAATGACGCCCGGTTTGAGGGCCTGCCGGGAGCGGTCAATCGCCTCGACAATTGTCTCAAAACCATGCTGTACCTGAGCGGGAACAGCATCTTCCTCTTCACGTCGCACATAAAAAGTGCGTTGCATATCCGAGCAATAGCCATCTACACGCACTCCAAAATCCATACTTAGCACATGTCCGCCCTCAACCACTCGATCTGTTGGGGGATAATGCGGGTCGGTAATATCCGGACCGGTGTAGACCGCCGGACAGGTATGGATGTCCCAGGCCGGCGGCAAACCTTTTTCTTCGAATTTACCCTGAATAAATCGGGCAATATCGATCTCGGTTTTACTCGGCTGAATATACCCGCTTACCGCTTTGATAATGTCTTCAGTATGAGCAATGGCCTCACGAATGGCTTGAATTTCGGGCGCCGCCTTACGTTCCCTCAGGGCCGAAACAATATGCTCTGCAGAAATAATTCTATCCTGAAAACCAATTTCTGAGAGATGCCCCTGCATGGTGAGAAACATTCCGTGGGTCAAGCCATCGCATATTTCGCTGCCAATTGAGTAATTGAGTGCAATCTGACGCGGATTGATGCGCTGCAGGCATTCCAGCAACGGTTCCTTGATCCCCTGGACAAATCCCTGCACATGCTGATAGGCGCCGGTATCGAGAATACTCTGCGTATCAAATTGCCCGACGATTGCATGGGTCTCACCTGATGCTGTGATAATAAAAGCTGAGTGCCAGGTAACGTCCGTTCCAACGACATAATCGAGAATCGGATCACCATTGATATCGCTTTCGCGCACGAAGGTAATCCAGCAATCGACGTCAAATTCATTCAACAATTCGATTGCCTGAGCGACCTTAGCTTTTACCAACATTGATTTTTTCTCCTTCGCTGAAACGATTGGCGGACAGAAAACCGATATCCTGATCCGTCTGTCCGGTTAAGGCGAGATCTTTGAGCACTTCACCGAGTGCTGATGAAAATTTAAAGCCGTGCCCGGAAAAACCGGCGGCGATTAAGACTTCGGGATATTCAGGGTGAAAATCGACAATGAAATGTTTATCGGGAGTCATGGTATACATGCAAATCTTGCTGGACCGAATATTGGTCGCTGAGCCGGGCATGTATCGTTCAATTTCTTCTGTGAGCGCTTCAATTTCGCGAGGCTTGACATAGCGTTTCACTGTATAGGGCGAACAATATTTGCCTGTGTCATGCCGGCCGAATTTCATACCCTGTCCCGGAAGCACAGGAATGCCGTAGTAAATACCTTCTCCGAAATCCCAGATATAAACGGGACAATTTTCGGGTGAATACGGCAAGGGATTTTGCGGATCAAAGAAGACATTATAAACCCGCATGACGCTGAGGGGTAAATTCAAATCAGCCAATAATTGTCCGGACCAGGCGCCGGTCGCCATGATCAGCTTACGAGCGACATAGTCGCCATGTGCTGTCTTGACCGACACTTCACCACCTTCTACCGACCAGTTGAGAACCGGCTCGCGAAAATGAAGAACGGCACCGCGCTTTTGTGCCCCCTCAAGGTGGGCATTAATGCAGTCCTCCGGATGTAGAAATCCGGCCGTGGGTTCGTAGACCGCCACCGCTTCATCGGGGAGATTAAAGCAGGAAAAATAGGAATTGATTTCACGGGAATTCAGGTATTCATATTGCAGATCATGTTCCTTGACGCTGGCCAGGGCATCGGTCACGATAGCGGTATCCGGGAATCCAATATTCAGGCAACCAACAATTTTCATCAGGCTGCTATTGCTTTCCTCCTCCAAATCGCGCCAAAGCTTATAGGACCGCTGCACAAGTTTCACGTATGCCGGCGATTCAAAGTAGGCCTGCCGAATGATGCGCGTCTGTCCATGCGAAGACCCAAAATCATGTCCGATGTAGTAAGCATCAAGTCCAAGGACTTTGCAATGCGGGGCGAGATGATAGGCCGCTGCGCTTCCCATTGCGCCAAGGCCAATAATCATGACATCGTAAGTTTCAGCCAAGAGGAGTTCCCGTGCGTTTCAGTCTGGGGTAGATTAAAGCAAACAATTCCCTTTGATCTACTCAATCTAGTGACTTTTTTGGCTGGAGGAAAGTAGAATCAGGAACGATGCGTGGCGCCGGATGGCATCCCTCTAAAGGATGGCATCCAGTTACATCCGCACACCCAGCGATACCTGGAAAGATCGCTTCTTTAACAAATAATCGCGATAGCCGCTGTTATCAAAGATATTATAGCCGGCAGCTTGCAGGCTGAGACCCAGGCCGCCAAGCGCAAATTTATAACCAACAGACATATCCATGTCATGGGCAGAATCGACGCGCTGGGTTCCGATATCGAATGGCAATCCTGGTTCAGTTGATTCAACCGGAAACCAGGCCAAACTTTGTCCCTCGAAGAAATAGGTGGCGGTCAGATAGAAGCCAAAATCAGACACGTAATCCAGCTGGGTGCTCCAGCTATTTTCCGGCTTGAAAGCATAGAGCAGCGGATTCGAGACATCAAGAAATGTAAATGATCCGCTAAGGGTGAATAGCGACATAAAATTATGAAAGATCAGACTGCCTTCGATACCAGTGGTTTCATTGCGACCCACCTGATCCAGGATTGTCAGTTCTTCGAAGGGGCGATCCAACAGCTTGTTCACAGCGGTATTGCGAAAAACGGCGAAATTGGCCTCCAGTTCCCGAAACAAATTACCGTCGGGATTCAGCGACGTATTCACGCCTATCTCAAAGGCATTGTTTTCTTCCGGCTCAAGGCGGACCGTTGATGTATCAATACTGTTGAGATCAACCAGGAAAACATAGGCGTTATCCAATAGGCTGGGGAACTTGATATTGCGGCCATAGTTGGCGTGCGGGGTAAATTTCCAGGCACCAAGGTCAAATGAAAACTGGACACCGGCAGTCGGTGAAATGTATTTATCTCCGACCGCAAGAATGTCGCCGCGCATACCAATGTGCGTCTTCCAGGTCCAGTTTGGATTGTTATTCAGCTGATTGGTAAAGGCTGCCACACCGCCAAAGCTAATGCGATTTTCATACACCAATGCCTGATAGACAGAAGAACGCGCATTGTTGAAGAGGATACCGGTATTGCGATCGAGCTCGTCGTGGTAATATTCAGTGAAAAACTGAAACTCATTTTTTTCTGAAATGAACTTCTTGAGCAGTTTGGCGGTAAAGCGTTGGGCATCAAACAAATCATCATAGATGCGCCCATCTGCTATCCGTTCTCTTTCAATTTCATCATCGCTGTAGATATAGCTGACGGTAGCATCCCAATCTTTGCTGCCGAAGATATCGCCACGATACGACGAAGTGAGGAGATAGTTTTTACGCAAATTTTGCCAAAGGGGCTTCTCATAATCCAGGAAGTAACCAAAAAATCGCGTCGTCCAAACCCCGTTCTTCGGATAATATGCCAGGCTGGCATGGTGATTTTGCTTGCGGGTATCGATATCATTATTTGTGCTCTTTTGGGTACGAATTTCTCCTGGAAAAAACTCGATTTCCGGTTCGATTCCATGTAGCTGCCCAAAATAGTTAAAAACCAGTCGTTTGGTGATGGGTAAGTTGACATCAGCAATATAATACTGACTGGCAAAACTGCCCTGTTTGGTCTTTAACTGAAAGGTCCGATCCAGATTACGCTTGGTTGTTACATTAACTACCCCGCCAAATGCACCGCTACCAAGCAAGGCCAGATTTGAGCCCTTCAATACTTCCAATTTCTCGATACTCTCGGTCGGTATCAGTGAAAGGTCCGCTGCGTTCTCCAGGCCAAGACTGTTAATCAAAATACCATCGACATAGACGTTTACTTCATTGGCGTCGCTGCCGCGGATTTGGATTTGGCGGCCGCTAATATCGTTGCCTTCCACACGGACTGACGGTATCACTTTCAGCAAATCACTAATTTCGCCGGAGCCCTGGCGCTCAATCACTTCCAGATTAAGTGTGGTGCGTGAATGAGGGATCTCCTGTCGAACCAAATCAAGGCGTTCTGCACTTACCAGGATAGAATCCTGCAAACTGAGGCTTTCCGGATTCAGGCGAATTGTCGAGCGGTTCTGATACGCCGAAAGGAGAACTCGGTAGCTGTTGTAGCCGAGGTAGTTTACCGCAAGTGAATCTGCATCATGACCAGCGGGAACGCGGATTTCAAAGTAGCCATCTTCGTCGGTCGTTGTGCCCAACTTCAAATCGACCAGGAAAACATCTGCGCCCTGCAAGGGCTTCCCGGAAATTTGATCGAGCACGCGCCCAATAAATTTTGTGCTATTTTGCTGTGCGAGAGCGGTTTCAGCGAAGAATAAACAAAGCAGTAGTGCACCAATAACTGTAATGGGATTTTTCATCCATCCGTACCTATTTATATGGAGTGGACTAAGGTAGGTATTTTTTTCGAGGAAAAGAATGCCATAAATAGGGCATTTTAGGCGCTAATCGGCTCCGTAAGAGCCCGCAAATGCGCGGCAACGCTATGCGCGAGGTTATTATGATGATACCCGCCTTCGAGTACAGAGAGGACTTTCGCCCCGTTGAGCGGCTTCATCGTCGATCGCAGACGGCGGGTCATTTCGCCAAAGGCCTCACTTGAAAGCTCCATACCGCCGAGGGGGTCATCCTCATGGGCATCAAAACCGGCAGAAATAATCAACAGTTGTGGCTCATAGTCGCGAATAGCCGGAAGCAGATGCTCCTCGAGAATCCTCATATAGACAGCGTCATTGGCACCAGCGGGCAAGGGGAAGTTTAAAGTATATCCCTCGCCGGTCCCACTGCCCCGTTCACCGGCAAGCCCGGTTCCCGGATAATGAGGCGATTGGTGAATACTGGCAAAAAAGACGTCTGAACTGTGATAGAAACTATTCTGCGTACCGTTGCCGTGGTGAACATCCCAATCAAAAATAAACACCCGCTCCAACTCATGAGCCTGTAATGCATAACGGGCAGCGATGGCAACGTTATTGAACAGGCAAAATCCCATGGCCTCGTCAAATTCGGCATGATGGCCGGGAGGGCGAACAGCACAAAAAGCACTGTCAATCGTGTCGGCCAATAAGGCGTCAACAGCTGCCATTGCACATCCAGCACCACGAGCTGCAGCCTCAAATGAGTTCGCAGTCAGAATGGTATCGCCGCCATCCAACAAAGCCGGGGCTTTTTCGCTGGCAGCCTTCAACTGGTGGTAATACTCTTCACTATGATTGGTCAGGACCCATTTCTTATCTGCTGCCGGTGCCTGCTGCACATCCAGCTTTGCCCAAATAGCGGTTTCCTTCAGATGCTCAACAATGATCTCCAACCGGGCCGGATTTTCCGGATGTTGAAATCCTTCGAGATGGGTAAGAAAAATCGGATCGTAATAGAAGCGAAGGCGGGACCAATCGTTTTTCATAAATTAAAACTCGTCTATAAAATGGAATGTATCTTTAGCCAAGCATTTCCCCCCTCTATCTCCCCCGGGGGAGATAGAGGGGGGAAACTGGTTCATAAATTAGCGTTCTATCACCCTTTGTGAACCGGAAGGGCAATACGAAACGTTGCTCCTTCACCTTCTCGGGAGTCAATCTCGATGGTGCCCTTATGCTCATCAACGATTTTCTTGACGATCGCCAGCCCCAGGCCGGTGCCTTTTTCCTTACCACTTGTTACGAAAGAATCGAACAAACGATCCTGGATTTCTTCAGGTATGCCCGGCCCATTATCAATGAAATGAAATACCACTGTATCTTCGGCGTCAGTTACTCGGAAAATAAACTTCCCGTCACTTTCCATCGCTTCCAGGCCATTCTTGGTAATGTTGTGGAAAACACGTAGTAACTTTTCTTCATCAATCAATATGAGCTTATTGGTTTGAACGTCAATTTCCAGCTCCATGTCCTTTTTACGGCACATTTCTTCTATTCGTGGCTGGAAACGTTTCATTAACTTCTTCACGCTGGATTTACGAGTAAGAATATTGGTCTTGCCCTTTGCAAAGTCGAGGATCTCCGTAACCATATTGGTGAGAGATTTTATTTCATCGAAAATGATCCCGGTATAATCCTGACGCTCTTCAGCGCTGGTTTCATCATCACCCAACAGATCAACAAATCCCTGGATAGTGCCTATCGGACCGCGAATGTCATGCACAATTGTGCTCATTAACTGGCCAATCGCCGACATGCGTTCCCGCTTCACAAGTCCGTCGCGCAACAGATGCAATTCGCGAGCACGGGCAATTTTCTGCGCAACCAACTCAATCATCATTCGCTCGTCTTCGAAATTCTGCACATGCTCCACCTCAACATCCAGGGCCATCAAAATCCCTTGCTGCTCCCCTTCCATATCGACATGCGAATACAGTACCGGCGACTCCTCTTCCGGTTTACTGTTTTTCAAGACGGACAAGAATGAACTGAGCTCCTCCCAGGTGCTCAGCATGCGTTCACGGGTTGGCCGCTGCAGGAAATCGACCAGCCCCAGTGACAGCGCAGAGGCATGAGAAATTTGCGAATCGTGTCGCTCACCGGCAACGGCAAAGATGTATTGTCCTGCTGCCGGGAAAATGGTGACGACGCTACGGGCGTTGAGATGACGAACGGTTTTTTGGAGAAGTTCGGCAAGCATCACCGGTAGTTCATAGACAGCACTGAGCAATTGTTCAAATTCATAAAGAAGGTCAATTTCCTGTAGCTTCTTTTCCACCCGATGATACAGTCGGGAATTTGCAATTGAAATGGCTACCTGCGACGAGAGCGCCTCAAGCAGGGCTTCATCTTCATCGCTAAAAACACCGTCGGTTTTGTTTAGGACCTGGATAACGCCAAGGATGCGACGATCCTTGTCTTGCCCGTGCGGCTCAAAAATCGGCATACAAAGAATAGAACGAGTACGATATCCGGTACGCTTGTCGGTCGCCGGATCGAAGCGGTCATCATTATAAGCATCCGGAATATTGATCACTTCGCCGCTTGCTGCTACATGCCCGGAAATACCTACCCCGATACCGAGGCGAATTTCTTTCACTTCCGCTTTCAGAGCAATTTTGGACCAGATTTCCTGGCGGGAATGATCAACAAGGTAGAGGGTGCTGCGATCCGCATCCATAAGGATGGTGATCTCCTGCATAATCAATTTCAGAAGTTCATCGAGTTGGAGAGTGGAACTGAGGGCTTTTCCAATTCGTTGGATGGAGTAAATTTCACGTTCTTTTTGCTTTAGCGCCCGCTCAAGCGCTTCGATATTGCTGGCGGATTGTTCGCTCAATCCCGTATCCTCACGTTACATGTTGACATGTAATGCAATATTCGTCAATATATTGGGGCAATGAGCCGAAAAAATCACAAAAAATAAAAAAGCCCCCTGGATTTCCAGGGAGCTTTATAAAATAAGATGTTTAATATCTTAGCCGGCTTCTTCAATAAACTTGGCGACAGCCCGCTCTGCATTTTCATAAGTATCAAACAGGTCGATTAACTTGGTGATCATGAAGATGCTTTTTACCTTTTCCGTGACGCTGGCAAGCTTCAATTGACCTTCTGCTTGCTGTAACGAGCTCATGCATGCCATCAGAACGCCGAGTCCGGAACTATTCATCCACTTAACACCTTTCAGATCTATCACGACTTTCTTCAAACCATCTGAAATAAGGCTCTTTACTTTTTCATGAAGTTCGGAAGTGTCTGGTCCCCCCATCATGTTTCCGGAAACCGTTAAGACGGCGATGTCACCTTCCATCTTCTCTTTAACTCGCATAGCCTCTCCTTATACTAATTGAACGTAACTGGCAGCATGATTATATCGCCGGGATATAACTTGTCCAATTTATCCAAATCATTAAAATAAAGCAAAAGATTTACCGGGAATTTATACCTTTTGCGGGATAAATTCCAGAAATTTTCTCCGGAACGCACCGTGTGCTGAACCAGCTCAATTCCGGCGGAATGCTGCAAAAGTTCGCTCATAATCTGCATATGATAGCTCACGCGCCGCTCCAGAAAGACTTCAGGTGAGACATTTGCAAAGCTAACACTGAGCTTTTGCCCGGTCAACAACTTTTGGCGAGCGCCTATTTGATTCCGCTGGCGTAGCAGGCGCGGAGCGGTTTGTAACCACTCACTCAAATGCCCAATCGTTTCGCCCGGGAAAATAGTCACAACGTCACCGGTAATCTGCAAGCGCTGCGCAAGATGGCGGCGTATTTGCTCCGGCGTGAGGCGAACATTGCGACTGGCAACATGGGAAAGCGGACCACCGTTAAGAATTAGGAGGCTATCAGCCACGATCGCTGAAGGTGTATTTGTACCAGCCGCCAGTAAGGGGTTCTCGCCGCTATCGACCAGTACTGCCATAGATTGCTGACCGGCACCAGGAAGATATGCGCCGGTTTCCGCCATTACCTGATTTTTCTCAACCGCCAGCTGAATGTCATCCCCTTGTATAGGCGGATCGGCAAAAGCCAACCCGGTTCCATCAAATTCATTTTCGACCAATACATTCATCCAGTAGAAGTCCGTTGCTGACAATGTCGTTTGGGTGCCGGGCAGATTGCTATTCACTGCCGGTTTATCCGGGGCTATCGTTCCAACCATAACAACCGATGCGAGCGCTGTTTCTTCCGGATTGTTAAGGGCTTGAGGGTTACCATTGTCAGCGGTGACTGTCAACGTGTGCAAATGACTGATTTGAGGAAGAATGCCATTCACAGCTGTTCGCCCTTCAGCATTGGCCCATATCTCATAGGCTGGCAGCGCCTCCACGTCTGCGGAAGCCAATGGGATGTCGACACTGCCGACTGAATTAGCAGGCGTTGGCTTTTGTAAATTGATAGCTACGGCACTATTCTCTGCCTCCGTCAGTTCAATTGCCTGTGCAGGTTCGCTTACAGGTATCTCAAGGCCGGCAAATGAGTGCAATGACGGTAGCGGCATATAAACGGCCAGATCACTTACCGGCCAGTTTACTGAAGCAGGGGCGTTCTCCACTGCGACATTTGCAGGCAATATCCAGCTCAACTCCTGATCAGGTGTGCTTTCGGAACGGTTTGCGTTATTTTCCGGGAAAGGCCGGAATTGTTGATAATTGATTTGGGCGGCATCACCTTCAATCAGAGCAAATTGTATGTCGGTTTCGGCCAGGTCAGACGCCTGTGCCGTGCTTGTGGCCGCTATGGGCGCAACAGGCAAAGAAAGATCGTCATCAATTGACAGTTCCTCAGCATCCACAGCGATAGTTAAAACACTGCTTCGTGCTTCACTGGATGGATCGACCTGGGCCTTTGGCAAGGGAACGGTCCGAGCTAAATCAGGACGATCTGCTTCGGTATCATCCAGCAGCAAATCAAGGGACGAATATGCCGTGCTGTTCTCGATCCAGCTCGTGGCCCCCAGGGCTGGTACCGGTAAGCCATCATCCTCAACAACCACACCGATGCGAACCGATGAAAGCAGCTTTTGCAGGTTTTCCCGGTGTACATTACTGGTTGATGCCCATGCCGATGATCCACTGGTACCGGACCCGCGATGATCCACGACAGTTGCAGCCACCGCCGATTGCGTTCCCGGGGTGATCGCGGCCAGAATCGGCTCGGATTCTATTTCCATCGGCAAACGCAAGGTATATCCGGCGGGAACAACCACGTCGCCGGCCCAGGCGCGGCGCCGGTATGCCGGATTCAGCGAGCGTAATTCTTCCATGTCCAGCGAATGATCCCTTGCGAGATCTTTCAGCTTGATCGGGGCAGGCAATTTGATTTCCTGGTAAACCCAGGCGCTGTCAGACGGTTCAATATCGGGGAAATAATATTTGGAGCTGTCTATCATTTCTACGACAGCCAGCAATTCAGGATAGAAGTTCTTGGACGCAAAGCCAAAGCTGCGGCGTAGATACTTCTCGCGAATTGTCAAATAATCGCCGTAGCGGCGCTTGGCCTTTAACATACTGCCAAGACCATGGTTATAAGCAGTTATTGCGAGCGCCCAATCGTTCAATTTCCGGTAATTCCACTTGAGTAATTTGGCCGCACCGTACGTGGCCTTATAGGGATCAAATCGATCATCAATCACTTTATTAACTTTCATAAAGTCGCGGGCAGTGCGCGGCATAAATTGCCACATGCCGCCGGCCCCAACATGCGAAACGGCCTTTGGATTAAAAGACGATTCGATGTGCGGCAGGTAAACCAGGAAATCCGGCAAGCCTTTATCGGAAAACACCTGGCGAATATGCGCCAAATACGCGCCGGAGCGCTTTACGCCGGCCAGAAAGTTCTCTTTAATGCCTTGCTGTGCGCGAATTCGCTTGCGGGCTTTCTGAAACTTGTTTGGTTCATCAACAACCTCAAACTGGTCAAGAATGGTTTGTTCCCAGCGATTCAGGCTGCCCGGCGCATACTCATTTTTGTGCAGCTTAACCAACAGATCATCGATCTGCTCTTTAATACCATCGAGGGCATCTTCACGCTGCTTATCGCTAAGGGTGGTGTCAAAAGTAACGGTTTTGTAGTGAATTGCGAGGTATTCGGAGTCGTGAACCCGGTATTGGTTCAGCGACAATCTACCGAAGATTTGCTTCCAAAAGTGGATATCTACAGCGAGGGCATCACGATGCGGCATTATGTGCACTTGTGGCTCTTGGCCCATGCTCACCATTGCACAAAACAGGGATATCAGCAAAATGTATCTGCTTCTTACCATTGGACTGCCGTCTATTCGTGAAATTTTTCCTGTGCTCTTTATTCTTTATCGGATAAAAAGCGGCCGAAAGCAGTGACTCAGGTCAGATTCAAAATATTCTTTTGCTAATTCTGCGGTACCGGTGCAACCTCCATTTGTTTTTCGGCCAATTCACGCGGAAATGGCTTCAAATGGCTGGGGGTTTCATGAGGTTTGGTCATAAGATGATATGTCCAATAAAATTTCATGACCCGGCGAACGTAGACCCGTGTCTGCTCAAATTCGATGTTTTCCATAAAGAAATCATCATCTGCCGTATCAACGACCTTACGCCAGCGATCTACCCGATGTTCCCCGGCGTTGTAGGCCGCTAGTGCGTGATACAGGTTGCCGCTATATCTCTTTAACAGATTCGACAGATAATAGCTCCCCAATAGAATATTAAAATTCGGATCATAAAGCTTACGGACATCCTCCAGCTCCATTCCAAGGCTCTCGGTGAGGCGATTGGCGGTTGGGGGAATGATTTGCATCAAACCGTATGCATTGGCATATGACATAATCTGCGGTTCAAAGGCGCTTTCTTTCTTGATAATTGCCCAGATACTGGCTGGGGTTAAGCCCCATCGTTCCGCATAGGTATTTACTTCCGAATCAAAATACAGAGGATATAATCGTTTGAAGAGAAAGACCCAGTCTTTCCAGGCGGATTGACTGAACTTTCTATCATACACACGCCGGTAAACGCGATAGGCATTGCCGAAATTCTGCAGGCGCTCATTTACTTCACCAACGGCATAGAGCATTTCCCAATTAGGCGCTTTCATGGTCTTCGCCAGATGGTTCAATTCAAATTGCGCATAGCGATCACCGAGGATTTCCTGAACGATGAGCGGCCGGCGAAAATTGTCCATATACTCCGGCAAAAATGTGGTTTTGCTATGATTGATCTCCCAAAGCAATGAATCCGAAGCCTGCTGCAGCTGTTCCGGGTCAGTCGTCATCAGAAACGACTTCAGTGAGTAATAATTGGCGAAGGGCTTCTGACTCAGCTCGTCAAGGACTTTCAGGTATTCGCCATAATTCTCTTCGCGCTCATAGGTCTTGGCAATCCAGTAGCGATAACGTGCTTTTAATTCTCGTGACCGTTGCCGCTGGCGGTATTCGGTCCATTTGAAGCGAGCCACATCGTAGCGCCCCTGGCGGTAGTAGGTCAGGCCAATGCGGAAACGCGCTTCATCGTTAAATTCAGAGCGTGGATAAGTGCGCAGCAGATCCAGGTAAAAAGAACGGGCCTGATCGATTCGTCCCTGCTCTTCACATAGCCAGGCAATCACCCACAGTACTTCCGGCGCCAAATAATCTTTCGGATACGTCTTCTGCCAGCTCGCGTAAGCATCGATGGCTTTATTCACGGATCCCAGTCGCAGATAGCAACGGGCAATGTGCAAATCCACTTCCCGCAGATATTTTCTGCTGCTGAAGCGATCACGCTGCTCGTTACATGCCTGAAAGGCAACCCAGTAATTTTGCTTCAGATATTCCTGGCGAATCCGCAGCCAGCGAATCTGTTCGGTCTCTCCCCCAAGTTGAACCTGCGACAGGAGCAGGGCATCCACATCGTCAAATTGCTTGGTCTTGGTTAGATAGCGGAAGAGCACCTTGAGCTTATCGCGGGGAATCAGCTGCCCGGTGGTCGTAAAGTGATCAATAATGGCGTCAAAAGCGCCACGGCTTTCAACATGAAAAGGATATTTGCTGATAATCTTATATGCGTAGGTGCGCAAGGTGATCATATGCCCGCGGGCTTCGGCAATACGGATCATTTTGGAGTAGATATCACCTTTATTGAAGCGACGCTTCTTCAGCATTCGTTTGAAGTAATTGGCCGACTGCCGCCATTGCTTCTGATCAAAACTGAGATGGGCAATCAGCGAATCTACTTCACTCTTGAGCGGCGTTTCCGGAAAGCGTGTTTCGAAACCTCGCAGCTTCGTGATGATCTGATTGGTATCCCCGATCGCCAGTTCAGACTTCAAGGCCAGTAGTTCTATGTGGTCTTCAACAAGACCCAATTGCGCAAGATCTGACCGAAAGGTGGCTACGGCCTTATCATAATGGCCTGTTTGATAATAACAATTGGCCAATTTTAGTTGAAATTGGGGATGACGAATGATGTGGATGAGGCTATCCGAAATGACCCGCTCAAAATGAACCAGCGCTTCTTCGTATTCGCCGATATCGTAGAGCTGCGACGCTTCGAAATAATGGTCAACCGGCTCAAGCTTCTGTTGACTGGATAACAGGACATCGATGACCAATAAGGCCATAACCAGATTGACGACAGAAAAATATTTGACCAATCGCTGTTTCATGCCAGTTATGCCTCCCTGCGATCTCTTGGTATCAACGTTACATGCAACTGCAACGAAGAAGAACCAATGTGTATAGTCGTCCGGGGTGGCAAAATCCTTATCCCTATTTGTGTATCGATTGAGGTTCGAACAAGATGCATGTGAACGGCAGAAGCGGATTTCCGCCGGTATTTGGTTTTTCCAGGGGGGTTGAGATGGCCAAAATCCAGCTAAGCCAGTGGAAAAACACGACCTTGCTCTACATCATCATACATATTTCTACCAAATCAAACAATACAAATTACAAAAAAGTTCATTAATTTTCTGTTTTAATTCAACTTACTGCCCGATTTTCACAGTTTCTGTCGTTGAGACTCTAATTTGGGATATTTTTTTCTGATCCGCTTGTCGGAAAACACAAAAAGGATAAACAACTACCTGCCAATATTGAGTTTAAATCTGCAAATCTATAAATGGGCCAGACGGCAAATCTGGAAGATGGGGAATGAATTGAATGATGGATAGTCTCTGGCGGGCGGTAAGCGGAGGATAGAGCCTTGAACTTCCCCCGTGCGGAGGAAGTCCAGGCGAAAGATATTGGCACTTTATGATCTGTTTTGCTTCAAGTTTAGTTTGCAGGCTGATACGGTATATGCGAGCCATGCAAAATAATTTTCAAGTTGCCATCCTTATCCTTGGTGTAGCCAAACGAATATTCTACTTTCACATCATCGCCACCCTTGGCAGGCGTAAAGTAGTAATTCCCCATTGCGACAGCCATATTGCCCATGATCTTTGTTCCAATATTTTCCCAGCGAACATTGCTCCATGGTTTTATAGCAAAGCCATTATCTTCCTTATACTTATCATTTCCGCCAACAAAGTAGGATAAAGCGCCTTCAAAGTCGGTACGAAACTGCTTTTCTGAAGTCAGGGTTGGCTTAAACAAAACGCTACCTTCCTGATAATTGTAAAAATTGTTGATGTGCTCGGTCGCTGCCGCACTGTAGTCGCCTTTGTCTGAATAAATCTTGCCAATTTTGACAATACCTTCTCCCCAGGCTTTCTGTACGGCAGAGACTTCCTGCTCCGTAATCGTCATTACTTGTTTCTTTGTTTGAGCCATGGCAGCATTCCCTTCCTCTGCGCTTGAAGTGCACGAAGTAAGTCCTAACGAGAGAGTAGCCGTAAGAACGATTGCAATTACAGCGATATTCATTTTTATATTCGGGCCTCTCATTTTTATGTCCTTTCTGTCTATATGCCCCTACTCTTTAAAGGATTTTCGGGAACCTCCTACGGTGAATTAGCAGAACGTAAACGGTTTGGCTGGCAGCAATAGCCATCGCCAGATATGACGATAGCTGCTATTGTTTAATCCAAAGCATACATTCTTTGAACGGGCCAGTCATCATCATAACCCTTTTTCCATTCTTGAGTAGCCAGCTCGGTTTCGCTTGACAAACAAGCGTCAAGCTCGGCTCGAATAACTGCTTCATCCAGTTCCTGCCCGATAAAGACGATTTCATTTTTTCGATCGCCAAAAGCTTCATCCCAGTTTGCTTCAATTTGCTTTTGATTATCGATAAATGCCATGTATTGAATCCGCTTGGCATAAGGCATACTGGTCCACCAGACGCCTGCGCTGTCTGCTCTTAAGGAGCCGCCGGCCTGACTCCAAATCAATGCCTGTTGAGGACGAGATGCTATCCAGAACAACCCTTTGCTTCGTATGATAGTGCTTGGGAATTTATACTGTACGTAATGCCAAAATCGATCCGGGTCGAAAGGTCTTTTGCTTCGATAAACGAAAGAGCTGATGCCGTATTCCTCCGTTTCCGGAGTATGCTCATCCTTCTTGAGTTCTTCAATCCAACCGGCACTCTGTTCCGCTTCTTCAAAATTGAATAAACCGGTATTCAAAATTTCTCCGGGGTCAACCTTGCTAAAGCTTGATTCAAGAATTCGAGCAGAAGGATTAAGTTTATCGATAACTGCCTTTAGCAGACCGAGATGTTCTTTGGATACCAAATCCGTTTTGTTTAAGAGGATGACATTCGCAAACTCGACCTGGTCGGTCAATAGATTCACAATTGTGCGGTAGTCCTCTTCGATATTGGTAAGTTCTCTATCCATAAGGGTTTCGGGGCTACCAAAATCCTTAAAGAAATTGAAGGCATCGACAACGGTGACCATCGTATCGACATAGCTGAAGCGAGATAAGTCGATGCCGTTTTCTTCGTCCACGAAAGAGAAGGTTTGTGCTACCGGTACCGGTTCACTTATGCCTGTGCTTTCAATGAGTAGATAATCGAATCGATTTTCTTTAGCCAATCGCTCAACTTCGATCATCAAATCTTCCCTGAGCGTGCAGCAGATACAGCCGTTGCTCATTTCTACTAATTTTTCTTCCGTCCGCGAAAGCGTGTTCTCGCTTTTTACCAATTCGGCATCGACGTTGACCTCGCTCATGTCATTCACAATGACAGCAACTTTTAATCCTTCTTTGTTATGCAAAACGTGGTTAAGCAAGGTTGTTTTTCCTGCTCCGAGAAACCCACTTAAAACAGTTACAGGCAATTTATTGTTCATATTTAGAACCTTCCTTGTTGTACAAAATTCGATTAAAAGGGGTTGTTTCCCCTGACCGCCGGAATCCACTGAAAACAACTACCGGCGATTTGTGGTCCGGCTCTGCAACCCTCCAACAAATGCAACTGAGCTGCAAATTTAATTCGCAACGCCTTCAAATGCAACTGAGTTGCATTTATTTTCAGAAATGATAACAGAGTAGAGCGAAGAGTGTTTAGCGCAAGAAAGAGGGGATAGAAATGAGTAAGATTACTCGGCGATTGGAAAAGGAATGAAGAATGACAAATTCATGATGCACAGACAAAGACGATTTGCAGATTTGCCCCATAAACAACATGCGCGGCAGAGCCGCGCACGAGTGGTAAAACAAAGCTTCTACGCTGATCGATCAACCATCAAGTCCCTAGCGTAGATAAACCATCTTTTTCATATCAGAAAAAGTAGTGCCGACCGTCAGGCGATATAGATAGATGCCCGAGGCGACGCGTTGCCCCTGTTCATCGCTGCCGTCCCAAACAGCCTGGTGAGTACCGCCGGCAAATTTACCGCTCACCAACGAACGAATCCGCTGCCCACGCACATTATAAATCGTCAATTCTACGTCCGAAGCAGACGGGACAGTGAAGGCAATGGTCGTAGACGGATTGAAGGGGTTCGGATAATTTTGGGCCAGATTGTAGTCATCGACCACTGCAATACCTTCATCATCAATGCCGACGACAACTGAGCTGGTATCCATGAAGGTGATAATCGCATCCATCACCTGAGACTGGGCGGCAATAGTGTTGATAGACTCAAAACCAAAGCCAAGCACCACACCGATAGCAGAGCCACTCTCGTAGACAGCACCGGAAATCAAGGTCGGACTGTTGCCATAACGAAAGATTGAGCGGGTGTTAATGGTATCGGTAATAGCGATGTTATCCCGCGAGGTCTGGTTCGAAGCGCCGCTGCCACCAACAGTGCTAAAGGCAAGTCCTTCAGTAAACTCCCCGTCAGCTCCGGTCACAACCGGTAATCCGGTGTTATTGGCAAAGCCTATTCCCATTCGCGTAAACAGGGTTGAGGACGCGTTCTGCTCAACAATGTTTTCCCCTGTTAAAAAAATACGGCCATTATTTGTCAGGTGAGTATTGAGGACGCTTAGTTCATCCTCTGTCAAGGTTGTTTCTGCATTACCGGTAAACCAGGCCACAATTCCAGACGGATATTCACCAATGTCCCCAATGGTCGGGGAACCGGAAACCGAGACATCCCAGGGATGATAGGCAATACCTGAGTCAGTGAGTGCGCTTGTGAAAAATGATTGGAAATCATCATCCGCATCATCAGCAACCAGCATCACTTTGGCCGGCGCCAGTTCAATGTTAAAGGTCGTACCGAGCGTATCCAGCCGAACGTCGCTTAGCAGCGTAATCGGGTATGGCGATACCGGACTAATGCCAATTTCATAATTACCAATGATGGTTTGAACGCTATAGTTACCATTTGCATCCGTTGTCAGCGTCTGGTATGGCTCATCAGACGGGTTGCCTTCTGCGAAGAATTCCAGGTCCGCCTGTATGCCAAGACCGGTAGACGGATCAAGTACCTGTCCGCTTAGCACCGCTTCCAATTCCGGATCGAGCACAAAATCAGTAAGAAGGGTATCATTAAGTGGCAGCGTTGTTGGCACGCGCTGTGTTTGATGCGCAAATGCTTCCACCAGCAAAGTCGGTGTTTCCACCGGCACCGTCAGGGCATAAACGCCATCAGCTGCGGTTTCGCTGCTTTGTCCGCTTTCAACGGACGTAACACTGGCAAATTCAATCGGTTGATTATCCGAAGAACTGGTGATCGTACCGGTGCTGGAGTAGAGTGAATATGATAGCGCGGCAATCCAGTTGCCGTAGTTGTTTGCCGGGCTTTCAGCATATTCCACCATTGTCCAGACGATATTGCGGAATTCCGGATCCTGGGCAATTCCCATATAATCACCCCAGCGATTGCGTGTATCACCGCCGGTTTGCACGTAATTCGCTTCACCTTCTTTTAGGACAACGCTGGGCGCCAACCCTACCGGGTCTCCTTCGCGACGGCCACTAAAAGCAGCAGCAACATATTCGCTGGCGCCGGAACGGCTAAATCCCATGTAAAGGTTCTTGTCTTCATCAACCATAACAGTTGGATAGTAATAGTAGAAACCATTCTGACCGATGGCCGCATCTTCAACCAGCGTGTTGTTTTCCACGTCCAAACGCACGTAGCGCGAAAAGGTAAAGGCATTGCTGGTTCCGCCTGCCTGATGCGTAGCGGTCCAGAGCTCACCGTCCTGATACACGGCGTGGCGGTAGGCGCGACGCCCGACGTCGAGACGGGTGCCAAATCCTTGCTGCTGAGCATCAATCGGCTGAGGCGCTGCCGCAGTAGGAATATTGGTGGCGGTTAACACCGGATTGGGGTCCAGTGGATTGTCAATTTTCCACAGGGTGATATACGTACTGGTCTGAAACGGCGAGTCGACAACCATATACGTTGTGGCAGATGCATCGAGGTGAGAGGCAACAATAGGCGGCCCGTCAACAATCACAGATGCATTACCGGGTGTGCGGAAGTCCCAGAAATCCTTATAGGTCACAGGACCGCCGTCACTGGCATACAGTTCCGACTTAGGAATGATGCGCAGCTTACAATAATCGAAACCACCGGCGAATGCAAACTGACGTCCACTGATATACAGGGCCTCGGAATCATAGCCGATCTTTTGAAAATCGCCCCAGTTACCAACGTCATCCATACCATTCAGGTGCGCAGGGAACGCATAATTATACCAGTTCCCGAGCGGGTCCGGTCCATCGCTGACGGCAACCAGCCAAAATGCGGTCTGCGTGGCGCCATTTTGATTATCCCAGCACATCACCCAGCGATCTTCAAATTGATCGTAAATGATGGTCGGGTCGAAAGCGTTATTGTTATTGAGAACGTTGAGGAACCAGCTATCAGCGGAGATTGTTCGCAGCAAGGTGCCCTGCTTATCATAAATATGGATGATGCTATTAATCAATGCCATCACATGATCCGGGCCGGCGGCAATAATCGGATCGGGAGGAAAGCCGGAAGCATTGAAGTTGCCGCCATAGTCAAGCATAATGGAAGGAGGCGTATCGCTCAAGCTGTTCTTGGGATGATTGCCGGTTGCCGGATCGTAGAAAAAATTGCTGCCGACCGGTCCGCTCGGGGCAACGTGATTCATTTCATCCGGATAGGGTTCCGGATTGTATTTCGACCATAGTAGATTGTGAAATTTCCTGGTCGGCGCTAACAGATCCGTCTTCTTCTGCGCTGTCTTTAGAGTATAGGCCGCGCCACTCGAAACCGACCCGGTGGCCGGTCCCTGAAAAAGGGTCTGCGCCACCAGAGATAGTGACAAGAAGCATACGGCGACCACCATCATATTCAACGATATACGCCCTGAATTCATTTATTTACCTCCATTGGAAATTCAATTTGCTGATTGCAGTCCGGATTTTGCCTCTATACTCGGCTGATATCGAACAATAGTCAATCATGAGAGATATTTGTCGTGTGTCTATTAACAATACTGTTGGATCTAACATCCCCCTATATCCCCTTTCAAAAGGGACATAGGGGGATGTTAAGACAATGTCCTGAAGCAACAAAAGCAGCCGGACTTTTGTCCGGCTGCTTTAAAATGCGTTCAAGCTCAAATTACTTCATGAGAACCATTTTGCGGGTGATCTGGAAATCACTGGCGGAAAGGCGGTAGAAGTAAACACCGGATGCCAAAGAACTGGCATCAAACTCTACCGAATAGTCGCCGGCAGCTGTCTGACCACTGTGCAGCGTAGTTACCTTCTGACCAACCAGGTTGAATACATCCAGGGAAACATTGGCAGCTTTCTTCAAGCTAAACTCAATGCTGGTCATGGGGTTAAACGGATTTGGGAAGTTTTGTTCCAGAGAGAAATCTGAAGGAACAACACTGGCAACTTCATCATCGATACCGGTGACGATCTGATTCTGCAGATACCAGATCTCAGCTTCTTCAAGATCGCTCAGGCCGCCATTCAGCGGATCTTCACCGAAGAGCGTATAGAGGATATGAACCTGGTCGCCATCGGAAGCGATGTCGGAAATATTGTGGAATACTTCGGACTGGTCGCGGGTATTGGTGATATTTTCCGCCGGGCTCCACTCAGCCTGATCAGCTTCACGACGTGAAACAAAGATATCCGGCAGTGAGTCACCTTCGGTCGGATTCGGAGAATCGATCCAGGAAACGTAGAACTTATCACCAGCGAGGTTACGGGAAAGCTGAGATTCGTTCAGCGTCACCAGTGCACTCGGTCCGGCCAGCGTATAGCTGGTCACATTTACCGGAGAAATTTCCAGTGCTGCCCAACTGCTAAGGCTATCAACAAAGGTAATTTCATAAATTTCAGCAGTGGTGTCGGTTGTTACGTAAGTAGCGACAAAGTGAGGATCGTTATCAGCGTCAACAACCATATCCACGGTAAAGTTCGGGCTACCGACATTGGCAGTATCCAGTCCAACGATGTTCGGAGCAGTTACCCAGGTGGGTTCAGCATCCCAAGTTACGCCGCCATCAGTGGTTTTCAGATAACCAAAGGTGAAGAAACCATCATAATCGGTGGTGCCATCAGCAGGAATTGCTTCAAATCCCAAAACACCATTCATGTCGTCGCTGAAATCGATAAATGTACCATTGAAGCTCGCGCCGAACCAGGAAGAAGGAAGCTGGAGATTAGTGGTCCAGTTTTCGCCTTGATCGAATGACGTGAACAGGTAGTTATCGTTCACCGCCGCAGTAGCATCAACGTCCGCCGCAACAGCAAAAATACGGGAACCATCAGCAGTACCACCCATTGCATCAACGATCCAACCAACATTGGTCGGGTTGGTGAACTGACCTTGCCATTGAGTAGAACCTGTATACATCTGCAGGTCAGTTGCAGACCAGATGGTTTCCCAGTTTGCAGTCGGCTCCAGGGAGTTGGTCAACATAACCGGCTTGATGGTGGCATCAAACGGATCTGTTGCCTGATTTGGATTACTGATTTTGATATTCGGATGACGAGCAGTGGTGTTATCCACCGGGTTGAAAGGACCAACGTCCAACCACGATTGACCGCCATCAAACGTTCCGGCATACCACAGGAACCCGGAGCCGGTATTGTTGGCCCGGTCGCCGCGGTGTACGATGGCTACCGCGCCGGAATATGGGTCATGGCTAATTTGATTGGTGAAAGCTGCCTGGGTGGTGTAAGCATTCCACATTTTGGCGGCGAGGACAGCTGTTCCGCTTTCATTCAGTTGCCCTATCTGGCGTTGCGATGGTTTGTAGTCGGCTGATGATTGTGGTTCATCAAGCACAACCGGCGGTTTTTCAGCATGAACCTCGATGCGTTTCTGCCCAAAAGCAACCGCTGAGGTTAACAAAATTGCGGAAATAATCCCCCAATTCAGAACCGTAGTAAATTTCCTGAACATAGTGTCTCCTGTTTACTTAAATACGAGAGTTAGTTGTTTATACCTCCAATCCTACCTCAAACTCATATCAACCACTCCGTGCTCCCCCTATTTTCCTTAAACCTGTCACCTCCTTTACAGAGTTTGATGATGCATGTCAATCATGAGATGTCCGAGCACAACTGAGCTGTCTGCCAAATATCGCAGCAATTACCAGCCCCTATAACTATTATTCGCGTAAATGTTCGAAATTTGGAATTACCTGCCCCAAACAGATAATTCATGATGCTATGATACTCAGGTTTCTCATTGCCACAGATGAACTTGTCTCCTAATAGGGCAATGCAATTATGATGAAGCACATATCAAAGTAAAACACATTTCTTGTTCTGATGCTGCAAGCTTCATAACATTTTTGGAAATTACCAAACTTTATTCCTGATCAAATTGTAGTTGTTGCGGTTTGTCTAAAAAAGGATTCGTTCCAGGGGGGCAAAATGCGTCATACTCAACTCTCGCGGGAAAATCAGCAGACAAACCAGGCAGGGTGCGCTGAACATATCGCAAGAGATTATTTTTAAACTATAACACGATGCAGAGACAGCCACCAAAGCAAAACGCCGCTTTCAAAGACACAAAAAAGTATAAGTTGTGGACAAATTACATGCAAGTTTTTTCACAAACTGTGAGAAAGGTTCCCTAAGAGAGATGTAATTCCCGACGTACGTCTTCTTTCAACTCGGAAAACGGATAGTCGAGCTTTTTTAGCTCTTCGATAAGAAGCGCAATGTTGCGATCGATGCTATGATTCTTATTGAGGAAGAGGACTTGTTTTTCACCTTCGATGGTGCAGATGCCGCCACGAAACTTGCCACGCTCCAACCGTGTTTCAATATCGACGCTATTAAATGCAGCGCAAAGTTCGTTCAATACTGCCATTTCTTTCGCAGTACCGTACACACGCTTTTTTCTTTTCCTAACAGCCATCGGTTAAAGTGCCTTCTGCTTGGTAGAATTCCTAATACAGCTGTTCGTTTCCATTCTTCTTAAGGCGATCAACAATGTCACGAACATCCTGGGCCCTGGATCGCTCACAAATCAAAAGGGCGTCATCAGTTTCTACTACAATTAAATTTTCCAGACCGACCAATGCAACCATTTTTTCCGGGGAATAGACATAATTATTGCTGGAATCAATCGAAATAAGCTGTTGAAAAGGCCCAGCATTGCCATTTTCATCCTTTTCGCTGATGTCGTGTACCGTTGCCCAGCTGCCAACATCATCCCAGCCGATTGTCGCAGGAATCACATAGACATTGGCCGCGTCTTGCATGACACCGTAGTCTATGGAAATATTCTTCATACTACCATATAGCCGCTCCAGAGTTTCCTGATAATTTTCCTGGTCAATCACCTGACGGATATCTTGCAGCTTTTCGTGAATGTCCGGGAGCTGGCGGTTCATTTCTTCCAGGATCGTGCTGGCTCTCCAGATAAACATGCCGCTATTCCAGAGGAAATCGCCACTTTCCAGAAAACGAGTGGCGGTTGGCAAATCCGGTTTCTCGGCAAATGACTTTACGCGATGAATGGCGCGGCCCTGTTTTTCCCCGCTTTGCTCACCACATTGAATATAGCCATATCCGGTAGCAGGACCGGTCGGCGTAATACCAAGGGTGACGAGCGCATCGTTTTCGCGGACAAAGTCGACTGCAGCGCGAATGACTTTCTGAAACGCGGAGACATCACGAACCAGGTGATCCGCAGGTAAAACAACCATCACTGCCTCAGGATCGCGGCTCATGGCATGAATGGCGCCCAAACCAATACATGGGGCAGTATTCCGGCCAAATGGTTCGATAATAAAATTGTGACTGGCAAGGGTCGGCAACTGCTCTGACAACATGCCCTGTTGATCCGCAGTGGTCACAATCATCAAATTTTCATCATCAATCAATCCATCCAGACGCTGATGAGTCTCCTGGATCATCGATGTCCGGCCGGTAATATTCAGAACCTGTTTGGGGGATCGCCGACGGCTTCGAGGCCAAAAGCGGCTGCCAACTCCCCCTGCCATTAAAATGCCATACACACTCATGCTGTTCTCCACACATTAAAATCCTGCAAATAGTTCACCCTTATAGACGGTTGTCACCGGTCCGCAGAGGTAAATCTTTTCCGGGCTTCCGGAAAATTCCACGCTCAGTTCCCCGCCCGGTACTTCAAATTGGAAAGCGGCGGCTTTACCAAATTGCCGGGCAGCGAAAACAGCACATGCCACGGCCCCTGTTCCGCAAGCAAGTGTTTCATTTTCAACACCCCGTTCATAAACTCGAATTTTCATCTTGCCATCCGCTGCTGCAAGGAAATTCACATTGGTGCCAGACGGCTTGAAGGCCGCGTGATGCCGCAAGCGACGGCCACGACCGACCACATCGATCTCAGCAACATCTTCCACCAGCAAGACCAGGTGTGGCACGCCGGTATCCAACCACAGCATCGGACCAGGATGATCCACCCCGGCAACCCGCAATTGAGCGGCATCCATCAGCATCTGCGGTGGCTGCATCGCCAACTTGACAAATGTATCGGAAACCACCTCTGCCTGATATTGCACATTGTCAATGTCAAAGGAGCAAGAGCTGTCAGCCATTTTCAGGGAATGGGCAAAACGGACAGCGCAGCGGGCACCATTTCCACACATTTCCCCTTTTGAACCGTCAGCATTAAAATATTGAAGCTTGAAGTCATTATCGCTGCTATCGCTTAGGAGCATTAAGCCGTCTGCCCCAACCCCGGTATGCGCCTGACAAATACGGCGAATCCGTTCCGGATCGGGCAGTTTAAAATGGTTACCGCGATTGTCGATCAAGACAAAATCGTTACCGGCGCCATGCATTTTGTAGAATTGAATCATCACGGCCTCTGGAACTGAAAATTGATTCCCTGGGTTGTCCAGCGCTTTCGCACTCTCACGGTATCCGCATAAAACTGGAAAGGCTCGGCAAACTGAAACGGGTTGCTTTGCCCGCGGTCAAATTGCCCGTTATTATTGCGATCCAGAATAGCCTGAAGGGTATAAATGCCGTCGGGAACCTCGCGAATTTCGTAGGTTTCTCCGACCTTGACGGTATCGCGCACCTCGATATCATTCTGAATGTGGCGGGCAATCAAAACAGCTTGCAGATCACTGCTATCGCTGCTGGCAACAAGCCCGGAAATTTCACCCAATTCAGTTTCTGCCAACATCATAAAGCGCGCGCTGCGAAGCGTATCCCCAAGAACCTGACCGTAAATATCCTTTACCTTGGTCATATCGACCTGCCACCAGTATTCAGCTCCTTTTTGCAAGCCGCTGTCCGGCCGAAACGCCGGGGCCAACCACGATTTCCAGGACCAAACACCTGGTAGGGGCAATGAATCGGCATCGTAAAATGTGAAGGCTGCCTCGAGGCTTTGCCGGTCAATCGGTTGCGAAAAATAAAGCGTCAATGCTGTTTTTCCCCAAACGCCCTGCTTATTCGCTGACGGCTCGCTCTTTACATAGCGCGTGCTGTCAATGTCGCCATCATCTTTGCCGCGGAAGCGCATTTCCAATGGTGAGACAGCTGACACATTGCCGTAAATATCGCGCGGCGCGGTTACCGACAACATATAGTCTTTAGCCTCAAGCGGCTTAAACCAGGCGTGTAAATGGGATGGATCATCGGCGCTGCGTTCGGTGCGCAGTGCCGGAATCGTTTGCCGGCCAAGGCTATCATACGCGGAAACAGTAAAGACCTGGGAGCTATCAAGGCGTTCATTGAAGCGCAGTTCAATTTGACGATGGTCCAGTGCGCGCACGCGTCCTTTTTTCGGGGCAGTCGTATCTTCAGTGACCAGGGCAAAATTGAATTGCTCGACCGCCGGCTGCAGACTATCGAGCAGCACGTCTCCGGACGGGAGACCCAAACGATCAGCCTGCAGGGTATAGAGGCGATCTCCATTGCCGTCAGCAAGGGCAAAAAGCCGGTACTGCCCTTCTTTTAGATAGCGGATATGGTAGACGCCATCCTTATTTACCTGGGTAAAATTTTGTGGTTTCAGCGTAGCAATTGTGCTATCCGGGAACTCACCATCCACCTTATAAGCATAAATGAAGGTCCCTTCGATATCATTCCCATCAAGCAACCCGCTAATGCTGCCTTGATCAATCTTATCGCCACTTGAAAACGGGAGCGTCAAGGGCTCTTCCAATTCGTTTCCGCGAATATCCTTTACGCCGGTGCCGAGTGTAAGTAAATAGGTCTGATCCGCCAGCAGTGAATCGCTGAGTTCCAGACGCAGCGTGCGGCTGTTTTCCCACTTAATTTCCGGTGCTGTTGGCGGTTCCGGGGAAAGCCACACCTGGTTCCGTATCGAGCTCTGGTCTATCGCTTCATCAAATTCAACCTCAATATAATCCAGCATCAATACGCCGGTCGAATCCGGCGTGGGAAAAGTGGAAATAATCGACGGTGGCGTTTTATCTTCCGGTCCCCCGCCGGGCGGTTTACGAATTGCGCATTGGGTAAGTAACAAGAGAAGGACAAGAGCAGAAAGGGCAATTGACAATGGGTGTTTGAGATTCAGCATGGATCGCATTCTCTAATATAAGATCATTTTGAACGGAATAGTACCGAATGATTGTTAATCGCTCAGAATTTCCCGGAAGAAGTCTTCAAGGAAGCAGCATTGTTCCTCAATAGTCCCTCCATTGGGCAGCAAACTGAATGGCGGACAAATGGTGATTCGTATATGCGACGTCTTCGGTGCCGAGGCCCAACGCGGCCAAAACTCGAAAGCACCCTTGAAAATCACTGGATATATCGGTTGTCCGGCAGCAATAAGTAACTTGACGGTTCCCCGCCGAAAAGGCTTGATTTGGCCATCCCAGCAACGCTCACCTTCCGGGAAAATCCCGACCCGAATCCCCTTCTTTAACATGTTTCGAACAAATCTGATGACGGCAACATCCGTTCGATAGCGAGTCGTGGGGATACTCAGCGTCCATTTCAAAAAATTACGGGGGAACCAGCTGCCGAACGAAGTGCTTTTCGTTAACCAGGCAACGTGGTGATCGAGGTGCGCTCCCAGGATAAATCCATCGGCAGCACTTTGGTGATTGGCAATTACGATACCACGCTCAAATCCGGACCAGGTATCACGCCCCTCAATTGTCACCTTAACAAAGGGCAGCAGAAGCACTCGAACAAGCCCGGCAAATCCTCCCATAATAGTCCGTTCCAGAACATAACGCGGCTCTTTGCGCCTGGCTGGCTGTAAAGCCCAGGTGCGCTCCGGCAGCCTCGACGGCTGTGTCCGAATTTGTGGCTGAAATTCAGCAATTGATTCTCTACCCAAACGCCGGTAGCCATCCTGCAGCCATTTACGAAAAATGATCTCGTATTTTAATTCGCTTTCGGCCTCAAATTCAATCTGATAATAGTCTTCGCCGCGGGTCCGGAATTCGAAACGGTGTCCATTAGTCGTTACACAGCAAAACGTCTGAAGTTCCCAGCGAAATTTTTGAGTGGGCCTGCGAAACTCGATGTGATCGGGGAAAATAGCCAGATGACCTTTTAATACGGGACGAGGGAGTGCCAGGATCATCTGAAAAATGCGGTGATAGCCGCTGAAGGGCAGTTGGGAATCTCCGCGCCTTAGCATTGCCGGACCGCTTTGCCGCAACGGCTGTGGCTCAACGCCTGATTTATCCACTGCATTTGGCATCGACTCAACCTTCAACGCCTTCTGCAGCAACTGGTAGTAGTTCGGCACGGACATATAAGTATCAGCAGCCTGAATACCGCGATTGTCGAAACGCACAAGAGCATCACAATTGTAGCAACGGTCGTCGCTCAGACTATCTTCAGCAAAACACAGGGGACAAAGGCAATAGAAGGAATGAGGCATAGGAAGGAGGAGTGAAAGTGACTAAAGTGACTAAAGTGACTAAAGTGACTAAAGTGACTAAAGTGACTAAAGTGACTAAAGTGACTAAAGTGACTAAAGTGACTAAAG
>JANQRS010000054.1 GCA_028284445.1 Calditrichia bacterium
CGCCTCAACGCCTCAACGCCTCAACGCCTCAACGCCTCAACGCCTCAACGCCTCAACGCCTCAACGCCTCAACGCCTCAACGCCTCAACGCCTCCGCCACCCAGATGGCTGGCCTCAACCAATTTTTATTCATTGTTTTGTATATAGACCCACTTTCTTCCAACCCCAATAATCTCACTTCCATTTTTAGGGAATTAGTCACAACAAAGGGTCAGGTTTGTGCCGATCATTTATCTTTGAGGATTCTAGTATGGGGTTAATTCTTTAATTGTAATGCTAATAACACGGAGGTTGTGATGGGCAACGCTCGTTACATCGTAGTACAGCTATTCTTGCTGCTGTTCCTTGCAGGATCAGTTTCTGCTCAAACCGTGCTATACCGGATTAATGCCGGAGATGGAAGCGATTACACCGACCTTTCCGGGAATTTTTGGGAAGGCGATCAAGCGTATGTCTCAGGAAGTTACGGGTATAGCGGTGGTATGGTCTCTGCGTTTACGGACGCAATCGCCAATACCGAAGATGACGATTTGTATAATGATATTCGTTACCATCGTGATGTAACGTTTTCTTATACATTCGACAACATGGCCAATGGTGATTATGAGATCGAATTTCACTTTAATGACCCGACTTCCACAACAGTTGGTCAGCGCACAATGGATGTAACGGTAGAAGGTATCGTTGAGCTGGACAATCTCGATATTTTTGACCTTGCCGGTGGTGCTGATGCCGCTCACGTTGAGACTCGTACGATTACAGTCACTGACGGTCAATTGAACATTGACTTTTCGCCGGATACCGGAGATGGCCGCCTCTTTATTAGTGCGATGATGATTACGTCGATTGCATCAGGGCCGGACATCAATGTCCCGACAGCCAGTCTGGATTTTGGTGCTGTGGATGTTGGCGATTCCCTTGACTTGACCTTCGATATCGAAAACGTTGGTGGCGATACGCTGTCCGTCGATAGCATTGTTTCGGACAACGGCGTCTACACTATCGTCTCTCCGGCCACGCCAATCGAGATCGATACGGCTGGTACTGAGACTGTCACTGTACGTTTTATTCCGACGCTTGCCCAGGTCGAAGATGGCAAAATCGATATCTTCAGCAATGATGAAGACGGCGATACCATTACTGTGACCCTAACCGGTAGCGGTACTTCGGTCGAACCGGAAATTGATGTTTCGCCGCTTTCCCTCGATTTTGGTGATGTTGGTGTGGGTGATTCCACGGATCTGACAGTGACCATTTCCAATCTTGGTACAAACGACCTGACAGTGAGCGACCTGATTTCTTCAAACGGTGCTTATTCAATTGTCGACGCGACTCCGATTACGGTTTCCAATGGCACGCCGGTTGATATTACCATTCGCTTTTTACCGACGGTTGAACAAACCGAAGCCGGTGACCTCGACATCGTCAGCGACGATTCAGATGAAGATACCGTTACAGTATCCCTAACCGGTGTTGGTATATCTACTGATCCCGATATCGATGTTTCTCCGCTATCGCTTGATTTTGGTAACGTGACTACTGGATCTACCAGCGACCTTACTGTTACTGTCGACAATCTCGGTATTGACGATGTGGTTGTTGATAGCATTACTTTTGACAATACGACGTATTCGGTGACGACTCCGACGACGCCATTTACGGTTGTCGCGGGCGTACCTACAGATGTGACCGTTCAATTTGCGCCCGATGCCGCCGTGACTGAAACCGGTGATATGACCGTTCACAGCAACGATCCGGATGAAGCGACTGTTGCAGTATCTTTGACAGGTACCGGAAGCGATACACCGGATATCGATTATCGCATTAATGCTGGTGATGGCACCAGCTACACTGATCTCGAAGGTAATCTTTGGGAAGGTGATCAGGCGTATGTCTCCGGTAGCTACGGCTATACAGATGGCCTAGTATCATTCTGGACCGATGCGATTGCCAATACCGAAGATGACGACCTCTATAATAACATGCGCTATCAGCGTGACGTCGATTTCAGCTATACATTTGATATCGCTGATGGTGATTATGACATCGAATTGCACTTCAACGACCCGACGTCATCTGCAGTTGGACAGCGAAGCATTAATGTCACCATTGAAGATGTGCTTGAAATTGATGAAATCGATGTGTTTGATTTGGCCGGTGGCGCAGATGCTGCTCATGTCGAGAATCTGACCGTTACGGTGAGCGATGGCCAGTTGAATATTGACTTCTCTGCTGGAACAGGTGACGGGCGCCTCTTTATCAGCGCGATTCGCGTGACTTCTTCTGGCCCGCCGGCACCGGCACCGGAAATCAATGTTGCTACAACCAGCCTGGACTTTGGCGCTATTGCCATTGGTGATACCAGCGAACTAACCTTTGATATTGAAAACACAGGCGATGATACCTTAAGCGTGGACAGTCTGGTTACCAGCAATGGTGTCTATACGATCTTGTCCCCGGCAACGCCACTTGATATCGATGCCGGTTTGAGCTCTACAGTAACAGTCGAGTTTATTCCGACTGCCGCTCAAACTGAAGATGATTCTGTACAGATCTACAACAACGACGCTGATGAAAGCGTGGTAACCGTTAGCCTTACCGGTAGCGGTACATCTGTTGAACCGGAGATCGATGTTACGCCACTTGCGCTTGACTTCGGTAATGTGGTGACAGCTGACTCTGCAGATCTGACTGTTACAATCAGTAACCTTGGCACCAACGACCTGACGGTGTCCGATCTGATTTCTTCAAACGGTGCATATGAGATCGTTGATGTTACGCCGATTACGGTTTCCAGCGGCACACCGGTTGATATCACCGTTCGCTTCAAGCCGACACTTGAGCAAACTGAGGCCGGCGATCTGGATATCGTCAGCGACGATGCAGACGAAGACACAGTTACTGTATCTCTGACCGGTGTTGGCACTTCGACCGATCCGGATATTGATATAGATCCGACCTCTCTGGCATTTGGTAACGTCAGCACTGGCAGCACCAGTGACCTGGTCGTTTCAGTCACCAATCTTGGTGTTGATGATCTGACCGTTGATAGCATTACCATTGATAATGCAACATACACTGTCATCAGCCCGGCCACGCCCTTTAACGTGGAAGCGGATTCAACAACAGATGTCACCGTTCAGTTTGCACCGGATGTAGCGCAAGCAGAAAATGGTGATATGACCATTCACAATAATGATCCTGATGAAGGCAGCCTGATTGTCGCCTTGAGCGGAACCGGAACCGATGTCCCGGATATCGATTATCGCGTCAATGCCGGTGATGGTAGCAGCTATACCGACCTTGCCGGAAATTTCTGGGAAGGCGATCAGGAGTATGTGGCCGGTAGCTACGGCTACACAGACGGCCTGGTATCTGCTTTCAGCGATGCCATTGCCAATACCGAAGATGATGATCTTTATAATGACGTTCGCTATGATCGTGACAATCCTTTCAGCTACACCTTCGATATTGCGGATGGTGATTATGAGCTGGAACTGCACTTTAATGACCCTACTTCATCTGTTGCTGGTCAGCGCAGCATGGATGTGACGATTGAAGGTGATGTTGTGCTTGATGATTTTGATGTTTTTGCTGCAGCCGGCGGCGCCGACGCAGCATATGTTGAATACCTTGACGTGACTGTTGCCGATGGTCAGTTGAACATTAATTTTGATCCGGCTACCGGCGACGGACGTATTTTTATCAGCGCTATCCGCGTGACCACTGCCGGACCGCCTCCGCAGGAAGCGGATATCAAAGTAACGCCAACTGTTGTCGTTTTCGATTCGATCGATATTGGCAGCTTTGTTGACGCAACTGTTACTATTGAAAATAAGGGTCTGGATACACTCACAGTAACCGATCTGATTTCAACGACTGGTGATTTTACGGTTGAATCTCCGACGACACCACTGACGGTTGTCAATGGTACACCTGAAGACGTCACCATACGCTTCAGCCCGACTCAGACAATTGCCTACTCTGGTGAGCTTCAGATCATCAGTGATGACATTGATGAAGATACCGTCTTCGTTAGTCTGGAAGGTGTTGGTACAGATCCGGCCGATGGCCCGACCTGGATTGATTATGCGCAGACCAATGGTCTAACTCACCTCCACACCTGGAGCACACTCTGTACCGATCCGGAAGTAAGTGTCGGTAGTGCCTGGGGCGACTATGACGGCGATGGCGATTTGGATCTTTATGTGCCGATGTATGATTCGGACAATATTCTTTATCGTAATGATGGCGATACCAATGGCGACGGCATTCCGAACTTCGTGGATGCTACTGTGGCCGCAGGTGTGCGCCCGGCCGTCCCGAGCGGCGTTGGCGCAACCTTTGCTGACTATGATAATGATGGTGATGAGGACCTTTTCGTAACAAACATGGGTCCCAATATCCTTTATCAGAACAATGGCGATGGCACCTTTACAGATGTAACAGCCACTGCTGGCGTGGCCGGCGCCACCAATCGTCGTAGCCTCGGTGTTGCCTGGGGTGACTACGATCAGGATGGTTGGCTGGACCTTTACGTAACCAACCACCGCTATTGTGCGGGTGAGCAAGACCAGGCATTGGACGAGCTCTTTCGCAACAATGGCGACGGTACTTTTACTGACGTCACCGATGAGCTTTGCTCCAATGGCGTTGCCAACAACCAGTGCTCCGAAATCGACGGTCTTGGTTTCTCTGTTGCGTTCTGGGACTATGATGATGATGGCGATTCCGACATCTATGTCATCAATGATCTGCTCGGCGGCAATCGCGGAAACATGATCTGGCGTAACGATGGCAGTGACGGCGCCGGTGGCTGGCTGTGGACCGACGTAACGGTGGCCTCCGGCCTGGACCAGGTTGTCAACGGCATGGGCCTGGGCATTGGTGACATCGATAATGATGGCCTGTTTGATGTAACCTTCACGAACATACAGAAAAACTGGCTAATGAAAAATAATGGTGACGGCACTTTCTTCGACTATACCGATACTGCCGGCACCGGTCATGACACCTATGCCAATGGACAGCCGAGCATTACCTGGTCGGCGATGTTCATCGATTATAACAACGACATGTGGGTCGATCTCTTCTATTCCAATGGTGAAATTCTACTGGATGGCGACGACTATCATGACAACACCTGGTTTGTTAACAACAAAGACGGCACCTTTACGGAAGTCTCTGCCGGTTCCGGCGCAGACAATGTGGCCCGTGGTCGTCATACAGCCTATGCTGATATCAACAATGATGGTTTTCTCGACTACTACGAGCAGGCACTTGCTGATCCGGCGTTCTTGTATATCAACAACAGCCCAAACAAGGGCAACACCAATCATTGGTTGAAGATCACTGCTGAAGGAACCGACAGCAATCGCGATGCCCTGGGAACCAAGTTTACCCTGGTAACCCCGGATGGTATTTCGCAGATTCGTTTCCTCAACAGCGGTCATGCCCATCTTGGTGGTGATGAAAAGGCCATCTTCTTCGGTACAGATAGCAATACTGTTGCTGACCTGACCATTCGTTGGCCGAATGGTGAAGAAGAAACCTTTACCGGTATTTCCGTTGATACCACGCTGCATTATGTAGAACCGGCTGCCGGCACCACTTCGGCAAGCCGCGATCTCGCAAATCAGCGTAGCAACCTGCAGATTCCGGAAGTGTTCAAACTGCATCAGAACTATCCGAATCCGTTTAACCCGGAAACCACGATCAGATACGATCTGCCGGCAGCTGCATACGCCAAGATGACGGTCTACTCTGTTCTCGGTGAAGAAGTGACCACTCTGGTCAATGAGCATCAGGAAGCCGGCTTCCATACCATTCGCTGGGATGGTCGCGATCGGAATGGCAATAAACTTGCCAGTGGCTTGTATATTTATCGCTTAAAGGCAGGCAATGCCGTAGCGGTGAAGAAGATGTTCCTGGTTCAGTAATTCCGCTTCCTGCGCGGCTCCGCTGCGCACGGCAAAAAAAGCACGATAGCAAAAAAGAGGCTGTCCCAAGAGGACAGCCTCTTTTTTTGAAAGTCGATTAATCGTGAATCTATTGCAGTATGTTCTTTTTTGAAAAGCGCAAAAAACATAGGGGCGATGGCCCCTTCTTTTGAAGAGACCAAAAGAAGCAAAAGTCTTGGCGCTGACGAAAAATCCGCTGCGATCTTCGTTCGTTTCGGAAGAACAGAAACTCGCCCATCCCTGTCCTCAAACAGTCTGTTCTTCTGATCGAAACTTACTCGCTCGCTTAACGCGAATTTTTCTAAGGCGCAGGGCGACAGCAGCAGTTGCACTCGCTAGTGAAACCAGGTCATCCGCCCGAATTTATGTTTGAGCTTTAAGCGAGTTCAAATTCGGGCTTGCGGGATCATCTCCGCTTGCTGTCATTGAATGCAATTCCAAAGTTGTTGCAAATGTCCATGGATATAATGTATCAGGACCCTGATTGGTTTCCTTGATTTGGTCTTGATGACCAAACCAAGTAAGGAGAGCGATCCAGCTTTGTTTGCGGCATTGCGATTGCCGTAGGAATGATAGTCCAGCACCCGGGATGAACGGCGACTGACTGTTCGAAACCAAGGATGGTTGAGTTTCAGTCGTCCAAAAGCGTTTTTCGGTTCCTTTTTGCGCTCTTCAAAAAGGAACATAGGGGCAATTGCCCCTACTCCAAGAATTATTCATTCTTCCACATACGCTGAAAGTAATAACTGAGCAGCAGGAATGCCCCACCAAATCCCATAAACAAAATGATTCTCCAGATGGCCTCCAGGCGCTCCAGATCGACCAATAACAACTTCGCCACCACTAGTGCCAATGTCGCGAGGGCAAGGGTTCTTACCTGTCCATTGTTGATCCGTAGAGAGATGATGAGCAGAGTCACTGCATAAATGCCCCAGGCTATGGTGATGTAGCCCTGCCCGTTCTCCAGGCCATATAGTTCACGGCTGAGCAGTCCCAGGAAACCGACGTGTGCGCCAACCAGGTAAATGCCGCGTGTTTTGTCTGAAATCGACAGGAAGCCCACCAGCGCGCCGAGCAGAATCACCCAGCTGTCGACCAGGGCGGTGCTGTTGAAAAATGCAGTGCCAACGCCATTGTCCAGCCACAGGCGGCCCAACACAAATAGCCCGGCGCAAATAAACAGGAAATGCGCACTAAATCTGATCTTTTTAATATCAGTGCGGAAAGCCACCAGGTGCAGGATAAATGCTTCCGTCGCAATGGCGAACAAAAGTGACTTGCCGGACAACAGCATCGGCAGGGCCAATGTGAATAACATCAAGCCACTGAACAAATGAGTGGCGGCAAATTCCTTGAGATGGGTAATAAGGTTGAGCCGCCACGCGACCAGACCATATAATGCCGCGCCGACCATGGTAATCCAACCCCAGGTTTCGTCGGACAGTGGCCAAATTGCTGCAGAGAACGCGAGAAGCGCCAATGGCAAGCTGATGGCCAGGGAATGAATATGCTCGCCGGTTTGCCGTAAATTGAGGCTGCTCTTGGGATTACCAAGAAACGCCTGCCAGTCTTCCGGATTACTGCGATGCAGGTATTTTTGATAGATAGGGACCAGCCAAAACAGCAGCCAGAGAAAAATGGCTCCCAATTGAAGCGCCCAATAATCAATTTGTGGCCCGTCGTGACTCCAGGTCATATCGCCGAAGTAGGCAATGAGCAGGATGATCGATCCACCGATGATTGAGATCCACAGCAAGGACTTCCAGTTGCGAATGAAGAATATCCCCATACTGCCGCTAACAACCAGGCAGGTGTAGACAACAAGTCCGGGAACGTTGCCCGAGCCGGTATAGAGAAGGAAGGGGGTTAGCAAGCCACCGAGCGTTCCGATGATTGCAAGGGCCAGCCCATTTTGCTGCACAGCGAGGCCGTGGGCCAGGATGGTGACGCCAACCATAAACGCAAAAGCAAAGGGATGCGAGATCATTTCAAAAAGCTGAAATGCTGCAAAGCCGGTGATATAGAGCGTGGCAATTCCACCCCCGAACATGACTTGTGAGAAGGCTCGCCGCGTTTCCGCAAGGCGTTGTCCTGCAGCGATCAATCCGACCCCAAGAATCAACCCGAATGCAATCCGCACCGTGGGCGTCAGCCAGCCCTTGTCGATGGAGTATTTGAAAAGGAAGGCGAGGCCAAGAAGCAGCAAACCAATCCCGACTTTGTTCAGCCAGAATTCGCTGGTGTACATATCGCCTTCTTTTTCGGCTTTCTTTTTGATAACAGGCGGTGCCGGGATGGTCGGTGTTGAATCCTTCACGTCATCTGCGACCAATGGTGCAGATGGTGCTTCTTGTCTAACCGGAGGTGGGGGAGCAGATGTGTTTGCGCTTGTAGATGGCTCGCCCGCCAGCTGCTGTACGGTTTCCTGTAAATCGGCGACGATCTGCTCCAGGTGCGTAATTCGCTGTTCCAGGGTTTGATCAGTGTGATCGTCCATGATGATTCTCTTCTGTTTGAATAGGACATTTTGTTTATGCGCCGCGGCTACCAGCAGTAACTGCTATAAAGTATGCGCTTTATCAATGCAAATTGTGCTAAATCAACCACTTGATATGTGCCGCAGCCAACGGGGTAATATTACTGAAAAGCAGGGATTTTTTGAAATCTTCCCTTATAATTTTGTTGATATATTGTTTTGTTGGGTGAGCGTTTTGAGCGTTTTATTTCTTTTTTGTTGACAAAGATAGTTGGAAGGGATATGTTTATAGCAAGAAAACGCTCAAAACGCTCATTTGGTTTTGGGGACGATAAGAGCCCGGATCATGAGGATTGGGGAGAATATAGATTGCCTGATTTTTGGGTAGCGCAGCGTGTTGAAGGCGTCAGGGATTGGCGCCTTTAATAATAGAACATCAAATTTAGTAGAATTGCCAAACGACATTATGAATCAGATATGCACAGAAGAGTGCCGATCAAACGCCGAGTGGCCAACTCGGGCGCGCCGGAAAGTGCTAAATCCAGGCACCCCGCGCAATGAAGCGGTCGAAGTGCTGGCAGAGGCTGCAGCAGCAAAACTCTCATTCCTCGGGCACCGTGAGTTAACAGTTGTTTCGAGACGTTGGCACCGGGACGAGATTATGCTATTGGCTTTGGACCGGTATATCGCTTCCTTAAAGTAACATTAGATTTCGATTGAATGGATTGGAATACAAAATGAAAATGCGCCTTTTTGTCACAGCCCTAATTCTGATAGCAATTACCTACACCACCCTCAATTTTACCCGAATCGGATTGGAATCGCCGGAATATACAGTTGTTCAACAGGACGATGATTTTGAAATTCGTGAATACCAATCTTTCTTTGTTGCCGCAACTGCTATGGATAATCCGGACCCGATGGAAGGAAATAGCTTCATGCGCTTGTTTGGCTATATTTCCGGGGAGAATGAAGATGGGGAAAAAATAGCCATGACAACGCCGGTCCTGAGAACGGAAGCCTCAGGCACTCAGCAAATGGGGTTTGTAGTACCGCAGAATGTCGTTGACGGGGGGATCCCGGCTTCAACAGGTGAAAAAGTTGATATTGTAAATATTTCCGGAGGAAGGTTTGCGGCATACCGTTTTAGCGGCGCCTGGGATGAAGAGCGCTTTGATGCAGCAAAACATCAGTTGTTAGCGTGGACAGCCACGCAGGGACTTCAGGTCCTCGGCTCACCAATGCTTGCCAATTACGATCCGCCAATCACACCATCTTTCCTGAAGCGTAATGAGGTATTGGTGAGGATTCAGTAAACAAACTGAGCTGTAGCGATAAAGTATGATAAAAACTGAAAATTTCCAGAGAGTTGAAGTTACGTCTGCAGAGGCACTACGGAATTGGCTCACGGCCAATCATACTCAAAAAGAGAGCGTGTGGCTGGTAACGTATAAGAAGGAGGCTGGAGCCCAGTATCTTGATACGAGCCAAATTCTTGACGAGCTTTTATGCTTTGGTTGGATTGATGGGATCCGGCGTAAATTAGATGCACAGCGAACAATGCAGCTAATTTCACCCCGTCAGGCGCAGCACTGGGCGAAAAGCTATAAGGTGCGGGTGGCTAAATTGACAAATGAAGGAAGAATGCATCCGGCCGGATTGACAAAAATTGAAGAGTCAAAACGGAGCGGCTTATGGGATTTTATGGATGATGTTGATGCCCTGATTAAGCCGACAGATCTGATCGAGGCACTTTCAGAACGCCCGGGCGCAGCGGCCTTCTTCGATACAATTCCCCCGGCCAGCCAGCGATTTGTGCTTCGGTGGATCAAATTGTCGAAACGCCCGGAAACCCGCGCCCGCCGAATTGCAAAAATTGCCCTGCTGGCAGCTGAAAACAAACGGCTGCCGGGCAGCTAATGAATGATTACCTCTACCATTGTCATTCCATCCCCCCAAGCTCGCCAGAAGCGAACATGAGGATGCGCTATGCAACGCCTCTGTGAAAAGAAAATATTACACATTTGTCATTCGACATTGGTCATTTCGCTAACTGCCACCGCCCACCGCATTCTTCAATTTTCAATTTTCAATCTTCATTCCATCCCCAAGCTCGCCAGAAGCGAACATGAGGATGCGCTATGCAACGGCTTCGCCGTATTTTTGCCAACCGCCCACCGCATTCTTCAATTTTCATTCTTCATTCCAAACCCCCAGGTTCGCCGGAAGCGAACATGAGGCTGCGCTATGTAACGGCTTCGCCGTTGACTGCCAACCGCCAACCGCCACTGCCAACCGCATTCTTCATTCTTCAATTTTCAATCTTCATTCCCAATCTCCATGTAACAATTTCGCCATTCCCCGTGTCTAAATAAGCGATGCAATAGCGAAGTGAATCGCGTATATTGGAAGATGATGTGTCAGGAGAAAACGGCCGCATGAAATTGCGTAAGCGTGACAAAACAGAATCGCCCATGAATGGGGAGACATTCCAGACGCAATTAGCGGAAAAAGCAACGGTGCTCTATCTTGATGATTTACCTGAGAAGGAAGTACCGCGCAAGGCGCAGCTCTCAGCGGCGCTGAACCAAATTCAGCAAACGCTGAAAGACGATTTGGTGCGCGAGGTGACCCGCGAGACGGCGGATCGGCGAAAGCTGTCGCCGGAGATGACGCCGGAGTTGCTAAAAATGGAGTTAACGGACTGGATGAGGGACAATCCAATCGACGTCCCGCAGCCGGTCATCATTTCCGAACTCGATGGACCGCGCGTTGCGCTGGCAGCGATTATTGGGGCAACCATCGGTGGTTTTACCCTAACCCCGATTTTCAACCTGCTTATGGGCCAGGAAGATCTCGGCTGGATTCTCGGCGGACCGATTGGGGCCGGTTTGTTTGTGATTGCCCTCTGGAAAGCATCGGACAATCCCAAATTTCGTCTCGCCTTGCAGGCGGCGCTTGGGGTGGCGACCTTTGCCGAAGTGCTCCTGGCGATCAATGCCGGATTGGGGCTTGGCGGTCTCTGGAGCACCCTGCGCGGGGCCAGCTCCAAGGCGATTCCCGATTTTGTGAAACGCATCGGCCTTTATGTCTCAACCATATTTTTCCTCAAGCTGGGCGTTCGCAAACCGACCTGGCGGAGAGACATGCACAAAGATTCCGTGCAGCGCATGTTGGCGATGTGGATCAGTAAAGCCGCGCAATTTCTCGAAGCACGGCTGATGGTGTCGACCATTACGGAGCAGGCATCGGAGAAATCCGAGAAAGATATTGCCGCTGAGCTGGGTATGTATTTGCACAAGATCCAGCAAAGTTCCGCCGAATTTCTGCCCGATGTCGTGGCTGAGCTATTGGCAAAAGCGCGTACGCTCGGCATTGAAGGATTGGAGGGCACGCCTGCTTTCCTGAGCGGCAAATTACCGCCACTGGAACAATTGACCTGGCAAAATGATATGGCCGGCGAATACAATACCATTGGGGCGATTGAGCCCGGAGATAAAGTGTTTATTGAAACCCGCGCGGTGGTTCGTGACGGTGAAGTGATCGAAAAGGGCTTTGTTAGAAAGCTCCGGAAATAGGAAAAGGCATTGGACAAACAGATTTTAGGGATCGACTTCGGTACCGCCAACTCGTACTTTTGCAAATACCTCAGCGATCCTGATGGGCATAAGATTCGCACCATTGATTTTGGCAATAACCAGATCGGCGGTATCTCGACGTCAATTCTTTACCGCGAGGGCCGAGCTGCATTGGTTGGCACAACAGCAGAACAGGAGTGGGGAGAGGCCTCAGCTAAAGAGCGCAAGCAATACCGCATTCGCACCCATTTTAAGCCGGATATTGTCCGTAGCAACGAAGCGCGTCAGGACGCCATCCATTACCTCAAAACGATTGCTGAGCAGATGGAGGCTCGGCGAGTTGATTTTGCGCCACAAAATCACCAGGTGATCATCGGTATTCCCGGGGAGGCAGGAGAGTCGTTTTCCGACGCTCTGAAATCCGTTGCCCGGGAAGCGGGCTATGGCGATGTAAAGTTGGTTTATGAGCCAATCGGGGCCATGCTCTATCACCTCTGGAATAAAGATCTCACACCTGCTGAAACCCAGCGCGGTGTGCTGGTCGTTGATTTTGGCGGAGGCACCTGCGACTTTGCCTTCATGCAGCGTCTGGAAGTCTATCGCTCCTGGGGCGACATGTACCTCGGCGGTCGCCTTTTTGATGACCTTTTTTTCCAGTGGTTTCTTGAGCAGAATCCTTCGGCACTCAAAAAACTTGTCAAAGAAGGCAATGAGTACTACGTGCATTGGTTTGAATGCCGGCGCGTGAAAGAACTGTTTTCCGAAACGATGTCCTTGAACCGCAAGGAACAAGTGCGGGTAAAGCTCGGACAAATGCGCGACTACGGCGTATTCAAAGATCTGGACTGGGAATCCTTCCTGGCGCGTGCGCGAAGCTACCGGCCTCACGAAACCTTTTTGCGGGATCTGAAAGCCCGTCATCTTGAAGGCGGGCGCTTGCTGGAAAATAAAGCGGTTGATCTCTTGGAATGGTTCCGGCAGACCTTGCGCGGTGGACTGGAAAAAAACAATATCCGCGCCAACGAGATTGAAAAAGTCATTCTCACCGGCGGCAGCAGTCAATGGCCCTTTGTGCTGGATATTGTCTGCGAAGAATTGAAAATTGATACAGATCGGCTGCTGACCAGTGAGAATCCGAAAGCGGCCATTAGTGAAGGCCTGGTGGTGTTGCCCTCATTGCAACAGCGCTTCGATAAGGCTTCGAAGAATTTGCGCAGCGGCCTCGATAGCTTCTTTTCCCGTAAGATGGAGCCGGAAATCAATCGCCGCATTGAATCGACGATTGACAGCATTCTGGATGATATATCCATTCGCCTTTATGATGACCAAATCAGCCCGATTTTATACGACTATCGCGAGAAAGGCGGGGCGATCGAGAGCGTGAAAGATCGCGTGAAGGCGGCGACGTATAAATTTGAACCGGAACTGGAAGAGATTGTGCGCAACAAGATGACTGAGCTAAGCGATGCGCTGCCGCCCTTGCTGCACAAAATGGTCTCGGACTGGTTTCGTGAAAACGGCATCACTTATTATGGCGCTCCTGCCAGTGGAAAAGACGCCGCGAAGCTATATGCCGGTCCACGTACCGGTACTGAGCCGCGCAGCGTTACGCGCCTCTATGAAGAAATGGTTAATACTTTCGGGGGATTCGGGATTGTTGTTGCTGCCGGAATTGTAGCCGGGATCTCCGGGGGAGGGGGAACGGCATTGATCGCCAGCGGCCCGATTGGATTGCTGATTGGAGCGCTCATCGCTGTTGTGCTCGGCTTTCTTACCCTGGAATACGGCAAGGATCAAGCGCGTGAGATGGTAGAAAAAATTGAACTGTCACCGCGGGTTATTAAGCTCTTTCTCTGGGAGAGTAAGATCGATGCTATTCTTGCCGACGGTCGCACAAAGCTCCAGAAGCAACTCTACAAAAGCATCCGCGCTGCCCTGGATGAGCCATTCAATGATATTCACCGGCAAATTGTTCACAATATCGAACGCGAAATTGATAGCCTGTCGCTGATTAACCAACTCTAGATAGTTGTGTTGTCAGTTGAGCGTTGCTAGTTGATCGGTGGCCGATGACTGTTGTTAGTTAACCGTCGTTCGATTCCATCGTGCTTCCCATAAGCAAGATTCTTAAGCGGTAAATATTATTCCGAATTTTTAGTTTTTCAATCTTCAATCTTCAATCTTCAATCTTCAATCATTCAGACCTCGCCCGAACTTTTCTTCAATAATTTTCAGATTTCTGTGAGTGGGGATCAATAGTTGATGCGGTGCCGCCTCGTTACACCTAATTCAGTGATTCGATGTTGCTTATTATCGGGTATATCCCGAGCAATACAGAAGAGGTATGTCATGAAAAAACTAGCTCTATTTGCTATAATTGTTCTGACCATCGTTGCAGGCTTGACCTTACTACCGCATGATTCTGCCCAGGCCAGTGCCGGACCATCTCCGACAGGAGACATATTTGGAAGTATTACCGGACCGGCTGGTGGGCCAGCTCGCTTCTCTAACGTCAAATTATTCAAGAGTGGCGCACTGATTGCAGAAATGCAGGCCAATTCTTATGGCAATTACAAATTTGAAGATCTACCCTACGGTTACTACCGGGTTGTCGCAACAAACAGGTACGAAACCCATTTAGGGGATAATTATGGCACATTGAATTCACCTGACATCAGGATTGATGTGGTCCTCACCATTCTATACTAATTCGTAGACCGGAATCTTCCCTGTTGAACGGAGTTGGGGCAATAGGGATGCCCGGTTTTCAATCTTTGCAGGCAAAGGGAGGGTTTTCCGAATCCCTAATCGCCAATCTCTATTTCTTCTCGCCAACCAACCGCCTGGCGCTAATCTATCATCGTTTCCGCTCGATAATTTACAATGGTCATGGAGTTGACCGACTTTGCATTTTTAGATGAGGAGCAACTGGATGTTGCCATATGAAAATTATCGCCCTACGCTCGAAATTGATTTAACACGCGGCTTTCTTCCTGCCGAGGATCCGGTTGCAAGACTGCCGGAAGGCTTCGAAAAGTGGGAGCATATTGCAGATAACCTGCATGGGTTGATGCTCGGTGGGCGCTTGAGAGAGGTCATATCAGAATTGCCTGCGGTCGATTTCAGCCGCCTGGAGAGCAGAGGGGAATGGGAACGCGCTATGCAGCTTCTCTCTGTTTTTGGCAACGCATACGTTTGGTGCAACGATACGGAAGTGACCGTCATTCCTCATTCACTGGCTGTGCCCTGGGCTGTCGCCGCGGATGAAGTCGGCCGACCGATGATTATTACCCACGGTTCAATTATCCTCAATAACTGGCGGCGCCTCGATCCAAATGCACCCCTGGATATTTCCAATCTGCAGCCGCTCATTCTTTTCTCCGGTTCGCTGGATGAAGCCTGGTTTTATATGGTCACAATTGCTATCGAGATTGAAGGCGTCACAATTATGCCACTACTTCTTGACTTGTTGACGGCAGTTGCTGAGGACCGTCCGGGCGATGTTCTGCGCGGGTTGCAGTCTCTGAAGACCGGGCTGAAAAGGATTACATCCTGTCTCAACCGGATGTTCGAAAAATGCGACCCCTATATCTTTTATCATCGCATCCGTCCGTTTTTCGCAGGATGGAAGTCACCGGGCATTCTTTATGAAGGCGTATTCGATGCGCCGCGGAAGTTTGAAGGAGGGAGCGCTGCCCAGAGTGCCCTCATCCAATCTGTGGATGCATGCCTTGGCATTCGCCACGAAAGCGAGAAGACCGGACCCTATTTGATGGAGATGAGAAACTACATGTCGCCGGAGCATCGTGGCGTTGTCGAGTATCTGGAAAGCGCGGCAGACCTGGAGGGCTACGTAAATGATTTTGCCGATCCAATGCCGCAGCTGTGCCGGGAGTACAATCAATGCATTGAGCAATTGACATCGTTCAGGAAAATTCACCTTGGCATGAGCGTGCACTATATACTGAAGCAGGGACCGCAGCAGAATGACGGGCAGGGGACCGGTGGAACGACGTTTGTGCCTTTCTTGAAGAAGGCGATGGAAGAGTCATCGCAATGTCAGGTTCCTGAGCATGAACCAGCTCATAAAAAATAGCAAAACCCGCCGTGAGGCGGGTTTTACCAAATCAGTTAGTGCGAAGCGCTAACCTATTGCATCATTTCCTTTTTCACCGGTGCGAATTCGAATACATTCGGCAAGATCAACGATAAAGATTTTCCCATCGCCAACTTTTCCGGTTTTGGCTCCATCTATGATTGCATTGATGGTTGCCTGCACATAGTCATTGTTAACGGCAATTTCCAGACGGATTTTCTTCAGTAGGTCGACTTCGAAGCCAACCCCGCGATAATCCTCCTTGTAGCCTTCTTCTTCTCCGCAACCCAGTGCATTGGTTACCGACATCTTGATCACTTTTGAATCATACAGCGCTTGCTTGACGGCGTTTAAGCGATGCGGTTGAATATAGGCAATAATTAATTTCATCTTCTCCTCCAGCCTGATCTTTCAGGGATATTTGTTATTGGGTTGTGAAAATCTGGAACCCACTATAAGCTTCCATACCGTGTTCTTCGATATCCAGTCCGGTTGTTTCTTCGTCTTCCGTAACTCGAATGCCAATGGTCTGCTTAAGGACATAGAAGATACCGAATGCACTAATAAAACAGGTGACGGCGGCAGCTGCGACACCAATGAGCTGTGCCATAAATGAATGCTCAGGATTGGTGCTGAAGATACCAACTGCCAAGGTGCCCCAGATACCACAGGTGAGGTGTACAGAAATAGCGCCAACCGGATCGTCGAGTCGATATTTGTCGAGAAGCAGAACTGAAAAGACAACCAGCACACCAGCTACAAGGCCGATAATAATGGAGGAAGATATGGTAACGGTATCGGCACCGGCGGTGATGCCAACAAGGCCTGCGAGGGCCCCGTTCAAGACCATGGAAAGGTCAGGTTTTTTCTGAACATTCCACGATGTCACCATTGCGCCAACAATGCCGGCAGCGGCGGCCAGGGTAGTCGTTACGAATACAAAAGAGACCGGACCAGGATCTGCGGAAAGTACCGACCCGCCGTTAAATCCAAACCATCCAAGCCAGAGCAGAAATACGCCAATCGTCGCCATCGGCATATTATGACCCATTATTGGCTTGATTGTACCGTTTACATATTTTCCAAGGCGGGGCCCAAGCAAAATAACTGCTGCCAGTGCGCCCCAGCCGCCAACGGAGTGAACCAGCGTTGAACCGGCAAAGTCGTAGAATCCAGCTTGCTCCAGCCAGCCAAGTCCCCATTTCCAGGAACCGACAATCGGGTAGATAACAGCAACATAAATGGCGGAAAAGATCAGGAAGCTGCCCAGTTTGATGCGTTCAGCAACTGCGCCGGAAACGATGGTTGCTGCTGTGGCGGCAAACATTGCCTGAAAAAGAAATTCCGTCCAGTAAGTATAGCCGGAATTATAGGCACTGGTAACGCCCGCAGCGTCCGTCGCAATGCCGAATCCGGAAAATCCAATCCAGCCGTCTCCGCCGATCAGATTAAATTCGCCCGGATACATCAGGTTGAATCCCATCAAGGCATAGGTCAGAAGACCAATAGCAATGATGGCAGTATTTTTAAAGAGAATATTTACGGTATTTTTGGGGCGGGTGAGACCCGCCTCGAGGGTAGCAAATCCAAGGTGCATAATGAAGACCAGGAATGTGGCCACCAGCATCCAGGTATTGTTGATAGTGAACATTTCTGCAGACACGTCATCTGCCAGAAGTGGTGAACAAATCCCGAACATTAAAAGCATTAGCAACAGCTTTCTCAAAATATCTTCCTCCAGTTGGTTGAAAAGAATTGATCTATGTTTGCGAGCTTATAAACTTACGCCGAATACCAGGAATGAAATTTCTGCTTCAGGATTAACAATGTAGGAAGCTGTGTAGGAGCCTTTGGTTACGCCAACGCCCAAATTGACCACGTTGAAGTCGCCACTTTCGTCGAGCACATAAACGCTGTTTCCAAATCCCGCTACGACATCCACATTGACGTCATCAGCAGAGTAGGCACTGTAGCCGATCTCTCCATAAAAAGAATTGTCCGCGTCTCCCAGGAAGTTGAAAGCAGCCATCACTGAGACCGGGCCATTGGAAAAGCTGCCCATTGCTTCAAGAATGTGCACGCCATCGTCACTGTCATAGTTGAAGAAATCCGAGCTGGAACCGGTAGGGAAGTGGTAGTCTGTTACCGTCAATGCGAAGTTGCCGCCGCTGAGGGTGATATAGAGATCGTTCTCATTTGCCGCTGCATTGTTAACGCCCCAGGATGACCAGGCGCCAATTTCCAGCATGCCTGCTGAAAAGGAGATGTACGGTTGCACGGCAGCGTCGTTACCAAAGCCTGTTCCTCGCCAAACATAGCGGCTAACGACGTCTGCGCCGATACCGATATTGGGCTGGGCCTGTGCCGTACAAGCGATCATTAAGATGGCGATTACAACTGCTTTAAATTTGCCGCTACACTTCATAGTTTTCTCCTCGATTTTCTGTGATTAAGCAGATGAATTACGTGCTCATGTGCTTTTTTTCATTAAGTCAATGACCATGCTTCAGCTAGCGACAACCGCTATGCCAAGGACGTTTTTGACCTGTTGCCAAAATTTCTCTTTTGCTAAACTTCTGTTTTTTATGGTTTAAAAGGCTGGAACAAAAAAATGGTGAAATCTCGGGCTAAAAAATAGGCTGCTGCCCTGTTTTAAGCAGCTGCTCAAAATCGGACAGAGAAATGCCGTTTTAGAGAAGAAATTCTTTCAGTGCTGAGAAGTTTGCCGGGAGGGATGTGGCGACCTTTTGGCGTTTGGCAAGGGAAGATAGGGCTGCTGGAATGTCTACCTTAATGCCAAGTGTCTCTTCAACAACGGTATCGAACTTTGCCGGATGTGCAGTCTCCAGGAAAATGCCACACATGGCTTTCTGCCCGAATGCCCGAAACTGTTGCAGGGCTCGATAGCCAACTGCGCCATGTGGATCGGCCACATAGTCAAAATGCTGATAAATGCCCTGCATGGTCTCACGGGTTTCATCGTCGGTTGCTGAAAATCCACTAACGTCTTTTCGTATTGCTGCGAAGTCACCATCGTATAATGCCAGCAAGCGCTGGAAATTGCTTGGGTTGCCGACATCCATGGCATTTGAAATAGTACTCCTGGAAACCTGGGGATCAAAGAGACCACTTGCCAAATAGCGCGGCACAATATCATTGATGTTGGTAGCCGCAATAAAATGATAAATCGGCAGTCCCATTTTCCTGGCGATTAATCCGGCAGTCAAATTCCCGAAGTTCCCGCTTGGCACCGACATGACGATTGGCAAGGCCTGTTTGCGAATCTGTGCCACTGCACGAAAATAATAGAGCGTTTGCGGCAGCAAACGGGCAATATTGATTGAATTGGCGGAGGTTAATCTATAATGAGTGCCAAGCGTCTCGTCGAGGAAAGCAGATTTCACCATTGCCTGACAGTCATCGAAGCTGCCGTCTATTTCCAGAGCAGTGATGTTTTCCCCGAGGGTTGTGAGCTGCTTTTCTTGCAGCGGGCTAACACGTCCGGAGGGATATAAAATAAATACCCGAATGCCCGCCACGCCAACAAAGCCGTTGGCAACGGCACTGCCGGTATCGCCGGAAGTTGCCACCAGAATAGTCAACTCCTCGTCGCTATTGCGAACATAATATCCCATCAGGCGGGCCATAAATCGGGCGGCAAAGTCCTTGAATGCCAGTGTCGGGCCATGAAACAGTTCCAACACATGCAGGTGTTCATCAAGCTGAACCAGCGGCGCATCAAAATTGATCGCTTCTTCGGTCATTTCGCGTAGGACATCTTGTGGTAATTCAGCATCAAGCAGCGCAGCCATAACTTCAACCGCGATTTCCGGAAAGCTTAATGACGACATGCCTTCAATAAAATCAGGTGATAGCCGTGGAATGCTATAAGGCATATAAAGACCATTGTCCGGCGGCAGTCCACGCAAGACCGCTTCACGCAGGGTGGCATCAGATGATTGCTGGTTTGTACTGTAGTATTTCATGGGGATGCGGACGCTAAATTCGTTTCCTTGTTAGAAACATTTGACCGCGCAATGGGTCTCCTATGGTGAAAAGAAATGTTGTCTAATCTCCAATCCCTAATCTCTCTTTGCTATTTTTCAATGCTTCAATGCTTCAATGCTTCAATCTTCAATACTTCAATACTTCAATACTTCAATACTTCAATACTTCAATACTTCAATCTTCAATACTTCAATCTTCAATGTCTCTTAATAACTCTCGGTCCGTCCTCATTGACTTTGGAGACGTAGACTGTGCTATCGAGATCTGCATCGCGGGCGGCACGCTGCATGGCACGGCCAATCTCTCCAGCGGTAAGCGGATCGTCGCTCAGTGCAAAAATTGATGGCCCGGAGCCGCTAATGCTGCTGCCCAGTGCGCCGGAATCCATTGCAGCTTGCTTGATGGCGCTGAACCCGGGAATCAGCGGAGTGCGAACCGGTTCTGCAATGCGGTCCTCTATAGATTTACCGATCAGGTCATAATCATCCTGATACAAGCCGCTGATAAACCCTGCCAAATTGCCCCATTGCGCAGTGGCGTCCTCAAGAAGAATTTTTTTCGGCAGCAGTCGCCGCGCTTCGCCGGTGTGTATTTCGATATGCGGATGCAGAATCGTGCAATGTAAATGTACAGGCGTTGGCAATTGAACGATATCGAGGGGATCATAACTGCGCACCAGGACGAAGCCACCATAGAGCGATGCTGCTATATTGTCGGCATGGCCATTACTGGTAATGCTTTCTTCCGCTTTTAAGGCGCATTGCAGGAGCTCGGTCTGCGATAATGGTTCCTCAAAAAGGATATTGGCGGCGACCACGCCGGCCACCGCACTGGCGGCACTCGAGCCCAGTCCACTTCCCAATGGCATTTTCTTGTGAATCTCAATTTCAAGGCCGTCTTCGGTCTCGATTTTATTCATTAATTCAGCGATGGCAATGCCGGCGGTATTTTTCTCAACTTCGCGCGGAAGTCTTTCACGATCCCCGCGAATATCGGAAATGCAGATGCCCTTATCTGCAACGCGACGGACCACGACCATGTCGCCGGGATGGCTGACGGCAAATCCCAAAACGTCAAAGCCGCAGCCGACGTTGGCTACAGTGGCGGGAGCAAAAACTGAGACTTCTTTGAGAGCCATAATTATTCTTAGTATGATATTCGAATCAAATCGGCAAACACGCCGGCAGCGGTGACTTCTGCACCGGCGCCCGGACCACGAATCACCAGTGGCCGGTTCAAGTAGCGTTCCGTAGTGAAGACAATCTTGTTGTCGGTGCCTTCTGTATTTGCAAACGGATGGCTGTCATCAATGGTTTCGATTGCCACCGTGGCCGAGCCGTTTTCCAATCTGGCAATATATCTTAATTGATTGCCCTTCGCTGCTGCCGCGGTCCGTTGCTGCTCAAAATTGGCATCATGATTTGGCAAGGCGGCAAGAAACTCATCGACTGATGCTAATTCCTCCAGTCCGGCCGGCACCAGGCTCTCGACCGTAATATCCGTCAATTCCAGGGTGTGACCACATTGCCGTGCCAGGATCAATAGCTTGCGGGCGACATCCATGCCATTCAGGTCTTCCCGCGGGTCCGGCTCGGTTAACCCTTTTTCCCGGGCATCCAGGACAACCTTGCTGAAGCTTGTTTGATCATCAACACTATTAAATATATAGCTTAATGTACCGGAAAGGATACCTTCGATACGAATTATTCGATCTCCGCTGTCAACCAGGTCACGCAGCGTGCTGATCACCGGGAGACCGGCCCCGACGTTTGTTTCATATAGAAACTTGATGCCGCGCTTATGGGCGATTCTTTGCAATTCCCGGTATTGTTCATAGGACCCGGCGTTGGCTTTTTTATTTGGGGTGACGATGGAGATGCTGCTGTCAAGTATGCTGGCGTATCCCTCAATAATGTCATCGCTGGCAGTGCAATCGATAAACACCGAATTCGGCAAATTCAGCGTCTGCATATGCTCTACGAATTGCGGAAAATTGGTGGAGGTGCCGTTTTCCTTCATTTCCTGTTGCCATGATGCCGGATCAATACCATCAACGTTAAACACCATTTCGCGGCTATTGGCCAGGCCGATGAGACGAAGCTCGAGAGAGCGATCGCGCTTGAGATTAGCTGACTGTTCGTTTATTTGCTTTAGTAAAGTTGAGCCAATCAGCCCGCTGCCAACCAGGAAGAGGTTCAAGGAGCGGGATGTCGAATGAAAGAACATATCATGGATGGCATTCAGCGCCTTGGCTTCATCAGCATTGGAAATAACTGTAGAGATATTCAACTCTGAAGATCCCTGGGCTATTGCAACCACGTTAATCCCGTTGCGGCCAAGGGCATCAAAAAATTTACCGGAAATCCCCGGCGTGTGACGCATATACTCACCAACGACGGCAACAATTGCCAGGTCTACTTCAACCGTGGGATGCTCTAAGAGTCCGGCTTGGATTTCCAGCTGGAATTCGCCTTCTATTGCCTCACGTGCCTTGTTCGCGGCAGTTGGCTCAATGGCGATGCAAATTGAATGTTCTGATGAGGCCTGGGTGATCAGTATAATATTGATACCTTCTTTACCGAGGCAGTCGAAGAGCCGTCGTGCTGTCCCGCTCACACCAATCATGCCGCTTCCCTGTACTTTTACCAGCGCCACCGAGGGGATGGAACTAATGCCTTTTATCGGCGGGGGACCGGATGTTAGCCGGAAGTGACTGCCGGACTTCTCTGCTGGCGACTCAAGCGTTTCTATACCATTTTTCTTGATGAGCGTGCCCCTGAATGCCGGATTGAACGTGTTGCGAATAGATATCGGGATTTGATTTGCCAGCAATGGTTGAACTGTGGGCGGATGAATCACTTTTGCCCCAAAATGTGACATTTCCATCGCTTCTTCATAACTCATCGATTTAATCGAAAACGCCTTGCTCACTTTGCGCGGATCGGCGGTCATAACGCCATCAACATCCGTCCAGATTTCGACGATATCAGCATTAACTGCCGCTCCGATGATTGCCGCGGTATAGTCACTGCCGCCCCGGCCAAGTGTCGTCGTTTCACCACGCTCTGTTGTGCCGATAAAACCAGTCGCAATTGGAATGGTGCCGCGAGGATCTATTATTTTGTTTACATTTAGGTTAGTCTGATCAAAATCCGGCCTGGCACTGCCAAAATTGGCGTTGGTTTGAAGGGCGTTGCGCATATCAATAAACTTGCCGGGGTGACCGTCCGCCAACAGGCTTGAGCTGATAATAAAAGCAGATAATCGTTCACCGAAGCTCATGATGTAATCGAGTGTTTTCGCAGACAATTCGCGCACAAGAAATACACCATTGAGGACGTCCTGCAACTGCGCCATTTCATGCGCAACATGCGCCAACACATCGGCGTTTTCCGTTTTGATCAGCGCTTTTGCAAAGCGCTCATGTTTCTCACGCAATGATGTCAAGAGGCCCAGGTATTGATTGTCACCGACGGATGCTTTTTCTCCTAATTCGATCAGTTGATTGGTGACGCCGCCGAATGCCGAAACCACAATGACCATCGCCGGATTCGTTTTGCGTGTTTCCAATATGATGTTAATGACTTGCCGGATTCGTTCCGGAGAACCAACGGATGTACCACCGAATTTAAGAATTTTCATGTGCGCGTCCTGTTTTTCACGGTAATTAAAAGGAGAATCGCGCGGCAAAAATCAAGCCTTGTTTCATATTCTGTTCAAAAAGCGCAGAAACTGATCGAAAAATGCCGGTTTTTGCAATCAGATTCAAAAACAGCCGGAAAAATCTATTTTTAAAGGGGTGGTACAAATGTTCCACCTGGAACGTCTCGAAATTTCGATCTAAGTATTTGTAAAAATGATGCTTGTGTTAGCTCTTGATTGAAGGGGTGCCCTGTTTGGGCCAATCATGGCCTGTTGGCTGCTTAAAATAGGGCAGTCGACTAAGGTGCTGTTTTTAAATGCCTTATGTGGGAGCGTTGCTTTTGGCAGCACATTTGCAACCCACAATCGCAATTTATTTGTACGGTATTCCAAAAGTGTTGTAGAAGTAATTTAATCTGGTTTTTTCTAAAGTTTTTCGGGGAGAGGCCGATAAGCAATCAGTAAGAAAAACCCAGTATTGCTTCTGCGAAAATTTACTTAAAGATACTGCATAGAGAACCATGAGGAGTGGTCATATGAACCATCAACCATCGACAACTGGCGAATGTGCCCCATGTGGCATGAATAACTTTTTTAGTTTAACCTCCATCGATGGTCTCGTCATTCTCGCTCTACCCCTATCCGTCCTACTACTATTTCTACTACCCTCACTAGTCTTTCTGCTACCGATTCTACTAGGTAGCATGATTCTCAAGCTACTTGTTGCTGTCGCGGTCGTACCGGCTCAATAAGTAGCCCCTAAGCTAATCAAAAAATTTTTAACGGTAGTTCGATGAATTACCGGTTTGTGCATCAGGTCGCGAATGTGTAGCCCAAAAGGGAGTTCACAGTGCCTGAATACCAACACCCTCATATCCAAGAGGCAACTGTTATGCGCAGTGATACAATCAAAAAAGGCTTCGAAAGAGCGCCTCATAGAAGCTTGCTAAAGGCAACCGGAGTCACCGATGAGGACTTCAGCAAGCCCTTTATCGGTATTTGCAACTCGTTTATCGAGATCATTCCCGGGCATGTTCACCTGCAGGAATTGGGTGCAATTGTGAAGAAGGCGGTGCGCGCCTGCGGTGGTGTTCCCTTTGAGTTCAACACGATTGGCGTGGATGATGGCATTGCCATGGGGCACTTCGGAATGAAGTATTCCCTGCCCAGTCGTGAGTTGATTGCAGATAGTGTCGAAACGGTTGCGCAAGCCCATCAGTTCGATGGATTGATCTGCATTCCTAATTGCGATAAGATCGTGCCGGGGATGCTTATGGGGGCAGTGCGGGTGAATATTCCCACGATTTTTGTCTCCGGTGGGCCGATGGCTGCGGGCAAAATGAGCGATGGCCGTGTGGTAGATCTTGTATCGGTGTTTGAAGGCGTTGGCAAATACAAAGCCGGTAAAATTGATGAGGCTGAGCTGAAGGAACTGGAAGACAATGGCTGTCCGACCTGCGGTTCTTGTTCCGGCATGTTTACCGCTAATTCCATGAACTGCCTGATGGAAGCCGTCGGTCTGGCTTTGCCGGGTAACGGCACCTTCCTGGCAACCTCGCAAGAGCGTCGGGACTTATTGGGCGAAGCCGCAAAAAAGATCATGATGTTGGTCGAAAAGGACATCAAGCCCCGCGACATTGTGACCGCGGAATCCATCGATAATGCCTTTGCATTGGATATGGCCATGGGCGGCAGCACCAATACTGTTCTCCATACCATGGCTATTGCCCATGAGGCCGGTCTTAACTACCCCCTGGAGCGGCTCAATGAAGTAGCAGCTCGCGTGCCGCAGATCTGTAAAGTATCCCCGGCATCAAATTGGCATATGGAAGACGTCCTGCGGGCAGGGGGTATCAGTGCTATCCTGAATGAAGTAGCCGGTAAACCTGATATTCTTCACCTGGATCGAATCACTGTGACCGGCAAGACCCTTGGAGAAAATATTGCTGATGCGGAAGTGCAGGATCGGGAGGTAATCCTGCCGGTGCAGCAACCTCACTCCGAACGGGGAGGACTCTCGGTCTTATTCGGCAACATTGCCCCGGAAGGTGCAGTCGTAAAGACTGGCGCCGTGGAGCGTAATATGCTGGTACATCGTGGACCGGCAGTCGTCTACGAATCGATGGAAAGTGCCTGTAGCGGTATCCTCGGCGGCGAGGTAAAGGAAGGTGACGTTGTTGTGATTCGCTATGAAGGTCCGCGCGGCGGACCCGGCATGCAGGAGATGCTTTCCCCAACTGCCAATATCATGGGCATGGGACTGGGCTATTCCGTTGCTCTCATCACCGATGGCCGTTTTTCCGGTGGTACCCGCGGTGCTTGTATCGGTCATGTCTCCCCGGAAGCAGCGGAAGGTGGACCAATTGCCTTCATCGAAAACGGAGATACCGTCTCCATCAACATCCCGAAAAATCAATTGAATATTGAAGTCCCGGACGAGGAAATGGCGCGCCGCAAGGCAAATTGGACGCCGCCGGAACCTCGTGTCAGACGTGGTTGGCTGGCGCGCTATGCCAAAATGGTGACCTCGGCCAACACCGGTGCAGTTTTAAACGACGGCTATTTCGACAAAAAATAGAAAACAAATAGACATGGCTCGGTAGGGGCCATAACCATCAGCAACCAAATCACAAAGCGGAGGTAATCATGTCGGTCGATTTACAAACCGATGCCAGGGAAAAGGCGGTAGCGGCGAAGACGGATCAAGTAATGCCCGGAGCAGAAATATTTATACGTGCACTCCTCGATGAAGGTGTCGACACCATTTTCGGATATCCCGGTGGTGTGGTCCTTAGCATTTACGATAAACTCTATCAGATTCCGGAACTCCGCCATCTTCTTATTCGCCATGAGCAAGGTGGAACGCATGCAGCCGATGGGTATGCGCGTGCAACCGGCAAGCCCGGCGTCGTTTTGGTTACCTCCGGTCCGGGTGCAACGAATACCGTAACCGGGATCGCCACGGCCTATATGGATAGTATTCCGATGGTGGTTTTTACCGGTCAGGTGCCGACAAACCTGATGGGTAATGATGCCTTCCAGGAAGCAGATACGATTGGTATCACCCGTCCGATCACCAAGCACAGCTTCCTCGTTAGGGACGTTAGTGAACTGACCGAAACCATCCACAAAGCATTTCATATTGCTGTTACCGGCCGTCCCGGTCCGGTGTTGGTAGACCTGCCGAAAAACATGCTGCTCAGCGAAGCTGTCTATAAGCCGGCACGTTCTACAGTTGATCTGCGTGGATATAAGCCGGTGACTGCCGGCAACCCTCGTCAGATTCGCAAAGCTGCAGAGTTGATTGCTGAATCGAAGCGTCCGGTCATCTACGTGGGCGGTGGAGCGATCCTCAGCAATGCCGCGGTCGAAGTTGCCGCTTTTGCCCATCGCCTGAATGCCCCGACAACTACAACCTTGCTGGGCCTCGGCGCTTTTCCGGAAACCGATGATCTCTCACTGGGCATGCTTGGCATGCACGGCACCTGGTATGCAAATATGGCGGTGTCGGAATGTGACCTGCTTATCGCCGTTGGTGCGCGCTTCGATGATCGCGTGACCGGCCGCCTGACGGATTTTGCAGTAAATGCCAGGAAAATCCACATCGATATCGATCCTAGCTGCATTGGCAAGAATGTGCCTATCGACGTCCCGCTGGTTGGTGACGTGAAAGAAGTGCTTGTCGAATTGATCAAGCACGTTGGCCCTTGCGATACGGCTGATTGGTTGGAAACGATCGACGTCTGGAAGAAGGAGCATCCGCTGCGCTACGATACTGAAAGTGACGTGTTGAAGCCGCAAGCAGTAATTCAAACCATCTCCGACGTGACGAAAGGGGAAGCAATAGTCTGCACCGATGTTGGTCAGCACCAGATGTGGGCTGCCCAATATTACAAATTTACGCATCCGCGTAGTCATATTTCATCTGGCGGTTTGGGGACCATGGGATACGGATTTCCTGCGGCTTTGGGAGCCAAGGTCGGGTGTCCCGACCGCCTGGTTTTTTGCATCACCGGTGATGGCGGTTTTCAGATGACCGCTATTGAGTTGATCACTGCCGCTCATTACAAAATCCCGGTGAAGGTTGTCATCATCAATAATGGCTATTTGGGTATGGTTCGTCAGTGGCAGCAGCTTTTCTTTGGTCGCCGCTATTCCCACGTTGAACTGGGCAGCAGTAATCCGGACTTCGTCAAGTTTGCTGAAAGCTGTGGCGTGACTGCCTATCGAGCAACCACACAGGAAGAACTGGAAGATTGTCTGGCGAAAATGCTGGCAAATGACGATGGCCCAACGCTTCTGGACGTCATGGTAGACAAGGAAGAAAACTGCTACCCGATGGTACCGGCCGGAAAAGCGATTTTTGAAATGGTAGAAGGAGATCCGGAATGAGACATACCATAAACCTTGTTGTTGAAAATACCTTAGGCACACTCTCGCGTATCTCCGGCTTGTTTAGCAGCCGGGGGTACCAAATCGACAGCATTTCTGTCGGAGCCGGGGAGGAAAACGACACCTCGCGCATGACCATTGTTACCCACGGCGACGATCAGGTTATTGAGCAAATCACCAAGCAGCTTAACAAGGTTGTTGACGTCATTAAAGTGTCCGACCTGACCAATGAAAGCTTCGTTAACCGCGAACTGGCCCTCATTAAGGTGAGTGCAACGCCCAATGTGCGAAGCGAAATCTTACAAACAGTTGATGTCTTCCGCGGAAAAGTGGTGGATATCAGTCCGCGCACGCTGACCGTTGAAGCAACCGGCAGTGAAGATAAAATTAATGCCATTATCAGCATGCTTCGGCCGTTTGGCTTGCGAGAAGTTGCCAGGACCGGACGTGTGGCGCTCAAACGTGAATTCCAGGGAGAAGCCTAACCATGAAAATCTACTACCAAAAAGATGTTGACACCAAAGCGCTTTCCGGCAAGACAATTGCCGTTATCGGATATGGCAGTCAGGGCCATGCCCACGCACTCAATTTGAAAGAAAGCGGTCATGACGTGGTCGTTGGCCTATATCCCGGCAGCAAATCCTGGGATAAGGTGAAGGCCGACGGCTTGCGCGTGGCGAAAGTTTCAGATGCCGCACGTGAGGCGGACGTCATCATGATCCTTATTCCGGATCAAACCCAAAAAGCCGTCTACGAAAATGAGATTGCACCATACCTGTCCCCGGGCAAATCGCTGGCTTTTGCACATGGATTCAATATTCATTATGGCCAGATTTCCCCGCCGGAAACAGTGGACGTCTGGATGATTGCACCGAAAGGCCCGGGACATCTTGTTCGCCGCGTTTACACAGAAGGCGGAGGCGTTCCCTGCTTGCTGGCGGTTTATCAGGATGCCAGTGGTAATGCGCATCAGACAGCCCTTGCCTATGCAGATGGCGTTGGCGGCACTCGTGCCGGTGTTATCGAAACCAACTTTGCTGAAGAAACCGAAACCGATCTCTTTGGCGAGCAAGCGGTGCTTTGCGGTGGCGTATCGGAACTGGTGAAAGCCGGATTTGAGACCCTGGTCGAAGCCGGATACCAACCGGAAATTGCATATTTTGAGTGTTTGCACGAATTAAAGCTAATAGTGGACCTCTTTTATGAAGGAGGCATCAAGGGCATGTATTATTCGGTGTCGGAAACAGCTGAATATGGTGGCCTGACGCGCGGCGAAAAGGTAGTAACGCCGGAAACCAAGGAAACCATGAAGAAAATCCTCACAGCAGTGCAGGATGGTAGCTTTGCCCGTGAATGGATCCTCGAAAATCAGGCCAAACAACCGGTGCTCAGTGCCCGCCGTCGCCAATTGGATCATCATCAAATCGAAACCGTTGGTAAAGGGCTTCGCGAAATGATGAGTTGGATTGGCGCACAGCAACAGAAGGCGGAGGTGCCTGAATGAGTGTTGTAAAGTTGTTTGATACAACCTTGCGGGATGGATCGCAGGGAGAAAAGATCTCTTTTTCCCTGGCAGACAAGATGACGATTGCGCATCGACTGGATGATTTTGGTGTTCACTATATCGAGGGCGGATGGCCGGGATCAAATCCCAAGGATGCCGGATTTTTTGAAGCGGCTCGCAAGGAAACCTGGCGTCATGCACGGTTAGTTGCCTTTGGCAGCACTCGCAGGGCAGGCGTTACTGCTGCTGAAGATCGAAATCTGCAAATGCTTCTCGCTGCTGAAACACCGGCGATTTCCATTTTCGGCAAAAGCTGGACGCTTCACGCAACGCGGGCACTTGGGGTTGAGCTTGAGGAAAACGTGCAGATGATTTACGACTCGGTTTCCCTGCTGAAAAGCGAAGGCCGCGAAGTGGTTTACGATGCGGAACACTTCTTTGATGGCTATAAGGCCGATTCGGATTATGCTCTCAGCACCCTAAAAGCCGCTTTTGAAGCGGGGGCAGATGTGCTGGTTCTTTGCGATACCAATGGTGGCTCGCTGCCCTCGGAAATCAGTAAGATCGTGACGACCGTTCGCTCACTGTTTTCGACCGAGGTCGGTATCCATGCCCATAATGACGGCGAGCTAGCAGTGGCGAATAGTCTTGCCGCCGTTCAGGCCGGGGCCACACATGTCCAGGGCACCATCAACGGTTTTGGGGAACGCTGCGGGAACGCCAATCTTATTCCCGTAATCGCCAATCTCGAGCTCAAGCTCGGACATCAGTGCGTTGGTAAAGAAAAGCTCTCTGGGCTGAAGGATCTCTCCGGATTTGTCTATGAAATTGCCAATGTTGCTACTCGCGACGAAGCGGCCTACACCGGTAATAGTGCATTTGCCCATAAGGGCGGCATTCACGTTAGCGCGGTGATGAAGGATCCGGTTTTGTATGAGCATGTCGAGCCGGAACTGGTCGGTAACAACCGCAGGGTGCTGGTCAGTGATCTTTCCGGTCGCAGCAACATTCGCTACAAGCTGGAAGAATTGCAGATTGGTGAAGCAGACAGTGCTGATGTTGGCAGCCTGGTTGATGAGATTAAGAATCTGGAGAACGACGGCTACTACTTTGAAGCTGCCGAAGCCAGTTTTGAACTGCTCGTTGCCCGACGGCAGGATAACTGTCCGGAATATTTTTGCCTGTCCGGATTCCGCATCAGCGGCGAAAAAAATGCGTCTGACAATTCTCGTAATGAAGCAAGTATTCGTGTAGAAGTAGATGGACGTGTCGAGCACACGGCAGCTGAGGGAGCCGGACCGGTAAACGCGCTGGACAATGCCTTGCGTAAGGCTTTGATGCGTTTTTATCCCCAGATTGCTGAGATGATTTTAATTGACTATAAGGTTCGAGTTTTAAATGAAGGAGATGGAACGGCTTCGCGAGTGCGTGTGATGATCGAGTCACAGGCTGGAGAGGCTCGCTGGTCGACCATGGGGGTCTCCGCCAATATTATAGATGCCACATGGCAGGCATTGGCCGATTCCTTCACCTACTTCTTATACAAAATCGCAAAAGTTGAGAAGGTCGAGGAGATTGAATATGCAACGTAAATTGAGGGTGTTTGATACCACCTTGCGCGACGGTGAGCAGTCGCCAGGCTGCAGTATGAATCTGGATGAAAAATTGCGAATGGCTGCGCAACTGGAGCGGCTCGGGGTTGATATCATTGAAGCTGGATTTCCCATTGCATCACATGGAGAATTCGAGGCGGTAAAAGCCGTTTCCGGACTGTTGAAGAAAACCACGGTTGCAGCGCTCTGCCGGACGCGCAAGGAAGACGTTGAACGAGCCTGGGAAGCAATTCGGGACGCGAAATTACCGCGGCTTCACACCTTTATTGCCACCAGTGATATCCATTTACACCACAAACTTAACATGACCAAGCGGGAGGTGTTGCAAGCCGTAAACAAGATGGTGACCTATGCCCGGTCTTTTACGGACGATGTTGAGTTTTCAGCTGAGGATGCCAGTAGATCGGAGATTGATTTCCTGGCGGAAGTAGTTGACGTTGCTATTAAAAGCGGCGCGACAACTATCAATCTGCCGGATACAGTCGGCTATGCGACGCCGGTAGATTACGGCAATATGTTTGCCGAAATTCGCCGCCGGGTGCCCAATAGCGATAAGGTAACTTTCAGCGCCCATTGTCACAACGATTTGGGCTTGGCGGTGGCCAACTCACTGGCTGCGTTTGCCAACGGTGCTGATCAGGTGGAAGCGACCATCAACGGCATCGGGGAACGAGCCGGCAACGCCTCCCTGGAAGAAATTGTGATGGCCTTCTTTGTGCGATCCGATGCCTTCAATGCCACCTCCCGAATCAACACCCGCGAGCTTTACCCTACCAGTCAGCTTCTCTCATCCATCACCGGCGTCAAAGTGCAACCCCATAAAGCGATTGTCGGTGAAAATGCATTCGCCCACGAAGCCGGTATTCATCAGGACGGCATGTTGAAGAATGCCCTAACCTACGAAATTATGACGCCGGAATCGGTTGGCCTCACACGTACCATGAATTTGGTGCTCGGTAAGCATAGCGGGCGTCACGCATTGCAGAAAAGCTGTGCTGAACTGGGCTATCAGCTCAATAATGACCAATTACAGCAGGTTTATAAGGTCTTTTTACAGGTAGCCGACAAAAAAAAATCGGTTGGTGAACAAGACCTGGTTGATATTTTAAAAAATCATAGCGACATTGTCTCAGCCGCTAAGAAACCTGCAGATTTACGTAAGGAATTAACAGGGTGACTTCTCCCCAAAAGTGTCCCCCCTATATGTCCCCCACGGGGACATATAGGGGGGACACACGAACACGGGTTTTTAACGGATAAAAGGAACGACTTATGGGAATGACAATTACTGAAAAGATCTTGGCGAAACATGCTGGCCGGGATCAGGTGAAAGCCGGTGAAAATGTGTGGGTCAATGTAGATGTGTTGATGACCCACGATGTTTGCGGGCCACCGACGATTGCTATCTTCAAGAAACAGTTTGGTAAAGACGCCAAAGTCTGGGATAAAGAAAAACTGGTGATTATCCCGGATCATTACATTTTTACGAAAGATTTTCATGCGAATCGCAACGTCGATTTGCTGCGTGAGTTTGCGGCGGAGCAGAAACTCCCGCATTTTTATGATGTGGGCACCTCCCGCTATAAAGGGGTTTGCCATGTGGCGCTGCCGGAAGAGGGGTGGACCCGTCCGGGTGAAGTGCTCTTCGGAACCGACAGCCATACTTGTACTGCCGGGGCCTTTGGTCAATTTGCAACCGGCATCGGCAATACCGATGCAGCGTTTATCCTGGGTACCGGTGAATTGTGGGTGAAGGTGCCGGAAACCATGCGCTTTGTTATCGACGGCAAGATTCCGTCTTGCGTTATGGCTAAAGATATTATTCTCAACATCATCGGTGATATTGGTGTCGATGGCGCATCTTATCGCACCATGGAATTTGCCGGTACTGCCGTAGAAGCAATGACCATGGAAGATCGCATGACGCTCTGTAATATGGTGATCGAGGCAGGAGGCAAGAATGGCGTTATTGCCGCAGATGCAACCACTGAAGCCTATGTCCGGCAGCGCACCGACAAACCATATACCATTTATCACAATGATCCGGATGCGACCTTCCACAGCGAATATCATTACAAGGCGGAAGAATTGCACCCAATGATTGCCCGTCCGCAATCGCCGGATAATAAATCGCGGATTACGGAAGTGCTCGATGTTCCGCTGGATCGCGCCTATATTGGTTCTTGTACCGGTGGTAAATTTAGTGATTTTTGGGCCGCGGCGCAGCTTTTCAAAGATCATCCGGTCGGCGTTGACACCTTTGTGGTGCCGGCAACGACAGAAATTGCCAGGCAACTGGACGAAGTGAAGATGGAAGGCCGGACCCTGGTCGAAATTTTCAAGGATGCTGGTGTGCAAATTGGTGATGCCTCTTGCGCTGCCTGCCTTGGTGGCCCGGCTGATACCTTTGGCCGCCTGAACGCCGATGAGGTGTGCATCTCGACGACGAATCGTAACTTCCCGGGAAGAATGGGCTCAAAAGAGTCTCGGGTATATCTTGCGTCACCCTATACGGTTGCCGCCTCGGCCATCACCGGCAAAATCACCGATCCGAGGGAGTATTTGGATTAAAAAATGGAAAATAGAGAATAGAGATTGGGGATTAGAGATTCGTTGACCGATATATGTAGGTCGGATTAGCCGTCGAATGAAATTGATATTGGCAAGAAAATGTAGGTCGGATTAGCCGTCGAATGAAATTGATATTGGCAAGAATTTGGCCAGGGCGTAATCCGACACGAACAACGAATCAACGATTTAACGAATCAACGATTTAACGAATCAACGATTTAACGTTTTTTTCACGGAGCAAAAATGGAAAAGATTATAAAGGGCAAAGTATTTGTTTTGGGAGACGATATTGATACAGATCAGATCATCCCGGCCCAATACCTTGTATATAGTTTAGAAGACCCTGTAGAACGTAAAAAATATGGCGAGTTGGCGTTGTCTGGCGTGCCGGCTGAGGAGTCCGGGTTACCGCAAGGCCATATTCCGCTGGTGGAAGAAGGCCAGCAGGAATCGCAATATGCAATCGTGCTTGGCGGCAAAAACTTTGGTTGCGGCAGTTCGCGAGAACATGCTCCGGCGGCGATGGAAATTGCCGGCGTGAAAGCGGTTATTGCTCCCAGCTACGCCCGTATTTTTTATCGGAATGCAGTGGATGGAGGCTTTTTGGTTCCGGTCGAGTCATTTGACCGGTTGGTCGAATCGTTCACTACCGGCGAGGAAATTGAGCTAAACCTGGAAGAAGGATTTGTTCGCAAACTCGCAACCGGAGAACAGTTTCCGGTACGCGATCTTGGTGAGGTTGGCGCAATCGTCGAAGCCGGTGGTATTTTCGCATATGCCCGTAAAGTGGGTAAAATTGGAGAAGCAGCAAATGCCTAGTAAGAAAAAAATCGCCGTACTTCCGGGAGATGGCGTCGGACCGGAAATAATGGAGCATAGTATCAAATTGCTGGAGGCCCTGCAGGAGCCCTTTGATCTGGCATTCGAATTTAAAGAGTGTCTGATTGGGGATGTCGCTCGCAAAAAAACAGGGAAGGCAATTCCTGAAGAAACGCTGAAAGAATGCGCAAAAGCGGATGCTATTCTCCTTGGCGCAGTTGGCTGTGGGGATAATAAGGAACAAGGCGCAGCTGATCTACGGCCGCAAACTGTTCTACGCCAACTAAGAACTGCCCAGGATGCCTATTGCAACCTGCGGTCCTTCCAGGCGGCAAATGTTCGGCCGTCAAGGGGCGGCATCCAGGACACAGCCGTTAGACATATCGACTTTGTGGTGATTCGCGGCATGCGGGATGGGCTCTATATCGGCGAGGAAGATGACCAGCTGGAACTGCAAGCCAACTCCATGGATGATGAGCTATTTTCCGAAGATGAAATTGCCCGCCTGGCTCGAAAGGCATTACAACTGGCCAAAATTCGCAAGCGCAAAATGACGCTTGTTTACGATAAGCGCAGCGAAGATGGATTATATAACTGGAAGAAAATTCTCGAGAAAGAAGCTGAGAAATTCCCACAGGTCAAGCTACGGGCAATGTCGATGAACGAATGTTTCAAATTGCTAGATAATGACCCCTTTGATCTGGATGTCGTATTGACCGAGTCCGGATTTGGTAATGGCGTCAATCATGCAGCTCGGGCACTTGTGGCATCGGATGGGGTACTTGCGTCTGCCTGCCTTGGCGATGGTGTTTCAATTTACCAGCCGGTTCACGGCGCCGGTGAACTTGCCGAGGAAATCAATTGGATCAATCCCATCGCGATGATGAATTCTGTGGCTTTAATGCTACACTATTCTTTCCACCGCTCATTGGCGGCGCAGAACATCGAGGAAGCGATCACTGCGGTTCTGGCGCGTGGGTATCGAACAGAAGATTTTACTGATGAAAATGGCATATTAATCCAAGCGGACGAGATGGCAACCCACATTATGGAAGAAATCAGCCATTGTTTGCAAGGCCCGCTGATGACGGCTTAGTGTATGGGCAAATTGGTTAGCCGAGTTCAGGTGCTAGCTGACGCGATACTGGATACTGGATACTGGATACTGGATACTGGAAAGTAATTTGAATTGGTCTTGTGTCATCCTTTTCTTTGGTAATTTCGCTTCCAAGCATCAAGCATCAAGCATCAAGCATCAAGCATCAAGCATCAAGCATCAAGCATCAAGCATCAAGCATCAAGCATCAAGCATC
>JANQRS010000010.1 GCA_028284445.1 Calditrichia bacterium
CAAGCATCAAGCATCAAGCATCAAGCATCAAGCATCAAGCATCAAGCATCAAGCATCAAGCATCAAGCATCAAGCATCAAGCATCAAGCATCAAACTTCTCGAGATATCCAGCAATTCTGCCTTTCTCTGGAGGTCGATGTCAAGCGGCAGTTGCGCCACACCAATCAAGCGGCGCATAATTTCCATTGCCGCAAAACGCATGGTTAGGTCTTGATCGATACGATTGCCGTCCTTGTAGTGCCCAAATACCACTTTGGCAATGCCAGCAGACTCTCCGCACATCAACAGGTGACCCATCAGTATGCCCAAATCATATTCAGCCGGGCCGGGAAAGCAAAACTCCGGATCAATAATTTTGACACCAGCGGGATGCTCCAGCCAACTACCGGGAAAGAAATCGCCGTGCAAAATTGTCTCGCCGTCCGCCAGATAGAGCTGGCCTAGTTCTTCAACGGCTCGGACATATGCAGTATCACCTTTCAACCTATCCCCCACCGCCTGCAATCCCGGTGTGATATCGTCCAGGGGAAAGCCATTGTTCTCTAGCAGCGGAAAATGATATAGGTGCTCATGATTTAATTGACGCATACTGCGGTTCAGCAGGGCGGCACGCGTTTCGTCATCGAGCTCAACTGCATGCAAAGCCGATAACCAGTCACACAGTCCCGGCAAAATATCAGCGGCTTTTCCTGATTGTTTATAGAGGCTGCTGTAATCGCTAGACATGCCAAGATCTTCAAACATTGCCAATCTCGAGGCCTCATCAAATTGCAGCAATTTGGGCATTCTGTCTGCAACGCCCGCGACATTTTCTACCGTTCTGTAAAAACGGCACTCGACAACAATACGCTCCTCAGGCGCTGCAATCGCCGGATATTTCTCAACCCAGGGCCGCGACTGCTTAATGATCACCGATTTGCCATCAATGATGACCCGGAGCGTGCAATTCATATTGCCTTCACCGGCCTTGCTCACCGCATCTACACTGGCAGTTCCGGGAATCCAGCCTAATCCCTTCAGGTGGTTTTCGAGAGCTGCCGGGTCCGTTTGATCGATTAGAAAGTAGTTGGGATTCGCTGTTTCACTCATGGGTACTCCGCGTTGGTCGTTGGTCGTTGGTCATTCACATCCCCCTGTGTCCCCCTTCGAAGGGGGATTCAGGGGGATGTAAACATTCATTTCGCATAGATACGATGGGCATTGGAATAAAAATTGGGCGCTTTCAATAGTTCTTCGTGTGTCCCTTCGGCAACGATGGCGCCATTTTCGAGGATGATGATCCGGTCACATTGCCGAATGGTCGACAAGCGATGTGCGACGATGATCGCTGTGCGCTCTGCTATAATTTTGTTGAGTCCGTCCTGTAGCATCCTTTCGGTATCGATGTCCAGGGCGCTGGTTGCCTCATCGAGAATCAAGACCCGTGGATCACGAACCAGGGCTCGGGCAATTGCCAATCGCTGACTTTGACCGCCGCTGAGGCGGACGCCGTCCTCGCCCAATCTGGTCTGATCGCCATCCGGCAATTCCTCAATAAATTCATCCGCGCAGGAAAGCTGCAGCGCCTGCGCTACATCAACTGCCGATGCCTCTTTATTGCCGTATGCCACGTTGTCAAATATGCTGCCGGAGAAAAAGAGAATATTCTGCGTCACAACCCCAACGTGCTGTCGATAGCTTCGCAAGTCCAGTTCTTGCATATCAACGCCATCAAGCAAAATTCGCCCGGACGTCGGTCGCACAAATCCGAGGAGCAGCGACAACAAGGTTGTCTTGCCACAGCCGCTCGGGCCAATAAATGCGATCGATTCACCTCGGCGTATATTGAATGATAGATTTCGAATAACCGGTTCCGGGGAACCAGGATAGGCAAAGGAGACATTTTGCAGAGAAAAGTCGCCGGCAATTCCGGAGACAATCCGTTTTCCGTCGTTATCCTCCTGGTCCGGCGCGCTAAGCAGCTCAGAAATAGAAATCGCTGATTCCGTAGCCTGACTGATAATCGGAATGGTACTCAACAATGCCAGAATCGAGCCTGAAATGGTGGCAAAAAATGTGTTGAACAGCACCACATCGCCGACGGTAATATGGCCCCCCATCGCAAACCAGGTGGATCCAATCAAGAAAAGGCCCTGCGTTAAGGTAAAGGTCACCCAATTGGATGCAGAAAAGACTTCTACCCAGAAATCAAACTTCTGTCCTTTTTCAAATACCTGAACCAGCTTGCCCGACACCCGCTCAATCTCAAAGCGTTCCAATCCATGCGCTCTGGTGACCGGAATCATATTAATCATATCCGAAAAACTGGTGCTCATGTCCTCAAATGTCTCGCGGTAGTGGCGTGTCCGCAACATCAACTGCTTGTTAAAATAGCGGCGCAGGGCAACCGACATCGGCACCAGGACCACAAAAAAAATCAAAGCAGCCGGCGCCTTGATCAGAATCGTAATCGCTGCGACAAGAATATTGAGAATAGTACTAAATGCCAGCGACAACACCTGGCGCGGAATCTGTTCCAGCACTTCAATATCGCGCAATGCCTTGGATTGCAGGCGGCCCATATGTTGGCGATCGTGAAATAACAACGAAAGCTGCTGCAGCTGGCGGGTAATTTGTAAACGGATATTCTTGCTGACACCGCGTGTAATTCTGCTTTGATAATAAACGCGTGTCAGCGAGGAGGGAATATTGAGGGCCAGCATGATAAATATTAAGATGGCATAGTAGATGAGAATTTCATATCGATCCTCTCTCCCGCTACCGGCCAAATCGATCAGATTGGCAATGATTATGGGAGATGCCCAGACGTAAGAATGCTGTATGATAAAGAATGCGTGCATCAGGAAGAGTTCTTTGCGGAACTCTCCATAAAAGCGAACAAATAGATCTCTTGCAGAATGCGCTGCCCGCGATTCGCTCATTCAGTTACTTCCGATTTTTATCCCTTCAGCCCGGAAGATGAAAGGCTCTTAACGATTTGCTTCTGGAATATTAAGAACAGGAACAATACCGGGATAATCGCTAATGCTGCACCGGCCATCTGTATGTTCTCGGCCTGGTAAAATCGCCCCTGCAATAGCGACAGCCCCAAGGGCAAGGTGAACAGGGATTCGTCAAAGATATAGATCAGCGGCGCAACAAAGTTGTTCCAGTTGTAGAGGAAGGTAAGAATTCCCAGCGTGGCCAGCAAGGGTTTGGAAAGCGGCAAGATGATTTTATAGTAAATCTGAAAATCCGTGCAGCCATCGATGCGGGCGGCATCCAGCAAATCGTTGGGAATTTCTTCGATAAACTGTCGAGCGAGGAAGATGCCGAATGCACCGGTTAGACCCGGAACAATCAGCGGGAGGAATGAATTCAGCCAGCCAAAATCGCGCATCAGGAGAAAGCCCGGCACCAGCAGAACCGAGCCGGGAATCAGCATGGTTGAGAGTAGAAAGAGAAAAAAGATATTCTTGTATTTAAAATCGTGTTTCGCAAATGCATATCCGGCAAGAGAACAGAAGAATAAGGTGCCAATGGTCGTAATTGTTGCCACAATGAAGCTATTCCACATAAAGCGCCCGTAGGCCAGGCCGTCGAGCAAGAGGCTATAAGGTTTGACCGTTGGTTCGCTCAATCCCAGGCTGATCGGCACCTGGGCTACTTCCTCTAGCGTTTTGAAGGAGGTAATGACCATATAGTAGAATGGCAATGCCATGATACCACCGACAAGTGCAATCCACAAATAGAGCGTGGCACGCGATGTTTTGGCTTTGGTTTTGCCCGAGAGCATAATAATGAATTCCTCGTTATCTCTAAATTGCAGTCGAAATCCCCCCTATATGTCCCCCCGGGGGGACATATAGGGGGGAAAAATTGGGCTTGAGTCTAATCCTTTGTCAATATCAAACGCAGATTAAAAAACGTCAGCACAAATAGAAAAATAAACAGCACATATGCGATTGCTGACGCTTCCCCCATCTTGAAATACTCAAATCCCTTGCGGTAGATAAAAGGGACGATGGTCATACCGCTGTCATCCGGACCAAATTTAGATTCCGCTTCACCGGCGCCACCACCCATCATATAGATTTGCTCAAAAACCTGTATTGCACCGATGGTTCCCATGACGACCAGAAACGTAAATTGCGGACGCAGATTGGGCAGGCTGATTGACCAAAACTGACGAATCGGGCCGGCACCATCAATGGAGGCCGCCTCATACTGTGAGTCAGGAATCGATTGGAAGCCGGCAAGCAGGATAAGAATAGTAAAGGCCAATCCCTGCCAGATGGTCATCACAATGATGCAGTTCAGGAAGAAATCTTTATCCTTCAGAAAAATAATCGGATCGCGAATAATCCCGGCATTCAGCAAGAGCGAATTGATCCAGCCATATTCAGTTCCCGCATAGAGGGCAAACCAGATTAGCGATACAGAGACAACGGAGGTCACCAGCGGCGAAAAGTAGAGGAATTTCCAAAAGCGTTCCGGCCAAAGATTCTTATCGAGGCAAGCAGCCAGCACCACACCGATGACCAACTGCATTGGGATGACCAATATGGCAAAGTATACAGAATACAAGAGACTACGCCACAGAACCGGATCCGAGAGTAGTTGCGAATAGTTTTCCAGCCCCACCCAATGGGCGGTGCTCAATGGTGTAAGCGGATTATATTTGGTAAAGCTCAAATAGAGCGAGACAAATACCGGTATGATGATAAAAACCAGGGCAGATATGACTGCCGGTGCGATGTAAAGATAGGAATGCAAACTCACTCGCATGTCGCTCCGCGTCAGGACAAGAGCAAAAAAAGCAAGGCAGAGGAAAAAGACGATCAATTCGCTGTAATCGAGCACATCCCAGCCGTACGTTGCTTCTACAGCTACTTCTGTTAAGTGCCCAAAATACTTCTGGTAATCAGCAAACTCGGCATCCAGCCTTGACTGCGCCTGTGGTGTTAATTCGGTAAACATCTCATTGACATGCGCAGAGAGAAAGCGTTGATAGTTCTGTTTTTCAGCTGTCAATTCGCCCGCTGCCATAGCGGTCTTTAATTCGCGGAGACTGATCCCTGTCTTTTGGGCAAGGTCGCTCAGATAGTTGCGGGCAACCTCCTCTGTCCTATAGATGCTCTGCTCCAGCAAGCGGTCCGATTCATTTGACCATGGCACCCCGCTTCGGGTTTGCAAGCGCTGGAAGATTTCGTGAAATATTTGCTGATCATCGTCTTTAAGTCCAAGATCCTGCTCCCAAAATCGCTGATTTACAGAAAGATCCAGCGCCGAGCGCTCACCGAGATCGGCCAGAAATCGATATTTGATGGTCTGGGCTTTCTTCGACAAGGCAAATTCCAGCCAGCGCATCGCGTCATCGGGATTTTTAGCATCGCGAAAAACAACCGCTACACGTCCGCCCATCATCGATGCAGGATGGCCTTCGTCAGCATAGGGAAAAGCAAAGATGCCAAAATCGTCTTTCAGATGCGGGGCGCGAATCAGAATTTCGGAATAGGTGCTGTGATAATTGAAAAAGAGCGGCAAAGCTTGCCGGGTATCCTTGATAGCAAACTGCTCCACGGCTTTTTCGCTGACCAGATTGTAGCTATTCCACAAATCCATCGCGTAGGTATAGCCACGAATAAAGCGCGGATCATTCCAATTGACTTTCCGGCCGTTCTCAACGTAACCGTCACTTCCAAGTCCCCAGGTAAAATTGGCTAACCCCCAATGAGCATTCCGCGTCCACAGAAAGCCGTAGGGATATCCGTTGGCATTGAGTTTATTGAGCAGCGCCGTCAACTGAGACCAGGTCTCCGGCACTTCAAGATCAAATTGGTTGAAAATATCCTTTCGGTAGAATCCGATCAGAACAGCGACATCATATGGGATGGCGAACAAATGTCCTTTGAAATAGCAAGTTGGCCACATCTCCGGGAACACATGTTCCTTGATGCGGGCAATCTGCTCGGGATAACGTCTTTCGAGGTCGATGACGCCACCAACTTTGCCATAGTTCGTGCCGCCGGAAAGATTGGTTGTGCCAGCGTCCGGTGTATCACCAGATGCCATTGCAGTAAAATACTTAGTCTGGTAGCTGCCCCAGGGAATTGGCTGGACATTGACGGTAATGCCACTTTCTAACTTGAAGGCCTCGGCCATTTGCTTAACGGCCTCCACCTCCTCGTAGCTACCGACATGCCAGTATTCAACGACCCGATTCTGCGCAACTGCCATCGTCGATAGTAAAAAGCAAATCAGGAACGCAGCCTTCCAAAATCCCATTTGGACCTTTCAATGCTAAATCACGAATTTACGAAAACCATTTCGCAACAATTTTCGCTAACATAAGGAATATGACATTATCTTGCAAATTTCTACATCAATCCGCCTTTTCAAACTCAACCCACCAAAGTTCCTCGATGACTGCCTCATTACTTTCAGACTGAACATTTCCGAGGCGTAGAGAAAGCGTCACAGGTCCGGCAGGTAAGGAGTGAGTCCCATAGGTCCAGAGTCCATCTGGCGAAGCCGGTTGATTCAAATCCAGATCGTCCATTTTAAGATATAGATCTCCGGCGGCCTCCCCTGCTTTCGCCTTCACTCGAATCTGATAGCGACCACCCTGGACAACATCGAGCTTTAGATCAAGACCGGCGCCTTCTTCCCGCCAATTGCGTGTCAAGAGGTGATCCGTGTACACCTCACCGAAAACCGCGTCAGGTGCGCATGCATAGGCACGGTGAATTTTCTCACCGGGGAATCCGATCTGGAATACCGGCATGTTGTAACTATTGCTAGCCGCAATCACATCGCTCCGCCACCAGTGTTCCAAATCGGCATACATGCTAGCATAGATTGCCGGCAAACTGTCGTTCAACGGAATCTTCTCTTCCGGATCGTTCTGAATATCAAAAAGCGCCCGTAGACTCCCCTGCCAGCTCTGCACCAGCTTGAAATCCCCTCGGCGTAGGGCCAGATCCGTTCTGCCAAATTCCAGGCGGGATTTATCTTTAAGAAAACTATACAGGCGTGTTCTCTCCGGCCAAAACGTATCATGATTACTGTAGAATATGTCTCTGGTCGCAAGAGTATCCGTCGCGCTAGTCAATAGTGGCATCAATGACACGCCGTCAATCGGCTTCGTTATTTCGCGATCCTTGACCTCTGCCAGGTCCAGCAAGGTCGGAAATAGATCGATGAGATCGGTATACTCGGCTAATACGCGCGCCGGAAACTTATCCGGCCAGCGCACAAATGCCGGCACGCGACAGCCGTTTTCCAAAACATGCCCCTTGTTACCACGTAGATTAAGCGGATTTCGTCTGGCCATTTCCGCTTCGCTTAGATGCTGCATATTAATGGGATTTCCAATCGGGCCATTGTCGCCCATAAAAAAGACGACCGTATTTTTGTCTTTGCCGCTTTCTTCCAGGGCGTCCAGTAAACGACCGACATTGTTGTCTAGCTGTTCTGTCATGGCATACAGTGTAGCCAGGCTCGGGGAATTGCCCTGCTCTTGATACTTCAGCACCAGCGATTCGGGCGCAAAATACGGTTCATGTATTTGTGGATATGCCAGGTAGGCAAACCAGGGTTGATCACGATCTTCCATCAATACTTCAAGAGCCCGATCTGTCAGGTAATCTACTGTCCAGCCAGTTTGCCTGGCGATGTCTCCATTGTGATCGATTTCCGGGTTTTCGTGGGCGTATAGATCGGTCTGTCTCCAGGTATCGTCGAAACCGCGGGCCTGTGGCAAGTATGGCCCTTGCTTTCCGAGATGCCATTTACCAAACATTGCCGTGTAGTATCCGTTGTCCGAAAGGATTTCCGCGATTGTGGTTTCATCAAGGTTTAAATAGTCGCGGCCACCGTGCACACCCCACACCCCGGTTTTCAGGAAATGACGTCCGGTAAGCAGGGTTGCCCGGGATGGTGAACAGACCGGCTGCGCTGTGAAATGCCTCAACTGCACCGATTCACGCGCAAATGCATCGAGCCGTGGCGTATCGAGATCATCGTTGCCATTAATCGCCACGTCGCCAAAACCCTGGTCGTCCGTAAAGATAATGAGAATATTCGGGCGATGATCGGGAGCAGAGCAGTTGAAAAGAAGGATTATCGAGCAGGCAATGAGCGAATAAATCCATCTGGGCATGGGTGAATCCTCATGTTGTAAGATGCAGCTGACCTGCAAGGCAGTGCTACAACCGACATCAATTTATTCCAGGCAATTCACGAAAACCATTTCGTAACCTACCTTGCCAACATAAGGAATTCGAATTCTTGATACAAATTTTATTATGTGATTTGGCGAGAAAGGATTATGTCTTCTGGACAACCTTCAACTCTGCAAATTCTGGTTTCTGAATCCCTAACGCCTCTGCCCGCTGGTGCGGAGAGCTTCCACCAACGAAGATCCTGAACTCAAACGGACCATCAAATGGATTCCCGTCATCATCAAAGATCACCAAGTCCTCTGGTGATAAAATCAGGCTAAGACGTGTTGTTTCGCCGGGGTTCAGTTTAACACGTTGAAAGCCCTTCAGGGAAGCAATTGGCGTTTGAAAAGGCACATCTTTCGCCGCAAGGTATAGCTGCGCCACCTCTTCTCCGGCCACGGTTCCGGCATTGCGAATGTCGAAGCTGACTTCAATACCCTCACCACGCTGGACATGTTCCTTGCTGAAACTAATGTTGCTATATTCAAAGCGGGTGTAGCTCAAACCGAAGCCAAAGGGATAGAGAACCGGGCCTTCGAAGTAGCGATAGGTCTGTTTGCCTTCGGCGATGCGATAGTCTTCAAAACCAGCCAGGTCATCTGTCGAATTGTAAATTGTAATTGGCAGTTTGCCGGAAGGAGACACATCGCCGAAGAGAATGTCTGCGACAGCATTGCCACCCTGCTCACCTGGGTACCAGGCCCAAAGAACGGCGTCTGCAAGGTCGTGCAATTCCGGAATTGCCAGGGCAGACCCGGAGCACACAACCACAATCAGCGGCTTATCGCCGCAAGCTTCGCGCAGCGCACGCAGGTATACCATCTGGTTTTCAGGAAGCTCGATACGGTCGCGGTCGCCGCCGGTTTTGGAGAAAGGGGTATCCCCTTCTTCGCCTTCGTAGAGGCCGGAAATACCAACAACCGCAATCGCTGCATCCGCGCTGGTGACATGATCCACCTGTTGCGTGCGCACTCGCTCCAGCTCCTGGTCAAGCAGAATTATTTGCTCATACCGCACGATAGATGTCGGATCTGCCTTGCCGGCAATTCCCTCCAGCATGGTCACATAATGCTTGCTCACCCCAAAATAATTGCCTTTAAGGGCATTGATATCAGCTGCGTTATTGCCGGAAACGAATATTTCTCCAATGCTTTTGCTCAGCGGAAGCACATTATTGTCATTCTTCAGCAATACCATTGACGACTGTGCCACCTTCCGGGCAAGCTGACGATGTTTCTCGCTACCAACAGTGTCCACTGTTAGTTCTGGAAAATGGCTGTCCGGCTCCGGGTCCATCATTCGTAAGCGGAAACGAATCGCCAGCTGTCGGCTTAACGCTGTATCGAGTTCCGATTCCGTTATAAGGGCTCTATCCAACGCTTCCTGAAGATGCTTGTAGACAACCCCGCAGTTCAAATCGACACCGGACTGAATTGCCAGCGCAGCAGACTCAGCTTGATCTCCAGTCACTTTATGGTTTTCATGAAAATCATTTAATGCCCAGCAATCGGATACCACGTATCCGTCAAATTGCCATCTATTTCGTAAGAGCTCCACCAGGTAGGTAGGACTACCGCAGCATGCTTCAGTATTCAAGCGGTTGTAGGCGCACATAATGCCAACGACGCCTTCATCAATTAATCTCTTGAAGGCCGGTAAATAGGTTTCGTTTAAATCCTTTTGATTCGACTTTGCATCAAAGGTGTGTCGTTTGGCTTCCGGTCCATTATGAACCGCGAAGTGCTTGGCGCAGGCAGCGGTTTTTAAATGCATTTCATCGTCTCCCTGCAAACCACGGACGAATGCGGCACCGATTTCGCCGGTCAAATAGGGGTCTTCGCCATAAGTTTCATGCCCCCTGCCCCAGCGCGGATCACGAAAGATATTGACATTGGGAGACCAATAAGTGATGCCCAAATACTGTTTGTGAATACCTCGACGAAGAGCCTCATGATACAGCGCGCGACCTTCATCGGAAATCGCCGCCGCCGTCTCTTCGATGAGATTGATATCAAAGGTGGCTGCCAAAGCAATTGCCTGCGGGAATACAGTCGCCGGCGCTGAGCGCGCCACGCCGTGCAAGGCCTCATTCCACCAGTTGTAGTAAGGAATACCCAGACGCTCGATCGCAGCAGACTCATGAGTCATCAGAGATATTTTTTCCGGCAAGGTCAATTTTGCGAGCAGGTCATCGACTCGTTGCTCGAGGGGTAAATTGGGGTTACGAAAATCATGTTTGCTATCTTGTTTCACATTCAACCTCAAGTGATTTTAATACGCATTACGCATTGCGTTTGAGTTTCTCTTCTTCAATCCAGGCATAGAGCACCGGCACCACGAACAAGGTCAGGATTGCCAGCAACATGCCCCCAAATGAAGGAATCGCCATAGGCACCATAATGTCGGAGCCGCGCCCGGTGGATGTTAAAACAGGCAGCAACGCCAGGATGGTCGTAGCAGCAGTCATCAATGCCGGACGCACACGTTTTTCACCTGCTTCAACTACCGCACTGCGAATCGCCGCGATATTACCGGGTTTTCGAGCAGCGAATACCTGATCAAGATAAGTGGCGATGATCACTCCATTGTCTGAAGCGATACCGAAAAGGGCAAGAAACCCGACCCATACCGCAACACTCAGATTAATCGGCTCTATCTGGAACAGTGCGCGCATATCCACTCCAAATAGGCTAAAATTCAAGAACCAGTCCTGTCCATATAGCCAAATCATAATGAAGCCACCTGCCCACGCAACAATGATTCCGGAAAATACCAGCGCCGTTGTGGAAACCCGCTTGAACTGAAAGTAAAGAATCAGGAAAATGATAATTAGCGACAATGGCAGAATCACTGCCAAACGCTTTTCCGAGCGCACCTGGTTTGCATAGCTGCCTGCAAACGCATAGCTGACGCCGCCCGGAATCACCAATTCTCCTGCATCAACTTTTGTCCGGAGATATTGCTGCGCCTGCCTGACCACATCAACCTCTGCATAGCCCGGGCGCTTGTCGAAAACGACATAGCCGGTCAGGAAAGTGTCTTCACTCTTGATAACCTGCGGGCCACGCACATAGTTAATCGTTGCCAATTGCTTTAGCGGAATCCGGGCGCCGCCCGGGGCCGCCACCAGTACCCGTTCCAAATCCTCAACTGTGCCGCGCAGCTCCCGCTGATAGCGAACGCGGATCGCATACCGCTCCCGGCCTTCAACAGTTGTGGTCACCGGCTTACCCCCTACCGCTACCTCTATCACGTTCTGTACCTGTAGAAGCTTGATGCCATAGCGGGCGATCGCCTGGCGATCAATATCGATTTCCAGGTAAGGTTTACCAATGATCCGGTCCGCCAGGACTGCTGCCGGCTCGACTGCCGGCACCTCCTTCAAGAAACGTTCAATCTGTAGACCAACCTGTTCGATAGTTGCCAAATCCGGGCCTTTTACTTTCACGCCCATAGGGGCGCGCATCCCGCTTTGCAACATAACCATGCGCGCTGCTATGGGTTGCAATCGCGGTGCAGATGTGGTGCCCGGTATCTGCCCAAAGCGGACGATCTCATCCCAAATATCATCCGGCTTATTGATCCCTTTCCAGGCAGTGCGGCCATCATTGAGATCCGGATCAAGCGGTAATCGCCACAGCCGAAAAGGGCTGCCGCCGTCGTCAGGGATGAGGCGATTTTCATCATCGCGGAGAAACGCGCCTTGCACTCGATACGGTTGCCCGTCGGCCGCGGCTTGTGGCTCGCCCGCAGCATTGCGAAAGAAATCAACCGAATCGTCGTCAAAATGAAAACGCAGTCGATTACCGTGCGTATCGACCAGGTATTGTGGATGATAATTGATAATGGTTTCGATCATAGATATCGGTGCCGGATCAAGCGGCGTTTCAGCACGTCCTATTTTTCCAACGGACGATTCGATTTCAGGAATTTGCTCGAAGGACATGTCTTGCTTTTTCAAGACATCGAGCGCTTCTCCAATCGAAGCATGGGGCATGGTCGTAGGCATGTAGAGATAGGCGCCTTCATCAAGCGGCGGCATGAACTCTTTTCCCAGCCCCGGAAATGTATGCGCCACAGCGGAGACCGGTGCTGATGCCCGCATCGACGTTGGAAGCCAACTGAAGAAAGTGCCAAAGCCCAGCCACATCAGGCCGCCTAGCAGCGTCATCAACAGGGTGAAGCTGAGAAACAGGCCGCGATTGTCGAGTGTCCAGCCCAACATGCCTCGGTAGCTCTTTTGAAAAAAAGCGAAAGCCCCGAGCAAGCCACCAATCAGAAAGGCGACGAATAGCAGATTAAGCAAGATCCCTTTTTCCGGACCGAGCGGCAGCCAATGATTGGCCAGAAGCATTGCAACCACAGCAACAAGCAGATAGTTGATGATCACCGATTTATGAGCAACCAATGGCGCCGGCAACCGCGCTTCAAAGATTTGAGAAAGCCCAAAAGCCATTGTCAATGCCCCAATCCACCACGGCAGCCAAATCATCCCCAGGAATCCTGCGAGAACCATTGCCCAATTCAGAAAAGGCCTCATGCCATCGCGGCGCAGTTTTCCGGTAAACAAGAACTGCGCAAGTGGTGGAATGATGGTAATTGCTACCAGCACGGAGGCTATCAAGGCAAAGGTCTTGGTAAATGCAAGCGGCTTGAACAGCTTGCCTTCGGCAGCCTCCATGGTGAAAACCGGCAGAAAACTAACCACCGTCGTGGCGACCGCCGTAAGCACTGCGCCGCCCACTTCCCTGGTCGCCCGGAAGATGGTGCTCAATGCCCCCTCCCCTTCCGGCGCTTTCTCGAGATGCTTTAGAATGTTTTCTGTAATCACGATGCCGACATCCACCATCGTGCCGATAGCAATAGCGATTCCGGAGAGCGCTACGATATTGGCATCAACGCCGAACTGCTTCATGGCAATGAAGGTCATTAACACAGCAAGCGGCAAAAGGCCGGAGATAAGGATCGAACTGCGAAGGTGCATCACCATCAGCAAAACGACGATGATGGTTACCAGGATTTCTTCATTCAAAGCGGTGTTGAGGGTGCCAAGCGTTTCATTGATCAGCCCGGAACGATCGTAGAATGGCACAATTTCTACCTTGCTGACTGTGCCGTCAGCAAGGGTTTTTGCTGGCAAGCCGGGCGCAATTTCAGCAATCTTCGCTTTTAGATTTTTGATGGCAACCATCGGATTTTCGCCGTAGCGAACCACTGCTACGCCGCCAACAGCTTCGACCCCGCCTTTGTCCAGTGCGCCACGCCGAAGGGCCGGACCAAGCACCACGCTGGCTACGTTCCGGATGTAAATCGGCACACTATCATTGACCTTAATTACAGAATTTTCAATATCTTCCAGACTGTCAACAAAACCCAGCCCACGAATGACGTATTCAACGCTGTTCACCTCAATGGTGCGAGCCCCGACGTCCAGATTTGACATCTTCACGGCATGAAAGACCTCATCCAGGGTCACGTTATATGCACGCATGGCATCGGGATCAACATCAACCTGATATTCCTGAACAAAACCGCCAACAGATGCCACCTCGCTGATGCCATCAGCAGCCATCAAGCCATAACGGACGTAGTAGTCCTGAATCGTACGCAGCTCGTGCAAATCCCACCCGCCGCTTGGATGACCATTCTCGTCGCGTCCTTCCAGTGTATACCAAAAGATTTGCCCCAAACCGGTGGCATCAGGTCCCAACATAGGCTGAACATCAGCAGGGAGCGTTCCCGCGGGCAGGCTATTCAATTTTTCCAGGATGCGGGAGCGGGACCAGTAAAAGTCAACATCTTCCTTAAAGATCACATAGATGCTTGAGAAACCAAACATCGAAAAGCTGCGCACTGTCTTGATACCAGGTATACCGAGCAGTGAGACTGTCAATGGATATCCGATTTGGTCCTCGATATCCTGAGGTGAACGTCCGGGCCAATTTGTAAAAACAATTTGCTGGTTTTCACCAAGGTCCGGGATGGCGTCCACCGGCACCGGATCGCGCGGCAAATCAACGATATCCCAATCGAAAGGTGCGACCATCACGCCCCAACCAATAATCACGATGGTGAATAACAGCACAACCAGCTTGTTTTGCAGGCAAAAGAGAATTAGCCTGTCCAGAATGGAATTTGCTTTGGGCACATTAGTCATGATTATGCCCCTCATGCGAATCGCCGTCTGCTTCGATCACTTCAACCTGACTGCCGCAACGGAACATCATGGCACCAAAGTATGGATTCTCCAGCTTGTCATGTTTTTGCAGCCAATCCGCTCCGGTATTATCAAAGGCCATCGGGCAATGCATCAGGTAAACCGGATTGTCAAGCGATTCCTTACTGGCTTTGGCGGCCTGGATAAGACTGTTTGAGAGCGCTTGAAAAGCCTTGCGAGCCGTTTCAATATCCTGGGCCGCGGCAAGTTGAGCAATGCTGATTTCCAGTCTTTTATAGAAATCGGTTGAGGATCCTTCGCCCTCACTCACCAGCTTTGCCATTACCATCTGAAGCTGTCCTGCCGCCTCAGTAGCGGCCACAAGTGTATCATGGGCAAGCGCATATTGAATCTCAAAATAGGCATCGAACAACGAAGATAGCGAATTGGACGGCAGCGCCGCGACGGCGGACATTTCAACCTTATTCATTACCGATTGAGTAGAGCTTTCTTCCGACGCCGGATTCATCATGCTTGGCCTCGCCTTGATCTGCAGATCGCTATCGAGTTTGAAATTGCCGTTGGTAACCACCCACTCACCCTCTTTTAATCCCGATTCGACCACATAGTAGTCACCTGTGCGCGGTCCCAGCACAATATCACGGCCTTCAAAAAGACCGGGCGTTTGTGGATAAGCCAGATAGACAACAGCCCGCCGTCCGGTTCTCAGCGGCGCAGACGCCGGAATGACCAGCGGCACTTCACCATTTGAGTCGTCCTTAACGATAAAGCCCATATCTTCAACCCGCACCAATCCCATGCCGCAGACGTCGCAACTGCCCGGGCCGTCCTTAATGATTTCCGGATGCATCGGGGAAATCCATTTACCGGCCAATTCAGGCGCAAGGATCTTTCCGGCCCCGGAAAGCCTCGAGTTGATGGTAGCACGGACGAACATTTCAGGCTTCAATCTCGCGTCATCATTGCGGACGTTCACGCGAATTCTTACCGTTCGGGTGGTCGGATTCAGCACCGGATCGATAAATGATATGCGGCCGCTGAATGCTTCGCCGGGATATGCTTCCACTTCGAAATCGACAGTTTGTCCATATTGTAGCCAGGCGAGGTCCGTTTCATAGGCTTCCAGGTATACCCATAGCCGGCTAAGATCCGCAACGGTGTAGATACGACTGCCGGTTTCAACATACATTCCCTCGCTGGCATGCCGATGTATGACGATACCGCTGATTGGCGAATATATTGTCAGCTGGTCTGACACGCTGTTACGTTTTTCAATATTGCGAATCTGCAGGTCGGTTAGACCCAGTAGATGGAGTTTGTCCCGGACGGCTTCAACTGTCCGGGAAACACTTTCGCGAATCAGCGCTGAAGCATCCGCGCCAAGCTCGTTCAGCGTCCGTCGCGCCTGCAGCAGTTCTTCCTGGGCGGAAATCAGATCCGGACTGTAAAGCGCCACCAGGTGATCGCCGCGCCGTACCGGTGTGCCGGTATAATCCACATACATGCGATCGATCCGTCCGGGCACATAGGCCGAGATAAATTTGGTGCGGGTTTCGTCGTAGGCAATTTTGCCCACCATGCGAATTTTGCGATTCACATTCCGGCGCTCCACCTGAGCCGTGGAAATTTCAGCCAGCTTTACAGCGGATGGCGATAGCTTCAACTGGCGCGGTCTAAGATCTTCATTCTGATCGTTATTCACCGGGATAAGGTCCATGCCGCAGATCGGACAGGCACCGGCTCTCGGTTGACGGATTTGCGGATGCATGGAGCAGGTCCAATCCTGAATCATTTCACTTGCAACGTGCTGATGATCTCCATGGGCGATCGTCGCCGTTTCGTTCCAGCCACTCAGCCAGTATCCAAGCCCGAATGCAATGATGCCTATCGCAATAGTCATCCAGCGAAATTCGGACAGCCACATTTTTTTCAAGGTATCTATAATTGTTTTCATGATTCACCTTCACAAGATCAAAGTTCTTTGCCGACCAACATTTCCAGTTCAGCCAGTCGCTGCTGAAGATTGGCTTTTTCTCTCACCTGCAGCAGTTCAAATTCAAGCAGCGTCCGCTGTGCATCTATCACCTCGAGGATGTCTGCATCCCCTGCTTCAAAAGCCGCCTTCGATACGTTCAGGGCCTGTATAGAACGAGGAATCAGGCTGTTGTCGTAGAGCGCAACTTTCCGCTTTGCCTCTGTCAGGCGATAGACAACCATTGCCTGCTTGGCAAGTAAGTTGTTTTCTTGCGCCGATAACTGGTGGAGCGCTGAGATATATCTCGACTGCGCTTCCAGAACGCGGGCCCTGTTCTTGCCTCGCCAGAGCGGTAGGTTAATCGAGGCTGTGATCATCAATGGATCTTTCCCGCTATCACGTACATCAGGAAAAATCGCCTCATCGGTAAAAATGTAATCCAGGCCGATGGTCAAATCGGGGAACCGATGCTTTTCCGCATATTTCACCTTCGCCTTTAGCGCAGCAGTTTCCGAACGTGCCACGGCCAGCTGCGGATTGCGTTGACGAAGCAACTCCAGCCAGGTTGAATCGGATTCTGATATATCCGGGACAGTGATGTCCGCTGGTCGCGGTAGTTCCGAGCCGGGGGGGCGATCCAAAATAGCATTCAGGGCAGTGCCCAGCGGCAAAATGAGATCGGCCATATCGACCTGACGATCGCGCAGCCGATCCAGTTCAACCTGGATTTTGATAAGACTGGCATGCGGGGTGCTTCCGGCTCGATATTTGGCGCGCACCACGCCTTCCAGGAGCTCCAGCAATTGCACATTTTCCTCAAATACCTGATTGGCCTGATGCACATAGGCATATTCATACCAGTGTTTCTTCACCCGATAAGAAATGTGCAGGCGCTCTGCTTCAATCCGGGCATCCTCAGCTTCAGCGGCCTGCAATTGGGCTTCTTTTTTCCATCGCAACTTTCCAAAGAGCGGCAATGTCTGCGAAATGCCTATCCTTTGCCGCTGCGCGCCAACCCGGGTTTCGACTTCACTAAAAAAGTAACCATAGCTTAGACGCGGCTCTGGCAATGCTGCCACTTGGTTTACCTGCATCATTGAGGCTTGCCAACGCAAATAAGCGGCGGACAAGCGTGGATTATGTTCTGCAGCGTAGTCGAGTAGATCCTGTAAGGTCGATTCTTTTCCAACAACGATCTTTTTGTTGGTGAATCGTGGCGGATTATACATTCGAAATACTTCCCGGAAATCACCCGTTGTGTCAACCTCCGTTGAGGTTTGTGCGAAATTTCCGGGAGAATAGAGCGCGATTACCAGCACCAAAATGAACAGAGCTCTCATTTGTTTCTCCAAAGCGAGACACAGCAAAATTGCTCTCGCATAATGATAGACAGCCCACTGTACAGCAGAATGCAGCCATCCGGCTTCAGAAGGCGGTTAATTGAGAATGATCAAACAGAAAATTATGGGTGGAGATTTATCAAATGAGATAAGCGCTGTGGAGCATAAAGAGGGGTGGTTGAAGCGGTCTTAGCGTAGATTCGGCAAGATATAAATGGTCAAACAACAATTGCGGCAAACGCTTAACAGACGTGATTACGGACGAGGCAATCGATGCAATATTATTTTGAACGACAAAGGAATCAGCGTTGTCCGTATCAACAGCATTTATTAGCATGCACTGCATCGAACATTGATGTGAGACAGCGGCCAGTTGCTGGATCAGTTCATCCGACTCAGCATCATCACAACAGGAGGCTGCCTCGGCAGGGGCTTCCAGCGGCGGTATTTCCAGTGACATATCACAGTGTGCGGTATCACCGGAAGCATCATCTGCCGGTAATTTAGCCTCTTCAGCATGGCAGCTTTCGGACGACACGGCTGCAGATGAACTGACAGAAGCAGGCTCATCCCCAACGCAACAACATTCGGACGGCAGCACACTGGCCGACAACCATACCGAGAATATGGTTAGCAGGAAAAAAGCATATGTTTGTCGGTTTCTTAACATCAGCCTTTTTTGACCCTTGTCTATGATTGCCTGTTTGTAACGCTGTCAGTCAGCTACGTTTGCAATATAGTGACAAGAGAACACGATTCGCAACTCCTGATGAGACTAGACATCAAATCGGTCAGCCTTACTCGAATGGTAAACGATCCGCACGAGCGAAATATTTATGATAGGGATTGTTGGAAGTGCACGGTAATTATCTTGAAAAGGCTTTAGCATACACCTACATTGCAAATAGAAACGAATTTGTCGCATCTCGCAAAGGCAGGAGGCAATATGTCCAGTGATTCTCAAAACAAGCTAATTCGAGCCAATGGATCCAAAGTCAGCCGGCGTGATTTTCTGCGCTTCTGCTCATTGGCCGGTCTATCCGCTATTGCCTATCCGTCACTGGTATTTGCCGATCGATGCGACCTGACCACATCGGACATCCAGGGACCATTTTACAGCTCCGGCGCCCCGATGCGAACGGTTTTGGCTGATGCATCGGAGCCTGGTGACCGGCTGTTTATATCCGGCACCATCTACGGAAATGATTGCACGTCGCCACTTGAAGGCGCAATTGTGGACGTTTGGGCCGCAAACGACGCCGGCTGTTACAGCCGCTTCGAAAGCTGCACGCCGGTGGGTGATGACTTTAATCTCCGCGGGCAGATGCTGACCGACGCCAACGGCAACTATGCATTTGAAACCGTGCGGCCCGGCTGGTACCTCAATGGCGCCACATTCCGTCCGCAACACCTTCACATTCGTTTCGTTACACCGGACAATGATGTTATAATCACCCAGATTTACTTTGAAGGGGATAAATATATTGCTGATGATCCCTGGGCATCTTCACCCAATGCAGCCAATCGCATCATTCCGCTGGAACAACAAAACGATGGCTATCATGGGATTGTCGATGCCAACCTCGATTCAGCCCTGACCGGCCTTCACGATGATCCGGATGATTTAACGCCCGACCAATTCCACCTGCACCAAAACTATCCCAATCCGTTCAATGGCAGCACTGCCATTCGCTACGCGCTTGCTTCGCCGGCAAATGTTAAGTTAAAAGTGTATGATCAGAACGGCAGGCAAGTGACACAAATTGAACAAGGCCAAAAGGCCGCGGGTTTTCACACTGCATTCTGGGACAGCAAAGATCAACATGGCCGGGAAATGGCCAGTTCGGTGTATTACTACAATCTGACGGCACAGTCCTCGACAGGTCGTTTTTCACTGACCAAGCCGATGATGCTGGTGAAGTAGAGGTCAAACTTCTCAAATTCAGCCAGAGGGAAATCCCTTGACATCCGCACCTCTTCTCGCTATCATTGACTTATTGCCTATCATTATTGTAGTCCTGAAATAGATGTACCTGACCTTGGTATAGCAGGCTAAGCACTCTCTGTATGCCTCCGTTATTCTGAGACCTTTAGTATTGCGCAGTCAATTAACCACGATTGGCAAGCGGCCACCAATTCATTCAGAAATCCTCCCCAATCGCAGCCAGTTTCTGTACAGATTCAGACCGCTCACACGTCTCATGGATCGGTGCTTGATACGCATCGGCCTGCTTCCTACAACCCTTACGAAGGAGAGATACTATGCGCTTCTCACTATCACACACACGCTCATTCCAATGGATAATCATTATGCTTACCGGCCTGCTCATTTGTCCGCTTATCGCAGATCACCACAACCGTGATGTTACCGGATTTGTCGGCATCTGGATGGGCATTTCCGAAGATGACGGCAGTTTCTTTAAGGTGGCAATAACGGACAACGATGGCGATGGCGTTGCCGAGGTAATTTTCCATGACACATTTTGGGGCATCTGCACAGAAACCAATGGCTTACAAGGCCTGGAAAGCACGCTGGTACCAGCCCTCGTTACCGGAAACGGCACAGTAGATGAAAACTACAATTTGAATGCTGAATTAACCATTCAGTGCCGCGACGAGCGCAATCAGGACCTCGGCGGCTTACTCGGTCCATTGCCGGTTTCATTTGTTTCGGTATCCAAAAACCAATTGCTGCTGACAACAGGCATGTTCAATCCCAGTCCCCTCTTCCGCATCAGCGCTCGTGAAAGAAAAGGTGATCGACCGAAGCCAGAAAGTGTGCGAGATTTAATCGGCTTCTGGATGGGTGTATCTTATGACGACGGCAGCTTTTTCAAAGTGGCGATTACGGACAACAACAATGACGGCGTCGCAGAAGTGTTATTCCATGATACATTTTGGAGTATTTGCAGCGAAGCAAATAACCTGCAAGGCTTAGAAGCTACCCTCGTGCCGGCGCTCGTTTCCGGTACCGGCACTTTCGGCAACGGCAGCCTCAACATTGACCTGACGCTGCAATGCCGCGACGAACAGAACCAGGATCTTGGTGGTCCGTTGGGGCCACTGCCGGTTAGCCTCATCGTGAAATCCATTCACCATCTTGAATTGATGACCGGGATGTTCGATTCCAGCCCGCTATTCCGTGTCGGGGTCGCTGAGCGCCCGGACAATGGTTCCCAGGGTCACAAGGCGCCGCTTGGAGCGACATCATTCGGGGAAAAAGAAACATTATTCAGCCTTTCGGCGCTGCCGCAGGAAACCACGCTGAAGTCAAACTTCCCGAATCCATTCAATCCGCTTACACGGATTCGCTATGATCTGAAAGAGGCAATCCATGTGCAGATTCAGGTTTTTGATATGCTCGGTCGCTCGGTGGTGACGCTGGTTGACGAAGTTCAGCCGGCCGGCGAACAATCGGTGGTATGGGATGGGCGCAATCATGCCGGGGAGGAAGTCGCCAGCGGCACCTATTTCTATAAAATGACTGCCGGCAATGCCTCTGATGTGCAACGAATGGTTTTGTCTCGGTAAAGGAAGTGCTTAAATTCCGAATTCCAATTTGGCATGTTGCCTGTTGGAATTTGGAATTTATTTTGTCAGCTTACCTTAATATCCTGCAAGCCCAGCCATGCTGCCTGGCCGGCCTGCGGGTGATTCAGTGGACAGCTTCCGATATTTACGGCCCGCAAGCGAATAAAACGACCGCGAAGTTGCTCTGGTTCATAGGTAAAGGCTCGCTCCAAGCGGGACGGATAGCAGCGATCCCAATTATGCCCGGTTGCCCAAAGAATTTCGAATTCCTTTCCGTCCTCCGATATCGCATACTCCACAGAAATCGGCAGAAAAATCGCCGCATCAGCAAGCTGCAGGAAATGACTGTCAATACGCCCGATTTCACGACTTGCCTTGAGATCAAGAACAGCGGTAAGATTGTCGCCAATGACTGCCATCCACAAGCGTTTTGAATCGGCAGCGCTTCCGTTTCTTGCGGCGCCTGAAAGTTCGTTTTCACTTAAAAGCACGCGCGTCTCTTTCCGGCCCGTCAACAACTTCTTTTGATGAAACAGAGCGGTCTTCAGGAGCGTCGATTGCGCAACATCGACAGGGTCTCCCCATTGGTTTGATTGCAAGGTGGGCTGTGAGCCATCCATGCTATATCGTAAATCGCTATCCTTCGGCCCTAAGTTGTCAACTTCCAGCCGGCATCCCGCGTCATTTTCGCAGAAAGTCGCAGTGACCGCTACACATTGCGTTTCTTTACCATAGCGAACACCGAGCGCTTCCAGGCGCGGGTAGTGCTGCTTCAGCCGGAATCTGAAATCCTGAAAATCCTTTCCGTCTTTTGGCGACCAGAGCACTTCTGCCATTGCAGTTAGTCGCGGAAACACTTGACGATCAATGTACGGCTGTGGCGCACGTTCGCTCCACATATTGCATTCCCCACCAATAATGTGCTTGCTTTGAGCCTCAGACAGTTCCGGCGGAATCGGCTCAAACTCATACACTCGGGCAAGGTCGATGGTTTTCAGATCATAATCGAAATAGGCGTGCGTCGTTGGAGAAACGATGGCATCATGTTCGGCAGTTGCCGCGGCAATGGCTCCCTCCAATCCCCGCCATGACTGAACAATTGCCCCGGGCGCCAGACCACCCTCAAGAATTTCGTCCCAGCCGATTAACGAACGACCAATTTTCTGCAAATGTCGCTGAATTCTGCGAATAAAATAACTTTGCAGTTCATGCTCATCCGCCAATCCCTCCTGCTCAATCCGCGTCTGGCATTTCGGACACTGTCGCCAGCGATCCTTCAGGCATTCATCGCCACCAATGTGAATGTAGGGGCCCGGAAACATCTCCGCCACTTCCGTCAGTACGTTTTCAAGAAATTCAAAAGTGTGGTTATTACCGGCACAGTAGACATCTTTATAGATATTCCAATCAACTTCAACATTAAATGGCCCGCCACTGCACGACAATTCCGGATATGCCGAGAGGGCAGCAAGGGCATGGCCGGGCAATTCGATTTCCGGAACAACACGAATAAATCGCCTGCTGGCGTACTCTACGAGTTCCTGCACGTCGGCAGCAGAGTAAAATCCACCGTAGCGTGAGCCATCTTCATAGCGTCGCCAGGCGCCAATCTCGGTCAATTCAGGATATTGTTTGATTTCAATGCGCCAGCCCTGGTCATCTGTCAGATGCCAATGGAAGACGTTCATTTTATGAAAGGCAAGCAGATCAAGGTAGCGTTTGATAAAATCAACACTCATGAAATGGCGAGAGCAATCCAGCAGCATCCCCCGCCAGGGAAAACGCGGATGATCGTTTAATTCGAGACAAGGCACTTTGACAACAATGTTTGCTGATTGGCGCCGGGTTGGCTGAAGCGTCAATTGACTAAGAGATTGGACCGCGTAAAATAGCCCTGCCGGTTCTGCCGCATTGATGGTGATACCTTCTTTGGCAATGACGAGTTGATAGCCCTCATCTCCAAATGCAGTCGATCCGCCTTGCAAGTGTAACTGGATTTGCTCAGGAGCTTCCGGCGCAGCAGCAACGACAGGTAGTGGCAGGCCGCATAGCGGGCGCAGACATTCGGCCAGAAATTCGGCAACCTGCATCTCAGCAGCGTTTGCACCGCTAACACCTATCCGCGTATCCGCAGACAGCACAAAATACCCGTCCCTGGCGATTGAGGTTTGAGGCCTCGGTATTATCATTGATCCTCTTTTCCGTTATCGATGCCCCATTTCCAGCAGTCATAATCGCTTGAGACAACCAATGGCCTAACCATCGGCAGTATCTGCCAAAACAGTTTCTTTTTTATCAAAACAAACTGATTGAGATTACGGATTGAGGACTAGAATGTCAATAGGAGGCGGGGAAAAAGAAAGTGGCAGTTAATTAAATGACCAATGACAAATGACCAATGACAAATATTTTCTTTTCACATTGAGAATCCCGCATGCGGGATGATGTGTCACAGCCCTCGGTATAGTTTGCTCACCGAGGGAAGTGATAGAGATTGAAAAGTGAAGATGATCAGCGACCTAAGCTGACCCCAAGCTGAAACCACCACAGACTGTTGCTCACATTGACGAAATCGTTGTCGGCAATTTCGGAGAAATCGCTTTGGTAGCCGAACTCCAGAAAAATCGGACGGCTGGTGGCTTCCCGAAGCAATATGCCGACCCCAAGGGAAAAACCCGGATTGAAGCGGTTGAGATCATCTGAGCGGATGGGGAAATTGCGCGCTTTAAGCACATAATCGAGTGTAAGGCCGGTATGCAGGTAGTATTCCAGGTATTTCGTCGCTAGTTTAGGCCGAGCCGCCAACAGCAATTGAAGTACTTCAAATTCAAGATCCGCGGTGGCTGATTCACCGATACCATCAGGCTCTTCAATTGTAGCTAATGGATATTCTTCCTCACCGCCCTTTTGCAGATAGGCGCCTTGAAGCTCAAAATCCACGTATTTTACATCAAGGAATCTCAGGAATGCGGCAAATTCCGGCGATAGCCGCGTTTTGTCAAAAATCGAATTAGAACCAATGACGAGGTTTTGATACTCAAGATCTGTTTTCGAGGCAATGACACCAACTTTCAGCCCGTAATCCGAAATACCTTGTCCGAACAGTGTTGTGGAAAACGCCATAGATAGAACAAGAATAGCAACGCTACTCCGCATAGAAACCTCCCTATATGAATTGAGAAATACTGGATTTGTGAATCATTCAGAATTCCCCCAACTATACACTTTTATGGAAGCAAAGAACAAAAGTTTCAAAATTATTGCAGAGGATGTGCTTTCAGCAACTCCTCAACCGTATAAAGATCTTTTTTCCCGCTGGTCGCTTCGCGCACCGCTTTCACTCGGGCGGCTGTGATCGGAGCAGCCTTATTGCCAAAGCTGTTGCGGACAAATGTAAGAACGGCCGCAACTTCTTCATCATTCAGCAAACCACGGAACGGCGTCATCGGGACTTGCCCCGGATAGGTTTCCCCTTTTACTTCGATTGGCCCGTAGAGACCGTTGAGAGTCAGCTTAATCAGACGCTCTTCATTGCCATTGACCCATTTGGTTTCGCTGATCGGGGGAAATCCGGCGCCTTTCAGACCTTTGCCATCCGGCTGGTGACAGGTATTGCAAAATCCGTCGCGATGATAAATTTCCCGGCCATTCTTGAATTGCGCCAGCGCTTCTCCGGTAAGATCGGTTTCCACTTCTTCGGCTGTCTTGCTACGTACGGATTCACCGTGGAGATGCGCAAGGCTGGTGAGATGTGGCGGCATCATCCATTTATCAAGCTGCTTCTTGCCTGCTTCAGCAACAATTGCCACGCCATCATCCTTATTCAACCAGGAAGCAGCCACAATAGCTTCCAAACGCACCCGCCCGTGATCATCAGCGGCTGCCTGCTTCAGCAATGCTGCCTGATCTTTGATCTGGTGGCCGGCATAACGCAACACTCTCACGGCTGCCGCGCGAATGCGGTAATCCTTAGCCGACAGCAGGGTTTCCAGCAGAGATTTGTCAATCCGATTTAAGGCCCATGTCACCCACAGGACTTCCAGCGAATGTTTTTCGAAATCCGGACTACCTTCGTCGAGTGCCTGCCACCACTTGCCTAAGGCAACCATCACTTCGTCGGCGTTGCGGGCGCGCAGTTCACGTCGCGTGCGATAGCGCGTGCGATACTCCGGGAGCTTTAGATTATCCAGAAGTGTTTCGATGCTCGCGCCAGCAACCTGAGCCGGTTCAACCAGTGGACGGGCAGGATAAGTAATGCGATAAATACGGCCATGAGCATGATCTCTCAGCGGATCGCGGGCATTGTGTTGCATATGCCCAATCAACACGTTGTGCCAATCTACCAGATACAGCGAGCCGTCCGGGGCAAATTCCATATCCACAGGACGAAAGTTGGCATCATCGCTAACCAGCAAATCGTGGCGATGCTTGCTATAATAACCGGTGCCGTCGTCGAACATCTGATGTTGCTTCGTTCCGAGGAATCCAATGGCGTTGTTGATCAGCAAATCACCCTGCACTTCGTCTGGAAAGTGCCGGCTGGAGACAAATTCCAGGCCGGAAGTCGGGCGCACGCGATGCGCATCTTCAATTATATTGAAAGATTTGTGGGTTGCCACACCATAACGCGGCTTCACTGAACCGGGCATCATCCAGCGCACATCCGGTCCGGAGGTTTCTGCAAAGAAGTTTTGCCCCCATTCGTCAAAGGCGATGCCCCAGGGATTCGGAATAGCCAACTGTGCGGTGCGTTCCAGGTGTTTGCGCTGGGGACTGTAGCGGAAGAAACCGCCGTTGGTGGCGCGAACCGGCCCATAGGGCGTTTCCACATTCGTGTGCAGAAAAACCCCTTCTGCCATATACAGGGCACCAGAAGGATCTGTAACAAATGCACTGATTGCGTGGTGAGTATCATGGTCATCAAAACCGCTAAGCACCACCTCCTTGCGATCAGCCTTATCATCACCATCGGTGTCAGTGAGTAATACCAGATCCGTTCCCTGGCTGACATAAACGCCTTCGGGCGCGAACTCAAAGCCCAGCGGTAAATGAAGGCCATCGGCCCAGGTTGTTTGCTTGTCTGCCTTGCCATCACCATCGGTATCTTCGAGGATGATCAACTTATCATCGGGTTTCGGATCACCGGGCTTCCAGTGCGGATAGGCCGGCATGGTTGCGATCCAGAGGCGGCCGGCGTTGTCAAATGACAACTGAACCGGGTTGGCCAGATCTTCAAATTCACGCTCCGAAGCGAAGAGCTCAATCTTATAACCAGTCGCCATGCGAAATCTGTTTAAGGCATCCTGTCCGTACAGATACTGCTTGTCGCCAGTGCCGTATGTCGGCTTATAGTTCGACTCAACGGCCGGCAAGGGACGGGTACGTGCATCAGCCGCTGCGAGATCCATCTTCTCACCGCGCGTGGCCAGCCAAATGGCAGAATCACGAATGGCAATCATTTCGCGAATTTTCAGGAGCTCTTCCGGATAATTATCAGGGCCAAAGGGTTCGTAGCGCCGCCCATAAACATGTACGCCATTGGGAATCTTGAACTCGTTATGCCAGACCCAGTTTTTTTCCATAACCGCTTCGTGAACCGCTTCCCGACGATTTTCCCGTGCGCTATTTCCGGCGCCGAAGAGCTCATCAGCCAGAAAACCGGCCAGTTGCCGATAACCGATATCATTTAATTGTAGACCATCAATCGTCAAAGGCGACTCGCTCTCGGCATACCAACTGCGTGAAGCAGTGAAGAGGTCCACAAAAGTGATGTTATGCTTCCGGGCAATCTCATGCATAGCCGCGGTATATGCAGCCAGCCGCCGATTGGTCTCGCTACCATCCGGGAGGTCATACATATGTGAAAGGTCTTCGATAGCAGTTGGGGATATCAGGGCCAGTTTGGGAGCAGAAGCCCCATTGTATTTTTGAGTCAGCGTATGTTTGACAAACGCTGTCAGCTCCGCTTGAAATGCCGCAAAGCCAGCCTCGCCTTCGTATGACTCATTGAATCCGAAGAAAGCAAGAATAATATCGGTTTCCAGACTGGTCAACCATTGATCCGGTGTCTCAAAGTGCCCCTGGCTGCCGCTGGGTATGGCCAGCTCCGTCTGAAAACTGTCGGCGCCCGGGAATGCCCAGGGATCAGGGCGTCCGGGATGTGGACGAAAGCCGGGGGTATTGCCACCATCCCCCATGTTGCGAATCACGATCATACTATCAGCGAAACGCAATTGCAGTTCCGTTTCGAAGTGCCCGAAGTGAATCATTCGCGATGCCAGGTTGTTGCCCAACAGCACAATGCGATTCTCTTTTTGAATCGAGAGCGGGGCTTCCGAGGTGTTGCATTGAAATGTCAGACAAGCTGTTAGAAGGGAAATCAAAGCAATGGAAATTCGTTTGCCAAAGCGGGAAGGAGAGCACATGAAGGGCCTCGATGTTAAATGGTTTCGGAAGCGCGACAAAAATTCCGCAGCTCAGGAATACTGCATAATGTATTCCTCGCAGAGAAAATTCGCAAACAAGTCAAGGCAGTAGGTGGATGCCGACGCAGGCTTCGCAGACTGTATGGACATGAAGGTGCCCCAAGTGTCTATTGGCCTAATCCTCCCGGGATAATGCCGATATCTTCATTGATAACCATAGCTGCACCGGTGGAAACGGCATTAAACTCCTGGCGCTTCCCTGATGGCCATTCTACGACCAACCGATCGATTTGAGGGCTCCTTCCGGAACCAAAAGTAAGCGGCAACTCGCTTTGAGAAAGATACGTACTGCCTGTTTTTACATAGATTGGCAGTTTGCGGTCGCCGATAAATGCCGTTACTCGTGCACCGATTCCATCACGATTGCTGATCGTCCCCTGAAGCTGAACTCTCAAAAATCGATTTTGAGATTGGCTGTCGTTTCGCAAAAGCTTCGCCGGAGCATTGTTGTTGACCAACAATATATCGAGATCTCCATCCTGGTCGTAATCTGCATATGCTGCGCCTCGCCCGACAACTTTTTCCTGTAAAGGTGCGCCAGACTCCTTGCTGATATCTTCAAAACGGCCGTCGCCGACGTTGCGAAACAACAAGGTCGACTGACGAAATGTAACTGCCTGCTGCACTTCTTCGATTTGTGGTTGCACATGTCCGTTGACACCCAGCAGATCCAGATCAAAATCCAGATCGACATCAAATAGAAAGACGCCGAAAGTGAGGAATAACAAGCTCGGATTGCCGATGCGGGATATTGCCGCCCGGTCAACATAGGAACCGTTGCCAAGATCCCGATACACACCGATCATTTCATTTGAGAAGTTGCCGACAAAAATGGTTTCTTCCCCAGTATCATCAACCACCCCCACGTCAATGCCCATGCCGGCCCGGGCCTTCCCACTCTCGTCCAGAGCAAAGCCACTCATCAAACCGACTTCGCCAAAAGTGACGACGCCGTCCGCCCCTACACCGTTATTCTGATAAAGGAAATCGGGCTGTGTGTCATTTGCGACTGCCATATCCGGCCAACCATCGTCATTAAAATCAAGTATGGCAACGCCGAGCGCCTTTCCTTCTTCACTGTAAACGCCGCTGGATTTCGTGACATCCTCAAATGTGCCATCACCTCGATTGCGGTACATTCGCGATGGTACACCCTTATATACCTCCGGCGTGCAGTACCCTTTGTTGGTTCCGTCCAGGGAACACCAGACATCGGTTTCGGAGCTCCACTCAACATAATTGCAAACATAGAGATCGAGAAAGCCGTCTTTGTCATAGTCGAAAAACATGGCCGAGGTGCTGAATGCCGGATCAGCCAACCCCACCCGTTCTGCGACCTCGCTGAATTTTCCATTGTCATTTCTGAAAAAGCGATTTGGACCCACGCAGGTGACCAACAGATCAGGATCGCCGTCATTATCATAATCTGCGGCGGCCATGCCCATTCCATAAACAGAAATATCTAATCCAGCCGCTTCGGTAACATCCGTAAATTGCCCATCTCCGACATTGCGAAATAGCTTCAGCGTGGGTTTCTTCGCCGCGTCTGCCGGCCACGATGTCCCCTGGACCAACAATAAATCCTGCCAGCCGTCACCGTTGTAATCAAGCCATCCTCCACCGGAACCGGCCATCTCCGGGAAATAGGTTTTGCCTGAAGCGCCGTTATAATGCACAAAATCAATACCGGCATCGACGGAGACATCATTAAAAACGACATCCACCTTGTCTTCCGATACGATTAAATCGGTCTTTCGACCTCTATCGTTCTCCTCACCACAAGCAAACAGTAAAATAACAGCAAGCAATAAGATTCTCATATGCAACAAAATCCTTTTGATTTTCATCTTCGCCAAGAAGACCTCACGAACAAAATTATTTCAGCATCGCCGCCCGTCACTATTCCTTCAACCCTGCCGTCGCAATGCCCTGCACAAAATATCTCTGGAAGACCAGGAAGATTGTCAATGTTGGCAACGATATCAATACAGTCCCTGCCATCAGCAAGGGCCAGTGCACCTTAAATTCATAGCGTAAAAAAGCCATACCAACCGGCAATGTGAACATATCCTCGGTTATTGCAGAAATCACCGGCCAAAGAAACTCGTTCCAGCTTCCCTGGAATGAATAAATTGCCACTGCAGCAAGCGCCGGTTTGGAAATCGGTAGAAATACCTGCCAAAACATGCGAAAATACCCGCAGCCGTCGATGCGTGCCGCATCCTCAAGATCCCGCGGGATAGTTTCGAAGAATTGCTTCATCAAAAAGGTGTTCACCACGTTAATCAAGCCTGGCAAGATCAAACCGGGATATGTGTTGATCATTCGCAGTTCATTGAGCAACAGAAACCGTGGCACCAGCACAATGATGCCGGGAATCATCAGGCTGGCTAGAAAGAGCCCAAAGATAAAATTACGCCCGGGAAAGCGCAGGCGGGCGAAGGCAAATCCGGCCAGGGCGGCGAAAAAGATATTGGTGATCGTCTGAACCAGCGTAATCAGGGTGCTATTGAAAAGCCAGGTGGCGAAGGGAAGATCCCGCCAGATATTGGCATAGTTTTCAGTTGTCCACTCTTCCGGAAACAGGCGAATCGGCCAGCGAAAAACATCCTGGCTGGCGTTAAAGGAAATCGACACCGAAAACAGGAAGGGCCCGATGTAAATCGAAGCCATCCCCAACAGGATGAGATAGAGCAACAGTCGATGTAGTTTTATTTTTTTCATCATATTCAGTAAGACATCCCCCTAGTTCCCTCTTCGAAGGGGGACGCAGGGGGATGTTTCCCTAGTACGCCTCCGGTGGAAAATAGCGTTTTTGTATGTATGTTGCAGCCCAAATGATCATCGCCAGGACGATGGAAACCGACGCAGCATAGCCAAGCCGAAAATACTTGAATGCGCTGGTATAGATGTAGTATGACATGGTTGTCGTTGCATTCACCGGGCCGCCGGATGACATCACATAGATTTGATCAAATACCTGAAAGCAACCGATCAGGCTGAGCACGACTACAAAAAACGTAATTGGCCGAACCATCGGTACCGTAATCTTCCAAAATTGCTGCCAGGTATTGGCGCCATCGATGCGCGCAGCTTCGTAGAGGGAAGCAGGAATTGACTGAAGCCCGGCCAGGAATGATACCATAAAGTAGCCGGAGGTCGTCCAGATATTCAGCGCCATAATAGCATAGAGGGCAGTGTTGGGATTGGTAATCCAGTCCGTCCCTTCAATCCCCACCAGCGAGAGCAGGTAATTTAACAATCCGGGCTTGGAATATATCCACAGGAAGATGATCGATGTGACCACCGAAGAAGTGATCGCCGGAACGTAGAATGCCACCCTTAAGGCAGCGCGTCCGCGGATTTTCTGATTCATCAGGAAGGCAAGAAATAAGGCCAGCAGGGTTTGTATGGGCACAACGCCGAATGCATAAATGGAAGTGTTTTTGAGAGCGATGTAGAATAGATCATCACTGCTTAGTTCGGTATAGTTCTCAAAGCCGATGAAAGGCTTTTCAGGTATCAGCAGATTCCAGTCAAAGAAGCCGATGATGAAGATAAATAGCACCGGAAAGAGCATGAAGCCGGTAAAAATGAGCAGCGGGAAAGCGAGAAATGTGTAAGCGGCAACCGTCTGCTGAGTGCTGTCCTTTTTGAATGTTATCATATCACAGTTTGAATTTTTCCAGGCGCTGTTTCAACTCTGCCATTGCCTCAGCCGGAGGAACGTCCAGGAAAAAGACTTTTTGCATGGCCGTCTGACCTTCATCATACCAGCGTTCCTGATAGTTCACCTGAAAGACCCTGGCAAATTCTGCACTTTCCATAAAATATTTGAATACCGGATCATCGTAGAAACCATTGGCAACAGCCACGCTTCTTCGCGCAGGCAGCGCCAACCCGAGACGAGTCCAACTGGCCATCCCTTCCCTTCCGGTTAAATAACTCATCAACTGCCAGGCCTCATCTGCCCTGGCGGAATATTTGGGCATGACGTACGCCGTTGTAAAGGCGACCGTGCCGCGCTTTTTACCGGCTGGGAGCACCGCAACCCCGTAGTCAATTTCCGGATAGGTTTCCTCAAGGAAGGGAATTACCCAGCCCCCGGCAATGATCATGGCACACTTGCCGCGTCCAAAAGCATCACCGTTCCAATCAGTTCCGATTTTATTCGGCGTGGTTGCGATACCGCGCTTGTAAAGACCGTGATAAAACTCCAGGGCTTCGACAAACGCTGGATCCGTAATCCCCAATTCGCCATCGCTTCGCTGGAATTCTCCGTCGTTCTGGAAGACAAAGGGCATGAGCATATCGAGCGACGCCTGAATTACCAGGCCAAACTGATCGGGATCACCATCTCCATTAGTATCCCGGGTCAAGGTCTCGGACCATTCGCTGAGTTCCGTCCAATTATCCGGCGGGTTTTCCAGCCCGGCCTCCTGAAACATGGCACGATTGTAAAAGAGGATGTATGGATTAAAATCCTTTGGAAAACCGTAATAGACGGAATCTTTTTGGAATGCCTCCAGAAGGGACGGATAAAAATCGTCCAGTTCAAAATCAGGAGTGGCATCCGCATACTTGTTCAGCGGCATGAGGATATTGTAGCGCATGTAAGAGGGCGCAAATTCTCCCTTCAAATAGAAAAGATCGGGCGCTGTATAAGTCCCCAACATCAACTGAATTTTCTCGCTGTAATTGCCGGGAATCGGCTCATGGCTGAACTGAATTTGCGGGTGCTGTTGGTGAAATGCCGCCAGGGTTTCTTCAAGCAGCCGCGTCTCGGTAGGACTGGAGACCCAACTGGATAAGCGAACGGCTTTCGTATCCGTATTGAAGCTATCGCAGGCCAAGAAGACCGAAAGTAGGACGAACACAGTTTTTTTCAATACGTTCTTCAGAATTGGCTTTCTCAAATTTGTCACTCATTATAGACAATTTTTTTAGTATACGAAGCCCCGATCTAAAAGCCAAAGTGCTGGATTCTTTGTCCGCAAGTTTGTATATAATGATACGATTCTGATAATGGTTTCATAAGCAGATACGGATAGCCCCCATGGATACCTTTACTGTAAAACTAGCAAATGATGCGTACTCGATTGATATCCGCGAATTGGCAGGTCTCGATATGGTCGACAGTGGCGACAATCGCTGGCATCTGTTAAAAGACGGCACCTCCTACCAGATTGAAGTCCTGGATGTGAATCCGCCCGATAGTACGATTTCCCTACTGATCAACAATCATCGCTATGACCTCAAGATTGAGGATCGCTTCGACCGGTTAGTGGAAGAAATGGGCCTATCGCAGTTAGCGGCGCAAAAAATCAGCAGCATCAAGGCGCCGATGCCGGGACTGATTCTTGATGTACTGGTCAAGCCCGGTGATGAAGTCAGCAAAGGCAGTCAGCTGGCGGTGCTGGAAGCGATGAAAATGGAGAATATCCTGCAAGCGGAAGGTGACGGCGTCGTTAAGTCTATTGAGGTAGCCAAAGGCGATGCAGTTGACAAAGGGCAGGTTTTAATTGAGATGGAATGATGGTGGGAATGAGAGTGGCAGTGTGGTTACATCACTCCAATATTCCGCTTGCCCGGAGATAAGAATCGGGTGGCCTAAATCAATATCCCAGTACTCAACACAATGACAAACTATGAAAAAAATTCTCATTGCAAATCGTGGCGAAATAGCCTTGCGCGTAATGCGCACTGCAAAACGCATGGGTATTCAGACTGTAGCCGTTTATTCGGAAGCGGACCGGCACTCGCCGCATGTTCGATATGCCGATCAGGCCATATGCCTTGGCCCTCCCCCATCAGCTGAATCATATCTGGCGATGGATAAAGTCATTGCAGCCGCCAAGACAACCGGTGCTGATGCGATTCACCCTGGGTACGGCTTTCTAAGCGAGAACGATGTATTCGCCCAGAAGGTAAGCGATGCCGGACTGGTGTTCATCGGCCCCAATCCGGATTCTATTCGCACTATGGGCAATAAGCTGGCGGCAAAAGATGCGGTCAAAGCGTTTGACATACCGATGGTTCCCGGTACAGAAGAAGCGATTACCGATATAGGGGTGGCGACGAAAATCGCCGGAGATATCGGTTTCCCAATCCTGATAAAAGCTGCCGCCGGTGGTGGTGGTAAGGGTATGCGGATTGTCGACAATATGGATGATTTGGCAGACCAGATGGCGCGGGCAATTAGTGAAGCGACCTCTGCTTTTGGCGACGGCTCGGTGTTCATAGAGAAATACGTGACCTCGCCGAGGCATATTGAAATTCAGATCATGGCCGATACCCACGGCAATATCGTTCATCTCTTTGAACGCGAATGCAGCGTTCAACGTCGCCACCAAAAAGTGGTTGAGGAAGCCCCGTCTTCAGTGCTTTCAGCTGAACAGCGTGCGGAAATGGGTCAGGCAGCCGTGAATGTGGCAAAATCCTGCAACTATGTTGGCGCCGGCACCGTTGAGTTTCTTCTCGATGACCAGCATAATTTTTACTTCCTGGAAATGAATACACGATTGCAGGTGGAGCATCCGGTAACCGAGCTGATCACCGGTGTTGATTTGGTTGAACAGCAGATTCGGGTGGCCCGCGGCGAAGTACTAAGTGTATCGCAGGAAGATCTGCAAATCACCGGACACGCCCTTGAACTGCGGGTGTATGCGGAAGATCCCCTGGACAATTTTCTGCCGAGCATTGGCACGCTGGAAGTGTATCAACAACCCTCGGGCGAAGGCATTCGGCTCGACGATGGCTACGAAGAAGGCATGGAAGTGCCCATCTACTACGATCCGATGCTATCGAAACTCGTTACATACGGCGCCACTCGTCTGGAAGCCATTCAACGCATGATTGAGGCCATTCGCGCCTATAAAGTAGAAGGCATTTCCACCACACTGCCTTTTGGCACCTTCGTTTGTGAACATGACGCTTTTCGCAGCGGCAACTTTGACACCCATTTTGTGCAGCGCTATTATTCTCCGGACAAGCTGCACGATTCGCAGCAGCAAGAACGTCAGTTAGCGGCGCTGGCCGGGCTAAAGCTGTTTCTTGATGCGAGTCGTCAGCTGCAGATTCCCGAAAATCAATCTCAAAATTGGCAAAAGAAAAGAAGTTAATCATGGCAGACAATATCAAGAAACTGAACGACCGGATTGAGGCGGCGAAACTTGGCGGCGGACAGGCGCGCATCGACAAACAGCATGCAAAAGGCAAGCTGACGGCGCGTGAGCGAATCCACTTCCTGCTTGATAAAGGCTCCTTCGAAGAAGTCGGGATCCTGGTAACCCATCGCACGACTGATTTCGGCATGGACAAGCAGATTTACTTCGGTGACGGCGTTGTCACCGGCTATGGCACCATTGAAGGTCGCACTGTATTTGTATTTGCCCAGGATTTTACAGTTTTTGGCGGCGCATTGTCTGAAACCCACGCTGAAAAAATTTGCAAAATCATGGACATGGCGATGAAGACAGGAGCACCGGTCATCGGTCTGAACGACAGCGGCGGGGCTCGCATCCAGGAAGGTGTCAAGTCACTTGGCGGCTACGCCGACATCTTTTATCGGAATGTGATGGCTTCAGGCGTGGTACCACAAATTTCAGCGATCATGGGCCCCTGCGCCGGTGGCGCGGTCTATTCTCCAGCGATGACCGACTTTACCATCATGGTTGAAAATTCCAGCTACATGTTTGTTACGGGCCCAAACGTTGTCAAAACCGTCACAAATGAAGAAGTCACCTCTGAAGAATTGGGCGGTGCATCCGCACATGCCAGCAAATCCGGTGTTACCCATTTAACGGCAGCCAACGATATCGATTGTATCGCCAAAGTGAAGAGGCTGTTCAGTTATCTGCCACAGAATTGCGAAGAAACACCGAAAAAATTAGCCTACGAGGCAGCTGAAGAAATTCGCGAAGAGCTGGAAACCATCATCCCGGAAAGCGCAAATCAGCCCTATGATATGCGCAAGGTAATTGAAGGCATCGTCGACCACGAATCGTTCTTCGAAGTTCATGCAGAGTATGCAGACAACATTGTGGTCGGTTTTGCGCGCCTTGGCGGACGCAGCATTGGCATCGTTGCCAATCAACCGATGAGCCTCGCCGGTGTATTGGACGTCGACAGCTCCAAGAAAGCCGCACGTTTTACGCGCTTCTGCGACTGTTTCAATATTCCCCTGCTGGTGCTCGTCGATGTACCCGGCTTCCTGCCCGGAACCGACCAGGAGTGGAATGGCATTATCACCAACGGCGCTAAATTGCTCTACGCGCTCAGCGAGGCCACGGTGCCACGGGTAACGGTCATCACCCGCAAAGCATATGGCGGAGCATATGATGTAATGAATTCCAAACACATTGGTGCCGACTTCAACTACGCATGGCCAACAGCCGAAATTGCCGTCATGGGCGCCAAGGGCGCCAGCGAGATCATTTTCCGCAAGGAAATCAGCGCTGCTGACGACCCGGAAGCAAAGCTCAAAGAAAAAGAGCTCGAATACGCCGAAAAGTTTGCCAATCCTTATCGTGCTGCGCGGCGCGGATTCATTGACGAAGTCATCTATCCGAAAAACACCCGCCGAAAGCTAATGAAGACTTTTGCTATGCTGGAAAGCAAGGCGGTGCGTCTGCCGAAGAAGAAGCACGGGAATATTCCTTTGTAACCACAAATTCCAAATCCCAACAGAAAAAATTCCAAAGCTGTGTTTTTGGGATTTTTCCTGTTGGAATTTGGAATTTGGAATTTTCCCCCTTACCTGCTAAAAGAAAATCCCAAAACCAATCCCCATTCTGGTTTATCGGTCATAGCAGCCTGAATCCCGCCATCCACTGCGATTCTCTCATTCAATAAATATGAAACTCCTGCCAGAGCACTGGTATCGATTGAAGCCTGCTCCGCATTCAATCGCTCCCCGGTAAATTCAACGGCAGCCTGCAGACGCTTGCCCAGCGGATATTCCGCGGCGACACCAAAGAAGTACTGTTCATCAAGACCCCGACGATAGCCGGACATAAGGTGCAGCGCTGAGCGTTGAACGGTTTTGCTGGCCGAAACCAGAAAGGTCGATTCCCACTCCCGACTGGCTAATAAGGAAGTCGCTCCGGGGCTCGTATTTATCGCGCCCATAATTGCAAGCGCTGGCAGGTATCGCCGTTCTTGCAACACGCGAAATTTGGCGCTGAAATCAATAGTACCGAACTCGCTGAGGCCTGAAATCGCACCAAGTGTCATGACTTGAAATGGCGCAGCAAAACCAATCTGAAAGGATTCTGATAAGCCATACATCGGGCGGATAGTAAGTCGATTGACCTCTCCTCCGCTTTCCATCAGCAAATATTCCCAGCTAAATTCCAGCTGAATTTCCTGCTTCGCAGTTACCGAAGCATCTTCCGTTGTAAGCGGACGTCCGGCAAAAGCCAAGGCTGTCCAGCAAACCAGTAGGCATAGCATCGTTAACCGTTGTACAGAATTATTCATCATAGCTCGATCTCCTTGAGGGTGTTTGAAATCTTTATTTTTGTGTACGAACCGCTAAACAATTCAGAAGGATTACGGATCGATTCGCAAAACGGATTTCATTTACCAGAAAAAAAGCGATTTTGAGTTAGACGAGGTCCTGTTGAAACCAATCTCGGCATTTGGAGTTAGACAAGGCAGGAGTGACGCCAGTTTCCATGATATGAGGACTCATCGGATCGGCCAGGATAGCCATTTAAGTCGATATGCGATGCGACAAAAAAACAGGTGTGTGTGCCTCACGGCCCGCCCGCTTCTTATATCAATCAAGGACATCAAAACTGGTTATATTCATGCAAATTCCAAGAAACGTATTCTTAGCAAGTTCCTTTTTGGTCTTGTTCCTGCTGTGCGTTAGCGCAGCGCAAACTGCCCCCTTGCAATTAAACAATATTCAAATTTCCGGACTGCGCAGTACGGACAGTTCTCTGGTCCTTCAGCATTTGGGTTTTCGCAAAGGAGAAATCATCTCCGATGCCGATACCCGTAAGTCTATTCAAAACCTTTGGCAATTGGGTCTGTTTTCAAACATTGAAATCCATGCTGCAAATCAGACTGCCGGAAGTATTGATCTGATTATAAAGCTATCGGAGTATCCGCGGCTCTCAGACTGGCAAATCAGCGGCAATAAAGCCATGGAAACGGACGACATTCTGCTCTTAACGGGCATCTATCGCGGCATGGTCCTTACGCCAAACAAAGTTTATCAGGCCCGTCAGGCGCTTTTGCGCCACTACCGTGAAAAGGGTTATTTGTTGGCCGATGTAGACTTCCAAACGGTCGAAGCTACTGATAATCGCGTGCTACTAAATCTGGATTTTACGGAGGGCCGGAAAGTCCAGGTAGAACGGATACGGGTATTCGGCAAGGGTAGTATTTCCAATGATGATCTGAAAGACGCCTTTTCAGAAATAAAGGAAGATCGCTGGTGGCGCGGGGCGGATTTCGATGATGCAAAATATCAGCGTGATCTCGATAATTTGCTGACCTACTGCCGCAATCGCGGCTATCGCGATACGGAAATCCTGCGCGATTCGCTCTATTACAGTGATGACAAATCCGACCTCTTCATCGATGTCTATGTTGACGAAGGAAAACCATATTATTTCGGCCAAATCTCGTTTTCCGGGCACTCCCTTTTTGATGAAGCCACACTGCGTTCACACCTGCTCTTTGACTCCGGTGATGCATATAACCAGGATAATTTCGAAGCCAGCGTTCGTGAAAACCTTCAAAATTTATATTACAACGAAGGTTACCTTTTTACGACGGTCCAGCCATTGGAACAGCCGGCAGGAGACAGCATTCACGTCGACATTCGCATACAGGAAGGACATCCGGTTACCATCAACGAAATTCGAATTACCGGGAACGTCAAAACCAATGAGAAGGTGATCCGTCGCGAACTGAACATCTATCCCGGCGACACTTTCAGCCGCGACAAGCTGGAACAAAGCGTGCGGGATGTTTGGGTTACCAATTATTTTGCAAACGTCATACCGGATGTCAAACTACTGGCAGACACCGACAAAGCAGTCGACCTGGAGGTTCAGGTTGAGGAAAAAGCCAGCGATACTGCCAATCTTAGCGCTGGCTATGCCGGTGATCGCGGCTTCATTGGCACCATAGGGTTCACCCTAAACAACTTCTCGTTGAAACATCCCTTCAGCGGCGGGGACGGTCAGCGTTTGGGCTTCAACTGGGAATTTGGAAGTGAATATCGTAATATTTCCCTCGATTTCACTGAGCCATGGGCCTTTGACACACCAACCCTGATCGGCTTTTCCCTGTTTGATACACATTCCAATCCGGTTTACCAGCCTTTCGAAAGCAGCGCGCGTGGCGCCGCAGTCAGAGTAGGCAGACAGTTCGGTTGGCCAGATCGCTATGTGAGCGGTAGTTGGACGCTACGGATGGCTGACAATGCGGTGTTTGATATCAGCGACTCCAGTTATCAGCAGATTTACGGTGATCGTTTTGACTCCAGACAGATCAGTCTCTCACAAACATGGCGGCGTGACAGTCGCAATAGGCCGGAATTCCCAACCAATGGCAGCGTGCTGAGTCTTACTACAAAATTTGCCGGCGGACCGCTGCAGGGAGACGAGACCTTCGTTAAGAACACCCTGGATATGGAATGGTATATCCCGACACCGAAGAGCACCGTTCTCTACCTGAACAGCAAATTCGGAAGCATTGGCGGGTACAATAGTGAATCAACCATTAACCCCAACGAACTTTTCCGAATGGGAGGCGGTGGACTTGGCACAGCCACTACGCTACGCGGGTATGATGATGGCTCTGTTGGTCCGCTCAACAGCACCGGCACCATTAACGGCGGGTTCAGCCTTGCCCGTTTCGGGGCGGAGTTGCGCTTTGCGATTGCCAATCGGCCAACGGTCTTCGGACTGGTTTTCGCCGAAGCAGGCAATACCTGGGAATCGTTTAGCGCAACCCGCCTCAACGATTTAAAGCGCTCGGTTGGGGTTGGCGTGCGCATGCACATGCCGCTGCTTGGCATCATCGGCGTTGACCTCGGCTATGGTTTCGATTATCGCGATAGCCTCGGTCAGCGGCAAGGACAGTGGAAGTTCCACTTTAAGTTTGGGCAGTTCTAGCAAGTGATGAAACAACAGGTAAAAAGATTTAAAGAGATAGCATTGGCAGATCATCCGCTTCTCCGTAAACTATGATACCTTAAAGGTTGGAGATATTTCCGTTTCTCCCTCTTTCATCATAGTAAGAAACGACTGATGCAAAAACCAATTACCCTATGCTGTCTGCTCCTGGCCACTATCATCGGGTTACCACAGCAAGATAATCTATCCAAGGAAGCCCGTTTCGAAAGCGTCATTAATGCACCGGTTGAGATTGTTCAAGTAAGCAAGCATCATTACTTAATTGATTTCGGCAAGGCATATTTTGGAACAGTTTTGATCGAATCGGCTGACGGGCAAGATGATAGCCTGATCGTCCACCTCGGTGAGAAGCTGGCAAACGATAATCGGATTGATAGGAATCCCGGCGGAACCATCCGCTACCAGCGTATCAGGTTGGACCACTTAGAAGCAAAGCAAACGCACGTACTCGCCTTAAAACCGGATAAGCGCAACACAACACCCCCGGCAATTATGCTTCCCGATTCGTTCGGGGTAATCATGCCGTTTCGATATTGCGAAATTGAAAACCTGACCGCGCCTATCGAGGGGCTAAAAATCAGCCAAAAGGGCTACCATTACCAGTTCAATGACGCAGCAAGCGCCTTTTCATCTTCAGATTCCGTTCTGGATGCCATTTGGGACCTTTGCAAACATTCAATCAAGGCAACCAGCTTCGCGGGAATGTATGTGGACGGTGATCGGGAAAGAATTCCATATGAGGCAGATGCCTTCATCAATCAGCTCAGTCACTACAGTGTCGATAGCGTCTATTCATTGGCGCAGCGGACCAATGAATATTTTATTGATCACCCAACCTGGCCAACCGAATGGATTCTGCATACAGTGCTGCTCTTTTACTATGACTACCTCTATAGCGGTGACATTTCAGCCCTTGAAAAGCACTATAAATCACTGAAATTGAAAACATTAATGGACCTGGAGCGGGATGACGGTCTGATTAGTTCGAAATCGCCTAAGGTGACGGATGATTTTCTTCGCCGGCTCGGCTTTAAGGAGTCAGATAAACGAATGCAGGACATTGTCGATTGGCCGCCTGCACAAAAGGATGCCCGCTGGTGGAAGCTGGCTACGGCCGAAGGTGAGCGCGACGGCTATGAATTTACAGATATCAACACGGTGGTCAATGCTTTCTACTATCGAAATCTGGTATTGATGGCAAAAGCCGCTCGAGATCTGGGAAAGAATTCAGATGTCAGCATCTTTGAGAAAAAATCCGCTCAGGTTAAAACATCGATTAATGACAAACTCTTCGATAAAGCCGCCGGTGTCTATGTGGATGGTGAAGGATCAACACATGCTTCGCTGCACGCCAATATGTTTCCTCTTGCGTTCGATTTGGTTCCGTCGGCACATATTCAATCTGTCCTGACCTTCATCAAATCGCGAGGTATGGCCTGCAGCGTCTACGGCGCACAGTATCTGCTGGAAGGGCTTTACAAATACGATGATTCGAACTACGCCTTCCAGTTGATAACGGATACGGAAAGTGATAGAAGCTGGTGGAATATGATTCGGGTAGGATCGACGATCACACTGGAAGCATGGGACATGAAATACAAGCCAAATCTCGACTGGAACCACGCCTGGGGCACAGCACCGGCCAATATTATTACGAGATACATGTGGGGCATTACCCCGGCGAGTCCGGGATTTAAAGATGTGCGAATCGCCCCAAAGCTGGATGAACTAACCTTTTCGAAAATCAAGACCCCAACAATTCACGGCCCCATTTTCGGAGAATATCGTCTGGTAAACCAGGAAGCACTTCATTTCGAAATAACATTGCCCGCTGGCATGTACGGCAAATTCGTCTTTAACGGACCCGTACAACAAGTTCAACTTGATGGCAAATCAATCGACATCAATCAGACAATTCTTCCTCTTGCTCCGGGAGCAAATAAGATTGAAATCCGACGTTAGATAATAATTCCCGCTTCCCGTGCATGCTTTAGCACGTCAGCGCTATCAGCCACGCGCAGCATTGGAATCCCGCGAGATGAGACCTCGGCGGCTATATCTTCGACCTCACTATCGCGATCATCATCAGACACATCGCGAATGTAAATTGCAAGCAGACGATCTGAATACTGTCTGGAAACCCGTTGGTAGATCTCAGGATCTTTTTCACCGCTATCGCCGATCAGAATGAAGGGCAAGTCCGGGTACGCCGCCATGAGTCGTGCAATGGTTTCCTCTTTGTGCTGATCATCTTTAATCCACTTCTCACTATCCAACCCATAATCGCGCAGCATAATCGGGCCTTCAGGCAGTTCGTTATGCCCCATAAATTCGCTGAGAAAATCATAGAGATTCCAGGGTCCATTTGACACGTAAAAAATCGGATTAAGCGGATTTTCCCCTCCCCCGGTCTGCAGCGTCTGATATAACTCGCCAACGCCGTCAAACGGTAAACGGGTTTTGGCATTTTCCATGAAGGTGTTAGCCAGGGCCTTCAGCAAATTGGCGGCATCCGTTTGTATTACGGTATCATCGATATCACTAACAACTGCGAACCTTGCATTCGGAGGCGGTACAAGCACCTTTCCACTGCTGCGGTAGCTATCATCGCGATGGTCGACTTTCAGGTCTATCTGACGCCAAAGATCAGTACCGGCGTTTTCCCAATTGCCTTCAAAAACAAAATGGAAATAGCCTTCGCCGTTGCTTTCTTTTGTCTGCAGATCATCCTGGTAGCGAGCACGAATTTCGACATGTGGCAGCTCATCGCTTTCCATCCGCTTTACCATACGAACAATATTATCGAGAGTGCTGTCGTCTTCGCTGGCTTCCTTCAAATTCTTCTTCTCCAGCAGGCGTCCGAAAATCTCCAGGCGTGTGTCCGTTCCGAATCCACGATAAGCAACGATCTGCACCGGCCGGTTTAGCCCCAGGTATTCACCCAACACCGATTTTAATTTGTCGAACCCACGCTCACCGCTATGAAAGAAGTCCCTCAATAAACTCATCGTTGCTTACCTCCCGATAATATCTTTGATAAAACACATTCCATTGATATGCCTTGCGTCCCTTTGAATCTTGTTGTATTATCTTAACTTTCCAAGGCCAAAATCAGAACTATCATTTTCCAACCTGGAGGATAAATGGCTTCAACCGTTGAAGAACTCAGTATACACTATGAAGAAAACGATGTCGTGATCGTTAAGGAACTGGACAAAGTTGTTTTGTCAAAAGGTGCCTGGGCAACTCTGCTTTTTCGCTACCAGCAGTGGGATCCGCGCAAAGAAGAATACAGTGCCGACAAATTTACCATTCGTCGCTACAAGAAAGCCTACAATGAATATCGCCAGCAGTCCAAATTCAACATTTCCAGCATTGAGCAGGCGAAGAAGATTATTGAGGCATTAAATGGGTGGATTGAGGAATAAAAGTGACTAAAGTGAGCTAGATTTAATAGAGTGAGCTAAAGTTAAAGGAGTTTCTTCTCACCTTAAAATACCGCGGAGCGGTTACATAACACAGCCCCAGGTTTCTTTTCTACCTGGGGAAAAGAATTGGGTCGTCCACCGTCGCACAGACGAAACGGTTACATAACACAGCCCCAGGTTTCTTTTCTACCTGGGGAAAAGAATTGAACCATCCACCACAGATTTAGCCCCCCATTGTGCGCAAAAAAAGAAGGCGGCAGTAGACAATCAGGCATATCCTGATGTCTGCTGCCGCCTTTTTAATTATTTGAAATTTCTCTATTTATGATGCTTCTTTCCTGGCAGATCCGAGATCAGATCCCGGGGATCTATCGGTTGCTTATTCTCGCCGGGATATATTTCAAAGTGCAGATGTGGTGCAGTGCTCAAACCGCTACTGCCGACACGCGCAATCATTTCACCACGCTTAACCTTCTGTCCGGTTTTCACGAGGATTTCACTGAGCTGACCATAGCGGGAGATGTATCCCAGAGCGTGTTCAATATTGATCATATTGCCGTAACCACCGTTCTCATCTGCGAAGCGAACGATGCCGCTGGATGCCGCATATACGGGCGTGCCCTTAGGCGCCGCAATATCAATCCCCTTATGGAACTGTTCCTTCTTGAGAAGCGGATGCATGCGCATGCCATACTCAGAACTTGAATAACCTTTCGCGATAGGCGACTCAAATCTCAGATCAGCGCTGGCTTCTTTCGTCGATGGGGTATCATTTTCTTCAGGGGCCGGCACCTCAACGACTTCAGGTTGCTCAGCCGCCGGCTCTGCGGGTGTGGATTGGCCGTTTTGTGAACACGCAGACGACATTGGCAACAAAAACAATGCAAATACCAACAGCGTAATCACCATGCCAAATCCGGATGGTTTCTTCATAAATGCACCTCCTTTTTTGATGTGCTGTAAACGTTTAGTGAGTTGATTATGACGATGCCCGAAGCCCGGTTGGGTTTCCATATCGGGCATCCCGGTTAAATTCATTCGTAAAACGGCGACAATGCTAGCGGTGTACTGCTTCAGTGAAATCCGGCGTGTCCTGAGAACTGCCTGATCGCAATAACTTTCACGTGCTTCATTGATGCGCCGAACCACCAGCCAAACAACCGGATGAAAAAAGTACACAATTTGCAGCAGGTTTTGTAAGCGCATCCAGATAGTATCCATATGACGCAGGTGAACCACTTCGTGGGCGAGAATCGGCTCGATCAGACTCTTGTCATTTGCCTCAAGCAAGGATTTCGGCAAGAATATCACCGGGCGAAATATACCCATAGTAAAGGGTGAAAGATATTGATCTGATGTTACCAGGCGAATGGTTCGTTTCACAGAAAAATGAGATTGCCAGCGCCTCAGCATCGTGGTGATGGCGGGATCGAGGATAGGCTCAGCAGCACTAATCTGAATACGAAATCGCCACCATTGCCGAACAAAAAGAGCAGTACTTAAAACGGCACCGGTAATCCAGAACGCAAAGAGTAGCAGTGTCAGCCATGGGAATCGATAGAAGAAGGAGGTCTGCTCAGCACCTGCAGCGCTGGCTGTTCCACCAATGGCAAATGCTGCTATCTGCTCTCCCGGCAATTGTGCTATTGAAACGCCATCATCAACATGAGCAGATAGCACTTCTCCCTGACCAATCCAGGTATCAAGAAAGTAACGAGCACTATAATCCAGCGCCAGGTCTACCGGTAGCACCAATCGAAGCAGTACGAGCACAAATAGCCCCATTACGAGCAAGGGCTGTCGGCGCGGGAAACATTGTAGGATAATAAGAATCGCCAGCAACATCAGCGTAGAATAGAAGACTTGATAAGAAAGGAAGTCCAGGATCATTGCAGCAATGTCAAGAAAGGGAATATCAGTCATCTGCTCGCCCCTCCCCTAACGATGTCTTTTGCTGTTCGTCCGCAAGAAGCTTTTCCAGTTCGGCAATTTCTTCGCCAGTCAGCGCTTTGCTGCGAGCAAACATCGACACAACAGCTCCCTGGTCCAATTCCAGAACCCGGTCCGCAAAGAACTGTATAAAGCGAACCAAACCCGCTGGACGCGAGATCAAGGCCTTGTAAACAAATACCCCGTGAAAATTATCGCGTTGTAGCAGGCCTTTCTTTACCATGCGATCCATCATGGTTTTGGTCGTTGAATAGGCCCATTTATGGATATCAGTGAGCTGATCATGAACTTCGCGCACGCTTTGCTGACCTGCCTGCCAGAGAATATTGAGAATGTCATACTCCGCCCGTGATAAATCCGGCAGCTTTTTGCTTTTTTTCATTCGGTCTCCTGTCGATTCACACATCTGTTACACTGTAACAGATGTGTGAATATCACACAGAGACGTGACAATGTCAAGAATTTTTTGTGATTGGGTGGAAAAATCTGCGAAGAGAGACGCAATCAAAAGAAGACATCCCCCTGTATCCCCCTTCGAAGGGGGATACAGGGGATGTCTTCTAAACTGCTTTCAGAACATTACTCCACTTCGTCCTTCAAATAGCGATCTGCGAAATCGAGAATCGCTTTGTAACCACGAATTCGATTTTCTTTTTTGCGGAAACCGTGGCCTTCATCGTCAAACACGATATACTCAACCGGCACATTGTTGGCCTTTACTTTTTCCACAATCTCATCCGATTCAACCTTCAATACACGTGGATCATTTGCACCCTGCAATACCATCAGCGGCCGCTTGATTTTCTCGGCATGGAAAAGCGGTGATATGCTACGCAGGTATTCTTCGTCGGTTTCCGGATTGCCCAATTCCTTATAAAGTGCTTCACGAAAAGATTCCCAGTATGGAGGAATGCTCCTCAACGTCCGCAGCCAGTTGGAAACACCGAAAATATCAATACCAATTTGAAATTCCTCCGGTTGAAACGCCAGGGCCGCCAGCACCATATAACCGCCATAGCTACCACCAATGATGCCAATTCGTTCATGGTCAGCATAGCCGGTGGCGGCCAAGAATTTCTTTGCTTCGATACAATCCTGCAAGTCATCCTGACCGTGCTTCAGATCGTCCAGCCCGAAAAAGGTTTTGCCATACCCGGAGCTACCGCGATTGTTAACAGCTAACACAACATAGCCATGATTGGCCAGGTACTGCAGCAGCGGGTTATAGCCAATTCTCGATTGCCCACCAGGCCCGCCGTGCACCCAAACCAGCGCCGGTGCTTTATCGCCTTCGGCAATGCTAGCCGGCTTATACAAAATGGCCGGAATTTCGAGACCGTCAAAGGATTCATAGCGAATGACTTTCGACTTGGCCAGATGCTCCGGATCGATTTCCGGATTCATCGAATTGGTCAAGCGCTTGAACTCGCCATTGGCAAAACTATAGACATAGAGATTATTCGGAGAACGATCGCCATTGACATAGAATGTCATATAAGCTTCATCCGGAGAAATCTTGATCGAGGTAATATCGGCATTCGGCAATTCCGGCAAGGCGATTTCTTCACCTGAAGCATTTTCATAAATCCGAACCTCGGTTTTTGCATCATTGTTGATGCCGACAACACGATATGTACCGTTGCGGGAAAAGTACGAATACAGAATATCCCAGTTGGTCTTTTCAACCACCTTCATTTCAGCGGATTCAATAATGTACTTCTTGAGATAAGTGAACTCTCGTCCTTCATTGGTCAGATAGTAGAGCTCTTTCGAATCACTGGAAAAGGTAACCGGATTAAAAACAATATCCCCTTCATGCTCCGAGAGATAAGACATTTTACCGGTCTGCGTATCGTAGAGATACATATCGGAATTGTTGGTGGTAATGGTCCGGCCAAAGGCGATATAACGCTTGTTGTTGGATATCGGACCGGGAGAGTATCCTTCGTTGTTCTCGTATATCATTTCTTCTTCGAAAGAATTGATATTCATTTCATATACATCAAAAAAGCGCGGATCGCGGCGATTGCTCATATAATAAAAGCTGTTCCCGTCCTCGCTCCAGCGCATAAACGTCGATCGCGCTTCAGCAGATGGCGTCAGGTTGCGAACACTGCCATCCGTATCGCGGATGTAAATATTCCAGATCTCGTTGCCGTCCTTATCACTTTGAAATAGTAAGCGATTATCATTCGGGCAATACGAAATCGCATATATTGCGCTGCTGTCGGAATGGGTTAGTTGTTGGGCATCTCCGCCTTCAATTGGAATTTCGTAGGCGTTGAAGACACCGGATTTGTCGCTGGTAAAGAGGATTTTGGAAACGTCTTTCGAAAAGTCGCTGCCGAAGATCGTGGTGGTATTCATCATTTGTTCGATTGTATACCGCTCCACCTTTCTATGCTTGCCGTCGGTGCAGGCAAAGAGCAGTCCCCCCATCAGAACAATGATGGTCAGTTTGAATATGCGTGTCATTTTCTCCCCACATATAGTGAATAGTTTCCCCCGAAACGGTATGGGTAAACGATTTAGTCCCATACCTGACTGACATAACGACAATATAGGCAAATTGTTCGTGATAAATAAATATTGTGCATAGAGGAATAAACGAGGAGAATATGCGTAGATTTTAAGGTGTATTTCCGCTTAGCTTCTCCCAAGATCCGCTATCAAACTCTTCCAACGAATTCAAAACCATATCGGCGATAACAAAACGCGGGTCGTCCTTGAAATAGTGATCCGGCACAGCCACACACGTCATGCGGGCAGATTTGGCAGCAAGCAACCCGTTGAAGGAATCTTCGAATACCAGGCAGCGCTGTGGCGCAACTTCCAATTTTTCAGCTGCAGTGATAAAAGCCGCCGGATGCGGCTTGCCAAAGGCTTCCGATTCCGCCGAGTGAACCACTTCGAAATGCTTCGCCAAATCGAGATGCTTGATTACGGCCTGAATAATTCTTAGCGGTGAGGATGAAGCCAGTCCTATTTTCACCGGCCTGGATAGTACGAGTTGGAAAACGGAATCGACGCCGGGCATGGGTTTGCCGTCCGCAAGTATCAGATCGATCACCCCATCAACGATGTTCGCTTCTACCTCCTTCAGCGGATATTTACCGGAGTCCCAGGGCATGCGCTCATGCCAGTATTTGACGACTTCATCCACGCGGATACCAATGGTCTGGCTGCACATGTCTGCATCCAAAACAAGGCCGATTTCAGCAAAAGCGCGAATCTCCGCTGCCTGCCAAAATGGCTCGGAATCGATGAGCAAACCGTCCATGTCGAAAATAACCGCTTCAATTGTCACGAATGAATCCTCCTCACTGCAGATATAAAAAGCTGACAGGATTTACAGGATGAACAGGATAAGACAATCCAATCCTATCCTGTTCATCCTGTAAATCCTGTCCGAAACTTCGTTTTCTCTTCCTAAAATCCATTTATCGTAAAACCACCATCAACCGCAATACACTGCCCGGTGATAAAGCCGGCCTGAGGCATGCAAAGAAAGGCCACCAACCCGGCCACTTCTTCGGGTTCACCAATGCGGCCTTGCGGGGTTCGACCAACAACCTCATCATAATACTCCTGGTTTTGCAAAACCTGCTCAGCGAGCGGGGTACGAATATACCAGGGAGAAACACCGTTTACGCGAATACCATCATTCCCCCACTCAACAGCCAGGTTGCGGGTCATTTGATTCATCGCCGCTTTGGTCATGCCATAGGGTGCGCCGGAGCGAATATGCACATGTCCGGCAACCGAAGAAATGTTCACCACACTTGCGCCGCCGGGCGCTTCGCTATCCAGGAGCATCTGGTAACAACCACGCGCTAGATCAAATGCCGAAAACAGGTTGGTACGAAAAATATGGTCGATGTCTTCAGGATGATAGGCAACGCTGGACTTGCGGATGTTGGTGCCAACATTGTTGATGAGAAAATCCAATCCGCCGAGTTTCTCTGCAACTGCATTCAGCAGCTTTTGCCGCTCATCAGCCTTGCTGACATCAGCTGCTTGCAGATGTATCTGTTCCGCCGCATCGGGATGCTCGCTGCGAAACTGCTGGAGATCAGCATCATTTCTGGCAACAAGCAAGACCGTTGCCCCAAGCTCCAGGAACTGCTCGGCAATAGCCCGGCCAATGCCTTTGGTTGCCCCTGTGATCAAGGCGCGACGCCCTTTTAGATGCCAAGCACTTTGCATCTTTCTTACACCTCGTTCCGCAGAATTTCCAGCGGCGGGCGATCCGCAATTTTGCGGCTGTTAAGCATGCCGAGGCCAACGGTCATTGTCACAACCAGGGCTAAAATAATTGCCAATGGCTGAATCGAAGGAACAAAGGTCAGATCAAACATAAAATAAGCCAGGGCCCAACTTGACAGCAGCGACAAAAGCATACCGGTTAAACCGGCCAGGGCACCCAGGTAAAAATATTCCAGAATCATAATGCGATTTACCTGCTGCTTTACCGCGCCAAGAGTGCGCAACAAAACACTCTCACGAATCCGCTGGTAGCGGGTCGTAATCACCGCAGCTGATAGAACGATCAGCCCGGTGAGGATACTAAAAAGCGCCATAAATCGAATCACAAAGGAGATCTGATCAATGATTTTTTCGACTGTCTTGAGAATCAAATCCAAATCCACAGAGGACACGTTCGGGAAGGCCTTCACCATCGCTTGCTGCAGTTGACTGGATTGCGCCTGATCGGCGACTCGCGTAACCAGCACGTTGAACTGCGGTGCATCGTCAATTACCCCACGCGGAAAGACAGCGAAGAAATTTGGCTGCACGCGCTGCCAGTCTACCTTGCGAATGCTCTTCACAATGGCCGGCATCTGGACGCCCTGCACATCAAAGGTCAATTGATCCCCAAGTTTCACATCGAGGTCGCGCACAATGCCGGTCTCCAAAGAGACATAGAGGGTGTCGCTATCGGCCGGCATCCTGCCGATCCACTCACCTTCTACAACTTCCTCTGTAGAAAAAAGCGTATCGCGGTACGTCACCCGATATTCACGCTTCAGTGCCCACCCGCGAATTTTGCTGGTTGAGTCAGCATCGAGCTCTTCTACAGTCCGACCCTTGATTGCCGCCAGGCGGGTTGTTACGATCGGCACATTCTGAATCACCGGTAAATCAAAAGAGCGCACCAGTTCTTCAACGCCCTCCACCTGGTCTGCCTGGATATCAAACATCATAAGGTTGGGCTGCTTATCGCGATCCAGCGTTGCAACCTGGCTCAATAGCGTATCCTGGGTGAAATACAATGTGGAGATCAGGAAGGTGCCCAGGCCGATTGAGAGCATCAACACCAGGGTCTGATTATTCGGCCGGTAAAGATTGGCGAGGCTTTGCCGCCACTCGTAGCGCCAGCCTGAAGGAAAAAAACGCTTCACTGCCCACATCAATAGCAGCGCCAGCGCTGACAAGGCGGCAAAGGCAATGGCCACACCGGCAATAAATGACAGGCCGACATCAACGCGAGCGGTTTGACTGATGGCAAATGCCGTTGCTGCAATAGCAATGATCGCGTAGAGCAACAGACGCAGCGGATCACGACCATCTGTCTGACTTTCAATATTGGTGCGAATAGCTGATAAAGGCGACACCTTGCGCACGGTCAGCAAGGGCAGCAATGCAAAGAGCATGCAGATACCAAGCCCGACGATCAGCCCTTCAATAGCTGAGCGCCAGGAAATCGAGAAATCGACCTGAACCGGCAGCAGAGCGGCAAATAGATCCGGTAGCAGCACCTGTATCGCCACGCCAAGAATCACCCCGACGACCGAGCCGATCGCCCCTATCACCAGGGTTTGTATCAGGTAGATATAAAATGTCTGTCGGATACGGGCGCCAACGCAACGCAAGACGGCCAGAGACGGCAGCTTCATCTTGATGTATACATGGATAGCGCTGGCCACCCCGATACTCCCGAGCAGCAGGGCAATGAATGCAACCAGATTTAGAAAACCATACATGTTCCCGGCAGCGCTGCCGACACCTGCCCCCTGCTGTTCAGCAGTGCGGCTGCGAATGCGATGCTTTCGATTGAGCGCCTCCATGCCTTCCAGCAAGCCGGCCATCTCACCGCTATCCTCAAATTTGAACAGCTTGCGATGGTTGACGCGACTACCAAAGCGAATCAAGCCGGTATTTTCCAACTGGTCCATCGGGATGTAAATTCGCGGCGCAACCATAGAAGCGGCTTCGGCCTGCCCGGGCACCTTCTGGAGGTAGCCGGCAATGGCAAAACCCTGGTTGCCAAGCTTAACCGTGTCTCCGATTTCCAATTCATACTGCAAAATGACACTGTAATCAACCAGCGCAGATCCATCTTTGCGGAAATTATCTGCAGCTTCGGCCGGTGTGGTCTCCAGGGTGCCGTAAAAAGGGTAATTTCCTTCAAGGGCGCGAACGGTAATGAGACGGGTATTGTCTACGCGCGGAAAATAAGCCATGGATGCAAATGACACTTCCCTGGCTTCTTCAGCTGGCCACTCGGCGATCCGTGCTTCCACTTCTTCCGGAAAGGGTGAACGACTGCTCAGCACAAGGTCGGCGCCAACAATGCTGCGCGACTCCGTGCGAATCGTCTCTTCCAGGTTTCGGCCAAAGGAGTTAATGGCAACGAGGGCGGCAATACCCACAATAATGGAAGAAACAAACAGGAGCAGGCGGCCGCGATTGCTGCGACTATCCCGCCAGGCCATCTTCCAAAGCCAGGGGTCAAAGAAGGATGTTTTATTCATGATATGCTATTGTTTTTGTTCAACTAAACCAATCGTTCGTCGGCGACGCCGGTCAGTTCATCAGAGACGATGCGGCCGCCTTTCAATCGAATAATACGTCCGGTGCGTGCGGCAAGATCAAGATCATGCGTCACCAGGAGCAGAGTCGTTCCGCTATCTGCGTTCAGATCAAAAAGCAGTTCGGTGACCTTCTCGCCGGTGTCTTCATCGAGATTGCCGGTGGGCTCATCTGCAAATAGAATCTGCGGATCATTGATGAAGGCACGGGCCAGCGCCACACGTTGCTGCTCACCACCGGATAGCTGAACCGGATAATGGCTTAGGCGATCACCAAGGCCGACTTTTTCCAGCATGCTGGCGGCCTTGTCGCGTACCTTGCGCTCTCCGCGCAATTCCAGCGGCACCATCACGTTTTCCAGGGCGGTAAGGGTCGGCATCAATTGAAAGTTCTGGAAGACAAAGCCGATTTGCTCATTTCGCAAAACAGACCGTTCATCTTCGCTCAAACCGGCAACAGAAATGCCATTTACTTCGACCTGCCCGGAGGTTGCTTGATCCAAACCGGCACATAGCGCCAGCAAGGTGGTCTTACCACTCCCCGATGGCCCAACGATGGCACCGGTTGTTCCCTGTTCTATATCGAAAGAAATGTCATCCAGTACCCGGAGACGACGGCTGCCGCTCTGGTATTCTTTCACCAAATTACTGACACGCAAAACTATAGATTTGTTCATGATGTTTGATTATCTAATTGGTAGGATTTATGGTTATTCACGGAGCCTCCATGAGGCTGCGATCTCTTTAATTATGCTTAACAACTGCCGTCTGGCAAACGGGGCTGCCCACGCCAAGAAAGATAAGCGGTTTAATGAGGGATGCAAGGGGAAACCGAGAGTTTGCTAAGGTTAGTATAACCGGCGCTCACCTTCGCTAATCATCCCACTTATTTATTGATTTTTCCATCAGTTCTGCCATTTCCTGAAGTGCTTCAGCTCCGGGCAATATACTGGAGAGGCTGCCGAGAACAAGAATTGTCCAACCAAGTAATTTCTTCAATTTCTTGACAGATCCCCAAATTTGAAAGTTTTCCCAAGCTTGATTGACAGCATTCAATTTTGCTGTCAACTGTGCGCCGAAAAGACCTGCCTGTTGCAGCAGAGTTTGCGTCAGAGTCCTTACACCTTGCCGAATCATTGGCACCGTTTGTTTAAGTTCGTTCCATGCATCACGAATCGGATTTCTGTCTCCTTCTTCGAATAAAAGTTCACTCCAGTGAAAGGCGACGTTGTCAAGTAGACCTTCCGTCGTCTCAACAAATGCGTCTAAATCCATAATTGGGAGAATTGGTGTAGAATGAGGTCGATTTTGGTGACTAGACATTTTCCCTCCTGGTTAGGACAGTTATAGGATCGAAAACTTAAATACAATCAGTCTAAAAATACATATTTTTCTGTTAACGCTCAAAACAAACGGAGCAACCTCGATCCTGAGCGAAAATTGATAATGAATTGATGTCATCTCAGAAAAAGGCCTGGATATCTCCTGTGCAATTTTTCTGGCTGGGAATTTCTTGAGCTTAAATTCAGATGTTTACTGTTGCTTGACCTGCAATGAATACTTTACTATTGAGAACTTGCATGTTTTTAACCACAGCGATAGTTTAAGAGCAGAAGAGTGAACCAGATATCCAATGAAGCACGGACTTGGAACTCTCCTGAAAAATTACAAGAGGACTTTGACATGCATCGATATAACCTTCGAAATACAGCGGGAATGCTGCGCATTCTGACGGCAGTTATGATTACGTTTCTGCTCCTGCACTGTTCCGCAGAAAATGAAGCAAGCTCTGCCGCCAACGAGTCGGCCGCACCGGCGCAAGCCGCCAACGAAACCGCGAAGGCTGCCAAGAAAACCATTCTTTTTCTGGGCAACAGTCTTTCCGCCGGCTTTGGGCTTGATCCGGCCCAGGCCTTCCCGGCCCTCATCCAGGTTAAGATCGACTCGATGGGTTGGGACTATGAGGTGATAAATGGTGGCCTCAGCGGTGAAACCACCGCCGCAGGCGCCCGGCGAATCGATTGGCTATTGCGGCGCAAGATTGACATTTTGGTTATCGAGCTTGGCGGAAATGACGGCCTGCGTGGTATTCCGCCGGAAGAAACCCGCAAAAACCTGATGACTATCATCGATAAGACCCGCGCCAGCAATGCCGATGCGGAAATCATCCTATCCGGGATGGAAGTGCCGCCAAATATGGGCAATGATTACGCCGTGGAATTCCGCAAGGTTTTCCCGAAGGTCGCTGATGAGAAATCGGTCGGTTTGATCCCATTTCTGCTTGAAGGCGTCGGCGGTATTCCCGAGCTCAATTTGCCGGACGGTATTCATCCCACTGCGGCGGGACATGAGATTGTCGCCAACAACGTCTGGAAATTCCTCAAACCGATACTGGCTGTTCATGGTGCTGCCTCAAAATAATGACGAAAACAGATGATCTGAAAACTCTCCAGCTTGTCGCCTGTAAATGGTGGAACGCCAGTGCCTACTATGCCATTAGCCTGGCGGAAGCATTAAAACAGGCCGGCCATACTGCAATTGTCGGTGGCCGTGCGGATAGCCCCCCGCTCATTAAGGCCCGCGAACAGGAACTTACTCTCCTTGACAGCATCAACCTGGAAAGCATTAATCCCATCAAGGCGATAGCAAACCTCGGCCGTTTGGGGCGCAGCTACCGGGAAAACGCACTTCAGTTAATCAATGCACATCGCCCGGAGGATATGCTCTTTGCAGCTTTGTTGAAGCGCAGGCTTGGCGGCGATATTCCTCTTGTGCGGACGGTGAGCGACGTCCGCGCCCCGAAAAACAACCTGATCAATCGCTGGCTGCATGGCGACATTTATCAACACTTCATTTTCAGCTGCCGAGCCAGCTACGAGCGCTATCAGGCGGTATGGCCAATCTTCGAAGCGCGAAGCAGCGTTATTTACAGTGCACATGATACAGATCGTTTACAGCCATCCAATCAGCCATCAGAGCTTCGCAAAAAGTATAACATTGCCGACGATCAGTTGCTGGTAGGGATTATTGCGCGCCTCTCCCCTGTCAAGGACCACTACACCTTTCTCAAGGCCGCGCAGCGCGTGCTTGAGAAAAATGATAATATTCGCTTTATGATCGCTGGTGAGGCAAGTGAAATCAGCATGGACGACCTCAAGTCCATTGCGGCAGATATGGGCATCGCTGAAGAGGTCATTTTCATCGAGCGGCATCCGGATATTACTGCCGCTGCCCTGATGGCTGCCATTGATATTGGTATCGTCGCCTCAACCGGCTCCGAGGTCATCTGCCGGGTGGCCGTGGAATACATGGCAATGGCGATCCCGCAAATCGTCACCCGCGTTAATGTGCTGCCGGAAATTATTGATGATGGGCAAAACGGCTTCATTGTCGATCCCGCTGAGCCGGAGGCGCTGGCCAAGGCAATCTTAACACTCGCCGAAAATCATGAGATGCGCAAAAAGATCGGTCAGACCGGCAGACGCTATGCCGAAGAGCGGTTTAGCTACCCGGTATTTGTGAAGCAGACGCTGGACGTGTATCGGGAAATAATAGTGAACAATGAACAATGAACAATTAATAACTTAATAAATAGTTAAAATGTTGATTCGTCGAAGCGTTTTGCCATAACGGCGGAGCCGTTGCATAGTTCAAACAGATGAGTGCTCTTGGCGAACTTGTGTGGCTCGGTTGGAAATGGATTGGTCGGATTTGACATTTGTCATTCGACATTCGTCATTGGTCATTCGACATTCGTCATTCGTCATTGCCTATTCATCATTCACCTCACGCCCTTCCCAAAATTTCAGGTATTTCAGGAAAACATAGAAACTCCCAAGCACCGCGAGAAAAAAACCGGCCTTGCCGTCGAGAAAGCCTCGCTTGAAAAAGTACGTTTTGATGAACTTTACGAAGGGATTGAACAGGAGGTTTAACAAGGATGGTTTGCGGCCACTCTTCAATAGTTCAGCAGCAGCAATGCTTGTGAAGCTGTTCATCTGACGGATATGAGCGCGGACATCTTCATAAGAATAGTGAAACAAATCGCCGGCGAGAGTATCAAATTCGCCATCCAGGATCACCATATCATGGGGATTGACGCCACCCCAGCGCCCCTTGCGGCGATCAAAGAGCCGGATCTTGTAATCGGGATACCAGCCACTGTGGTTAATCCATTGCCCGAGGTAATGTACGCGCCTGGCCATACGATAGCCGGGCTTTTTGAATCCTGCCTGGCGCAGCTTCTGAATGCTCTCATGGAGTTCCGGCGATAACTCTTCATCTGCATCCAGCGACAACACCCAATCATTGGCAGCGCTATCGACAGCAAAGTTCTTCTGCTCTATATGTCCCGGCCAATCCCGCTGGATGACACGCGCGCCAAGTTCCTTACAAATGGCAACAGTTGCATCTTCACTATAGGAATCGACAACAACGATTTCATCCGCCCATTTCAGACTTTCCAGGCAGCGGCGGATATTTTTTTCCTCGTTGAATGTAATAATAACAGCGGAAATCGGTATCATTTCGCATCAACTCCAATCACAGCACGGTAAATTGCCAGTGTTTTGCGGGCAGTTTCGGCGCAGGTAAACTGCTTGACGCGCTCAGCCGCGTTGCGAACCAAGCGATCGCGTAATTCCTTATCGCCCAGGACACGCTTCACCATTCCCAAAAGCATCTCGACATCGCCGACATCTGCCAACAGGCCGCTCTCCCGGTCGACCACAATCTCCGGGATTCCCCCGGCTCGGGTCGCTACGATCGGCACCCGGCAAACCATCGCGTCCAGCAGCGATGTGCCCAGCCCTTCGGTCTTCGATGTTACCAGAAAGAGATCCAGCTCCGGCAAAATCTCCGGCACGTCATAGCGGAAGCCGGCCATCACCACTTGGTCTTGCAGGCCAAGTTGTGAAATCAAAGATTCAATGATCGGACGCTCCGGTCCTTCTCCAATGATGAAGAAACGTGCGCTGAGTCCACTATCAATCAGTCGTCGTGCCACCCGCAAGAAAGTAGGATAATCTTTATGATCGGCCAGAGCGGAGCTATTACCAATCAACGGTATTGATGCCGGGATATCAAATTCGCGGCGTAGGATTCCACTGGCCGCAAGACCAAACCGCCGGGGATCAACGCCACTGTGAACGGTATACAAACGCGACGTATCCGAAACGCCTGCAGTTAGCACTTCCCTGATGGCATTCGATACGCAAAGATAAGCACGAATGCGCCTGCTGTTGTATTTGAGTCGAGCGACAAAGCTGTTTTTTACCGGGAAATCGACGCGGCGGCTGACAACAATCGGCGTCTTATGACGAGCAAGCACTGTGGACATAAAGAGAATTGTGTGGGCGTGTGCATCGTGCGCATGGGCCAGGTCTGCCCGAAAGGATCTGCAAAATCCTGCAATCGCGCGGGCGCTATCGGGGCGCATCGGACTGCCGCGGTCAAAGGTAACATGATCAATATTATTCTCACGGCACCATTCGTGCATGCTGGAATAGCCGGCACAAACGATCTGCTGTTGCACACCGTGTCCCTGGAGCTCACCATAAAGGTACGCCAGTTGTTGCTCCCCACCGCGCCAGGTCCGTGCAGTAGAGAGATGCAAAACTCTCATGTCGATATTCCTTTCAGGCAAAAAACATACGAAAGAAAGGGACGCGGCAAAAGGGTATTTTTGATATTGGCAAGTCTGGAGCACGGCGAGAGTGATATCGCCAAGATGGTTTTCTAGTGCTTATCACTCTACCGCAAATATGAGATGTTGTCTATAAGTGTGGTTCCACTTCCTGAGGCACATTGGTCAAAGTTTCCAACTCTTTTAGAAAGGGTGTATAATCCTGACCACTGCGAGGATTCGTTTTCAACTGGCGGAGAATCAGCTTTGCTAACTTGATACGCGAGCGCTGCTTGGCAAGATTGTGGGTTTCTGTCTTAAGCAAACTGCAGAAGGCCTCAAGATCCACGTAGATTTCCACTGCATCATCAACGCGGATTTTTACGGTTTTGTCCTGATCATAGACCGGCGCAGGGGGCAGGCTCAACAATTGCGGCGCCGCTGATAAAGGATATTCCGGTTCCTCGATTGCCAGGAGACGGGTAATTTCAAAATCAATTTCCTCAACCGCCTCGGCAAAGTCCACCGGACGCAGAACGTCTGCGATGCTTTCCGACGCAGTCGAAAGCGGCACCAGGGCTGTTTCCGTAACTTCCGGTTCCGTTGTCAGGCGCTGGTAGAAGAGGAATGGTATCCCTATCAGTATCAAAGCTAAAACGACGGCAAAGATCACGGCGCGCTTATGTGACCGGGCCGCTTCGTATTTACGAACCACGCTGCCCAATTTATCCATCATCAGAGTACGTGAGACATTCCTAATCGTACTGGCTGCAAGAGCAACATTGGCCTGACTTTGGTAGTCGCTTTTATAGATCTCATAACAATCTTGCATGAAGCCGCGAACGGCACGTCCGAGGTATGGCGGTTCACCATAATATGCAGCGATAATTTCGTCCCGGAAGGGCGAGTGAACACTAGGCGTTGGATTACCACGGAAAAGGTTCACATGCAGGGATTCCAATAGTCGAAGTTGTTCTCCCAGCTCAAGGCGTTCGTCTGCAAAATCATCTTTGTTGACGCTGCTTGCCATACGTCCGCTAATGCTGGTACAGGTTTGAACAATCAACCCAATTGAGTTACATTTTTGAATAGCAGCTGAAAATTGCCGGTTGATTTTAAGAACATTTAAAACCCCGATAGTCACCGCCGCTAACAGAACGGCAACAACGGCAATTTCAATCAAACGTCGCATCCGTGCTTCGTTCACGCGTTTCACCCCTCTCCTCTCCAGGCATTTTCGATAAGTGTCGCTTCCTCGTTGTTGTTATCATCCTCTGTTGCCCTCTGTTCGAGTGCGCTGGGAAACGACACCTCAATTCTCAATTCGTTGTCGGAATTGGTGACAAATTCCAACTTGCCATCCAGACTTTCCACGTAGCCGCAAACGGCGGCCAAACTAATATGTTGATGCTTCTTGTTGGTTAAGCGCAGTTGCGGGTCCAGCAGCAATTGAAGCAGCCTGTCATCAGTCCAGTCGCGTGCCTCCTGATAATCAGCTGAGCCGCTGGTGACAGCCTGACGCTGCAACGCTTCCAGATCAATTCGGCCATTGTCCTGAAAGCCGATTACCAGGGCTTCGTTTTCAATGGCACTGTCGATATGAATTGCCGGAATATCACCGCGCTGCCAAACATCTGGCAAGGTATGGTAAATCGAAAAACGCATCAGCTTGGCAACCACATGCCAAACCGCTTTAATATTGCCGGCGTGAATATGATCAGCCTGAAGCTCAGTGCTGTTCACTTTAATCGTCTGCTGCGTTCCGCTGGTCAGTTTTGCTAACAATGCCTGAATGGCCTTCATCAATTTCCCATAGAATAAGGGAGCGCTATTTGCCGGCGCTTTATTCGATTGGCTGGTCCCAACCAGACCGGTCAGTGAACCGATAGCGGCCTTAAATCCGCGCAATCCCCGGAAAAAGGGATCAAGGTCTTTACGGCTGATTTGCTCACGCGTCTGGAGCAATTCGGTTTCACCAGCCAGACTATGAAGATAAGCAACCAGCGGAAACAGCTGCCGTTCTTCGGCTGAATCGAGTAAGCTTTGGGCGGCTTCCCCAATCCTGGCAAAGCGTTCCCGACGTCCTTCCGGAGTGGCCAGTTTACGAACTTCCTGCTCAATCACCTCAACTGCCTCAAGTGCTTCGTCTACAAATATCCTCAAGCTCGACACTGCCTCAGATTGAACGGAAGGGATAATTTCGACCGGATCGTCCGGCTCCGCTTCTTCTAATGCCAGAAGGAGTAGCAATGCATGCACATCATTATCATCATCGGTCACGGGAGTAGCTGAGAAGCGACAGATTTGCGGCTTTTCTTTCTCAGGAACATTGAATTGAAGTCGCATTTGCAGCGGCTCATCCGCGGTAGACAATATCGCATCAGGCGAAAACTCGCCCCTATCCTCAGTCTCTATAATGTCACAACGTTCGATATCAAAAACAGACGGCCAGTCACGCAATCCGATTTTGCCGATTCGTTCCCCCATCAATTCCTCAGCTGTATCATTTACGTAGACGCAACTCCCTTGCGGATCAACAACAACAACCGCTTCGGGAAACCGATTGACAAAATCAGGTAGAAGTCGCGCTGCAATAGATGCCTGCCCGATATTTTCGTCGTGTTTGGAGAAGCTCCACACCAGTCCCAGCGCCTGGCTGCCGTCCGGATTCATAATCTCTGTGCAATTTAAGCGGTCACCGTCGCCGAGCTTCAGCAAATGCCTAAACTGACGCCGAATTCGGGCTGTATCTCCCTTGAGAGCAGCCTGATAAATATCTTCATCCATCAGCTGTTTCAGCAGGAAGCGCCGCACGGCGTCCTTGTCATTTTCAGCCTCAACAGCCAATTCATCCGGCAAGCGCCAGCGTCTAACAAATTCCTTATTGTATGTAACATCGTTCTTATCGAAACGAACGGCCATATAGCCAAATCCGGCTGTGGTCAATATTCTGTCGAGCTTGCGGAACTCCGCTTCTTGCAATGCCAGATCGCGAACCGCTTCAACTTCCCGGGCAGCAACGGTACGATAGTCAATTCCCAACGACTCAAACGCGAGTTGATTGTTCTGCAAGCGGGGGCTGAGTAAATATACCCACAGGGCCAAAAGTAAAGAAAGAAGCGACAACCCGGTAAGCACTATCTGCCATCCGCGATTGTTGAGACGCTCAGCACTTTTACCGGCCGCAATACCGGCAACTCTGAGCACAGCTGCCAGCTCACTACCGCCACTGTCAGCGGCAACAGCAGCAAGATCGCGATGCTGATCAATGGCCTCAAATGGCACCGCAACAAGCTCGCGCATTTGCCCAACAAATTGCTCCAGCCGTTCCGTCAACCGTGACGGCGATTCAAAGAATACAGAGGAAATTTGGCGGCTGCCTTCAGAGTTGCCGCCCTGGAGCAGTGGGTTTTGCTGGATCATGTGCTCTAAACGCACCAATTCATCCACATGGTTTCTGATAGCGGCAAGCGCTTGGGCATAGGTGTTCGGATCTTCAGAACGGTTAAGGATATATCCTTGCGCCGCGATTTTATGCAGAACAGTTTCCTGATTGGCAATTAATGACTTTAACTGCAAAGCTTTGTTGGATTTGTCGCCAGCAAAGCTCAGGAAAAGCATGGCAGCGGTTATGCCCAATGCAAGGAGGCTCATCGCCAACCTGCTGCCATTGCTCACTTTTTGTGGGTGAAAATGAAAGTCCATTTTATAACCTCTCCTCAGCGCCACATATCGTGGCATCCCTCGCCCTTAAATTGCTCACTACTCAATCCAACGTCCTTCATCTTTCCGACGCAACCCTTCGAGCAAAACGTGGTTCATAGGAAGGTTGATGCGATTCTCCGGAACTGAGCAATTCTTGAAGATTTCAATTTCGGAACTTTCCCATCCGACAATCTCCAGAGCGGCTTCCAGGTCATCCCGACCATCAAAGCGGGCGCCATACAAGCGGCCCTTCTCTACATACATGTAGCCGATGCGTCCATTTGAGGTAATTCGAAGGGTACAGGTCTTTTGCTCCATCTCAATCAGTTGCAGGAAACCGGACACAGATATTCCATTTATACCCCCTTCAACATTTGAGGATAGGATGTCGCTCACGACCTCGCTGAGATGATTCAAATCAACCGGCTTCTTCAAGTAGCGAAAACCGCCGGGCTGATTGATACGCCCTTCAATATCTGCGAAAACGAAGGCGGACATAATAATCACCGGTACAAAAGGATATTTTTCTCCCATTTCACTCAAGAGAGAAAAACCGTCCATCACCGGCATTTTGAGATCGGTAATCACCAAATCCAGTGGTTCAGTGGCCAAAACCTTAAGCGCCTGCTTACCGTTTCTGGCTGTAATGATTCGGCAATTTGTGTTTAATGTGCGTAAGGTTGCCTGAACAGTCCTTAGGAAAAAACGCTGATCATCAACAAGCAACACTGTTTTCATGAATAGCCTCCGACACAAAGTCCTTGTGCATATAGCATCCCGCGAATCCGTCTGTCTCTCCTTGCAACAAACACAATTCTTCCCTTGTTTGGACGGACTCAGGTATGATTGTGGTCATACTCATAACTGCTGATGCCATGTTATCGTGATGTCAATAATTGTCGACAAGAGCTGCGGAAGCTTGAGGGATTGAAATATGAGAATCGAGCAAAAAGGAGCCAAAAATGTTGCAATTTAGCCCAATGAAAAGATGGCACATTCTTCATTTTCGTATTGTGAGAGATCAAAATAGAACGTAGATTCTGTCGATTAAAAATAGTGACGCCGAACCGCAAACGTCAAAGTCCGCTTAGTATCCGGGAAATTGCACTTGAGACTCGAAGACGCTTACAGCTACTGCAAGGAAATTACGACGCGCCACTATGAAAATTTTCCTGTCGCCAGTGTTCTCCTGCCGCGCGCACTCCGCAAACACATTTATCCGATTTATGCCTTCGCTCGCCACGCGGATGATCTTGCAGATGAGCACAATGACCGTCCCGGGCTACTGGAATGGCGCGAGCAGCTTCATCGTTCCATTGCCGGTGATGCTGAAGACCCGATTTTCCTTGCCCTTGCCGACACCATGGAAAAATTTGATCTGCCGGGAAAGCTCTTTGACGATTTAATCTCAGCCTTTCTGCAGGATTTGGAAAAATCACGCTATCAGGACCTTGACGATCTCGACAATTATTGCGAAAGATCGGCCAATCCCGTTGGCCGCCTGATATTGCTTCTGCATGGGTATCGTGATGAACAGCTATTTGCCTATTCCGATCATATCTGTACGGCATTGCAGCTGACCAATTTTTGGCAAGATGTGACGGTTGACCTGAAGAAAAACCGAATTTACGTGCCCGGCAATTACCTCGAGCAATTTCATGTGATGGAAGCAGAGTTTTACGAGGCGACAGCAAGTCCTAACTTTGTTTCGTTGATGACAGCGCTTGTAGCCGAAACACGCCAACGTTTTCGTGCCGGCTTGCCATTGCTGCGCCACCTTCACCGACGATTACGCTGGGAATTAACTTTTACCGTTGCCGGTGGTATGGCAATTCTCTCGAAAATTGAACAAAATGGCTTCAATGTATTGCAATCCAGACCGACACTTTCTAAAACAGACTGGCTAAAAATCAGCTTCCGATTATTCACCTCACAACCGGGTTACGCATGAATACATCATCCAGCGATCAGCAAATCACTTTTGAGAGCAAGAGCAGTTTCCTCTATTCGTTTTTCTTTCTGCCAAAGGAAAAACGCCAGGCAATCTACACCTTGTATGCCTTCTGTCGGCAAACCGACGATATCGCCGATAACATAAGCCCAATGGAAAACCGCCGTGATCACCTGAATAGCTGGGAAGCGGAGCTGAAAAACTGCTTTACGAAGCGAGTATCCAATTATTTTGACACCCTGCGGCATGTCGCGGAACGCTTCAAAATTCCGGTCGATCTCTTTCTGGAGCTCATTGCCGGTGTACGTATGGATCTGGACAATCTCGACTACAAGTCGTTTGAAGATCTTAAGCTCTATTGTTATCGCGTCGCATCGATTGTTGGCTTGATGTGTATTCAAATTTTTGGATATCGAGATCCGATTATTAAAAAATATGCAGAAAACCTGGGAATTGCCTTGCAACTCACCAACATCATTCGCGATGTCGGCACAGATGCTCAAATGGGTCGTCTCTATTTGCCTCGCGAAGAGTTACGGCAGTTCAACGTCTCAGAACAACAGATTATGAGTGCACAACATAGCCCGGAATTTGAAAAGCTGATGGCCTTTCAATCACAAAGGGCCCGCCATTACTACAGCCTTGCAGAAGATTGCCTGCCGCCGAATGAGCGAAGAAATATGCTGGTTTCGGAAATCATGAAGAGCGTCTATTTCCACCTTCTGAACAAAATTGAGTCGCGCAATTACGACGTCCTGGAAAATCGCATCCGCCTGTCTACGCCAAACAAGTTCTGGATTACGGCACGCACCGTCTCCACTATCAAATTATTTGGATAAAGCCTCACGTGTCCCGAGCACAAACTGCCACAGGCTATCACCCAATTATTATTGGAGGTGGTGTCGCCGGATTAGCTGCAGCTGTAGCAGCCTGCCGTCGAGGACAGCGCCCACTTGTGCTGGAAAAAGGTGTTCAGGCGGGCGGGCGGGTGCGTTCAACTTTTGCCCGCGACGCCAAACAGATAATAGATAACGGCCAACACGCACTCGCCGCGAGCTATCACTTCACATTGGACATGCTGAAGACAATCGGCAGCGATCATCTGCTCGAGACGCAAGCGGGTCTCAGCGTAAACTATCTTATACCGGGTAAACAGTCATTTCATTTTCGCAGCTGGCGATTGCCGGCGCCGCTACACTTTGCCTTGCCGCTGTTGATCCAGGGACCGCTAAGCAATGCGGATCGCCGGCAACTCATTCGCTGGGGCCTCAATTTCAGAAAAGCAGATCCTGAACAACTACGCAGCCTTACAGTGGCAGACTGGTTAGAAGCGAGCGGCACAACCAGCAATCTGACAGATCTACTTTGGGAACCGATTACGCTCGCCACTCTCAACACATCAACGGCAACAGCAAGTGCTTATCTTTTACACCGGGTATTGGTACAGGCTTTTCTTGCCAGTCGTGCAGCAGGCAGCCTTGTTTTGCCGGGAGCGTCTTTGGATGAGATTTTTGCCCGGCCGGCCTGTCGCTATATCGAGCGCAACGGCGGAGCCGTTCATACGCGACAGGGAGCAGCAAAATTAAATATTCAGGACGGCCGTGTTCATTCTGTTACCACCGCCAACGGCGAGAATATTGCCGGACAAAGCTTCATCTCTGCCCTTCCACCAAAAGCGCTTTGGCGATTACTGAAAAGCAGTGATACCGATCTTGCAAAAGGATTCACATATCTTGATCAATTCGATTATTCCCCAATCATCACCATCTATTTCTGGCTCGATAAACCGCTAAAGTTGCAGTTTCCCGCCGCTTTGGTTAACTCTCCTATTCAATGGATATTTAAACTACCGAAGGCTATGGAGAATACCTTGCATGGCTACAGCATCGTGATCAGTGCTGCGGACAAAGAGGCGCAGATGGATGTCTCAGAGCTGCTTGGCCTGGCAGTCAGCGAAATCGAAAAATATACCGGCATTCACCTGCGGAACGATCTCGGCATGGATGCAGCTAAAGTGATAAAGGAGAAGTCCGCAACGATTGATCAAACCCCTGCATCACTTGCCCGCCGTCCGGGCTACCGGACAAACGTCCGTAATTTCTTTCTTGCCGGTGATTGGGTCGATACCGGCTTACCGGCAACCATTGAGAGTGCGGTGCAGAGTGGCGTTGAGGTGGTGGAACTGATAGGAGATGGGTGATGCTAGATGCTGGAAGCAAACATCCCCCTGGAACACCAGAGATAAAGCGACACAGCGCCGGCGTCAGTCGTCCAGCAGACACGCAATCATCAATGGTAGCATAATTTCATGATGCCCAACAAAGTAGTAGCCTTTGCCGCCGGTCATGGTAGGTCGGAACTTGACATTCTCCGTTGGCCGGTAGTGGCGAATCATATCAAAAACGGCTGTGTAAAATCCATGTGCCGGATGATCAAGATTTCGTACGACGGTTAGGGCCTTGAGGAAGACCTCCGGCATGATCACCGCTGATCCGACGTTTAACACGATGCTGCCGGCTTTCAAAGTGGTTAGGGATTGTGTAAAGAGCTGAAAATCAAGCAGGGACTTTTCGCCAAATACCGCACCGTCGAGGTTAGGGTGCTGATGGATGATTTCTGTTCCTAGGGCCGGGTGGATGGAAATCGGGACGCCTTCCGCTACGCAGGTCGCAAGCAAGCTGAGGTCCCTGTTCCGGGCGTTAGCAGCAAGCAACTTCTCCCCCACCGCTTCTCCATAGCCTTTGTCGTTGCCGCCATTATCGTTCAATGCCCCATTAATAAATTCCGCGGTCTCAGCGGCCATGCCAAAAGACCCGTCCTGTAAGCCGGCAGCGACATCTTCGCTGGTAATGCCCCACATAGCAATTTCGGTATCATGAATGACCCCGGCGCCGTTCATGGCCAGATGGGTAATAATGCCGCGCTTGATCAACTCGATAATCAACGGGCTCATGCCCACTTTGATCACATGGGCCCCCATCATCCACACAACGCTATTCTTATCAGCAATGGCCTGCCGAAAATGCCCGACAAACTCGCGAAAATCGGCGCCAACGAGAATATTGGGCAGCGCATCCAGCAACTCGCTCACACTCGCGTTGGCAGTTAGCGGTTTGGCAAAGTCGCTGGTTTTGACTTTACTAAACCGCTCGTTAATACTGTAGGTAGAAATTTCGTCGAAGGTCAGTTTCTTGAAGCGTGACATGGCTGGCTTTCCGGTTATCGTCGTTGCGCCGTAATAGGGCGATTGACGCCCTCAATTCGTTCCAATTCAGTTGTGATTGATCCCACGGCAATTTTCGACTTCATCTGCACCGGGATTTTGCGCTCATCATCTGTCAACCAAACCCACATCTTCCCCTTTTGCTGAAAAATTGCATCTCCCTGCAAGCGTGGTTGAATGACGATGCAATCAAATTCACCTGCTTTGACCTTAATGCGTTCGCGCTTCTGGATGATGACCTGCAGATCATAGATCTTTTTATTATCATGGTTGGTCAGATAGATCGGCTCCCCCACCTCCAGGCGCTGGGTTCGTATATAGTAAAAGGATCCTAATACGTCCAAAACATACTGAGGTATGTCGATTTTGAAGTTGTCCTGCTTTCTGACGCGCAAGGGCTCGTCTTTGTGATAGCGTATGGTTGTTACATCAGCTGCGCCCCGCTCCTGGTCATAGTTGACCAGCAGATCGTATTTATAACCGCCCTCGCGCAGGCGTTTGTTAAACCGCCATGAGAACATGCCATTGACATCCAGAAATGTCTCAACTTCATCTCGCACCTTATAAAAGGGGTCAAAACCGCGGCTGCTACGAGCAGTTGTTATGACATGATAGGCGGAGATGGAATCTTCAAGCGTGACCAGGTCCCGCACTTCCATTACCGCTGTTCCGGCCCGAATTATCCCGTAGCGAATTGCAAATGTCAGTTTTTCCCCGACGTCGAAAGCCTGGTTCATGACCCGTCTATCAAGGACTCGCAGCGTGGTTGTATCAGCAGCTGAAGTATCACTATCTATCACCATGCTGCTGTCGGCTACAACTTTATCAGCAACTGTTTCCTGGGCAAAGAGTGCAGCCGGGCTGCCCATCAAAAGCAGCCATAAGAAGCATGCCAGGTATTTGTATGGCAATCGACCTATATCAATACGTTCTATCATTCCTAATCCTAAAAAATTCCAATGGTAACTATCTCGGCGTTGTATCATACCAATATAATCGATGCATCATGATCAATACACCAATTTATTTTTCTATGTACGGCGATTATTACACGATGTGAATGGTGGAAAGTTCAGAACGACGATGTTGGAAAGGAGTGATCAGGGGATCAGCAGCGCCTTGATTTTCTCGACGTTGGCTTTCAGGACCGGATTCCTGGCAAGATCCTTTTTCACCTTATTGCAGGCATAGAGAACCGAGGCGTGATGCAGGTTGGAGAAGTGATAACCGATACTGCTTAATGAGTCACTAGTAAGTTCACGGCAGAGATAGATAGCAATCTGGCGGCCTTTGACGATGCGCTGCTTACGCGAAACACCTTGTAGAATGTCGATCGGGAGGTCAAAGAAGTCCGCTGTAGCACGGCAGATCTCACTGATGCCAATTTCGCGTCGTCCCGGCGCCATGACGCCTTGCAAGGACTCATCCGGAGAAATCTGCGAAACGATATAGCGGATGTCGTTCAGCCCAAGACTGCCACCAAGCAAAGAAATTTGCGCAACGATGCGGATAAGCACAGCACGCAACTGATGCATATTACTGCCAAGGTTTTCGGCGAGAAATTCAATCACCGGCTCCTCGAGCTGAATCGCATGCTTCTCGGTGTATTGGCGGATCAGGTTTTCACGTGTGCGAATGTCATTCGGGGCAAGGTCTGCAATCAGGCCCTTCTGGAATGAAGATACCAACCGCTCGTTGAACAGCTTCAACTTGCCTGGCGCAACATTGCTGGTGATGATCACCTGGGCTTTGCGCTTCAGAAGCTCATTTATAATGAAGAGCAGATTTTCCTGTGACTTGGTCTTGTTAGCCAGGAACTGCACGTCTTCAAGCATGAACACTTTGCAGGTGAGGATCTTTTGCATAAAACGATCCATCCGATTGCCCTGAACAGCATTAACATATTCATGAAGAAAGCGCTCACTGCTAATCATGTAGCACTTTGCGGAACCGTTTTGCTCCAGGATCGTATTTCCTATGGCATTGGTCAGGTGAGTTTTACCGGAACCAGCCGCTCCGTGCAACACAAGCGGATTGTAAGGATTTGCACCGGGATTCCCGGCAACAACCTCGGCCGCCTTAACAGCCAGCTTGTTGCCGGCGCCTTCAACAAAGCTTGCAAAGGTCAGGTCAGCATCAACACCCGAGTTGCTATGATCAACAGCCGCAGGCAGTTGAACAGTGGGTTCTACCGACGGTGCAGCAACATCAACCTTTTCCGTGGCAGGTATTTCAGTTAAGTCTTCACGGGTTGGGGCAATGAGGAATTCGATGACTGCATGTTTGCCGAACACATCTTTAACTACGCTACGCAGGGTGGTACCATAATGAGAGTCGATCCATTCGAAGAAGAAGCGGGAGGGAACACGGAGTATGAGAACATTCTTAATGAAGGACACCGGAATAATCGGCAGGAACCAGGTCTGGTATGTTTGCTCAGGCAAATTTTGCTTTACTTCCAACAGACATTTGTTCCATGTTTCACGAACACTGGATCCGGTGGGAGCGGCCTTGGCAGAGACATCGGTTCCTTTACCGACCATGCCTATGGTGACGGAATGAGCATGACTCACGGCGTAGTTCACCCTAGTTAGCATGAGCTAGTTTTTTGAGAAATTCCAAATTCTTTGTTATGGGAATTTGAAAACACGTTCAACATTCGGTGGCTGCGATAGCCATAATGAAGTGCATTAAGTATAACGAAATGCAGATGACAAAACCAAACGAATTGGGCAAAAAAATGTAAAAATTTTTCATACTAAATGGTTTCACGTAAAACAATAAGTTTATCGAATGTTTAATATGGACTTAGAGCAAAAAAAAGATTTTGAAAAGTTTTCTTTAATCTACTTGCAATCAGACTGAAACATACTTAAACTTTAAGGCTTTACTAAAATCTAAGATTGGGAGACTGTTTTTTATTCACTCTTGTGAAATTTACCTCTTGAGATCCCAATTCCCCTAACCCCTTTTTATTGCATAAACTTAGCCACCAAGAGTCCATTCTACTCTCCCGTCTTTCATTGAATAATCACATATTCACCTTTATTCTGATGGCCTGTGAATCCCGCTTGAAGATCGCTTTTTGAGCGCAATAATATACACTCGCTGTTTTCACAAAAAAGAAATGCGACATAAGCCCTTAAAAAACAGGCATTCACGTCGCATTAATTCCAGTGACAAAAAATCGCTTGGTGAGCGATCACAAAAAAACTGCCGAAATCAAATCCCTTACTCGTACTCTACATAGTAGTATTCGGGATGCAGCTCATAATTGCCAAAGCCGGTACGGTCAATAAAAAGAAAGCTCTTCCGGTTATCGTAATATCGCCATATCACATACGGATATGACCCCGCCTCAAAAGGATGATGCTCAACATCGTCCGGTTGACCGAATTTGATGAAGATACGTCCACGATCTGTAAACCAGCCACTTTCGCCGCTAATCGAGAATTGTTGGTTGCTGTAGCCAACCCGCCGATAATACTCCTTCATCAACTCATTTTCCTCGGTGCTGGGGTTCGGATCGCGGGATTCCCAGAAGCGTTTAAAGAAGGCCTTTTTTTCCGCAAACGGCTGCTTCAAAAAGAAGTTAATGGAATCATTCTTGGCAATGTATTTTAGCTGCTTAATCGCCAAATTCAGGTCTTTCTGTGAGTTGGGTAAAAACTCCCAAAAAAACTGAAAAAGCGCTCCGTTTGATATTTTGGTCCCGCCGGAGTTTAGGGCCACCTGCATGTAATAGCGATTCTTGTTGAAGTAATAGCGGTTCAAGCGAATGTAATGGGTGGCATACTGTTCCGGTGAGGCAATCTCCAGCTGGTTCTGCAAAACCACCAGGTCATACTCATCCCTGACAACGTAATCAATTGTCAAAGGCTGCCCTGGTGTTGACGTATAGCTGTTGAAAACAGCATAGATGGATTCGCCGTCGCTGCTAAAGCTGTTTTCAAGGGCCGGATCAAAATCGACAATGCGCCCCTGCTCGTCTTTCTCGAACTGATTGAAGAAGAGGATATCGCTGATCATCAGCTTGGCATCGCTGGCAACGGCGCCTTCACTTGAAAGCACGCCGAATTTCTTTCTGGCAGATGTTTGGCCGCTGGAGTTCATATCCCGCAGCGTGATCAGAGCTTCATATTCCCCTGCCTCAATCGGTATCTCCGTGATCAGGGTGTTGACAATACTTTTTGCATTTGTGCTTTCGTAATCCTTCATCAGGAATGACTCAGTCAGAGTTCGGCTAACGCCGAAGTCGGAGTCTTTGCTGGAGACCATCACTTCAATCTGCACTTCAGCGCGATAGCCGCTGTCAACCTGCAGGAAGGTAAGATTGTCATTTACGATCTGGATATAAACACGGGTCAGACGCTGGTTGCCGTCTTCGCTGAAGGTAGAGAATATTTTGCTGCTAAAATAAGGAAGCCCCGGCGCCCTTAGCTGTTGCCTGACACCCGTTTGAGCACATAAAATTGTGGCTAACAGGGTAATTGTCACTAGTGACGCCAAAATGAACTGAAAACGTTTCATAGACTAGCCCTCTATTTTTCCATGAAGCTCGTATTCCGTAGCATCATGAATTTTTACGTCGACAAAGTCTCCCACGTTACATGCGCCGACCAGCGGTGAGATGATCACTTCGTTGTCAATCTCCGGCGAGTCGCCACCGGTCCGCCCATAAGCAACCATTGATGACCAATCTACTTCATCAATCAGCACCCGATAGCTGCGCCCTACCTTTGCCAGATTATTGTCCAGGGAAATATCCTGTTGAATCTGCATCAGCTCAGCATAGCGGGCGGCCTTTTCTTCGGCGCTAACAGCATCTTCTTCGTTGAAGGCAGCGGTATTCTCTTCGTGAGAGTAGGTAAATACGCCCAGGCGATCGAAGCGCATTTCCTGTATAAACCCCTTTAACGCCTCAAAGTCTTCCCTGGTTTCACCCGGATGCCCGACAATGAAGGTCGTGCGAAGCGTAACGTCTTTTATTTTCTCACGTGCCTGCTGAAAGATATTGTAAATGCGATGCGACTTGCCACCGCGCTTCATTGCCTTGAGCATGTGATCGGTAATGTGCTGCACAGGCATATCCAGATAAGGAACGATCTTTTTACTGCCGGCCATCAGGTCAATCAACTCGTCCTGGACGGTCGTCGGATACAAATAGTGTAGACGGATCCATTCTAGGCCATCAACCTTCTCCAAGGCCGTCAAAAGCTCTACAATGGCCTGTCGCTTGTAGATATCCAGACCATAAAAGGTTGTGTCCTGGCTAATGACGATCAACTCTTTCACGCCCTGGTCAACCAGCATCTGCGCTTCTTCAACTATATGACGCATTTCCCGGCTGCGGTATTTACCACGCATCAAGGGAATTGCGCAAAACGCGCAGGTATGGTTACATCCTTCAGCTATTTTCAGGAACGCATAATGAGAGGGAGTAGACAGGAAGCGTTTTTCGTAAAGAAACTCGGGAGCACCATCGCGGGAGTAATTCAGGAAGCGCAGGATATTGTCATAATCTTCTGTGCCGAAGAAGGCGTCGACGTTGGGCATTTCCTTTTCAAGCTGTGACTTATAGCGCGCCGAGAGACAGCCGCAGACAATCACTTTTTGGTCGCCTTTATCACGCTTAATTTGCTCAGCTTCAAGGATTGCGTCGATTGATTCCTGCTTGGCAAGCTCAATAAAGCCACAGGTATTGATGATAATGACGTCCGCCTGGTCTGCTTCTTCCACAAATTCTGCCTGGTGCGCCGCCAGCTGCCCGAGCAGCACTTCGGAATCATATGTATTCTTTGAGCAACCCAGCGTGGTCAGGTGAATTTTCTGCGTTTTCTGTCGCAATGTGGCGGTGGCCTCCTTCTGATTTCATATTAAGGAAAAAATTCTACTGTTCAAAGAGGCCTTTGCTATACAGAGCGGCGTCAAAAGGCTGCAAATCATCTATCCCCTCCCCTACACCGATGTATTCGACCGGGATGTTTAGCTTATTGGCCACCCCAATGATCGCCCCACCTTTGGCAGTACCGTCAAGCTTGGTGAGGATGATACCATCAACGGCAGCGGCATCTACAAACTGCTTCGCCTGGTTCAGCGCGTTTTGCCCCACCGTGCCATCCAGCACCAGCAGACTGGTATGTGGCGCCTCCGGTATGACCTTGCGGATAACCCGGCTGATTTTCTTCAATTCTTCCATCAGGTTCACTTTATTGTGAAGCCGTCCGGCAGTATCGATGATCACAACATCCTTATTTCGCGAACGGGCCGCTTCAAGGGCATCAAAAATCACTGCCGCAGGATCGGAGCCGGACTGATGTTTTACAAGCTCCACATCAATTCGCCCAGCCCATTCCTGGAGCTGCTCAATCGCCGCTGCCCGAAAGGTATCGCCGGCAGCAAGCAGGACACTTTTCCCTGCTGACTTAAACCGGTGCGCCAGCTTTGCAATCGAAGTGGTCTTACCCACACCGTTCACGCCAACTACCAGAATTACATATGGCGCCGCAGACAGCTCACTTTCCGTATAAGTGCTTTCCGGGAACATCTGCACAACTTCATCCTGCAGCACCTCGAAGAGCTTGTCGCTGTCTTCATATTTCTCCTTACGAATACGTGTCTTGACATTGTCGAGCAAGGCCAGGGTCGTCTCCACGCCAACATCGCCTGAAATCAGAATATCTTCAATTTCTTCCAGTAGCTCGTCATCTATTTTCGCTTTGGCATGAATTGCATGTGAAATTTTGTCAAAAACCTGGGACTTCGTGCGGGCAATGCCCTGCTTAATCTTTCCAAAAAGGCCGCTCATTAATTCACTCCGGGTCTGTCAAGAAGCTCCTCTGTGCGCACCAGCGGCCGCAAGAACAATAGTCGTCCAAGCAGACTGGTCACCAGCACAACGGAAACCGACAGAACAAACATTGATTTTGGTATTAGCTCAATTTGCTCCGCCAACCAGAGAATCAGCACTGTCAATTCTCCGCGCGGAAACGCCCCCATGGCAATCGCAAACGTAAAGTTCTTTAATGCAATGCCCAGAAGCGAGAAGACAACGGTTATCACAACCAGCGTCAGTAAGACAACATGGAAATGGTATATGAAGTTCCCTGCATACTCCCAATTCAACACCAGGGTCATACCAATCTCAACGAAGGGCAGAATATAGACGAAGGTGGCCACCGGGAAAAATTTGTGGCGGATATCGCTGCGCGCCGGTCCGCTCAAGGACTTGAAGATTTGCCCGGCCCATAACCCGAGCACCAGCACCGAGAGACCCATCTGGAATCCGGCATATAGAAAGAGGAAAAAGGTGCCCAACTTCAGGAGCACCGTATAGTTTTGCGACCAGCGCTCCAGGAAGCTAAAGATTTTCTGAAAGGTATTCTGCGATAATATCGGTATCAGGAAAATAGCAAGAATAGCAACATTGATTAGATCCTGCTGAATATCTGCCGGTTCATACCCGCGCACCTTCAGCCAGAAAAAGATGCCGCTGAACAGCAGAATAGCTATGACATCGAGGATCACCGCCAGCTGAATTAAATTTGTGAAAGGTCTCTTAAGGGTCGGATCAATTGGAAAATTCGAAGAGAGTATACTGCCGATATTAATCGTGAGAAATGCTATCACCAGGGTGAGCATCGGCAAGGTTTCCTGAATACCCAACAAATAATAACAGACGGCACCCAGGAAAGCTGAATTCAGCGCCACAAAAATGATCGCCTGAACCATCACCGAATTGCTGCGAAAATTGAAAAAGCGCGGTTCAAAATTGAATCCCAATTGCATCATAAAGAGCATAAGCCCGACATATGACACGAAATTGATAAATTTATTGCCAACCAGGCGCTCTACCCCTTCCGGTCCCACCAACTGTCCCCAGGCAATGAGAATACCGCCGAAAATCACACCGGTCATCACATTTGCGATGAAGTCGGCAATTTTCAAATAACGGAAGAGATTGATCAGCAGGCCATTAATGAAATAGACACAAGCCAGGTAAAGAAAAAGCTCTATAAAAACATTTTCCATTCATTCACCATTCAACATGAATGCGAACTCGTACAGGTATTTAATTTGTCGCGTTTTATTGTCCCTTAAAATTCGGGTAATCCAGATTGAAACGCTTCTTATAATAGAATTTTGTTATGCCGAATGCAACCAACATCATCAATAAAAAAGGCGGGAACTTCAGACAGACACCCAGCGCAAAAAAGAAGATCCCCAACTTCACAGCCACAACAGCCGTGCTTCGGCGCTGGTCGTATACAGCCCTTGCGATAAATGGCATTACCAGGGTAGAAATTATACACATAAATCCATTTCCCTGCACTACTGAAATCACAATTGTCGAGAAAAAGAGAATAAAGCTCAGCCAGATTGTTGGCCCATATCCGTAACGCACCGGGAAGGTGATTTTGCGAACCGCTGAGTCCCCTTTTACATCGGGTAAGGTTGTCAGAAAATACAGGGCGGTGTTGTAGGTCAGATATGGCAGAGATGCGATGACCATCGTCCAGGAAGGCGCCACATAGAGTAGCCAGCCCAGGCAAAAGGCCAGCCAGCCCATGGCCATATTGGCCAGCAGGCCGCGCAGTGGAAAATTCTTAAATTCGAAGGGCTTGTAGTTGTAAAAATAGCCGGAGACAACGATAAAGAGAGCTGTGTAGATCAGAACATCCCGGTCAAGTCTTGCGGCAATCACCAGCGCCACGAGCATCATAACAATCGCTTCCAGCCAACCATGCAGGACCGGAATATAACCGTCGCCAAGCAGGAAGAGTTTGTTGTTTTCGCGATCGCTCTCGATGTCCTGTAGTTGGTTTAGGATGAATATCCCCGCCATCGCCGCACCGAAGCTGATACCGAGCCAGACTATATCGGCATCCCAGAAAAGCGGATCAATGCCTGAGGGCCAGAAGGCGTCGCGATCGTGATAATCACGAACAAGCCAAATTCCCGCCAGCATCGTTGTCCATCCGGGAAAACAAAGTATGGGCCGTGTCAGATACACATAGTCCAACACCTGCAAAAAACGATTCATTTTAGAAATTAACTTGAAGGGTAAGCAAAACCGGCTGAAGGCGATCCCCTGGCGGCAAAACCGCCACATCTATCGCTTCGTCAAATCCGAACAAAGAGGCGTCTACATAGGCATCGGCCAGGGCAATGACATACACCAGGCCAAACAACCAGGCATTGTTGCTGCGGCTATCGCGAGCGGTTCTACGCGCTTCAATAAACGAAGAAACATCCTCACCAAGACGTCGGCCTTCGTCGGTCTGCTCGACAGCATCATTATAATCATTATTAAACCGAACGATACGGCTGACAAAATAAGCCCCGGTACCGGCAACCACCAGACTCTTTATGTAGCTCTCGTTGTAAAACTGGCCCCAGCTGGGAAAGACCATGGAGCGAATCATGGCGCCACGCGGTGATTTTATGAAACCATCAGAGAATAGCGTAACACTGTCCATGTCGGCAACTGTGGCACGGACGTCAATGCTCGTATCTGCCGGTGTTTCCTGCGAAAAAGTAACATCACTGAAGCCACTCAATACCAGCAGGCATAAAGCCAGTCGCAGCCACCCTGGCCTGCTGCTACCCATTCCCTACCTCAGCAATACACTCAATTTCTACAGAGACATTCAGCGGTAAACCACTCACTGCTACAGTCGATCTGGCTGGCGCTTCACCGGAAAAGTATGTTCCGTAAACAGTATTTACTGCAGCAAAATCGTCCATATTCTGCAAAAAGATTGTTGTCTTCACCACCCGGTCAAAGTTGGTGCCGGCAGCTTCCAGAACGGCGCCGAGGTTTTTCATTACCTGATGGGCTTGCTCTTCAACGCCACCATCGATGAGCTGATTTGTCTTAGGGTCGATAGCTACCTGTCCGGCCGTAAACAAAAACGGGCCGCTGATAATTCCCTGATTATACGGCCCAACCGGTGCAGGTGCTTTGTCGGTTTTGACTATTTTTTTCATCATATGTCCTTTAACTCAAAATAGGGCTTAAATCTCCCTTGCCTTCACGAATTATTTCAACTTCGGCATCGCGGATACGAATGACTGTGGAATTCAAGGGGTTTTCCAGTGGACCGGCATCAAGCATCAGGCTGGCGTAATTATTCAGGCGCTCATCTGCCTCAATCTGATAATATTCTTCGAACGGATTCTCACCGCTGCAGGCAGAGGCATTAACAAGGGGATGTCCCAATTCGCGAATCAGTTGTTGGCATACTTCGTTTTCAACGACGCGCACGCCGATCTCTTTACGCCTTGCCAGCATTCGTTTCGGGATTTCACGCCGGGCGGCCAGGATTACCGTATAAGGGCCTGGCAGGAGGCGCTTCAGGAGACGGAAGGCATAATTCGAAACTTGTGCATACACCGCAACTTGTTGAATAGAATCGCAGAGTATGCTCATTGAATCAAATTTCGACTTGCCTTTGCACGTGTAAAGCTTTTCAATCGCGTTTTTTTGCAGGATGCTGCACCCGACCCCATAAACGGTATCGGTAGGATAAACCACTAGCTCTCCCCGCTTCAACAGATCAACCGCCTGATTTATCACGCGGCCATGCGGGTTTTCCAGATGAATTGTCGCACGTTGCATACCGGCTCTATTCCTGTCCCATTCGTTTTGCAATCTCTTTCAGCGGGATATCCAATTCCAAATCGCGACTGCCAATGAACAATATCGTTGTATTCGGTACCAAATGATCGTCGATAATCCCCAGCAGTTCCTCGTGATTCGCACAGGAAACACCTATCTTATTCTGGGGATTAATCCGTTGAATACCTTCCACCACATGACGAGCATTTTCGCCAACGGAAATCACAGTATTTACCGGCAATGCTGCCAGGTAAAATCCTAATTTCAAGTGTGCGCCAACCACATCCGGTCCAGGCTCGCTAATATCTCCGATCACCAGGATCAATTTTTCAGAATACTTCTCAAACTGCGCCAGCGACTCACAGGCCTTGGTGACCGAATTAACTGTTGCATCATAGGTATAATCAAGAATATATCCGCTTTCGCATTTGATCAGATTTCCCCGGTGCTCAAGCAATGAAAAACGGTTCTCCAGGCCTTCCCGAATTGCTTCAAACTCGATACCTAGCAAGCGGGCTGCAGCGATGGCTGTCAGTGCATTATATATAAGCGCAGAATTGTAAATTGGCAAGTGGAATCGGTAGAAGCCGTTCACATAGAACACCAGGCCATCCGGACCACGATAATCTATTTTGGTCGCGTAGAACTGGGCATTATGGTTGAGGCCAAACTTGATAATGTTCGGCGTGCGTGCATATTTGCCCATTGTGCTGACTAAGTCATCATCAATATTCAGCAGCGCATAGCCGTCCTTAGGCAACTGCTTCACCAGCTCAACTTTGGCATCGGCGATCAGGTATTTGTCGCCCAAAGTGGCCAGATGCGCTTCACCAATATTGGTAATGATTCCGATGGTTGGTTTTGATACCTTGACGGCCCATTCGAACTGATCCGGGTTTACGATGCCCAATTCCAGGATCGCCAGATCGTAGCTCTCATCAAGCTTCAAGAGCGTTGAGGTAACACCTGAAGTGGTTGAACAATCGGGCGGTGTCTCCAGAATTCGCATTTTCGGGCGCAGAATGGCAGTCAACATCCGCTTGGCAATGGTTTTACCTTCGCTACCGGCAATACAGATAACGGGAATATCGAACTTGCGCCGAATCCGAATGATTTTGCGCAAATTCAATTCGACATATGCCGCCAGATCTTCATTGGTCAGCAGCGAAATTTCGTCGGAATACAGCTTATCCGTTTTCTTTGAGCTCAACGGTTTTCCTCAGCACCTCATTTAGCGAAGTTCATTCCGGGTATGTATTCTATAAAGCCGTAGTAGTAGAGATATTCAAAATAGGCCTGCATACCATCCCAATCTTCCGGACGGGGATGATATGAATATAAGTCTTCGATCATTTCCAGAAAATAGTTCCACGGTATAGATTTATTTTCGGCAAAGCTGCGGGCAACCTGCATTGGATTTTTTAATCCCAAATCACGCGATGTCTGGATTTTTGTAACCACATCGCGCATATCGCTATCCGCACGCACGGCCAGTAACCGGTGTATGAATGCAGCATTTGCCTTGTCCGACCATTCTTCATGCATGTCAATATGATTTTCCAGCTTCCAAAAAGCAGAGAGCGCTGTCTCCCCCTCCGCCAGGACCGCCTGGTGAGTATCAATCGTTTCTTCTAACGGTTCCAATTCCGCCTGTGCCTGCCATTCCACACTCGCTTCGTAGAATTCATTCATCACTATCGCCGCCAGCTTCTGGCCCTCACTCGTCTCCCCCTGGTAAGCGGCTGACTTGAACACGCTCATGTTTTTACGAAAAAACAGCAAGGCTGCCCGCGCCGCGCCAACGGAACAAATAGCTATTTCCCTGTAAATATTATACTTGGAGCTATCACTGGCATAGTCATTTGGCGAAATCAGGGCAATATCCAGATCGCCGTTCAGTAAATCAATGCTATTCTGATGGGGAGATTGACGAATCAGTTCGATGGAAGCATCAAGGTTCAGGTGGCTAAATCCGTAATTGATTGGCGCGCAGATTATATCATCGGTCGTGCCAAATCTGGTCATGTTTTAGTTTCCTTGATCAATCACGATTGAGGTGTTTTCCACAGGCAAGTATAAATAACAACGCGTTCCTTTGTCAAGTTCGCTTTCATAAAAGATAGCCCCGTCATTTTCCTTAACGATTTGATAGACAATGGATAAGCCAAGCCCGGTACCAAAAGTTTTGGTAGTAAAGAAAGGATTAAAGATGTGTTTCAGGTTATCAGCTGGAATTCCACAGCCGTTATCCTCAATAAATATCCTCACATACGGCTGTGACTTCATCAAAGCCAGTTGCGGAATACGAGATACTTCTTCAGCGTTCTCTCCCGGCTCGAACCCATCGATATCAATGCGGATCTGCCCATCATCCTGAATCGATTCAACGCTGTTGAGAATGAGGTTAATCAACACCTGCTGAATCTGACCGGGATCCACGTAAATACGCGGCAGGTTCTCACCAATGGCCCCAACAAATTCGATGTCATTTTCGCGAATTTTCTGGCGCAGCAAGCTAAGCACGTCCTGGATAATGTCATTGACTTCCGTATTTCGACGATCGGGCTTTGGTGGCTTTGCATACGAAAAGAGCGTGCGCAGCAATTCGTCGAGGCGATTTACCAGTCGCACAATCCGCTGCACATATTCGCTCTTCGGATCATCCGGGTCTAATTCCTCTTCAAAGGTTTGCGCCATTGCTTTGATACCAGCCAGTGGATTACGAATTTCATGGGCAATACCAGAGGCCATCACGCCGAGTGATGCCAGCCTGTCTACACGCCGCAGCTCTTCCTGGATTTCCTTGGTGTAGGTTATGTCTTTGAGGGTAATGATATGGCCTCGTTCCGCATTCTCCGGGTCTTTGAACGGCTGCGTTGAAAATCCGATGAGGATTTTCTGACCACCAGGACCTTCCATTTCCAGTTCGGGTTGTTCAACGGAGAGCGGCGACTGATTTTCAAGGGAGTAGATCTGCTCAGCGAGATGCGCATCGATAATGGTTTGCAGGGGCTGATTAACGATGGCCTCGGCTTCGACCTGCAGGAAAAGGGTCGCGGCAGTATTGACGTAGCGGATTTTGCCGTCTGCCCCGGTTACAATAATGCCGGAATTCAGCTGATCAATCACCTGGGACAAGAGACCGTAATGATATTGCCGGATGTCCGTTAGGCCCTTCACCCCAGAATGGCCATTTCGAGCGGGAACGACCTGAAACTGCATGCGCGTGGCAAGAATATTGGCAATAATCTGGACATAAAGGAAGTGGTGTTCGGTAAAGGCTTCCTCATCGGTTTTCAAAATGATCAGCACGGAGCTGGTCTTATTGTTGACGACAATTGGATAAACCAGGTAAGACTTGATCCGCAGGTTAAGCATCGAATTGATGTAGTTGGCAAAGGAATTGACCGCGGTGCTTTTATTGAGAATAGTCGGCTTGTGCTGACGAATGGCTTTTTGCAGCACCGGCAAATCACGGGTAGAAAGCACCAGGCTGTCATCAAGAAAGCCATCAGGCGTTGCATTTTTCAGCGCTAATTGATCGCCGGGATTGGTATCAAAATAAAGCACCTGTGCGGCATTACAAAAGCCAAGGATTGCATTCATCAGCGACGGCAGCGCCCAAGTGTCTCCGGAAGCCGTTCCATTGCCGGGTTGTTTGACGAGTTTTTTTAAAGCGTCCAGGGTAAGTTGGGCCGATGTATTCGCCGGCTGCGGAAATTTGCGATCACCGTCGTCGCTTCTGGAAAGCGTCAATAGGTTTTGTACGCGAACGCGTAAATCGAGTGGATCGAAGGGGACGGTCAGGTAGTCGTTGAAGCCCATTTCGACAAGGCGGTACCGAAGCCGGACCGGTTGGTCTTTGACCAGAGCCAGGGCCGGCAGGAGAGAAAACTCCACGTCATCGCGGAGTATAAACAAATCTTTAAAGCCTTCTTCGGGAAAGGGAAGTGTATCAACAATCAGTAAATCTGCATCGGCAATTTCAGTAGCGCTCTTGTAAACGTGCTCGAGCGCGTAAAACTGAAATTCATACTCGAGTTTATTTAATGCAGTCTGAACAAATTGAAAGTTCTTTTCCTCTTTTCCCAGAAGCGCAATTCTCAACGGCAAAAGAGAAACTCCTCATCGGCTAAAAATCGACTTAAATTTTTCGTAGTCCAGAATGATGATCTTGCCTTTTTCCTTCTTCAAATACCCCTGAACCATCAGGGATTTAATCACCCGTGAAATTGTTTCACGGCTTGTGCCGGCCATATTCGCCAGGTCCTGCTGCAACGGAAGTTCGCTGATTTCAACCTGTCCACGACGAAACACACCGGAATCTTCGGCAATTCGCAGCAAGGTGCTGGCAACACGCCCGGTCGCATCTTGCAGGGACAGTGATTTGATATGCTCGTCACTCTTGCGAATACGTTGAGCAAGTTCTTTCAACAGGTTAATTGCAATCTGCGGATAATCGCGCAGCATTTGCAGAAAATCTTCGCGGCGAATAACCATCAATTCCGATTCTTCAATTGCCGTTACATTGGCGGAGCGGGTTTGTCCATCCAGTAGCGACATTTCTCCAAAGAAATCACCTTCGCTCAGAATCGACAGAATTACTTCGCGGCCATCATCACTGATGCGGGATATTTTGACCCGTCCGGAAAGAATCACGAACATCGTCGACCCAATCTCTTCTTCTATCAAAATCAGATTGTCTTTGTGATATCTTTGCTTGCTCGCCACCTGGCCAATCTTTTCCAGATCCTTATTACTCAACTCAGAGAAAAGAGGTATTCCCTTCAGCACTTCTCTATCCATGTGTCACTCCGTTAATATTGTACGATATAGCCATTGGTCTTGAATCGGTCTTTGATAGAAGCGACGATTTTCTCCGCCTCATCACGTGTTGAGAATCCCCCGACTACAACCAGAAACATTTTCTTGCCGTCCCGTTCTTTCTCGACGACCTTGGTAGTTTTATATTCTTTCTCATAATCAGCCTTCATGCGCAGCGCATTGTCATAATCGCCAAAGGCCCCGATTTGCACACCATATATCCCGCGCGCTTTCTGCGCTTCTTCAGACACCCGCTCGATATCCTCATCATTACGGGCACTCATCATCTTCAGGAAGTAGGCTTCATCTTCCAAAACCCGCTGAGCAGAGATATAATATCCTCTTGCTTCGTAATATTTGGCGATACGACGCCGTATCAGGGATTTGAGGCGCTTATGGGTTGTCAATGCATAGGCATTGTTCATTTTGCCGACGGCAGCCTCGGCATCATTCAGGAAAATCGCTTCAACAAAATACGACCAGCCCGGATCTTGTATGCGACCTCCCTTTAACAGAGTGTGAAGTTCGGAAATTTTACCGGCTTCATATAATTGGGCCAAATCCCGATTGCTTTGCGCTGCTGCATCATCCCCAAAAAGAGGCAGCAAAAGCAAACAAATCAATACAACCCTGTTTATGATGAATGATGATTGCATTCTGAACAAATCCATTCCGGTGTCGCTACAAATTCATTACAGGCGATACAGCCATTTGTTGGCGTTGGCTTACCGTTTTTCTCTTGCAAAAAGCCAAGCGCTTCAGCAGCAGCCTGCTTGAATTCACCACGATTAAATAAAAGGGCAATCTTTTTGCGTGCAACGCTCTCGTACGACTCCGGACCTTCCTCAAGCTGTTTTAATACGTTAATGGCGCTTTCATAGTCGCCTTTTTTCTGGTATATCTCGGCCAGGGCCAGTCCCGCACCGGTATTAACCGCATTGTTGCGAGACGTTAACAGATCCTGATATAAACGCTCAGCATCATTGAATCGCCCGGCTTCAAACCAGGCTTTTTCAAGCTCCGGAAAAACAAAATGCGATTTCTCCGGCATATCGGAACAGATTTTCTTCCATTCCTTGATTGCGTCATCGAGGCGATTGTCCTCGTGATAGAGCTTCCCCAAGTAGAAGTACGCCGCAGCACAGTTGGGATCTTTGCGAATCGCATCTTTCAAGGTTGCCTGGGCTTCCTTGTAATGATCACCTTCCGCCATCTTTAAGGCCTGATAAACCCGATACATGGCCAAACGGCCGGCTTTGTCTTCCTTGAACAGATCAGAATGCTTATTGATCACCGCTTCAGCTTCTTTCCACTGCTCCTGTTTCTCGAGCATCATCACAATCTTGCGCACCACTGCCGGATCAGGATGGCGCTCCTGTTCCAGAATTTCAAATGCACTGGTAATGCCGCGCGAGTATTCACCGGTTGCCTCATAATCGAGGAGGAGACTCTTGCGGATCTTCAACAAGGTCTCGTCAGACAGGTTATGCCGCAATGTCAAATCTCGATGAACGCGAACGGCATTGGCGGCCAAACCGCCTTCACGCAACAGATCTCCAAGACGGATATAAGCAGCAATATTATCGCTATCCTCACGGATCGCGTCTTTGAAGCGCTGAATAGCACCGGCTTGATCGCCGTCGACCATCTTTTCGAGCGCCTCCAAATAGGCATTTGTATGAGTTGCTTTGCTCTTGCCAGCTGAAGCATACCAAAAAACCATACCAACAGCGATGACGGCAATAACAAATACAATTCCTAATAGCAAACTTTCAGGCATCAGCTCTCTCTCTATGAATCACCAGACAATGATTTGGGGGCCGGTATCGCCGGCAGCGGCTCATCGGGAATATCCTCAATCGACAGATTACGAAGATTTTCGAGTTCAGCCTGAATCTTCCGGTTTTTTACCTTCAGCGCCCTAACCTCGCCTTTGGCATCAATCGTTGTAAAGGCCATAAAGGCGGCACCAACCATCGAACCGATTGTCAAAGAAAGAATGATGACTACATAGAGCGGCGTTTCCGGATATTCAGTTGTCAACAACGAAACCAATACCTTCTGACTTCCGTTTTCTGCCAGAATAAAAATCGCTACGATAAATACCAGCAACTTCACCAGGGTCAAGGCAATTTTCATTCGTAATATGTCTCCAAATTAAAAACGCGGTAATGAACAAAAACCCTCAGTCGATAAGCTATAATTTTATAAAGGGTTTACTCATTTTATCGGAAACAATATACAAAACATATATCTCTGATGTACCTAAGAAAAAAATTTAATAAATGCCTGAAAACCTGGAAAAAGAAGAGAAAACAAACGCCGTTATCCCGCGCTGTTTTGGACCAAAAAAGATCCCCCTTTTCATCTCGCAGGAGAATGTATATCTTTACGACCAAATTGCATCATTAACCAAACACAAATCACAAAGTATCATTTCCTTTTTTCGAAAAATAATCCGGCAAACCCCTTATGCGAAAAAATGATCTGCAGCGACCGGTTCGTAGTTTTGCCCGTCAAATCAAAAGTTTATGGCAAATGGTCTTCCTTCCTGCTGCCCTGCTCTATGGCGGCTCCCTGATGCACTATTTCTTTGCAAAACCGGCCGTGAACAGCGCACTTGATCCCTATTTGCGCAATATTGACCTGGTCAGCTATATTCTGGCGGCAATTCTCACCATCTCGATCCTGCAATTGAAACGACAGTATTTTGCGAAACGCTTTGTCCGTAAAACCGTCGAAGGATTTCTGAAAAAGAACCCGGAGCTGGAAGATGAGGACCTGCTAAAAAAGCTTTTCAACATCCTGCGTAATAAAATGCTCATTGTCTGGCTGCTCGGCTTGGCGCTGGTGCTTGACGGGGTTATCTTTTACTGGCTTACCTTCATTCCCGGCAATATGAATATTTACTTTATGATTGGCGCATTCTCACTCTTTGTGAACTATCCGCGAGACGACCTGTTTTTTGACATCCCCTATTATGTCCATGAAGCCCGCCAGGATTTTGGCGTCGAAAATGACGAATGACGAATGACGAATTTTCGGTCCTGTTCTGTAGTTTCAATCGCTTTTTCTATTTGCCATTAAACATTTTACATTTGTCATTTCTCTCTTGCATTCAGCGTTTTGCGGATTATATTATTGATATATCAATTATCGACATGATGAGGCATGATTGCGCGACGAACAATTACAAAATGTCTACTATTACCTGATGGAACGGGTGATGCGACGGGCCAGAGAGATATCCAAGCAGACGTTCGCGGCCAATGATATTCCATTGACCATCGATCAGTGGATTCTGTTGAAGCGAATTGCCGAGAGTACGGAAATTAGTCAGACAGAATTGTCTGAGTCGACATTTAAGGAACCGGCTTCAGTAACCCGCATCCTGGATATTCTTCAACGCAAGGGCTTCGTGGAGCGGCGTCCGGTGAGCGGCGATCGACGTAAGTATCATGTGCACCTGACAAGCGAGGGGCAGCAGCTATATGAAAAGGCCCTCCCCCACGTTGTTGATATTCGAGAACAAGGTGTTGAAGGTATGTCAGGCAGCGAATTAGAACAGTTCAGGGACCTGCTGCGACGAATGTATGAGAACCTAAGTGACTAAAGTGACTAAAGTGACTAAAGTGACTAAATTTAATAGCTTTAGCTCACTTTATGAACTGAGTTCTTTCAACTAAATCAAAAATTTTTGGGCAATTAATTGATATGTCAACAATATACATATCACAATATAACAGGAAACCACAAATCCTATAAGGAGAAATTATGAAATCTGTATTTGGTTTGGTTTTGGTTGTTGGGTTTATGTTTGCCGGTAGCGTGCAGGCAAAATCGGCTGATGAAAAGGCGATTCATCATATTATTAACGAAATGGCATTGGGCGCAGAGCAGCAAGATGCCGCTAGACTGGACGCCATTCTCAGCGATAATTTCCGGGTCGTTTTGAACGACACCAAAGAAAAAGTGGTGAAGGTGCTCGATAAAACCACCTATCTCGGATTTATAGAGAAAAAAGTATTTGGTGGAGAAACCTATGAACTGACAATTCACCGTCTGGACGTGCTTGGCGGCACCACAGCAACGGCGACCGTCACTCAAAAAGGCAATAAAACCACAATGGAAAAATCCTATTCCTTCGTAAAAGTAGATGGAGAATGGCAGCTGGTGCAGGATTTGGTCTACATGGGGAAATAATCAGCAGATCAGTCATCCACATCCCCCTACGTCCCCCTTCGAAGGGGGACTGAGGGGGATGTGAACCTATCTGGTCAATCTACATCTATGAAAATCTTGCCATCCTCGCATCGAACCGGATATGAGGCAACTGGCTCAACCGCCGGGAAACTAAGATTCTCCCCGGTCTTGATATCGAATGTGGCCCCATGTTTCGGACATTTGATGATGCAGCTATCCTCAATCTTGCCCTCTGAAAGCGATGCCACTGCATGGGAGCATTCATCATCTATTGCGTAATAGCCATCTTCCAGTTTGAAGATGGCTATTTCAATACCGTCGTAGTCGACGCAAATAACAGCGCCTTCGAATTCATCTTCGTTTGCAACTTCCACCCAATCGGGCATGTTTTGATTCTCCACAAAATAGTGTCCCCCCTATATGTCCCCCCGGGGGGACATATAGGGGGGACACGGTTGTGCAAAATTGTGCTAGGTGCTACCCACCAAACTTCGGAATCTTCGAACCACATGCTTTTGCATGCTTGACCTGCTCATATTGCTCAGGCGTAATCGATGGTCCCTGGCGATCACAGTGCTCATTGAACACGTGCGTCAAAATATGTGCAACTTGCTCCGCGCTGCGGCCTTCGATGTGATGGCGGGGCAATACAAAAATCGGCTCACCGTTTTTCACCAAAGCCATAAATGGAGATGACGGCGGAATCTGCGAAAAATAGACCTCGCGAAGTTGCTGAACAGCAGCTTTATCCTGTCCTGCAAAAGATGTGACCAGACGATCCGGAATCCGCTCATTTTGCAATGCTTCACATACACCGGGGCGGGCACTGCCGGCAGCACAGCCGCAAACAGAGTTCAAGACGACCAAAACAGTTTTGTCATCTTTGGCGCTGAGCACAGCATCTACATCTTCAACAGTCGTTAATTCATCAAAACCAACTGCAATCAGTTCATCGCGCATCGGCTGCACGGCAATTGGATCATATGTTGGTTGTAGCCAAGGAGGGGTTGACATAGTAGTTCTCCTGTATAATTTGTGATGTCACTTCGTCTTCAAATTCTTACTTAAATTCTTCTGTTTGATGCAGGAAACTGGAGTTTGATACTTGGTGCTTGATGCTTGATGCTTGATGCTTGATGCTTGATGCTTGATGCTTGATGCTTGATGCTTGATGCTTGGAAGCGAAAATATCGAAGAAAAACATTGCCACAAGATCAATTCAAATTAAATTCCAGTATCCAGTATCCAGTATCCAGTATCCAGTATCCAGTATCCAGTATCCAGTATCCAGTATCCAGTATCCAGTATCCAGTATCCAGCTACATAAACCCAAGTTCCAGCTTCGCGCCTTCGCTCATCATTTCCATATTCCAGGGCGGATCCCAAACCACATCCACTTTGGCATCTGCAACACCTTCGACGCTCTTCACCTTGTTTTCCACGTCTCCCGGCAGCGTTCCCGCCACCGGACAGGCTGGTGAGGTAAGGGTCATTTTAACATACACCTGAGAATCGTCTTCAACTGCGATGTCATAAATCAATCCTAGTTCATAAATATCGACCGGTATTTCCGGGTCGTAACAGGTCTTCAGGATTTCGACTATATTGGCTTTCAAATTCAATTTGTCGTCTAATGTCAGGCTCATAAAAAAGTTCTTCGATGTTAGTTTTTCGATGATCGGTCAACAGTCAACGGGTTTGATTGCTTTAGTCATTCCGTCGACACTTCTTCTCCCCCATCCAGGGCGCTGGTTAGGGCATGCCAGGGTAAACCGGCGCATTTTACCCGAGACGGAAATTCCCGGACCCCGGCAAAAACAGCCAGTTTTCCAAAAGCATCCAAATCAACATCTTCCTGGGGTGATGAAGTGATCATCTGCTGGAAGGATTCGAACATCTCTTTTGCTTCTTCAACCGTTTTGCCCTTGATGACTGTCGTCATAACCGACGCCGAGGCTTTCGATATGGCACAGCCTGATCCTTCAAAGCGAATATCTTCAACAATACCGTCTTTGACCATTAAATAAACTTTGACCTTGTCGCCGCAAAGCGGATTATAACCATTCGCCTGCTGCGTCGCATCGTCGAGCGGGCCGAAGTTCTTGGGATTGCGATTGTGATCCAAAATTATTTGTTGATAAAGTTCCTGTAACTCATTCATCCGCGAAACACCTTTATGATCTCGTCCAGCCCCTCTACCAGGGCGTCGTAATCTGATTTCTCATTATAGAGTGCAATAGAAGCACGGCTGGTCGCCGGAATATTAAAGCGGTCCATTACCGGCTGTGTGCAGTGATGTCCAACGCGGATCGCTACCCCCTGGCGATCCAGGAAAGTACCCACATCGTGTGGATGCACATCCTCGAGCACGAAGGAAATCGCCCCGGCTTTCTGACTGGCGGTTCCGATGATTCTCACACCATCAATAGCAGCAAGCTTTGCTTCGCCATAGGCCAGCAAATCTGCTTCATATGTCGAGATTTGCTCACGACCAATGGATTCGACATAGTCGAGGGCTGCGCCCAGACCTATAACGCCGGCAATATTCGGGGTACCGGCCTCAAAGCGGCTTGGGAGCTCGCTATAGGTGGTTTTTTCGAAGGTGACCTCACGAATCATATCACCGCCGCCTTTGTAAGGCGGAATTTGCTCGAGCAGTTCCTGCTTACCATACAAAACTCCGACACCTGTCGGACCGAAAATCTTGTGCGCAGAGAATGCCAGGAAGTCACAATCCAGGGCCTGGACGTCAAGCGGAGCGTGCGCGACGGCCTGGGCGGCATCCAGCAATACCGGAACCTGTTGGCTGTGGGCCATCTCAATAATATCCTCAACCGGATTAACAGTGCCCAGCGAGTTAGACACACTAACAATAGCAACGAGGCGCGTTCGCGAGGAAAACAGTCCTTCCAGGGCATCCAGTTGCAGTTCGCCGGCATCGTTCATCGGGATAACTTTGATTTTGGCGCCGCGATCTTCGGCGAGCATTTGCCAGGGAACGATGTTAGAATGATGCTCCATCGCCGAGATGATGATTTCATCTCCTTCATTGACAAACGCGCGGCCAAAGCTGTGAGCAACCAAATTGATGCTGTCTGTGGTGCCGCTGGTAAAGATAATTTCTTTCGTGGAGGCTGCGTTCAGGAAACGGCGAACCGTTTCGCGTGCTGCTTCATACTTAGATGTCGCCAATTCACTCAAGTAGTAGACACCGCGATGAATATTGGCGTTTTCCGCGCGATAGTAGCGGTCGATCGTTTCAATCACCTGTCGCGGCTTTTGTGTAGACGCGGCACTATCCAGGTAAACCAGCGGTTTTCCCCGAACCAGTTCCTGTAAAATTGGAAAATCAGCGCGAACTTTCGCCGCGTCAAATACAGCGCTTTTTTGCGCTGCGCTTGTCGTTGGTACTGACATATCTATTTCAAATCCAATATATTTTGTCAAAACACATGACTACCTTCTCACATCCCCCTTCGAAGGGGGATTAAGGGGGATGTGAGAATTTAATTACTTACAAAGTATGAAAACGCTCCACAACGCGCGCTTCCAGTTGCTCACGCACATTGTCCAGTCCGATATAGCCAAGCACATCGCTGGCAAAGGCATACTGTAGCAGAGAATGCGCTTTATCGCGTGGAATACCACGAGAACGCAGATAAAAAAGCGCCTCTTCGTCCAGTTGGCCAACCGTAGCACCATGACTGCACTTGACGTCATCAGCATATATTTCCAACTCAGGCTTGCTGTTAATGACGGCATCATCCGTCAACAGCAGGGCTTGATTGGTTTGGTATGCATTGGTTTTCTGAGCGTCCTGGCGAACCATCACCTTCCCGTTAAATACACCCTGGGCTTTTCCGCCGAGAATACCTTTGTATAACTCCGTGGACAAACAGTGCGGCATGGCATGGTCGATGAACGTGTGGTTATCGATGTGCTGGCGCCCGGTTCCCATGTAAAGACCAATCAACTCCGCTTCGCAGTTCTGATCGCTCATCTCCATATTCAGGTCATTGCGAACCAGACGGCCACCCATGTCGATATTTATCTGGGTCACCTTGCTATCCCGTTTAATATGGCTCTGGGAACGGCAAATGTGGTATGCCTGACGATCTTCGTCCTGGATCTTGATATGCTCCACATTGGCATTTTCTTCAGCCACGATCTCAGTAACCACGTTATTGAGATAGGCATGATCACTGCCGCGCAAGGCATGATAGCTTTCGACAACCGCAACCTTGCTGTTCTTGCCGGCAACAATCAGATTCCGTGGCGCTGCGAAGAACTCACCATCAGCCGAGTCTGAAATGTAGAGCACGTGAATCGGCTCCGCGACTTCTGTATTGTCTGGCACAGAGACAAAAACACCGTCGTGTGCAAAGGCAGTATTCAGGGCGACAAACCCTTCTTCTTCGAATCCGGCATGCCTGGAAAGATGATCTTTAACCACGTCGCTTCCGCTATCAACCTGATGACGGAGGTTGTCAACAACAACACCCGCTTCAGCCACGGTGTAGTTGCTCAGGGACTTGTTGAATCGCCCGTTTACAAATACCATCAAATTGTTTTCCAGGCCCTCAAAGAGGAACTTCGACAGATCATCCGCAGTCAGATTGCGTGCTGTGGCACTTAACTTATAGTCATGCTTCAGCAGCGGACTGATATTTGTGTATTTCCAGTCTTCAAGTCGATTGCTGGGCAATCCTACGTTGGAAAATGCATTCAGCGCCGACTTACGAGTTTCATTAAAAGGTGCATTATAGCTACCGTTGAGACCGCTTTCGAAAGTTTCGTACTTCTTCAGGAAGAGATCTTTTGCGGCAGCCAGTTTTCCATCCAGCTTGCTCATATTCTCTCCAGGATTGCATCGTAACCATTTTTCTCCAGCTCGAGAGCAAGGCTCTTGTCGCCCGACTCAACGATCTGACCATCTACCAACACATGCACATAGTCCGGCACGATGTAATTCAACAAACGCTGGTAATGGGTAATTACCAGGAACGACCGGTCTTCGCCGCGCAGCTTGTTAATACCATTGGCAACAATTTTCAGGGCGTCAATGTCGAGCCCGGAATCGGTTTCGTCCATAATCGCCAGCTTCGGTTCCAAAACCGCCAGCTGAAAAATCTCATTGCGTTTTTTCTCGCCACCGGAGAAACCTTCGTTCACAGAGCGATGAAGAAATTTCTGGTCCATCTCGACCAGCTTCAGGCGATCTTTCACCATGGTGAGGAAATCCATCGCATCGAGTTTTTCCAGACCGCGATGCTCACGAATTTCATTGACGGCATGCTTAAGGAAATTGGCATTGCTCACGCCGGGAATTTCTACCGGGTATTGAAATGCCAGGAAGAGACCTTCGCGGGCGCGATCTTCCGGCCCCATGTCGAGCAGGTCTTCCCCGTCGAAAAGCACTTCGCCGCCGTCTACTTCATATTCCTCACGACCTGCCAAAACGTTGGCCAGGGTACTTTTTCCGGACCCGTTCGGTCCCATAATTGCATGTACTTCACCGGGCTTGATTTCGAGATTCAGCCCTTTCAAAATCTGGTTGTCTTCAATAGACGCTTGTAAGTTTTTTATCGTCAGCATTTTCTGTTCTTTCCTGTATCGTTGTATGAATTCTACAATTCGTATTCGCAACATCGTCTCTTACATCCCCCTAGGTCCCCCTTCGAAGGGGGATGCGGGGGGATGTGAGACATGTGTTTTATCACCCCACACTACCTTCGAGGCTGATCGCCAGCAGCTTTTGGGCTTCTACAGCAAATTCCATCGGCAGTTCGCGGAATACTTCTTTGCAGTATCCGTTAACAATGATGCCAATTGCGGCCTCGGTATCCAAACCGCGCTGGTTACAGTAAAAGAGCTGATCTTCACCGATCTTGGAGGTGGTTGCCTCGTGCTCTACCTTTGCGCTCGAGTCAGCAATTTCCAGATACGGGAAGGTATGTGCGCCGCAGCGATCGCCAATCAACAGCGAATCACATTGCGAAAAATTACGGGCATTGCTCGCGCCTTTCACGACTTTCACCAAACCGCGATAACTGTTATTGCTCCGTCCGGCAGAAATCCCCTTGGAGATAATGGTGCTGCGGGTATTCTTCCCAACATGAATCATCTTGGTACCGGTATCAGCCTGCTGGAAGTTGTTGGTCAGTGCAACGGAGTAGAATTCGCCCACTGAGTTATCTCCCTGTAATACCACGCTTGGATATTTCCAGGTGATTGCGGAACCGGTTTCAACCTGTGTCCAGCTGATTTTGGCGTTTTCGCCTGCGCAAAGGCCGCGTTTGGTAACAAAATTATAAATGCCGCCTTTACCATTTTCATCCCCGGGATACCAGTTCTGAACGGTCGAATACTTCACTTCGGCGTCTTTGTGAGCGATAATTTCGACCACAGCCGCGTGCAGCTGATTTTCATCGCGCATCGGGGCGGTACAGCCTTCCAGATAACTGACATAGGAACCAGGCTCAGCGACAATCAAAGTCCGCTCGAACTGGCCGGTATTTGCCGCATTAATTCGAAAATATGTCGATAATTCCATCGGGCAGCGAACGCCTTCCGGGATGTAACAGAAAGAACCATCGGTAAACACCGCGGAGTTCAGAGCTGCGTAAAAATTGTCCGTTTGCGGCACCACGCTGCCCATGTACTTGCGGACCAGGTCCGGATGCTCACGAATTGCCTCTGAGAAGGAGCAGAAAATGATACCTTTTTCCGCCAGTTCCTTCTTAAAAGTGGTCGCAACAGAGACACTGTCCATTACCGCATCTACCGCTACACCGGTCAGGCGCTTTTGCTCGGCAATCGAAATCCCAAGCTTATCAAAGGTCTCAAGCAGTTTCGGATCCACTTCATCCAGGCTATCCAGCTTCTTTTGCTGTTTGGGAGCCGCATAATAGTATGCGTCCTGGAAATCAATATCCGGATAATTGACATGGGGCCATTTTGGCTCGGTCATGGTTAACCAGTGGCGATAGGCTTCCAAACGCCATTCGAGCATCCACTCCGGCTCTTCTTTCTTCTGCGAAATTAGACGAACCGTATCCTCATTGAGCCCTTTAGGCACCGTATCGTTCTCGATGTCAGTGGTAAATCCCCACTTGTAATCGCTTTTTATTCGCTCTTCAATAATTTCGTTTTCGTCCATCATTTGCCTATTCCTCAAGTTTGAAAACGTTTATGTATGTGTTTCAAATTCGTATATTCGCTTTTATTCGCTTCGCCCATGTCAGGCCATCCCTGGCCGTCAGGGCCTACGGCCCGTCAGCTCACTGCGCTCGCGTAGATGCTTCAATGTTTCGATGCTTCAACGCTTCAATGAATTTTCATCCTTCAACCAAATTCACCGGCAATCCAGGATGAATATCATTGGTCTGTAAGTCACGGATTGAAATGGAGCGGAAGAAAGTGATCAGCTTTCCGTGAACAATCGTCATTGGATTACGGATATTGCATTTTTGCAACTGCTCGCAGGTGCATTGTTCAGTATCATCAGCGCAACCAACCAGCTTGATCGGGCCGTCCACGGCAGTGATCACCTGGATAAGATCGACATCTTGCGGCGCATGCGCCAGTTGGTAACCACCTTTTACACCCTGCACAGAGTCGATTAGAGAATGACGCGCCAGGCGTTGCAGTACTTTACCAGCCACTTCCTGAGGGATATTATATTGTTCAGATAACTCACGAGCCGTCGTCAATTGTCCCTTTTCGCGGTCCGCCATGGATAGCATGGAGATGATGGCGTATTCAACTTTTTTACTGAATTTGAGCATTTCTTCCTGTTGAATTTTGATTGATAAATCCGGACTCCCGGGAAAACCCGACCAATTTTGTCCTATTTCTCGCACCAAATATATGCGGCCTGTTCTAGAGAGTCAACAGGAAAGTGAAATCAGGTCATATTTGGGTAAATTTCAGGGCAAAAGCAGCATCTTTCGGGTATCACTTGCTGCTCCGCTTATCATCCGATAGAAATACACACCGCCCGCAACGGTCTGCCCGTCAGAAGCCGTACCCGCCCACGACAAATCATGCCAACCGGCCATCTTTTGTCCGCTGAAAAGCGTCGTTACTAATCGACCGCGCAGATCAAAAATTTCCAGGGTGACATCGCTTGCAACCGGCAGATAAAAGCGAATGGTTGTGTGCGGATTAAATGGGTTGGGGAAATTCTGGGCAAGATGAAAACTACGCACAGGCACGTCCTCAGCGCTTTCAGGCAAGGATAGCAAGGTATTCAGATTGTATGCCTGCAACGAACTTGCTTGCAAACCCTGGAAATCGCTGCCGAAAAAGATCGCAGCACTCAATGTTTTGCTCTCACCAGGATTTAGTGCAAAATAGCCGCTGCCGATGGTAAACACCCTATCTCCTGCGGTTTCAACCAGATCGCGCTCGCCAGGCATGAAGCTGCTCCACATTAACGCATCGTTTCGCGGGCGATTCTCGCCGCCCCAGAACATTGAAGTAACAGACGTAATCCCTTTATCATCCGGGGTATCCAGGAAAGTGATGCCCATATACCCGGCGAGTGGATGCGGTTCACCGCTGGAGTCCGCTTGAAAGGCAAATAGGAATTGATCACTCTCAGCAAAGTCGATTTTTTCGTCGGCAAATCCGGCAGCGCCGCCGAATGACGGATCTGCAAAGAATCCCGCTACCAGCTTGTCGAGGCGATTGTCGCCCCTGTTTTCGATATCATACGAGAGAAGAAGGATATCGCGAAAGACCGGCCCCACCCATTGATAGGCACGATAGGTGACTTGCAAGCCGAGTCCGCGCAAAGATGGATTGTCCGCCTGCGGGAAGAAATCGAATTCCGCATTTGCGCTATCGGTCATGACAGATAGTGCCTGATGGCTGATCAGCGATGGCGATCCCACCTCATAGGGCCAGGCTTGCCAGCTTCCCGGCCAGGTACCCGGATCATCACTGAGGGCAATAGACTGCACGGCTGGATTATCAAAGCCACTGAGCGGTAGCCATCCCCATGCATCCACGGTACCCGGTTCGAAATCACCATTAGCACTATTCAGGAATCCGTCGCTAAAGATATGGACCACTTCCCCATTGGTATCAACAACCTCGCCGCCAACCAGGAAGCCAAATGCGTTTAGATAAGATTGAGCGCCTCCCTCTTGCCAATACAATTCGCTGATACCAGCGCGATTATGAATCGTCGCAGAAATATCGTTCCAGAATAGTTGCCCGGACTTAAGCGTTTGCGCATTGACGCAGAGGGTGAAGATGACAAGCAGATTCAAGCAAAGTAAGGCGATTCTTTTCAAGGCGTGATCCTCCCATTGTTTCCATTCTGAAATTAACAAAGCATCTCCAGTGGCGCAAATTGGAAGTAACGAATGTCGTTTATTCGACTCTTTTGCAAAAACCCGCTCCGTCCCTTATCTTCAAAACAACGCCATCACGAGAGGAAAAACCTATGAAAATGCTGCTGTCCGTAATCGTCGCCTCAATGGCAATCTCCCTTTCTTCTACAATGCTGGCGCAACCGCTGGACAGCTTAATTCAAAAATTCGAACGGCGATCGCACACATTTAACATGACCACACTTCCCTATCGCCTGTTCATACCGGAGGAATATGATTCGACACAATCTTATCCGCTCATGCTCAGTTTACACGGCGCCGGTGAGCGGGGTACCGACAACGACCGGCATATTCGCCTTCACGGGCTGGCCACTTCCTGGGTCGATACGGTCAGCCAGGCGGCAAATCCGCTGTTCGTTGTTGCGCCGCAATGTCCGGTTAACAATCGATGGGCAGATGTAGACTGGGCTGTGGGTACCTATTTTACTGACTCCGTCTCCATCAGTAATGAGCTTGAGGCAGTTCTCAATTTGCTTGATAGCCTCATCAACGAATTCAATATTGATGTTGACCGCCAGTATGTGACCGGTCTCTCAATGGGTGGCTATGGCACCTGGGACCTCATCGCCCGTTTCCCGGAGCGTTTTGCTGCGGCCATCCCGATGAGCGGCGGTGGTGATAGCAGTAAGGTGGCACTCTATCAGAACACCGCCACCTGGAATTGGCACGGCGCAATCGATGTGGTAGTTCCTCCCACTGGTTCACGCGCCATCGTAACTGCAATGAACCAAATTGGACTGGGCGTCATCGAGGCACATGGCATGCCGGACAGTGTATTGGCTGAACATATTGCAAATGGCGCAAAGCATATATACACAGAATATCCCACCGGCAATCATGTCATTTGGCAGGAATCATATGACCATCCCCTGCTTCCGGATTGGCTGTTTTCCAAGTCGCGAGACAAGAGCGTCGGCATCAATAGCACACCCATACGCATCCCGCAATCAATCAAGCTGCATCAAAATTACCCCAACCCCTTTAATCCGCAGACAACCATTGGGTACGAGTTGACAGACCCAGCCGAAATCAAAATAAGTGTCTACGAAGTGACCGGAAAGCATGTCGCCGATCTGGTTAGCGGTTACCAGCATAACGGCGCTCATCAAGTTCAGTGGAATGCAGAGAACCTGGCAACCGGTATCTATATTTACCAGGTTATTGTAGACGGCAATCCTGCGGCTGCCAAGAAGATGCTTTTGATCAAATAAACTATGAATGCTTGAACAACCTTTTCTTTTTCTTCCCGTAAATCAAAGAAAAAATCAAAGACCGGATATCTCCGGGTAAGATATTGCTGATCGGCAAGATCGGATAATGTATCTAAATGGGGCAACGTCGAATCGCAATATTCGAAGGAACAAAGAATCATGCAACGTCAATCTATTTATTCGTTTTCAAGGCTGTTGATACTTTTCATTCTGCTTTCTTTGGGAGGCATGGCCTGGGGGCAGACAATTGACAAATTGTCCCCGGCTATGCCTGACCCGTTACCGTCGTGGTTAATGGACAAGGAAATTGCCTCTGTAAACAAAGGTCGCTCAGCAACTGCAGTATTGATAGATGATCAACTGGCCTTGCTTCTACAAGACGTTTTGGACAGCGTGCGTGTATCGCGGAATTGGCGGGGAATGACCGCTGCAGTTACTGATTCGGCAGGTAATGTATGGCTGGGAACCAGCGGTTACTCCGTTGAAGCGACCTGCGATACCATTACCTCAGATATGGTTTTCAATATCGGTAGCGTAACCAAGACCTTCATCGGCGCATTGACCTTGCAGCTGGTCGAAGAAGGGCATTTCAGCCTCAACGACTCCATCTACCACTGGATTCCACCGCATCCCAATATTGACTCTACGGTAACCATTCGGCAGTTGCTGAATCATACCAGCGGCATCAATGATTTTCTCAATACCGATACCACTTGGGCAGTGGCCGTATTTGCCGACCCGGACAGCCTGTGGCCGCCGCAGGATGTGCTCGACACCTTCGTTGGCAGCCCGGACTATGTCAAAGGATCACAATGGGGCTATTCCAATACTAACTACATCATACTGGGTATGATTATTGAGCAAACCACCGGACTCCCGGCAGCCGAGGCCCTGAAAGTGAGGGCGTACGACTCGGCCGGGCTCAGCTCGATGTTCTTAGCGCCGGACGATTCAATTACAACGTCGCGCGCGCACAACTGGCAGGATATTACCGGTACCGGCGTATTTGCCGATTACTACGATTTCCCGGTGGAAGCGCTGTACAGTATTCCCTGGACAGCCGGCACTATTTTCGGAACAGCTGAAGAACTGGTGTATTGGAGCGACGCCTTGTTTCGGGGAAATATTGTCAGCCAAAATCTCTTCTCGCAGATGGTATCGCCGCAGTGGCCATCAACTTTTTACGGGCTCGGCATTACCGTGGCGCCTGTGTTCGGCAGAACCGTCTGGGGTCATGGCGGCTCGTACATCGGCTATAGAACAGCGATGTTTTACTCGAATCAGGACAAGATCAGCATCGCGGTGATTGTTAATCAGAATCCGGCTGATGTGGACTTCGCCTACCTGGATTTGTTTGATGCCATTCTCAGCTATGTCCCGACAAGCATTGAAACATCAACGCCACCAACCGTTGCCGACAGCCCGGTGCTGGAACAGAACTACCCCAATCCTTTTAATCCGCTCACAACCATTTCATTTCAGGTGTCGTCGGGACCGGCAACGCTTTCGGTCTATAATATCCTCGGTCAGCGTGTTCGCGTGCTATTTGATGAGGCCAAAGCCCGCGGCACATATGAAGTGACCTGGGAGGGACTTGATGCGGCCGGGGCGCCGGTCGCCAGCGGTGTTTACTTCTACGAATTGCAAACCGACCAGCATAGCCTGGTTCGTAAAATGATGCTGATCAGATAGTTCGCAACTCGCTATACTCGTGTCAGGCCATCCCTGGCCGTCAGCCTCCTTCGTCGGCGTCAGCTCACTGCGTTCGCGTAAAAGACGTGAGCGGAGCCGCTGACGGGCCGAAGGCCCTTACACGAGCACCAGCGAGTGAAGGCGAACGAAGTGAGCTGAAGTGACTGCCCGTTGTCGAACCGCAGTGTTCGGCAGCGGACACGCCAGCTATACATTTCCGCACCTGGATCCCCGAAAAGCCGGTAATGCCCCCTTCCGGAAAAACAGGCACAGCGTTTGCCACAAGCTGAGGTACACAAGGGGGAATCCATGTTTAAGAATTACTTGCTCGTCGCATATCGCAATCTGCAAAAACACAAGACTTTTACATTCATTAACATAACCGGACTGGCAATAGGGCTCACCTGTTTCATTCTTATTGCCCTCTTCGTTCACTATGAGTACAGCTTCGACCGGCATCATGAAAAGTC
>JANQRS010000070.1 GCA_028284445.1 Calditrichia bacterium
GATGCTGGATGCTGGATGCTGGATGCTGGATGCTGGATGCTGGATGCTGGATGCTGGATGCTGGATGCTGGATGCTGGATGCTGGATGCTGGAATTTAGAAAACAATTATCTAGTATCAAGCATCCAACATCGAAAATCTGGCGTGCGGCAGAGCCGCACACCAGATTTAATTCAGTGCTCTTGGTCAGCTCTGCTGCCTGCATTCAAGGATCAACGCACCAGCGCCATCATGATCGCCTTCTGAACAAAGTTGGATCGCAACACCGCAATGTAGATACCGGTTGGCATCTCAATGCCTTGATCGCTTTGGCCGTTCCAGCTGAGCTCATAACGTCCGGACGCAAGCGGGCCTTCGTGAAGCACGGCAATACGCCTACCCGGCAGATCATATACTTCCAGGCTCACCTCGGTCATATCATTCCGCCCGGCAGGAATGTCAAAGGGGATTTGTGTTGTCGGATTAAAGGGATTGGGATAATTGGCCAGCAGTGAAAAAACCGCTGGCGTGGTGTTATCCAACGGTTCAAGATCCGTGGTTCTGGCCTTCGGTATAGCGCTAATCGGCCCATGCTCATGCCGATGTCCGAGGATGTTCACATCCACGAGTTTATACCAATAGCTCCTATCATTGCTCACCCACTTATCGATGTATTGATAGTAGCGTTCGGTATTGCTATTCAGCTGCCCGACCAGCCCTACCTCATTCTGCCAGGAAGCAATCTCTACGTAGGGCCCGGTTTCTCTTTCACTTCGCAGGATGACAAATCCAAGATTTTGCACCTCGCTATTGGTCACCCACTCCAGCACCACTTCTTCATCGCCACCGACGGCATGATAGCTTGCCAGCGCCACCGGCAGGGCATCATCGCCATTGATGCTCCCGGGAGAGCCAACCTCTGCTTGATCCCAAACACCGAAAACGACTGAGGTCTCAGCCCCATCAATACCATCGATGGACAGCAGCCAGTTCGCGCCATCGTTATTTGCCCCGGCGTTAACTGCGCTATCGGGCAGACTCAAATAAATGGACTGTCCCCCGGGATCTGTCGGCCAGGGTGCAACGTCATCGTAATTGAGTGAGTCAACCAGCAGACTATCCGCATCCCGCAAGGTAATTATCTCGCTGGTTTCGCTGGGAGAATTGCCAAGATTGACCATGCTCTCCCCTTCATCCAGTAAAGAGATCAATTGATAGCCGCTGCCGAATGCGCCTTCGAAGTCCGCAGCACTGCTCCCACAAATCACCGCGATTCCATACGCCGGCAAAACAACATCGGGCAGGGTATTTGGTCCATCGCCATCTTCATCATCCAGCATCCAGCCGTTTAGGTTGATGTCGCTGGCAGTGGTATTGACTATTTCAATATATTGAGTTTCGGTAGAAGACTCACTCGAGAGTGGATTGTAATGCAGCTCGGTAATGACAACTGTCCCGCTCTCTTGTCCAAAAGCTGCAACAATAAGCGCTATTAGAATTATTAGAATTTGTTTCATGCTTTCCTCCATTCAAAGGATTGGTCATATCATTCTATCCGCCGGAAAATTTCTGCGGATGCGATTTAAATGGAGGAAAATATTTTGCCGGCGCCGCTACGGCGCTCGCTTGGTGTGGCTAATTTATAGGGCAAGTGCTTGTTGTCAAGTTTCTAAAATGGCGAAGAGTGAAGAATGAGCAATGCTGTCAATAGTGCTTGGTCCTGGCATTGCAGTTAGAAGAAAACCACGCTCGACAACTTCATTGATCCATACATGGGTAAATACTATTTTGCACTCAATACACAATATGCCACGGAGATTTTGTCGATGGGGATTGAGTTCTTATACACAGCCCCTGTAGGCCTCGCGACGAAGGATCCGGATTATTTCAACTTCATCATAGGACTCATTCAATAATGGCTGTCACAATTGAGCTGATGGGAGTAAAAGCAACGATCCAGGATCTCATGTGGAGTTGCAAAGATGAGGAAGTGCTCACCTTTCTCAAACGTATCCTCACACCTCCAGGTGGCGCCGATCCTAACCCTGATTTGATAGCTGCACAGCATGCCATCAAAAATCTTGGCGGTGAAATTGTTGATGAGGGACCGCCGACCAAGTTTGATCCTGATGTGATTTATTAGCGTTCTGAATACCTACCCTGGTTACATCCTCTTCAATTTTGATTTAGTGAAGTTCTGCCGTATTTTTAGATATGGCAAAACGGAAAAAGCGCGGACCGACCAAACTCCAACTTGAGAAAGAAAAATTGGAGATTGAAATCACCCAGTTGAAGCGAGAGGGTGAAAAACGCGATCTTGAGATCACTCAGCTGAAGCGAGAAACGACTAAAAACGTCTGGTGGTATATCAGAAAGGCTGCCGGCGCTGTTCCCGTGGCCACTCTCCTTGTGACCCTTTGGATTGTATTTAATCAGTTCCAAACTGAAAGTGCTCGATTAGAAACCGAAACTGCGAATCGCTTTGCTTCTGTTGTGCAAAAACTTGATTCTAAAGATCCATCCGCTCGCCTCGGAGCGGTGCTGGCATTAGAGGCTTTTATCAATGAAAGCAAGCACTATCGCAGTCAAGTCTACTTGCTGCTTGGCGCAAGATTGCGGGAAGAGGTCGGTTTAGAAGGAGAAAGAAAAGCAAGAGATGATGGTCTTGTATATCAAATCTGCGAGTCGCTGAGAAAGGTTTCATTGGCAAGGCTGGACGCCGAAGATGAGGCGATCTCACTTTATTTAGTAAATGGGGATTTTGCAGGAGTTCGATTTACTGATATGGATCTAAGGAAAGCCAACTTCAACAAAGCTGTGCTTGATAGTGCCGTTCTCAGCGGTGCCTATCTCAACGATGCCAATCTAATCGATGCTCATCTCATCGGTGCCTATCTCATCGAGGCTAATCTCAGTGGTGCCATTCTCACTCGTGCCGTTCTCAACGGTGCCAATCTTTACGGAGCCAATCTCATCGAGGCCATTCTCTACTATTCCAATCTCAGCCGTGCCTCTCTTGGGGGAGCCAACCTCAGCCGTGCCTCTCTTGGGGGAGCCAATCTCAGCCGTGCCAATCTCTACGGTGCCAATCTCAAAGATACCCGTCTCTACAATGCCGCAGGCTTAACGACCAAGCAATTGTTGCCAACTCGATCATTTGAAAATCTGGTTGTATCGGATTCAATGCTCGTCGATTCTCTGCGGGTAGAGCGCCCTCAATCGAACATAATATATTCAGCTGTTCATTCTGTGCTTTGATTTCGCTCGATCCAACTTTTTAGTTGGTCTCCAATTTCTATTGGACTAATTTTCACTTCAGCAATCGACCGCATTATGAAAGGCGGAGATTATAGTCTGTTAACCAGGCTATAGTCGCCGCCTTTTTGCGTTTGGTGCGAATTCCTCGTAAATCGTTACGGCGCCACCTACGCTGAAACCGCCTACGCTTCATTTGATCGCAGAATTCAGATGACTAAGGCTAACGAACTCGAGATAGATAGATTCCTTTTTAGTGGTGGTCTGATTTTAGACAGTCGGGAATTCTGCAAGAAACGCGCCGGCAAGATCTTTACTCGTAAGCAGGTGGAGGCCTGGCAGAAGCTCTCCTGGAAGGGCAAAATCCCTGATGCGGATGTATTTATGGTGCTTGGAGGCTGGAACTGCCGGCATATTCTCTCACCGGTAAGTGATGAGTTTGACCTGGAAGAGCTTCAAGAAGTCTACAATGATATTGTCCATAGCTAGCACCTCATTGCGATTTAGCAACAAAAACCTATTCTTTCATCCATGATTACTGATGGGGATTGGATAAATCTCCCATTAGTACCTCAACGTACAGTTCTGTGTACAATACAGAACAAAATCAACAAACATCAAAATTGCAGTAAAACAAAGATCGAAATGCCTACCGCTTATTGTCAATCAAGTCTAATCCTTCGAGTGCGTAAGTAATTATATGAGCAAGAGCTTTGTTTTTCTATTCTTTAGCTAAGTTTTTTAGGCTCCGATTTTAAGCTGCCTGTAGAATCGCAAGATCATTGGATACTGTCGTTCAGCCAGTTTTTGGCATGCAACTTGTCTTGCCCATTTATAATATGAGCTAGTTTTAAGATCAGGCCATTTTTTGGGCCTTGAGGCAAATATTTACATAAATCGATTGTTGAAAACCTTTACTGAAGGCACTGGTGTTAAAGCACGAAAGAATGCCTCGGCAAAAAACAGGAGAGAATCATGAGAAAAAATAGTAGATCAGTTACAATTAAATTGTCATTTCTGTTCTTAGTGGGCTTGCTATTTGGTAACAATGTTCTCGCACAGAATACATTCCCTGAATCCGGTAAAGTCGGAATTGGGACTTCTAGTCCTTTGTCAAATGTTCATGTAAAGAGTTCGACCTGGACAGGATTGACAATGGAGGCTCAGTCCAACGATCCATTCCTGCAATTTACTTCAGATGGTAATTCAATCAATAGCGATTGGACGTTACGAATGGATGTTAGCGATAAAGATAAGCTGCAACTTAGGTATGACAATAGTGCAAAATTTACTCTAATGAGAGACGGAAGAGTCGGCATCGGTAATGCGATGACAAGTCCTATATCAGCCTTTCATGTGAGAGGTTCGACCTGGACAGGATTGACAATGGAGGCTCAGTCCAACGATCCATTCCTGCAATTTACTTCAGATGGTAGTTCAATCAATAACGATTGGACCTTACGAATGGATGTTAGCGATAAAGATGTGCTACAGTTTAGATATGACAACAAGGTTCAGTTGCAATTAACACCCGATGGCACTACGACGACAAAGGTCTTAGAAATCACAGGTGGCAGCGATATTGCTGAACCTTTTGATGTTAATCCCACGGAAGGCGCCAAGCCCGGAATGGTGCTTTGCATAGACTCCAACAACCCTGGTCAGCTTCTACTTTCCACTGAAGCCTACGACCATACGGTTGCTGGGATTGTCAGCGGGGCCAACGGCATCAACCCGGGGTTGACACTCACACAAGAAGGTAGTGTAGCCGATGGATCACTCCCTGTTGCTCTTAGCGGTCGTGTCTATTGTTGGGTAGATGCTTCTACAAATCCAGTTAGACCTGGTGACCTTTTGACTACTTCTGATGTACCTGGGCATGCGATGAAGGCTAGTGATCATGTTCAGGCTCACGGAGCCGTAATTGGCAAAGCCATGTCTTCATTGGTCTCAGGCCGAGGGCTGGTTCTTGTGCTGGTAACACTCCACTAAAATTAAATTAGACTACCTTTTCGCAAAGAAGGATAACAACTAAGTCGGAGGATATTTTGAAAACAAAATAGTTTTGTTTGTTGGTTTTGGCCATAGGTGCGCCCTTGTTCCTCAAATCTGCCTATGCTGATGATATTATCAAAATTTGTTCGTCTTACAAAATAATTCTAGATCCAACAGATGGTAATCCGCCACCAACATGCCTTATTTGTTTGATTTGGTAATTAGGGCAACTGGTATTCGACCAATAGTGGGACTTTGGCCTGGAAACTGCCTCAATAGCGGAGCCAGTAGAGCTACTATCATATAACCAATATATTGATAAATCTCTTATTAATTGTATCCACGCAGAATCACTAAAAATTGTAGTATCTAAAAAGCGGAGTGAAAAATGAAAAAGTTTAGAGGAGCATTTAGAAAAACTGCAACATTCCTACTTCTGGTATTCTTTCTGTTTAGCGAAAATATCTCAGGACAAGCCGTGTCAGTTAAATCAGAGCACTGCGACGGCGACTGGAAGCTCGCTTGCACGAGCATAGGAGATTTTGTTCTATCACACAATGAAAGTCGCTTAAATGCTATTGTGGTCAAAAAAGGCGCACCGGAGTCTATTCGCATATCGAATGGTGGCAATGTTGGAATCGGCGTTAATCCCCAAAGTAAGTTGCATGTGGAAGGTACAACAACGACTAAGGTGTTGGAGATCACAGGAGGTGGCGATATTGCCGAACCGTTTGACGTCGACCAATCGGAAGGGGCCAAGCCAGGCATGGTACTTTGCATCGACTCCAACAATCCGGGCCAGCTTCAACTCTCAAGAAAAGCCTATGACCGCAAGGTTGCGGGGATTGTTAGCGGCGCTAATGGCGTCAATCCAGGATTGACGCTTAAGCAAGCAGGTAGCGTGGTCGATGGATCTCTCCCTGTTGCTCTAAGCGGTCGTGTTTATTGTTGGGTAGATGCATCCAAAAACCCAGTGGAGCCTGGTGATATGCTTACAACTTCAGATGTTCCTGGCTATGCCATGAAGGTCGATGACTATGCACAATCTCATGGGGCGATAATTGGCAAAGCCATGTCTTCATTGGCCTCAGGCCGAGGGCTGGTTCTTGTGCTGGTAACACTCCACTAAAATTAGACTACCTTGTCGCAAAGAAGGATAACAACTAAGTCGGAGGATATTTTGAAAACAAAATGGTTTTGTTTATTAGTTTTGGCCATAGCTGCGCCCTTGTTCCTCAAATCTGCCTATGCCGATGATATTATCAAAATTCGCTTGTCTTACAAAATAATTCTAGATCCAGCAGATGGTAATCCGCCGCCAACATTAACTGGCCCTGATTACCCTGAGATACATGCGATCGTTGACTCAATGAATAAGTTGCAAGAAGTTTATGGTCGCGGTTACCGTTTCGTTCTCGAAGGACCTGTAGAAAGCATCGGGGGTATGGGTGACACGGATGGACCCAGTGGCGTTTTTTATAACATAGACTTACGAACCCATGAATTTGACATTAGCCGGCCTGATGGAAGTGTTATGCGACTAAGCGCAAAGTCTGTTCTTGAATCTACCGCAAAGGACAATCCTATTCTTTACAAGTGGAAAGACAAGGCAATTAATATATATATCAATCGATACACAAGCGGTGGAAAATGCTCTTTCCCTTCTCATTCTATCTTTGACCGCTCAGAGCATGTTATTGTAATCGGAGCTAACGAGTCGGTTGCTACTCACCTTCACGAAATTGGTCACTATTTTAGTCTCAAGCATACACATCAAGAAGGCTTTTGGGGGATTGGAGACGAAAATATTAAAGATACGATTGATGATGATGCAACCTGGACCTCCCGGGATAGAATTGCATTGGAAAATTACGGAAGGCGTTTTAATCAATTGTCCATAGCTAGACAAGAAAGAGTGTTGAATGTTTGGGAAAATATTATGTCTTACCATCACCAACATGGATCAGTGCTGACTCGCCTAACGGAAGGCCAGCTTGACCATTGGGCCAGTATTGCAAATATTCGCCGTGAATATGTAACAGATGGACAAATGATTTTTGTAAAAAAGGGCGGATTAACCGTCAAAGATTATGCAACAAATCCAACTCATAATTGGAAACCGTTATTAGAGTTGGAGATGCATCACGGCAATGCTTATGGTGAAGTTAAGTATGGAATCGTTCGAGCTAATGAAGCCGGTGGTGACATTATACTCATATTTCCCGGAGCCTATCCGGAAAAATTGATTATCAATAGACCTGTTGTTTTACGTGCTACACGTCAAGGATCGGTGACTATTGGCAGTGATTAAGTATTGCATTAGACAGAAAATTTAGAATAATCCAACAATTAAAGACCTTTCAAAATAATCGGTGTTCCCAATTATGATAAATGTAATGAGAAATAGGACTGAAGTGTTACGACAATACCTCAATGTTAAATTGAGAGTTGTGTTTGAGCTAATTTCAATAATTCAGATAGCTTTCCTTCTGATTGGCACGGGCGTTTTTGGACAGCAATCGTACGAGTCGTACTATCTCTATCTGGGAAACAATCCGGACGACGCATGCACGGATTGGTCGGAGCGTATTAACGGTATTTCGCATGACGAAGCCAATTGGTTTATTGCGCAAGAAAAAGCACTCTGGAGAATCCCGGCTAGAAATGATTTGAAGAGAGCCAAAGACGGTGTTGAGGGAACTGTTCGCAAGAAGCTCAGCGACTATTCTGAACTAACAGGCTACAATCACTTTGGCGATTTGACGTATTTCGATGGATATTTGTTTGTTCCAATCGAACACGATAAGAATGCGTTGCAGCCGGCAATTGTAGTTTTTAAGAACGATGAGGGACTTACTTACGTTGACCACTACGAATTGCTTGGAGAGCAAACTAGAGCCGGCTGGGTAGCCATAGATCCAGATCGAAACTTGTATGGTTCCAGCAACAAGAATGTTGATAAGATCTTTAAGTATTCCATAGATTGGGACAAGCTTGATAGTCCGGAAGGCAGACTCGAATTAAGCAACTTTCAGGAAATTTCAATTTTTGACTCAGATGGCTCAAAACTGACTCTGGGTGGATTTATGCAAGGCGGGGTATTTACGCCCAGCGGCGATATGTTGTATCTGGTTAGCGGTAAAAGTAGAGACGTGGATAGGCACAGAGAAGGAATACATGTCTTCGATGTTGCATCATGGCGGCGCATACAGCATTCTACAAACGGGAGCGGATACTTTAACTATGAGTGGCATCCAGGAATATTCGCAGGAGATTTGCAGGAGCCAGAAGGCATCACGATATGGAATATGGAAGATGTATCTGGTTCAACAATGGACGGCGAACTCCACGTTCTGGTACTGGATAACGATGCCGGATGTGATGATATTTATCTCAAGCATTATTCCCGAACCATTCACGTTGATCATTCTCACAGTGGGAATGCAAAGGGTCGACCGGCGGAGCCGTTCAAGTCAATTTCAACCGCGAATGACTTTGCATGGGATGGTGCACAATTAAAAATAGCATCTGGCTCCTATAGAGAGCGCATAATTTTTGAGAAACGGATTCGAGTGGTTGCCAATGGCGGATCCGTAGTCATTGGAAAATGACATCTGCTCATGACAATCGCTTGATTCGCGAACAGTTTTGTTAACGTCATCATTTAATTCGACCTGTTTGTCGAGTGAAGGGTGTCTAAACAAGTGTGCAGTCCTACGCCTTCGGCGCACCCGATCTGGTTTTATTCCACTTCCCCGGGCGAAGCATCACTTGATAGTTTTCTCTTCGCCGTGTCGATTGGTATGTTCGCAATTCCCCTACTTTATACGAAAGTAGAGAGTTTCTCCTTCGATACGTCATCAAATAGCTGCTGATATCCAGGTTAATGTTCGCGCTTTGTGGAAAATGCGAACATAAGACATGTATCTATTGAAAGACTTAAATTAGAGATGGATCAACGATTCAGAGCCCAAATACTTAGGATTCGGGCTCTGGGAAATGGCTGTCGCGTAATTGTGTTTACTTAATAAACAACATTCGGTTTGTAACTGAATAATTGCCTGTACTGATACGATAAAAATATGTGCCGCTTGGCAAATCCCTGGCATCAAAAACGACTCTATGCTGACCCGGTGCTTTCCATCCTGTAAATAAGTCTGCTACTTCGCGTCCAAGTAAATCATATACTTTGATAGTAACGTTTTGCCCCTTAAGCAGTTCATATCTTATCGTTGTGGTTGGATTAAATGGGTTGGGATAATTCGGTTCGACGATCAAGCTTTTTGCAAGATTAGCTGGATTTGCCTCGTGTGTTTCAGAGGATTCCTCTGCTTTGCTCAACCACTGACTTGATTCGCGCGCAAGTTTTGTTCTTATGTTCAAATTGTTATTGCCACCCCAATCTTGACCGATGAAAGCCAAATCACTGCTGCTGTCGTCATTAAAGTTGCCCACGAGTGCGGGGTATACATCAACCCCTGTGCCATCGCTGAGAATCTGATATTTTGATGTGAAACTGCCATCGCCATTCGATAGACGTAGTCTTATTCCCAAGGCGTTCGGCTCACACCAGCCACGAATTCTGAATAATAGATCGTCCATATTGTCACCATTAAAGTCCCCGCTAATGACCGGGAAGTTTAAAATGCCGGCGCCATCAGATTGAATATTTTCTATGCCGGTATAAGCACCATCGCCATCGGAAAGTTTAACACAGATGACCAAATTACCGGTGTTGTTGATGTAAGTGAAGATCAAATCAGTCTGGTCATCGTCGTTTACATCACCTGTCAACGTTGGATAATCATGAATTTCCGGCCCGTCACCCTCAATGTCCAAATATCCGGTGTAAGTGCCATTGCCGTTCGAGATTTTTGTTTTGATATTGAGGCCAGTTCCACTCCAATTCTGGCCCACAAAAATAAGATCAGTTCTTCCGTCATTGTTTACATCGCCAGTCAGTGCCGGATAATTATGAATGCTTGCGCTGTCTCCTTCAATGTCGGAGTACCCGGTGTATAGGCCATTCCCTTTCGAAATCTTTGTTCTAATATTGAGGCCACTGCCACTCCAATTCTGGCCTACAAAAATAAGATCCGTCATACCGTCATTGTTCACATCGCCCGTGAGCGTTGGATAAACGTGAACGCCGAGGCCGTCGCCTTCGACATCAGAATACCCAGTGTAAGTGCCATTGCCGTTCGAGATTTTTGTTTTGATATTGAGACCACTGCCACTCCAATTCTGGCCCACAAAAACAAGATCAGTTCTTCCGTCATTGTTTACATCGCCAGTCAGTGCCGGATAGTTGTGAACACTTGGACTATCACCTTCGACATCGGAATAGCCGGTGTACGTTCCATCACCGTTTGAAATTTTTGTTCTGATGTTGAGGCCAGTTCCACTCCAGTTTTGTCCGACAAAAACAATGTCAGTCCGGCCGTCATTGTTTACATCGCCAGTCAGTGTTGGATAAAGGTGAACGCCGGGTCCGTCGCCTTCGACATCTGAGCCGAAAGAATTAAATATATCCTGGCCAAGATGATTCCCCGTTTCCGTTAGAACTAGCTCTGATGTGTCAGGATCTGTATCGTCTACGAAGCCTGTTAGGTCAATTGTCCCGCATTTGTTTACCTCGTTATTTCTCATTTCCAGATTTTCGCCGGTATAGTTCTGGGAATTGTCCTCTCTATGAAATTGTATTCCCGCGAATTGTCCCTCATTATCAAACGACAAACTATATTCAAGCTCGGATATATCTTGATTGTCATAATCAACATAATTGTCACTTAAAATCGAACTACCTATAAATAGTTCTTGTTCAGCGTCATTGCCCCAAAAAAGAATGCCGTATGCGTTGGGACTATAAACCCTGTTGCCGGTAACCTCTACATCTCTGGCGCCTCTAACAGATATGCCTGTTACTCCGCGAAGTTCATTACAATACACCCTGTTATCCTCAATATTAATTGTATGTGCCTGGAATCCGATGACCTCGGGCTCACCGGTGGCAACCAGGATTCCAAATCGATCATGTTCATAAATGATGTTTTCGGGGTCTGTATGTGTGGCCCAGTACTCCGGCCAGTCATTAATGGTGACCTGGTTGTCATTGTTTATAGTGACATTTGTTGCACCGAGGACCAGAAGGCCTCTGCTAACAGCATCAATTGTATTCCTGGTAATGGTAATATCATCATTATCAGCGACATCCGTTCTTCCAGCGCTGAGTCTTCTGGCACCATAAAGGTGAACTGCACCATCAAGGTGCAGATTGGCTCCCAAAGCTGTGCTGCCTGAATAAAAATTTGCACCGAATCCATAGATTTCATTGTTGTCAATTGTGATAGTTTGATAGGGGCCTTGGAGAAAGATGCCATGCATCGGGTCATGCGAATCGTTATGCATGACATTTCCCCTTATTACAATGTCGCTGTTGTCCAGATAAAAGGTGTTAACGGGATTGCCGCGAAAGTTAATGGCACCACTAGGATCGCTGTTGTTGAATCGAACCGCTTCCGTTCTATAGTAGAAGGTGCCCCGCAAATCGAAGAGGTTGTCAAGAATCTGGATATTTTGATACGATACAAAGTGATGGTTACGGCGAAACTCCAGTGATGCCCGCTGCGGATAGCGGTCATATTCAGGATTTGTAGAAGCGGTGTTAGGAATCCACCAGGAGGGATCATTGTCTGCCAGAATAAACTCGCAATTCTGTACGATAACATTTCTGAGAGCATGGTTAGCGGTTGGCGCAGTAGCCTCATCGCCTATTCGATTAAAACGCAATTGTCGCGACAAGCTGGGGCCATTGCTAGTTGGAGTATGTCCATCTTTAAGATCGGTGTCTTCAAACCGACATCCGTTGATGGTAACCGCCGTATTTCGACCTGGGCCGTATAATTCCGCTTCATCATCAAATTCAATGAGCAATTCCCCGCTGTTGATAAATTGACAACTGTCCAGAATGAGGGTGGTGCTGGTTTCCAGCGAGATTGTAATTGATCCGAAGTTTTCAAAGATGATATTTGTAAGAGATATTGTGTTGTTCGGAATAGCTTCGATATCGATAGCGAGGTCAAACTCACCGTTTATTGGAGAAGTTATTGTCACATTTCCGGAGCCGCCATTAAATGTGATATCAGTTGTGAAACATATATCGATACCTGTCCCGGTTGCCGTTTCTATTACCTCCTCAAAGGAGTTCGGACCGGTGAGAACCGTTGGTCCTATACAACGTCCCTGCCCGTAAAGATCTGTTAACACAAGAATAACTAGCAGGACAACTTTACCAAATATTAATGCTATTCGTGACATAAGATACTACCTCCCATTTAAATTTTTAGATTTTTATACTAAACTATTGAACTGCAATAGCCTTCAGAAGGCAAGAACAATGCCAACCTTATGGTTCTTTTACAACATGTTGACAGGGGACAACTTAGATGCCGAATAGAGTGTCCTGGTTCTATGCCACAAATCGTTACAGATGTAGAATTGATTGCATACACTGTTCTTTCGCTCACTTTATAATCAAAGTAATCTTTGACAGCTATCGCTGCTATTCGAGAAAGAATACATAGATATTCCAGGTCTCAGCTATTTAATCTTTGCTTGAAATTGCTGCTTGCGATGTTCGTAATTGTCCAAACGAGTGCGAATGTAGACGATTTTCAAGTAATTTTCGGGGGTTTTTGCTTTCTATACTCGGGCCAATGTTCGCACTTTGAGCAAAAAGCGAATTCAAAAAGACAAGGTGTGCATTAAAAGTTGTGAGCGGTGGCCAGGCTCATTTCGGGAGGAAAAAGAAGTATCCAAGAATGCCAAGGCTTGCCAGGTATAAGGCAATACTCGTGATTAAGAGGCGATATTTCCTTTTCGCAATCCGGCCGTTCATCTCTTTGAAAGATTCGACAGCATGACTGACATATTGATAGCGACGGGGAAACATGACCCAAAATGCAATTATCAATGAAAGCATCCAGGATACGGTGGCTATTTTTAGTAGTGGAGAATCAAGAGCTGTTTCAAAGCTGCTCTTACCCATGGCCAGAAATAGCGTTAAGGAAAGAGAGATCATGGTGGCCAGGAATTTTGCGGTATCTTCAAGGCGATTGGGGGTTTCCTGCTCGGTCTTCCATATATATTCATACCAGCTATCGGTATCAGGAGCGGTTTTCCGGCTCTTTACGATTTGCGGTTCTTCCACATATTCTCCAGCGTTACTATAAAGCGCCAAGCTCTTGCAACAGTTTCTCGATGGTGTCCGTTCCCGGCAATTGGCCTTGTTTTCCAATCTCATAGCTGCGTTTTAGCACAGCCGCGCCCTCTTCTCGTTGTCCGCCAGCAATCAGGATCTGTCCGAATACCTGCCCTACATGAAACAGCCCCAAGGCATCGCCGGTTTCGTTAGCCAATTGATAAGCCGATGCTTCATGTTCTATAAATTTTTGCTGATTCCCCTGACTGTGATAGATCATGGCCATGTTATGCAGGGTCGAAATCGAGCCGGATTTATCACCGATCTCTTGTCTGATTTTCAAGCTGGCTTTCAGGTAAGTGAGCGCCGTTTCATCATCCCCTCGCGCGCTAAAGATCTGGCTGATATTGTTCAGTGTGGTGCCTTCGCCAGCCTTGTCGCCGATCTCTTGTTGTATTTTCAAACTGTCCTCCATATACGCTAGCGCGGTATCATAATCCCCACGTGCGTGTGCAGTTGCGGCCATATTGTTCAGCGTGGTGCCTTCGCCGGCCTTGTCACCGATCTCTCGAGAGATTTTCAGGCTGGTTTCCAGATACTCAAGCGCCGTGTCATAATCTCCGCGAGCTCTAAAGATCTGACTGATATTGTTCAGCGCGACGCCTTCACCAGGCTTCTCTTGGATCTCTCGTCTGATTTTCAAGCTGGCTTCAAGGTACACGAGCGCGGTATCATAATCCCCACGTGCGTGTGCAGCCGTGGCCATATTGTTCAGCGTGGTGCCTTCGCCGGACTTGTCACCGATCTCTTGAGAGATTTTCAGGCTGGCTTCCATATACGTTAGCGCGGTATCATAATCCCCGCGAGCTCTAAAGATCTGACTGATATTGTTCAGTGTAGTGCCTTCAGCAGACTTGTCTTGGGTCTCTTGAAAGATTTTCAGGCTGGCTTCCAGATACTCAAGCGCGGTATCATAATCCCCACGTGCGTCGTAGATCTGACTGATATTGTTTAGTGTAGCGCCTTCACCGGACTTGTCACCGATCTCTTGTCTGATCTTCAAACTGGCTTCCAGATACTCAAGCGCCGTGTCATAATCCCCACGTGCGTGTGCAGCCGTGGCCATATTGTTCAGCGTGGCGCCTTCACCGAACTTGTCTTGGGTCTCTTGTCTGATTTTCAAGCTGGCTTCCAGATAAGTGAGCGCCCGATCATAATCCCCACGTGCGTCATAGATCCGACTGATATTGTTCAGTATGGCACCTTCACCGGACTTGTTGCCGGTTTCTTGATAGATCTTCCTGGCGCCCTCATAGAAATCTAAGGCTTTTGAATTCTCACCCATCCTGTAATATATCAATCCCAAGCGATTCAAAATAGTTGGTGAAGAGTCTTTGCCACACATCTCATACACCTGCCGGGCATAAAAAAGCGCGGTGCTAGTAAGGGAGATTCGATAATAAATAGCTGACAGGTGATCCCCGACCTGTGAGACCTTTTCTGTTGATTCCGCCTGCTTAAAGTGGGTGAAGGCTGCTCCAAGTTCAGACAATGATGTATCCACATTCGTAAAGATGTGATAGTGATAAATACCAGCCTGATGATGATCAAATGTGATATTTTTCAAAAGCGCGTCATTGTTTATGAAGAGGTCTTTGATAATGGGGGTTGCGTAGTAATATTGGTGAAGTGTCTCGGGATCATAAGAATGCTCAAGCAAGGTGAGGCTGTGCAACCTTTCAAGTGCCGGTGCTTGCTTGCTCCCCTTAGGTGTATTTGGTGTCTGCAGGGTCAGCGCCAGCTGCTGCACGGGAATATTGAACCTGGTGAGAAGCATTAAGCAGTCAAGTTCGTCTTGTCCCAGGAGCCCTAATAACATATCGAGCTTCAGATCATCCCGCATTTGCCCAATAACAGCTTCGGTCTTCTTGCTCAAAACTGCCTGCAGCTGATCCATCTTCACAAGGATTTCGTCTATGTCGTCAAGACTTTCATTAAACAAACGATCAAACCACTCCAGGGCCCGGTAATTGCCGCCGAAGGTGTTGTGCAACCAGGTCACAATTTCAAGAAAAGAAACATCTCTTTTTTGTAACCACTTACTTTTTCCCTGCTTTTGGTCCTCACTTTGAAAAAACTCCTGCAAGCGGTAAAGGTTTAGATAGTGGCAGCGTTTCCAAAAGTCAGTTAGCGGGACCTGATTCAAATCAAAGACATGAATGTCAGGAAATTCAGCCAGGGGATAACGTGAGGTTAACAAGAGCGGATATCTTTGCCTTTGATAAATCTGTTCCATGATAGTAAGGATGTCCGCATGCTCCTCCGAAAAGGGCGCACCGGGAGCACTCTGAAAACTCTCCAGGTTATCGAAGACAAACAATGGCCGGTAGCCACCCCGTTCAATACCTGAACAAAGATAATTAAATTGATCGCCTGCCTTCGTAAATTCATCCACCCGAAGCAGTGCGTCAAAGAGATGGTGCTTTGACAGGAATGACTTCATTGTATCCAGGAGATCCTGGATGGAGCTAAGTGCTTCTGTAAACACAAAGGGCGCAGTATTGGGATTGGCTGCAATCAGACGCTGGACCAGGTATTCAGCCATTGTTGTTTTACCAACGCCTCCCTGTCCTTTGAGTAGAACCGGCAATCCGCCAGATAAGACCGGCAGTATCTGCGCTTTATCCCTTCTTCGCCCGACAAATACAAACTTGCCCTCATCATGCTGTAAGACCAGGCGATTCTTCTCAACAATGTATTGGTAAGATGATAGATTGAGTCCTTTCTCTGATGCGCGCCAGTCAACAAGGGATGCCAATCTTGTTCGCAGATAGAGATTGGGGATAATCCATTGAAAGGGCTCTGTGTGAGCTGCATTTGCTTTGACCAGATCGTCATACTCCAGCTGGCGGATGACATCAAGCGCAGTTCTGAAGGCCGGAATGATATCTTTCTTCTCCGCTATTTCGCCATACAGTGATGCCGCAAACTCAGTTGCATATTTATCTGAAATCGATAATCCCATTGAAATGACAGCGGGAACACCGATACTCAGGAGTTTATTGGTTGTTCCGCGAATACCCTCTTCGGTGTCACCCTGTGCACTCTGGCATGTCGAAAGAACAACAAGTGCCGGTCTGTAGTCCGCCACACAGTTTATTGAATTGGCAAATTCAGCAGCCGTCACCTGTTCGGTCCTTAGCGTCAATGCATTTTCCAGCTGCATATAGCTGGTTCCGTCTCTGTAGCTGCTGTGCCCGGAGAAGTGAACCACGTGATATTGGTTTTTCTTAAGTTTACGCTCCAGCGCATCCAGTGACCCATCATCGGTAAAATCTATTTCAACGTCCCCACTTCGCATCAGGGGCTCAAAAGCCTTCAGGATCTGAAACTCCTCCTCCTCATAGGAGAGACGCTGCCTGGAGGGCGGGGTATCCAGCGGGGAGGATATCATAATTAGCACTTTCAGGGGAGCCGGTGCAACCCGGTGCGGGCTGGAAGCATCATCGCTATAGAATTTCGGAATGCGTTTTGTTAAATAGAGTTGGCCGATATTGCCGAGCGAACGCTGAGAGCGGCTGTCGACGGCCATTGCCCAGGGCAAATTGAGTATCTCGTTGTCAGGATGCTCAAGCTGAACGGCGATGTGATCTCCTGAATCCGACAGATCATCGAGGACGGCTCTAAATGACGCTGTCTGATTGACAACTTCACTCATCGCATCTCTCAAGGTATCAAGTGTTGTTGTTCGCAGTGAGGCGCCTTCCTCCAGATACTTCATCAGTCTGGCGTTGAGGGTCTTTAAAGAAGCAAGCTGCTCGTCAGTTGGCTCTAGTAGAATCGGTGTCCAGATCATGAATCAGGCTCACTCCTTTCCTGCTGTCTTGGGCGATAGCTTGATTTTTCGTAAGAGTTCTGCATTGGCGACAATCTTTCCTTCTACACTCACCCTGACCTGATTATCGCAAAACGGGCAATAGGCCTCGACTTCAGATTGACTGTTCTCCGAGCCCTCTTCTATCTCAAAGACCTTGTCGAATAGTTTGTTGCATGATGCACATTGCACCTTGTAGGCAACTCTTTTCCTGATCTTCATCTCAGGGCCTCCTAATATTGATAAAGAAGTAAACTGTTTTTGGGAATAAATCAGTTTACAGAAATCTTCCCCTAAAGGTTAAGCTATTTTTATTTTTTTATATAATTAGCACAAATTCCTCTTTGTTGTTGTGCCCAATCCCCTTAACAAAAAAGAATCTGGCCTGTTTTTGCCGTATTCTTACCATTGGACCAGGGATACCATCTATTGCACCACATTGCCGTTTTACAAGCGCAGTACTTGCAAGGATGGCATCCCCCCCGGCTGAATGTTATGTACACAAAAAAGGCGAAGGTCATAACATGACCTTCGCCTTTTAAAACTTCATACAAGCAGTTGCAAGCTGCTAATACCTACTCCCCCCTACTTCAGCAACGTCATCTTGATCGATTGCTGAACCTGGCGGGATTTCATGATGGCAATGTAGGTGCCGGCAGCAACTACATTACCGGCATCGGAACGGGCATCCCATTCTACTTCATACACGCCGGGAACAACTGCGCCGTCATAAAGCGTGCGCACCTTCTGTCCGAGGGCATTGAAAATCTCTACCGTAATCGGCGCCAGCTCTTCACGGAGGCTCGGCACCTCAAATTGTAAACGGGTCGAGGGGTTAAAGGGATTTGGGTAGTTTTGATTCAGCTGAAAATCGCCCGGCAGATCCGCCCCCACAGTGGTTAAGTCGGCACCGGTGGCAGTCGGGCGCGCACTAATCGGACCGTACTCGTCTCGGTTTCCATTCACATCAACGTCAACCAGCTTGTAGAAATAGGTCACACCATTGGTGACAAAACGATCTTCGAAGGCATAGTTGTGCTCTGTCGAAGAATTGAACTGACCTTCCAGATCCACATTGTTGCGATAAGAGCTCAGCTCTTCATAAGCACCATCACGCTCGGTGGAACGCCATACTTCATAACCGAGGTTCTGAGATTCACTCACTGTTGCCCAACGAATCGTCACGCTGGCATCGCTACCGGTTGCTGTGAACAAGCTAAGGGATACAGGCAAGATCTGATCCGTTCCAACAACGCCCGGAGACCCAAAGTCATCATCGACGCCGCCGAAGAGGCCTTCGCGTGCGGTAGACACTGTCCAATTCAAGCGAGAATTATTATCTTTGCCGGGACCAGAGGTGAAGGTAATAGAGGCGCCATTGCCGCTTGGCCAACCAGCATTTGTATCGTACTCAACACGGTCAATTTCAGTTGCACCGCTTGTAAGCACAAGAGCATCAACCGTATTTACGAAAACAATATCGTCGCCATACTCATATAGGGCGCCACTTAAACTGCCATTCTCGGTATCATTCGCATTCCGTGAAAACACGGCAAAGCTGGCAGCATTGACAACCACGCCGGAACCGCCATTCGCAATTGTATGTGACTGACCGCCGTTGTCGCTGATTACCCAGCCTTCCATATCAATGGGACTACCTGTATGGTTATAAACTTCAAACCATTCGCCGTCGCCATCACTGACGTCCTGGGGATTTACCATTATTTCCGATATGACAATGTCCCCGGGACTTTGAGCAAACAGGGCGCAAATTCCCAGAATCACCAACGTAACAATCCATTTCATTCTACTTCTCCCAAATTGATTAAATTGTTGAAATTTCCTGTGGATAGGCACATAGGGCTTACACAAGACAATCTGCAACAGCTGATCAATGGGATTGCTGTCGCGTACATAATGATTTGATGAGCTACGTACACTCATCGAATCATTGTCCGCTCCAATGACGTAATAAAACGGCAAAAATGTGGTTAATTGTAATGCGGTGTGGAAATTCTAATAGGCGCCTTTGCCCATGACGACGACCGGAATGGTCTCGAACATTATTTCCATATCAAAAAATATCGACTGGTTTTCGATATAGTAAAGGTCTAAAAGGCACATTTCTTCAAAAGAGAGGTTACTACGTCCGGAAATTTGCCACAGTCCGGTAATACCGGGCTTGGTTTCTCCCCGTTTGGTATACCAATCGTAGTTCACTTCATCATTCTTAACCTTTTCGAAATCGCTGCATGGCAAGGGACGCGGTCCAACAATGCTCATATCCCCTCGCAACACGTTGAGGAATTGCGGTATCTCATCAAGGCTATATTTACGAAGAATACGTCCAATGGCCGTAACCCGCGGATCTTTCTTCATTTTGAACAATGCCCCATTGGACTCGTTCTGTCCCCAGATCTTGTCTTTCATTTCATCGGCATTTTCATACATGGTGCGGAATTTAAAGAACCAGAATTCCGGGCCGCCTTTGTAAAGGGCACGCTTCTGCTTGAAGAAGACGCTGCCTTTGCTGGTCAGCTTAATCGCCGCGGCGATAACCAGGCCAATCGGCAGTAGAACAAGTGAGGCCGTTAAAACAATCAACAAATCAAATGTTCGTTTCAGACGCGGAGACCACACATGCTTATTCCCGGTGCTCAAGCCGGCTGTTGTCAGCGGCACGCCCGTGACATCATTCACCTTGCTCTGCGACATCAGGCTCTTGATCTCCGGAGAAACCATTTTCACCTTGGCGCCAAAGCGTTCACAAACCCGGCGAATGGTCTCATACTTCTGCTGCAGCATCGAATCACTGACGATAAATACCTGGTCTATCCTCTCTTTGGATATCAGCTCTTCGACATCCTCATATTTCCCGACGATTTTTGGAATCACATTCGGATCGTGCCGATGCGGGGCGCCGTTGGCGATAAACCCTTTCACCTGATAGTAATCGCCGTAAATGTCTTGCAAATGCTCGGAAAAGCGCAAGGCTGAATAGTCGGTGCCAACAATCAACACATGACGATTACCAAAACCCTGACGGAATAACTGTAAATTCAAGCGGGCCATCATGGAATGCCCAAACTCCATCAGGAAGTGCTGAACAAAGAGGAAGATGATTAATACACCGCGAGAAAATTTATGTCCCTTCACCAGGAAGAGATAAGACATGGTGAAGAGGGCGAGGTAATAAGTGAACTTCTTGATGTTTTGCTTCTGTTGCTCAATCGATGTTTTGGTGACATCCCGATACAGTCCCAGGGCCAGTGCCAGAGGAAAAAATGACAGATTAATGAATACCAGGGGGCCAAAATAACGAAAGGGATCTGCGATGTCCGGAAAGCGAAGATATAACGCTACAAAGAAGGAAAGGTTTATGAATGCCAGGTCTACTAAAACGACCAGAATTGTATATATATAGCGCCAATTCCGCTTGATCATAACTGACTCATTTCTACAAAGACATAAATGGTAAAAATTCGGATTTTTCAGAACAATATGTATGCTCGGTTGTTGAGGAGAATTCTTAAGGAGTAATCGGGATTCTCTCTAGCCTGGTCAATAATAATTCTACAGCAAATTCTAAAGGTGATGCAGACAACATATATCCATTTAAAGAAAAATTGCACAAGCATTTCTACAGACCCATTTTTTCGCTCATTTTCCCTCTTCTTTATCCGGCAATTTGTTCGCGGTACCAGTTCACGGTACTTCTGATGCCATCTTCCAGTCCAATTTTTGCCTGCCAGCCAAGTTCATTCAGGCGTGAAACATCCATGATTTTTCGCGGCGTACCATCTGGTTTGCTGGTATCCCACTTGATTTCCCCATCAAAGCCGACGATCCCGGCAACCAATGCTGCCAGCTCGCGAATTTCCAGGTCTTTGCCAACACCAACATTAATCAGGTGCTCCCCGTGAAAATCACGCATCAGGAAAAGACAGGCATCGGCGAGGTCATCACAGTGGAGAAATTCACGGCGTGGTGTACCTGTTCCCCAAAGCGTGACACTATCATGCCCTTCTTTATAGGCCTGGTGAAACTTGCGGATAAGTGCCGGCAATACGTGAGATGTCTGCAAATCAAAATTATCGTTCGGTCCATAAAGGTTGGTCGGCATGGCGGCAACGAAGCGGGTGCCGTACTGCTTGTTATATGCCTCGCACAGCTTCACACCGGCTATTTTCGCAACTGCATAGGGTTCATTGCTTGGCTCCAACGGGCCGCTTAGCAGGTACGATTCGCGTAGCGGTTGAGCCGCCATTTTCGGATAAATACATGAGCTGCCAAGAAAGAGTAGCTGTTGCACGCCATGTACGTAGCTGGCATGCAGTACGTTGTTCTGTATGGCCAGGTTGTCATAAATAAAATCAGCCGGATACGTTTTATTGGCCATAATGCCGCCGACCCGGGCAGCAGCCAAAAAAACAAAATCCGGCTTCTCGTTTGAAAAAAATGCCTCAACAGCACTTTGGTTGCGCAAATCCAGCTCTTTGGAGGTTCGCAGCAGCAGATTTTCATATCCGGCAGCTGTTAAACAGCGAACCAGCGCAGAACCGACCAACCCTCTGTGCCCGGCAACATAAATCTTTGACGCTTTCTTCATCATCACTCAAATTTTTTGATTCGCAGGATATCCAGCAGCAGCCAATACACGAATTTTGAATTGGTGACCAGGTAACGCTGCCACATGCGCCCCGGTTCCTGGAGCAAGCGGTAGAACCATTCCAATCCGACATTTTGCATCCAAACCGGTGCGCGTTTCACTTTACCGGCAATCACATCAAAACTCCCCCCTACCCCGTGAATGACCGGCACTTTCATCACCGCTTTATGATCGCTGATGAATTTTTCTTTCTTCGGCGTGCCAAAAGCGACAAAGAGAATATCCGCTTTCGAGTCGCCAATTTGCTGTGCGATCTCCGGTTCTTCTTCCGGTGTAAAATACCCGTTGCGATACCCGGCAACCTGCAGCTCCGGAAACATTTTCTGATAGATGTCCACAACCGAACTAACGACCTCTTCCTCAGCGCCGAAGAAAAAAATGCGATATCCTTTATACGCAGCGCGTTCAACAAGCCGCTCCATCAGATCTGTTCCATTAACGCGACCGGGAATGGCCTTTCCCCTTAAACGGGATACCCAAACCAGCGGTACGCCGTCGGCGCCGCAGAGATCAGCAGTTTCAATGATTTCCCGTAAATAGCGATCCTTATGGGCCTTAACCACCTTGGCTACATTCACCACCACGATTTGCCGCGTAATACCCTCTCGTATGTATTCATCGATCTTATTCAGCGTGCCCTCAAGATCAATTAAATCTACGCGGATACCCAGTATTCTAGTAGATGCTATAGCCATACTTTTTTCCATAATTGATGAGGGTCGACAGACCTATATACATCCATGCCTGGCACCAACGGAAGTAATTCACGCGGTTTGTCCAATATTTTCTTTGCTGATAAACGAAATATCCCTTTTTCGGCAAATACAGATGCTTCATTCCCCAATCAGCAATCTGTAATGCAGCCTCAAACAGCTCGCTGCCGTGATGTTCGCTTAAGCGGCACAACGCCTTCACAGCAGCCCCGCAAGCATGCGATTCGATGGGAAATATCGCATTTTTGAAATATTTGGGCGCCATGTCTTCGGTAAACATCTCTGCCAGATAAAACCGAGTGCCGCGCTGGATACTGGCGGTTAATTCAGGAGAATCCTGATAATACCGCCGGATATTTTCTAGCGATTCAAGGATGTAGGCGGTATGATAATTATCAATAAAACGCTGAATTAGCTGTTTGCCATAATACCAGGATCCGTCCTCATTTTGTTCAGCGAGGAGGAATTGTAGCCCTTGCGAAAGTACCGGTTCCGCGGCAGCGATATTTTCACCGGACAGCTGCTGGTAGCGAGCAATGGTTTCCAACCCCAGCGCAGAGGCGTTATAAATCAGACTGCTATCCTGCGGCGAATAGCTCAGGCATAGTCCATTTTCATCGGTCGTATGCTGCAGCTCTTGCAGAAAGAACTCGATAGACTCGCGCACGTTTTTCAGCAAACTCACATCACCGTTATGCTCGTAGAGATCCATTAGCGCGGCGCAGACAAAGCTGGTCACAACAACCGAAGGGGTGTCAGCCGGCAGGAAAAAGACCCGCGACTGCCAATCAAAATAATATCCCCAGGCGCGATGCCTCGCTGCCGGTGAAAGGGTCGATTCCAGCAGCCTCAACAGTTCCGGAATTTGTTCATTCAGGCTACTCCTCTGCCCCAGACGCAAGGTGCCGGCAATTAAGAGCCCCAGCGCCTTGGCATTCAGTCCGCGTTCGATACCAAATAGGGGTCGAATATTGTAAATGAGACGTTTGTTGAGATGAATCAGGACCAGGCGCGGTATCTTGCCGTACTTCAGCAGGGTGCCCGGGAAGCGGGTTGTGTTCAAACCATCGTAGGGATCATATCCACGAAAGTTATCAGCAAGAAACGTTGTTTCCTGGTGGGCGGTAATTGCCGATGCTTGCCGCAATATTTGCTCAGGCGTTGTAGCCAAATTCCTGCATCTTTCGTTTCAAGACAATATTAATGATTGTCAACATCCAGGTTGGTAATTTACTGCGCCACTGATCCAAAAGTGAAGCATCGGTTCGATCCTTCTTCCGACCGTAGCTGGAATCCATAAACGGCGGATTTAACATATCCCCATGAAAGTCAACCTGTAAGAAGTCACAGAGTTGATCGATCGTTGCCTGGCGCTTGAGCAAAAGATCTTCATAGGTGATTGAATAGTAGCGGTTCGGATAGCGGTTTTGATAGGCACGATCTTTACGCACAGCCAAATACCAGCCAAGCGACGTCGTCACAAGTAAGCCGGCGTTGTAAAGGAAATTCCCTTTGGCGATGGGATAATCCGGTTTGGCATCCTTGTGAATTTCAGATGACAGTACCGCGCGCGGATCACGAATAATCTGAATAATGCGGGCATCCGGGAACCATTCAAGCAGGGTATCAACATGGAAGACATGGCCCGGAGTTTTCTCGCCGGCAACCACTTTCCCGGCCAATGTGCGATCTTCATCCAGCAGTATTTCGAAGAGCGAGCGAAAAGAACGATCGCTTTTGAGAAATCGCTGCTGAAGTCTCTCACGATCCAGCTGTTGCTCTTTCCAGAAAGTGCCAAATATTTTCTTATCAAACATGCTATCAACGAGCAGTTTCAGGCACTGATCATCCTGGAGATCACCAATTTTTTCGGCGACTTTAATAAAGCCGTTGTGAATCAATTTGCTAAAATAGTGGGTTTCCGATGTGATGTGAATTTGCGGATGCCCGCTGAGGGTATACTGCAAAAACTTGGTGCCTGAACGAGAGGCGCCCACAACAAAGATATGACTTGGTAACGCGCCCATATTAATGCAAATCGTTTAATCCAAATTCGATGCTGGCGTTGGTACGCAAGCTCTCTTCGATCATAAAGGTCGTCAGTGATGTGTAAACCAGCGATTCTAAATCGATGGGAAATTCCCCTTGCCGGCAGCCATTGATGAAAGCATCTATCACCTGGCTGCGGCCGATATCGCGCCCGCCGCTGGCATTGATCTTTCCGGGCTTATTGCCTGCAAATATCTTTGCCTGCGTAAAATCGCTGATAATGGCAGTGATACCTTCCCCAAAAATCTCAATATATTCCTTTTCCACGCGCTCATTGCCATTGGCTAAATACTGAATGTTGGCAATCGATCCGTCGTCATAGGTGATGGTCGCCACCAGGGTGTCGGGATCAATCGATTGCGCAAAAACGCGCTGTGGGTGACGATCGATCAGGAAGCTGGCTAAATCCACAAAGTGACATACTTCGCCGAGAATGCGGCCACCGCCAATTTGGCGGTCACGTGTCCAGTGATCTTCCGGTAGCTTCCCGGCGTTGATCCGATAGCTGATCGAAAGTGGCGCCTGACGATTGACAAATTGCTGGTGGACTTCGCGTATCAGATCCGAAAAGCGGCGGTTGTAGCCAACCAACAGCACCGGCAGTTCCTCTTGTCCGGCGGCATATTGATAAAATGTCTTTAGATCTTCGAAACGAATAGCAAGCGGCTTTTCCAGGTAAACATTCTTGCCGCTTTGCAAGGCTGCCATCATTTGTTCATAATGAAGATGGTGACGCGTGGCGATAAATACCGTGTTGATACCAGGGCTTTGAAAGATATCATTCGCGTCCGTCGTCACGTGCTCAATCTGATACTTCTCAGCGACCTTGGTGCCGGAATAACTTCTGGCATTGGCGAGCCCGGTGAGCTTAACACCACTTCTCTTCGCTAACTCCGGGAGCAGATATGTTTGGGCGAAATTGCCGGCGCCGACAAATCCCACATTGAATTCCTTTCCGTTCGCCTTTGCCGGTTTGATCCCGGCGATGCCATTGGTGGAAATCGGCACTTTCAGATCCTGATCATACTCAATCACCAGACCGAGATATTCTTCTTCCGTTTTGCCGGTGATTAAATCATAGGCATCATGGGCTTCATCGATGGGAATCTGATGGGTGATCAAACTCCCAACGTCCACTTTACCGTCAGCAAGCAGTTGCAGGAAAGCCTGCATATTGCGATTCTCTGTCCAGCGTACGTAGTCGTAGGGATAGTCGATGCCCTTTTCCTCGTAGTCGCTATCGTAGCGGCCGGGTCCATACGAACGGCTCAGACGAATATCTATTTCTTTCTCATAATACACCTGACGGGGAATATCCATATTCACCGCCCCAACAATAATGACACGCCCCTTCTTGCGGGCGATGTCCCCGGCCAGCTCTACCGGTTGACTGCTTCGAGTGCTGGCGGTTATCACGACAGCATCAAAGCCCTTGCCATGGGTAAAGCTGTCGCAAAGCGTCTCTATGTTGGGTGAATTGATATTGACGGCGGCATCACAACCCAGGGCTTTTGCCCGGCCAACAGCGGTCTCGTCGATATCCATACCAAATACGCGGGCGCCTGCCGCACGCAAAAGCTGAATTTCGATCAAACCAAGGAGTCCTAAACCGATCACAGCAATGCTATCACCGAGATTGACATTGGTTTGACGAAGCCCCTGGAGGGCGATAGATCCGATGGTTGTAAAAGCGGCATGACGAACGTCAACGCCATCAGGAATGCGGGCAACCAGGTTCCTCGGCACAGATACAACATCCGCATGTGAGGCAAAACCAGCGCCGGCGCAGGCCACTAAATCCCCGGCCTTGATGCCTTCAATATCGTCCGCAACGTCAATGACCCGTCCGGCAGAGCTATAGCCGAGGGCCTTTAGGCTATCGAGCTTGGATTTCACTTTATCAACTGTGCTCTTGACCCCTTTCTTTCGCGCCATTGTAATGACCTGGCGGACAAGATCAGGACGTGCCAATGCCTTACCAATCAGGTTCTTCTTGGCCGTCGAGACAGTACCGCGCTCTGTACCGGCGCTGACGACAGAGTACCAGTTCTTAACGAGAATGCGACCTTTCTCGAGGCGCGCAACCGGCAAATCGAGCACCATAATCTCGCCGGTTTTAAAGTCTTGAATAATCTGTTTCATTTGTAGGATGCTTCCCGTTTTTAGACAGGATTAACAAGATAAATTCTGTTAATCCTGTCTAATTTTTCAAGTCCGTCATTGAATGACCGGTTCTTTTTCATCCGCCGGCTCTTGCTGGCTATTGCCGCTGATATCCTGATAGAAGCGCACCAGCTTTTCTGTATGCATCTGCCAGGAAATAGCCGTTTCCGATAAATTGCGAGCATTCTCGCCCATTTCGGCAATGCGCTCCGGCTCTGTTAGGCAACGAGCGATGGTTGCGCTAAGCGCCTCCGGCGTCCCGTCAATCATATAGCCGATATCATTGTTCTCAAAATAGGGCACCACGTCGCCAACCGGGTTCGTAATGACGGCCCGGCCGCCGGCCAGGAAATCGCCAAGGCGGTTTGGCCACTTATTGCGATTCCGCTCATTGTCATGCATCGGCATCAAGTGAACATCGCAGGCACAGAGAAAAGCGTTATAGTCATCAATCCAACCAAGATATTGCCATTTATTCGCCTGACCGCGCTTTTCGACAATCTCATTGAAGCTGTCCAAATTCCCGGTGCCGCTGCAAAGAATGCGACTTCGGATCTTGGGATCAAGCTTCTCGATCGCCTGGAAGAGAATCTCCAGGTCCGGCAAGTCGTCTTTATTAATGCCGACCAGGCCCATGATGAAGCGATCCTGGGGCAGATCAAGCCGTTTGCGGGCTTCGGCCTTGCTGATCACACGGATATCATCAACATCTGCCCCACCGTGCAGCAGCAGAATACGATGATCCGGTACGCCAAGTTGCCGCACGCGCTCGTAGAGACTCATGCTTAGCACAATCGAACCATCTGCCCATTGTCTGGTCTTTGATTCAAAATATTTGTCGTATGGTCCAATGAGCCACCGCTCCAGGGTATTGCGCTTGTCCACGATGCCCCCTTTTCCGAAAATATCCATCCACTCGGACAGGTAGGGTTTTTTGAACAATTTTCGCGCAAGTAACAGCGGCCAAAGTATAGCCGGGCGATGTCCGTCGCCGTGATAAATATCAAAACGGTGGGTCAAAACGTAGATAAATCGAAAGAGAATATTGATTGGCCCCAGACCACCACGACGCAAGCGCCAGTTTACGATGTCCGGAATAACAATGATCTTGGCATTCCCGGTCCGATATATAGCAAATTTATACCATTTGTTGCGCGGTGCAGCGGTAAGCACCGTTACCTCATGTCCTTTGTCAGCCAGATACCTGGCAAAAAATTCAGAGCGAATAAAGTTTTGGAAATTCTGAATACTCATCGATGAAATCAAAATACGCATAAGTCCATTTATCCATGTTTTTTCTGATTGATAAAAATACCGTTCCCCTGTAATACTTCCCCGTTCAGCGGATTCTTGATCGACTCAAGGTCGCCCATGTAGCGAAATCCCAATTCCTGCATTCTCGCATAAAGTTCATCGAACAGCACTTGCCCGTCATAAAGCGGGATGAAGGTCGTTTCCAGAATGAGCGCACTGGCGCGCTGTATTAGGTCAATGCCGCCTTCAATCACAAACAACTCATATCCCTGGACGTCAATTTTGATAAAAATATTATTTCGGATCTCCAGGCCAGCCGCAACCTCATCCAATCGCTTGACAGCAACATCAACCTCTGTGTGCTCGCCCCCCTTCGCCAATACCGGATGCCGTTCACGCATTTTCAGCAAAGAGGAGCTGGATCGACTCGAACAGCGGTTCATTTTCAGCATGGCATTTTCCTGACCAAGGGCCATGTTAAATGCGGTAATATTGGGATTTTTATCTGCGACCTTCTTCAGCTCTTCATAGCAATCCGGAAGCGGTTCAAAAGAATAGATCGGAGCATTAGGGAAATACTCAGACATTTCACTTGCCCAGCCACCGGTATTGGCGCCAATATCAAACACCGTTTGAATATTCATTTCCTGCAGCCAACCATAGCGACGTGGTGGGCGAACCTGGCATTGCTTGACCTGGTAGCCAAAATTGCTCAAGGCGCCATTGACAATTTTTTTGATCGTTGCCTTCATAGCTTACCGTATCTCAAATAAGTATCGAAGCGGCTTGGGAAGAGCCGCCATTATTGCTTGTTCATACTCTGTGCCAGAGACTTTCTTCATGATTGCGAGAATTTCCATTTTGTCAGGCCCGAATGCAGTTATCGGGCATCCGCTCGCTAGCATCAATTCGGATGGATTCCCGCTAAAGCTGGTCCCCGAACGTTGCCATCGGGAAACATGCGGGAATGACAAGGCAAAATCCATACTAAAGTTGGGAGTATCTCGCGGCACAAGCGCTAATCAATATGATAGATTGTCTGATAAAATGAGGTCAATTTGTATTGACGGTGGAAACACGCTCAAGCGAAAGCAGCATTTACCTTCATGACCATTCCATCAACAGCAGAAAAAATTCCTATGCAGGCTCCGGTATCTTTTCTTTCCGTCTTGCCTGCATTTGGCGATTGACAGTTTTGTTGACATAGCTCAGACAAAGGCCAAGGAAGAGCATATGAAAATAGACTTGAAAAACATCGGTATAAAAGATGCTCACGAAATAAATGAAAAGGAGAATTGGCATGTTGTCTACATATGCGCGCTCAAGGGCGGTAGGCACCCGACCAATCAATTTCACTTTTCGCGACATTCGATAAACAAAATAAAGAATGATACCAAAGCCCAGCATGCCAAATTCATAGATGAAACCCAATGCCGGAACGATTGAGTGGATCCGGCTCTTTTCCAGAAAGGTGTTTCGTATGGCTGTCGTCCGGCCGCGATAGGTTATCACGCCAGGACCATAGCCAAAAATCAATTTCGTGGGTGAGGCCTGTATCGAATTTACCGCAAAAATCACCGAACCAATTCTTCCAAAACCGGTTTTTCCGGAAGCATCATACTTTATGATTTCTTCACTGCTGGTCAATCTGTTGTAGACCTTATCTACCTCATCTTCCGGAAGCACATAGATTGCAAACACCAGGAGCGCCGCAAACAGGCCGCTCATTGCGATGGCATTCGTTAGCCCAACCCTGAAATCAAAGCGCTGGATAAAAAAGATGCCAAGACAGGCTGGTAATAGTAGAAAGCCAAAGTACGCCTTGGCCGTTACGGTAAAAAAGATGCAAATGGCAGAATACAGCAAATACTTGCGGTCACGGGTAATATAGTAGTAATGAAGGAAGAGCATTGCCATCGAAATGGCAAAGATGATACCGATGCCAGTCCCCTTCAAACCGAATATGCCGCCGTTCGGGTCACCGGAAACACCAACCCCCATCCATAGCATAGACAAAAAAGAAAAGCCGGTACTTATCAAAGCGAGTTGCCAAAATCGCTTAAAAAACAACCTGTAAAACGAATCTGAAAACTCGTAGACATACACAACAAAGAGAAGAATAATGAAGATATAATTACTACGAATGGCCAAAATTGTTCGCACAGGGGAAAGCGAGTTCGCTACGATAGAAATGCCAATTATGCCAACGAAGACCAGAATGAACTTTGTCATCTTCTGTGAATACTTCGGCATGAGCAGTAACTTCAGGCAGACAATGAGGATCAGGTAGTCGACAAACCACAGTGAGTAAATGCTTACCCCATATTTGTCGAGGCTGAACACTTGCTCCTGAAAAACCTTATGCGAAATAAGGCGCGGAATAAAATCAAGCCAGAATATCGTAACAAAAAGCTGCGGAATGGTTAAACGCAAACCGAGGAATGTACAAAGCGCAAAGGGCAAGGCTGCCGCCAGGTAATTGCCCTGGAAACCCCAACCGACATTCACCCAAACGAAGCCGGTAAATAGCAGCAGCAGACCGATATTGAGAAGGGCCGAGGTCTGGCCGGAATTAAATCTGGTTACTAAATTTGACATTCATTCTCCAGTAGTGGGACGATGTTTTAAGCGCCGCCTCACGCTTCATCCAGCAGAGCAACAAATTCGTTTGCTTTCTCTACTATATCAAAATTTTCCCGGCAAAGTTCCAAGGCCCGATTCCCCAGTGCTTCCTCACGTTGCGGATTGCTGAGGATATCAATGACGTGCCTGCTCATTGCGTCCACATCATTTAATTCAACCGTGTAGCCATTTTCACCTTGCCATATCAACTCCGGCACGCCCCCGGCCTTCGTAGCGACAATCGGCTTGCCCTGGCTCATAGCCTCAAGCAAACTGACCGGTAACGCTTCCATTCTTGATGTCAGTGTTATGATATTGGATGCGGCGATATAGTCCATTACGTTCGACTTGTGTCCAAGGAAGAGCACCGTATTTTCCAGTTCCAGTTGCCTGCTATAGTCTTCCATTTCCTGGCGGGTATCGCCATCTCCCAGCACCAGGAATTTCACATCCTCGACCTGCTTCGAAACCGCATTGGCAACGTCGATGAACATGCGATGGTTCTTTATCGGGTGTAAGCGGGCTATAATACTGACTAACCTGGTATTCGCAGGCAAATTCAGCTCAGATCGAATATCAATCTTGCTATCGGCAGCTGGTGCTTCAATCTCCACGCCATTATAGATAACGATGGTTTTCTCGGTCGGAATCCTGAACTGTTTGCGCCAGAGTTCTTTCTGAATATCACAAACAAAAATATAGTAGCGCGTAATGCGATTCAGCAAGCAATTAAGTTGATTAAAGGCGTCACGCCCCTCGGTTTCCAGAGAGTGAATTGTCGAATAAAAATGGCGAACGCCGGCCATATAGCCGATGGACCTTCCCCAAAACAGTGAATCGCCCAATCCCTGGGTATTGATAATGTCGATCTTTTCCTGCTTAATCACCCGGTAGAGCTCCCGCAGGCTTGACAGATCAAACTTATGACGCATCCTGGCTGCGAACACCTTGACACCTACTTCCTCGAATGAAGCTGCCAATGGTCCCGGCTCCTTGATGCAGAAGATCGAAAATTCGTAGCCGGAGTTCTTCATGATTTGCACCAGGTCCAACACCTGGAATTGCGCGCCGCCGCGCATCAGGGTTGTAAATATGATCAAGACTCGTTTCATTAATTGCCCACCGGCGCAGGTTCTGTTTCAACTATTTGTGCTAAAATGGTTTCGGCTCGCTTCTTCCAGGTATAATTATCCAGCGCCAGTTGACGGGCCCGTACTGCAATGTCTCTTGCGTCTGGCGCCGAGAGCGCTCGACGCACGCATTTTTCCAGTTCTTCATAATCATCCGGTTCCGCGAGAAAAGCGGTAACACCATCTTCCAGAACTTCCTTAATCGTTGGAAATGCGGTACCGGCAATCACCCGGCCAGTTGCCATATATTCAAACATCTTCAAGGGTGAGCAGCCGGCAATGGAAGGCACCCGGCTGGTCCAGATCATCAGCAAGACGTCTGAAGCGTAGAGGTAGTTTTTGACCTCATGATGTGGTACAAAGCCGGTGAAACGGATGTTCTGCACGCCTTTGCCCTCGGCCATCTGCCGATAGAATGCCGCCTGCTCATCAGTCCCGCCCAGAGCAAGGAACCAGGTTTCCGGAAAATCTTCAGCAAGCCTGACAATATTATCAATGCCGCGATCCTCAGTCATGCTGCCGGCATAGGTAACAATTTGCCGGTCCTGCGGGAGTTCAAGTTCCTCGCGCAATTCACCCTGCTCATTTTCCATATGAAAATTGGACATGTCGACGCAGTCCGGCAACACCATCATTTTTTCTCGCGGTATGCCCAGATTGGCCCAATGATTATCCAGGTAATTGGTAATCGACACAAAGCGAAGCATCAGTGGATTTCGCGCATCTTTCAGCAAGGTCCGCAGCATCAGGGAGTTGATGATCTTCGAGCTATTGTTGAGATTGCGTTCATGCGCCTCGTAGACGGTTTTCAAATTATACCTGATGGCAGCGTTCGAAAAATTCGGATTGCGTGCATAACAATGCGTAAAGCGATGGGCATTCTTGCGCATATATTCCAGGACGCCAACAAACGCCCCATAAGTCCTCAAACGACCGGCGAGACTGTAGCGCCGATAGGTTTCAATTTTGAAATTGGGCATCTCACCGAGGATTTCAAAAGCAGCCTGCCGAAGCGCATCCTGCGTGGCATTATAATCACAAACCGCCAGGGTAACGTCAAGGCCGCATTCTGAGAAAACGCGGCACATTTTCATTACCTGGATTGAGTCAGCCCGACTGCCAATGAGGTAGCCGTTGTGCATATAGAGCAGTTTTATGGTTGATGCAGACATATTTCCCAGTTGTTTAACCTTTTGCAAAAAGGAGTTCGGATTTACCAGCGGGACAATATCTTTGCCGGCTGGTAGTTAAGAATGGCGATGCCCCCATCGCGTGAGTTACGCCACACCTTGACAATGATTTTCTTTCTTAACATTGGGTTGGATGGCCTTATTTGGCAAAACACCCTGCCGACGACCTACTGTTCGATAACATCAATAATTTTATCGATATTCTTCATGCCGTATTTCTCGCGGGCGAAGCTCTCAGCTCGCTCCCCCATTTCCTGCTGCAGCACCTCATCATCTATCAACTTGCGAACATCTATTACCATCTGATCCATGGTTTGAGAGTGAAAGCCAATACTCTGCTGCTTGATCACATCATCGGGGTCAACCTTTAGCGCAACCACCGGCACTTTGCGCATCCACGACTGAATGTAAGTATTGGGCATGCCTTCGAAATCGCTGGTATTGACAAATACATGAGCGGCGGCCAGATGAGTCTCTACTTCCTCAATTGCCATCTCTCCCAAATAACTCAGATTGGAAATTTTCGCAATTTCCACCTCTAATTCCTGCTGCCAGGACTGCGAGTTTGGACGCCCGATCATGATAAACTCCGCGCTATCCTGTCGCTCCGCCCTTTTCGCCAGTTCAATAAATTTCTCCGGATGCTTCCAATCCTTGAAATTCGCCACCCAAATAATCTTGACCGGTTTTTCCTTACGGCTTTCGGTTTTCGGCAGCGGATGAAAATTGGGCACAATGATATCACAACTGCGCCCGTAATGCTTTTGCATTAAATCGCTTTGATACTGCGCCTGGCCGATAACAACATCGGCATTCCTTAGCGCGTATGCGTTTAGGCGCTTATTGAAATACTCGTGAGCAATCCATTTATTCCAGCGGAATTCAAAGGGTAAAACGTTGCGCTTATGGGCGATATGGATAATATTTTTTCGGTTCTTTTTCCTCGCAAAGCGAACGCCAAGGGCGGTAATAAAAGTTACGCCGCGCTTATAGATCACATCCGGATTGATCTCGTTCATCAACGCCATCACCTGCCCCCTATCACTGTATTTATATTCGTGATAGGCCCGCTCATTCTTATAATCGTACATATGAACGGTCACGCCGTCTTCCTCTACGACTTTCCAATCTCCAGCCCCCGGATAGCGGAAAAGATAGTGCAGATCATATTTTTCTTTCAGAACACTTTCAAGGAATTGGTATTGCAATTCGGCACCGCCCTGATAGTAGCGAAATGGCGCCGACAAAAACAGTAATCGCTTCAAGTTGCCTTTTCCTCCGCCGCCAGGGCCTCGCGCACATTATTCGAATGAAATTCGAAATCGATGTTCTGATAGCCTTCGGCTTCGTATTTGCCACGCAGAATCGCACGGGTTTCCTGCGGAGTGAGGCCCTTTTCATATTTTTGAATGAGTGCTGCCTGCAAGGCTTGAAGAATCTTGCTGTCTGTCTCATATGCCAGCAATTCACGGCCAAAACCATCGTCTGCCACATGATAGTAATAGCGCCGGTGATCAAGGTGGTATATTTTTGCCTGATTGAAATAAACCGGAAAATCGGTGATACTTTTAACCACCTCTTCCAGCGACCAGTTGATATGAATATCCGAGAAATACATTTTGACGGGTGCGTCGAACCAGCGGTATTTGTGGGCAAATTTCTTGCTCATAAAGACAAGATCTTCAGCTGCATAATTCGGCAAACGGAAAAAGCCTTCCGCTGTCGGCTTAACCTGACGGCTCCCGCCAAAGATTTGACGAAGACGAAAATTCCGCTTGATCCTTCGCCAATTGCGCGTAAAAACCATGTTTTTTGTGGTAAAGCACCAGTGGTTCGCATTTTTATAGCCGGTCCGGCGCAGATATTGGTCAAATTCATCCGGATTCTTGGTCTTTATGATATCAGCGACACCGTCATAGTGAGACCAAATACGACTGAGGTTACCGAGCAGGATATCAAATCCGTTCTTTTCTAAAACCGCCGCAGCTTTTTCGGTATAATCGAAGTCGAGGAACTCTTCCATATGCAGCGACATGAAATAATCGCCGACCAAATCATTATCCAATAAAAACTGGTGAAACCCATAGAGATCCCAAACCGGATAATTGTTGAAAAACATCTCTTTTTCAACGGAATAGAACTTATAGGGAAAGCGAGGCTTCACCTCTAGTTGATTGAAGATCTCTTCTTCACTGGTATTGATTTGATTGTAGAATATGACATCAAAATCGCTTGATGACTGCATATTCAAGGAGTGAACCAGCGCATTCAGGTAGCGGAATTCAATAATCGGATTAATTGTGATGATATAACTTATCTGCATGTATTTCTCCAGCCTTATTCAGAAATTCTTTCAACAGCAAGGGTATGTCATTAACAACGGGATATTCGCCACATTTCTGGCAGGTCATCACATATTCTCCAATCCTGAGCGGTTGCTTGCATTGAGGGCAAGCCAATAATTTTGCCAGCTCGAATTCCCGTCCGGACGACACTTTTCGCCATAATTTCCCTTTCCAGGAGGTTCGCTGTTCACGCCCCTCCGCCAACGCCCGGCATGATTTGACGATTTCCGCCAGATCAATGGGGTCATCTTCCTTCGCTTCCGGAGTGATATCCTCCACGACGGACATTTGCAGCTTGTCCCTATCCCAAAAAATTTCAGTTTCCCGCCAGCGAGGATGTGCATCAAAGAATGTATCGCGCACGTATTCCGTGTTTTTCTTTATAAACGAGCCAAACATCAAGTAAACGCCGTATAGGGCCTGAGATTTTGCAGTGAGATAAATGTGATTGTCAAGGCCCAGCACAAGCCATTTATGCCCTTCAATACCTTTACCATGATGCAGCGCTTCAATGACCTCGGGCGCGAACGCTTTTTCTTCGTCAACAAATCCGCCGTGAATCAATTCTGTAAATGGGGATGGCGTTGTTATGTAGCCGCGCTTACCGGTTCGCTTGATATCTGCGATGAACTCTTCCGGCCTCGGTAGATGCTCGAGGATATGCCGGGAAATAATAGCGTCAAATGCATCATCAACAAATGGAAGCGCCTGCGCATCACCGATAATAAATGGACGTTCATCAACACGGGCGGCCATCAGGCTGGTTCTATGCCTGCCGACAACCATTGGGAATTTATCAACCAGTACATCTGCGCGCGCGAAGGGGTTGTCGCCGGATCCGATCCCAAGCACCAGATCATCATTGCGAATTTTTAACCCGGACATAATGCGTTTAAATTTCTTCATACTGTCTACCTCTGTTGTGTCCCGCCCTCAATGCCGGGACTGTATACACTCTATTGAATAAATCGCTTTTTGAATATGCCGAAGCTCTTCATGAGTGTGTTTAAAAACACCTATCCTTTAAAAACGCCTCGTTACCCATCTCCCCGGTCTGTACAGGGGATTCAGGGGTGGGTAATCACTCAATCGCAAATTCCGGGACTTTCAAAGCACGTTGCAAGACTCGCTGTCCCGCGGCATCTACCGATCCGCACTGGTCTTCAAAAGCGCTGAAATAATTCGTTCAGCAGCGCGGCCGTCGCCGTAGGGATTCTTCGCCTGTGACATCTTTGCATAGACGGTTGGATCATCAAGCAATTGACTGGTCTCGAAGACTATGCGTTCCTGATCGCAGCCCACAATCTTTGCGGTATTTGCGGCCACTGCTTCCGGGCGATCAGTCACCTGCCTCAAAACCAGCACCGGAGTTCCCAATCCAGGCGCTTCTTCCTGGACACCGCCGGAATCGGTAAGAATCAACGCAGCCCTTTTCAAAAGATGCACAAATGTCATATAGTCAAGTGGTTCGATCAGAGACACATTGCTGATACCGGAAAGGGCCGGCTCAATTACTTCCCGCACCTGTGGATTTAGATGCACCGGAAAAACGATTCGAACGCTGTCCGGATATCGATTGGCAATTTCGCGAATGGCAGCAGCAATCGCCTCCATCGGCTTGCCGAGATTCTCCTGCCGGTGGGCGGTTACCAGGACGACCTTTTCATCTTTTAATTCAAGCTCATCGATAATTTTTCGGGTGTGGCGAATTGCCGGTTGCGAGGAAACCCATTGAAGGGCATCTATCACCGGATTGCCGGTAACGAGAATAGCCTCATCGGCAACGCCTTCCGCCAGCAAGTTTTGGCGCGCGCCCTCAGTAGGCGAAAAATGAAAATCGGCAACCATTCCCGCTAACCGTCGATTCACTTCTTCCGGAAAGGGGTGATGGCGATTATGCGTTCGCAAGCCGGCTTCCACATGCCCAACCTTGATGCGGCAGTAAAATGCAGTCAATGCAGAGGCGGCCACTGTGGTCGTATCACCCTGCACCAGCACCCAATCCGGCTGCTCTTTGCGAAGGATTGGCTCAAGCTCGCGCATTACCGAGCCGGCTATTTGCGGCGAAGACTGACGGCGGCGCATCAGATCGAGATCATAATCAGGTTTGACGTCGAAAAGCGTCATTACCTGATCCAGCATTTCCCGATGTTGAGCGGTGACGCAAATCTTGGATATGATTTTGTCCGGATAGCGAGCAGCCTCTTTCAAGACCGGCGCCAACTTGATGGCCTCCGGACGGGTACCAAATATTGTTAAAATCTTAAGGGGGTGGTTGGTGGACAACTAGCTACTCCACTTTTATTTGCGTGACCGTCCCTCCTCTATCTCCCCGGTCTGTACAGGGGAGATAGAGGGGGGACAATCAGGAAATGCTATTCAATTCCGGATTCGTAATAATTTGCCTGTATTCGCATTCAGTTTCTATATAGTCCCGCTATCAACAAAAAGATTTTGTCCGGTAACGGAAGCAGCCTTATCGGACAACAGGAAAGCAGCCATCTCAGCGACCGATTCCGGACGCGTTGCTTCTTTCAATGCCGTGCGCCGGTAAATACGTTCTTTTTGCTCCGCTGAAAGTGTTGAGCTCATATCCGTTTCCATGAAACCGGCAACGATGGCATTGGAGCGCACACCGCGACTCCCCCACTCGCGGGCAGTATTTTTCGAAAAGGCTTCCAGCGCGCCTTTCGTGGAGGCATACATCGCCAGGCCCTTGTAGCCGGTATGGACGCTTATCGAGGAAACATGAACAATACTGCACGGATTGCGATGCAAAAGGGCGTGACGGATCACGTTTCGCACAATCATAAAAGGGCTAATGACGTTCACCTGATACATTTCCTGGAGCGGCTCGACCTTGAGATTGGTAATGATATCGTCGTATGCCATGGCGGCATTATTGACAAAACCGTGCAGCGGAATGTCACTGCCAATAAGCTCATCAAATAGCGCGGTCTTGATATTTGATGCATCTGTCAGATCGTAAGCAGCGAATTGCAGTTGATCAGGATATGCCTCTTGCAAGGCATTCAGCTGATCCGACTTAGAACGACTTACGCCGTAAACGGTATGGCCGCTCGACAGCAGGTGCTCGGCAATTTTGAGCCCCAGGCCGCGCGATGCGCCCGTCAATAAAATATTCATGGGAACTATCGTTGAAGTTTTCCAGTTCTGGTCGTGGAACTTCTTTGAACCAGGTTAATAATACGGGGAATCTTAAACTCCTGCAGCTTGCCATTTAAGAACTGGCGAATTTCACGCTCACTGGCATCAGCTTCGCCAGGCACAACATCGCAAACCACTATCTTGCCCAACACAGAATTGGTCTTGCCATACACCCGGGCATCCTTGACTGCCGGATGGCGACGAATAACGTCTTCTACTTCGTGGGGATTCACCTTGTATCCGCCAACGTTGATCATCTCATTACGGCGATGCGCAAAGCGAAATCGGAGCGGCTGCTCTTCGACGACTTCAACCATATCACCACTGCGATACCAATCGCCATCGAGCATGACCGCCTTTGATTCGCCAAGCAAGTCTTTATGAAGCAGCAATTCACTTTTGTCAATCTTTATCGATTCGAGAAAATCTTCTTTTACGGTAAATACATCACCATCAGAAGCAAAGATAGTTCCCGCTTCGGTGGAAGCGTAAACGTTCAGGAACTTTGCCTTCGGAAACATCGTCTGCAGCTTCACCATCAGCTGGGTATCAAGCTTCTCGCCGCCGGAAGTAATCCGCTGAACCGTATCGAAAGGGCGCTCAAACGGCAGCAACATGCGATAATAGGTCGGCGTAGCGGATATGTTGGTGATTGAGTATTTGTCGATATTGCGATAGACGTCCATGCGCTGCAAGCCAAATACATTGACAATCGTATTCAGATTCAGGAAGGCCTGAAAGAATACCTGTAGTCCGGCAATATGTGTGGGATTGTATGCAAAGCCCCAGACATTTTCCTGGTGTTTTTCAGACACCCTTGTGGCTCGGGTCAAGGACTCAAAAGAATGACTCACCCGTTTGGGCGTGCCGGTTGTTCCGGAGGTAAACAGCGAAATCCGCCACTTCTTACTTGCAACAATCTTTTCTAATACTTCCTGAATGCTATTGAATTGAAATGGATTTTTGGTGTCTCGCCGATCATTAAGGATCTTTACATCAAACAGGAGCGAATCCAGCTCGGCATCCGAGAGATCGTAATCGAGAATCGTGATCTCTTCGTCGAGCAAAAGTGAAACGATAATATTCAGGAATATATCGTAGTAGTTTGACGTCTTGCAGTACGGTGAATACGAAAGAACGGGCTGATTCAGCAATTGCATCAGGAAATTATATGATGATGCTGTATTCTTTACCGGGTCTGCAAAGAACAGTTTGTTCATTTCTTTTCACCAATTTTAGCGAGTATTTCTTCAACGGTATTCACAACACCGTCTTCGAATACATCCACTTGAAAGACACTTTCGATTCTGACAGTCAATTCAGCCAGATCCAACGAATCCATTCCAAGATCCTCGCGCAGCCTTGTTTCATCGCCGATCGCTGCAACCGGATCTAATCCCTTATTACCGCGAACAGTATTCACGATATTCTGCAACTCTTGTACCATAACACTTTCCATTTTGAATCTAAACTGGTTGTAACAGGAATTTCCGGGTGATTCAAACTTCACCTGCAGACTAGAAATCGCCAGTTTCGACCCTCCACTTGAGCCTCCGTCACACAACTCTTTGAAATACCCTCAGACTTTTGCTGGAACAAATCATGCCCGTATCGATATCACGATCCACATATGTCATGGCATCAATGAACGTATCGTTTCCGATTTTTTTGCCTTGAAAGATAAAGCTATTAGATCCGACCAATACCCGCTTACCAATTTCAACATTGCCGCTAATACGGGCCCCGGGGTTCACTATGGTGTGCTGATTGATGATGGCGTCATGCCCAACTGTCACATTGAAGTTGATACTGACATGGCTGGCCACCTTCGCAAAACTGGAAATTGAGGCATTGGCCGCCACGTACACCCCTTGACCCAGCGCCGCAGTTTTGGATATAAAGGCGCGTGGGTGAATAATGCTGGCTGGACGAATTTGAAGTTCGCGGCAAAGCGTTTCACAGCTTTCGCGAATCTTCGAATGACTCATCGTAAGTATATACCGGAAACGGCTGTTAGCCCCCCTGATTTTTTCCGGTAATTCTCGTTCTGTATAAAAACTGCCCGGTTTTTTTGCTTCCATGTCGCCGATAATGTGCCAGATGTCTTCGAATTGCGGATAAAATTCCGCCGCAACTTCGCGCACTTCCAATGCTGTGCTGCTTCCACCAAAGATGAGAAGAATTTCTTTCATGCTTTCAGCGCCCCGACAACAGTCCGGATATCCTGATCTGTCAAATTTACCGAGCAGGGAATATTGAGCGTTTTTCCTGCAAGAACAACAGCTTTCTCAATTTTATAATGCTGGCATGCAGCATAGGGCTTCTGCAAGTGATTCAAATACCAAACCGGACGAGTCTGAATTTTCTGGGCGCTGAGATGCTGCATGGTTGCTTCAACATCTTTTCCATAATTATCGGCATCAATCTGCAATGCATAAAACCAATAATTGGCATCTGCATATGGCGGCGCGGCTGCCAGCTCCAACCCATTAATGTGGTGAATTTCTTCACGGTAGCGGCGAAAATTCCGGCGCTTGATATCCACATATTCCGGAAGCTTTTCCATCTGCGCCACGCCCATTGCAGCCTGAACATTGGTCAGACGAAAATTATAGCCGACTTCATCGTGAACATAGCGAACCGCATCATCCTTGGCTTGAGTAGTAAGATAGCGCGCCTTTTCGGCAAATTCAGCGTTATCCGTCACAATCATCCCGCCACCACCGGTGGTTATGATTTTATTGCCGTTGAAAGAGAAGCAGCCAAAATCCCCAATCGTTCCACTATGCTTCCCGGCATTTGGACCACTCGTATAAACAGTGCCCAAACTCTCAGTGGCGTCCTCTATCACGCGAATATTTCGTTCCCGGCATACATCGATCAATTCTTCCAGAGCAGCGGCATTGCCGAATACATGGACGGGAATGATCGCTTTGATTCGCCGGCCGCTTTGCCGGTTCACGGAATAGCCATCGCGCAGGACCGTCTCTTTCTGGATAAATTCAATGGTCTTCGCAGGATCGATGTTGTAGTAATCGTCGCAATCCATGAATACCGGTTCGGCATGCAGATAACGCACGGCGTTTATCGGGGCGATAAACGTTAAGGTAGGCACCAAGACTTCGTCGCCGGCCTCGACGCCACTGATGATGAGGGAAATATGCAAAGCGGCGGTGCCGTTCACGCAGGCAACTGCATGAGCGGCACCGGTAAATTCGCAGAGATTGTCTTCGAAACGGCCAACATAGGCACCGGCCGTCGATACCCAGGCGGTATCGAGGCATTCTTTTACATACTTCCATTCATTCCCGGAAATATGCGGCACTGATAATGGAATCAATCGTGGAGTTCCTCTTGGAAGTGCTCCTTATATGCTTCCTGCGCGATTTTGTAATCATCTATCCGACCAATATCCAGCCAGAACTCGCTCATCAAATAGCGGGCAACGGCTGTATCACTTTCCAGCATTTTCTTGATTAAATCATCAATACCAAAATAGGTATCATTCGGTACCCAATCGAGGATGCCCGGCTTCATTAAATACATGCCGGCGATGATCTCGATTTCCAAGTCCGGCTTTTCTTCAACATCAACGATGAAGTCATCCTTAATCTGGACGCTGCCGAAATTAAAAGGGGTGCGAATTTTCTTCGTCACCACAGTTAAATCCGACGGTTTGCTGACGGCATATTTCAGCAGTTGACCAAAATCGATGGTCGTGAGAATATCGCCGTTCATCAAGACAAACGGCTCGTCAAGCTCTTCGCGAAGAAGCGATAACGGGCCACAGGTGCCCAGTGGTTTTTCCTCACGGCTAAACTTGACGCTAACCCCCATTCGCTTGCCGTCGCCAATGAAGGATTCAACATAATCAGCCTTGTAGTTGGTAGCGATATAGATCTGATCAAACCCAAAACGCGCCAAGTGGCGGATCTGGATTTCCAACACGGCTTTTTCACCGATGGGCAATAGCGGTTTCGGAATGGCCTCGGTAAACGGTTTCAACCGGGTTCCCAACCCTCCTGCAAGAATTACAGCTTTCAATAGACTCTCCCTTCTTTCATGTCCTTATTCTGGTTATATAGTCCATTATCCGGTCCTCCCCCCGATCTAAGAATCGGGAACCGCATATTGCTGTCTAATTTTTGCCAGTTTTTGCCAGGCCGCGTTCAACTTTTCACCATTCCTGTGACTGTCGTATCCCTCGGCCACTATTTTTGTATTTGCCTGAACCATTGCAGCCTTGTCAACTGCAGCCATTCGAGCAACCTGAATCAGCTTCTGTGCAATATCCTCCGTTGATGAATCGTCGATGTATACTACATTTTTATCCGGTTCAAATACATCGCGGTATACGTCAAGGTCCGAAATGACCGGCACTGCACCTGCGCGCATGGTTTCAAGAATAACCGCCGCCGGCTGATCATTTTTTGCTATCGACACCATTGCATCCGCAATAGCATGTAGTGATATAATCTCTTCGTAAGGTAAGAAATCCTTGATTGAAATAAAACGATCCTCTAAACCATGTGTCGTGATCTGTGCCTGAACCTGGCGTTGCAATTCTTTATCAGTCCCATGCGTTCGGATGAGCGCTCGCACGGCAATTCCCTCCGCAGTCAGCCTCTTTACGGCCGGAATCAGATTCAGAATATTTGCAAACACATCGCGCATCCCACGGGGCGCCAAAATGACAAATTCATCGTCCTTTATGCCATAATGCTGCCGGGTTTGTGCAGGATCCACCTGCTCGAGTATATCTACAATTTTCTGATATTCAATACCCCAGGGCATTGACAATACTTTGCCGGCATCCAAATCATACTCTTCCTGCAGAAAGCGGGTAAGGGCGGGACCGGAGTTGGTGTGAACGAGATTGCATTGGGTAAGGGTCTCGCGAATCATATCGCTTCGCGAATCTTCCCACCAGGAGCGGTGATTATAATCGCCGCCCAGCAAGGAGACCATTACCGGAACCCCGCTTGCCGCCTTCACAGCTACGGTCCCCCAGAAGTCCACACCCAATGCATGTATGATGTCCGGTTTGATTTTGCGGACCACTCGCCGGGTCAGATTTATAGAATGCAGAAAACGATCATCATCATATACCTTACGCCGCAAGCGCGTCCAAAGGCTCGGTCCGTGCCGAATGAGATCATCCCGCCCCTGGAAAGCCGGGTGTCCACCGATCAAATGGGTTTCGTGTCCAAAGCGTTGACAAATGTCGAGCAGGATATTGAGGTGTATTTCCTTAATCGTGGTCAGGTAAAGGATTTTAAGCTGCGGCGCAGGCATTACTGTAATCGTCCCTGTTTCTTCAGGATGTATGAATAATAAAATACACCCAGCGTAGTCATAATTCCGCGTGTCAAGAGCGTGCTGTAGGCGATTCCCATCAGCCCAAATTCATAATACAGGATAATATTGAAGCCAATATTCAGAACCGGCGCGATCGAATCGATGACCAGCATGCTTTTCTCGTTGCCGGTGGCAACAACGGCCGAGGTAAAAGGCAAATTCATAAAGCCGAAAGCGATGTAGTATATCAGCACGCTGAGGATCGGTCCTGATGCCTGGAATTTTTCATCAAAAAGGAAGACAATTAGCTCTTCGGCAACCAAACTAAATATCGCTGCAAAAGCGGCCACCGCGGAGAAAAGCAGCAGGGAGACCTTCAGCAGCAGCGATAGTCGTACGCTGCCGGCTTCAAATCGCTTCACGAACATTGGAAAGAATGCCAGCGAGACCTGACTGCGAATCATTTGCATGTACTTGGCAATCTTGAAGGCAATAGCATAAACTCCGACTTCAGTGGAATTGCCCATAAAGGAGATCATCAGCAGGTCAATGCGAGTATGAAGGAAGCTGACAACGCCCATCGCTGAAAAAACAAGCGATGGCTTGAGCAATTCCGGCTCCCACTTCGGCCACACGAAGAGCTTGAATTTCAGGACGCGCCGCGACAGATACATCGTGACGAAGAGCGCCAGGAATCCAGCCGACAACTGCAGCAGAATCAGCCACAGGATATCGACTTTTTGATAAACAATGATGACGGCAAATACTGTATAAAACAGCTGTTTACCAAGGGTAATCAGCGCCACCCATTTCATTCTTTCGGCGGCCAGGAAGATTGTGTTAAATACGGGAATGTGTACGAAGGATATGTGGATCAGGGAGTAGGCGACGATATAGAACTTTAAGAAATCATCATATTTGTCCACAAAGAAAACAGAAACAATCGTTACGATAATCGAGAGAATTGCACAGATATGCTTGATGCCAATCAGCTTTTCAAGGCTGATCGGCATTGACTCAAGATTCTTGCTGCCTTCGCGGATTAACACCCGGCTGGTGCCCTTGAGATTTAGAATGTCAAAGGCGCCGACAAAGGTAAACACTGTAACATATAAACCGTAGTTATCCGGACCAAGCTCGCGAGCAATGATGGTCATACCTAGGAAAGCGACAAATTGGGTGGCCAATTGTCCTGCCGTCAGGTAAGATACATTTCTCAGTGCCCGCGCAAACTTACCGGTCGTAAAACGGTCAAGAAATGCACGAAAATTCATTTAACTGCCATTTACACCCGCAGTGCTTAATTCTCCCGTAGAGAATGGCTCATAGGTAACAATATCGAGCCCTTCAAGATCACTTCTGTCGAATATAAGTTCATCTATTTCGGTCGTCTGCGTGGTGCCCCAATAATTGTCCGTAGCAAAGACCCGGGCAATGCTGGTGGTTCCGCGCAGTTCTACGACATAGATGGCGGTATTGATATAGTTATTGCGTTGTGGTGTTACGTCTACCGAAGGCTTCTGGTGAGATATGCGCTGATAACGGATATTATAGTCGCTATCCCGGAACACATTTTCGGTTATCGAAACGGTTGTCAGATCTGCCACAATAATGTTTTCAGTTGAGCTCAAAAAATCGTTGTGATGCACGTTTCCAGTCACGCCAATCAGCTCCAGATTCAAACCGGATTCCTGAAACAAGGTATAGGACACTTCAATATCACTGGATTGCGATAGCTCAAGATCAGTGCTATTATCCAGGAAAACGGCGTTTCTCAGGATACCGTTATTGAATTGTGTCAGGTTAGCCCCGACATTGGAATCCAGAAAAATGCTGTTTTCGATGGTCCCGGTACTGTTAAATACGCTTAAGGCTACGTCGGCGGTATTTTGCAGGCTGGAAGCAGTAAGCGTAAAGGTGGAATTGTCGATTGCCAGCTTAAAATCGTTATGGGCGAGCAGATTTCGCAGGTTCAAATTGCCGTGGTTTTCAAATAGCAGTTCGCCGGTCGTCGAAATGGTTTCCCCAAAGACATGGAGATTGGCTCCGGTATTGATGGTTGTATTGCCCCTTACGGTTACGGTATGAGCACCACCAAAAACAAAGATGTTGTCACCGCTAAAAGTCAGATTGCTGTTCGGATCGAGGAAAACATCATCTTCAACCAAAATATAGTCGTTTTCAAAATTCAGCGGCTGGTTGAAGTAGTTGCCGGAAAGGCGCTGAACCGGACGGAGATCGAGGTTTACCGCAGAAGCTGTTGTCACATTATAGACGTAACGGAAACCAATATCATCGCTGCTCACAACCATAATATAGGTGCTTCCCTCACCGACACCGGTGATTTCGTAACTGCCATCATTGCCGGTTGTGGCACTGGCAACGGCCGAGAACTGGCGGTGATCAAACACAGACTCCTGTGATAAGGGAAATGCCGCATTGCTATAGGTCGTGCTGATAGCTGACAGCCCTGCATCTAAGGTCACTTCGTTAAACAGTCGCACCTGAATGCCGCTTAAATCACCGGAGCCCTCGAGGGTGATTCTTCCGCTGACGGCCGGCTGCTCGCTCGGCTCCGTACTGCCGCCGCCACCGCAATTCAATAAAACGAGCGTCATTCCGGCTATCGTTAACAGGAAGCGGAATGATAATGATTTCAACTTGCTCATCATACTAATCCTCATCTTTTCGGAATCGGTTACGCCCCTGCCTGGCACTTATTAAGTGTTTCCAAAATATAATCCTGATCTTCTTCAGCGAGATAGGGATGCATCGGCAAACTAAAGACAGTCCCGGCAAGCCGTTCAGTGATCGGTAAGTCGCCTAACTTTCCGCCGAGATCCGCAAAGGCATCTTGCAGATGCAGTGGCTTCGGATAATAGATGGCAGTTGGGATACCATGCTCTTTCAGTTGAGCAATCATTTCATCTCGATTATCAACTTGCAGGGTATATTGGGCCCAGGCACTGGTATGCCCATCACCAAGCACCGGTGCGACCATCCCCTCAGGTAGCCCATTCGTGTATCGTTGGGCTATTCTGCCGCGCGCTTCAAGCTCAGCGGGAAAAACTTCCATTTTTGCCAGCAACACCGCTGCCTGAATACAGTCGCAGCGTCCATTTATGCCGATGCGTACATTATCATATTTATGGGTGCCCTTTCCGTGGACGCGAATCGAGCGCATTTTGTCGGCCAGATCGTCATCATCAGTAAATATTGCTCCCCCATCTCCGTAGGCACCAAGTGGTTTGGCCGGAAAAAAGGACGTTGCTGCGACATTGCCAAAGCTTCCGGCCCGTCGGCCGCGATAAGCTGCACCAAAACTCTGGGCGGCATCCTCTATCACAAAGAGGTCAAATTCGCGGGCAATTTTCTCAATTTCTTCGTAATTGGCAAGCTGACCAAACAAATCCACCGGGATAATGCCGCGCACGCGACCGTTCTTTACACGATCAGAATTCAGGACCGCCCGCAATGCATTGGGGTCCATGTTAAAGGTATCCGGCTCGATATCAACAAAGACCGGCTCAGCCCCCAGCAGTGAAACAACTTCAGCAGTGGCGATAAAGGTAAATGCGGGCGTCAACACAATATCTCCGGGACCAACGCCATATGCCATCAAGGGCATCAGGAGCGCGTCCGTACCGCTGGCACAGGAGATACAATGTTTCACTCCGGCGAACTCCGCCAGCAAGGTTTCCAATTCACGAATTTCCGGACCCATAATGTATTGTCCATGATCCAACACCCGGGCAATACGCCGGTCGATATCAGCACGAATCCGTTCCTGCTGTCCTTTCAGATCAATAAAAGGCAGGCTTTTTGTGATTGTCACAGTGGTCTCCTCAGCGGTGATAGTAATTATGAAATGCCAAATTCCAACAGGAAAATTTCAAATATTAGAACTTATTTTTACGCTCCCTCATTCGTACAAATCAAGGTATTGTCCTGTTGCTGATATTCGCGCTTGCAATGTCTGCAGGTGCTGCGGCTTTCTGCAAGCTCCAGTCGCTTGCCACAGCGGCAAACCCAGCCAATTTGCCGAGCGGGATTCCCGACCATCAAAGCATATTCCGGCACATCTTTTACGACCACCGCGCCAGCGCCAATAAAGGCAAAGCGCCCGATGGTGTTTCCGCAAACGATGGTTGCATTGGCGCCGATAGATGCGCCATAGCGCACCAGCGTCGGCGCGTAGAATTCCGAGCCTCGCTGCGGGAATTCACAACGCGGATTTAACACGTTGGTAAATACCATGGAAGGTCCGCAGAACACGTAATCTTCCAACTCAACGCCCTCATATACCGATACATTATTCTGGATTTTGACGTGACTGCCAATGGTCACGTTGTTACCAACATTAACATTCTGCCCCAGCGAACAGGATTCCCCAATGGTCGTTCCGCTTTGCACATGGGAATAATGCCAAATCTTGGTATTGTTACCAATCGCGCAGCCGTCGTCGACAACCGCAGAAGGGTGAACGAAATAGGCGGGTTCTGCCTCAACTGGCTCCGGCTGCTTCGGATCCTTGCTTTCCAGGCGCAGCTGGGCACGCTCGAGGATATCGAGAACGATTGTGCCGTTAGCACCGTCCGAGAGCGGCTGACGGTCATGCACCACGCAATCGCGAAAATGTTCTAATTCGGTTTTCAGCGGCGGCTCATATTCGTATTCAACAACTTCATAGCCATCGTCACGCTTCACCGGCTGGCCATCAACCAGGTCGATACCCTTGGGATAGAGAATCAACTTGTCCGTTTGCCGGGTGTCTTCAAAAACCAGCATGCTGCGATCACCAATTACCACCAGGCGCTGCTCTTTAAACGGATGCAACCAACTCACATGGATATGGGCGCGGATATTATTGGGATACACCAGTGATGTCAAGGTGACATCATGAATATCCGGCTGCAAAAAGACACCGCCCTTGGCTTCTACTTCCAGGGGATCAGTACCGATAAGGTATTGGAGAATGGAAATATCATGGGGGGCAAATGACCAGAGAATATTCTCTTCCTTTCGGACGGTCCCGAGATTGAGCCGATTGCTGTAAATATACTGTAGTTTTCCGACAGTGCCGTCGTCGATGAGGGCCTTAATCTTCTGAATAGCAGCATGATAGAGCATCACGTGTCCGACCATGAGGATCTTGTTCTCACGTGCGGCGATCTTTTCCAACGTCCGGGACTCTCGTGAGTATAAAGCCACCGGTTTTTCCACAAGAACGTGCTTGCCGGCTTTTAGGATTTTACTGGCGAGGGTAAAATGGGTTTCGGCCGGGGTTGCCAGTACTATGGCGTTGATCTGAGAATCATTCAGCACCGCAGCCAGATCAGAGGTAAAAGTAACCTCCGGGCTGATTTCCTTTACCAGACCTGCACGCTCAGGATTCAGGTCGACCACGGCGCGAAGTTCCTTGCCGAAGCATTCAGCGGCTGTTCGGACATGGTTTAATCCCCAGCGTCCGGCGCCGACAATGGCCAAGCCAAATGGATTTGCTGACATTCAATTGCTCCATTGACGATGATTCAACTCGTTACGCTCGCACGCAACGCTCTAAATTTTCAGCCCCTGCACCCAATCCCGATTTGCCTTATACCAATCAACCACCCGTCGCAGACCTTCTTCGATCGCCACTTCCGGCTCCCAGTCAAGCAGTTTACGGGTATGACTGATATCGGACCAGGTCACCAGATTATCTGCCGGATGACGCGGCAAGTAATTGCATTCGGCTTTCTTGCCAAGCAACTCTTCAAGCAGCGAGACCACCTGGTTCAACTTCACCGGGTTATCGTCGCCAACGTTCATAATATTATATCCTTCGAGGTCCATAGCGCGAATACTGGCTTCAGCCACATCGCCAACGAAGGTAAAATCCCGCGCCTGCTCACCATCGCCGTAGATATCGATGGCCCTGCCCTGGTCTATGGCGACCATGAATTTGAAGTAGGCCATATCCGGCCGGCCGGCCGGTCCATACACGCTAAAGTAGCGGGGAATGGCGATGTCCAGCCCGTAGATGTAGTGATAGGAATGACAGAGCGTTTCCGCTGCCTTTTTCGAGGCAGCATATGGCGAAATCACCCGATCAGTATTGTCCTCGATCCGAAACGGCGTCTCATTCAATCCATACACGCTGGAGGTAGACGCCTGCACCAGCTTACGTATACCGGAGCGCCGACAGCACTCGAGAATATTCAAGGTACCGCTGGTATTGGTATCATAATATAACCACGGTTGATCAACACTGGCACGCACACCGGCACGCGCGGCAATATTAAATATCCCATCAAACTCATGATACTGAAATAACACTTCAAGCGCTTGAAAGTTCGCAATATTGAGCTTCTTGAAAGTAAAACTATCATATTGAGACAGGTTTTTCAGGCGATATTCCTTCAGACGCGTGTCGTAATAGTCATTCAGGTTATCTACACCGATGACCTGGTGTCCCCTCTCGAGCAATTTCTTGCCAATCTGAGAGCCAATAAAACCGGCACAACCGGTTAAGAGATATATCATTCAAATTGCTTTCGTTCTTGGTTAACCCGGCTCAATGTAATCAGTATGCTGGCCTCGTGAAACAAGATCTTCACAATTCCCATAAGACCCCGGGCATAGCTCCGCCCCGTCACTTACAGATCACGGTTTGGCAACCTGCATATCAGGGCAAGCCCTATATAACAATAGCAGAGCCAAACTTTCCTGTTTGAAAAGCCCTGTCATTATACATGGAGAATGTTCTTTAAACATTCAGATTGGAAATCCATTTCCCGGGACAAAATTGGAGGAAGGCAAGATGCAAAATCTTGGTCCTTGATTACCATATTCAAATGCTATTTTGCCGAAGAAGCACTCCTGGCGCTACGCTTTAAATCGTCGGCTAAAATCCATTTTCCTTTATGGCAAAACGACAACTTTATCATCTCCAAACGCAAATAAGCCCCAATCGACTACAGCCTTAAAATTTAGAATTCAACTATAGCGATTGCAACTCATTTCTATCAGGTCAGGTAGCAAATGCGGTGTGAAAGCGGTGGTATTACTCTACCTGTCCGACGGCATAAATCTAAACATTTGTTCATCCCGAGGACTGGCAAATATCACATATGAAAAATTCCCGCTATAAGCGGTGGTAGTAGTAGGTTAGATTGCAGATGAGTCATGAATGATCTATTCACGTACATAATTTCCAAATTCCAACAGAAAAAATTCCAAAAAGAAAGCTTCAGTAGCGGGCTTTTTGGATTTTTTTCTGTTGGAGCCTGGAGTTTAATCTTTTCAACTACATGTAATACCATGAAATCAGGAATATCGCCAGGACACCACTGCTCACCTGCAAGGGAATACCAATTTTCAGAAAGTCTTTAAATCGATACCCGCCGGGGCCGGCGACCATCAAGTTGGTTTGATAGCTGATCGGAGATGCAAAGCTGGCAACAGCGGCAACAGCCACGGCAATGGCAAATCCACGCGGATCTGCACCAACAGCATTTGCCGCCGAGACGGCAATTGGAAAGATCAGTGCGGCAGTTGCACTGCTCACAATGATCGTGTTGTAGAGACTGGTGACGACATAGATCGAAATCAATACGCCCAACGGTCCGAAGGTGCCGCCAAGGCTGACGATTTTCTCGGCGAGGAATTCTGCCAAACCGGACTCCTGAACGCCCTGGGCAATTCCAAGTGACATGGCAATAATCACCAGAACACGGCCATCGACCATGCGTCGGGCTTCGGTCGTGCGCACCGTTCTGGTCGCAATCAACAAAATTGCCGCCAGCGCCGCTGCGGAGAGCAAGGGCATGACTTTCAGAAATGTCAACGCCACCATCATCACAAGCAGACCGACGGCCAAATAGCCGCGCCACTGCGGTTTGGAGGGAATATTCGCTGCACCGGCAATCAGGTAAAAGTGCTTTGTATGATACCACTTATCGCGAAAATCGCGCGGGGCCAGCACCAGCAGTGTGTCGCCGGCATGAAGGGTAATATCCCCGATTTTCTTATCAATCCGCTCCCCATGGCGATGAATAGCAATGATAACTGCGCCATATCGCTGGCGGAAGTTGCTCTCGCGTACCGGCACGCCTACCAGCGGAGAACTCGGTGAGACCACGCACTCGAATGTCTTGATGACGGCGGAGTCGTATTCCTTAAGATCAAAATGAGAGTCTTTCGTCAGATTGAGACCGGGTTGCTTTTGCAATTCCATAATGGTCTGCGGGACCCCATTGAAAAAGAGCCGATCTCCCTTGCGAATGCGCTCCTGGGGTAGCGCCGGAGCAATGAATTCACCGGCGCGCTCTATCTGGAACAGAAAAAGCCCCTTAAGATGCCGCAAACCGGCTTCTTCAATGGTTTTACCAATGTGTTCGTAGTCGCGGGTTACTTTTAGCTCAATCACAAATTCGCGGGTGCTCTCCCCCAGTTCAACCAGTTTCTCTTTGTGACTGGGAAGCAGCCGATGGCCAAAGAAGCTAACGAATATCAGGCCGTAAATAGCCATTGGCGCGCCAATTTTGGAAATTTCGAATAGCGACATACCTTCGAGACCGAAGTCAATCATCAAGCCATCAACGATCAGGTTGGTTGCCGTGCCAATCAGTGTGCACATGCCTCCGAGGATGGCGGCGTAAGACAACGGAATCAGGAATTTGGAGGAAGCAAAGTCGTTCTTCTGGGCCCAGGATTTGATGGTGGGAATCAGCATCGCGACAACCGGTGTATTGTTGATGAACCCTGATAGCAGCGTCACCGGGAAAAGCAATCGGAGAAGCCGCCGGGCCATGCTGACTTCCCCTTCGGCAAAGATCATTCGCTGTATCTGTCGCAGCATGCCGGTGTTCTGTAATGCGCCGGCCACAATGAACATCAATGCGATGGTGAGCATCCCCTGATTGGAAAAGCCCACGAAGGCCTGCTTCAGGGTGATTACTTCACCAATAATCAACAAGACCAGCACAGAAAAAATCGCCAGTTCTACTTCCAGCAGTTCCAGCACCAGCACAATCGACATTACAATTATCAGAGCGCCGGTATAATAGAGTTCAAATCCAAGTTCCAAGATCAATCATTCCATATTTCATCAAATACTAATGACAGAATCCACGCCGCGGCGTGGATTCTGTTTTGTGTTACAATATTCCGATGTCCATCCCCGCAGCTTATTTGCTATAGTGAGCAATAAGAATTTCTGCGACTTCCGGACGGGAGAATTCCGGTGGCGGTGCTTCGCCGTTTCCAAGCATTTCGCGCACCTTGGTACCGGAGAGAAGAATGAAATCTTCTTTGGTATGGTCTGGCGCATCGCGCATCATAATCACCTTGCCAAGCTTCTTGGACCAGGCGGTATGATCTGCTTCGAAAATCTGGATTTCCAGGGCGCCTGCCGGCACGTCATCGCGGAAAATCGACTGAGCGTCAAACGGCCCGTAATAAGAACCAACGCCGGCATGGTCACGGCCAACGATCAGGTGAGTACAACCGGTGTTCTGACGGAAAACAGCGTGAAGAACAGCTTCGCGCGGTCCGGCATAGAGCATGTCAAATCCGTATCCGGTTACCAGAACCGTGTTCGGCTCAAAATAAACGTCAACCATCTTACGGATGGCGGCGTCGCGAACGTCTGCCGGGATGTCGCCAGGCTTGAGCTTGCCAAGCAGCATGTGAATCAAAATGCCGTCTGCTTCGGTGGCCTGATATGCCATGCGGCACAGTTCTTCGTGTGCACGGTGCATCGGGTTACGGGTTTGGAAAGCAACAACTTTCTTCCAGCCAAGCGCGGCCATTTCTTCACGAATTTGATAAGCAGTTTTGAAAGTGCCGGGGAAATCGGTTTCAAAATACGAGAAGTTCAACACCTCAATCGGTCCGGAAACAGCAACCTTGCCAACAGAGTTCAGGGCAAGAACGCCGGGATGTTCCATATCCTGGGTGCGGAAAACATTCTCAGTCATGCTGGCCATCTCTTCATCGCTGAAGGTTTCAACAGCTTCAACAGTCTGGATCGCAATCACCGGATTGCCGTCAACGTTCGGATCGCGCAGGGCAATACGGGCACCGGCTTCAATGCCATCTGCATTTTCAAGCAGGTTGAGAACCGGAACCGGCCAAAAAACGCCGTCGGTTGTGGTCATTTTTTCAGCAACGCTCAAAGCATCGGCCTTGTTCATATATCCGGTCAGCGGATTAAAGTATCCACTTCCCAACATCACAGCATTGGCAGCAGCAGCGGAACAAACCACAACGGAGTGAAGTCCTTCTGCTTCCTGGACCAATTCCGCTCTTTTTGCGTCGTCCTGGACATACAACGGATTCAGGCTATCTGATCCATGAGGCTTAATCATTTTGAATCTCCTTACGTTTACACAGGCATCATCTCGATGCGAATTTACGAATGTAATTGGTTTATGATAATGTCTCTATTTCTTTTCTTAACAAACGCTTTAGCGAACAAGTAATTTGGCGCTCATCCCCCCTCTATCTCCCCCCGGGGGGAGATAGAGGGGGGATCGCCGACGTCCCAAAATCTATTCGCTAAACCGCCTCGACTTTCTACTATCCAACTCCTCAAGCAGTTCATCAGGAACTGACAGCAAGTTGTTCAGTCCGCTGCCCATGGCAATATCCGGTTTAATGTCGCCGTGAAAGTCACTGCCGCCGGACGCCACAAAATCGTGGGTTTCCGCCAGCTCCTTCAGCATTTCATGAACGCGTTCCGGCATCCCGGCATAGTAGAGCTCAAATCCATCCAGCCCCAATTTTTGCAGCTGCAGGATTTTGTGGCGAAACTCGGCAACTGAATCAAAATTCATATAATGCGGATGGGCCAAGATTGCCAAACCGCCGGCATCATGAATCAGTTGAATGGCGCCTGCTTCGTCCAATTTCACTTTGGGCACGTAGGCCGCCTGCCCTGGTGACAGATAATAATCGAAGGCTTTTTGTATGGAATCAACAACCTTAAGCGACATCAGCACGCGCGCCACATGCGGCCTGCCAATCGCTCCCTCTCCGGCCTCTTCCAGCAGCATCTCCAGGGTTACAGGAATATCAAGCGCCTGCAAGCGTTCTACAATGCGCTCAGCTCGCACACGTCTTTCCTTCACCAGATGATCGAGGGTCTTTTTCAGAGAGGGTGATGCCGGGTCAATTAGTAGCCCCAGGATATGCATATGGCCGCGATTCGGCAGCTTCACATCAACACTGATCTCAACGCCGGCAATCGTTCGGATGCCGGCTTGGGCGCCAGCTGCCAGAAATGCCGGAATCCCATCGACCGTGTCATGGTCTGTCAACGCAATAGCCCGAAGGCCCTTACGAACTGCTTCTTCCACCAACCATTCGGGCGACTCAGTGCCGTCCGAATAGTTGCTGTGCATATGCAAATCAATCATATAAAGAACCGCCTGTCATCAATCAGGCATCGTTTGATGCAGACAGGTAGCCGGCTTTTTCCAGATAAGCAATCACTTCGGCAGTGCTTTCTTCTACAGTCGCATTGCTGGTCACCACAACCAATTCCGCCTTCTCCGGTGCTTCATAAGGTGCGGAAATACCGGTAAAGTTTGGAATCTCGCCGGAGCGGGCTTTTTTGTAAAGGCCTTTTGGGTCACGCTCTTCACATACTTCAAGGTCAGCGCTGACATGAACTTCGACAAAAGCGCCTTCCTCATGCAGGTCACGTACTTTATCGCGATCTGCACGATATGGCGAAATAAAAGCCGTCGTAACAATCATTCCGGCGTCAACAAAGAGCTTTGAAACTTCACCAATCCGGCGAATGTTTTCAACGCGATCATCCGGGGTGAAACCAAGATCCTTGTTCAGGCCGTGACGAATATTGTCGCCATCTAGAATATAGGTACGGGCACCACGTTCGAAGAGCTGATTTTGTACTTCTACAGCCAAGGTGGATTTGCCGCTGCCGGACAGTCCGGTGAACCACAGGCAAACACCTTTGTGACCATTTACGCGCTCACGGTCGCTCTTCTTTACGTCCCCTTCATGCCAGTAGATATTTGTTGCTTTCTGTTCCATTGGAAAAAACTCCTCATCAGTTTATATGTACGTACTTCATTGAGTGGATTTCTATTCCTGTTCGGCTGCTTCCAGACTTGCCTCATATTCAGCCTTATACCAATCGATGGTCAACCTAAGACCTTCTTCAAATTTCACCGGCGGCTCGAATTTCAAGGTTTCCTTCAGGCGGGTAATGTCCGCAAAGGAATGCTTGATATCGCCCGGGCGAGGCTCAGTATAAATTGGTTTTACATCTGTGCCAAGGATTTTATTTATCATTTCAACCAATTCGTTGAGGGTAGTGCGATCATGCACAGCACAGTTCATAAAAACACCGGGCGGGCAGTCAGCTTCCGTTGCGCGGATGTTCGCTTCAATGGTATTTTGAACATAAGTGAAGTCGCGGCTCTGCTCGCCGTCACCATAAATAACCGGTGATTCACCTTTCAGGATGGCGGTGATGAATTTCGGAATAACCGCAGAATATTGCGAGTTAGGGTTCTGGCGGGGGCCAAATACATTAAAGTAGCGAAGCGCGACCGTGTGCAGACCATAAATATTGGCCCAAACGCGAAAATAGGTTTCACCGGCAAGCTTTGTTACTGCATAAGGCGACAGCGGATTGGGGGTCATGTCTTCGTGCTTAGGCAGTACCGGATTATCCCCATATACAGATGACGAAGAAGCAAATACCAGGCGCTTGATCTTCGCATCATGCGCGGCATGCAGCAGATTCACAGTGCCGCCTACATTGACATCATCGGAGGATATCGGGTCACGGACTGAACGCGGCACGGATGGTAGCGCGCCCTGGTGGAGCACGAAATCCATTCCGTCAACAGCTTCGCGCACATTGTGATAGTTGCGCAAGTCGCCTTCCAGCAGTTCCACCTTATCCAGGATTCCATCGAGGTTCTCCCGGCGTCCGGTAGCAAAATTATCGAGAATGCGAACCGTATGATCGCGGTTGAGCAATTCCCGCGCAATATTGGAGCCAATAAAGCCGCCGCCTCCTGTGATCAAATACTTCATTACTAATACCTCCAGATTTCTCGTTTTCGATCTGTTACTCTGTTCTGTTTGCAGTTAATTCAGGAGCTTATCAGAAGGGGCTCGCGCTCAATTCTCCTGACCCGATTGCCACGGGTAATAAAGCTTGCCGATTGATTGATGCCATCAATCAATATTGCCACACGGGATTCACCGCGCACTTCGCGTAAGAATCCTCTGACCCCGGTCAGCGGACCATCCGTTACTTCCACATAGTCGCCGGCCTTGAGGTAGTTTTCCAATCTCAGCTCTTCGCCACTGCCTATAACTTGTTCTAATTGTTCAATTTGCCAATCCGGAATTTGCGTTGGTTGTCCGCCAAAACCAATCATTCGCACAACCCCACGAGTTTCCAGGGCATATATCTTATTCTTGAGCTCGATATTAACAAAGACGTATCCGCTAAAGAGAGGGGCTTCGATCCATTTGCGCCGGTCCTTCCACTGTCGTAATTCCCGTTGGACAGGCAGAAAGGCCTTAATGTCTTTTTCAAGCAGCTGATCAAATACCTTCTTCTCGTGACGCGGTCTTGTATATAAGGCATACCAGGACATTTCCTGCTCCTCTCCATGAAATTTTCAGTTGATCCACCCAATTTTTGCGACTTTACGTAAATATCGACACAAACGCAGCGATATAAAATAAAATAACCAAATCTGCATTTTCATTCGGTTTTCCGCCGGGTATCATGTCCCGACTAGCGATTAAGGCAGAGTATTTACAGGAAGAAGATCAGCAGGCATCCTATCAAGAACCACCCAAGCATAGCACATGGATTGCAGCTAAATTGTGATGGTCACCCAAAGGATGGAATTCAGAAAATTTATACCTCAAAATTGGCAGGTGAAATCGAATGAACAACGCCTACTTGCCAGCGGACAAGCGACTTTTCAAGAGTTCCTCAACTTGATAATCCAGCATTCCGGTGTGGATTTCGGAGTCGTAAAGAAGTTTAATGATCTGCAAATCCAGTCCTGAAAATTCCTGTATTGTACTAAAATTCTGAAAGAAGATGCTGTCAGGATATTTCTCGGAATCGTTCATCAGGCCCAACACCTGGGTGACTTCCTCACGAATGAGATGAGAACGCACATGCTGGGTAATCCTGTCGGCACCAATAACAATTCTACCGCTATGAATTTCACCGACAGCGTTCCACCAGGTCCAGAAAAAGCCCCCATAAAAAACGATGCCGCCGGGTTCGTAATAATGAAATTCATCGTGCGGTATGAAATGAATTTTAACATTTCCATCGGCAGGAACAATGCTCAGCGTCACATGGTCACCAATCAGGTGGTTCAATTCTGCAACAACATCATGGAGAACTTCCAGATCACGAAGCGTGGGATCTCCAATCACTTCAAAACGGATATCTGTTTGCCATTTGCGAACGGCAAAATTTCCCAGGCCATATTCAGATCCCATAGCTACTTCCATGAAATAGCGAACGATCTGTTCATCCAGATCGCCGGCCGGAGATGGCGCAGCAGCTACCGTTCGCTCAACGGCAGCTGCCTGATCGTTTTTCTCAATATGAGTTGAAATGAGCTGTTCCTGGCCGGAACAGCGCCACATGACACCCTGAAGGATGATCAACAAGAAGAGGGATACAGTTCTGGACTGCATAAGGGTAAGAATCCCTTCGTTTTGATCATTCGCCGGCCAGTGCGTGGACTATTTCCCCCGCTTCTCCAACCCGCAAATATCTGCGACAATCCAGTTTTTCCGGGTCAAAAAAGCCCCAGACATCAATAACCGTTTTGTCAGAGAGGTCCATTTTTTCCAGTTCTTTAAATTCCGGCCACGGCGTCATCAGCACACAGGTTCCAGAAGCAGCCACGGCGGCAGAAAGGTCGTAATTGACAGTCACTGCCGGATCACAGGCAGTCGTTTGACAGCCGCGGGTATCCAGCGCCATCTTCAAAGCACCGCCAGCGCTTTCTTCAACAATATCAACACCCGGCTTGTACGTCAATCCAAGAATGGTCACTGTGTTATCATCTATGGTATCCATCACCAGACGCGCCAGGTTTTCGGTTTGCTCATCCCGGAAGGAATCCACTGCTGCTGCGACCGGAGCGGTAGCACCGGCAATCTCAGCGGCCCTGACAAGAGCGCGGGTATCACGCGGGAAGCACGGTCCACCCCAAATCGGCCCGGCCGACAAATACTTCTTGCCGATGCGGTTATCTGCCCCGATCGACTCAAGAACGTCTTTGCTGCTGGCGCCGGGATACGACTGGCAAATCCAGGCAAGCTGATTGGCGATAGCCAGCTTGGTAACCACCGAGGCATTCAGACCTATCTTGGCTATCTCTGCACTGACCAGGCTCATGGTGCGCCATTCGGTTTCCCGTTCAAGGATAGATTCGTAATACTGACGGGCGACGGCACCGCTACGCTCGTCCAATTGGCCGATCAGGATTTGATCCGGATTGGCAAAATCATATACAATATTGCCCTGGCGAATAAACTCCGGCGAATAAATGAGGCCAAAGTCCTCACCGGCCTTGCGGCCGCTGGCAGCTTCCAGGGTTTCGCGAATGACACCGCCGGTATGACCGGGCATCACCGTAGAAGCTATCACTACAACGTGATACTCCTCCTTTTTCGCGAGGGCCGCGCCAATCGGCCCACAGGCTTCCAAAATGTATTCGACAGTGAAGCTGCCGTCTTCCAGGCTGGGAGTCGGAACAATAATGAAACTCATTTGTGATGCTGCAACTGCAGCTTCAGTGTCAGTCGTTGCAAAGAGCCGTTTTCCAGCGTACGATTTCACGAACTCTTCAACACGTGGCTCAATCGTTTCGAACTGTCCGGAATTCACCGACTCAACAGCTGCTTCATTCACGTCCGAAACATGGACTTTAAATCCTTTATGCGCTGACCAGGTAGCCAATGCCATTCCAAGCCGGCCACATCCGCCGACATAACAAATATTCTTCATTCAGACTCCTTATCTATTGGACTCGATGGGAATTGTTGTCGTTTATCGCCAGACTTTGATCAGGAAACCGGGCGACGCCCACAGAATAGATTTACAATCGCGAGCCGTCTACCCCTCTAAAGATCCGCAATTCGAGCAACTTCTCTCTGATGCCCATCACATCGGGGCACAATTTACGTTGCGCAAAAACAGATTTCAATTCCGTTTTCGCTTTTATTGGACTATTTGTATCAGCTTAGTTTAAAGGCGCGCAATGAGCGTTAAAATTGAGGCTCAAGGCATGTGCTTATTATCGGATTGAGGGAAGAAGGACTTTACATTGATGGTTGGAAATTGAAGATTGTCCAATTGAAGATTGAAGATTGAAGATTGAAAAGATTGGTGGCCGTGGGCGAAATAAAACAAAAACGCTTTGACGATTCAACATTTTAACCATTTAACAATTCAACATTTCTTTTTTAATTGCACAAGTTCGCCTCAGGCGAACTTCTGCCTGGGCTATGCAACGGCACCGCCGTACATTCGTAACTGCCGCTGCCAACCATTTCTTCATTTGTCATTCGACATTTGTCATTGTCATTGCCATCGTCATTGTGATTTACCCCTTTCTTTTCCCCCCTTTCCTCGCTATCATTGGCGAGCATGACTGAAACGACGACGCAGCTTTCGCTGAAACGACTGTTCATTTTCTGGATTCCGCTCTTTGCAACATGGTTGATGATGGCTGCGGAGGGCCCTTTTTTGTCAGCATTGATTGCCCGACTGCCGGAGCCTAAATTCAATCTCGCTGCATACGGCGTCGCGTATGCCTTTGCCCTGATTATTGAATCTCCCATCATCATGATGACCAGTGCCGCAACCGCCCTGGTCAAAGGTCAGCTATCATACCGGCGATTGCGCAATTTCATGTTTGGGCTGAACGCCGGCATTATTGTTTTAATGCTGATGCTGCTGCTTCCCCCGATTTTTTATCGGATTACGGAGGGTTGGATGGAGCTCCCTCCGACAGTGGCGCAACTCACGCACTATGCCTGCCTGATCTTGCTTCCGTGGCCAGTGGCCATCGGTTATCGCCGTTTTTATCAGGGAATCTTGATCACCGCCAATCAGACACGACGCGTCGCTTACGGCACCATCATTCGCCTGGCAACCATGGCGGCCACAGCTTCGATATTGTACTGGGGATATCAGCCGGATGGGGTGGTAGTGGGCGCTGCGGCCCTGGCCATGGGCGTGCTGGTGGAAGCCATTGCAAGTCGCATAATGGCGGCCTCGGCCGTGACAGTTATGGTGCAAAAAGCGGAACCAACCGAAGGACTGAGGAGCCGCACCAGCTATCGCGATATTGGCTCTTTCTATTACCCGCTCGCACTCACTTCCGTCATTGCCCTGGCTATTCATCCTTTCGTCACATTCTTCATGGGGCAAGGGAAAGCACCGCTGGAATCGCTGGCAGCCTTTCCAGTGGTCACTTCGCTGGTGTTCATATTCCGCACGCCGGGGCTTTCTTTTCAGGAGGTCGCCATCAACTTTCTTGGCGAGAACAATGAATCCTACAAAATCATCCGCAATTTTACAGCCTTGCTTGCCGGTGGTTCGACCTTGATGCTGATGCTCATTGCCTTCACGCCGCTCTCGGATTTATGGTACATCGGGCTTTCCGGGCTCAGCGAAGAACTAGCAGCTTTTGCCAGTGCGCCGACGCAAATTCTGGCGATTATCCCGGCATTCTCTGTACTGCTTTGCCTTCAGCGGGCACTGCTGGTCAACGCCCGTCACACCAAACCGATTACCGTTGCCACCATGATCGAAGTGGCGATCATTTTTGCGGTTCTCTACGTTACCATCGTCTACGGCGGTATGATTGGCGCTGTTGCTGCAGCAATAGCGCTCCTGGTCGGCAGGTTGGGCGCTAACAGCTACCTTCTCCGCCCCTACATCGACATATTGGCGAAAACGAAAAATTAAGCGCCATAGCGCTGCGCCAACCAAAGCAGTACCGGCTTTCCCTCTGGATTGACATCTCCACATTGCTTAAAATTCCGGCTCATCCATTGGGGGACAATCAATGTTCTACAGGGGCAGCGGCGCGAATAGATTTCAAATACTGCTAATTGCGTTGTTCGCAGTGGCCGCCCTCTGCTCCCCCGTCTATCCGACCAAAACACCGATCTGCCTGGACGTTAAGCTTTCCCTGGATCAGGAGAGCTACGTTGTCAGCGAGCCGATCGTCCTGACTATCACATTCTACAACCACTCCGATAGCTTGCTCGTTTGGTCGGCAAAATCGCTTTGGGATTATCTCAAAATGCTAAAGACCCCGCAAAAACTCTGCTACCTAAGAGTCAATACGCGGCAGCGTTATTATCACTATATTCTACCAGGCGATTCGATTGAATATCTCATTGGTTTGGATGATAGTTTCGGGAACTATTATTCGGTTTCAACAAGACGCCCTGCCGGTTTGCCGGCTGGAGACTATGTCGTTACGATGGAAGATGAACGCAAGGTATTGGACTTCAGGATAATTCCGCTGCAATTTTCAGTCCTGGAGCCATCCAAGCTAGATGAGGCTGCCTATCATGCATATACATACGCCTGGTCTTTGAGCGATATGTCAGACAAGCAGGCAAAGCGTGAATTTGATCGCGGTATTGTCGGTCCGGTATTCGAGGAATTCGCGGTGCAATATCCAACCAGTCCGTATGCCGCAGCGGCGCTTATCGCGGCCTACAATATGCAAACGCGGACAGCCAACTGCGAAAAGCTGCACCTGCTGGAAACCGCCATGCTTAGCTATCCTGACAATTATGAAAGTCATTTTGCCTTAGAAAAGCTTTTCCGGGTTTTCCGATCCGAAAGCAGTAAAGCGTTAGCAGAAACCTATCTTCGTAGGCTCATCGCGAAAGTGCCGGGAACATTCATTGCACGGCGGGCACAGACGCTTCTCGACTTCGCCGAATCAACGACACTTAAGGACTGGCTCAACACACGCGAAACAAGATGGTCAGTGCTAAAACACTATGAAAGAGCCTTTGGAAAACACCCAAGACGCTAAGCCTCCGAAATGTTGATTTGGAATCAGCGATTGGCCGCCTTAACTTATTCCTGAGACGGCTAGCTTCTCACATCAGTCCATTGCGTCAGATGACTACCGAAACAATTCACTCTCGGCGTCATATAAGCATCAGGGGGACGTCGGCACTATTGCTGCCGGCAATTTACATCACAGCAACCCACTCATCTCCGGGACACATGGGGCAATGCGCTCCCCGGATGTGCCATCGGCCCTGGCCGAAAGGAGATATCGATGACCACTTCGCAACCGCAGCACTACGCCATTTTTGTATTTACACTTCTCTGCCTTAACCTCGCACCGCTTTTGGCCCAAACAACAGGGCGCTGGATTACCCGCACTCCGATGCCCACGTCCCGTCAGGAAATGTCTTCAACCCTGTTTAACGGATTGCTCTATGTGCCGGGCGGCCTCAATGCCGGTGGCGGCGTTTCTAGTATCATTGACATTTATGATCCGGCCAGCAGCCAGTGGCTGGACAGTGAATCTCTACCGCAGGCAGTCCACCATACCGGCCTTCGGACCTTGAACGGCAACCTGGTACTGCCCGGCGGCTACATCGGCAATTTCTTCGCCATCAGCACACTTTATCAACTCGATTCAGAAACCAATGACTGGTTACAGATGGCGCCGATGAGTACCCCGCGCGGGGCCCATGTCGCCTTAGTTATGGCGGGCAAGCTTTACGTCATCGGAGGACGAAACGGCAATGGCCTGATCAGCAGCAATGAGGTGTATGATCCGGCAACAAATGAGTGGACAACGCTGCAACCGATGCCGACAGCCAGAGAGCATATTGCCGGGGCAGTGATCGATTCACTGATCTACGTCGTGGGCGGCCGCACTACCATCACTAATGATCTGACGACGCTCGAGGCATATAATCCGGCGACGAACCGCTGGTCAACAAAGGCCTCAATGCCAACCGCGCGTAGCGGCCTGACAGCTGCAGCTATGAACGGTCGCTTGTATGCCATTGGCGGTGAATTTTTCGCGGGGCAAACCGGTGTCTTTGAGGAAAATGAAGAATACGATCCGGTTAGCAATACCTGGCGAACAATGGCGCCGCTCCCTACTCCGCGGCACGGCATGGGCGCAGTGACGGTTGAGGATACAATTTTCGTCATTGGCGGCGGTCCGGTAGCTGGATTTGGGGTAACGAATGTCAATGAAGGATTTACGCTCTCGCCGGTATCTACCGAGTCTCCGGAAGCCATCATTATCGAGGATATACGTTTATTTCAGAACTTTCCCAATCCTTTTAACGGCACCACACAAATCAGCTTTGACCTGCCGCGGGCGACTCGTCTAAAGCTTACTATATTTGATGTGCTTGGACAGCCAATTCGTACCATTGCTGAAGGCACATTTCCAGCCGGTTCGCATGATCTGACCTGGAATGCGACAGACAACCAGGGTCAATTGGTGAGCAGCGGGGTTTATTTTTACCAATTGGAAGCAGATCGCAGCAAAACAACCCGTCGTTTGCTCTATATCCGCTGAGGCTGGTGGACAGAAAAATCGCTTGAAATGCCTGCAAGGCAATATTATCATTCAGGCGCATTTGGAACGATGGAAGAAGAATATGACGAATTCAGACAGCCAGCCGGAAATTGAGTATTTGTTTGTTTACGGCACGCTGCGTACGGATATTTCGCGGCCGGTGAACAGTGACTTGCTGGGCGAAACGACAGATCGCGTTGAAAAAGCCACAATGCAAGCCGCGCTGTATGATATCGGTGAATACCCGGGTTTGATTCTTTCCGCCGATCCCTCCGACAGGGTGATCGGCGAAGTCTTTCATATCAAGCCGGGACAAACCAAGCGCCTGCTGGATCAGCTGGATCGCTACGAAGGCATGTCGTCTGCAAACGACGTCCGCGGTCAGTATCGCCGGGAAATCCGTGAAGTGAATTGTAATGACGGACGCCTTTCAGCCTGGGTCTATGTATATAACTGGCCGATTGAAAATCTGGTCAGGATAGACAGCGGCGATTATTTGCAGTACTTACGCAGCAAATACCGCGATCAATTCACCCACAATTTGTAAGCAACTCGCTTCATGAGCACATCTACCCTCCGCGCAGTTTATCAGCAACTCCAACCAAACGCAAAAGCTGTTTTCGTCATGCCGGATATTGAAAAGTTCTCGCGCTACAATCCGTATCTCGAGCTGCTTTATCAGCACTTAAATGAAGCGGATGAAAGGCCACTGCAATTATCAAGCACCTCAATCCTCAACCCGCTGATGCTACTGATACGTGCTCGACGAAGCGTTTTTCATCACCACTGGTTCGAATGTCACAGCCTGCTCGCCGCAGCGAATGCGGTCTGGAAGATTTTCTGGCTTATTCTATATCGCCTATTTGGCGGAAAAATTGTTTGGACCATTCACAATCGACGGCCGCATGATCAATCCGGTTTCCAACGCCTGAATCAATTGCTGCGACTGATCTGGTCGAAGCTACCGCATCGCTATCACCTGCATTGTCAATCTGCCGTCAAAATCATGGCAACTGAATTGGGTATCGACATGACGAAATGTGTTGTCGTGCCGCATCCCAGCTATCCAGCAAACATTGTACCCCGCAAGGCTGCTGAAGCGGTTCTAGCCGAAAAGTACGAACAGGATTACAGTCGCTTGCAGCGGCCGATCATAATGATGTTCGGTTCCATTGCTCCTTATAAAGGTATTGAAACAGCTGCGGCAATCTTCGCAAAACAGCAACTTCCGGGAACGCTCTTGGTCGCCGGCCGCGTCAAAGGCAATATCTCCACTGGCGACGATCTGCGTCAGATTGCAGCCGGGACCGCCAATATTCACCTTTTACTGAAGATGATTCCGGAAGATGACGTAGCGGCATTCATGAGTATCGCCGATGTCTTGCTCTTCAATTATACGGATATCCTGACTTCCGGCGGCGTTGCCCTGGCTTTGAGCTACCAAAAGCGCATCCTGATTCCGGCCAAAGGCTGTTTGGCAGAAATGAAAATCCCTGATGGTGAGCGCTTTCACAGTCAGGACGAACTGGCGGACTTGCTATCTCGCGAATGCAGGAAATGGTCACAATAATATAAGCCTTCGAGATGCTTAAAGTTTTTGGCAAAAACATCAGTTACATTGCTCTGAGTGATGCAGGAACGCGTGTCCTCAATTTGCTCATCAATATTTACCTGGCCAGAGTGCTTGGCCCGGACGGTTTCGGGCTGATCGTCCTCGGCACCACGGTGCTGATATATGCGATTTGGGTGGCCGACCTCGGGCTGATGACTTTAGGTACGCGCAACGTTGCCCGCGGGAAAGCCAGCTTTCACGCAAGTGACATTGTCGTTATAAAAACGGTGCTCGCGGGAATTGTTTGGCTGGTCGCATTCTCCCTCCTGCCCCTCTTTCAACTGGCGGCTGATCTTGAAACCGTTATTCGCTACTACCTGCTCTATTTGCTGGTCGATGCGATTCTGCTGGAATGGTATTTTAAGGGCATTCAAAATTATGTATGGCTGCCGGTTTATCGCTGGATATCCGGTCTACTCTTTCTCGGGGGCTGCTATCTGGCAGTCACTTCCATCGCCGATGTCACGCGCGTCCCGCTGATCTACTTTATTGCTCACCTGATTGCCGCCTTACTGCTCTGGCACGGCATTAAACCGGAACATCGAAAACCGCCGTCTCTAAATATTCGTAAGTACCGAAATTTGCTCGCTGAAGCGTTCCAAATAGGCATCGGCAGCATTTTCGCCCAGGTTATACTGGTCGTGCCGCCACTGGCGGTTGGCTATTTTGCCTCAACCAGCGACGTCGGCTATTTCGGGGCAGCAATGAAAATCGCCATGCTGGGACTGGCGGCTGATCGCATATTCGGGGCGCTCTTCCTTCCAAAAATCTCAGCCTGGTGGGCCAGTCGCCCGGAAGGTATCACCCAACGGCTACAACAACTGCTGAAAGTGGTCATTCCTGTGGGCGCCGGCCTATGCCTCTTGCTGGCAGTCTTTTCCGAAGCGCTGGTCACCCTGTTTTTTACAGAGGATTATGCCCCCTCCGCCCCGGTATTGTTTATCTTGAGTGGCGTTACGGCTTTGGCCCTGGTGAACAGTGTTTTCACCTTGACCCTGATTGCAACTTCCAATGAAAGAATCTATTTCATATCTATGTTCTTTGGTAGTATAATAGCGACAGGAATGATCCTGGCCGGGAGCCAACTCTATGGCCTGACCGGGACGGCTATTGGCACGGTATTGGGTGAAACTGTTATTGTTTTTTGTGTTGCTATTGCCTTCAGGCAACGCTTTCGAGTTGCATTTTTGCGACCGCTAATCTTATCGCTGCTAAGTGCAGGACTGGTCGGCTATGTTTTTCTGCAGCTGCCGCCACTCCCCCTCTATGGCCTGCCGATAGTTTTGCTCTGCTACCTCCTGATAATTTTCACCAGCAAGCAACTAACAGTGGATGATTTGAGGGCGATTCTAAAGACATGAATCAGAAACTCACCATCGGGATTATAGGTTTGGATCCGGGTTGGCAGATTATTCTCGATCAACTTGGCGTTTCGTACGAGTCTATGCCCACCCTGACAGCTTTGAATACAGTGGATTACGGTTTGCTGATCGTCAATCGCAAAGTGCTTTCCATCGAAGCGCGACTGATTCGTCACTACCTTATTACCGGCGGCGCTGTCATTGATACGGGCCCATACCTGGTAAACCTTTTTGGACGAGAGACTAAGCGCCGGCAACTGCACCGAATTTTTCCACAAGAGGACACGCCGTTTGCAGATATCAATCTCTGCGACATTCCTGGCCCGGTCACCATGCGCAAAAGCGCTCCTTTTTTGTCAGGGCTTATCGATATCCAGGCGGTTAAGTCTGGTATCGCCGCCTTCATTGGACTACCGATGACGAAATTGATGCGTGATTACCGATCCGTGCGCAAGCAGTTCTATACCCCATTTAGCAAACCTGCCAATGAGGTGGTCGCCCGGGTATCCAAGGGGGAAATTCTTCAGATTGTAAAGCGACTGATTCGCTTCCTTTTCTGGGAACGGAATCTCCCTTTTGTTTATAAATGGTATTTTCCCGAACAAGCCCCGAGCATCTTCGCCTTTCGTATCGACAGTGATGGCGGAAGCCGGGAGCAGATTGATACAATTTATCAGGCTGCCAAGGATCATGATGTGGGTATCAGCTGGTTTCTGGATGTCAAGTCGCATGTAGACTGGCTACAGGCCTTTGCCGAAATGAACCAGCGGCAGGAAATCGCTGTTCACTGTTTCGAACATCGCGCTTTTGCTGCCAGACAAGAAATGAAGGTGGATATAGATCACGCCCGAAGAACTCTGGCAAACGCCGGACTAAAGACCAATGGCTACGCCGGGCCTTTTGGCCGCTGGTCCCCAACGCTGAATGAAGTGATTGACGATATCGGTTTTCGTTATGCTTCCGAGTTTGCGCTCGCCTACGATACGCTTCCTTTTTTCCCGCAGCTTGACGGCCGTTTTGCCGATGCGCTTCAAATACCGATTCACCCGATCTGCACCGGTAGCTTCCGGCGGACCAGCGCAACGGATGCAGAAGTCCGCTATTATTTTCAATGGCTGGCCCAACGGAAAATCCGTCTGGGTGAAGCGATTGTTCTTTATGATCATCCAACAACGGCAAGAATGAATGTTCTCCGGGATATTTTTGCGGATATGCAAGCGCTGGAAATACCCCGTCTAACGTTCAATGAAATCAATAACTGGTGGCGAAAGCGGCATGACCTGCAATTCTCGGCAGCGGTCGACCAGCAACGCTTAATTTTCAATAAGCAAACCGGCAGTGATGGCGTGGCATTGCGCATCGAACGTCGCGACAAAACCGCTGCATTTGCAAGCGCCGGGCAGGAGTGTACCGTCGCATGTCTAAAATGGCAGCCGACAGAGGAAGCAGACGCGCTGCCCCTCGAAGCACTGAAGCAACTACGGCGGCCAACCCTTAAATTGATTCACTATTCATTACTCGATTCATGGTGGCGGTATAAATCTTGACATCAAAAAAGAGAAAACTCAAAGTACTTATGGCGATCCCTCATGCCGATTTAATGATCGGCGGTGGATCCAGCATCCAACTGCTTCGTACGCAAGCCCATTTAGCCGCACATGATATCGATGCGGAGATATTTAATCCCGGTATTGCCTATAAGGCGGAGGAAATTGACCTCGTACATTTGTTCGGCGCCAATATGGCCATGTACGATCTTGCCCTGAGGATGAATGACCTCAAGGTCAAGACGGTGGTTTCCACGATCTTCTACACCTTGCACAATCCCTGGTTTCTCGATTTAGCAAGACGGGTTGAAAATGCTTCGAAGATGATATTCAAAGGCATTTGGACCGATTATGGCGTCATCAGCGCTGTCTGTAACGCCTGCGAAGCGGTGCTTCCGAATACCAGTGACGAAGCACGACTGGTTGAAGAAGGATTAAAGATACCGGCTGAAAAAATCCACGTGGTTCCCAATGGGGTCGACGATCGCTTTTTCGATGCAACACCCGATTTGTTTACTGAAACCTATGGATTGAAGGATTTCATTCTCTATGTCGGGAATATGGGATCGCTGCGAAAAAATGCCCTCAGTCTGATCAATGCTGCGTCCGGTCTGGACGTACCAACAGTACTGATCGGCAAAACGTTCGACAATCCCTATGGACAGCAGTGTATTGAAGCAGCCGAGAAGGCCGACCATATCCATATTCTGGACCCGATCCCCAATGAGTCCCCGCTACTCTCATCTGCTTATGCGGCCAGCAAAGTGTTTGTCTTGCCGGGATATTTTGAAACCCCGGGCATCGCAGCGCTGGAAGCAGCACTGGCGGGCTCGGCCATTGCCATCACCAAATACGGGGGCACAAAGGACTACTTTCGCGATCAGGCTGTTTACCTAGATCCGCGTTCTGAAAAATCAATCCGCAATGCGCTGCAAAAATCGCTACAAAAGGGTCCTGCGCCAGGACTACGACAGCGCATCTACGCATCTTATCTTTGGCCTGCAATCGCCAAACAAACAGCGGCAATTTACCACGAGGTTGCCTCCTGAAATGGATCCCCGGTTTTATGAAAACCGATACTACCTCCTGGCCTTCCTCGGCGGATTAGGCTGGACCACCTGGCTGAGTGTCGCCTCAACCGGCGTAATCCTTCATGATGAAATCGGGCACTATATGGTATCCGAGAACGCCTGGCGATACCCGGAGTTAATGCTCGATGTATGGGGACGTTCGGTAAACACATTACTCTACATGCCGGCCGCCCAAATTGGCTATTGGGCGGCGGAAGCAACGTCGATCGTCTTTTCCGCTCTGACCGTTTTGATAAGCACCCTGGTTGCCCGACAGCTGAATGTGCGATTGCTGGTCCTCATCCCGCTACTCCTCTGGGGACAACCCTGGTTTGCCAGTTACGGACATGGGGTTCACACGGAAATACCATTTTCACTGATTTGCATCTCGGGCTTCTATTTTTGGTTCAGGTCTGAAGACCAGTCTTCTGCCTCGCTATGGTTCGCCGGATTGCTCTTCGGTCTGCTGCCCCTCGTTCGACACGAAGGGATTCTCTTTACCGGGCTGTTTGCGCTGATAAACCTGCCACGCAAACAGCTATCAGCAATTCTCGCCTGTGCGCTCCCGCTCCTGCTGTACAACATCCTGCATTTTGTGTTCCTTGATATGTGGGCATTTGAGGTATTCCTACAATCGAAGCCAACGGATATTTACGGCAGCGGCAGCTGGTGGCATTTCATTCCGAGAGTCGGTTTTTATGCCGGACCGCTCATTCTTCTCCCGGCGCTTCTTGGGATTTATCACAGTCGCAAGATCTCAAACCGGCAATTATTTCTCCTCCCTTACGGCGTCTATACCCTGGCACATATGGTCATTTTCAAATTCGGGTTATTTGCCAGCGGCGGCTTCAGCAAGTTTTTGTTGCCGATTGCACCGGCGATTGCTATTACTGCAGCGTGGGGAATTGAGGCAATTGTCGCTGACAAACGCTGGCAGCAATCAAGCCATCGTGGCGCACTACGCCTCGTTAACCTTGTTGCTCTTTGCAGCTACTTGATTGTAGTGGCCGTCCCCCACCCGATGGATGAGGAAGGTCATACAATACAGGAAATTTCCGAATGGCTGCATACTCATCACCCAACACCGCAAAAGCTTCTCAGCTTCCACCCGTGGCTGTACTTCAAGCATCCGCTTCCCTGGCGGCCCGGCGAACGTTGGGACGAGCCGCCGGCACAGGCATCGCTGAAGGCCGGCACCTTGTTCGTTTGGGATGATCATTATTGTGATCGCTACAATTATCCTTTGGCATTCTTCGAGAATCCAGGCAACGGCTGGCAACAAATTTACCGCTCCGGCAATGGCCGCGCAATCGTGTTTGAAAAGGCTGAGTAGCCACTCCCATCTAAATACAATTCTTTCCACCTTGCTCTTAAAGGTCACATAAAATATCACGATGATGATATAAGGCTGCAGTGCACACCGACATGGTGTAGGCAATTGAGAGCAGCAGGAAACAGCGACGCAAAGGAAAAGCTGCCATTATGGAGCACGGTCAGGAAAGACAATCAGAGGCGATCGACAATACCTTGCCACGCAATCGGCATAAATACGGCCACATCGGCCGAGAAGCCGAATTGCAGAAACTGGGCGAACTACTCAAATCAGCTCATTCGGGACAAGGTCGCTTTGCCGTTATCAGTTGCGTCTCGGGGCTTGGAAAGTCACACTTCATGGCACACTTTTTAGCCTCAAATCAGACAGAAGACTTGCTGGTTTTCGAAGAAAGGTTCACCAAAGATTCAATCTATGATCCCTATGCTCCTTTTCGCAAAATAGTCGAAAAAATTGCGGCAGCCAATCCGGAAAGAACCGCGACAGAAGGTGCGCGCAAAGCGGATGCCGACGGCTCCGGGCAAATCGCTCGCTTGTATGCGCTGCAAAACAATCTACACGTGGTCCAACAGCGTTTGCTCACCGATATGCTTTCACTGGCAAAACAACGGACGATTCTAATTTTCCTGGAAGATGCCCATTTGGGATCAGCAACAGCCTGGCAGTTTATCCACTATCTTGCCGAAAGTCTCAGCGAGAATCGCATCCTATTTGCCGTTAACGTAACTGACCCCAGTGACGCAAATCAGCCACCGGCGGCTTGCGAAGATATTCTTCAACGCATGAATCGCGAGCGCCTTATCACCCGAATCCAGCTTCCCCTATTTGACGGTGAGAACGTCCGCAAACTACTGGAGAAGCGCTTTCCAAAGTCACATTTTTCTCCGGAACTAGCCGACATTCTTATGGAAATAAGCCACGGTATTCCTGATAAGCTGCATCATTATCTCGATAAGATGATCCAACAAAAGTTGCTGCGCGAGGAAGAGGGATTCTGGATAGATACGCTTGAGGATCGTCGGAATGAAGTGCTTGAGCTGGGGCACAATCGAGAACAGATTGATGAGCAACTGGCCTCAATGTCTTCTCTGCCGGAAGCCCATTTAGATCTTCTACAGCATATTGCCCTGGTGCAATCCTCTTGCCGCTATAAAATGCTGGCAAAAATACTGAAAAGACCGCGCCATAAGATATTAAAGGACTTGATCGCCCTGGAAAAGGCCGAAATTCTGAAGCAAGTGGAAGAAGACGCTTACACATTTCGGGCACCAGCATTTGTGCGCTTCTTCCAGGAAGGCTTATCGCCGGATTCGGAACAGGCTGCGCGGGACCATATCATCACAGCCCTGGAAGAGGATCGGCACCTGCAAGGCGCGAATTTACTGCACGAGCTGGCGTTTCAATACAGCAAAACCGGTCAATCGAACCAGGCCCTGGATTGCCTGGTTGCAGCCGGGGATGTGGCAATGGAAAACTTTGCCTTTAGTGAAGCAAGAAAGGCCTATCAGCAGGCAACGCAGCTGATTAGCGAATTTGAAAGTACCGAGCATGCGCACCTGCTCTTGAAGCTGGCCTGGTTGACACGGCTTTTGGCTGATCGGGAAGAAAGCCTGACCTATTATCAGCGCGCGTATGAAATCAGTGAACATCGCGATGACAATCACACCCGCCGCCAGGTGCTCATCCACCAGGGATTGACCTTCTTTCAATTGAATAAGTGGGAAATGGCGATAGAGTGTTTCAATCGGGCAATTAGCGAAGCCGGTAAGGACGAGCGCCTCGTCCAGGCCATGGGCAACTACGGTCTGGGTAACGTCTACCTTGAATTGGCTCGCTACCAGGAATCTCGCGAGCACTATGAGCTGGCGCTGGATCTGGCAGAGGAAATTGGTGACAATCGCCTGAAGGCAAATGTCATCAATAATCTCGGTGTCATTGAAAACGTCGCCGGCAACCGAATGCAGGCCATTGAGAAATACAGTCTGGCCATTCCTTGCTATCGCGAGATTGGCGATCATTCAGGTGTCGCCCGCACCTACATCAACGTGGGCATTACCCATGCGGATACAGGTAACTGGAAACTGGCCATCGACTTCTACAGCAAAAGCCTGACCGTATCAGATCAGATGGGCTTTTTGCCGCTTAAATCAATCGCGCTCCTGAATCGCGCGTTGGCCCTTGCCCACACGAGCAAACTGGACGACGCTATCAACGATAATAACAAGGCGCTTCTCTTGCTCACCCGCCTCAAAGATGATTTAGGCATCGCCGAACATCATCGAATTAAAGGCATCATTGCTCGCCTTCGCGAAAACTTTCGTGAAGCAGTCGATGAAACGGACCAATCTCTTTCAAAATACCGGGAGTTGGATCACCTCTTGGGCATCGCTGAGACCGAACACGAAAAAGCCTTGCTGGCGCGGGCAATGGGCAGAATTGAGGAAATGGAAAATTGGTATGCGCAGGCAATGTCGAGTTATAAGAGCCTGGAACTGAATGACAAGATAGAACAGCTAAAGAATGAGCTTTCCGAAGATAAAGCAAAACAATCACAGAAGTAGCGGGAAACTGGCAAACAAGTGAAGCAGATAAAGCACTATAAGATCATCGAAAAAATCGGCAGCGGTTCGATGGGCCTTGTGTATAAAGCCTTCGACACTATTCTGGAACGGCCGGTTGCGCTAAAAGTGATGCACAGCCATCTCCTGGAGAATCAAAGTAATAGCGAGCGCTTTCTCCGCGAAGCCCGTGCTGCTGCACGTCTTATACATCCGAATATCGTCACCATTTACGAAATCGGAGAATATGAAGATAGTCGCTTTCTGGTGATGGAATATGTTCAAGGCAAATCACTCGGTGATTTACTTAATCGAAGCAGTTTCAATGAAAAAGATGCAATAGTCATAGGCAAGCAGGTGCTCAGCGGTCTGCAATGCGCTCACGATATCGGTATTTTCCACCGCGATATAAAGTCCGAAAACATCATGTTGACGGCGAATAAAACCGCCAAAATCCTAGATTTCGGCATTGCAAAAATGCTGGCGCTGAAGGAAATCACCGCAACTGGAAATGTTGTTGGCACGGTGCAATACATGGCGCCGGAGCAAATGATGGGTGAAGATGTCGATCATCGCTGCGATATTTACGCGAGCGGCGTCCTGCTTTATCAATTGGCCACAAACCATCTCCCTTTCGAAGGTGAGAACTCCGTTGCGATCCTCTTCAAGCAATTGAATGAAGAGCCTGTTCCCCCGTCGTACTACAATGCTGAAATCAGTTCTTCATTTGACGACATCATTATGAAGGCCTTGTCTGCCCGGAAAGAAGACCGTTGGGCCGATGCCAACTCGTTTATCAAGGCGCTGGATGGTGCGCTCGATAACGGACGGTCAAAAGAAGTATTTCAGATGGCGAGCAATACCACCCTGAGCCCCGCGCCCCGGGAAGAAGAGCCGCCTGAACAAACGCCCGACAACGATACGGATCGGGTTTTTGTCGGACGCACCAGCGAGTTTAACGATCTTGTATCCGTATTTCAGCATGTCCATGCAGAGCGCGGACAAACGGTCATGTTAATGGGTGAAGCCGGGGTTGGGAAAACCACAATTGCCGATCGCTTCCGGCGTTATGCCTCGCAACGCGCCTGGATTTTATACGGTGCCTGCCTCTATCAGGAAGGAATGGATACCTATCTTCCCTATACCGATGCATTTCGCGACTTTTTCCGCAACCGCAGCGATGATTTACCGCGGGATAAATACATCCAGTTGAAGGAAATCATCCGCAATAAAGTACCGCTGCTGATGGAATTCACGGAGCGCTTCAATACAACCATGCATAGCTCCCAGCCGAGCCGCAATGAAATCTCGCAGATGCCGTCGCAGAATATCTTTGAAGGCATCAATCTGATTATTTCCGTGTTGACATCTATCCGCCCGGTGGTAGTGATTATCGACGACATCCAGTGGGTTGATGAAGGCAGCATGCAACTCTTTCATTATCTGTCGAGAAATATAGCTGACAAGCAGGTAATGTTGATGGGGATCTGTCGCACAGATCGCTATGACCTGCAGCAAGACGGTAAGCCCACACGCATCGTGGACGTATTGTCACGAATGCGACGCGAAGGACTTTACCAGGAAATCCTACTTAAGCGCCTTGACCGTGACGAAGTGACATCTCTGATCGACCAGCTGTTCCCCTCTTCGGTTTTTTCGGATGAATTTTATCGGCGCATTTACGACGAGACGCGCGGCAATCCATTTTTCATTCGTGAAACACTGACCCGCCTTTGCGAAAATGGTAGCCTGGTCAAAAGAGAAGACGATATCTGGCATGAAGCAGAAGGTGAACTTGAACTTGTCGTCCCGGATCGCGTCGAAGATGTCTTTGTCCGTCAACTGAATGGATTGGATGACGAATCTCGGGAAATACTACAAGTCGCCAGTGTGATCGGTCTAAAGTTTGATATTTCCTTGCTTTCCAGGCTGTTGGAGATCTCCAAGGTCAAGCTCATGAAGCGATTGCACAAAATTGAACGCGGCCTGCAAATATTGAGCGGAAATGATCGTGGATTGCAATTTGAGCATCCGATGCTGCGTGATATTCTCTACAATGAAATTCCTTCTCCTCTGCGCCGAGAGTATCACCTGATGATCGCTGAAGATTATGAAACGATTTACCAGGATAGCCTTGGTTCTCTTGTTGCTGATGTCGCCTCGCATTACCGCAATGGTGGCGATCATGCCCGCGCCATCCCGCACTTGTTTAAAGCCGGGATCCGGGCGTTCAAAATTTCTGCCTACCGCGAAGCGATTTCATTCCTGGAACAACTCTGCGATTCCCTGGAACGCAACAAGGAGCCGCTAAAAAGCGACATTAGCAGATCAGAAGTTTTCTTCACGCTCGGTGTCTGCTACGAAGAAGTAGCGAACTGGGAAAAGAGCCTCTGGGCTTACGAACGGCTGCAGGCTCTTGGCGAAGAGCAGCTGGATTTTGACATGCAAGTTCAGGCATGTTTCAGAATCGGTCGTTTATATGACAAGCGCGGCAATTGGGAACAGGCCCTGGTGGTTTACCACAACTGTCTTGATATTACCATAGAGCACAAAATCAACAACATGCGGACGCGTATTGAGAACAATATTGGTATTGTTCACTTTCAGCAGGGGAAATTTGATAAGGCAGAAACGCACTTCCTTCGCACAGTGGAAAACGTTGACAGCGACCTGGCGCTACTGGACAAGGCGCAAGCGCTCACCAGCCTGGGCATCATTGCCAATATCCGCTCGAACTACAAAGAGGCCCTGGTCTACTATCAGCAAGCATTAACGATTTTTGACGATGCCGGTCATTCCAAATACATGGCGAACGTGCATCTGAATATGGGAATTACCTACAGTGATTCCGGCGAATGGCAAACCGCAGTCAATTCATTCAAGCAGTGCTTGAAACTACAGGAAAAGGCCGACAATAAATATTTGATTGCATTAACGCATCTGAATATGGGAAAAGCATTGACCCGCGCGGACAAGCTGGAAGAGGCAAAATCACATACAAACAAGGCTCTAAAGATTTTCCGTCAAATTGATGATCCGCTGAGCCTCGCCGAAGGCTACCTCATCTCCGGCATGATCGCCAGTAAAGAGAATGATTTCCGCAAAGCGCAGCAATATTTTCAGGAATGCATTCGAATTAACGATCAGCGGAATTATGGTGAGGGCTATGCCGAAGGCTGTATGGCCTACGCAGATCTGTGTCAAAAATTTGACTATCGCGAATCAGCACTCGAGTATTACGGAAAAGCCCGGGATGCCTACCTGCGCATGCAATCCGCGGACAAGGCAGATGAGGTTAGCAAGCATCTCGATGCCCTCGCATTCAACGAGTAAATCTCCTTAAATTCTTCATCAAGAAAGCTGGATTTCGTTCGATAATAACATCGAATCGCAAACCGGTCTTCTTATGAAAAATGATCTCCTACGACAATGGGCCATTGCCCTGGCACCGATGTCTTATGCCCAAGCGCATTTTTGTACCTGCACACCCTCACTTGCATTCGAAGTACTGGAGCAACTTCGCCAGGGACAGATCACCAGCAAGACCCGCAGCGCTATCCACACTTATTGCGAATCAAATGGGCTTTCCCGTGACCAGCTGGTTGATTCCCTATTTAAGCTGCATGCCCTGCTCAGCGATACCGAGCTGACTTTTCCCCGGCCACATCAGGAAGTTCTCGCAGACCTCCAGGCAGAAATCCTGGCTTTTGCCAATGATGAATCGGTTTCCGCGCAAGCCAGCCAACTTCCGGTGATCGTTAATCCGCGGCCGGCAAATCAAAGCAGCACTCGAACAGCATTTCAGGAAGAGACGCATCAGGTTCTCAACTTGATGGCAATGACGCTCGAGAGCATCGGCGAGGGCATTGTGATTACCGAACCAATTGCTGACGGCAAAATTGTCTTCGTCAATAAAATGATTGAAGAGACCAGCGGATATAGCCGCGATTGGCTTTTTGGGCAAGCCTACTCAGCTCTCGGCGGTAAGACGTTTTCGCAGGATCAACACCAGGAAATATTTCAGGCATCGATGGCCGGCGGCTGGACAGGCGAGGTTGAACTAACAAACAAAGATGGTAAACGCTATACCATTCAGCTGACCACCAAGCCGGTTGTCGCCCAAAACGGGGATATTGTTGCGATAGTCGGTATTCAACGGGATATTAGCAGACAGAAGCGAGACCGCCAATCCATTATTCAACTGCAACAATTTATTGCCAGCATAATCAACAACCTCCAGAGCTTTATCTTCGTGACATCGGAAGATGCAACCATTCGCTTTTGGAACCAGGCAATTGCCAAAGCGTCGGAACGGACATCTTCATCCGTCTTTGGCAAATCACTGTATGACATACTGCCGGCGATGAAGCCGTTGCGGATCTCCCGCAATGAAGCGCCAACCAAAGTTTGCCTGGATCTATTCGATAAAAACGAACGCTTTTATAAGCTATCGCTCAGGGATATCCCCGGTAAGAGCGAAAACAACTTTACTCTTTGGGTTCTTCAGGACATTCATGAAGAAGAAACGCTGAAGGCACAGATCACCTGGCAAAATCAGCGATTAAAGTTTTTAGGCGACCTCGCGAATCATCTCAATGCCACTCTTGATATTCGAGAAACACTGCGGATCTTTTCCGAAGAGCTCAGTCAAATTATGCCCTTTCGTCAGCTCAGTATTCTCTTGCCTGTTGATAAGCAGAAACGCTATTTCCGGCTGTTCTTTTCCTCCAATCAGGAGCACGGACACTTCCCGGAAGATATTGTTTTTAATCTCGAGCCATGCTCAGTCTATCCAGAGCTGGTTGGAAAGAACTGTCCGAAATTTATCCACCTTGTGGAAGACAACAATTTTCCGCTGGCTCCCCTCCCCTCTCCGGGACGGACGATTACAGAACATCCGTATTGCTTTCCCATCGTCTTCAGTAATGATTTGATTGCCATTTTTAATATAACCGCCGAAGACTATCGGACTTTTAGCCCGGAAGATTTGGAATTCCTCGAACAGGTTGTCGGGCATTTGACTGTTGCATTAAAGAATTGTATCCAGTTCGACCAGTTTGAACGGCGAAACCAAAAACTGCGCTTCATCTATAAACTGTTTGAGCGAGTGCGGTTGAATCTTCCTCAAGGCGAGATGCTGCGCAATATCCTCAAGAATCTATCTTCTTCATTCTCTTATACCCACCTGGCCCTTTACCAGGTCAATCAGCGTGGAGATCGCCGTTTGCTTGCCGATTTTGCCGGCGAAGGCGCTCCGATTATTGAGTTTCCGGCCAAAATTCCGCATGGACTTGAACAAACCAATTTTCCGCTGGTGTGGATGGATCTAACTGCGCCAAATCCATTTCGTTTCATTGTTGGAGATCGCTTAAACAACACTTACCCAAAATTCGCGATCTGCCTGTCAACGAGCTCGAGCTATTTCGGGGAAATATCTCTGATCGGTTTCTGCGATCACTACCTGCCGGATCTTTCATACGATAATCACATCGAGATTATCAAACAGGTACTTCATGAAATTGTTTTGGCGCTCGACCATACCTATCTCTTCAACAAAACGCGCAAAGCAGAAAAAGCCTGGGAAACGACATTTAATGAAGTTCAGATCGGTCTGGCTGTCGTTGATGAACATTTCTACATCAAGCGAGCCAATAAATCGTTCTGGAAAATATTCAGACGCGAGGATAACATTCCCCGCCACGCTGTATCCTGGCAATCATTAATTGACCAGCAGGTGCGCGGTGATGAATTCCGGCAGACCTCCTTCCTGAGCTTCATCGAAGATTATCAGGCCATCGAATGGCAGGATATGAAGAGCGGCCGCTATCTGGTTCGGCGCTTCTTTCCATTTCACCGGGACAACGTCGCCTTCTCGGGCGGCATTTTTACGGTCCAGGATATTACCGAGGAACGCGAAAAAGATGCACATATCCGCTTCCTTTCACAGTTCCCGGAAATCAATCCCAACCTGATTCTCAGCCTCTCATCTCTTGGTCAGGTTGTTTACTGTAATCCGGCGGCGACCAGGGTGCTGGGTACCCTGGAAGATGACGATTCTCCGGAGCGCCTGGTGCCAATGACCTTCCTGTTCGAGCTTCAGAACGGTAATTTCAAGCGCGATATCGCCCATGAGTATATTCACAAACTCAATGATAGGGTCTATCAGTTCGTGGCGTTTCAGCCCGGGTCAGATGACAATATTTACTTATATGGCATGGATATCAAAGATCGGCTGGACCTGCAGGAGAAGCTGGTTCAAACTGAGCGCATGCGTGCGATGGGTGAAATGGCGCACGGTGTGGCCCATGACTTCAATAACCTACTGACAACCATTTTGGGAAGAACCCAATTGCTGTTGTTGAAGAAAAGCGCTTCTCGGCATGCAAAAGAACTAAAGATTATCGAAAAAGCGGCAAAGGACGGTGCCGGTATTGTTAAGCGGCTGCAGGTTGTCACGAAGCGTGATCGTGCAAAAGAGTTTGAGAATCTCTATCTGGATGAATTGATACAGGACAGCCTGCTCTATTCTGCTCAAAAGCTCAAGCTGCGTACACAAGTCAAAGGCCAGGAAATCCAGATTCATTCAGAGCTTTCCAAGAAACTGGTTGTCACCGGCAACCCCATCGAACTAAAGGAAGTATTCACCAACCTGATATTCAATGCTTTCGACGCTATGCACGACGGCGGTGAATTATTCCTGACCACCAGCAAACTTGATGCGACGACTGCCCGAATTATTATCCGTGACACCGGCACCGGTATGCCCGAAGAGGTTCGAAAGAAGATTTTTGATCCCTTCTTTACAACAAAAGGTGAGCGTGGCACTGGTCTGGGTCTGAGCCTTGTTTACAATATCATTACGGCGCACCAGGGCAGCGTTGAGGTAAGAAGCAACCCTGGTCAGGGCACGGAATTTATCATCGATTTGCCGCTTTCCAAGCAGCGCCCGAAATCCAAGCCCATCCTTGCAACGCCAGTGATGGAAGCGGCCGGTGATATTCGTCTGCTGGTAGTCGACGATGAGATTGAACTCCTGGAAACTATTTCCGAAGTCTTGAAACTCAAATATGAAAAAGTCGACATTGCCAACAGCGGCAAAGAAGCCTTGCATCACCTGAAGCGCAATCGCTACGATGTAGTGCTGACAGACTTAGGGATGCCCGGTATCTCGGGATGGGAAGTAGCCCGAAAAAGCAAGGAAGTAAATGCGGAGTCCAGGGTAATTCTGGTAACCGGTTGGGGAATGCAGGCAGAAGATGAACTAAAGCACCACGATGAATATGTGGACAAAATTATCTCGAAACCATACGATCTTGAGCAGTTGGTGGATGTTATCGAAACGATACGCGCGCACGCTAACACTCAACCACATTAATACCAATATTCACCGCCAACCCGCCTTCAGACGTTTCCTTATATTTGTCATTCATATCCAATGCCGTTTCCCACATGGATTTGATAACAGAATCGAGAGAGACTTTCGCCGTCAGCGGATTGCCTTCAATGGCAATATTGGCCGCCGTGATGGCCTTAATTGCTCCCATCGAGTTCCGTTCAATACAGGGAATCTGAACCAGTCCGCCAACAGGATCACAGGTTAATCCAAGGTGATGCTCCATGGCTATTTCCGCGGCCATGAGCGCCTGTCCGGGACTGCCGCCAAGGCATTCTGTCAGTGCGCCGGCAGCCATCGCTGAAGACACGCCGATCTCAGCCTGACATCCGCCCAGGGCTGCCGAGATTGTCGCCCCTTTCTTAAAGATACTGCCAAGCTCACCGGCAACCAACAGGAAGCGCCGAATATCATCCTGAGAGCGGTGGTCCGTAAAGCAAATCATATAACAAAGCACGGCCGGAATAACCCCGCTGGCCCCGTTTGTTGGCGCTGTGACCACTCGTCCGAAAGCAGCGTTCTGCTCATTCGTTGCGATCGCAAAACAGCTCACCCATTTCAATATCTGCTGAAAATTCGGTGACTGTTTCTGAAGCGCAGCCATCCAGGTCTCCGCATCAGCACATACCACATCTGCAAGCAACTTGCGATTCAGTGAGGCAGCGCGGCGCTTAACGTTCAATCCCCCCGGCAGCTCCCCTTCAGTAGTACAGCCCATGTAGATACAATCGCGCATGGTATGCCAAAGTAGATCGAGCTGCTCATTTATCTGCTCACGGGTTCGCCAAACCTTTTCATTCTCCAAAACAATATCTGAAATATGCTGGTTCCGCTGATCACAATAGACGAGGAGTTCCTCGGCAAGTTGAATGGGAAAGGGTAGTTTGCGGTCACCATAGTCGAAGGTCTCATCCGCAGTCACTACAAAACCGCCCCCAATTGAAAAGTAGGTAAAGTCCTCCGCCTGATCGTTGGGAAACCGGTATGTGAAGCGAATACCGTTGGGATGAAATGGCTGTATCACCTGAAAATTGAAGTGGAGATCATTATCGATATCAAAAGGAATGTCAACAAGGCCGGCGAGATGTAACCTCTTGCCGGAGCATACCTGCTCAAATTTCTGATGAACAGTGGAGATATCCATTGTTATCGGATCTTCACCAAGCAAACCGAGAATAACAGCGACATCGGTGCCATGGCCCTTACCGGTTTTGGCCAACGAGCCGTAGAGATCAACCTTGATGCTGCTGACCTCCTGAATCTGATGTCCCTGTTCGACGAGTTCTTTCAGGCTTCGCTCAGCTGCGCGCCATGGTCCCATTGTGTGCGAACTGGAAGGTCCGATACCAATCTTAATGATATCAAAGACGCTGATTTGTTCCATAAGCTAGGTTCCGCTTGAGGCACGGTGCACAGTGCCGTTTTGCTCGAGGCGTTCGGAGAGGCGTGTTTGCAGATTTTGTCGACGCTTACGAAGCAGATTGCGCTCGGCTTCGCTGACGGTTTGTTCTATTTGATGATTGATGTCCGCAATTTCCCGCTTTAGTTGAACTTCTTCCGGGAGGACATTGGCATTTTTCAGAAGGTCGTATGCCATTCGTGTTTCCGCTGGCATACTAAAATAGGATTTCAAATCAATGGGCTTGCCTTCGCCCGGCAGGTTTTCCAGATCTCCGTTATCAATTGCTTCGCGAATCTTGCGTTCGGCCAGAAAATTCAGGATGCTCATTCACCTTCGCCCTCGTTGACAGTCTGGCCTTCAGCCGCCTCCTTGAGCGGACGGGCTCGGTCACCAAGCATGATGGGGATGTCATTTTCAATTGGGTAGCCAAGATTGCAAGCATGGCAGGCCAGCAAGGGTTTTTCCGCGGTTCCGGCGGATGAAAGCGCCCCCTTGCATCGTGGACAAATCAGTATGCTTAACAAATCAGGATTCGGCATTATTCTTTCCAGGCCCCCATTGCCTCATATTTCTTGATCCGTTCCTCGATCAGCTGATCTACCGGTTTATGACTGAGACGTTCAAATTCTTTAAGAACAGCGGTCTTCAGCGTTTCAGCTGTCTCTTCCGGATTCCAATGTGCGCCACCGAGCGGTTCAGGCAATATGGAATCAATAACGCCGAGCTTTAGCAAGTCCGGTGCGGTTAACTTCATGGCGCTGGCTGCTGTTTCCGCCTTGGCATTATCCTTCCAGAGAATCGCCGCGCAGCCTTCCGGTGAAATGACCGAATACCAACAATTCTCCATCATCAGGATCACATCACCGACCCCGATGCCGAGAGCGCCGCCGGACGCGCCTTCACCAATGACCACAACAACAATAGGTACGGATAAACGTGACATTTCCAGCAGGTTTCTGGCAATTGCCTCGGCTTGACCGCGTTCTTCTGCACCGAGTCCCGGATAGGCGCCGGGCGTATCAATCAGGCAGAGGATGGGCATGTTGAATTTTGCGCCCAGCTTCATCAGACGTAGCGCCTTGCGATATCCTTCCGGATTAGACATGCCAAAGTTTCTATGAAGTTTTTCCTTTACGTCCCGGCCCTTCTGGTGCCCGACGATGATGATTCGGTGATCGCCAATTTTGCCAATTCCACCAACCATGGCCGGATCGTCTGCAAAGCAACGATCGCCATGCAATTCGATGAAGTCTTCAGTCATCAACTCTATGTAATCAAGCGTAAAAGGGCGGTCAGAATGGCGGGCCAATTGAACCCGCTGCCAGGGGCTCAACTTTGAATATATATCTTTACGCAGCGACTCGGCCTTCTTGCTGAGTTGCCGAATATCATCCGTCAGATCTACCCCGGTTTCCCGGGCATATTCCTCCATCTCAGAAATCTTTTTCTGAAGCTCTACAACCGGCTTCTCAAAGGGGAGGATTTCACGAAATGTCTTCTTCAATTAACAATCCTTTTCAGTTTCTCCAATCACCGGAGCTATACTTTTCAGCGGTGTGCGTGACAATATACAATCTGACGAGCGGAAAAGAAAGCGATGAGCCACTGACGTGATAAATCCCAAATTCCAAAACGCCAAATCCCAAATTTTGGAATTTGAAAGATTGGTATTTGGCATTTATTCCTTTTTAGTATTTCCCAAACAGGCTCTGGATTTTGATCTTCCAAACCATATAAGCGGCTTCGAACATAATTTTGCGCGACATCTTCGATTGGCCTACGGTGCGATCAGCAAAGACGATTGAAATTTCCTTGATACGGAAATCACGCTTCCAGGCTTTGAAGTGCATTTCAATCTGAAAGGAGTAGCCGTTGGACTTAACATCGTCCAGCGGAATTGCCTCGAGCACTTCGCGGCGAAAGCATTTAAAACCGCTGGTACAGTCCGTTAGGGGCATACCGGTAATTACCCGGGTGTACATGCTGGCGAACATGCTGAGCATCAAGCGACTCAGCGGCCAATTGATGACGTTTACACCTACCAGATAACGGGAACCGATAACCAAATCGGCATCGGGCATCAGGGCAAGGAAATTTGGTATTTCGCGGGGATTGTGCGAAAGATCGGCATCCATCTCAATGATATAGTCGTAGCCATTTTCCAGGGCAAATTTGAAACCGGCGATGTAGGCTGTGCCGAGCCCCAGCTTCCCGGACCTTTCGATCATAAACAGGCGGGGATTGTCTGCCATTTTCTCACGGATTAGAGCAGCAGTGCCATCCGGAGAATTATCATCAACAATCAGTACATCCAACCCATCAATTTCCAACCCGTAAACAATTTCCAGCGCTGTCAGAATATTCTCACGCTCGTTATAGGTCGGAATGATTACAAGTGTCTTCATGAGCCTCCGGTTAAACCTAAAGCTGCAATTTTAGGAAGTCCAGTGCGGTGTCCAGTGAGCGGGGCTCAAATTGAAAGTCGCTAATCGCCTTGTCAATTTTCAGGCCGCCCTTCATGGGACGCGGTGATGCCTGGTTCAAATCTGCAGTCAGAATCGGTGTTATCAGTTCCTTGTCAAAGTCAAAAACATCGGCAATTGCAACGGCAAAATCAAATCGATTTAAATATTCTCTACCGGCAAGGTGATAGATCCCATATCGGGAGGCAGATATCATCTTGCGAATGCCTTCAGCAAGATCCTCAGCCAGAATCGGATTATTATACTGATCAGTAACTACCCGAATCGCTTTGCCGGCCCTTAGACTATTATAAACCCATAGAAAGAAATTGTTCTTCACTTTCTCGCCGGTGCCATAAATGACATTAGTACGGACAATGGCATAGGGCACTCCCTTCAACCTTACGGCATTTTCAGAGGCCAGTTTTGATTTACCATAATATCCAATGGGGTTAGGGGTGTCATCTTCATCATATGGGCCCTGCTTGCCATCAAAGAGGTAGTCGGTCGACAGATGGACGAGCTGAGCCATATTTCGGCGAGCAGCGGCGGCAAGGTTTTCAACGGCTTTCACGTTGATGTTCCAGCATTCCTCCCGGCGGGTCTCGCAAGCATCAACATGGGTCAGCGCGGCGGCATTCACAATAACATCAGGCTGGAAACCATGAACCAGTTGCTTACAGTCAGCCTGCCGGGTGATGTCCAGCGGCTGGTAGCGGATTCCGGGGACTTGCACTGTCAAGGCATCCTGACGAGCTGTTGCCAGGACCTCAAATTGACCGGCCAAAGCAGTAACCAACTTCTGTCCAAGAAGGCCGTTGGCCCCGGAAACCATTATTTTTCGCATTATACTTTTACCAGGCTCTCTTCGCGAATCCTGTCCATCGTTGCAGTTAAGTGATGCATTTCATTGGTGCCACGCAAAGAGGCATTTGCGGCAGCCACAAGATTGGCAAACTCGGCAGCTTTCAGCACGTTGCCGCTTTTCTCATATTCCACGCAAAATCCGGCGCCAAAGGAGTCACCGCAACCAGTTGCATCGACCACGCGAGTCAGCGGATAGGCCGGAATCAGCTTCTGGCCAACCATGCCTTCGCGATGGTATACGGCAATCACGCCCTGTGGACCGCGGGTGGTGAGCAGGATCTGATCGTCCTTCATATATGTGTGCAGGAAATCAATTGGATTTCGAACATCTTCCGACAATACGCCATACTCTTTTTCATTCATTTGAATAAACTTTGCGCCATTCAGCCACTTTTCAATGCCTTCCGGCTTTTCAAGGAATCGGCGCCCGAGGTTATCTAACCCCATAACCATATAGTGAATATCCAGGTACATTCGATCCCGCGCAATCTTGCTGAGCTTTAGAAAAGCTTCTTCGCTCAAATCCCAGCCGGAGATCATGTTGATAATGATGATATCAGAATCAATGAATGGCTCTATGTGCTCCCACTGTAAAGATGGGAATTGGAAGAGCGATTTTTCGTTTCGCTCTTCCGGCGCGGTATATTCGAGAATAACTTTATGATTTTTTTCTTCTGTTTGAATAAGTCCCTCAAGTGAGACGTTCGGCGTCTTATCCAGCAACGCCGAAACCGTCACAAAAATATCCTGCCCGACAAACGACACAGGAATAATTTCATCATCATCCTCCAGCAGGTTTGAGAGGACTGCAATATCGTAGAAAATTCCGCCATAACTTTCGATGGGAGTCCCGCTAAACGGGAGAATCAAATCCTTATTGAGTGTTCCTATTACTGTGACCTTCATGAGACAGTTTACATCCATTCTTTTTGAATTCAACAAGCCGTGCATGTATATCGTCGTCAGCGAGGGCCATAATTTCCGCACTAAGCACAGCTGCATTTCGAGCGCCGGCTTTACCGATTGCCATACTTGCTACCGGAACGCCTGCCGGCATTTGGACTATCGAATACAAAGCGTCCACACCCTGCAGGTCGCTACCAGACAGCGGAACTCCGATAACAGGCAAAGTGGTATAAGCTGCTACAACCCCGGGTAAGTGGGCAGCCATACCTGCGCAAGCAACGATTACCTTATAACCGTTGTCGCGTGCGTTGCTGGCAAAATCGTGTACTTTTTCCGGCGTGCGATGCGCTGACATTATAAATACATCGGCCGTAATTCCAAAATATTCATAGTATTCTAAAGAAGTCTCAACAATTTTTCTATCTGACTCACTTCCCATGACAATTCCAACCTTAGCCATCTACTCTGTCTCCTAAATTTTTGCGCTATTTGCGTTGATTGATTTGATTTATTGCTATGTGCTTAATATCGTCGATTTTTTAATATTCTGGAATCACCGACATCCCCTTGTATCCCCCTTCGAAGGTGATACAGGGGGATGTCGATATTCAAACCTCATCAGTCACTCGCCACTTCAGCTTTGGCAGCCGTCTTCGTCTGAAAGGTATGCGCCATCACGTCAAGTTGATCCAAATAGGGCTTCTTGCGTTGGTTCACAGCGTGGACGGAAATATCGACCAGGAAAACCAGGCCTTGTTCGCGATCAACAAAAGCGGTGCTTCGAAAAGGTCCACCAACCCAATGCGTTGGATTACGCCAGGTCCCTTCCATACGCAACGCCGGGCGCCGGGCAAATTGCACGCGTTCAGCAGAGGTCTCTTCCACAACAACTTCATCACCTTCCCAAATACGCTTACCCAAAGCATTGCGGGCCTTTATCATCCACTCCATGTTAATTTTCGTGGAATCAGTCAGGGGTTCCCAATACACCGCCAGATTGCGATCGGGACGGAAGCGCCGCAACCAGATATAGCGATTTTCGACGGATTCATCAAGCAAATCGAAGTCAGCCTGAATACGTAGGGTAAAGGGAAAATATGTTTCTATATATTCGCTGAGCTGAGTCTTCTCATAACGTAGGAAAAGCAGCTCTTCGAGGCGCTTATAATATGATTCGCGAAAATTATCGTATACCAGTTCACCTTCATCATATAGGCGCTGGATCATACCGTCTTTATCGGGTGCGACCAGGAAGACCACATACTGGTCGAGTGCGTACGTATCATACTGCGGGATATAGAAGAAGTCACCGGAATTGATGCCGGCCTTTACCTCGTCGCTGAGCAAACGGTTCACGCGGGCTGAAATCGTGGCGCGGCTGTCAAGACGGCTGAGGAACATAATATTCTTATGGGTGGCAAATTCATCAAATTTATGGGCGGGTCGCCACTCAAGCAGGTATTCCTTTTCGTCCAGGGGCATCCGGTAGATTTTACCAAAATGGCTTTCGAGACCATCTTTGTATTCAACCCAATCCAGTGAATCTGCAAACACGATGATTTGATCAAGGTTACCGATCGCATATGGTTTTCTGGCGCCACAGCCCGGCAGTTGCAGCATGCTCCAGGCAGCGAGAATCATCACTAGCAATCCGGTGTATCTTTTGGAAGGTCGTATCTTCATATCACTCACCTCTTCGCGCTTAAGGGTCATTTGAATCACCAATAATTTGTCCCTTGTTGCGGTAGACCAGAAACAAGATTCCGCCCAGCATACTCACCAACATAGGAACCAGTGTGTTTAGAAACGACAGAGATAGCGCTTCGGTTTCGCTGACGCCAATTTGCGTCAATAAAACGACGTATCCGAGATCTCTGACACCGAGGCCGTTAATCGACGGCACCAGGCTTATGACAAATGTAACAGGAATGACTAAAATCAGGAAACCAATTGTCACTTTTTCCAGGCCCAGAGAGCGCGCCAACACGAAATTCATCAGGATCAGCGAGAACTGTGACAGTAGGGAGACAGCATACGCCGTTAACACCCCTTCCTTCATCCGGCGGTAACCGGCAAGAGAGATCAGGACGGCATTGATCTTCTCGCCCAGTCCCCAGAAGGTGATACGGCCAATCAGGCCACGCAGGAGTCCGGAGAGACGGTCATTTACAATTGCTGCGATAAAGATAAGAATGACACCAAAGGCCGAGAAAATGGCAATGCTCAATACCGTAACAACTGCTGTAGAAAAGTATCCGGTAACCCAAACCAGCGAAATGGCCGCGAAGCTCAAAGTCGCCGTAACGCCAAGCACGCGCTCCAGCAATACGGAGGCGACACTGCTGGGATTGTCTCCGGTTTTGCTGGTAAGGTAGTAGATGCGGCTGACGTCGCCGCCGATCGAAGTGGGGAGAAAATTATTGAAGAAATAGCCAATCAGATAGTAGGTAAGCAGAGAACGGTAGCCCGGCCTCCCCGGCACGCTGGCAATCAAAGTTTTCCAGCGAAACGCCAGCAAAAATACGACCACGAAGAACAATGCAGTTGCGCCAAGGAACCAGCTGCGGTCAGCTGCCGCCAGGGCGGCAAATACCTGCTCAACATCAACTAAATAGATCAAATACGCAAGCAGCCCGATACTAATCAGGCTGCGCGCAATGATAAGAAGCGTCTTGTTCATCAAACTGCTTAAGGGGTATCGTCTGCATCCGGCGATTGTGAATCAATCAACTGCTGCAGCTTAGCCTGTAAAATATTGTTATTCCGTTGATTCACCTTCAGGCGTTCCTGCAAGGTTTCAATCGCCTTATCGATCTCACCCAGATTCTCATAGCTCGTCGCCAGTTGTTCCTGCAGTTGAGCACGAATGGTTTCCAGGGCAAAGACCCGTTGCGCAGGGGCAACCTGTCTGGTAAAACTGCGATCCAGCAGTTGCATCACCTTTGGGCCTTCCGGATTTTCATCAATCGTTGCCAGCATATCGATCAGCACCGGCTTGGCTTCTTCGTAAAATTTGAAGTCAGTAGCGATTCTGGCAAATGCCCGCAATTCGCTAAGTTCGTAGTTCTCCGAAGTGAATTCTTCCCTGGGACGTACATCGGCAAGAAATTCAAAAGCCTGCATGAGTTCTGCGAACTGCCGATTGGTATAGGGAATCACCTCCGACGGCATCACTTCGTGCGACCTGGTAATCACTTCCTTGAATTTTGCCTGATCCCCGGCATCCAGATAATAGTTTGCCAATCTCAGGAATGCGGAACGATAGTTCTGCAAGAGCCCGAGAATGCTGTCGTTGAAATAGACATCCGGATCATTCAACCCACGATAACGGAATTTATTCATCACGTTATCATAAAGCGTCTCGGGATCAATAGACCAGCCTTTAAGGGTCGTAATCTTAAATAGCAGGCCGTCCATTCGCAGATAGTCTACCAAACCGTCGAGCTGGTTCTGGCGGGAAGTGGTAACGGCAAAATAGATCGGCTTCTCAAACTTATTGGCGATCAGGGTATTCAGGATCATGTAGTCCTGGACCCTTAGAAATCCAAGACTCTTACCCTGTGCCACCGGTATGCGATGTTTGGGCTTCAGGTTGAAAGAGATTTTCTCGGTGGCAACCGGCGTCTGATCTCCAAAACCGGCGCGATAGCGTTGAATTTCCGACTGGCGCACGTTGTCGGAAACCGCATCGATCGTTACGGTTTCTTCTCCCGGCCAGGGAAAGAGATTGATGGCCCCGAGCTTTCCGTAGATCGGCTCTTTCTTGCCGAACATTCGGAAACCGGTCGAGGTGAGGAACTGATCAAGATTCTCGATCTGACTATTGCTGAGGCTCATCGGCACCTTCGGTTCCATGTTCTTCAGCTGCATGATATACCAATCGGTATTAAGCAGACTGAGATTGGCGACGCGTACGTCTGTGCGAACGTTCTCAACCTCTTGCAGATACCAGAGCGGAAATGTATCGTTGTCACCATTGGTGTACATGATACCGCCAGTCTCAGCAGAGATCAGCATATTATAGGAGTAGTCTGAAGCGACGAAGTTCCCGGTGCGATCCTGTGAATCAAAGTTGGTTGCCAACATCAACGTTGGTCCACCAATCAGCATGGCCAGTGCCGTTGTCAACGGCGCAATTTTAGAGGGCAGATCGCCGGCGTCTTTCAGCATTTCCGTTACTTTCGCAAGTAATGCGGCGGCCCCGATACCGATCCAAATCGCAAATGCGAAGAAGGAGCCCACATAGCTATAGTCCCTCTCCCTTGGTTGCGGATCCGGCTGATTCAGATAGAGCACAATTGCCAGTCCGGTCATGAAGAAGAGGACAAACACAGCCAGCCCCATCTTCCAATCCCTCAGGAAATGGTAGTAGGCACCCCCCAGACCCAGGAGCAATGGAATTAGCAGAAATTGAAAGAGATCGAAATTGACCCCGTCGTCAGCGATACCGGCAAAATTCCAGAAGAAGTAGCGAACATACATGTGATTCACCTGATAGCCCCAGAAATAGTGGGTTACGCTCTCCCAATTTTTGCCATTAGGTGAGTTCTTCCAGGCATATTCGCGATCCAGGATTCTGTGATCACCATACTGCTCGCGATTCATATAGGAGATGAACTTCTCGATGGTTTCAGGATTGTTTTCATCGATGTTGGGATTAAGCCCGGAGCGTATGTAGATCATCATGTATGAAGAAAAACCAATCGTGATCAGCAGCATCGAAAGGACGATGAGGGCAATCAGATTCTGCCGGGCGGTGCTGGCGTAGTAAAGAATGCCAATCATCGCCAAAACCAGAGCAACTACGCCGGCAAAACCAGTGTAGTGAATCATCACCGGGATCATCTTTACGATACCGGGATAGATCAACCAGAAGAGCACGCCACCAACCACAGCAAGAACTGCCAGATTCGCGAAGGTCACTTCATACTTCCGGTAGAAGATAATTAACATGATCATGGGAATGGTAAGAACGTTCAGCAAGTGAACACCGAGTGCCAGGCCAATGATGTAAGCAATCATCAGGATATATCTTTCATTGCCGGGCTCGTTGCGCTTTTCATCCCAAAGGAAAGCCAGCCAAACCACCAGGCCGGTGAAAAACATTGAAGGGGCATATACTTCAGCTTCAACTGCGTTGAACCAGAAACTATGGCTGAAAGCAAAAGTCAGCGCGCCTATCAATCCGCCAAAATGTGGCACCAGGGCATTAAACCCTTCTTTGTCCTTGGTAAAATCTCTAACCAGGTAAACAATGGACAAGTGAAGAAATAATACGGTAAAGGCGCTGCTGAGGACAGAGATTAAATTGACGCGGGCGGCGATATCTTCAAAAATGGGAATAAGCGTAAATACCCGGCCGAGCATCAGGTAAAAGGGAGCTCCAGGGGGATGCGGTATTGCCATTTTATATGAACAGGCAATAAACTCGCCACAATCCCAAAAAGAAACGGTCGGCGCCATTGTAAGCAGGTAGACCACAAGGCTGATGAAGAATGAGGCTGCGGCGAAGCCTCTGCTGATCATGCGATTGTCCATCGTTGTTTTGAACTCCTGTCTTGTTTATATCTGTCAATTCTGCCAGCAAGCAGAATTGATTCTCTTATTCATGGTCATATTGTCAAAGGCCCGGAATCCTCTTCAGGAATTTCCCGGCCTGGCCTAAATCAGAAAACTTTCGACGCCCGAGCAGGAAATATTCGGCTACCAGGCTACCGGGATACATCAGCTGAAAAATATCCCTATCCGGCACAATGCGATTTTTCTGCACCTCCCGGCGCTTGCGGAGCATCAGCGGTATATGCCGAATGATCCAGCCATATGCCCTGACGATTGCCCAGGCGTTGGCAAACTGCCGTTTCAGGAGTTCGACAACCATAGCTACACCATCGAGGGGGACGCGCAATATTAGGCGCAGTAATAATCCCGGCAATGCGAGGTTTTTGGTCAACAGGAAGAAGTTGTTGCGGTAATTCCAATAGGTTTTTCCGGCATTGGCTTGTTCCAGTGTGCCACCGCCATAATGCCAGATTTTTGCTTCCGGCACAAATCCTATCCGCCAATCGCGCAGGCGCAGACGCCAGCACAAGTCGATTTCTTCCTGATGCAGGACAAAATCCTCATCAATATAGCCGGTTTCCTCCAGAGCAGAGCGGCGCAGAAACAAGCAAGCGCCACTGGCCCAAAACAGCTCGCGAGGATCATCATATTGCCCGTCATCTTTTTCCGTATCGAAAAACAGGCGTCCTCTGGCGAAGGCATATCCGAGCGCATCAAGATACCCACCGGCTGCTCCGGCATATTCGTACTGTCCACGGTCAGCCATCGCCAGGATTTTCGGCTGAGCTGCAGCCAGTCTCTCATGCTGCTCAAACATCCTGATGACCGGCTCGATAAAACCTGGATCAACATCCACATCATTGTTGATCAGGCAAATGTATTTTCCCTGACAAATTCTCAGGCCTTCATTATTCCCCCGGGCATACATATAGTTTTCTGCATTTTCCAGAATCTTGACCCAGGGGTAGGTATTTCTGACAAACTCGACACTGTCATCTGTTGATGCATTATCAACCATGATAACTTCGAGATTTGGATAGCTGCAATCAGCCAGGGAATCGAACAAACCCGGCAAAAAACGCTTGCCGTTCCAGTTCAAAGTCATCACCGAAACCAGCGGCCATTCCTGATCATCTGAAGGCTGATCCAGCTTATTTCCGGGCGGCATGATATCGGTCTCTCGTGATCACTCTTATACTAAACATTGCCCGGCATCTGTCGTTTGGGGCATCACAGAACGTAAGAAAATTCACTAACCTAAGCAAGCGCCAAATAAAAGCTGAAGTGACAGATATCAGATACTACACGCGTGTAGCGGAAAGGTTGAAATGGTTGCATTGCAAGGAATATTTGCGGGGTTCACAAAAAGATTCGTTCCCACTCTATCTCCCGTGAGGGATGGAAAATGGAAAAAGATTACCACGAATCTTCACCAATAAGCACGAATTGGCAAAAAAACGTAAATTTAGCATTTAGCGGCTTATATTTTCGCGAAAATTCGTGTCCATTCGCGGTAAAGCTTTTAACTTAGGTAACATGTTTCCTCGATAGCTCCATTGAACAGGATAAAAAAACAGAGCATACTACGCTCCACCTTTCCTGTCAAACATCTGGTCGTAGGACTCAATCAATTGAAACTGACCATTATCGAGAAAGATGATCTGATCGGCACAGGCTTCAATCAGATCCTTGCTGTGGGAGGAAATAATCATGATGCGATCAGCCGCCAGTGATCCGACATATTCGTAGATCTTTTTCAAGGTGAATGGATCAATCCCGGCCATCGACTCATCGAACAGCAAACACTGCACATCCGCCATAAAGTTGACAATCATCGAGAGCTTTTTGTGCATACCGTGACTGTAGGTTGATGTCTTCTTGTCCAGCTCCTTGAATGAAAAAATTTCGATTAACTCGTCGAGCTTGCCAGCATCCACATCCTGGTGATAGGCGCCCAGCACAAAGGACAACCATTCGCGGCCGGTAAAATACGGCGGATAATGCGGTTCGTCATTCGAGAAGATGAGCTGACGTTGATAGGCAATGCGTTCGCGCTGGTGATGCACTCCGTTCAGCGTAATCTCGCCTCTTGACGGCTTGAGATGATTCAGCAAAACTTTGAAAAAGGTGGTCTTCCCTACCCCGTTACCGCCCACCAGACCGTAAATGATGCCCGCCTTGAAAGAGAAGGAGATATCATCAAGAATTTTTCGGCTGTTGGGGTATGAAAAAGTCAATTCCCTGATGTCAAGCATTCAGCTTCCCTTTCCCAAAGAAAATAATGGCCAGGACCGCCAGATGAATAGAGACGGAAACAATCAATTGCTGCAACGGCTCCAGCAACATCAATATAACGGCCATCAATCCGCAAAATGTGATTAGATACTTGTGGCCCGAAAATTGGGTCAGAAGAAATAACGCGGTCTCTAAATAGAAACAACTGGCCACGAAAACAAATCCCGGAAACCACCAGTCTGCCGGTGGTCCGACAAGGTAACTTCCGCCCATCAGCAACAGGCCGATAAAAACCAGAAATCCACAGTATATAATGAACTCCAATTGATATTTAACGTCTCCCCGGCGTCCGGTGAATTCCAGTACTGGCCATAGATCGCGCAGAATCAGCATCATGAAGAAAAAGGCGGCGACAAATATTGCTGCAGCGATCACGGATAAGTACGGCAGCGCTGAATAATCCTGATTTCGATAGATTGAATGAAGTGAATAAGCGAACAGAATGAACAGGACAGCGACAAAGACCTGAACGTCGAGCCGGTAATTATCATTCCTGCGAATGGTCAGGCGCAAATAATTGAGCAGATAATGTTCAGTGTTCAAGACGGTGCCAAAGCGCGGATCAACCACCGCAGGTACGTTCTTTCCATGTTGCGAAAGATCTGAGGTGAAACGCAACTCACCAATTGTTACACGGAGACTGAAAATCAGAAAACCGAGCAGAAGAGGGGTCAATACATAATACCCGGTTAGAATAACGGCAGCACTGAAAATTAGCCCGATTACCAACTCGCGGGTGCGAATCATGAACAGCGCAATAACAAAATAGGCTACGGCCGAAAAACTCCCGCTAATGGCAAGCCTGCTGAGGCTCAGCACATCGGTCACCAACCACTGCAGAATTAGCATATAAACGGCAAAGAAGGCGGCCAGCGTCAGCGCGATTCGCTTGGCGACATGTGCATAATTTGGAAGAAATGACAACTGGCGTATCACCAATTGCCGATCTCGTTTCACCTGAGAAATAAAGTAGAGGTAGATGCCAAGCAGAAGTGCATGGACCGGCAGGGCAGCAAATTCTCTTTGCATGCCCATGCCGAAAACAGCGGTAACGCTGAGTAAGAGGATCAGGCCAATATATCCGACATCATATCGGATCAGTTTGATTGCTAACTTCATTGCTACCTACATCTAGCCGGTAACCTGCAACGCCCGTTGCCGGTAAAGATGTTCAAACAGGTTCCCTTCATGGGGCTGATCCCAGCTGATTTTCATGGTCGGTATCGAGCCGATGTTCAGGCGTTCAACATGCGTTGATGCAAATAGCTGATTGATCAATTGCTGATTGCCAGTTATGGCTGTCGCCACAAGCGTTGGTCCCATTTGATGAACCAGCGATTCTTCCGGCAGTTCAACCACGCTGACAAAGGGAAAGAGGTATTCGGCACTTGCCAGCGGATGTTGCGGATCTTCGCAGTAAACGACGGTTGGCAGCAGGAATACAGCGTCGAAGGCTTCGACCACCCGGCTTTCGCGATATTTGGCAGTCAGGTCTTCCGCACCGGGTGTGCGCAGCTGATTGTCGAGCATATCGCTGAGCAGATAGGCCAGTTTCTTGTTGGTAAAAGCAGCGATACGGGCATCGGGATCATCCATATTTCGCGCTTCGATGCTTGCAAAGCGTTTGGCAATACCTTCCGCCAATTCGCGGCCGTTGGCGGCCGTCCAGACACCGGAGGCGTTGATACAACTACGTCCGCCATTCTCTACAACGGAAGTTTCGATAACATCAAGATGGGATTCCCAGTTGTTGGCTTCGTCTGCGCCGATAACTACTTTACTCCAGCCCGGTCCATGAATCTGCACCCGGCGATCGTGTTTCCAGGGAGCCACAGTGTTCTTATCGCCAAAGAACATCGAACGGCCGCTACGCAGTAAAATCTCGTTGGCGCCGGAGTGATCGGTTGGGTAATAACCGAAAGCCTCGCCGGGCATACCGGCGGCCATGAATGCCTGGGCAATGCGATAGGGCGACCACGGTTCGGCGCTGCCTGGTTTCAGAATCAACGGCACCTTCATCGCCAGGGCCTGAATCCACAGCGAGTGCACACCAGGGGAATTGCTGGGAAGAATGGCGCCAAGTTCGTCGGTTTCGCAAAAGAAGTTCAATGGACGATCATCCACCTCTTTCCAGCCGCTGTCGAGAATACTGAGATCCAGACCACGTGTCAGCCCACCGAGCACTGTTTCCATGCCGTCCATCACCAGGGTAATCTTGTCCATATTCTTGCGGCAAAGTGATACCGGCATCCCGCTGGTCGCGGAAAGCTGCTGGATATAGTCTTCGCCTGTCTGCGTGCCTTCGCCAAGCGGCAATTCCGCTTCCCGAAAGAGCACCGCTGCCTTCTTGCACATCGCCAGCATATCAGCCATTGGTATGTCACCAATGCGCTGCTTATTGGCCGGGCCATTTTGCATGTCACGCGCAATCAAGCCGCTATTTGCCATGCTCATTTCAGCGACCGGCTCACCGGTCTGGAAATGATTGACAGTTGTTTTATTCAGGCTATAGTATGGCTTGCCAGCCCTGAGTATTGGTATATGAATCATGGGAAACCCCAAGTTTGATTGAAAGATTGAAACATCGCAACGTTCACATCCCCCTAAATCCCCCTTCGAAGCGGGATTTAGGGGGATGTGAACGATCATCGATTAGTAGACGCCTACAACGACCGACTCCTGAAATTCGGAGAAAAGGCGCAGATTGCTGACGCCATCCCAGGGGTAGCGATCGATCGGTTCAGCGCGCTCGCCTTCGTCTCGTTCTGCGAAGCGCGGCATGAAAAACTCTTTGGTCAGCGTTGTCAATAACACTCTGCCGGTTTCTCCATAGGGAACTGCTTCGTTGAGATCATCTTTATTGACCAGCTCAAAAATTGCCCGCGGATGCGGCGGGTAGTAGGTAATCGCGTAATTGTCTTCGATATTAAATGGCTTATTACAAGCCAGGCCCATCAGCGTGTTACCATAGGTCGGCACGAAGTCGATGCCGGGCACCAGTTCTTCCCTGGCAAAGCGATGAAATTGAGCATTCATTTCAGTGCCGCCGCAAAAAATGCCCTTAATACCATGACGAACCAGCGATATTTTGGCACAGAGACCTTCGAGCAGTTTCGGCGTGGTAAAGACGCATTGGATATTGTCGTGTGAGCGTAGAATATTCAGGGCCTGGTTGATGACGTGATCCTTATACAATTCCAGCTCCTGCCAATTGCCACGTTTGATGAGCTTATTTACCCAGCGCGGATCGAGGTCGACGAAGAAGGAAATACCACCGCGATGCTGGGCCAGGTGTTCGATAGCCAAACGCAAGCGACGTGGCCCTGTCGGCCCAAGCATCAGCCAATCAGCTCCACGCGGAAATGTTTCGTCGGAAAGGTTTTCGCTGAACATTTCGTAGTCCGTTTGGAAATCGCGGATATTGATGCGCGATTTCGGTACCCCGGTTGATCCACCGGTTTCAAACACATATACCGGCTCATCTTTTAAGCCTTTTGGGACCCAGCGACGCACCGGTCCGCCGCGCAGCCACTCATCCTGGAAATGTCCAAGTAACTTCAGATCATCATAACTATGTATCTTATCGCGCGGATCAAAACTAAGTGACTCAGCATATTCCAGCCAGAATGGGCAACCGGTTTCCGGGCTGAAGTGCCAATGTATGATTTCCCGGACATGTGCATCCAGGTTTTCGCGCGCAGCTTTCACGCGTTCATTTAAACTATTGCTCATTATAGCTCCTTATTCTCAGCGGCGATAGCAACCAGATGAGACTGTGTGCGAATATAAATCGTTTTGTCAGAAATAGCCGGCGTGGTCATAATCACTTCACCCAAATCGTTCTTGGCCAGCAGCTTGAATTCCGGTCCGGCTGCCACCACATACACCTCCCCATCTTCACTTGGGAAGTAGATCTTGCCATCTGCAGCGACGGGTGATCCACTAAAAGCATAACCGCCACCGCGGCCCCCGAGGCGTTCGCGATACTTCCGCTCTCCGGTCAATGCATCGTAGCATGAAACCGTGCCGTTATTGGCGCAAACATAGAGATAATCGCCGTAAATGATTGGCGTGGGCATGTACGGGCCGCCACGCCTGGTCGACCAAACCACATGCTCATTTGCCGTGGTGTCCTTCGGGGTAATATCGTCACGGCCGCCAGGTTTCACTGCATATATTGGTTGAATGGGCCGGTAACCGCTGGTAACATAAATCATATCGTGGGCAATTAAGGGGGTTGGTACTGCAATTTCTGAATTACCCTTGATATACCAAAGCTCATTGCCATTATCAGGATCATACGCCAGGATACGGTTTGTCGCGTTTGTAATCAGTTCCGGGCCGCTTTTCGCTTCATAAACAGTCGGCGTGCTCCAGGATGGGATTTCATCGCGCATCTTTTTCCAGACTTCACGGCCGTCCTTCAGGCGATATGCCGCGATGTAGGAATCCTTCTGAATATCGCACTGTACGATCACCATATCTTTATAAATAATTGGTGAACTACCGTGTCCCCATTGATAATCAGGATCAAAGAACCAGCCGGAATCCAGAAAGCCAAGATCCTTCTTCCACTGTAAATTGCCGTCGACATCGTAACAGTAGAGGCCTTCAGCGCCAAAAAGGGCAACAACATATTTGCCGTCTGTTACCGGCGTAGAATTGTTCTGACTGGCCTTGGTATGCCGTTTCACCTTTGGCACGCCTTTGTGAGCAACCTGACGCCACAATATTTTACCGCTCTTACGGTCAATTGCCAGCACTTCCCAGGAGTGTTGAGATACGTCTTTGTCAGGCGCTACATCGCCGTAAAGACCAACGCGCAATTCCGCTGAGGTATCACTGCTAACCGAGGTTGTAATAAAAATGCGATCTTCCCAGATCACCGGGCTGGCGTGGGCGAAGCCGGGAATCTCAACTTTCCACTTGATGTTCTTTCCGGATTCCGAATCCCATTTAACCGGCGGAAATTGCCCGTCAGCAACACCTGAGGCCTGCGGTCCGCGAAAGCCCGGCCAGTTCATTGCCTTTGCTACCGTCTTAGCGCCAGTGGTGTATTCAGCAGCATCAGCAATCGGTTCAGCACCGGGATCGGCTTTTTCTTCCTCTTCTGCCGACATCCTATTGAAAGTAAAGCTTCTTTCACCCTGAGTCAGGACAAATGAGGGAACCGCGTCATCTTTCTTTTCAAAAGCGATGCGAATACCATCAAATTCAACCGCTTTGAAGACGTCGTCTTCAACGGGGACATAGGTTAGCGAGGGTTGCCCGGCAGTCTCACCAATGAGGCGGCCCTCTTTTATCTTAAAGGTCAACTGCATACCGATATCGCTATTTCGATATTTGCCGGTGTACGGCTTCAGCAACTCCGGTGCAATATCTGCCCCGGTCACCACCGGCTCCACTGCACCTGCGTCCATCAGCAGTTTAACGATCTCGTCGTGTTCACCGCCCTTGGCAGCCACCAGGGCATTGCTTAGACTCGCGGAGTCAGGATTCATTCCCTCCAGGGCGATTTTAGCGAGATCCAAATTCCCATTTCTGGCAGCGGAGGCCAACACCGCATCACCGCCTTCAGCGCCGGATTTCAGCAAAATCTTAACAACATTATTGTGGGAATTAAAGGTCGCCCATTGCAAAGGGGTGACATTGTAAAAGGTATCTTTGGCATTGACTTCGGCGCCTTTATCAATCAGTAGCTGAACGAGGGCCGCATTGCCGCGGTCCGAAGCAAAGAAAAGCGGTGTGGCATCGTAGCGGTATTTGGCATTGACGTCTGCCCCTTGCTTTAACAGGGATTTGACGGCTTTTATGTCTTCGGCGCGAGTGGCATCGAGGAGTTTGTCGTCGAGTGACTGTGCCAGGAGCGGCAATGTGAGAAGCAAACCTAAAAGCACGAATCGATAGATACGAATCATAGATACCCCTCTTTAGGAAATTACACATTACAACAGAAAAAAATCCAAAACCTGATCAGTTATTGATTCACGTCCCCCCTCAATCTCCCCCCGGGGGGAGATTGAGGGGGGACTATCCACCAAACCAATCAACTAATCACCTAACAACTATGCTCTACTTCCCTTCAATCGCAAAGAGCGTTGTGCGGCTGGCAATATAGAGAACACCGTTCTTTGCAACCGGGGTCGAATACACTGCGCTCCCCATGTTCACTTCATGGAGCACTTCCTCGGTTTTTCCGGCTTTCAATACAACCACGTCGCCGTCTTCATCACCAAGATACACTTTGCCGTCGGCTGCAAAGGCGGAACCCCAAATCGCTGCAAAGGTATCATGTGTCCAGTAGTGTTCACCGGTTTTAACATCCAGGCAATAGAGGAAACCACTAAGGTCTGAGATATACATTAGCCCATCCATAATAGCAGGTGTAGACATGGTGCGATTAAAGTCATCGCCGTGACGATGCCAAACTGTGGCCTTGCCGGTGACATCACCTTCCATCGTGGGATCAATTGCCCACAAGTGGCCGGGCGCTTCCCCGTGCTCAGGATCCTGTCCCACGCCAAGATAGACAATACCGTCGTGAATGACAGGCGTGCTAATAATATTGTTCTTGGTACCGGCACCGCCTAATTCCCATTCGGAATCAGCCGGATTGCAATTGAATTTCCAGATCAGTTTGCCGGTTTTCGGCTCGAAAGAGTAAAGCCAACCGTCGCCGCCAGGGAAAAGCACTTGCGGCTTACCGTCGAATACGCCATAAGCGGGGTTCGACCAGGTGCCATGCAAAATTTCTTCGCCGGGACTGGCGTCTTCCCAAAGCACCTCACCGGTATTCTTGTCGATCGCCAGGAAACTCGGTGCATCGGGAGACGGCAGCAGAATGTGGCTTTCATCGACGCCGTTACCGGTCACTGTGAAAAGAATATCACCAACAATCAACGGCGAACCGGCAGCAAGGTTATGCGGAAACACATCCAGTTCGTCCATCATGTCGAGCTTCCAGATGATGTCATAGTCAATTTCAGACGTTTCTTCTTCATCTTTATAGGGACCGTCATTTTCACCATCGCGAAAGCCTTCCAGATCAACACAGAGCACCTCGCAGCGATTGGATACATACCAGAGGCGATTGCCCTCGATGTAGCCTGTCGAACAGATGCCCTGTAGGGGCCAGTCATTAACAATGCCTGCAGGCAGTTTTGGATGCGCCGCTTGCCAGAGAAAGGAACCGTCGGATTCCTTGAAAACAACGATGTTACCACGATCCCCGGTCAGCTTGGGATTACGCAGCGCTTCATTATTGGTTGCAATCACCACCCGGCCATCGCTAATAAGCGGGTTCGTATATGTTTGGGAGCCCAATTGGGCGGTCCATTTGATGTTTTCTCCGGTTTCCGGATCCCATTTCATCGGCAAGCCTTTTTCCAGGGAAATCATATTTCGGGAGGCGTCAATCCCAAATAGGGCCACGCCGCCATCCGGGCTGTCTTGCGAAAACGCCGTCGAGCTGATTGTTACAGCAAGTAGAACTAAAATCGAAATCAGTTGTCTCATCGTCACTACGCTCCATCTAGGTTCAAATTGATACAATCCGTTCACAGCTATTTTTGCCAGACTTTCAGATTGTCAAAAAATACTTCGGTATAAGAAACGCCGGCAATACCCGGTGCACCGTATTTGATATTCAAGGGATCCTCAGCCGTGATCGTCCACTCCTCAGGCTCTTCCTCGCCTTTCGGCCAGACTTTACCGCGAATAACGGTCTTATCTGCCATTACATCAACATCCATTTTAATGGTATACCAGGTTTCCGGTTCCCAGGAATAAGGCACCTGCACGGAAATCCTTGACTCCGATGCCCAGGATCGGATTTCCAAACGCTGCTTCTTCCCTTGTAAATCCATGGTATAACCATGCGAGATCAAACCAGCATCACCGCGGCGGCGTTTGACCTTATGGTCCATCACGTCGACCTGCATCACGTAATTGGCCATTTTAGACGGGCCAAAGAATGTGAAGTGACGCTGAATACCGCGTTGCGCCAGGGGCTTGGCCAGCACCTTATTGCCGCCGTCCACCGTGCGAACGAGATATTTTCCGCCGGGACTGCGTTTGCTGCCGGTGCCAATCCAATGTGGCGGGTTGGTGTCGTCTTCATACTGCTCGAAGTCCTCTGTCCAGGGCGCGTTGGGAAAAACGCGGATGCGGGAGGTCCCGCTCAACTCAGCCATTTTTGCAGTGATAATGCCTGCAGTGCCGCTCTTGCTGGCTTTCACTGTCAATGTGCCGTCCTTATTGATAGTGCCGACATTGGCATCAATCGACCATTCCGGCTTCACATCGGTCAGGTAACGCCCCATCTCGTCGTAAGCCTTGGCGGTAAAGGTAACTGTTTCCCCGGCCTGCACTTCTTTTTCGGCAGGAACGATTTGCAACCAGGCAGGGACGGAGCCTTCGGCCGGCATCGGCGCCTCGTCACCAGTGTTCACCGGCGTCGGTGCCGAAACTTCCAGCGGTTTTGAAGGATCGCCGAGACAATAGAGTCCTTCTTCAGTCGAGAAATAAATGCGATTATAGGCGATGGCCGGAGAAGAATATACCTCTGCGGTTCGGCCATTGGGCATGAACATCTGCTCCTCGTCAAGTCCTACAGCCGAGGTATCGCCAGGAGTCAGAATGTGAAAGCGGCCATTGGTTTCGGTGACATAGATCTTGCCATCCGCCCATACTGCATTGCTTTTGCCAACAGTGCCGAGGCTATGCTCCCAGTGCAGTTCACCAGTTTCAGCATTGAGCGCATACATATTTGCGGAAATATCGATGTAGTAAAGGCGATTATTATGGAGCAGCGGCGAGGTATACCCAATTTCAGCATCGTAGCGCCAGAGCTCGTGGGTTTTGGTAATATCGCCGGTGCCGCGTCCGTCGATAGCCACAATGCGCCCCATTGTCGGCGTATCAATGTTCTCTTCACTATGGGCAGCATAAACCCGATAGCCATCCACAACAACGGAGGAGTTCAAACCGCGCTGGCTCAGCTTAAATCCCCATACCTTTTTGCCGGTACGAGGCTGAATAGCATAAACAGAACCGTCGGAATTTCCAGCGATGAAAAGCTGCTGACCGTCGATCACTGCCAAGACCGGGTTGGAATAGAGGTTCGGAAGTTTAAAAATACCGCTAGGCGTTGAGGTCCAAATGGTCTCACCGGTGCGCTTATCGAATGCGAAGTGACGGCCTTTCATGGCTTTCTGATCTCCCCAACCGGCGCTCACAAAGCTAACAATCAGCATGTTTTCAAAAACCACCGGGTTGGTGATGCGACCGCCGTAGCCAGTACGAGTTCCAAATTCCGGGATCAGTGAGCGGGTCCAAAGAATTTTCCCGTCTTTGCTGAAACAATTAACAATGGCGCCGGCGCCAACCGTAAAGACATTGCCGGTTTCCGGATCGCCTACCGGGCTCGCCCAGCCAACTCGACTGAAGGGCGCGTAGGTATTGCGAACCACCTCAAGATGTTCCCAAAGTTTTTCCCCGGTATCGGCATCAAAACATGCTACCTGTTCCTGCTGCGTTTTTTCGGCCCCGACCCGGCCCATCACGTAAACTCGGCCATTCATGACAATCGGTGTTGAACGCCCGACAAAGTCGACTCGCCAGATCAGATTTTCGCCTTCCTTGGACCAGTTATCTATCAGGTTTCCGGAGTTGGAAAACCCATTTTGATCAGCGCCTCGCCAGGCAACCCAATCTTGTGTGGCCGGCATTTTCTTGGCGGCTTCCATTTTTATTTGCTCGCTCTGGGACGAACAGCCCAGTACAAGGACAAGCAACGCCAGCGCGAACGTTCGTCGCATCATCATACGTGCCTCATGTTGTGTTTCGGATAAAGTTGTCTCGTTAATGCAGTCTATGTGTGTTGTTAGAAGTTTTCGCCGTCTTTCCTCCAAACTTCCATAATATAATGATTGCATTGAAATACGCAATCAACGAAAAAATGTTCAAAACATAAATTCCAATACCCAACAGGAAAAATCCCAAAGAAATTCCAAATCACAACACCCAATGTCCAAACTGAATCCTGACCGCTTTAACTCTTTCGATATCGTAGGATGCATTTGGAATTTTTTCTGTTGGATTTTGTAGTTTTTCGTTTTTCAATGTTTCAATGTTATTTCCCCCACGTTCGCCGGAAGCGAACATGTGGCTGACATATGGAACGGCTCCGCCGTAGTTGCCACCAAGGCAAGAATGCTTCAATCTTCAATCTTCAATCTTCAATTTTCAATCTTCAATGCTTCAATGCCCCTCCTGCACCCCCAAAATACACCCTTCGGACAATTGTGGGAAGTAGCGATTCTGCCTAGATTACAATCAAAAAATGAAAGGCAAGAACATGAAAGCAATCATTCAAAAGCAATACGGATCTCCGGATCAATTAAAGGTTTCAATCGCCAATAAACCGATTATTAAAGCGAATGAAGTGCTGGTAAAGGTATATGCTGCCTCGGTGAATGCCGCCGACTGGCATTTGATGCGTGCGGATCCCTTCCTGGTTCGTTTGATGTATGGCGGATTCAGACGTCCGGCTATCCGAACGCTGGGAGCAGATATCGCCGGACGCATCGAGTTGGTTGGCCGGGATGTCACGCAATGGCAGGTCGGAGACCTTGTCTTTGGCGATCTCTCTGAAAGCGGATTTGGCGGATATGCGGAATATGCAGCCATTCCTGAGGACATGCTGGCGCCCAAGCCGGAAGGCTATACTTTTGAAGAAGCCGCCACTTTGCCGGTTGCAGGTCTGGCCGCCTTGCAAAGCCTGCGCGATGCAGGTGGTATTGAAGCCGGACAGAAAGTTCTGATCAACGGGGCATCCGGCGGCGTTGGAACATTCGCGGTGCAAATTGCAGGGGCGTTTGGCGCCGAGGTAACTGCCGTAGCAAGCACGCGGCACCTGGATATGCTCAGACAAATCGGCGCCCACCACGTTATCGACTACACCGAAGAAGATTTCACCCAAAGCGACATCGAATATGACCTGATATTGGATATCGCCGCCTATCGCCCACCCTGGGAATACCGGCCGGCAATGACGCCTGAAGGCACCTACGTTTTTGTTGGTGGGGAAACCAAACGCATCTTTCAGATCATGGCTGCTTGCCCGCTGAACACCCTTTTCAGCAAGCAAAAAATAACATCATTTCTGTCCAGACCGAACCAGGCAGATTTGCAATTGTTGAAAGACATGGCTGAAGAAGGGCAGATCCGGCCTGTCATCGACAGCTATTATTCGCTCGACGAGGTCGCGGACGCAATTCGCTATATGGAGGATGTGCACCCCAGCGGGAAAATAGTTATCCAGGTAGCGGAAGATGCCACTATTGATCATATGTCGGCGCTTTTGGCAACTGAGGTTGTGTAGGTCCATATTGTAGTTGAGCCACGCATACCGAGTCAATAAAAATACTTGTCCGGTTTTCGGTTGTCGGATGATCACGAATGCTGCTATTTTGCCCGAAAAACGAGGCAGCAATGAATTTTCACGAATTACATAGCCAGGAAACGCCACTATTAATCGGAAACGTGTGGGACGTTCCAAGCGCCCGCAGCTATGAAAAGTTAAATTTTGCCGCGCTTGGCACCTCCAGCGCGGCAATCGCAGCAATGCTCGGCTATGAGGACGGCGAAAGCATGCCCTTCGCAGAGCTACTTAACATTGTGCGGCGAATTAAGGCGAATACGAGTTTGCCGTTCTCGGTAGACATAGAAGCGGGCTACGGAGAGTCGGTGGAAGCGGTCTGTGAAAACATTTCCAGCTTGATCAACCTCGACATTGCCGGAATTAACATCGAAGACTCCCTCGTCAGCGATGCCCGGCATCTAGTGGCGGCCGAAGCATTCAGCGAAAGGCTTAGCGCCATTTCGGCCTATCTAAAATCCAACAATTCGTCGCTATTTCTCAACGTCAGAACAGATCCCTTTCTCCTGCAGATTCCCAATGCCCGTGAGGAAGCCATCCGTCGTGGCCGTATGTATCAGGATGCCGGCGCTGATGGCCTTTTTGTGCCGTGCATTGTTAAGCAGGCAGATATCAAGGCAGTCGTGGACGCTATTTCGCTACCGATAAACGTGATGTGCATGCCGGACTTGCCGGATTTTCAAACACTAAAACAACTCGGCGTACGACGGATCAGCATGGGAAATTTTCCGCAAGTCGCTTTACAGCAGTATTTCGATTCATTAATTTCTTCCATCCAAAATCAGCAATCATTCAGCGCATTGGTGTAGAGCATGCATATCACAAAGCAATCGGATATAGACAAGTACTACCAGGCACTTGTCGATCGGGACAGCCGCTTCGTGGGAATCTTCTACGTGGGCGTCAAAACGACCGGTATTTTCTGCATTGCCACCTGCCGGGCACGCAAGCCGAAACGGGTCAACGTAGAATTCTATACAGAAGTCAAGGAGTTGCTGCAGAACGGCTATCGGCCGTGCAAGGTCTGCAACCCGACCCGGAATGTCGGCGAGCCGCCTGACGAAGTGCTTATAGCAATACAGATGGTTCGTGATCACCCGGAGCATCGCGTACAGGATGATGCCTTGAAAGCTGCAGGTATCGCACCGGAGAAGCTGCGTCGCTGGTTCAAACAGCATCATGGCATCACATTTCAGGCCTACCAAAGAATGATTCGAGTCAATAGTGCTTTCCGGGCTTTGCAAAAGGGCAGCAGCGTCACGCATAGCGCTTTCGATGCCGGTTATGATTCGCTGAGCGGATTCGGATATACTTTCAAGGCGCTGACCGGAGTGGCGCCAGAGGCAAGCAAGGAGAAATCGGTGATACTAATCCATAGCGTGCCGACACCACTTGGGCCGATGTTTGCCGCTGCTACGGATCAGGGTATTTGTCTGCTCGAATTTACCGATCGCAGCGCGCTGGAAGCCGAGCTTGGCGATCTGCAGAAGCGCTTAAATGCCATCATCCTCGGCGGAGAAAATGCGCATATTTCTCAATTGGAAAAGGAGCTGGCTGAATATTTCGCGGGGAAACGGAAATCCTTCGATGTTGCTCTGCATATGCCCGGCACCGACTTCCAACAATCGGTCTGGCGCGCACTACTGAAAATCCCATTTGGAGAAACCCGCAGCTACAAGGAACAAGCCCGCCGAATTCAAAAGCCAACTGCGATTCGTGCGGTGGGAACGGCAAACGGGCAAAATCGCATTTCTATTGTGGTTCCCTGTCACCGGGTGGTTGGCAGCAATGGCAGCTTAACCGGATACGGCGGGGGGCTGGAGCGCAAACGCTGGCTGCTGGAACATGAGAAGAAAATGACAAATGTCGAATGACCAATGAACAATGAACAATGAACAATGAACAATGAACAATGAACAATGAACAATGAACAATGACCAATGACCAATGACCAATGACCAATGACCAATGACCAATGACCAATGACCAATGACCAATGACCAATGACCAATGACCAATGACCAA
>JANQRS010000012.1 GCA_028284445.1 Calditrichia bacterium
GGATTACCCCTCTGCCAGGTCATTACCTTGGTCAACGCTTGGCTTCGGCATTGGGCATTCGACATTCTCAAAACGTCGGATTACCCCTCTGCCAAGTCATTACCTTGGTCAACGCTGTGCTTCGGCTAATCCGACCTACAACTGCTATTATCAATGCTTCAATGTTTCAATCTTCAATGCTTCAATGTTCTTTCCCCGGCGGATCAATATATTCATCGAAGGCCTGCAAAATTTTATGCAGCAGCTGCACATCTCGTATTTCCGGCTGCGCGCGACCTAACAGACGCCTGAACCGCATAATGAACTTTTCCCAATTGTCGCGCGGTTGAAAATCAACCCGTCGCAGGCTCTTTTCAAGATGCTCGTAGACGGAGCTAATCTGACGATGATCAGCCGGCTTCCAGGTAAATTTTTTCTCGTCTTCAAATGAACCTTTATGCAGCTCGTAAGCATAGACCAAAACAGCTTGCGCAAGATTAAGAGAAGGATGACTGACAGCTGCCGGGGCCGTTGAAATCACATCGCAAAGCCGGATTTCTTCATTTGTCAATCCGCTACGTTCACGTCCAAAGACAATGGCGATTCGGCCTTCAATCGTCAACGGAATAGCCTTTTGCGCCAATTCTTCAGGCGTGTAATAAGGGAAGCGATACTCACGATGCCTCTGGGTTGTAGCCACAATAAAATGACAGTCTTCAATCGCTTCCTGCAGCGTGGGAACGATTCTGGCGGCGTTCAGCACATCTTCAGAAGCATGCGCTAGCCGTTGCGCTTCCGAGTCTTGAAAATCACAGGGATTAACCAAAATCAACTCACTGAAACCCATGGATTTTAAGGCGCGAGCCGACGATCCGATATTACCCGGATACTGCGGCTCAACCAGGATAAAGCATACATTTGCGGGATTTATTTTCATTCGAGATTCTATCTTTGTGACATTTAATATTGTAACTGTATATTGGCACGGCTATATTCCAACGTGAAATTAACCGTTTCAGAAGCACCGATATGAAACTTAAAATCATTGTTCGCAAAGTTGAAGAGAATTTATATGTTGCGAGTTGCCGCGGATTGAAGGGATGTCACATCCAGGCGGAATCGGAACAACAAGCGCATACCATGATAAAAGCCGCCATCAACGCATATCTAACGAGTCACAAGCAGCGACATGAAAAAATCCCTTACAACCCGGAAGACTGACGATCAGGTGAGCCGTTCCCCTGCCTTTTCCCGCCAATCTGTCATCAAAGCTTTTCAGCGACTCGGCTACCTGGATGATTTTAATTCCGTACATATCACTGTTTTGCGAAACACGACTTTTCCGTTTCAACGCATCACTGTTCCGAACACGCCGAATATCTCAATCGAATTACTTCGTTGCTATGCGGAAGACTTGCGACTCGACCTTTCTACCTTCGTTCGACGTATCGAATCATTATCCAAGTAATGATCAAGCCCCGATAAACTTTTCGACTTTCAGCAAAATATCATTCACCTGAAACGGCTTATGCATGTAAGACATTTGATTCTTTTTGAGAATCTGATCCAGATCTTCACGCTTTGAATACCCGCTAATAATAATGATTTTCTGATCAGGCTTCAAGGCTTTGATTTTCAGGCAGGCCTCTTTGCCGTCCATCTCCGGCATCACCATATCCATAATGACCAAATCGATGTCGGCGCTATTAGCTTTAAAGGTATCAACGCCTTCACGGCCATTGGCCGCGGATAGTACCTGATATCCTTTTAGCTCGAAGACTTCCTGAAGCATGGTCCTTATGCTGAATTCATCGTCGACAACCAGGATTTTGCCACGCCTGGTCTTATCCTGTTTCTTTGCTGGAACGGTCGGTTGTTGGCTAGCAGCAACTTGCGGCTGCAAGGGCAGGTAAATATAAAAGGTTGTGGATTCATTGGGAATGCTCTTGACAAAAATCTCCCCTTTAAGATCCTTGACGATCCGATAAGCCAGGAAGAGCCCCAGACCGCCTCCCTGGTTCTTGATTTTCGTAGAGAAAAAGGGCTTAAAAATATGGTCAAGATGCTTGGCATCGATACCTGGCCCTCGATCCTGAAAGCTTAATTCAACATATTTGCCAGCTGGTAAATAAAAAAGATGTGGCAGCACAACCCCATTTCGCTTCATCTCTACCATGCGGGTGCCGACCCGTATGATGCCTTTGGTCTTCAAGGCTTCCAGACTGTTCTGCACGAAAATTTTGAATAGTTGCCCCAGACGTTTCGGGAAAAGCTGCATTGAAGGGAGATTGTGATCGAGCGAAAATCGGAAACCAACCTTCCCTGGCAGTCTGGCACCGATTTTCTCGGCAATCTTGACCAGCAGCTTGTTCAAATCGGCCTTTTGGGGCTTTTCGATGTCTTTCAGGCGATAATTAAGGAATGTCTTGACCAGTTTATCCGTCTGGGCAAGCGACTTCTCCATTGTGTTCAGATACTTGCGCAGTTCGTGATCCTTACCGAGACGCGACTTCATCAGGCTCACGTTGGGCACCAGTACAGTCAGCAGGTTATTGAGATACTTATTCATTACCCGGCTAAACTGAGAAATTTGATCCAGCATTTCATTGCGTTGACGAACCTGGTCCCGGCACCATCGCCGGGTAATATCATTTGCCAGAACGGATAAGACTCGAGTGCCGTCAGCCAATTCAAATTTGCTTAGGTGGGCTTGCCAAACCCGACCGCTGGATTTCCCCTTGTGAACCATCAGTTCCCGGCTAATTACCGAGCCATTTTTCAGCTTGCGCAGATCGCTGCGAAAACCATCAACCTGTCCGACTGCCAGGCGCTCGGTGAAGGAGCTGCCTATCAAATCTGACTCGGCCAGACCGGTTTCATCAATCGCAGCTTGATTCGCATGCCGAATGCGTCCGTCCCGGCCAAGGGTGTAAACGAGGAAAGGACTGGTAGCCAGCCATGAATCGGCAGCTGTTTGATCAGCGGCTGCGCTAATAGCTGCATATGCGCCATCCCGATAGCGATGGTGCAGCATCAGTGACAGCACACCAAGTATGAGATTAATAAACGAGAGATCGCTCAGAAGCAAAGGTTGGTCTTTTCGCGCAAGGATTCCGCCACCCCACAATTCCCCCTGAAAACGGAGCGGAAAAACAATGGCGGATTTTACATCAAGCACATTCCAGGGATGCTGCCCGGATTCAAACTGATGGGTTTCGCTGAGCAACACAGCCAGATCTTTCTGCGCAAGAATTTTGGCAATTTCTTCGGCACCGCGATGCTCGGCGAAAAAAGGCTGGAATTGATCATTGTCTTCACGGGCAGCCAAAAGCAGCTGCTGTTGATTGCCATCCAGTTCCAGGAAAATGCAGCCGGCATCGAAAGCGAGCTGTTCCCGAATAAAATCAAAGATAAGTGTGCTCACATCCGCATCATCTGTTGAATGAAGCACCTGTCGCTGAAACTCAATAAGGGCGGATAGCAGATTAATTTGCTCTATATAGGTCTGATAGTGTCCATCAATCGACTCAAGGGAGGTGTGAATATACCCTTCCAGCTGCTCAACTTCGTTGCTGATCGTTTGGAGCTGTTCACTGATCTGACTATTTTTCTCAGCGTCCTGTATAGACCCTAGTATATTTTCAAAATATTTGGCAATATCTGATCGTTTGATCATTTTCATGGTAATTCCTGCGCTTAATAGATCTCAAAATACTCGCGATTCCTGCGGATTTGACGGCGAAGGTGGTTCACGAGTTCATCAAATTCCGTATTGGAAAACCTGAAGAAACGGTCGAATTCCGGATCGAGCTTGCGAATGCCTTTTAACCCCTGCAGATCGTCCTGCAAATAGTGGGCGATTAAATTGCTGAGATACAATCGCTTGATCCGCTTTAAATTTGTCCGTCCACCATCGTAGCGCGCCGGACTTTGGTGAAACCGGATCATTACTTCCATTGCTTCCGGCAAGCCCCACCTGGAAATTAATTCTGCGCCAATATCGGCATGTTCATATCCAAGGAAATCCCGTTCTACCAGATGTAATGAGCAATTTAACTGTCGACTCTGTTCAATCAGAAAGAAATAGTCAGCAGAAATCTCATTCACGGCAATTAGTTTGCCGACGTCGTGCATTAGCCCGGCAGCGAAATAGATGCTTTCTCGCCCGGGTTCCTGACGCTCCGCAATTGCCCGGGCAATAATTGCCGTAAGCAGTGCATGCTGCCAGTAATTCTCGAAGTGAAACACCGCATCTTTCCGCAGCGGTTTCAGCATTCGGAACAACCAGATGCACAGTGCTAACTCGCGTAAGCGGCCGAAACCAAGGATGACAACGGCCCGGTCCAGTGCAAAAACCGGCTGATTAAATTCAAAGAAGTTGGAATTGGTGATACGCAAGAGCTGCTGCGTCAAATCGACATCAGTCTCTATTGCTTTTATCACCCGTGAAACAGGGCTGTTTGATCGGGAGCATGCTGCAGCAATCGAAAGGGCATTGTCCGGCACTCCTGCCAGCACCTCGTTGCTGTCGACAACTGTACTGATGTCATATTGCATTGTCGCACCCCTGCGACCAAGGCATGAGTAAGTCGCATGATCCTGCAACCCTGTCTCACTTTAGGTAAGTGTCGGATGAGTTGCCTGAAAACTTTATAGCGGCGTCACCCCCTGATGACGCCGAATTGCGCAAATTCTAGTAGCCAAATGCATGGATGAAGCCAAAGAAGAAGGAAACGCCGTCAAAATTGCTATTGGAACCTACCGGCGCATCAAAGCGGATCACATTATAACGCACATCAGCTGAAATGGCCCATTCTTCGGCCCACAAATAATCAACACCCAATCCCACAAATGCACCACCGCCAATGTAGGCATTCGCATTGCTTAAGGAGTTGAAAAAATCATCTCCGCGATCAAAAGCAAAACCAAAGGTCGGTCCTGCACCACCAATTGCATATGGGGTAATTTCCTGGTTATACACGCTGCCGAAGCGATATTTGAAGGACAGCCAAGCCGGCACCAGCAGGGCAGTCTGATCAAATGTCTGATAAAAAACGCCGTTGTCCAGCCGATTCACGCCGCTGTTGCTCCAAACCATATCCACATTGAGGCCGTACATGAATTTACCGCTACCGGTCATCATATAAGCAAGTGACGTCCCCATGTAAGAGTTGCCTGCCTGAACACGCATCATGCCATTCTGATTATAGAAGTCGCTGACGCGATTGGAGATATCGTATGTACCCTGGAGCGCGCTGTTTCCCTGCACGTCGGTAGTCGGCAGTGGGTATTGGGCCATCAGACCAAAACTAAACATCATTATCAGTGCTGCGATTCCAAATACTTTCATATTACACCTCACAGGCTATATTTTTTGGCTTTATTGCGAAGGGTTCTAAGCGTAAAACCCAGTTTTTTAGCGGCTTTGGTTTTATTATTGGAAGCTTCGACCAGGGCTTGCTTAATGATTTCCCGCTCACAGGCTTCCAGCTTGTCGCGGTAGGACAAGGAGTTATCTTCCAACACATGATCAACCAGCGTAGAGCGCTGGCTCTTTCCGGCATTCAAGTATGCCGGTAAATCGTCCGGCAAAATTTGCTGACCATCGCACATTACCACGGCATTCTCAATGGCGTTTTCCAATTCTCGCACGTTGCCAGGCCATTCATAGGCCATCAGTATTTTACGTGCTTCTTCTTCAATGCCGGTGATATTACGCTGGTCTTTGGAAGCGTATTTTTCGATAAAGTGATCGGTTAAGGGCCCAATATCCTCCAACCGCTCTCTCAGGGGCGGCATGAGAATGGGAATCACGTTTAAACGGAAATAAAGATCTTCCCGGAATTGTCCTTCCTGCATCTTCTTCTCAAGCGCCGCATTGGTTGCAGCAATCAGGCGCACATCCACGGCAATATTCTCGACCCCGCCAACTCGATTAAAACGCCGCTCCTGCAGCACTCGCAACAGCTTCGCTTGTAATGACATCGGCAATTCACCGATTTCATCGAGGAAAATCGTACCGCCGTCGGCGATCTCAAATTTCCCCTTCTTCATTTTGTGGGCACCGGTGAAAGCCCCTTTTTCGTGCCCGAACAATTCGCTTTCCAGCAAGTTTTCCGGGATGGACGCACAATTGATTTCAACCAGGGTCTTATCCTTGCGGCGGCTCTGATAATGAATGGCCCGGGCAATCAACTCCTTGCCGGTTCCGCTTTCACCGCGGATAAGCACTGTTGCATCGCTATTGGCGACTTTCAGCACTTTCTGAAAGATCTCCTGCATCCGGCCACTGACGCCAATAATGTTGTCGAAACGATAGGTCTGATTCAGCTGTGATTTCAGCTGCTTGTTTTCGGAGATCAACTTGCGTTCTTTTAAGGCACGCCGCAGGATGATCAGTAGCTCGTCGAGGTTAATGGGCTTGGTGAGATAATCATAAATGCCCATTTTCATAGCGTTGACGGCATTCTTGACGGTGCCAAACGCAGTCATCATGATGATTTTAATATCCGGCTGTTCTTCCAGAATAATTTTCGAAAGCGACAATCCGTCTTCGTCCGGGAGGAGATAATCCATTAACACCACGTCAAAGGCGCCTTTGCGGATGGCCGTTTTTGCCTGGCGGGCATTTTTTGACTTGGTGATATCCAGGCCTTCTTCTTCCAGAATTTCGGCCAGACCGTTCAGGGTATTAATATCATCTTCTACAAGTAATACTTGTTCTTTCATTACACCCTATGCAGATTTGTTGTAAACGCTTAGATATCTTACATTAACGCCCGCCGAAAGCTCATTGTTCCGCCCCATTATTGCGCCCGACCGGCAAGTTAATGAACACTGATGTCCCCACGTCACTGCTACTCTTAATATACACGATTCCACTATGCGCTTCAACTATTTGTTTAGCCAATGCCAGCCCCAAACCGGTACCGGCACGTTTAGTGGTATAATAATACTCAAACACCTCATCAAGAATCTCCCGGGGAATCCCCTCACCGGTATCACGAAACTCCAGGAGTACCCGCAAATCTTCTTCCCCATCGGCTCGTTTTTCTTCGCTGTTGCTAACGTCTATATGGAGTGTGCCACCCTCCGGCATCGCTTCAAAAGCATTGATAATCAAGTTGAGAAATACCTGCTTCAGGCGATCGTAGTCGAACCGGCCGCGGGTAAAGGCAGCGCCGTAATTTTTGTCGATCTCAATTTTATTTCGGCGGGCCTGGGGCGCTTGAAGAAGTAACACTTCATCGAGAATCTCAACGATATTGGAAAGATGCATGTCTAGTTCCGGCGGACGGGCAATCGAGAGAAAGTCTGTTACCAGGTCATTAATCCGCGCCATTTCCGACGAAAGCACCTTAAAATACTTTTCCTTGCGTTCGCGGGTCACATCGCTGCGATATATGATGCGCTTCAGGATTTGCATGTTGATGCTCATGGCGTTCAACGGATTGCGAATCTCATGACTCACAAGACTGGCGAAGCGACTTAAGGCCGCGAGATGCTCGATGCGCTTCAGGCGCTTCTGATTTTTGCTTAGTGAGCTGGCCATCGAATTAAATTCCTGGGCCAATTCTCCCAACTCATCGCGGGAATCGGTTTCGATCTTGTGCTCGAGATTGCCGGCGCCGATTTCACGAGCCCCGGCAACCAGGCGATCAAGCGGCCGGGTCAAGGTTTCCACATAGAGGATACCGGAGACCAAAGCCACTATGGCCATCAACAGCACAAAAAACACCACCTGGAACTGCAGCTGCCGGGCCAGGCGAAACGCCTCAGAACGCGATTGCTGAACAAATACGCCCCAATTCAGCGACTGAATGGGTGTGAAAGCAAGGACGATCTCTTCGTCATCCAGAATGGTATCAACCAGTCCTGACTCCCCTGCCCTCACCCGCTGAAACCAGTCGAAGCCGGAATAATCGACCTTATTGTAGACCTTTTCCTTATTCTTATGCGCAATAACCTTGCCGTCTGCGCTCACCAGGAAGGCAATGCCGGTTTCTTCAATGCTAATTTGATCCACCAGCGTCCAAATGCGATTCAGGTCGATTTCCGCAGCCAGCACCCCAACAACCCGGTTATATTTGCGAATCGGCTCAGCAATGGTCATCACCGGGAAGCGTGACTCCGTCGGATACACTTCAGAGAAATACTCCTCCCCTGCAAAGGCATTAACGAAAAAGGCCTGCTGACTGAGATCCTGATTTTCTTCCCCAAATTTAGTGGTCTCGCGAACGATGCCGCTATCGTTCAGCACAAAAATCTTGCGAAAGATCGGATGTTCCTCGATGATGCGGTTAATCAGTTCCCCTTGTGGAAAAGAACCAGGGTTACGCATTTCACCGGCAAGAGCAGCGCTTTGAAGCACCGTTAAAGGACCACGCACGAAGAGGTTTATCTCATTGCTCGCGCGTAGCGCCGTTTCCATGTTGCGCTGCTCGATGTATTCCTGCACGGTTTCCTGCGCCAGCATGATCAGGTATAGGCTGATCAGCACAGTGGGTATTACCGCTAACGCCACATAGCTCAGGATCAGCCTGTTCGAGATCTTGCGCGAGAGGAATCGCCTGATCTTATGCCTGAAAATGCGGTAGCGTTTTTTGAGACGCAGGTTCATACCGGATCCGATTTATCTCTGAAGTCCCTTAGGAACATACCAGAATTCGATGGGGGTTAATCGATAATAGTCAAGTTTATCCTGCTTGAACGTTTCCCGATTGCCATAGAAACGCCGGCTTACACCAACCAGGATTTGTTCGTCGAAAAAGAGAAATAAGGCCGGCACATCCGGCTGGGTAAACACCTGAAAGCGCTCCGGGATTTTTTCGCGCCGTGCCCGATCATCACGTGCCCACTCAAAGAGCGGCGATAAATAGGTATGCTGATAATTCGGCGGATTGCGATCAGCGCCAAGGATATCGGAATAGAAATTGGCATATGCCTGGAAGGGATAGTTGATATCATATTCGTAGGCATAGAGCATGGCGCTGTAGTCACCTCTTTCCAGCACCCGCTGCTGCTGATTAATCGGCAATGGCGTAGGGCGCGCGTCAACGCCGATTTCAGCAAGATTGGTCTTAATCGAACGGACAATCTTTTCTTCAAATTTGGAAAAACGGTTAAAGAACACCTGAAAGGATAGCTGCTGCCCAAGCTTGCTGAGGATGCGCACATCGCTTGCAGAACGCCAGCCATTTTGCTCCAGGATATCCAGGGAAGCCAGTGGATTATATGTCGACTCGTACAGTTCCTTCTGATACTGGTCGTCTGAGGGTCCGACAAGCGTGTTGGCCACCTGACCAATTTCCGTGGCATGCTTTCTCACCAATCCGGTTCTGTCAACCGCCATCGACAAGGCACGGCGGACCGCCACACTACTCAACGGCTTCTTCCGGAGATTGAACAGCAAAACATAGACTTTCTGGAAGCGACGCGGCATTTTGAAGAAAGCAAGCTTATCGTCCATCAAATTGTGCAGACTCTCAGCGGTCTCCCGGTCGTCCAGCTGCACAAAATCAACTTCCTCATTCGCAAGGGCGTTGATCATCGATTGTTCATTTTGGAAGAAGCGGACGACGACGTCATCCAGGTAGGGGCGTCCCGCAAAGTAGCTGCTGTTGTAGCGAAATTCCCAGGTAAATTCAGACTTTCGTTCCAGCTCGTATGGCCCCATACCCATGGCACGCTTTTCAAAAAACACTTCGTGGCCATCGGACAATGCTTCGGCATAGTAGGATTCGCTCAGCACCGGCAGGTCAATCAGGCGTTTGTCGAAGGCATTGTCAGGCGCCGTCAGCTCGATAATCACCTCCGAATCGCCTCGCAGGGTGATATCGCCGATATCACTGAAATCGAGTGGACGATTAAGGATCGCGCCGCCAAATTTTTTCAGAAGGAGCAGGGTAAATCCGACATCGCCATTGGTTAGTTTTGTGCCGTTTTGGAAGGTAATTCCCTGACGAATACGGATGCGCCAGAAGCGGTCCTGGCGGGTTTCATCCCGCTCACGCACGCGCTCGATACGAAGGGCGACTCCGGTAGCCTCTTTGTAGCTGCTAATGAGTCCGCGTCCGTAAATCAGGTGCAGAATTTGTTGCTCAAACGGTGAATTGATTCGGAAAGGGTTCATATTGAAGCTTTGACCGGTGTATACACCAATCGTCAGCTTCCCGCCGAAAGCAGGCTCGACGGGCGCCTGAACTTGCCCCCAACCCCCAACAGTCAGTGTCAAAACAAGCGCAATAGATGTTAGCACCCAGCGAATCAAATAATATCCCCGTAGATAGGCTGAAATATTAATACACGCTCAAAAGAAAATCAATTATTATCCTGCCGGCAATCTGAGAGGCCCCCGGAGATTGCCCCAAACCGCCGCGGAATAGGGGCAAATTATCCTACTTAACGGATCTTTTCGCAAATTGATTCATACACATTTTTCGAAAAAAATTCATGCCTTGGCGCCATTTGGGGGGTCAGGCACTTGATTTAGGTTGAAAAATCTACTAACTTATAAGGCTGTAGATGAGAAATCTAATCGATCATTAAACGAAGAGATCTGTAATGGATAATGATGTCAAGCGAATCGATCTCAAACTCCTGAATAATCAACCTGTATTCCGGATCGGTCTCTTTAACGGCCAGGAACATATCGACTTCAGGATCATGGGTAAGTTCCATGTTGAAGACGGAGATGGAAACGAGTTGGTGCCGGTAACTGAGTCCAATCTTAAATGGCGAGTGAAAATCAAAGACAGTAAACCTGGTAAAGAATCGTATTTCCTCGTTCTGTTTGAGGCCTTTGATCGGGAAACCGTTGAAGCCAAGCTTGACATTGCCCGCAAGATTGATCCGTCTGCCGAAATGGTCGTTCTAGGTGGCGACATATTTTTCGGCGATCGCAAGATAAACAACAATGCGAAATACAGTATTGTGTGCGGTGATTATCCCAGTGAATTGGCAGCGAGAAAGTCATTCAAGCTGTTTCAACCGCAATTCATTCCATATGTCGAGAAAAAGTCTGTCAAGGAACCACAAGGGCAGCTGGAAATTTTCGATGCGGAATACGACAAGTCAGCGGAAGCCACCAATGTCGTGCGCATCGTACCGGTCAAGACCGAAACGAAAATCAAAATATACGGCGTAAAGAGCTTCAATGATATTCTTCAAAAAGAAAATTTCAACGACCTGATTTTTGATGGCACCATGGAATTTCGTTTTGATCACCAAAGCAACCTGATGGCCATCAGCGAAGTCCCTTTGGAATCATATATGAAGCGGGTGATTTATTCCGAAATCGGTACCGATCTGCCGCTGGAATTCTCGAAGAGCCTGGCAATTGTTTGCCGCAGTGAGGCAATGGCCCGTATTAACCACAGGCGACTGGGAGATCCTTTCGACTATGGTAATACCGGAGAGACCTTGCGCTATTACGGCGAAGAATACGACGATGTCAATATTGACAAGGCAGTTGAAGAAACCGCTGGACAAGTCATTTTTGCCGATGAGTATATCCGCGACACCCCTTTCCATTTGATTTGCGGCGGCCATACGGAAGATTCCTCTGCTACCCAACCCGGCAACGGACAAATCTTCTTCACCGGTAAATATGATGCCAAAGTGGTTCCGAAGAAATTCAAAGGGCTTCGCAACGAAGATGAAGCTGTAAAATGGATCAATTCGCGTCCGGAAACCTGGTGCAATCTCAAAGGCCGCAAACTGCCGCCGGCTCTGGAAAAAGTCAAAAAGTATTTCCGTTGGGAAGTAAATTATTCGCGCCGGGAGCTGGAAGAAATTATTCGCAAGAAAACCAGCGAGGATATCGGCATCCTCTTCGAGATCATCCCGATTACGCGCGGCGCTTCCGGCCGTCTTATGGAAATTGAACTCATCGGAAGCCTGAAAAATTATCGCATTCGCGGACAGATAAATATCCGCGAAGCGCTGGCGTATGATTACCTGCCAAGCTCCTGCTTCCTCGTAGAGCGGGAACTGGATGAAACCGGAACACCGATTTCGTTTACCTTTGTAGGTGCGGGACATGGGCATGGCGTTGGTATGTGTAAGACCGGGGCGGCAATCATGGCCCTCGAAGGACACACCTCAGATCAGATTCTCGAGCATTACTTCGAGTCCTGCCAGCTTGGCTCGATTTACGAGAAAAACCTGAAATAGGAAGTAGTATATCATGATAGATGAAATAAAGAGCCGCATTGGCAAGAGCAAAGAAATCCTCGCTAATCTCCGGGGGTATCTTTGATATAGACCTTCTTGAAAAAGAAGTCTCTGAGCTGGAACAGCAAACGGCAGCGCCCGGCTTCTGGGACAGTCAGGAAACCGCCCAAAAAATCCTCCGGCAACTCAACAACAAAAAAGAGCGCCTCGACGATTGGAAGAGCCACAACCAGCAGACGGAAGACATGGAGCTTATGCTGGAGATGGCGCTGGAAGCCGACGACAACTCCGTAATCGATGAATTGGAAGGTGAGAGCGCTGCCCTGGCGAAATCCATTCAGGACCTGGAATTGCGCGGCCTGCTATCTGAGCCGGAAGACAAGAAAAATGCCATCTTGACTATCCATCCCGGCGCAGGTGGCACTGAAAGTCAGGATTGGGCGCAGATGCTGATGCGCATGTTTACGCGCTGGGCAGAGCGCAAGGGCTTTAAGCACAACGTCATGGAGCTGCTACCAGGTGAAGAAGCCGGTATCAAGAGCGCAACCATAGAAATCAAGGGTAGCTTTGCCTATGGCTACCTGAAATCCGAGGTCGGCGTTCATCGACTGGTGCGAATCAGCCCCTTCGACTCCAGCGGCAGGCGGCACACTTCCTTTGCCTCGATTTTTGTATTACCGGAAATAGATGAAGATATCGAAATAGAGATCAATACCTCTGATCTGCGAATCGATACCTATCGCGCCAGCGGCGCCGGTGGACAGCATGTAAACCGCACAGACTCCGCGGTGCGTATCACGCACGAACCAACCGGCATTGTTGTCACCTGCCAAAGTGAACGGTCTCAGCATAAAAACAAAGCCAACGCCATGAAAATCCTTAAGGCGCGGCTCTATCAAAAAAAGCTGGAAGAAGAACGCGCGAAGAGACAGGAGCTGGAAAGCACCAAAACGGAAATCGGCTGGGGTAATCAGATTCGCTCGTACGTTTTTCATCCGTACAATATGGTGAAGGATCATCGCACCACGCATGAGACCGGTGATTTGCAGCGAGTTATGGATGGTGAAATCGACGATTTTATCTACGCCTTTCTATTGAAGCGGCCCGATTTGTAGCCGACAATTTTCGAAGAGCGCATGCCTTCAAGATACCGGACCGCTCTAATGATTTGTAAAGCGAAAACACTGTATGTCCGAGGTCTGTATGTCACACCATGTTCACTTGATGGTCCCCTGTTTCGTCAACCAATTATTCCCCGATACCGGCATATCTACAGTCAAAATTCTCCGCGAGTTCGGATGCAAGGTCAGCTATCCGGAAGAGCAGACCTGCTGTGGCCAACCGGCCTTCAACAGTGGCTATTGGGATCAGGCTGCGGAACTGGCCGACCGGCTAATTGGCATTTTCAAGGATGCGGAATACGTTGTTGCCCCTTCCGGCAGTTGCGTCAGCCTCATGAAAAAGCTTTACAAAGACCTGCCGCTATCTTCAGAAGCAAAAGCAACCTGGGATACCTGGCATTCGCGGGTGTTCGAGCTATCAGAGTTCCTTGATCAGGTCCTGAAGATAGACACCTGGCCGGGACGTTTCCCCGGGAAGGTGACAATGCACGACGCCTGCCACGGCTTACGGGAACTTGGTATCGGCCCGGCGCCTCGTCGCTGGCTGGACTCAATAGATGAACTTGAATTGGTAGAAATGATGCGCCCGGATACCTGTTGTGGCTTTGGCGGAACCTTCGCGGTCAAGTTCGCCGGCATCTCCACAGCAATGGTTGAGAATAAATCCCAATGGATTAAGGACAGCGGCGCGGATTATGTAGTAGCAGCAGATTCCAGCTGCCTGATGCATATTGACGGCTATCTGAAACGTAACAACAGTACCGTGCAAACCATTCATCTGGCAGATTTGCTCTGGCAGGCGATGGAGAACAGGTAAGATCGAACCGCGAACCTTCGCGAATTAGCACGAATGAAAGAAACTTTAAGCAGTCATTCTTATTCATGAAAATTCGTGAGTATTCGTGGTACTCTTTTTTGAACCAAGACTAAAATCAAGTCCACCCGCGAAACCGCTGTGCCTGCTTCCAGAAGTATCCCCACCCAACCATAAAATTGTAAAAATCCACGATCCATTTTGCCCCGGCACCGTATAACAAAATGGAGGCACTACCAAATTCTGCGAAAAATTCAGGAAAAGTATCTCTCTGGGTAAGATAAGAGGGAGGGAAAAGTCATTACGGAGTCCTTATGAGGTTTGTAATTCGTATCATCGCATTCATTACTTTTGCCGCCTATGCAGATCAGAGAGTTCCGCATTGGCATAAGAGCCGCGCACGGACACAGGTCCTCGGCGCAATGCTTGCCGGGATCTTGATCTTCGGATTAAGTATCTGTGGATTGGGTATCTGGTTTTTTTGGGGCTAGCAGGATATCGCTGCTCTTATCACACCATTCTCATCAAGCGATCGGTATCGATCGGCACAACACCAACTTCCTGACAAACAATACCGGCAGCGATATTCGCCAGAGTCACGGCCTCTTTCATAGATGCACCGGCAGCAAGTGCAAAAGTAACTGAGGCAATAACGGTATCACCGGCGCCGGAAACATCCGCAACATCACGGGCTTTGGTTGGCGCCACGCTTACTTCGCCATTGCTTTCCCGCAAGGCCATCCCTTTCTCACTCAGAGTAATCAAGACATTTTCAGCCTGAAGGCGTTCCTGAAGCCGCTGGGTGGCTTCTTCTATCGCAGCTTCGTCATCGAGGCGCATCATCAAGGCCTCTTCAGTTTCTTTGCGATTCGGTTTGAAAAGCGTCGCTTTTTGAAATTGGAAAAAGTTTTCAAATTTTGGATCAACGGTGACAATCTTGCCGGCGGCAACGGCGATATCCGTGACACCTTTGATCACGTCGGGTGTCAGCACGCCTTTGTTATAGTCCTGCAGGATAATCGCATCTACCTCATCGACAACCTCTTCAACAACCGAGAGAATCTCCTTACACACCTCGTTACTGATCGCAATCACGCGCTCGCGGTCAATCCGCGCAATATGTTGATTATTGCCAATGATGCGCGTCTTAACGGTTGTTGGCCGTCTCTCGTCAGCAATCAGTCCTTTGGTAGACAGCCCTTTTTCTGCAAGCATATTGCGAAATATATTTGCCCACTTATCGTCACCTACAGCCCCAACGAGCAAGGGTTTGGACTTCAAGCCAATCAAATTGTTCGCCACGTTGGCAGCGCCACCAAGACGATTTTCATCATCTTCAATATTGATAATCGGCACCGGTGCCTCCGGGGAAATGCGAGTCACGCCGCCCCAGAGATAACGATCGATCATTAGATCACCAACGACCATAATTGTCCTGTTCTTGCCAGTTTCAAGAATATTGGCAAGTCTCACGCTGTCAAGTTGAATCATGGTTATTTCCGGCGGCTAGATTGCACTTCAGAAGCAGGTGGGTCAAGTTTAAGGCCAAGCAATTTGATAATGGATTCTCGGACCAAACTTGCGAGCAGCAAAATAATAAGCAATGGGAATCCGGTAAAATAAATAAATTTCGTGGCGCCAGGTACCCAATCGTATTCAAGCAGCGGCACGAAGGCGATCAAAACGAAGCAGAGGAAAATATACAGTTCGCTTATGCGCGTTACTCGGGTGTAAATGGCCTCGGCGCGTGACGGCGGGGTGGTTTCAGAATTCTTCTTATCCATCGAATCGTCTCGTTTCATTTTCTATTCTGCTTCTGTAACCATTTTCAGGAAGTCTTCAACGAAGTCTTCACCTTCAGGGAACTCGATCAGACGGCCAATTTCGACGCCGTTTTCATTAATCAGGAAGGTTGGTACTCGTTCTATCCCTTTTTCCGGCGCGGTAAACTCGGGATCAAACTTGTCCCGGTTCACACCGATTAGCCTGACAGTCAGCTTGGGATTTCCAGCGGCTTCCAACGCTTTCATAAACGGCGGCACACCTCGGCGGGAATCGCCACACCAGGTTCCCAGGTAGCAATCAATCTCCAGCTTCCGTTCTATTCTCTTGAGAGCGGTGACCTGTTCGGGATTCAGGGAAGACTTATCGGCTTCATCCTTCCAATCATCGAAATAATGCAGAATATCCGGTAAAACTGTTTTGCCAAGGATCATGTTTTCATCTTCGACCTTTTCAGGCGGCGAAGCTATTGGCGTATATGCTTTTTTGCTACACATTGAAGCTCCGAGCACGATTATTCCCAGCAGTAAAACTTGTATCCATTTCATAAAGTCCCTCCACAATCGCATTAAGCGGTGGCTAGCACCCTAGTTTCTCGGCATTTGTCGAATTGGCAATGTTCGGGGCGTCGCTTCAAGCACAGCGCTGGGATCCGGTTCGTCTCGCTTGACAACCCGCCGCAGACGCTTTTCCGCAATCCCTTCATTGGTGATAACCAAATTAAGGACCACTTCATTTTCTTGCCCCATGGTTCCCAGATTTTTTCCATTTAGCCAAACTTCAATGCCGTCCGCGCGGCCGAGGCGCAGCTTCACTTTATCGCGCGCCTCAATGGAGCGGCGAATACCGGTTGGCAGAATGTATTCCGTGGTGTCCTGTTCATCGCGAATCTCACGTACCCAGGTTCGCTCCACTGCAATCAATACTACCGTTAATTTGGGGCTTTGTTCCGTTCTAAGAATACTATTCGTAGGCATCTGAGGGGTCAATACGCTGTCTTTTTCCTGCAAATCATCGATAAGCTCTGAAATTGAGATTTCCCGGATGGTTATTTCCTGGTTGTTCTTCTCGAAGATGTATTTCTGCCAGGTAAAATAACCGCTAATCAGGATCACCAGGGCTGCAAGTCCGATCCAGAAAGCACTATGAATGCGATCGAGATTCATATTCTGCACAAAACTTCGAATCTGAGGAGGAATCAGCGGCCCGGGAGAACCAGCGCTGCGCGTTTTCTGCTTGCTTGCGGCAGCAGCAGAACTCGCATTTACTTCTGCAGGGGTGAGCTTTCCGGTGAGTAGATCAAAATCGCGAATGACCTCGTTGTCATCTAGGCCGAGCTCCTTGGCATAGCGACGCAAGTAGATTCGCTGATACCCATCCGGCAATTTATCAATATCTCCTGCTTCGATAGCTGCCAGATAGTCCAGAGACAGACGTGTTCGATTATGAAGGTCCTGCAAACTCAGACCCTTTTCTTCACGCCGCTCCTTGAGATTTTCATAGAACTCTTTCACCGAAGCTCCTGTCTCTCTTCGCGATCAAGATCGTTACTTGATATCTTTAAGCCGCAATTGCAACTCCTTGCGGCCATTCCAGAAATTTTCTTCAACAACGTAGGCACAATCAACAACACGACCGTTATCGATCACCCTGTCAATATGATGCCCCATATTAAATCCAATAGAGCTCATGCGGACGCCGCCTTGCTCTAGGCTCATCTTCAGATGATTCGTACCAACAATGGCCGGTTCACCAATGACCTTCAGGCCGCGGCTAACAAAAACAGGACGCGTATTCTGCGGACCAAAAGGTCCCATCAGTTTCAGCAAGCGAATTAGACGCTCGTCAAAGGCTTTTAACTCAACTTCACAATCAATCTTTACCAGCGGAATGAGATCCTCGTCCTCGATCCGTTCACCGGCAATCTTTTTGAACTTCTCAACAAAAGGCGGAATGTTTTCCGCATCGATTGTTAAACCGGCAGCATATTTATGACCGCCAAAGGCCGACAAGAACTCGGAACAGTCACGGATCGCTTCATACACATTAAAGTTAGCAATACTGCGTGCAGATCCTTTGCCAACCCCGTCAGAAACGGAGATCATAATGGTAGGCCGGTAATGCCGCTCAACCAATCGCGAAGCAACGATACCGATAACCCCGGGATGCCATCCATCTTTGTGAAGGACAATTGCCCGATCGTTTTCGGCGTCATATTTCTCTTCCGCCATTTCCAGCGCTTCGTTGAAGGTATTCTCATCAACGCTGCGGCGAACCTTATTTTCTTTTTCCAATTCCCGGGCAAATCCACGCGCTTCCTGCAGCGAGCGCGACGAGACAAGCTGCACCCCGCGCATAGCGTCTCCCATTCGGCCAACCGCATTGATGCGCGGCGCCAGGACAAAAACCACCAGGCCAACGTTGACTTCCTTTTTGTCCAGACCGGTGGATTCGAGCAAGGCCTTGAGGCCGTTACGCGGGTTGAAATTGATTTTATCCAGTCCATGCCTGACCAGGATGCGATTCTCATCGACCAGCGGCACTATATCCGCACAGCTGCCAATGGCAACAATGTCGAGAAAATCATCCAGTTCAGATGAAGGCAAACCCAAACGATGATACAGGCCCTGGAGAAACTTGAATCCAACGCCGACACCAGCAAGTTCTTTGAAGGGATAAGGACAATCTGCCCGCTTTGGATCAAGGACGGCGATTGCCGCAGGCAGTTCCTCACCAGGCTCGTGATGATCGCTGATGATCACATCAACACCTTGCTCATTTGCAAAGGCGACTTCTTCGACTGCGGTCACCCCGCAGTCCACTGTCACAATCAGCGAAATGTCTTTTTCGACACATTTCGAAATGGCTGACTTTGATAAGCCGTAGCCTTCCGAAACGCGATCCGGAATGTAATAACTTACTTTGGAACCGACCATTTTGGCCAGCACCATATAAAGTAGAGAGCAACCGCTAACTCCATCCACATCATAGTCACCGAACACGAGAATCTTCTCTCCGTTCGTTAATGCTGTGTGGAGTCGTTCCACTGCCAGATCCATATCTTTCATCAGAAAGGGATCGTGCAACTGTTCAAGATCCGGTCTAAAATATGGCCGCGCCTTGTCAAAGTCATCAATACCGCGCTTTAACAAAATCCGCGACAGAACCTCGGGAATTCCCAGCTCTTGCGCCAGGCGATTGACCTCTTCTTCATCTGTTACATGGTCAATCTCCCACTTCTGTTCCATGCATATACCACCTTGCTGTTTTTCATATATATCATATTATTATCCAATATCTTATCTATTCTTCAATTGCTATCATGATAACTGTTTATGGAAAAGATCGCAAGTGTTTTTTGGGTGCTCAGAGCATTCGACAGAGAGTCAAAACTGTCGATTTGCAGCAGGGGGCACACCCATAAAACCAACAATAACAGCGCCTTAAAACGGATGGCATCCTTTAGAGGGATGCAATACCTCTAAAGGATGCCATCCGGCACCGGTCCGGGCAGTCTCCCGGCCCGTTCACCCTTCCGGCGATAGCAATTGGGCCACTTTTGTAACCATCATTTTGACGGCTGGCGTACGGTACGGTTTGATGGTCGGATCGAGCCGTACAATCCAGCGCCCTTTTTCGTGCCGCTTGATCTGCACAAAGAAGTCTTGCTTATAATCGACATCTTTGGTAACCATCCGTAGCAAAAACATGTCGCGGCCCAGTTGCTTATAGCCGGACTTTACGACAAAACGGCGTTCACCTTCGTGATATTCATGACCGTACAGTGCTTCTACGTCAGCAGTTTGAATCTCTTTCTCGACGAATGCATGTGGCATATCATTATCCTTTATCCAGCGATCAAGTGGCCGAAATGACTTGCGAACCGCCAGCACCCGATAGCTGGACCGGCCCATTTCCCGCCATTTTCTCTCGTATTTGGTAGTCACCGGACGCTGCGGATTCAATTCAATCCCCCCGACTTCAAACCAGGGCGATCGCGAAAATACATCATGGGCATCCGCAGCATACCAATCCTGGTCAGTGACCAATTCATAGCAACCATCTGCCATAAGCACACCGGCTAAAATTTCCGCAAAATTATCGTCGATCAATCGGCGGCTCTTATGACGATCCTTCGGCCAGGGATCAGGAAAATTCATCATTACATGCCTAACACTCTCTTCGACCCAGCATTCACGGAGCGCGAAACGGGCATTATGATGAACAGCCAGCACGTTGTTAATGTCTTCCCGATGCAAAAGCTTTTGCAAGCGGATCATCGATTCACTTGAAATTTCAATACCGACGAAATTCCAGTCAGGCTGTCTGCGCGCCCAATCGGCAAGAAACTCGCCGTTCCCGAAGCCAATTTCCACTGCTAAAGGTACTTCACGGGCAAATATTTCGGACCATTGAACAGGCAATACATCTAGCTGCGCCGGATAAACTTCTCTTTCAAGATAGAATTTTTTCTCGTTCATAAGTGGGCACAAGATAGTAAATTGGGAGGGCGAATTCAAGGAGCGGGAACGCTAAAGAAATAGCTAGTCCTGATATAGCGGCCGGCCGGTAGACTTTTCTCAAATAACTTTTTTCACAAAAAAGTTCTTGACAATCCCCGCATCGAGGTATATATTAGAAGCGACCTTCCAAGGTCAAAACCTCCCTCCCAACTCCGCAGGGGAAGCTTGCTTCCCCTGTTTTTTTTGCCCAAAATTTCGCCTGGAAAATTTGCAAATGTAGAATTCTGCAAATCAGCAATCGAGCAATTCTGCAAATGGGAAAAACCGCAACACAGCAAGTGGGGAATCAGTGATTTTTTTAGCTATTTGTGAAACGAAAAACATTTCAACGCTTTAACATCCTGACCTGGAAACGCTGTAGCACATCTCTCCCCAGTATCAAGTATCAAGTCAATGTCATTTAGTTAAGGATTGTAATTAAATAAGAATACTCAATTTGGGTATCTTTTTAAGTACTCTAAACCAGGAGCACTGAATTGGATACTCGAACAAGACAATTTTGTTGTCACCAATTTAGCGGTCTTCGTAGTGTTCTTTTATCGGATGGCTTTAAAGATCGTCATCGAAGATCAAAGAAGCATTTTGTTCGGACCCGCAGTCTACCATTCACAGTTGTTATACTCTTGATATTAAATATGTTAAAACGTTCTCTGCAAGACGAATTAGATGAATTTTTCCGTATGCTTGAAGGCGGTGATGTTGCCGACCGGCTGGTGAGCAAAGGTGCATTTAGCCAGGCCCGGAAGAAACTGAAGCATACGGCTTTCATCGAGTTAAACGATTATCAGCTCACCTCCTTTTATGAGCATGGCGATGTGCTGAATTGGCAAGGTAAACGCTTGCTGGCCATAGATGCTTCGATGGCTGATCTTCCCGATACAGCAGAGATTCGTTCTCATTTTGGTGTTTGGGGATCTCGTCATGGGAAGTCCTGTCCGAAAGCCCGCCTGTCCCAGTTGTTTGATGTCTTGAACAAAGTAACAGTTGATGCCCGTATTGCCCCGAAATCATTTGATGAACGCAGCCTTGCCAATTATCATCTGGATCATGTGGGAGCAAATGATTTATTGCTGATGGATCGCGGCTATCCGGCATTCTGGCTATTTAAGGCGATCCTTGCCGAGGGCGCCCATTTTTGTGCGCGTTTGACTGCGAGCAAATGGCATGCCGCTCAAAGCCTTCTTGATTCGGGCGAAGACGATCGGATTGTTACACTTTCCCTGGCAGATACTTCCCGTAAATTGTGCCGGGAGCATGGGTTAGATGACTCCCCAATTACGTTGAGACTTATCCGTATCAAACTGCCTGATCAAGAAGAAATGGTGCTGGCAACCTCATTGCTGGATCGTGCGACGTTTAAACTTGCCGATTTGCAGCATCTTTACCGGAAGCGCTGGCCGGTAGAAACAGATTACGGATTTATGAAAAACCGCCTGCAGGTTGAAAACTGGAGCGGTAGAACCGTAGAGGCTATTAAACAGGATTTCTATGCCACTGTCTTTGCAAAAAATACGGCTGCTATTCTGGCAATACCGGCACAAAAAGTTGTCAACGAACAAACACAGCATCGGAAACATCGATACCAAATCAATATGACCAATCTCTTTTCAAAAATGAAGAACACGATTGTTCTGCTATTCAAACGCAGCAGGATTGGTCACTTAATTAATCGGATCTGGAAACAAATGATCAATACCATCGAACCTGTAAGGCCTAATCGCAATTTCAAAAGAAACAAAAAGTTCAGACATAAAAACTACAAATATTCGTATAAACCTATTCGTTAACTAAACGACATTGAGTATCAAGTATCAAGTATCAAAAATTACTTAAATCCGGTCAGCTTATCGATCCCGAGTATATGGCGTCGAATCCAGTTGCGAATGAAACCGATGCCATAGCCAATAATTTGAATCGGCATGGCAACAGGTACCCAGAATGCAACGCGGGGATCCTTATACTGAAGGAAGGCATGCACTGCGGAGAGAAAAAGTACTGTAATGCCGGCAAAAAGAAGGGGTCTGAAGATTGCCCAGATGGCCGGGCTGAAGAGACTACCAAGAACAAAAAACGCCAGGATAAGGGTAGCAACTGCCGGCATTGCATATACCGGCTCCATCATCTTGGGGTCCATTTTGCCAAGATCGACTCGCGCGGAGCCCCACATATACACCTGACGCCAAAAGCGCTTAACCGAAGTGCGGCGCTTGTGAAAAACAACTGCATCCAATACGTTAATCACCTTCGCCCCGCTCTCAACAATCCGGTGGGCAAATTCGATATCTTCACCATAGAGCAGATGGGAAAAACCACCAATTTCATCCAGTGTTTTGCGTGAGAGCCCCATATTAAAGGTGCGGGGATAAAACTTGGCCAGCTTCTGCTTTTTATGGCCGCGAATACCGCCGGTGGTAATAAAGGAAGTGAGTGAATAGTTTATTGCTTTCAAGAGGGGCGGAAAATCGTCAAGATAGGAGTCCGGTCCACCGTAGACATCTGCCTGTTCGCGTGTCAAGGCTTTGTCGATCTCACTCAACCAATTGGGTGGAACCGTACAATCTGAATCGGTAAAAATAAAGAAATCGCCGGTAGCGGTTTCCATGCCGAGATTGCGAGCGGCGCTTGGTCCCTGGTTTTTCTGTGTCGCGAATAAAACGTTAAATGTCGCGTTTTCCTTGTACTGCCGCATATACTCCGCCGTATCATCCTGCGAGCCATCATCTGCGATCACTAATTCAAAGCGCTCGCGTGGAAAATCGAGAGCGGCAATAGACGGTAGTAGCTCCTTTAATTCTTCCAAACGATTATAGGAAGGAACAATGACTGAAAATTTCTGATACAAGGGAGTTGCAGCCATCAATCGATCCTTTTTCGAATTCCGTATTCAACGTCCTTGGCTTGATTTGCCGATACCATCTCTGCCAGCAGGCCAAACCCAAAAAACTGGATACCAACGAGAATCAGAAGAATGCCCAGGAAGAACAACGGACGCCCACCAATGCCGCTGCCGGCAAACCAGCGAGCTGTCAGGTATAGTTCAATCAGAAAACCGGCAACAAATGCAAGTATCCCCGGCATCCCGAAAATATGCAGCGGCGTACTGCGAAAGCGGGTCAAAAAGAGCACCGTGAATAAATCGAAAAAGCCCGGAAAAATACGCATAAAGCCGAATTTGCTGTATCCATGCTTGCGAGCGTGGTGTTTCACCACCATCTCTCCGACTTTGAAGCCATTGTAATGCGCCAGCACCGGCAAATATCGATGCAGTTCCCCATAGACTTCCATGGATTTCACAACTTCATTGCGGTAAATCTTCAGACCGCAGTTAAAATCATGTATCGGTATCCCGCTCAGAGCAGCTGTTACCTTGTTGAAGAACTTGGAGGGAATAGTTTTGGAAAGCGGATCATGACGCTTTTTCTTCCATCCCGATACCATATCGTATCCGGAATCGATCATCTCCATCAGCGCCGGGATTTCAGCGGGATCATCCTGCAGATCCGCATCCATCGTCACAACCTTTTCGCCACGAGCGATCTTAAATCCTTCGGATAAAGCCGGACTCTTGCCATAATTTCGGCGAAAGAAAATAGCGCGTATTTGGGGATATTCTTCTTTTAGGGATTCGATGACCTGCGGCGTTTTGTCGCTGCTTCCGTCATCAATAAAAATCACTTCAAATTCAGTTTTCAGCGGCGTGAGGACGTCGCTAATCCGCTTCATCAGTTCCGGGAGGGACTCTTCTTCATTGAAGGCCGGAATAACTATCGATAGATCCATTAAACCCGATCAATTCAAATTCAGTTGTTCAACTTTACTGGCGACCTCAATCGTATACACCTTCGGGTCGATTGGCTGATTCAGTTCCAATTCATTATAGAAAATCGAAATTCGCTGCTTCTGCGCCGGCATGGTCATCTGCACAATGCCCGGTACGTAAATGCCGCCGACAACGCGGTAATTCTTAAATTGTTGACGTAAGAAGACCCGTGAATTGCGGCTAACTTCGCAAGTCTCTAAAAGGCCACTGCGGGGATTAACGACATAGCGATAACTCAAACCGCCATCTCTTGCTTCAAAAACGCCATGTTGGGCATCTACCAGGCGAATCGGCACCTCCGGCTGCAAAGCATGGCCAAGCACAGAGAACTTTATCTCGCTGAGAGTAAAGTCGGTTTGTAAAAAGCGATTTAGATAGGGATCGGCCACACTGCCAGAACTAAAGTGATTGGTATACTGATTGTAGATGAGGAATCTATTGGAACCGATGTAAATTTTACCCACATCCAGCCCAAAAGGACCTTCCGCCTGTAAAAACAATACGTTCGGATTCACCCAATAAGACGAAATTGAGACATTGCCGGAGAAATCAGGTGATTCGATCGTCAGACGGGCTTTGCCAGCCAGCGATTGAATCTGCTCAAAATTGGTTTTGTAGGCCACCGGCCATTCATCGACCGTCGTGACAAAAGGCTGTACGTTACTACCGGCAAACCGAGCCTTGTTACCACAGGCAGTTACGACAACAACCAGCAATACCATCAACATCGATCTTAAGCACTTCATCATAGCCGCATCTCTTGAAAGTCGCTTCATCTTTAAGACACCCGAATTTGCCATTGGTTTAATAATTCTACAGATTTTATCCCGGCGATCCGGAAGGAGAATATATGCAATGAAATATTTGTAAAGTCAAGTACTTACTCGCTTATAGGCGCTACGCGCCGTCAGCCGACTGCGTCGGCGTCAACTCGCTACGCTCGTGTCAGCTCACTTCGTTCGCGTTTTGTTCTTTAACAGCCCGGAGGGCTTGACGAGCCGAAGGCTCTGATGTTGGCGAAGCCAGCTGAGAGGCCTTTGGCCCTCACTTCGTTTGCAGTTTTCTCTGTATTGCCTCGTTCTCCGGATCTGCTTCGAGTGCCTTCTGCCAATTGCGACGCGCCGCTTCAACATCTCCCAGCTGAAAGTAGACATCACCGAGGTGATCACTAATCACCGGATCGTCATCGCTTTTTGAAGCAGCCTTCCCTATGTATTCCTGCGCTTTGTCATATTCCCCCAATTTAAAATAGACCCAACCCTTCGTATCCAGGAATGCCGCTGATTTCGGATCGAACTTCAGGGCTTCAGCGGCCATTTGCAGGGCTTTCTGCAAGTCTTTACCGCGTTGGGCCAAAGAATAGCTATAATTGTTCAGCAGGAGTGGATTTCCCGGATAAACAATCAGGGCAGTTTCATAAAGTGAATCGAGATCCTGGTAACGGCCAAGATCTTCATAAATAGTGCTAAGCGCCATGATTGTATTGATATCTTTCGGCTCGAAACTATATGCTTTTCGGAGCACAACCAGCGCTTCTTCCTTGCGCTCAACTCTAGCCAGCGACGTGCCGTATAAAGACAGCAGCCGCGGAGATTCAAGTTTTTCAACCAGTGCTTCTTCCAGCACAAGGATAGCATTTTGATAATCTTCATCCTGCAAGTACGTCAAGGCGAGCCCTTCCCAGGCTTCGGTATTCCAGGGTTCCAGGCCTGTAAATCTGCGCAGGTGGTTTAAGGCCTTCTCCTGCTGTCCTTGCCCGAGAGATATCATCCCCATCAAATGATGCGCCTTGGCTTTAAAACCGGCCCGATTTAAGAGGGGGCTAACAACTTCTTCCGCCTCGTCAAAGCGCCCCAGCTCCATTAAGCTTTCAGTAAGGAAGTGACGCGCCTTGTCCTTTACCTGTGGCTGATCGATCAGGGGTGTCAGTACCTCAACCGCGGTTTCCCATTCTTTGCCATCAGCTAACAGATGATACATTCTCACGATGGTGTTATCTGTAGGGGGATGAAGCCGCATCACCTTGCGATAGGCCGCCATGGCGCCGCTGGTATCTTTTAAGGCTTGCCTGGCACTCCCCAAGAGCGCCCAATTGCGGGCAAAGCCATTGTCCAGGGCCAGCAGAGTGTCAGCCAGGTTCTCTGCTTTCTGATAAGCTTTCATCTGCATGTAAAGTGAAAACAGCTGGTATACAGAATCATCCCGGTATCCAAACCGTTGGACTATGTCTTCACGCAACCGCACCAAACGATCCAGTTGACCACCACGGGAGTAGAGATAGATCAGGTTTGCGTGAACAGCGGTGTTGTATGGGTCTACTTTATTCAGTTTTTCGAAACTGGCGATGGTTTTTTCGGAGTCATCCAGGCTGTAGTATGCATCGGCAAGATAAAAGAGTGTCTCACGATCTTCCGGATTGTTTGCATAAGACCGCTTCAAATACCGAACTGCAGCCTTGTATTGATCTAATCTCAAATGATCACGGCCAATTGCTTTCAGAATTTGCGCAGAGCTTGAATCATATGTAAGGGCGCGGTGATATTCGTGGATAGCGGCCTTGTATTGCTCGCGAAAATCGAGCAACGCACCGCTCAGGTAGTGGTCTGTGGCGCGGGCGATTCGCAGCGAGTCCGCTGCCAGTTGGTCGACATCCACTGTAGACCGCATCCCGCCGCATCCCAGGATCAGGAGAAAAGAGAGTAAAACACAACCTTTCAGGTATTCTTTCATCCGCTTCTCGGTTTTTCAACAAACGGAGCACGCCTGCTCTTCAATATCCATCTCACCAGTTTCGAATCCAAATGAAAAATAAGGACTTATAAAGGAACAAATTACAAAATTCATAGTTTGATTTGAATCCTGCTTGCTGCCTACTTACATTAATAACCCCCGTTATTTTAAATATATTCTAAAAAATCAGTAGCAGATTGATAATTATCATATAAAACCGTGTTAAAAGAGTGTCTAGATGTCAGAATACATGTTAGGAAAACCCGATCGTGAGCGCCGCCCTGCTCCCCCTGTAAAATCAGAGAACGGCATCTCCAAGCGCCTGATTGCCCTGGCAGTCCTGCTGCTAATCGGCGGCATTAGTTTTCTCATCTACCTGGCCACTGGCATGCCCGACCTTCGCGAGATTGAAGATGTGAATCCGGCTCAGGTGACTCGCCTGTATTCCAGTGACGGAAAAGTGATCCACGAGCTCTTCCGCTTTAATCGCATATGGACACCCTATGAAAAGATTCCGGAGCACGTCATACAGGCGGCCATTGCCACGGAGGACCGGCGTTTCTTTGATCACTGGGGTGTGAATATCTATGCGATCCCTCGCGCAGTTTTTGTCAATTTGAAAAACCTCAGCAAAGTGCAAGGCTTTAGCACCATTACCATGCAGGTAGCTCGTAACCTCTATGAAAAGATCGGTTTCGAAAAAAGCTTCATTCGTAAGCTCCGCGAAACCCTGACCGCCATTCAGATCGAGCGAACCTATTCAAAAAAAGAAATTATCGAGATGTATTTGAATGTCGTCTGGTTTGGTAATGGGGCATACGGCATCCAAAGTGCCGCGGCGACGTATTTTGGCAAAGATGTCAGCGAATTGACCGTAAAAGAGGGCGCCTTACTCGTCGGTATTCTGAAAGGGCCGAGTTGGAATTCCCCGACACGCTGGCCGGAGCGTGCCACGCTTCGCCGCAATGTAGCATTGCACAATATGGTTGTTTGCGGATTCCTGCCCCGCGCAGAATACGACCAGCTCAAAACCGAGCCTTTATTTGATAATGAAGTGGGTAAAGGCAGTTCTACTGCACCCTATTTCACTGAACACATCCGTCAGCAGCTGAATGCCCTGCAGGATTCGCTCGACGTTGACGTTTATGAAGACGGCTTGAATGTATACACCAGCCTGAACTTTGCCCATCAAGCTGCCATGGACAGCGCCATTAAGCGACAAATGCCGGAGCTGCAAAAGCGCGTTCGTGCCCATCTGCGCGGTTGGCAAAAACGCAACAGCGTTCCCGATTCGGTTTTCGAGCGCAAATCTGAGGTGCAAATTGCCTTTATCGCCCTTGATCATCGCAGCGGGCACATTACCGCGATGACCGGCGGACGTGATTTTGATGAAAGCAAATTTAATCGCGCTATTCAAGCGCGGCGTCAGCCTGGCTCGACGTTCAAAGCATTCCTTTATACGGCAGCGCTTGATAATGGCTACAGTCCCTCATACAAGATGCTGAATCAACCGATCGTCATCAACAATCCGGACGGCACACGCTGGACACCGGAAAATTTTGACAAGAAATTTGGCGGCCCAACAACGCTTCGCGAAGGAATCAAGAACTCGATCAATCTGATTGCTGCCCGGCTCATTCTTGAGCTCGGCCCACAGGTTTTGGTAGACTATGCCAGCCGTATGGGTATTCGCAGTCCGCTCAAGCCCTATCCAAGCCTGGCGATGGGAAGCACTGGCGTCAAACCGATGGAAATGGTCCAGGCCTTTGCAGTGTTAGCAAATGAAGGGATTGCCGTAGAGCCGGTCACCATCACACGCATCGAAGACCGGCTGGGTAAGGTTATTTATGAGCGGCGTCCACGTCGGCAAGAAGCATTGAGCAAAACCACAGCCGGAATGATGACTCACATGCTGTCTACGGCCATTAACAACGGCACTGGCGCCAGTTCACGCTGGAAATACAAATTTACGGCACCGGCAGCCGGCAAAACCGGCACCACCAACGACTATACCGATGCATGGTTCATCGGCTATACCCCGGAAATAACCGCCGGCGTATGGGTGGGACTGGATGATCCCTCATTGAAGATGGGGCGTGGCGGCACCGGCAGCGCGTCTGCACTGCCGTTTTGGGCCGATTTCATGAAGACCATTTATGATGATCTTGATTTGCCTCATACCCAATTCAAATTACCGTCAGCCATCATCACACATGACATCTGCAACGAAACCGGCGATATCGCCACGACATTCTGTCCGGACGTGCTACGCGGAGAGATCTTCAACGCCAAGTTTGAGCCATCCCAGCGCTGTCGGCAACACACCGGCGGTGGCACCTCGCGCAGGGGCAGCCGGGTATTTTAAGCAATTCCTCTTTTTGACCTCAAATTAAGTTTTCTCCTCCTCCATTCCGCTTTAAGTGAGGATTGACAGGAGGATGTGTTAATGCCATAAATATCTCCCGAATTTTCTTGACAAAAGCGCACACCAATCATAATTTACACGAAAACAGTGTGCACTATTACACGAGAACGACATGAAAAATATAACACTCAGTGCCGATGAGCAGCTTATCCGAAAAGCCAGACAGAGAGCGTCTCGCCAAGGCACCACGCTCAATGCAGAATTTCGTAAGTGGCTGAAATGGTATACTAATGAAAACAAGCGAACACTTGATTTCATGGAGCTAATGTCAGAATTAAGCTACGTGGAGCCTGGCCGGCGATATAGGAGAGATGAATTGAATGAAAGATAGGTTCTTCATTGATACAAACGTCATTGTTTATGCATTTGACAATTCTGCGCGCCCAAAACAGGAAACTGCGAAAAAATTGATCAAGAGCGCTTTGGATACACATAATGGAATGATCAGCAACCAGGTTGTCCAGGAATTTCTCAATGTCGCAACACGCAAGTTTGCAACTCCAATGTCTCATAGAGATGCAAGATACTTTACGATAACGGTATTGGATCCACTTTGTCAGGTTTTCACAAATATCGAGATCAATATTCATGCGCTTGAAATCGCTGAAAGATGGGGGTATTCCTTTTACGACTCCCTAATAGTTGCCGGAGCTATCCAGTCCGGCGCCAACATTTTATATTCTGAAGACCTTCAACACGGGCAGGAAATCTACGACGTTACGATTGTAAACCCCTTCTCAAACAATGCTCCACTCCCGTTCTAATCCACCTGAAAATCCCTTGATTATAAAAGCGAAGTACTCTAGTTTCTTATGATGTTCTCAAAGGCTTGAGGCATTGCACAGTCTTCATGCATCATCAAATGTGCCATTTATAGTGAGAAGTTTGGAATATGTCTGAGTATTTATTGAGTAAGCAGGAAAACGAAACATCAATTCCTGCTTCCCCTCCCCCGCGCAACCGGCGGAAGCGGCTCCGCGCAATCCTGATAGGCTCTGCTATTTTGTGTGTCTTCCTGCTTGGCCTTGGCTACTTCGTTTTTCTGCTTAACGGAATGCCCCCAATTCGCCTCGTCGAGAATGTAAATCCAGCCCAGGTAACCCGCCTTTATTCAAGCGACGGTAAAGTCATTCACGAATTGTTTCGCTACAATCGCATCTGGATTCCTTATGAAAAGATTCCCCAACATACAATAGATGCAGCGATCGCCACTGAAGACCGCGCCTTTTTCGAACATTGGGGTGTTAATATTTGGGGCATTCCCCGCGCCATGCTCGCCAATTTGCGCAACATGCGCATTGTCCAGGGCAGCAGTACCATCACCATGCAGGTCGCACGGAATCTGTATGAGAAAATTGGATTCGAACGAACCGTGACCAGGAAACTCCGTGAAACCCTGACCGCCATTCAGATCGAACGCACCTACTCCAAGCGCGAGATTATCGAAATGTATCTCAACGTCGCTTACTTTGGCGGCGGCTCATACGGTTTGCAAAGCGCAGCAAAAACCTATTTTGACAAGGACGCCAGTCAGCTCACCATTAAAGAAAGTGCGATGCTTATTGGCTTGCTAAAGGGCCCAAATTGGTACTCGCCGATTCGCCATCCGGAACGGGCACTTGCACAGCGCAATCAAGTCATGCACAACATGACGGTATGTAATTTCCTGGAAACCAGTATTTATGATACGCTTAAAGCCCAGCCAATTTTTGACAATGCCGAAGGCGGAAAGCGGGAAAATGTTGCCCCCTACTTCACGGAATATGTTCGCCAGGCCCTCAACAAACTGCAAGATTCGCTAAATGTCGATGTTTACGAAGACGGACTGCAGGTCTACACGACCATCAACAGCGGACATCAACTGGCAATGGATAGCGCCATTGCCCGACAAATGCCCTTACTTGAAGAACGCGTTAAGGATCACCTGAAAACCTGGCAGCGGGAAAACGAAATTCCAGATTCCGTGTATGAAGAGAAATCCGAAGTTCAGATCGCCTTTGTGGCGATGGATCATCGCACCGGGCATATCACAGCAATGGTCGGCGGCCGGGACTTCGAAGAGTCGAAATTCAACCGTGCAATACAGGCGAGGCGGCAACCCGGATCGACCTTTAAACCATTCCTCTATTCGGCCGCGGTTGACAATGGCTATAAGACCACAGACAAGCTTCTGAACCAGCCCATCGTTATCAACAATCCGGACGGTACGCGCTGGACACCGGAAAACTTTTCGCAAACCTTCAGTGGACCGACATCTATTAGAGACGGCTTGCGCATGTCAATCAATTTGATCGCAGCGCGACTGATTCTGGAAATTGGCCCAAAAGTAGTTGTGGACTATGCCCGGCGAATGGGTATCACCACACCGCTGCAGCCATATCCAAGCCTGGCGATGGGCAGCACCGGGGTTATCCCTATGGAAATGGTCAGCGCCTTTGGGGTACTTGCAAATGAAGGCGTGAGAGTCGCGCCGGTTTCAATAACCAGAATTGAAGATCGTCTTGGCAACGTGATATATGAAAGTCATCCGGAACGGACCGAGGTGCTGAGTCGTGCTTCAGCGTATATCATGACAGACCTCTTACAAACGGCTATCAATCGTGGGACCGGTGGGCGTGCCCGCTATGAATTCAAGTTTTATGCCCCTGCAGCCGGTAAAACCGGAACGACAAACGATTACACCGACGCCTGGTTTATCGGGTTTACACCGGAAATTACGGCGGGTGTGTGGGTTGGCCTTGATGATCCGTCTCTTAAAATGGGCCGCGCCGGAACCGGTAGTGAATCGGCTCTCCCCTTCTGGGCGGACTTTATGAAAACGGTGCACGACTCACTGGATTTGCCAAACACGCAATTCAAGCAGCCTTCGGACGTTGTTAGCTATGATATCTGTGATGATACCGGCGACCTGGCAAACACCTTTTGCCCGACAGTGATTAAGGGCGAAATATTCAACGTCAAGAATTTCCCAACCCAGTCCTGTGAAAAACATACCGGTGCCGGCGGACGCGCCAAGGGCCGGACCCAGGTATTCTAAGATGTTGGCGGGAATAGAATGAATGCCGAAAAGCCAACAGTTGGCAAAGTGTTGACGGCAACCCGTAAGACGTATAATGTGTCCATTAAAGACCGAATCGTTAGCTGCACACTGCGCGGCAAGCTGGCGCTGAAAAAGAATGAAAAAAACACCGTTAAAGTTGGCGATGATGTACGGATAGAATTTGTCACCGAAACAGAAGGGGTCATTGCGGAGATTCTTCCCCGGCGCTCCTTCCTGTCTCGATCCATCCAAAGCCGGCAATACAAGGAACAGATTATTGCCACGAACATCGACCAGCTTCTGGTTATTCTATCGACCAAAAAACCGCAATTCAAATCCGGACTCCTCGACCGCTACCTGGTAATTGCTGAAAAGAACAAACTCCGTCCGGTCATCTGCATCAATAAAATTGATTTGGCGTCACGCGCCGACTTTGAAATCTATCGCCGATATTACAGCGAGACTCTGGATTTCCCGGTCGTTTTCACATCTGCCATTACCGGAGAGGGCATCCAGGAGCTTCAGAAAGTGCTGCAAAATGCCGTTACGGCACTGGTCGGCTACTCCGGTGTTGGCAAGAGCTCTATTATCAAGGCGATTAATCCGGAGCTTGACATCCGCGTTGGTGCGGTCAGCGAACGGACGCAAAAAGGGCAACATACAACAACGGTCGTGCAGCTATTCCCGCTTGCCGATAATTGTTATGTTATAGATACACCCGGTATTCGCGAGCTCGGATTTTGGGGGATTTACAAAAAGGATTTAGCCACGTATTTTCGCGATATTCAACGCTACACAGCAGATTGCAAGTTTTCGGATTGCCAGCATTTGCATGAGCCTGGCTGCGCCGTGATTGAGGCGGTGACAGATGGAGACATTATCGAAGAACGCTACCGGAACTATGTCTCGATCTATCAGAGTCTGAAATCAACTCATTACGAATGAGCGCCGGAAACCTTTGACCGGCATCCACTATTACGCGGCCCGGCATGATGCCGGGGAGGAACCTATGCACGCCACCAAAGCGAAACGCTGGCCCTTTGGCGTTTTTGCAGCCAGCCTGACCCCTCTAACCAAAGATCTTTCCGTGGATTTTGCAACCATGGCGAATCACTGTCACCACCTCCTGGCAAATGGCTGCGACGGAATATTAATTTGCGGTACAACCGGAGAAGCAGCGTCCCTTAGCATTGATGAGCGCCGTAAAATTCTCGACATCCTGCTGGAAGACGGTATTCCGCCGGACCGCCTCCTGGTCGGCACCGGCACGTCGGCCTTGCCGGAGACAATATCCTTAACCCGCCATGCATTTGAGAACGAAGTGGCCGGCGTGGTCATCTTGCCGCCGTTTTACTATAAGAGTGTTAAGGACGACGGTATCTTTGATAGTTTTCGTTACCTGATAGAAGACATCGGCAGCGATGCGCTGCAAATTTTTCTCTACCATATTCCGCAATTTACGCGAATCCCTTTTTCCCTCAACCTGATCGAACGCCTGATTGAATACTTTCCGGGAAATATTGCCGGCATTAAGGACTCCAGCGGAGACTGGGAACACATGAAATACCTGTGCGAGAAGTTTCCCTCCCTAAAGATCTTCTCCGGAAGCGATAAATTTTTGCTGGATATCCTCAAGGCAGGTGGCAGCGGAACAATTAGCGCCACGGCAAATTTAACCAGCCGCCTCTCCGCGAAGGTCCTTGAGGAATGGCAGGAAAGCGGCGACTCACAATCTCAGGAACATGTGATTGCCATTCGCAACTTTTTTGAACATTTCGAAATGATTCCGGCATTGAAGGCGTATCTGGCACATCAGCAGAGTCAGGCAACCTGGCTTAACCTGCGCCCACCGCTGATTCCTTTATCTGAAGAGCATCATGATGCCCTCATCAAGTCCTTAGATAACACCCCCATTGCAATTACCCGCTAGACAACTGTCAATGTGTGGACGAGCAAACATTGACACTGATATCACAACCTGAACCGAAAATGAGTCCCCCCTCTATCTACCCTCGGGGGGAGATAGAGGGGGGACTAGTACACAAATAAACGCGTCACACTATGTGCACATTATCCGCCTATTCGTGCCGCAGCGAATGAATCGGATTTAGCAAAGCCGTCTTGATTGCCTGATAACCGATCGTTAACCAGGCAACGAGCAAAGCGGCAAAACCGGCCAATAGAAAGGCACTGATCCCAATGTCAATTCGGTAAGCAAAGTTCTCTAACCAGCGTTCCAAAGCAAACCAGGAAACCGGAATGGAAATCAGGGCAGCAATAACGATCAGCTTGGTAAAGTCATGCGTCAGGAGAAAAATGATGCTCGGTGTAGAAGCGCCCAACACCTTCCGCACCCCAACTTCACGGGTTCGTTGTTCAGCGATATAAGCTGTTAATCCCAGCAGCCCGAGGCAAGCCACAACAATCGTCAAGATGGCGGCAACGCCAACCAACTGTCCGGTGCGCACATCGTTTTCATAAAAACGCCGCAGTTGTTCATCCAAGAAGTTGATTTCTATCGGCGTTCCTTGATCGATGCGATCATGAACAGCTTCCAGGTGCGCCAGCGTTTCAGTCATATCTTTCCCGGCAACCCGCAAGGTAAAATAGTCGATGACTCGGACAGGATTTTGCCGAAACCCGAGGATCATTGGTCCAACATCTTCGTGAAGCGAGCGAAAATTGAAGTCATTCACCACACCGATAATTTCACCGCTGTAAGAAACATCGGGAATCTCGATGTATTGCCCAAGCGGGTTTTCGAGTCCCAGTTGGCGAACAGCAGCTTCATTGATCAAGACACCAAGCGAATCCTGCGCAGTCAATCCGCTGAAATTCCTCCCGGCCAGCAAGGTCATTTGATATGTCGACAGGAAGTCCTCATCGATACTGATATAATTCATGGTTTGCAGGCCGGAAGCATCACCGGATCTATGGGCTTCAACTTCCGTAATCGGCTTCCAGTCTCCCGGGATTCGCGAAGAAACCGACACCTCTTTCACGCTGGAATGACTTGCAAATTCGTTTTTCATCAACGCAAAATTATCGCGGGCATTCCGGCTGTTGATATCGACAATAACCAGCTGATCTTGCTGAAATCCAAGATTCTGATTGCGGAACATCGTTAGTTGTTGATAGACCACCACCGTCGCCACTATCATGGAAATGGAAAGTACAAACTGCAGGATCACCAGCGATTTGCGCAATTGCCCCGCGCCCTTATTTGCAGATAAGCGCCCTTTGAGAGTTGCAATTGGTTTCATACCGGACAGAAAAGCAGCCGGATAGCTGCCTGATAAGAACCCGATAAACAGCGTAATTCCCAGGATCGAAACAATGCCGATCCAATTTTCACGCACGTTCAGGGAAATTTGCTTGTCATAGAGCTCGTTAAAGAAGGGCAGCGCCAAGTTGATCAGCAACAGGGCAACAACGAATGCCAAAAGAACAATCAGGATCGCCTCGCTGAGGAACTGACCGGCAAGCTGCGACCGCTTCGCCCCAACGACCTTACGCATCCCGACCTCACGTGATCGCTTGACCGATCTTGCTGTCGACAAATTCATATAGTTGATGCAGGCAACCAGGGCAATCAAAAATGCAATTGTCGAAAACACAAAGATGTATACCACATTGCCCTTGTGCTGATTTTCATCGAATTCCACGTGCTCTGAATAAAAATGAATATCCGGCAACGGTTGTAACTGTATTTCGCGGCGAACTTCGGCATCTTCTCCAAGCTGTTTGCTGAGATAGCCTGCCAGCAGTGGCTCCATGGCCGCAACTTCGGCACCTTCACGCAATTGGATATAGGTCAGGAACTGATCCGATTTCCAACTGGATGTATAATTGCGCCAGTTTTCATTCGACATTTGCGTGGCCAGGGACATCAGCATATTGAAATAGAGATGGGAATTATGTGGCGGGTCAGCAACAATGCCGGTTACTTTGAATTCACCAAAGCGATCCATGTTAAGTACTTCCCCGATCGCGGTATTCGAACCAAAATATTTTCGTGCACAGCTTTCTGTTAGCACAACGCTAAAAGGTTCCTTCAGCGCGGTTTCACGGTTGCCCTCTTTTAGCTCAAAATCAAATATTTCCAGGAATGAGGCGTCTGTAAGAAAATAATCGCCTTCATAGAAACGTGGCCCGTCTTTATATCGAGCAGCAAAACGGCCCGGACGGATCAGCCTCACGCCATTCTCAACTTCCGGAAAATCTGCGGCCAATTGAATTGTAAGTGGACCGGCGGTCGCGGGAATATGCCGCTCTCCCAAGTCCGGAGATTCACGGCTTTCGACGACGCGATAGATCCGGTCTGCCTTGCTATGAAAGCGATCAAAAGCCAGCTCATCCTGCACGTAAAGCAAGATCATTCCACAAGCAGCAATCCCCAATGCCAACCCAAGAATATTGATCAGCGAGAAGCCCAAATGCCTGACGATGTTGCGATATGCAACCTTCACGTAATTTTCCAGCATAGCAAAATTACTCCTTTCATAATCCGCTGACCGGCGGAGAGATGGCCGCAAGAGAATGCTCAATACATCTTTCCAATATTGGTAGCGCGCTTGCCTGGGCCCGAGCGTCTCAGTCCGCATATAAAACAGATCCTCGAGGTCCATCATTCGCTCGTACGAACGATGCAGGTCTGTGCGGCGCTCCAAAAGCCACCTTGCGATAGCCGGCGGATCCCCATGTTTTTGCTTTTCTTTGTTCATTATGCCTTACCTGGATCTATAAGTGGTTCCCATTCGATATCTGCCCAAAGATTATTTCGCCATTCCCGCAGTTCGAGCAGCACCTTGATACCATTTTGTGTCACCTGATAGTAGCGTTTTCGCCGCCCGCCGCGCTTCGGCGTTACGGCACCCAGCTGTGAGGCCACAAATCCCTTATCTTCCAAACGATCAAGTGCTGTATACAGGGCTCCCATCGTTACCGAACGACCGGTATTTGTGGCGATCTTCTCCTGAATTTTAATGGCATATGCATCGGTTTTCAGGCCGGCAACGGACAGCAACACCAGCTCTTCAAACTCGCCGATTTTCTTCTTCATCTTTTTATTTTCCGTTTCTGATTTTTATTTATTCGTAAATGTAGGAAAAATGTTGCAAACTAAACGCAGCTTTCTTGATTCAGCTAAGGAACGGGAATGTTTGGGATCGCTTGACATCCAGGCAATTAACCATTATTGTTAATGATCAGGAGCGTTCTTTACATCCTTCCCGAAAAAATTAAAAACCTGCAAAAAATTCCTTGGATTTGGGGAATTAGTATAGAAATGGAATTGGGGGACTATACCATGCGAATTGCAGCAGCAACGCTACTACTTCTAGCATTTGGTTCATTCGGATTACAGGCTCAACCGGATTGGGTTAAGTTGGCAGCAAAGAATGCCAACGCTGCCAAAATCCACGACGACGCTGTGGCGGTAGCACTCTATGATGTCACGGAATTGGAAATCACTAAAAAAGGTGAAGCTAAAGGTGCCGTCAAACTTGCCCATAAGATTTTGAAGTCGGATGGTGAGCATTTTGCGATTCAGCGGGTTCCGGTTTTTTCCTTTGTGGAAATGAAGGATCTCAAAGGCTGGATTATCCGCTTAGACGGCAAAGTAGATAAATTAAAGAAGGAACATACTGTCCAGGTTGGCACAGCGGAAAGCAAGGGATACTACGACGATGTGCAGTGGATCGTTTCTGCCTTACCAAACCCGGAAGTCGGCGACATTGTTGCCTTCGAATTCACTTTGAAGGAAACCGGCTGGACGAGCCTCTATCACCAATTTGTTTTTCAACGGCAGGTTCCGGTGCAATATTCGGCATTTCGGGTTAAATTGCCCGATGGCTGGCAATTACGCGCCAAAGAACATAACATGGACGGAATTGAAAAAAATGAGATCGAAAATACTCATAGTTGGATAGCTAAAGACCTGCCTTATCAGCCGAAAGAACTCCTTGCTCCTTCCTGGGGATACTTATCCCGTCGCCTTGAAATCACTTGCTTTCAGCCCGGACGCAGCGCCGAAAACAATTTCCCGGATTGGCAGTCGGTTGCCAGCTGGGCACATGGCATTCATAATGAACCCTCTTACGCCGGAACCGGTGTTATTGCGAAGACAGCCGAGCTGATCGGTGGCGCAAAAACTTTTGAGGACAAGCTTCGGGCAGTGGCCAGATTTAGCCAGAAAGATATTCGCTATGTGGCGGTTGAAATTGGCAAGGGCGGCTGGGTGCCGCGCCCGGCAGATGTCACTATTCGCAATCGCTTTGGTGATTGCAAGGATAAGACCACCCTCATGCGGGCAATGTTAAAATCGATCGGTATTGCCTCGGCATCGGTTTTGGCAAATCCCACCAATCCGGTGTACGGAAATTTGCCAACACCCTTCCAGTTTAATCATTGCATCATCGGCATTCCCGTTAAGGATGAAGATGTCACGCCTACCCTGGCAAACGCGGTTGTCGACAATTGGCTATTTTTCGATCCGACAGAGGACCGCATTCGCTTGGGTGAACTGCCATGGTCACTCCAGGGAAGCCGGGTACTTGTCGCAAACCCGGATCAGGAGAAGCTGATTTACCTTCCTTATCCCAAGCCCCAGGCGTTTCATCGCATCCTGAAGCTCGACGGAGAATTGAAGCCGGACGGCTCCATCGAGGCCAGCGTTTCAATCGATGATGTAGGCGCCCGCGCCTTCAATTCACGCGCCTACAACGAAACAACATCAACCAAAGACCAGCTGGAAGGGATTAAATCCTGGCTGGACGATAATATTCCCGGTATCTCGATATCGGAGTACAAAATCATAGACGTAGGAGACACTTCGTCGACCCGCTTCATAGTGAGCAGCAAAAATTACCTGCAAAAAGCCGGTAATCTGACCATTTTCAAACCGGATATTTTTCGCACCGTCCATGTGCCGGAGCTAAAAAAGAAAACCAGGCATCATCCCATCTGGTTCGGTGGACCAAATTCCGTCGTAACCGATCTACGCTGGAAAATTCCGGGAGACTGGAACGCAGATGTGGACACCAGTATGGTATTTCGTGAATGCGATGCTGCTTCGATTACTGCTCGCACCAGCCTTGACAACGACCTTCTGCACTTTAAGAGCACCTACCTGCAGGAAGGATATCTGATGGAACAGGAAGACTACAAAACCGCGAAGCGATTTAGCAAAATGCTCAGCCGAATCCGCGAAACGAGTATTATTTTCAACAAATAGTCGGGGGAGATCCAATGAAACAACTGAACTTAGTCTTATTCTTAACTTTTAGCGTGCTCCTTTTGGGGCACAGCGCCCTTCTTGCTGACTACGAATGGGAACCGGTCAACGGCTGGGAATGGGAAGTCCGTGAAGCCGAAGGTCAGGCAAAAGGCGCCATCATGATTTTCGAAAAAGTGATCGCTGACGATGAAGACCTCGTTGACGGTCGCATTTACCATCACCTCTATCGCCGCATCCGCATCCTTAGTCCGGAAGGCCACGATTGGGCAGATGTAGACGTACCTTATCTCAATCGCAAGCAGAAGGTCGAAAAAATCTATGCCCGTGCAATCCAGCGGGATGGCACGATTACCGAATTGCATAAAGACGAGATCATCGAAAAAGAGGTTTTTAAGAGCAAAAAGTACAAAATCAAACAGAAGTCATTTTCCATTCCCGGCGTCTCCGATGACTGTATCATCGAATACTATATCAAATTTCGCTCTCCCACCCCACGCTCCAGCTGGGTATATCAAAAAAGCATCGCTGTAATGAAAGCTGAACTCGTCTGGAAGTTTTTTGCCGGACAAGGCATCTCCGGCGTCGCCTATAGCTCGGTTGCGGATGAAATTACCCCCAACTACACCTGGGTAAACGCCGACAACAATGGTCAAATCAATGTGGAGCAGCGCCCGTCGGTAAAGAATCCGAAAGAAGTTGTTTTTACGGTCGGTGAGATTGCTCCCTTCGAGGAAGAGCCCTATTCCCAACCGGAAATTGCACTCAAGGCGCAGCTTCGTATTTATTATGGTAAATCTGCCGGCGTCGCTTCTTATTGGGGCGACGAGAGTAAAAATCGTAGCGAACGCCTTCGCGAGTATACCAAAAAGAACAAGCGCTTACGTAAAGTGGTTGAACGATGGATTAATCTGCCAAGCGATGAAGAAAAAATTAAAGCGGCATATACCTGGATCAAAGCCAACCTCGAAAACACTGCCTATGCAGATGATGACAAGAAATACAAAAAGAACAATCACGTCGACGACGTACTAAAGCGAGGCTACGGTACTTCCTGGTCGATCAATGTTGTTTTTTATGATATGCTGCGCGAAATGAATATCGACGCGAAACTCACCTATGCCATTGATCGCGATGACAACTTTCTTGCCTACCAGGCCAAATATTGGCAGTTTGATCGCTCGATGGTCGGTGTTCCGGTTGCCGCCAGCAAAGATTACGACTTTTTGTATCCGGCCATCCGCTATTTGCCTTACAAACATATTCCCTGGTACAATGAGGGCAGTCCGGCGTTTATTGTCGGCGATCAATTAGACCAGTTTGCCGTGATTCCATATTCGATGCCACAAACCAATCAGTTGAAGCGCTTTCAATGGCTAACGATGGACGAAGACTTGATGTTCAGCGGCAAAATGGCCGAACAGCATAACGGACATTTTGCCAGATCGCTTCGCCTTGAACTGGATGGAGAAAGCGAAGCTGAACGCGTCAACTATTTGACTGAAGAGTTTAAGGAACGCTTTCCGCAGGGTGAAATTGATTCAATTGTTATCAAGAACATGGAAGACTACAACAAGAAGCTGACTGTTCAGTGTCAAATTAGCATTGAACCCTCCAGTCAACTCGCCGGCAATCGCCTGCTTATAAAGCCATCTGAACTTTTCAGTCAGCGCGACAATCCATTTACTGCTGATGAACGCAACCATTTGGTCATGTTCAACTTCGCTAAAGAAGAACTTGATGTTTTGGATCTCAGGTTAGGTGGCGACTGGAAAATAGAAGCGGTTCCCAATGATACCTCATTTGCCAATCAAGTCGGCCGCTGCGAAATTCGCTTTATGCCGCAGCAAGGCGGCAAGGCACTCTCTGTGCAGCGTTTGTTCACGCTAAATACGCCTCTGTTTCGCGCCTCTGACTACGCGGATATTCGCAAGCTGTTCGAAACGCAGCTGGAATTCCAGGAAATGACGGTCGTTTTGACGGAAGATTTGACTGAGTAAGGCAGTGGCTTAAATCCCCCTGTATACAACGAGCAGGGGGATGTCTTATTCCGCCCTTGCCGCAAGCTCATCCCACCGCTGGTATAACTCATCTACCTTTGCTTTGGCAAGCTCAAGTTCCGACATCAGCTCTTGCAGACGCGATGCATCGCTCATGATGGCCGGATCCTGCAGTTGGGACTCGATATCAACCACCTGGCTTTCGGCCTTCTCGATGCGCCCTTCCATCTTGTTATATTCCTTGCGCTCTTCATAGCTAAGGACGCTTGTTGACTTTTTTGGCTTCGCAGGTGCTACGGGCTGCTGCTCCTGCTCTTCAGCGAGCACGTCTTTGCCGATGAGCTCATACCACTGATCGTATCCCGCATAAAACCCGGCATTGCCCTCACCATCAAGATATAGGAGCATGTCGCTGAGGCGATCAAGCAGGTAGCGATCGTGCGTAATCAATACCACTGCGCCGGGGAAATCCCGTAAGTTCTCCTCCAGGACCTCCAGCGTGGGAATATCGAGATCATTTGTCGGTTCATCCAGCAGGAGAATGTCAGCCGGTTTCAACATCAAATTGGCAATCAGTACACGCGCCTGTTCGCCCCCACTCAGGTAAGATAGCGGCTGCACCAGCTGATCCCTGGTAAAAAGAAAGCTTTCCGCCCAGGCAGCAACATGTACCTGTCGGCCGCGGAATATGACCGTATCACCAGCGGGGCCAAGCGCATCCTTAAGCGACAAATTCAAATCGAGCTGTTCACGATTCTGATCAAAAGTAACAATGCTCAGGCCGTCCGCAAATTGCAATCTTCCGGCATCCGCTTGACGGCCTCGGTTGAGCAAACTAATCAGCGTGCTCTTACCGCTGCCGTTTGCACCGAGAAGCCCCAAACACATCCCCGGAGTTAGTATCAGATCCAACTCAGAGAAAAGGGTTCTACCTCCGCGAATAGCGCTGATTTGTTTGGCTTCAATGAGCTTTTTGCTTTTGCGATAGGTGGCATCGAAATCGATTTGCGGACGCTTATTACTGCGATTCCGCGCTTTGACGTCGCTGAGCTCCGCCTTCAACTGATGCGCACCGTCCACACGGGATTTTGCCTTTGTCGTACGCGCCTTCGGTCCACGCGACAGCCACTCCAGCTCTCGTTTCACACGGGTGCTGAGGCTTTGCTCGCGTTTTTCCTGCTCATTGATGAATTCTTCACGCCGCCGTAGGAATTCGCTGTAATTTCCCTGAATTTTGAGGTAGCCATCAGGATAGCGACGGTGCAACTCCACGATTCGGTTGGTACAGTTTTCCAGGAAGGAACGATCGTGGCTAACAAGGACAAAAGCAAATCGCGCGGCCTGTAATTCCTTCTCCAGCCACATAATGCCGCTGATATCGAGGTGGTTTGTCGGTTCATCCAGGAAAAGCAAATCCGGTTCACGTATAAACTCGGCGGCGATCGCCAGGCGCTTGCGCCAGCCACCGGATAGCGAACCGGCAGGTTGTTTACCATCGGGAAATCCAATTCGCCGAATCATTCGTGCAACTTGCTGTCGCCGCTCATTTTCCGGAATGGACTCCGGCAATGCATCAAACAGAATCTCTTCAACCGGCTGCTCATCCGCTAACGTATCATTCTGGGCGAGGAAGCCCATATGAATGTTGCGTTTAAAGGACACACTGCCGGAATCCGCGCTTATTTGATCGGCTAGTATTTTCAGGAGTGTCGACTTCCCGGCTCCATTTGGCCCGATCAGACCTACGCGTTCATCTTCAGCTATCCCGATCGAGATATTTTCGAACAGTGGCCGGGCGCCAAACGATATTGTTATTTCCTGCGTACTTACCAGAATACTACTCATAACCTGATACTTCTCACTGTTTCTCTTGATTGCCAAAGCAATATAGCGCTTCAACGGTACGAATATAGAATCGACCGTCAGCAATAGCCGGTGTGGCATAACATTGCTCGCCCAGATCGTTGACTTGCAAAACCTCCAGTTGGCCGTCCAGAGACAGCACACTGACCTTGCCCCTGCGGCTGGTCATATAAATTTTGTTGTCTGCAGCAACTGGCGAGGCATAATATTGATCCACCGCCCCCTTTAGACGTCCTTGTTTGATAACCTCCCCACTCTCTGGTTGAAAAGAGGTGGTAATGCCACCGTCGTTTATCATATACAAAACATCTTTATAAAGAAGCGGGGACGGCAGTTGCGGCACTGATTTCCGGTACTGCCAAAGCATATTGCTGTCGGTCATATTTCCTTCGCCGCCAAGGCGAATAGCCAGCATCCCATTGAGATTACTCAGCACGGCTTCCAGGAAGGCCCAATCAGATGCGGCAAGCAAGCTGTCGCCATCCAGATCAACAAAAGGAAAGAGCCAGGAAACCACCTGTTTGGGCATTTCGCCTTTATCGATGCTGCCGTTCCTATTGGTGTCCTGTTTCGCCAGTGTCGTCTCAAAATCATCGATATAGACCCGATTCTCGGGCTGATTCATTGGTGAGCCATAGCCATTAATAAAAAGCACACCATTTGCCATCACCGGTGTTGACTTCATTTCAAATGAAAGTCCATTCACCCACCAGCGTTTTTTACCACTCTCCAAAGCATAAGCAACCAGCTGAAATGATCCCGGAACGAGAATCTGCGTTTCATCTGAGCTTGCTTGATACACAATTGGTGTGGAATGACCGCTTTTGGCTTCCGGTCGCGACGTTTTCCAGGCAATTTCACCGGTTTTCTTGCTTACCGCAATAATATAGGAGCCGACACTCTGGTCACAAACGAGAATTACCTTATCTTCAACAATTATCGGAGAGGCACCCATCCCATAAATATTATTGAAAGGGCCAAGCGGCAGTTGCCATTGTTCCTCACCGTTCATATTAAAAGCAATAAGGCCAATCTCCGGGAAAAAGACAACCAGGTGTTCACCATCAGTAGCTGGCGAAGGTGATGCGGGATTATTGCGATGATCCCAATTCTCTTCGTGGCGGCGCTGCGCTTGCCACTGCCAAATGATGTCTCCTGAACGCTGATCGAGGCAAAAGACCAACAGCCTGTCACTCTCGAATGCGGTCAGGAAGACCCGTTCACCGCTTAAAATTGGCGACGAATGCCCCGCCGGCATCATGCGCTTCCACATCAAGTTACTGGCTTTGTCGAGCTTCACCGGCAAATTCCCGGCGACAACAAGACCACTGCCATTCGGCCCTCGAAAGCGATTCCACTCATCTCCTGCCTGTGCCATGCATGGAATAGACATGCCTATCAAGATGGCCAACATGTTCATTGCAACGCAATTCCGTAACCAATTCAAGCAATTGTCAGGCATGCGCAATGGATGTTTCATAGAGTCACCTTTAATGATTTTATGTAGGAACATTGACCCTAAATTAGCAATACTGTCGAAAACAGCCTAAAAATATCCCCATTTTGGGTTATTTGCCAATTCACTTCTGACATTTATTTTAATTCAGGACGCATGAGTATTTAGCTGGTTGTCCCCGCTTGGGGACAACCGGCAGTTAAATTGTTCCCCCAACATTCGGGGCCGGCAAATTGTTCCCCCATGGCAATTTCCGGCCCCGAATACCATTTGCCCGCTTCCCCCGGTTGTGTGAATTGTGAGATACATTACGACAATTGACTGTCGCGAAGTTTATTTTTCGTGCTATATTGTCGATCATAGCACACAATCAACGGGAACAAATATGCGCAGAATCATACACACAGTACTGCTACTGATAGGCTTTTCCGGCATGTTGCTGGCACAAAATGTCGGCGATCCGGCACCGGATTTCACGCTAACTTCGCTTGACGGAAACGCCGTATCACTATCCGATTACCAGGGCAAGGTCGTTTTCCTGTTCTTCCTCGGCTATGGCTGACCCACCTGCCGGTCGGTTGGTCCAACCGTCGAGTCAGGTATTAACCAAACGTATATGGGTGACAATTTCCAGGTCCTCGGTCTTGATGACTGGAATGGTAACATCACGCAACTTCAAGGATTTCAAACAGCTACGGGCGTAACGTTTCCGCTTCTGCGCCAGGCAAGTGCAGTCACTGCTTCATATGGCACGAGATATGACCGCGGCGTGATTGTCGATTCTGACCACAACATCGCTTACAAAGGCGCTGGACTGGTGACAACAGAAATTGGAACGATTATCAACACCATCGACAACCTGTTAAATCCGACAGCGATTGATCTTGATGAGCCGGACCTCAATGAATTTGAATTGGCTCAAAATTTCCCTAATCCCTTCAATCCGAATACTACGATTGCCTTTACCTTACCAACAGCGCAGTCGGTTTCGGTAAAGATTTATGATATCAATGGCAAGTTCATTCGCCAGGTGCTCAACGGCGAAATGGCAGCCGGACTTCATGAATTGAACTGGAACGGCACCGACCAAAATGGTGAGGCGGTTGCTTCCGGAACGTATATTTACGTTCTGGAAAGTGCGGATTTCAAAGATGTTAAGAAGATGGTTTTGATGAAATAAACCGCCAGGCGGCCGTGAAACGGCCGCCTGAAAAATCACCCGTTCGGGTCATATCGCCGGCCTTATCTTTTTCTTACCTTTTAAGGTCATGCTGCCGTATTCCGTTACAGAGGTAAAATCAAATCCCCGGCATGGTCTCGGGCTGCTTCAGTACGCCCTTTTTTTCACACTCCTCTTGGTCTTACCATCCACCGCCCAGGATCAACCACTTAAATTTGAACGCTTCTCCATCGAAGACGGACTATCCTATACGTCAGTCCGGGAGATTACCCAGGACAAACAAGGCTTTCTTTGGATGATAACGCCGGACGGGGTCAACCGCTATGACGGTTACAAGTTTCATAATTACCGGCACGATCCATACGACGCCACATCCCTCACCGCCAATTCCCAAAACACGATTCACGTCGGGCATTCCGGCACGGTTTGGATCGGCAACTTCGACGGGCTTTGCCGCTATAATCCGCTGCATGACAACTTTGTCCGCTATCAGCACGTGGATGGTGACTCTACAACACTCTGGCAAAATTACACCACGGCCATTTATGAAGATCGCGACAGCGTTCTGTGGGTCGGCACTTCAGCGGTACTGAATCGCCTTGATAGACGAAGCGGCAAATTCAAACACTACGTGTACGACGGCGAAAACCCCTTCAGCTATATCAATTTTGTTATAACCTCGATTATTGAGGATCCCCGGCCTGGCAGCAACCGTCTCCTGATCGGAACACGAGGCGCCGGCATGGTCATCTTTGACAAGGACAGCGAAAAATTCACCTACCTGCTTGGCCGGCACCCGAAAAAACCGCACTACCTCAGACAATATTCTGCTGACCTTATTGCCATGACAAAAAAGCTACATGGAAGTGATCGCTACATAATCGGCCTGAGATCGTATCATGACTTCATGCAGTGGGAAGGGCATTTTACTCTCAGCGAGAAACAGACGCTGCTGATAAGCAGTTCAGCCGAAGAATTCAGCGGCCAGGCGTACGACTTCGGCTATATCACCCGTAAAGGGAGCGAGGAAATTCTGTGGCAATATCAGCCGAAGCAGGGAAGACACATGGGTGGAGTGCCAAAAAACCGTCTGCAAATCTCAACAATCACCCTGCCTGCCGGACAGTATTCCCTGCACTATAAAAGCGACGACAGCCATTCAACTATCAAATGGAATTCCCTCCCTCCAAAGTATCCGGAATTATACGGCGTTCATATTTCGCGCTTGTCCGTGAAGGACAGCAAAGCGATAGCAAGCTTACAGCAAAGCGACTTCATGCCCGAATTGCTATCAAGCGGCGATGTATCTGTTTTGTATCATGACAACTTGTCGGGCCGTGCAAATCCCCACGAAATTTGGGTAGGGACTCGCGATAAAGGACTCAATAAATTGCGTCTGCCGCCCCTTGAGGCGTCCAAGCTATCCGGATCGCCATATTTCGATATGGAAAATTGCCAGATAACAACCCTGCCCTATAAGACAGGCGAGCCAGGCGGTTTGCCCGGGAAGCACATTAACAGCGTGTTTGTCGATCACCGCAGCGACGTGTGGATTGGCACACCGGCCGGCCTGACAAAGTACAGCCAGGACGACGGCCGGATAAATCACTATTCGCATGACCCGACCAATAGCGCCAGCCTGAATGCAAACAGTATTCACCACATCATAGAAGATCATTCTCACAATCTGTGGATCGCAACACCGGCAGGCGTCAACAAATTAAACCGTCACAAACATCAGTTCTTGCATTTTGCAGCCAGTCAACAACCGGATCGACACCAGCGCCAGCTGCAAAAAAGTTCGATTCGCACGCTCTATGAAGATTTTAATGGAAATTTGTGGGTGGCTTCTGATGGGGGTGGGCTGAGCAAGCGCGACGCTGCAACCGGTCTTTTTCACCACTATCGGGGTCAATACCAGACGCCGCCTTTTTACTCGAGCGCTACGATTAAATCCATCATTCAGTTGCCGGATGATCCCAATGGCCACCTCTGGATTGGCACCGCCGGCGACGGCCTTTGGCGCTTCGATCCCGGGAATGAGACGATTGAAAAATTTCGTTACAACCGGTACGACTCTACCACCATTGCACATAATATCATCTCGGTATTGCATGTGGATGATCAACAGCGTCTTTGGATAGGAACGGAAGGCAATGGCATAAGCTTGCTGAATGAAGACCGAAAGACATTCACTCGCTTCCCATCAAAAACTGTAAATACCGAAGAAGGCGTAGTGCCAAATCGACGGCTACGGACCAATGAGGTTTGGGCAATCGAAAATGGCTCAAAACAAGACAGTCAATATCTTTGGTTTGGCCTGGTCGGCGGCGGCCTGAGCCGCTTTAATACCCATGACAGCACCTTTAAGCATATCCCAATGGACCGCAACAGCAACGACGGCACCAATTCAAAAACAATTACAGACCTCTACCTGGACCGTGACGACATCCTTTGGATTGGCACCTATAGCGGCGGACTGAATCGCTACGATAGCAAAAGTGGTACGCTTCAACACTTTACTGTGCGGGATGGTCTCAGCAATAATATGGTTACGGCCATTGAAGAGGATGATAAGGGCGCCCTCTGGATAAGTACCAGCAGCGGTCTTTCAGTTTTTGACAAATCGACACATGCGTTCAAGACCTACGATGTCAACGACGGCCTGCAAAGTAGCCAGTTTAACATAAGCGCCTCCTTCAAACTCGCCGACGGGCGTTTGCTATTTGGCGGCATTAACGGTTTTAACTGCTTTGATCCGGACAGTATTAAAATTAATCGGGAAAAGCCCCCGGTATTATTGACGGACTTCAAAGTGCTCGACAAATCCGTTTTCACACCGGATTCGAAATTCTCCGTTGCACACAAGGCTGCATTTGAAACGAAAAACATCGACCTTCATCACAGCGACAATTTCTTTTCGTTCGAGTTTGTGGCCCTGGATTATACCAATCCTGCACGAAATCAATATGCCTATCAACTGGAAGGCTTTGATCCCGATTGGATTTATAGTGGAGAGCGGCGCTATGCCGGCTATACCAATCTCGATCCCGGTGATTACGTCTTCCGCGTAAAGGCCTGCAACAGCGACGGCGTCTGGAATGATGAGGGCATCGCTATCAACGTTCGCATCACACCCCCATTCTGGCGTACCTGGTGGTTTTATAGCATCAGCGCGCTGCTCATACTCCTGTTCATTTGGCTAATCCATAGTTATCGGGTGAAGGTAAAAATTCGCGAAATGCGTCAGATTGAGCGGGTGCGCAAGAAGGCCGCTGCCGATTTCCATGATGAGCTGGGACATAAATTGACCAAGATTTCCCTATTTAGTGAAATCGTCATGCAGCGCCTGAACGGCAGTTCACCGGAAACTGCCGAATATGTTGATCGCATCAATGATATTTCCGGCAGCCTCTATCACGGCATGCGCGACTTCCTCTGGACGTTGGATCCGTCCAAAGATTCTCTCTTCGAGGTAGCAATCAAACTGAAGGATTTTGGTGATGAATTCTTTGACCGCACCGGCGTGCAGTTTCGGGCTACCGGTATAAACGAGTCAATGAAGAACTTTCAGCTCAGCATGGACTGGAAGCGCCATCTACTGCTCATTTTCAAAGAGGGAATGAACAATATCCTTCGCCATGCAGAATGTCATAATGCCACACTTAGTTTTGCAGTAAAAGATGATATTCTACATGTTGAATTGATCGACGATGGCCGGGGATACGGTGAAGACGGCAGTGACGGCAACGGTATTCGCAATATGAAGGGGCGGGCCGCAAAATTAGAGAGTGAACTCGACATTTTCCAAACCAATGGTCACGGAACCACCATCACTTTTCGAGGCAACATCAACAATAAAGTTACAAACGGCACGCTCACAGGAGAGAACTAGACAATGGGTGATTACAATATCGCAACTTACGCCAGACGGCGACGTCCACTTGACCCGATCAGCGTTAGCATTATTGAAGATGACCATGATATCCGTGCCAGCTTAAGCCTGATTATTGACGGCGCAGAAGGCTTCGAATGTATCAGCAATTATGGCGACGCCGAAACAGCACTGCAGGATATTAGTCAGGATATGCCCGATGTCATCTTGATGGATATCGAACTTCCCGGCATGTCCGGTATCGACTGCGTCCGTCAGATGAAGAAGCAAATGCCGGAATGCGATATATTGATGCTCACCGTCCATGACCATGATAAGATTGTCTTTGAATCACTCTGTGCCGGCGCCTGTGGCTACCTGACAAAGAATACCCGGCCGCGACATATCCTGAATGCCATAAGAGAAGTGCGCAGTGGTGGCGCACCGATGAGCACCAACATTGCCCGGATGGTGGTCAATTCTTTCAAAACCCGTCATTCCGTCGGCTTAAGTGACCGGGAGCGCGAAGTCCTGTCCCAACTATGCACCGGCAAGAGCTACAAGATGATTGCGGATACATTGTTCATCAGCTCGGATACAGTTCGTTCTCACATCAAGAACATTTACAAGAAGCTGGAAGTATCATCCAATGCAGAAGCAGTCGCGCGCGCGCTGAAAGAGAAACTGGTGTAGCCGAAAACCACATATTAATGGCATTGTCTATTCGCCATGATTTCGGTAGGTTTCCCCTAACACATGCATTTTCGGGATTGCCGCAACCATTACCTGGAGTATCGAATGACATTGAGCAAAAACACGATTATTATTGGGTTTCTGACATGTATCATAGCGCTGGCAGGGTGGTATTACCTCAATCAATTTGGCGCGGCTGAGGATTATCCGGTTTCCGGCGCCTATCGCGGATTGGAGTACTGGGGTGAGTCCCGAACTTACCCGAACGGGTCACTGCCGAAAAATGCTCACTATCAAGCCTACGACTATTCTCTCCATCATTTTACCGAAGATGCAGGCAAGCAGCTGAACCAGGATGAATGGGAAGCCATTGGTCCAAAGAATATTGGCGGGCGTACATTAACTATCGCACTAAATCCTCAGAACCCCAATACGATCTATGCTGGTTCCGCCAGTGGTGGCCTTTGGCGCAGCTATACCGCCGGAAAGGGCGCAGCCGCCTGGGAACGCGTTCCTACCGGATTCCCGGTTTTGGGCATCGGTACTATTGCATTTGCTCCGAATGATTCAAACACAATTTATATCGGCACCGGAGAGGTATACAACTACCAGACCGCCGGTACAGGCTATGCATATCGCTCTACCCGCGGCAGCTATGGTATTGGTATTCTTAAATCGACGGATGGCGGTATAACCTGGGAAAAGAGTCTGGACTGGTCGTATAATCAGCAGCATGGCGTTTGGGCAGTAAAGATCAACCCGCGAAATACCAATAGTGTATGGGCAACAACAACCGAAGGCACCTATCATTCCACCGATGCCGGGGCTACGTGGGTGCAAAAGCATAACGTAATTATGGGCAATGATCTGGTGATTCATCCAAGCGATACCAACATCGTCGTAGTAAGCTACGGCAACTTCGCTTCAGCCGGCCATGGCCTGTACCGAACGACAGACGCCGGCGCTACCTGGACAAAGATTAGCAGCGGTGTGCCGACAACCTTCGCCGGTAAGGCAATGCTCAGCATGTCTGTCAGCAATCCGGATATCATCTACGCCAGTTTTGGTAATGGTTTTTCGGTAGGCAGTCCCAACAACGCCAGCTGGCTCTGCCGCTCGAATGACGCCGGCGCTACCTGGGAGATAAAGAACACGACTGACTACTCACTATGGCAGGGATGGTTTGCCCATGATTGTGCGGTGAATCCAATTGATCCGGAGGAAGTCACTGCGATTGGTATTCGAATCTGGCAGTCAACAGATGGCGGCGTCACCCTTGATGACAGATCAACATCCGGCGCCTTTAGCGGCGCGATTCCCCCGGGTGATCCAGAGGGACCACCAACCTATACCCACGCCGATCATCATGACGTGGTCTACCACCCAACGCGCCCAAATACCATTTATTTTGCGAATGACGGGGGCATATTTTGCAGTGAGGATGGCGGTCTTACTTTTGAAGGCCGTAATGGTGGCTATCAAACGACCCAATTTTACAGTGGTTTTACCAGTTCCCAACAGGACTCTTCCTTATCGATTGGCGGTTTACAGGACAATTCCACAACCATTTATCGCGGCTCAACATCAACCTGGGATAAATTTGTGATTGGCGGAGACGGTGGCTGGACTGCAATCAACCCGGTCGATGACAACAAAATTTATGGCTCCTTTCAATTCCTGGGCATGCGCCGCTCAACCAATCGCGGTGTATTCTTCACAGCTGACGTCAGTCCGCCCGGTTCTTCCGGCCCCACTAGCTTTATTGCCCCGTTTGTGGTTGTAGACAGCAAGCAGGAGGTACTGTATGCCGGACGAGACAAGGTATATCGCTCTACGGATTCCGGTAATACCTGGACTACTACGAATGGCGGCAACGCCCTGGACGGCAATCCGGTGCTGACCATGGCAGTCCCGAAGGTTGCCTTAAATACTGTTTATGTCGCAACAGCTCCGTTTAACGGCCGGCGCAGCAGCGTCTTCCGCACATTCGACGGCGGCACAACCTGGACAAACATTACCGGCAATCTGCCAGACCGCTATCCGGGAGATCTGACCGTTGACCCGGTCACGCCGGCAAACGTCTATATTACCTTTAATGGCTTTGGCAGCTCTCATGTTTTTAAATCTGAAGACTCCGGAAACACCTGGCAGGACATCGACAATGACCTCCCGGATGTGCCAACCCTGGCCCTTGCCGTGGATCCGGACTTACGTGATCATCTTTATCTGGGAAATGACCTGGGCGTATACGTATCCACAGATCGCGGCTTGAGCTGGAGTAATTTTAGCGAGGGCCTGCCGGAAGCAGTGCTGGTCTACGATCTATCTGTCTCACCAGTTAACAGGAAACTACGCGTCGCTACTCATGGCAATGGCGTTTATCAGCGCTCATTGCTGAATGGGCCTGTCGCAATTCACACTGAAGAAGCCCCTTTTCATACCTTTCTCTTGAAGGGAAATTATCCCAATCCATTCAACCCCATCACCACGATTGCTTTTTCCCTGGACAGGGCCGAGCCGATCACCTTGACGGTTTACAATATGCTTGGCCAGGAAGTCATTCGCCTGCTCGACAGCGACTTCCGTCAACCCGGCAGCTATGAGGTACAGTGGAATGGCAAAAACCACCACGGACAAGCTGTTGCCTCCGGCACCTATATCTATCGTTTGGACGCCGGCAAGCGCTCACAGAATAAGCTGATGGTCCTGAGCCGCTAGCCACAAGCGGCTTTCAAAACTTCCGATGAATGTTCTTGTCAGGACTGGCAAACTATTTGCTCAACCTTTTAGGGATTAAACGGGTATATCCCTCATTTTATTAGGGTTAGTGTAGGAATCCTTGTATTAGCTTATCGATACATTGTTAATACAAGGGATTGTTGTGCCGAATGTTTACACAAAAAATCAGGAGTATTAAATGCAGCAAGAATTTCGCAGGACAGCAACTGTCATTTGGGCATTGCTTGTTCTTTTCCTTACAAGTTCTCTGTGGGCCCAAAATGAAAACATCACCTTGCTGGGCACGCTTGACGAATATACCACATATTCGAATATATGGGGCTATGTTGACAATCAGGGTAACGAGTATGCGCTTCTTGGTCATGACCAGGGCATGTCGATAATCGATATCACCAACCCGGCCGCGCCGACGGAAATTGATATGATCCCCGGACCAACAGGGCTTGGCATCATCTGGCGCGAAATCAAGGTGTGGCAAGACTATGCCTATGTGGTCAGCGAGCATACCTCTCCAACCACAAATACCGGTATTCAGATCATTGATCTCTCCGGACTTCCAAGCTCGGCCAGCCTGGTCACGAATTATCGCTGGCCAAACGTCACGGAATCAACAGCACGGTCACATACGATTTCAATTGATGATCAGGGCTTCCTTTACATCAGTGGCGGTACGTCAACAGCCAGCACCGGCGGAGTACAGAGCGGAGTTCGCGTATTTAGTCTTGCCGACCCGGAAAATCCCAGCCCGGTCAGCTTCTGGAATCCCTGGTATGTACACGATACCCAAATTCGCAACAACATCGCTTTTGCGCATAACATCTTCGAAGGCGGCCAGATAGATATCTATGATGTTACGGATCGCTCAAATCCACAGCAGATTCATACCCTGACCTATCCGAATGGATTTTCACATCAGTCCTGGTTCACCGAAGACAATAACTACATGTTTACCTGTAATGAAATCAACGGTCAACCGATTAATGTATGGGATATTAGCGTACTTTGGGACAGTGACCCAAATAACGATGACATGATCAGTCAGGTCACTACCATCCCGGTTGCATCAACCAGCATCGCTCATGAAATCTACATTAAAGGCAATTTCGGATATATCTCCCATTACGAAGAAGGTGTGAAGGTAGCAGATGTCAGCGATCCTGCCAATCCGGTGATTGTCGGCACCTATGATACCAGCGATGCCTGGGGCGTGCACGCCTTCTTCCCGTCCGACAACTTTGTGGTATCTGATATCAATGACGGACTTTATGTATTCCGCTTTGATTTACTGACTAACGTCAGCGATGAGCCGCAGACAATTGCAAACTTCCAGCTTGAGCAGAACTTTCCAAATCCGTTTAATCCCAGCACCACCATTCGCTATCAGCTCGAAAAGAACGTGCCGGTGAAATTAAGCGTGTTTGATGTGCTTGGCAGGACGATTAAGACCTTGGTGAATGAAGCACAAGGTGCAGGATCATATGAGGTAAACTGGGATGCAACTGATAATAACGGTCAGGCGGTGAGTTCCGGTGTCTATCTGTACAAACTGGAAGCAGGCGACTTTTCTGATAGCAAAACCATGAATCTGATTCGCTAATTTTATTTGCCGCACTCGGTCCCGGCAATTCGGGACCGGGATGCTAGAATAGCTCTCCGATACGAGTGTGTTTGAAAAGTCTCATCGATGTCATTCCCGAATGCTCTTATCGGGAAGCCAGGATTCAAATAGATGCATTTCCGCTAAGAACATGCGGAAATGACAAGCAGAAAGATCAAGTTTTGTTCACAAGAAGCACTTTTCAAAACGCCCTCTCAGAAACTAAGTGCCAGCTGAAATCTGAAGGCATCGCCCTCCGGCACAATTCCAAATTGCCAGCCCGGCTCCATTAATCGCTCATTATATTCTTCCACAGAATGCCGGCTTGAAAAAATACTGTGAACCATACTACCAACGGTCGTCAGCGCCCCGATGAAGAACATGGTCTGCACGTTTGTACCGAGAAACTCGGAACTGCCGCCTCCCAGCCCGGATGCCGCTGCCGTGGTTGCCAATATGATTCCCCCGGTGCGAATCAATATTCCCCGATAAGCACGTCGTGTATCTTCTGCATAGAGATTACCAGCCCCCGGTCCAATCACCACGCCATACATAAAGGGCACGAATCGCACAAGGTCGGCATTGCGCCCTTCGCTATTGCGAGCCAACACTGCACTCATGCTCATCCCACCAATAGTATGCAGCAAAGATAACATGACCGCTTTGTCTACGCTTTTCGGCCCCAATTCCGCCGTTCCATTTCTGCTTTCAGGTTGTGCAAAAACTGTTACCTGAAAAATCACCAGACATATCACTGTCCCCCTTCGAAGCATCGCCTTTCTCCCCTTGACTTTGGTTTCAGTATTATTCTTAAAAAAACAAGATGTATGCCAGCGATTCCGGCACACACATCCACTCGAGATAAGCATATGTATTACAATGATTTAAAGGAAGGCTGTTTCAGCCTAAAACAAGCAATTCGTCGACAAGCTTGTCGAAACGCCACCTGTTTTCTGCAACAAGTGGCGAGCCGACACAGCACGATGGACATCACATCAATTGGGAATTGGTTTCTATACCAGATTTCTCACTTGAAAGCGCCCTATCGAAAATCCGACTTTAGGTAAGACGATCACACACGTTCGGAGGGAATATGAAATCCATTGCATCACTTTGCGTTGTGCTGCTGGCAGCATTCTGCGCGCCATTGGCGGCACAATCGTATTTGAAGATTTATACTGAATCCGAAGGGATATATCGCGTTAGCGGGGAAGACCTGGAAGAGATCGGTATTAGTATTACCACAATCGATCCGGCCACATTACAACTCTTTTCCGATGGCCAGCGCCCTTTGCCAATAATAACCACCGAGCCGCAGCCGATGCTGCATGAGGTTGCCATTTACGTCGAAGCAGATGAAGACGGCTTGGAATATTTCGAATTCTACGCCGAATCCCTGAATCGCTTCGAATGGTCTAACGCAAGCCAGTCCTTCGAATACAAATCTAATCCATACGACACCCAAGCCTGTTATTGGTTGCGCTGGAATATTGAAGTAGGAAAACGCATCACAATGCGAGACGGCTCGCCGGAAGCGGGCGCACCGATACGGGAGAGCTTCACCGATAGGCTGAGACTGGAAAGGGATAAACACAACCGGTTCAAGGCCGGATTAACCTGGACCTGGAACCTGTTTACCGATCAGGAGATTTTCCGCCATGAATTTTCCTTAAGCGGGGCAACGGAGAGGACCGCGAGCGTATCGGCCCAATTTGTTTATTTCGACTTCTTCAGTCACGCCCGCGTTCGCGGTGAGGCCCGGCTGAGTATAAACAACACCGCCCAGGAAAGCACATTCAGGAACCGGGCCTTAATCAACGGAGTATTCCCGATTTACAACGGCCGCAACGCCCTGGAAGCTGAATACCTGCCCAGCAGTGATGACACAACAGGCAGCTATCGCGGCCTTGATTGGGTGGAATTGACCTATCAGCGCTCGACCCAATTGCAGACTCGAGAACTAAAGATCTATTCAGAGCCTGAAAGCGGCACGTTGGCAACTGTTTATCGACCGGAAGGCAATCTCGGGCAAACAGACATTTACGATGTCAGTGATCCACTTAACCCCATTCGCATCACCACAACAGATCCTGATCTATTCCAGGACTATATCGGAGCAGTGCCTAAGATCCATTATCTCAAACGTGCCGATTTTGTCCATAGTCCGGCACGAATTAAAACAGCGCAGCGTGGCCGGCTTGGCATCAGTGGAGGCGGCAGCTACCTGATTATCGTTCCATCTGCCTGGAAAACCTCGGTAGCACCTTTGGTCAATCATCGACGGGCATTCAATGGATTTAGCGTTCAGGTTGTCACGACTGAAGACATTCGTAATGAGTATGGCTTTGGTCGCAACGACCCAATCGCAGTACGCAATTTTCTGCGAACAGCAGCATCAAGCTGGCATCCGGCGCCGGAGTATGTTCTCTTCGCCGGCAGCGGTTATTTTGATTACCGCAATATCACCGGCGAATACCAGGACAATTGGGTACCAACGTTCGAAATCGACGGCCTCAATAATATCTCTACACGCAATATTGATGACTTGCTTTTGGACTTGGAGAGAGATTCGCAGTTAAGTCTGCGAACAATTAAAGCGGATATTGCCTTTGGCCGATTTCCGGCCGATAGCGAACAGCAACTAACTAACATGATTGTCAAAACAATCCGTAACGATACAGAATTTGAGCCGGGTCTATGGCGTCTGCATGCACTGATGATCGCTGATGACGAGTTTGTTGGAGATGTTGGTTCGGACTTTTTTTTCCTCAATGAGGTAGACAAAGAATATTCTCCAATTATGGACGCCGCAGGCTTTCAACGTATTACTGCCTACAGCAGCGCCTATCCCATAGAAGATGGTGAGAAACCAGATCTGAATCGCAGACTCATTAATACGATTAATCATGGCAATCGCGTAACTATTTTCAAAGGACATGGCAGTCCGAATCAACTTACCCACGAAAACATATTGAATTTTGACCGCGACGAAGAGAAGTTTCGCAACAATAACCTGATGTTTTATCTCGGAGTCTGCTCGTTTAAGTGGAACGAACGCCGTAGTGGACTTTTTCATGATTTATTGAGACGGGAAGATAGTGGTCTATTTGCGGCTGTTGTCCCCGGCTATCCAATATTCTCTTTCCAGAGTGAATTGTTCTTCATCCAATTCCTGGACCAATTAACAGGCGACAGTCGAGGTGTGTTGGGTAAAGCACTTATCAACGCCAAAGGAGCCGATCTAAATGACCAGAAATACGCACTTCTCGGCGATCCTGCAGCAGTCGTTTGCCTGCCGGAAGAAAATATTTTCATCAACACAATCAAGCCGGACACCATCAGGGCCAACAGCCTGGTAGAGATCAGCGGGACGGTCAACGGCGGCACATCCGAGGATCTTTTGCTGGTCGAGTTGCGCGATCCGGGAAAGGCCTTCACCACAACTGGCAGCACGACTCATGAACTGAACGGAACTGCCTTGTATCGTGGTCAAGTGAGCATCAAGAATGGGCAGTTCAACCTCCAGTTTATCGCATCTGCAGATATCGCGGACGACGTTGCCCTGCGCGGGCGAATCAATGCCTATACCTGGAATGGTGAACGGGAAGGCCGTGGCCTCGTGCACAACATACCAATTGGCGGACGGGCTACCGGAACTGATGATACTACCGGCCCGGAAATTGATCTACGGGTTGAGGAAGCGGAAGACGGTCCGTACCTGATCGCCGAGCTATTCGACAAGAGCGGTATCAATTTATCCGGCCTGCAGGGACGCGAGCCAACCTTATATATCGACGGGGATTTCGACGCGCCATTCTATCTGTCCGAATTCTTCACCTATCACATCGACAGCTATCAGCGCGGCACCTTGCGCTATCCCTTGCCAGGCTTGGTTAGTGGGTTTCATACGCTGAACCTGGTTGTGCACGACAACCAAAACAATCCATCCAGCGATTCAGTGAGCGTCGTAACCACTATTGAGCAAGAAGCGCAAACAGTGGCGGATCAGATAAACCTGGCCAGCAACTATCCCAATCCCTTTAATCCGACAACTTCGATACCTTTCAGCCTCACCGGTAGTGCGATTTACCAGGTTCGCCTGGAGATCTACAACACCTTGGGTCAGCGGGTTGCTACACTATTAAATCAGACGCTGCCAGCCGGAGAGCATACAGCGGAATGGAATGGCCTGGATCAGAACGGCAGGCAGGTAGCCAGCGGGATTTATATTTATCGGCTGTGGGTTTCCAGTCATGCACCTTCCGGAGCGCCAAAACAGCGCGGAGGCATCTACCAACAAAGCCGCAAATTATTGCTACTGAAATAAGTATCACCCAAAAGGGGCAGAAACAGGTCATTTTGGGAGCGAAATTTCCTCAAAAAGGCCACCAATGGGGGATTTATTTATGGGGGGTGTTCTATTATATTTAACTCAACCTCTGTAGCCATGCACTTGTAGCGCATTCTTTCCCCTGAGAATGCGCTACATTTTTTTTAGACCATATCCCCCGCCACCCGGCGTACAAATCCGCAGCACATCCCCGGCTCTTAAACGATCCTGGACCAGGGATTCAAGCTTGAAGAATTCCGTTTCTCCTTTTCGCTTTAACCAGTTTTCGCCAGACTCTCCCGGCTCGCCGCCTTTCATGCCATAAGCTGCTGTGCGTCGACGCTGCGTTAATAAAGACAGATCAACATCCTTCAGGAATTCAATCTCACGAATAATGCCGTTGCCCCCTCTAAATTCGCCAGCGCCACCAGAACCAGTGCGAATCGCAAAGCGCCGAATTCGCACCGGATAGTTGCGTTCAATGATTTCCACATCCGTAATGCGGGTATTGGTCATGTGGGTATGAACCGCATCGGCGCCACGAAATCCGGCACCGGCGCCGCTACCACCGCAAATTGTCTCGTAATAACCAAACTGTTTATCGCCAAATATCAAATTATTCATGGTGCCCTGGCTCGCCGCGACCTGACCAAAAGCGCCCAGGACTACGTCAACTATTCGCTGCGAAATCTCAACATTTCCGGCAAATACCGCCGCTCGCTTTGAAGGGTCCACATCATAGGGTGGTTTCAGCATTCCCTCCGGAATGATCACAGATATGGGCGCAAGCAAGCCGGCATTGAGAGGGACATCTTCGCCGATAAGGCAGCGAAGGCAATACATGATGGCGCTTTTCACAACCGCCGGATTCGCGTTGAGACTATTCGCATTCACCGGCCCAGAGCCGCCAAAATCGAAGGCAAATTCTGCTCCCCGGCGCTCGATGGTCAGGCAAATTAGAGACCCGTCATCCAGTTGATCTGTGAACTGTAGCGGCCGATCACTCAAGCCGTTAAGAAAACGAACAGTCTTTTCAGCAACCGCCTCATTCAAATACCGCATGAAAGCAGACAAAACCGGCCAGCCAAACTGCTCAATCATTTCCTCGATCGTCAGCCGGCCAACGCGATTTGCAGCTATGGCAGCTTGAATGTCAGCCATGTTTTCATCCGGCAAGCGCGAAGGATAGCGCGCTGTCGTCAAGGCCTGCCATAGCTCATCATGCAGAAATTCTCCCTGCCTCACAATTTGGAAATTGCTAAAGATAACCCCTTCTTCAACAAGCGATGTTGCGAAGGGGTAGGCAGATCCCGGACGAATGCCGCCGATTTCAGCATGATGTGCCCGGGAGGCTGCAAAGAAGCGCAACGTTGTGCCGCCCTTGTCGAATACCGGCGTTATCACCGTCAAATCCGGCAAGTGCGAACCGCCAAGCGCCGGGTCATTAGTCAGGTAGACATCACCAGGCTGCAAATCATAAACGCCATGAAGTAAGCCTTTAACCGATTCACTCATGGCACCAAGATGCACCGGGATGTGAGGCGCATTCACCACCAAATTACCTGCCGCATCAAGAATGGCACAGCTAAAATCAAGTCGTTCCTTTACATTGACAGACATTGAGGTCTTCTGCAAGGTCGTCCCCATGCGCGTAGCGATTTGTTGGAAATGGTTATTAAACAGCTCCAGACGTACCGGATCACGCTCGATATTGACTGGCACTTTTGCTGATGTCTTCATTGCCCGGTTCAACAAAAGATCACCGCTTTCGCCAACGACGGCGGTCCAGCCTGGGTCGATGATAATAGTAGAGAAAGCATCGTTGATCATCGCCGGGCCGACAATTTGCTGAGCGCTGCGCAATGCGGCCCGATCATAGCACATTGCTTCATGAATAACACCAAATCGAATCTGCACTGTTCCGCCGTTTTCCTGGCTCAGGTCACTTGACGAAGCGAAGTCAAGCACCGGTTTGGCGCCACCGGCAGCCAGCTCAACCCGAATCGCAACAACCTCTATTTCCCGCCCGTCATGCGTGTAGCCATAAAGCTGTTGATGGAGCGCCTCGAAACGCTCAACGGTCGCATCCATTGTGCTAAGCTCAACCTCAATTGGCGCTTCTTCCCCGCGATAACGCAAATCAACCCGGCAAATTGCTTCGCGAATATCTTTGCCTTCTATACCTTCCACCAAGATTTCTTCTCGCAGCGCACTCGTCAACGACTCCCGATAGCCTTGCAGCACATCTGCAATATCTGCGGAAAATTCCTGAAGCAGGGTTTGCTCGCGAAAACGACGTACGTCAGACATGCCAATACCATATGCGCTCAAAATGCCGGCCAGCGGATGAATCAAGACGTTGGAGATATTCAAGAGCTCAGCGATGGCGCAGGCATGCTGCGGGGCCGCGCCCCCAAACGCAACCAGCAGATGATCAGATGGATCATAGCCCTTGGCAGTGCTGATTTGACGAATGGCATTGGCCATTTTCAGATTGGCAATGCGATGGAAACCGTCAGCGATTTCCTGTATGGACATCTGCCGGCTTTCCCGCTCTTCAATCTCTTTGATAATTTGCTGCAAACCGTTAATAACGGCGTCTCGATCCAGTCGGAAAGGGAATCGCTGCGCATCTATTTTGCCGTTGAAGAAATTGATATCTGTAATCGTGAGTGGACCGCCGTTGCCATAACATGCCGGTCCAGGATCCGCGCCGGCGCTTTCCGGTCCAACCAACAAACGCTGACCGTCGTAGCGGCAAATAGACCCGCCACCGGCAGCAACTGTTTCAATGGCAAACATCGCCGTGCGCAAGCGAATACCGTCTTTCACAGCAGCGTATTGATATTCATACTGACCGTCATACCGCGACACATCTGTGGACGTACCGCCCATATCGAATCCGATGGCCGTTTGAAAACCGGCTGCTTCGGCAGCGCTGGCAAAGCCCACCACACCACCTGCCGGACCGCTTAAGATACTGTCCTTGCCGCTAAACTTTTCTGGTGGCACCAGTCCGCCGGCGGAGGTCATCAAGCGTAGCTGGCTGTCCGGCATCTGACCGGCAAGCGTTTCGAGGTATGATTGTATGACCGGCGTGAGGTAGGCATCAACGATGGTTGTATCGGCACGATCCAGCACTTTGATCACCGGAGCCAATTGGTGTGAAATGGAAATTTGCTCAAAGCCAATCTCTTCCGCTAATTTAGCGACTGCCTGCTCATGAGTGCTATTCCATATGGCGTTGACCAGACATATGGCAAGCACGCTGATTCCGGATGCATAAAGCGTTTCAAGCTGCGTTCTCAAAGATTCGAGGTCCAGTGGATAAATGACCTTGCCAAAGGCATCAATCCTCTCACGAACCTCTACCGTCTCATGATAGAGCATTTCCTGTTTACGAATATTGAGGGCAAAAAGGTCGGGCCGCTGCTGATCGCCAATTTGCGGCAAATCGCTAAATCCGGCAGTTGTTACAAAGGCCAATTTGGCACCGGAGCGTTCCAGAAGGGCATTTGTTCCGCGAGTAGTGCCAAGATGAACCCGCATTCTCGGAAGCGGCGTCGATAAACCTAGCTGCAAGATGCGACGGATGGCAATCAACGGTGCCGGCTCCGCACAGCGCAACTCGAAGCGCTCCCCGGCTTGCACCAAAATCGCCTCTTCATATTCGAAACCGCCACTTGAAGCATCATATGTGGAAACAACAACAGGTGTCTCAGCATGCTTCATATGCAGGCGATAGCCGACAAAAAAGTCGACCGGCCAGCCAGCCAATTGCTTGTCCTCAATATATTGGTTTCCGGATTGAGCGGTGACAATTCCTTTGATGGCACCGGAGCTCAATACCTTCAGTGTTTTAACTTCGCCCGCCGGCGAAAGAGCCACACAGTCCGTAAAGGTGCCGCCAACATCTATCCAAAACTGCCACTGCTTTTGGTCCAATTTCACCAGTCTCCTAACCATTCAATGTAAGCTTGCGTCTATCCATTCGGCGGTCGTAACTTTCCAGCTATGATATACATTACAACGATAATATTCGCGCTGCTCTATAATTTCCTGATCTTTCCAATTCTCTTTCTCCTTGCGCACCTGCTTGCTTTGTTCAACAAGAAGATACGCAGCGGAATTGTCGGTCGTTATCAAACCAATCGCTCAATCCGGGAGTTTCGCAGCCAACTGCCGGAAAACACCTCGATATTTCTCTTCCATTGCGCCTCAATGGGTGAATTTGAACATATTCGTCCGGTATTGCGGGCGCTCAAAAAGAAATATCCGGGATGCGCAAATGTAGTCAGCTTCTTTTCTCCGTCGGGGTATAACAATGTAAAAACCAACGAGAGCATCGATCTTACTGTATATTCACCTTTCGACTGGTGGTGGCCCACCTGGCGCTTTTACCAGAATCTGGACCCGGATCTTCTCCTGATCGCGAAATATGACGTGTGGCCAAATCAAATTTGGCTGGCAACGATGAGCAATATACCAACAATGCTCATCAATGCGACACTGCAAGATAATTCCGGGCGAATCAACAGCTTCAGTACCACCTTTCAAAAACAGCTGTATCACTATTTCACGCTAATTCTGGCAGTTGATCCCTCCGATGCGGTTAACTACGAAAAGCTTGCCCCGAAACACAACATTCACGTCTCTGGCGATACCAAATATGATCAGGTGCTCTATCGCTTCGGAAACCGCCGAACCAAATCGGTTATCCCGGAAACCATTCTGGCAAATCGCAAAGTATTTATTGCAGGAAGCAGCTGGCCGGAAGATGAGACGCACCTTATTCCGGCATTGCAGGCGCTTGCAACAGATTATCCCCAATTATTGATCATCTTTTGTCCGCACGAGCCTACCGCTGATCATCTTAGCGGCTTGCGCGAGGCCGCTGCGCCGTCTGCTGTTCGCCACCTTGCGGATATTTCGAATTACCAAAGTGGAGAATGGGTGTTAATAGACAGAATCGGGGTATTGGCTGATTTATATGCAATTGCGGATATCGCTTATGTCGGCGGAAGCTTCAAACAAAATGTCCATAACGTACTTGAACCGGCGGTATTTGGTATTCCAGTGCTTATTGGCCCGGTCAACCTGAACTCGCACGAAGCGCAGCTTTTGAAGAACGGCAACGGGTGTTTCGAAATTCGCAACAGTCAGGAGATCGAAAAAACCCTGCAAGCACTGCTAGCCGATCCGGCATCTACCGAAGACTACGGCCGCAAAGCGCAGGCAGTCATTAACGGCATGGGCGGGGCTACCGACCGTTTGCTGGGTGAAATAGAGAGACTGCAACCGGCAACTTTATCCAGGCACGGATAGTCAGATGTCGAAAGCAGCAGACATTCTTCTCTCGGTAGGCATACTTGCCGGTGGCAAGAGCCGGCGTTTCGGGAGTCCCAAAGGCCTCTTGGTTGTTGATGGCAAACGGATGATTGACAGAATGCTGGACCTCGCCTCAGCCCTTTCAGACGATGTTTATCTCAGCATTGGCAACGACAATCACTATCCGGATTTGAACATCCCCTTGATTGCAGACCACTATCACGATTGCGGCCCCATAGGCGGCCTGCATGCCTTGATGTCGGCAGTTTCGACGCCCTGGCTTGCCATTCTTCCTTGCGATATGCCCTACTTAACGGCATCGGTTTATCAGCAGCTGCTTCAGTCCGCAGGAACAAATGAACCGGTAGTGGCTTGTAGCAAAGCCGGGCTGGAGCCCCTGGTATCGCTATGGCCAAAAGCCACGATCGAGGCAATCGAAGCATCCGTAAAAGCCAGGCGATTTTCATTGCAGGGGCTTTGCCGGAACTTACAGTGCCGGAAAGTGACAATTGAACAAGCCGGGGCCGGACAACCATCCCCCTTCCTCAACATCAATAGACCTGAAGACGTTCCGGATGAATCAAAGGCTCCCTCTTAATCATCCAACAAATGCGCCGAGTCCCGATTTAGCTTTGAAAATATCCTTGGACACGCTAACATTCATTGATGGAAATAAACCAGGACAATAATGAGCAAGCAAGCCACCCCGCAGACATTTTCGCCTGATCAATTGATCGATAATCACGGCAGGGAAATCAACTACGTCCGGCTATCCGTAACGGATCGCTGCAATTTGCGCTGCTCATACTGCATGCCGGAAAAAATGAAATTTCTGCCGCGCAAGGAAATCCTTAGCTACGAAGAGATGGAACGGTTGATGACGCTGCTCGCAGGGCATGGCATCAGCAAAGTACGCATTACCGGCGGAGAGCCATTTGTCCGCAAGGGTCTAATGGATTTCCTCTTTCGGCTGGACGCCATACCGGGCATTACCCGTATTCACATCACTACGAATGGCGTAACCACATTACCGTACATCCCGCAGTTGAAAGAACTCGGTATTGCCGGCATCAATCTGAGCCTCGACAGCCTTGATCGCGAGCGGTTTCGCGAAATAACCCGGCGAGACAATTTTGATCAGGTAATGGCGTCATTTCATTCATTTCTGGATCACGGTATTCGTTTGAAAGTGAATATGGTCGTGATGGAAGCCTTCAACACAGACGATATTATCCCAATGGCACTGCTTAGCCGAGACTATCCGGTTGACGTACGTTTCATCGAGGAAATGCCTTTCAACGGCCTGAATGCCGGAAAACAACAGCTGCGCTGGCACCACCGTCGCATTCGCGACCACCTCGCGGCGCACTTTCCGACATTGACTGTGCTGGCATCCGAGCCCTATTCCACCTCAACAAACTATCGCATCGACGGACATGCCGGCACGGTAGGGATCATCGCCGGATTCTCGCGAACATTTTGCAGCACCTGCAATCGCATTCGCATTACCGCCCAGGGTAAACTGCAAACCTGTCTCTACGGCGATAGCCGAATTGATTTAAAGGATATTTTACGATCAGGTGTTTCTGACCAAGAAGTCATGGCTGTTATTGCGAAGGCAATTGGTTCACGCTTTGCCGATGGCTGGGAAGCCCAAAAGCACAACGTACAGACCTCGGACGTCAGCAAATCTATGTCACTGATAGGCGGTTAACCATTGGCGCAGAAGAGCATCATCCAATGGAGAATACAGACTTAGCCAAAAATATATTGACTTCGTCGTTTTTTTGCATTTTTTTTCAGAAAAATCAAAGCACATTGCGCAAATACCCATTTTACAGTAGTTTTCGTAACTATTTGTGCTTTCCGGACTCTCTGATCTCCGGCCTAATTCTCCGTTTTTATGGTTTTCTGCCAGTCTGTTGAATATACGAACATGATGACGGAGACTTATCAATGATAGACGTTAGTTCAAAATTCAAGACACTCAGGTACGCCAAGGCAAAAGGCACTTTTTTCGCGACACCGGCAGCAGTAGATCGGGTTCGGGAAAGAACAGTTCCGAAGGGAGACGTATTAGAGGTTGCCCGCGCTGCCGGTATTAATGCTGCCAAGCGCTGTGCTGACTGGATGATCTTTTGTCATAATTTGCCGCTTGACTGGATTGATCTTCATTTTGAACTGGAAGATGATCAAATAAAGGTATTTGCCGAAGCCAGGGCCATCTGGCGGACCGGCGTTGAAATGGAAGTTTTGGCTGCCGTGAGCGGCGCGCTGCTGAACATGTATGATATGCTGAAGCCAATTGAGCAGGAACTATCCTTCGGTGATATCAAGCTTATCAAGAAGCGTGGTGGCAAAAGCGATTTTCGGGACGGATTCGAAAAACCGCTACGTGCTGCGGTACTGGTGATATCAGATTCTGCTCATGCTGGTGTTCGCAGCGATAAATCGGGCCAAATTGTCCGCGAATTCCTGGAGAAAGAGCCGGTCACAGTAGAGCATTATGGGATACTGCCTGACGAACAGGATCAGATATCTGCCCGGCTCATTCAACTGGCGGATAATGAGAATATCGATCTTATCATAACCTCTGGTGGTACCGGTTTTGGTCCACGCGACGTAACACCGGAGGCAGTCAAAGAGGTGATTGAACGCGAAGCGCCCGGCATCGCCGAGGCAATTCGCAGCCATGGGCGCGAGCGTCTGCCCTATGCAATGTTGTCCCGGCAGGTTTGCGGGACGCGCGGTAAGACCCTTATTGTTACGCTCCCTGGCAGCGCCAATGGGGCCCGCGAAAGCATGCAAAGTCTTTTTCCGGGGTTGCTGCACACTTTTCCAATGATGGACGGTGGCGGCCACTAAAACACCGCATGCTTTACCGGAAGAAGCCTTTATTCACGGATTGTGTCACGTGTCTTTTTTGACCTCAGTAGTCGTGGAGCTCTTTTCGCTGCTGCACAAGTGAAAAGAGTCATACCTTGCAACAGTTTTTGCCCACCGCCTATTTCTGGCAGGAACATTGCAAGAATGCTGGTTGTTGGTGGTGGTCCCGTACCACATTCTTTGAAATCCGTCAACCAGCGTCTTCTCCACTAACATGTTGACCAGGCTTTCTGCCTTTACCCGAAAACGCATTATACATTCGATGCGTTAGGATAATCGAGATTGCCATTGTCTTTTTGTAACTCTTTTCCGAACCGTGAAACTTCTTGTATCCCTTACGAGTCTAACCGGTGCAAGGAGTGAAATTGGATGGTCAAGATTGTGCAGACTGTTTACACTGAACTTATGCAACCAATAACCCTCTAACCCTTTAATACTGAAATTTGAGGATGGCATTAACGATGCGGTCTAATATTCATTTCGCCAAGAGGAGACAAACTAAAACAGAAATAAGCTCGGGGACTAGTAGTATGAAGAAATCAGCCAATAAGGGGATTTCGCGCATCGAATCTGAAGACAGTCACACCTATGGATGGTATGTCCGGGTTCGATATAACGGTAAAGTGAAATCCAAATTTTTTAGTGACCGTAAGAACGGCGGCGTGGCCCAGGCCTTGAACAAAGCCCGGCGTTTTTACAAAAAAGAAATGCAAAAAATCCTCAAGAAGACACATGGGGAAGCACCGGAAAAACTGCCCAACCGGATTCTTGTCACCAAGAACAAGAATAACAACACCGGTGTGGTTGGTGTACAGAAGATAGAGCGTCAAAACACCGGCGGCTCAGTCTACAAGGCCTATCGGGTCTGCTGGACTGAAAAAACCGGAAAAGCAAAGACCAAGTTCTTCTCAATCGCCAAATTTGGTGAAAAAGAGGCCTTTCGTATGGCCTGCGAATTCCGCAAACAACGTCTTTTTGAAGCATAAACTGTGTTCTTTCCAAGTAAACCAGACGCAGAAAGCATTGCCCGAATTCTGGATAGCTGCCAGCCACATGCGCTGGCCTATCCAAATGTCGGTGCAACACTGCTAAGTAACATCCAGGTGCCTAAGGGATACCGGTTCACAGAACATACCTGTCAGCTAGGCAATGGCGACCATGTATTTCAGCAAGCCTGCGACAACCTGCGCAAGTGGAAAATCTTCGACCTACCGTGGCTCACCTTTTATCATCAAGCGCCGGAAATTGAAAAAGACACTACCGTTGGCATCCTGATACGTAATTTCGGGATTTGGTCATTCAACCCATGCAAAATCATCGACATTATTGACGGACAAGCCGAAACCAGACAATTTGGTTTTTCCTACGGAACGCTGCCGCAACACGCCGTTAACGGGGAAGAACGCTTCCTGATCGAGCAGGACAATGATGGTAATGTCAGCCTCGGCATCGTTGCATTTTCCCGTCCCAGGCATATTCTCGCCTATCTTGGCTACCCGGTTCTGCGCTATCAACAGAGCCGTTTCGCGCCACAGGCCAGCGCTCAGTTTCGCGCCAGCTTGCAACTAACCTCCACTTCCTGATCCGTCGGCAGACAACAGGATTTTTCTTTTGGGTTTTCTTTTGTGTCTGCAACTCATACATTGTAAATCTAGACTAAAATGTGCTTAAATTGGCCATGCGGGGGTAGTAAATGGATTGGTTCCGGCGTAAAAAAGGGATTGAAACCAGCGAAAAAAAAGCCATTCCGGACGGCTTGTGGGTAAAATGCGATAGCTGTGGTGAAATCATCTATCGTCCCGAGCTCCATAAGCGGATGTACGTCTGTGTGAAATGCGACCACCATTTTCGGGTGACTAGCAAGGAATACATCGAATACTATTTTGATGCAGACAGCTTTCAGGAGCAATTCGACAACATCCAGCCTACCGACCCCCTGAAATTCCGAGACACCAAGAAATATACGGATCGTCTTAAGGCTGCCCAGAAGAAGACCGGCATGAAAGACGCGGTCATTACCGGCATCGCTACAATTGAAGGCAAACCGATTGTTGCAGCCGTTATGGATTTTTCCTTCATTGGCGGCAGTATGGGGTCAGTTGTCGGTGAGAAGATTTCCCGCGCAATCGACCTGGCTATGGAGAAAGACTATCCCTTCCTGATTGTGTCTGCTTCCGGCGGCGCCCGTATGATGGAAAGCGCTCTCTCGCTCATGCAAATGGCCAAAACCAGTGCAAAACTAGCCTTGCTGGCAGACAAAGGCCTGCCTTTTATTTCTATCATGACAGACCCAACGACCGGTGGCACCACTGCCAGTTTCGCAATGCTGGGCGATGTGAATATCGCCGAACCCGGCGCCCTGATTGGTTTTGCCGGACAACGCGTTATCAAACAGACAATCGGCCAGGATCTGCCGGAAGGGTTCCAGCGAGCTGATTTTGTATTGGAACATGGCTTTGTGGATTTGATTGTGCATCGTCAGGAAATGCGTTCAACCCTGGCAAGAATGATAGACCTTTTTATGCGCCCCAAACATACAGGCGGCAACAATTCTCACGGTAAGAATGAGAAGACTGTGGCCCTCGACTCAGTCGAAACTGCGGAAGAAGCAGCTTCGGAAAGCGGTAAGGCCAACTAGTTAATCGCAAGTAGTATCATTTATCAATATCATCGATCATTATGAGCCGCCCGAAAATCCTTATTACCAACGACGATAGCATTCATGCCCGCGGAATTAAGGCCCTCTACCGGGCAATGTGCCAAATAGGAGACGCCCAGGTTGTCGCGCCTGAGTCAGAAAAAAGCGGCGTCGGCCATGGCATCACTCTAATCACTCCCCTACGCGCAAGACACCATACAGATGACGATGGATTCAGTGGCTGGGCCGTAAACGGCACACCAGCTGATTGCGTCAAGCTGGCAACCAAAGAGCTACTCGCTGAGAAGCCGGATCTGGTGGTTTCCGGCATCAATCGCGGCAGCAATACTGCGACGAATACCATATATTCCGGTACTGTTTCAGGGGCCTTGGAAGCGGCCATTCTTGGTATCCCGGCCGTGGCCTTTTCTCTTACAAGCTTTGAAAAAGTCGATCTCAGTTTCGCAGAAGAAGCCGCGATGTTAATCAGCCGGAAAGTACTGGAACACGGACTACCGGCAGATACTGTCTTAAATGTTAATATCCCGCCTGCAGCCCGGGAGGATATTAAAGGCTACAAGATTACGCGGCAGGGTCGTGGCCGGTATGAAGACGCTTATGAGCGCCGCGTAGATACAATGGGACGCCCCTATTTTTGGCTGGCTGGGACCCGGGTCATGCTGGATGAGGAAGATGATCTGGATGAAGTCGCCATTGAAAACAACTACGTTTCCATAACACCTATTCATTTTGATTTAACCAATAACAAAATGTTAACACCACTCAAGGACTGGAATCTGTCGCTTTAGAAAGTTTCAGAGCGATTTACAATTGTCCTATCAATCCGAAAAAATTGCAAAGGCCTTTTTTCGGATCGATGTGATATTTGATCGCCAAATGCGGCAAATATCACGGCATTTGTCAGCAAACTATGTGAAATTTATCATCAACGGCGGTCTATATTCAGTTTTAACCGCCATTTGCGATAATTGACATAGGCTCAAACATTCGAATTCAACGCCCGAGGCAGAGCTTATATATGGAAAAAGTCGTTATCCTGGATTTTGGATCGCAGTATACCAAACTGATCGCCCGCAAGATTCGCGAATTGCAGGTCTATTCAGAGATCCATCCCTATAACTATTCACTTGATGAGATCCGTCGGGATCCGGATATCAAAGCAGTCGTTCTGTCCGGGGGACCTGCAAGCATCTATGCAGACGATGCGCCGCATTGCGATCCCGGCGTTTTTGAGCTGAATATCCCGGTACTGGGCATCTGTTACGGCCTTCAGCACATTGCCTACTCGATGAATGGCAAGGTCGATCCTGCAGACAGGCGCGAATACGGGCGTGCAGTTTTGATGATTGATGACGACAAAGACCTCCTGGCCGGCTTCTCTCCTAACTCTCAGGTGTGGATGAGTCATGGTGATCATTTAACAGCCCTGCCTGAAGGGTTCGAAATTATTGCCCATACCGCCAACTCCCCAATTGCGGCAGTGCGACATCCTGACCGAAAAATTTTCGGCATCCAATTTCATCCGGAAGTATATCATACCACAGACGGTAAAACCCTGCTGCACAACTTTCTCTTTAATATTTGTCAATTCAAAGGGGACTGGTCCCCCACATCCTTCATCGAAACGGCCATTGCGCAGATCGGGGAAACAGTGGGAGATCGTAAGGTGCTTTGCGGCCTGAGCGGCGGGGTTGATTCGAGCGTGGCTGCCGTATTGCTCCACAAAGCGATCGGTGACCAGTTGACTTGTGTCTTCGTTGATCATGGACTTTTGCGCGAAAATGAGGCGCAGGAAGTAGAGTCCTTATTTCGGCAAAAATTGAGTCTAAATTTGATATGTGTCACCGCCGCGGATGTATTCCTCTCTAGATTAAGTGGCGTTACTGATCCGGAAAGAAAACGCAAAATCATCGGTGAAGCATTTATCGATGTCTTTGAACGCGAGGCGAAGAAACTGGGACAGTTTGATTTTCTGGCTCAGGGCACCTTATACCCTGATGTCATCGAAAGTGTATCTTTCAAGGGGCCGTCTGTTACTATCAAATCACACCACAATGTTGGTGGCCTGCCGGAGCGCATGAATTTCGAGCTCATTGAACCATTTCGGGAACTATTTAAAGATGAAGTACGCGCCGTTGGTAGAGAACTCGGCCTACCGGAAGAAATCATTGGGAGACACCCTTTTCCAGGTCCCGGATTGGCAATTCGCGTTATCGGGGAAGTTTCGGAAGCACGTTTAGAGATTCTAAGAAGAGCCGATAAAGTGTATATTGATGCACTGCGTGAATCCGGCCTCTACGATCAAATATGGCAGGCTTTCTGTGTGCTATTGCCCATCCAGACAGTAGGTGTGATGGGTGATGAAAGAACGTATGAAAATGTATTGGCTCTTCGGGCTGTCACCAGCACCGATGGCATGACTGCGGACTGGTTTCCCTTCCCGCCGGATTTCCTGGCGGAAGTATCGAGCCGCATCAGCAATGGCGTCAAAGGCATCAATCGAGTTGTATACGACGTCAGCAGCAAACCACCGGCAACTATCGAATGGGAATAACAAGTTTAACTAAGGAGCTCTAAGTATGTGTGGAATCGTAGGTTATCTGGGTAGAAGAGACGCGTTTCCGATTTTGATTACCGGACTAAAACGCCTGGAATACCGTGGTTATGACTCAGCCGGTGTGGCGCTTCGTAATAACGGACACATCAATATCGAGAAGCAGGTTGGAAAAATCGCCGCCCTGGAACAGTTAATTGGCGACAAGGAAATGAATGGCAATCTCGGTATCGCGCATACTCGCTGGGCAACACATGGCGAGCCAAACCAGGTGAATGCACACCCGCATTCGGATTCCAACGGTGATGTGGTCCTGGTTCACAACGGCATCATCGAGAACTACGACAGCCTGCGCCAGATGCTGATCGAAAAAGGCCATTCTTTCGAGACCGAGACCGACACTGAAATCATCGCCCACCTTATTGAAGAATTCTGTAAAACAGAGAGCAATTTTGAAGACGCCTTTCGCGCAGCACTCCTTGAACTTGAAGGAACTTATGGTTTGGCATTGATTACCCGCCACGAGCCTGAGAAGCTTTTCGCGGCCCGCAAAGGTAGTCCGCTGGTTATCGGCGTTGGCGAGAAGGAATTCCTGGTTGCCTCCGACGCTTCTGCAATTATCGCGCACACCCGCGACGTGATCTATCTTGAAGACGGTGAAATCGCTATTATCAGCCAGGACGGATATCTTACCAAGACCATCGAAAATGAAGTCATTGAGAAGGCCATAGAGCGCGTAACCTTCGACCTCGATCGTATTGAAAAGGCCGGTTATGAGCACTTCATGCTGAAAGAAATTTATGAGCAGCCGCGAACTGTCGCAGACTGTATGCGTGGTCGTCTCATCGCTGAAGAAGGCGTTTCCCGTCTTGGTGGTTTGAACAACATTCTCCACAATGTCGTACGCGCCCGCAAGATCTTCATCACGGCCTGCGGTACGTCCTATCATGCCGGGTTGATCGGCGAATATATGCTGGAAGAATATTGCCGGATTCCGGTTGAAGTTGAATACGCCTCGGAATTCCGCTATCGTGATCCAATCATTACTGACGACCACCTGGTCGTTGCCGTCAGCCAGTCTGGCGAAACTGCAGACACCCTTGCCGCACTGCGTGAAGCAAAACGCAAAGGCGCTACTGTCATGGGCATCGTCAACCAGGTTGGCAGCACCATTGCCCGGGAAACGCACGGTGGCACCTACATTCACGCGGGCCCGGAAATTGGTGTAGCATCGACCAAGGCATTCACATCTCAGGTAACAGCGCTGTCGTTGCTTAATGTAATGATTGCCCGCACCAAGACCATGTCAGCAGAAATGGGCCGCCGCATTATTCAGGAAATGCAGGAACTCCCTGAAAAGGTTGAAAAAGCATTGAAGTGCGATGAACTGGTTCAGGAAATTTCTCATGTCTTTAAAGACCGCTCGAATTTCCTCTATCTCGGTCGTGGATATAACTTCCCGGTCGCCCTTGAAGGCGCATTAAAGTTGAAGGAAATCTCCTACATTCATGCTGAAGGATATCCGGCAGCAGAAATGAAGCATGGCCCGATTGCATTGATCGATGAAGATATGCCGGTTGTGGTGATTGCTACGAAGGACAGCACATACGACAAAATCATCAGCAACATCCAGGAAGTAAAGGCTCGTAAGGGCCGTGTTATTGCGGTCGTCTCTGAGGGCGATGACAAATTGAAGGGTGAAGTGGATTACACAATTCCGATCCCGACGACGTTCAACTTCCTGCAACCCATCATTTCGATTGTGCCGCTGCAACTGCTTTCCTATCACATTGCTGTGATGCGTGGTTGCAATGTTGACCAGCCGCGAAACCTCGCAAAAAGTGTGACCGTTGAATAACTATCGACATCAAATTGTTGCATAAAAAGGGCCCCGATTCATCGGGGCCTTTTTTTTGATCAAATTGACATTAGGGGCCTAAACACTTATATTCTCAAACATTAAAATAGGCTATCCACACAAGCAATATGGCCATCGCCAAAACCTTATTCCTGGATTCCACCTGAAATCAATGATGAGAAACATGTAGAGGAGATGCATTTGAAGCGCTTTCTTACTCTCGTTCTACTTTCCGGCATGCTGTTTTCACTGCATGCCCAACGAAATTCCGAGCGTTCACTATTCGAACAAGGACTTTCCCAATATAAGCAAGGCAATTTCCCTGTCGCTGAAAACATTTTCCTGCAGCTCGTGCAGGATTATCCTGAAGGTCAATTAATTACAGCGACCCGTCTGATGCTCGCGAAATCTTATTATAAGCTTGGCAGCTATGCAAAGGCTGAGCCCCTTTGTAAATTTTTCATCCGTAAGCATCCTAATAGCGGTTATCTGGACGATGTTCGCCATTTGCTCGGCAGCATTTATTTTCGGAAAAAAGATTATTCCGGGGCTGCTGATGAATGGTTATGGGTAGTTGGCAATACCCGCGATCCCCGCCTTAAGGAACAGGCAGGCAACTATGCCTATAACACCCTGGTTGTTTTCCTCAATCAGCAGGAAATTAGCAGACTGAGCGCCAGGCATGCTTCCCGGGACAGCCGCGGTATTCTTGATATTGCCAGCGCTGCCCTGGTCATAAAGACCGGCAATGGGTCTCGAGCCCAGTCGATGCTTAAGCGCTTCCTCTCGGAACAACCGAATCACTTTTATGCAAGCGAAGCCAATCGACTGCTCGGCGGTTCTGACGGTGGTTCCTCCGCCGGAGGCAGCCGCTCCGGCGGATTTGTTTTCTTGAAGCCCGCAGAAGGCGACACCAAAGAAATTTCCGACGAACTGCAAAAGGGCATGGAATATGCGGTTTTTGAGCATAGTCAGAAAAATCCCGGCTCAGCCCCGAACCTGGTTCCGGTAGAAATTGATGAGACGGTCATCAGTGCTATCAGTTCTGCCGCTTCGGCGATTCGGCAATCGAATCCTGCGGCGGTTATCGGTCCGATCGACTCTGACCAATCGGCTGGACTTTCGCTCCTGTCGCGGTACGAAAAACGACCGTACATTATTCCTTTAAGTTCCCAATCAGGCCTGACCGATCTTAGCCAGTTCGCCTTCCAGGTTAACCCCGATGTGCGCACCAAAGGCCGCTTCCTGGGACAGTATGCAATGAACGAATTTGAAGCGAAGAACTTCGCGATCCTTGCCCCGGCCAATGATTACGGTAAAGGGTATGCAGAGAGCTTTCGCAGTGCCATCGAATCGCGCGGTGGTCAGGTTATCGCTGAACAATGGTATTACGAGAACACCGCTGATTTTTCTCGCCAATTTCGGGCGATTCGACGTCAAGGGCTCTTTCAGAGTTTCAGCGACTCCCTTGCCGAAGCAGAGCCGGGACTGGATGATGACGAAGTACAGCGTCAGTTCCGCAGCTACCTTGACGTCAAATTTAAACCCTTACGACCGGGAGCTCGTGTCGATTCAACAGATCTGGCAGTCCACGGGGTAGATGCGCTGCTGATTGTCATTCGATCATCACAGTTTATCGAATACCTGGCCCCACAATTTGCCTTTCATAATATCCAAACTCGTTTGCTGGGCAATGAAGGCTGGAACGACTCGGAACAGCTGCGTAAATACCGTACGCACATTGATGGCATCACCTTCGTTAGCCAAGGTTATCTCGATCCAAACTCCTGGAATTTCAAAGAGTTTCTGAATCGATTCCGCTCAAAAATGGGCATAACACCTGGCGAATATCATCTTCTTGGGTACGATATAATGAAATGGATACTCTCCAACCATCGTGACGGGCAGTCGGCCGACGGTTTGCGCAAGAACCTGGAGAATTCGCGCCGTTACGAAGGCATCATGAAAAACATCCAATTTAATCTCGACACACCGCGGGTAAATAGCGATTTGACTGTATTACGACTGAATCTCGGGCAGATCATAAAATTAAACTGATTAAATGAGCAACCTCCTTCAGCGCCTCTTTGACATCCGGGAAGGCGAAACATCGCGCGCATTGCTCATGTTCGCCTACATTTTCCTGGTAATATCCTGCTTATTGATTGTCAAACCGGTGCGGAACTCACTGTTCCTGACCCGGTTTGGCGCCGCGCAACTGCCGTATGTCTTTATTCTTGTCGCTGTATTTGCAACGCTGTTAACCACTTTTTATTCGCGCTATTCCGCCCGTGTGCGGCTGGACCGCCTGATTCGCAATTCCCTCATTTTGATCATTTCAAACCTGCTCATTTTCTGGGTCTTGCTGAAATTCGACTATCAGGCGACCTGGTTCATTTACGGGTTTTATATCTGGGTAGCAATCTTTGCCGTCGTTACAACTTCACAGTTCTGGGTATTGGCCAACTATGTATTTAATGCCCGCGAAGCGAAGCGCCTCTTCGGATTCATCGGCGCCGGCGGCATCTCCGGCGGTATTTTCGGCGGCTACCTCACTAATTATCTGGCGCCGGCAATCGGAACAGAAAACCTGCTTATTGTCTGTGGGGGTTTCCTCACCGTATGCCTCTTCATACTGATTGCCGTCTGGCGTGGGCAACAGAATGAAAGGCAAGCTGATCAACGCGCACAACGCCGGCAGCAATCCGGCAAAAAAACGCAGGGCAATCCCTTTCAAATTCTTCGCGATTCGAAACATATCGCTTACTTGACCGGCATTGTCGGGATTGGCGTAATTGTAGCCAACCTGGTAGACTACCAGTTCAATACCATCGCAGAAGAAAGTATCACCGACAAAGATGAACTAACAGCATTTTTCGGGTTCTGGCTCTCAAACCTTAGTATTGTATCCCTGGGTATACAACTATTCATTACCAGCCGAATCTTGAGATCTCTCGGTGTCATCCCTTCTCTTCTCTTTCTCCCCGGCGGAATCCTAATAGGCGCCCTGGCGATCCTATTTGCCCCGGTGTTGTGGGCCGCGATATTGATCAAGGTCAGTGAAGGGGCTTTTAAGCAATCGATTCACAAGGCCGGTCTCGAACTGCTGGTGTTGCCAATACCATCTGATATAAAACCACAGGCGAAAACCTTCATCGATGTCTTTGTCGATAGCATTGCAACAGGTACCGGTGGGTTGTTATTAATTATTTTTACCGGCATCTTTGGTTTTACAACCGCCAATATAAGTCTGGTCATTCTTGCCCTGGTCCTGGCGTGGATCTTGATGATTATCAGGATTCGCCGGGAATATGTGCAAGCCTTCCGGGTAGCAATTGAAAAGCGTTCTATTGACTTGGAAGACATCCAGATAAATCTCGAAGACGCCTCCTTATTCGACTCATTACGAAACGTTCTGGCCAGTGGTAAAGAACGGCAAATTCTCTATGGGCTGGAGCTGATTGGCGACGTTCAAAATGAGACCTTTGTATCAACCCTGACGGAACTCCTGAATCATTCATCGGCAGACATTCGTCGGGCGGCACTGGACCAATTGGCGGGTTATGGCATTGAAGCACTCAAGCCGCGCGCGGAGCAAATGATACTCGATCCCGATCCGGATGTCCGCAGCTCTGCTATTCAGTTCCTGGTTACCAATACCGACGGAGAGACAGAAAAACTGGAGATAGTCCGGCAGTTTCTTGCGCATCAAGATGACAGGGTCCGTGCAGCCGCCCTGCTCTGCGCCTCAAATTCTCCGGAACTGTCTTCAAGCCTAGATATTTCGAAAACAATTGACCGGGAATTGGCGGCTCATCCCAATGGACATGATGCCGTTAGCCCAATTATCAAAATAAGCATTGCCCGGGCCATTGGCCGTGGCAAGGTAACTTCTCAATATCATCAGCTAGAGGCTCTTCTTGGCGACACAAATCCGAATATAGTCGAGGCGGCTTCTGCCAGCGCCGGTATCAGCGGTGATCTGCGCTTTACGAGTCATCTTGTAGAGCTGCTCGGAAAGCCGCAATTGCGGAAGTTTGCGAGCGTTGGCCTGGCATCCTATGGCGATCCCATTCTTAACACATTGCAAAGCAGCTTCAGAAGCACCGATACTCCCTGGCAAATCCGACTGCATCTTCCGCGAGTAGTGCGCTTCGTAGGTTCTCAAACAGCAGTGGATACGCTGACGCAATTCCTGAGCGAACAAAGCCCCCTCGTGCGGCATCAAATCATAAAAGGTCTCACCAATCTCCGGAAATATCATCCATCCCTGACCTTTGATAAAGGCATTATCGAAACCCATATTCGCAATGAAGTAGATGACTTTGTGAACACAACAGTCTTGCTACACTTACAAGGTGATCCGGCGCTTGCCGCAGCAAAACAAATGATTCGAGCTATCGAGCCTGATAAGCAGTCCGCTCAGCGATTACTTACCATGGCCCTGGCGGAAAAACGGCTTTTGATCAAAGAACAAATTTTTCGCTTATTGGGACTGATTTACCCACAAAAAGACATGTATTTTTCGTACCTGGGGCTCTTGAGTAACAAGGAAGACTTACGTGCAAATGCCCTGGAGTTCCTCGATAATGTGTTGGCACCAGAATTAAAACGCCAGGTAATTCCCCTCATAGAGCACCAGACCGTCGCGGCTTTGTTCGAATTTGCCAGGGACCAATATCGTTCAGACATTCCCAGCGATGAAGGCTGTCTGCGAATCCTGCTTTACCATCGGGATCTTTGGCTGCGTTGCTGCACACTTTTCGTTATCGCCCATCGCCAGCTAACGGACTACCACCCGGATGTCCAGGCCATGTTAGAAGATCCCAATCCCCTTGTGCGTGAGACAGCCCGGTATGCGGACAATCACTTCCGGGAGCAATAGTAGTATTCATCTACTCAAATTTTCCTCTTGCGACAAAGTTCACAAAAGCTTTTTTTGAACAGTGATCAGAATCATTAGACTTCAATCGCCCAGGCATATAATGAAGACAGTTGGTCTAAACATATTTAACGCCAGGAGCGAACATGCAAAAGGATTTGCTAGTTTCTTTATGTCAACAGGGACAGTTTGAGCAGGTATACCAAACGCTGCTAAGCGAGTATCAACAGCTCGTCGAAGTACACAACGGATCTCATCCACGTATTGCTGAAGCACTCGAGAATCTTGGACTTGTCGAATCACTTCGCGGTCACTACGAAGAAGCTTGCCGGTATTACCGTCAGGCAATAGCCGTCTACTACCAGGCCGAAACACCTCCCACCAAAGACATCTTCAGCCTATTCCAAAACCTTGGACAACTGCATCTATCCAATCAGCGCTTTGATTTGGCGCGTGAGGCATTTAGCGAGGCACTTGAAATGCTGGATAGCAAAGAAGGGCCTGCAGACCGGGCCGGTATTTTTAACTGCCTGGGCCAGTCACACTTCTTTTTGGGAGAATATAAATCGGCGTTACGCTATTACCTGGAGGCTTTGGATCTCTGGAAAACAGCCACTGGCGATCATGATAAGAGCATTGCCTCATGTCTAAATAATATTGCTGAGGTACACAAGTGCGAGAACAACCTCGGTGAAGCGCAACCCTTATTGGAACAAGCCGTCGATATTTTCCGGAACTCGGTAGGGCTTTATCATTTGGATGCAGCAACTACGATTAAGAACCTCGCTTCGCTTTATACGGCTCGCGGTAATCACACACAATCAACAAAACTCTATTTCCAGGTCATGGATATCTACGATAAAATATTGGGTAAACAACATCCCAAAACAGCCGATGTGCTGATACGTCTTGGCAGCATCTTCGGTACCAAGGGGAATTTTTCATTTGCCGAGTCGTTGTTCGGCCAGGCGCTAGACATCATGGAAGCGAACTATGGACGTGTTCACAAAAGCGTTAGCCGCGTTCACAACAATCTTGGTTTTCTCTACAAGCGCCATGGGAAATATGAAAAGGCGGCGCAGTCTTATTTGAAGGCATTGAAGATCGATGAAGAAAATTACGGGCACGATCACCCGGAAGTCGCCGCCGATCTGAATAATCTTGCCGGCTTGTATCAGAAGCAAGGTAAGTATAGCAAGGCCCGCCCCCTCTATGAAAGGGCCTTGAGGATTATGGAAGATAACCAGATCGACAGCTCCGAAACAGCAATTGTCATAAACAACCTGGCCAGCATCTGCCAGATGGAACGCAATTTTGAGAAAGCCAAGGAGCTATATCAGCACGCATTGGACATTCGTCGCCAAAATGATCCAACAGACTATAAAGTTATCGCAGCTGCTTTGAACAACCTTGGCTCCTTGAGCAAAAGCGAAGGCAATATTGATGAAGCCTTGGCATATTTCGAGGAAGCACATGCACTCAGGGTTGAATATCTCGGCTCGAGTCATCCGGATACAGCAGACTCACTGGAAAAGTTGGCTGATCTATATCGATTAAAGGGTCGAATGGCGCCTCAGGAAGTCGTACCGCGTGTGACACTGGATCACGACGGAGAAAAGTTTGGACGCGATTTTCCGCTCGGCACAACCTTTCCACCTTTCGATGACGGCTTTGAAATCAGCTATATTGAAGGACCGGCAGAAGAGGAGACTATTGGCCGGGATTCCGGCGTCACCACTCGCCGTCTGGAAGAAATGTTTGCAACAACGCGCACCGAGTTTTTCAACCAAAAGTCAGAAGGCCTCTATCTCCAAACACTGCGTATCCGCAAGCAGAGTCTAGGTGCCCGAAACCCGGCAGTTGCCAAAACCTATTACAAGATGGCTGAATTGGCGCAGCAAATGGACGACCTTGAACGGGCAGAGATCCTCTACAAGGAGTCTCTGAAAATTCGCGAAGCAAAGCTGGATGCCAATAATGCCGCCATTGCTGATTCCTATTACGGCATTGGGACAACCTACTTCCGCCAAAAAAGACTAACCGATGCTGAGGCAGTCTTTGAGAAGGCCATGACTATTTGGCAAAAGGTGTTGGACGAAGACCATCCCCACCTGGCAGCCTGCATGAACAACCTCGGCGAGCTCTATCGCCGCGACGAGCGCTTTGACAAAGCCGAGAAATACTTTAAAGACGCAATCAAGATTTGGGAAAAGATCTACGGCCTGAACCACCCGAATATTGCTGCCAGCATGAACAGCCTTGCACTTTTGTATGATACCGATGGTCAGGGAGAGAGAGCTGAACCGCTCTATAACTGCGCCCTGCTAATTTTGCAAAACCAATATGGCCCGGAACATCCGCAACTCTTGCTAGTGTTGGATAACCTTGCCACCTTTTACACAAAACAGGGTAAGGATGATGAGGCCCTGGAAATTCGCGAGCGAGCCGAAAAAATCCGCAAACGGCGATAGCTGCCGTTAACCCCGGCATCATTTGCCTTTCTGTGTTTGGGGACGTACCTTGTTGGCGAATTCTCATTTTTTGTAGAGAAGTTGAATGGAAACAAGGCTATGCAACCGAACCAATTTTATAGAGACTTCGACTGGCGCTGCTTGTCCAGCCGCAAAGGCAAGGACTACCGCACGCCTTTCCAGCGCGATCGCGATAGGATTATCCACAGCAGCGCTTTTCGCCGCCTTCAGGCAAAAACCCAGGTGTTCATGTCCGGCGAGTATGATTTTTACCGCACTCGCCTGACACATAGTATTGAAGTAGCGCAAATTGGCCGCTCGATTTGCAACTATCTCAATCAAAAAAGCAAGCATCTGTCCCCGGACTTTCGCATCGATGCCGATTTGGTAGAAGCCGTTTGCCTCGCCCATGATCTGGGCCACCCGCCTTTTGGACATTCCGGAGAACACATCCTTAACGATGTTATGCGAAGCTATGGTGGGTTTGAGGGCAACGCCCAAACACTTTACCTGTTAACGGAAGCACTATATGATGATCATGGTGTGCGCAGTGGTATGAAACCTACCCGGGCACTGATCGACGGCGTACTGAAATACAAATCATTGTATAGCGAGTTGGACAATCCGGACAATCACTTCATTTATGATCACCAGGAACGCTATCTGAAATTCGTATTCAATCGATCAGATTGGGCAAAGCAACTTGGCAGCAAAGAAACCCCCAATACCTTTCGCAGCGTGGAATGTCAGATTATGGATTGGGCAGACGACACAGCTTATTCATTGAACGACATTATTGATGGATACCGTGCCGGTTTCATCAATCGCCGAAGCCTGGAGAGATGGGGCAGCGATAACAACCTGGATAAGGATGAAAGGGAGTGGCTGGAACAGCTCATCATTGCCGTTGTCGGCAACGAAGTTGAACGGACATTTTCCCGAAAAATTGGCATCTTCATATCTGCCGCCCAATTGAAAGTGCGAAAGAATTTCATGAGCGAGCAAACCAATCGCTACCGGTTTGGCTTGCGTATCCGGGACAGCGCTTTTCGGGAAGCTCATTTTTACAAGCAGATTGCCGCGGATATTGTTTTTGCCTCGCCGCAACTGGAACAGCTCCGCTGGAAATGGAGCAATAAGCTGCGGGCATTTTTTTCCGGCCTCGAAGACAATTATCAGTTGGTAGATAAACCGTTGAAACTGCTGCCGGAAGTTATTCACCGTAAGCTGCAGGCGGAGCAACAACCAGCCCAGAAAATGCGCATTATCTGTGATCATGTTGCGGGCATGACCGACGGCTTCCTGATACGGGCTTATAAGCGCATGTTTGATCCCGAATCGGGTTCAATTGTTGATCTCATTTAGCCGCTAGCGCGCGAAACAAAAATCGTTTTTTTCATTGACAACCCGGCAATCGTACATTATTTTATTGCTCTTTGGTTAAAAACAGCTGTTATCAAAAGTATATCATGGGTTTACTGAAATATGGCACATCACAAGTCAGCATTAAAGCGGATAAAACTTTCTGAAGCACAGTGTGACCGTAATCGCGCGTACAAGACGCGGATGAAGACCGCCGTTAAGAAAGTCAGAGAATTAGAGAGTAGAGAAGGGGCTTTGGACGTTTTGGTTCAGGCCTATTCAGAGATTGATAAGCTCGCTCAAAAAGGGATCATCCCCAAGAATAGAGCAGCAAATAAGAAGTCGAGTCTGGCGAAGTTCGTCAACTCACTTTCCTAGTTCTCTCTTCTTACCTGAATTTAAAAGAAACTGCATGATGCAAGAATTTCTCTGTGCGTGCAGTTTCTTTTTTTGTTTTCGAGCCACATGTGTTACTGTGGCAGCTCGCCTAATTTTTCTATCCGGATTAAATCTACCAATACTGCACCATCTTTGACTGCAGCGGCGTTCAGGGTAAGCATTAGCTTGCTGTTTGGCGGGCAATACACGTAGTCATTGGCTTTTATTTCATGCCATTCGGAGCTAATGATGGAAATGGTGACGCGCTCATTGATATCATGCTCCCCAACTGAAGCCAATTCGACAAATCCGCCAATATTGACAGACTTCCCCCAACACTTCAGGCGATAGTGTCCGCCTTCAGCGAGCGGCTTGGTTACCATACTGGCAACCGGAGCAACACGTCCACCATTGATATGTAACGCACGTTCACCACCACTCGGGGGCGTATCTTCACTCCATTTATACGACCCAGACCAAAACCAGACGGCAGAATCAGATACTGTTTCGAAGGAATTAAAGAAAACGGTGGTTCCGGGTACGTCCATACGCGGGTCGCGATCTCCCCGAGCACCTGACGCACAACTGTTCCAGGCAATTGTGAATAGTAAAAGGCTGCAAAATTGCCACGCTTTATTTGTCACAATCGTTTTTATCATTCAGCCTCTCTTTACACGGGCCCGAGTTCAAACAGTTGAACTTCACGAAAAAGTATGCAGTTTTTTCACATTTATTCAACATTTGCAGGCTGGCTTCGCCCGCATTTTCTGCGACTATTCGTGAACTGTATTTTTTTCTTATTGCCGATAAATGGCGCTAATTGGCAAACCTATAGCGCAATCAACAGAAAAAGTGCGTTCGATTCGTTGCCGATATCACAATAATGAATTGATGTATATTTTGCAATAATCGTTCCGTTGCTCAAGGAAAACTCAGGCAGCCCATCGCTTGCGGCTGGCGCGAGCCTGCGGCAGCGTTCTCAGCGCGACGGGAGTAATGCGGATAAATAACCGAATTCCACCGAGCAGAAGCCTAAACAAGCGCTCGGAACCGTTCCCCCAGTTAAAGCCGAACTTCCGGCGCAACACCACCGGCAACATGCCCACTGTTAGAATTCGACTCGGCTCAAACATCGGTTTGATCATGAAGCGAATATTCGGATATAGGATGTCTTGGGCTAGCTCCCGGCCGGTATCACCAATGGTTATCGCCGCTCCGTTCATCATCTGCTTCATATAAGCATCAAAATCAGCATAAGATGTCGGACGGACCTCATCGGGTATACCAAGCAGATCAGCCACCCGAAGATTTTCCTTATAATATTGCTCACACTCAGCCGGTGATAAAGGACGAATTAAAAGGTCGTACATAAAAATTGACGATTCAACCAGGGTGGCAAACACCCAGAATTGCAGATCAGGATCGCGCGCGTCGTATTCATTCGCATCAGTTGAGGCAGGCATCGCACCGCGTACATGTTTGTGAATTCGTCCAAGAAATTTGGCGGCCTGCTGTGCGTCATTTCTGTCCCCAAAAGCAATCATCATCACAATCTTAAGCGTCCGGAATAGTCTGCCAAAAGGCTCTTCTTTAAAATTGCTATGATCCGCCACCCCCTGCCCAACTGCGGGATGTGCTATTTGCATCAACAAGGCGCGTAGGCCGCCCAGAAGTACAGCTGCTTCCTTGTTAATATTCCAGGTGAGGCTTTCCGGCGGGAACAATCCTTTGGCATCAAATTCGCTATTAATATTTAATTTACGCATATTTTTCAATTGACAATAGGTCACGGCCAGTTAAATTAGGGCTCATAAACTTATAGCTGTCTATATATTAAAAATCTGTACCGACAAAAAGCAACGTTTAGTGTATCTTTAAAGGCAATTTTCAAACCTTTAAAGCGCATTCAAATCGTTAAAGCCCGGAACATTTAAGTGAAAATTCTCCACACGGCAGACATTCATTTACGAGAATTTGAGGACGAGCGCTGGCAGGCACTTGGTGAGGTTCTCGATTTAGGCAAGCAAAATGAGGCAGATCTCCTGGTCATTTCCGGTGACCTATTTGATAGCAATGCCCTGGCGCATGAGCTGCGCCCGAAAATTCGTGATTTATTTGCGCAAGCCGGTTACCCGGTTATCATCATTTCCGGTAATCACGATCCTGAGGCATACCCCGACGGCGCTTTTATGGGCGAGAACGTAACGGTTATCCGCGATTTGTTAAGTCCAGTTACGATTGAAGACTGCGTCATTTGGGGATTTCCTTACGAAGATCTGCATGAAGAAGAAATTCTCGAATACTTGCATCTGGCCAGCGACATGGCCGATTCCGAGATGACCAACATTCTGCTCTTCCACGGTGAATTGCTTGATATTATTGACGGATGGCGGCTAAATGGCGATGAAGGCCGTAATCGATATTTGCCGGTCAAACTCGCCTATTTCGAGACGCTGGCCTGGCAATATATATTGGCCGGGCATTTCCATACCAGTTTCGATGTACACGAATTTCGGGAAGATTCATTCTTTGTTTACCCCGGTTCGCCGGTATCCATTACCAGGCGCGAACTTGGACAGCGCAAAGTAAACTTCTTCGAAGTAGGCAAACCGCCGGCCCCGCTTAATTTATCAACTCATTTTTACGAGAAAGAAGACATTTATCTTGATCCCTTCAGCAATCAGAGCCCGCTGCCGTTCATAGAGCAGAGCCTCGCCCGCCTGTCAGATAACGCCACCCTCCTCTTGAACGTATTCGGATATTTTAATGGACAAACGCTTGAAATGACAGAAGCAGAGCTGCATGAAGCAATTGCCGACATCGGGGGATCACGCGTTGAATTGCTGAACATGGAATTCCGCGATATTCGCGACATAATAGAAGATGACCTTTTCAAGCAATTTCTTCGAAAACTGGAGCAAAAAGAGCTGGAAAACAGCTTCACGGATGACATACTAAAAATGACCTTGCAGGCAATGATGGAAAGTTCAAAATGAAAATCCGTGAATTCGCTATTCATCAATATGGCCCGCTATCCGAATCAGGTACCATCCGACTTGCTGATTTCAACCTTTTTTGGGGTGAGAATGAGGATGGTAAAACCCTGACAATGGATGCACTAATTCGTTTGCTCATGGGTAAAGGCCATCGGGTTGTACCCGGACTGGATCGAGTTGCCGAAAACCCGGATGGTTATGTCATTTTGAGTGATGATGACGGCAGTGAATATAAATTACCCGAGCAAGGTACCATTCAGGAGCTCCTTTACCTGAACCCTTCCGAATTTCACAGTTTGTTTTTTATACGCAATAGCGATCTGTCAATTGCCATGGAGAGCGAGTTTTATGGCAATGTGACGGAAAAACTGACCGGTTTGCGCACAACCCAGATTAATCGCATCACAGAGCGCATTAAATCCTTAGGCCATTTTACCGATGGTCTCGAGACGGTTAATCACCGTACCAGCCAATATTTGAAACGCCGATTAGATTTGGCAGCAAAATTGCAGACAGATTGCATAACAATTGCCCAGGAAGCCGAGGCGCAGGGACTGGATCGCCTGGAAGAAGAGTTGATAGCTCTTCAAAAGCGGTCTCAGCAATTGGAGCGAAGCACGAATGAAATTGATCAGGCGAGGCTCAGGCAGAAATATAATCTTGCCAACGAGCACCTGACAAATATCAGCAATTACAATAATTCCAAGTTGGAATTAGCAGATTTCACAGATGAAGAATATAGCCAATGGCTACATCTGGAAGAAAGTATCATGGAAAAAACGGCTGAGAAAGAACATCTTTTGGCTCAAAAGCAGACATATATGAACGAGCTTGAAGAAGAACGACGCCTGGTTGAGAATATTCAATCGGAATACTCCCGTGCCTTCCATGAACGCGAAAAGATCAACGATCAGATTCGTCCCTTGCTTGCACAGTATGATGTCCAGGCAGAGACCATTGACACACTGCAGACACAGCGGTTTACTTCGCAGATCGCACTGGCCGTTATGATGATTCTTTCTTTTGTGCTGTTAGCAATCCTGATCGCGACCAGCAGTCCCAAGGTTTTTGTGGCTTGCGGCATATCCGGCATCATCACGCTTGGCCTGTCTATCGTGCACTACTACCGCTATAAGAAACCGGCAGATGAATTTGACGCCTTGGCCGAGCAAATTTTGCACGAAGCGCAGTCAACCGGGCTCCCGGGAAATAACGCAAGCGAGATTCACGAACAAATTCGCCTGATAGACGAAACGGTGCAAAAGCATCATCAGCGAACCGCAGCCAGCGAAGGCAGAATCGAATTTCTCAAGAACAGCATTTCGGCCATACAGGACGATAGGATTGTGGAAATCGAGCGCCGCCTGGAATCGGCGAATGATGCGATTCAACGTATTGCAGAATCTCATGATGTGGACACCAGCAAGACATATAGAACGCAACTTGAGATCAAAAAGCAGCTTGAGCAACAAATTAAAGACTCAGTGACGACTCTGAATCACATATTCGACACCAGCAGCGATAGTGGGGAGATCTCAGATTTAATGGAAGTTTGGCAACAAAAGCTGGCAGAGTTGGAAAGATATGAAGATACTGCTCAGGATCAGGAATTTAACGAAGCCAAACTCGATAATTTACGTCAGGAACTACGTGACACGGATGATAGAGTCGATATCATTCGCAAACGGATGCGTGATTTCCGTGAGAAGCTTGCTGACCTCGAAAGACGGGCCAGGGAAGTCATCGTTGAAGAAGATGAGTTCATTGCCTGTCGGAACCTCCAGGATGTCTTGCAATTGCAGGAGCGGCTGCAGGTATTTATGGACAGCATTCAGAATCAGCAACGAATCGCACGAACAGCCTTGCAAATTTTTGAAGAACTCGATCTTGAAGAGAAACAAAAAGTCAGTGCCCTCTTCGGGAAGGACAGCAAGATTTCCCGTTTGTATGAAGAGGTCACTGGCGGTCTGTATTCCGAGATCCACTACGATCCGGAACAGAACGGCATATTGGTGCGCCGCAATGATGGAAAGAAGCTGCCACCACAATGGCTTTCAGGTGGCGCCTATGACCAGTTGTATTTCATTATCCGAATCGTTCTCAGCGAAAAGCTGCTTCGTGGCAAGAAAGGGATTTTCATCTTCGATGATCCGTTTTTGAAGTCCGACCTCGGGCGTTTGAAGCGCCAGATGGATCTCCTCCTGGAGATTGCGCAAAGTGGCTGGCAAATTATTTATTTTTCAGCAAAAGAAGAAGTTCGGGACACGCTAAAATCGTTTATTACTGCCGAGCGTGTACTAGAACTCTCAGTACCTGAAGTTCAGTTTAAAGGAGTGTTCAAATAGCAACGCATTGCGGCTAGATTGCGATTTCAATACGACCACGCAATGCGGTAAATAATTGAGGTTCCGGAGATCTCAACCAGATCTCTAGTTTCATATTAGCTTGATTTCACCTCCTATTTTTAGTACAATTTCAAACTTTTGGAGGATTTAATGACCGTAACAAAAGCAGATATTGTCAATGTATTGGCCGAAGCAACTGGCTTAACAAAAGCGGATGTCGAGGTTCTAATAAGCGGTTTTCTGTACAACATTATCGAATCCATTCAAAATGGCGATCGTGTTGAAATTCGCGGGTTTGGCAGCTTTCAAGCTAAGGAACGGGATGCAAGGTTAGTGAAGAATCCGCGAACCAAGCGTGTTGTCGCAATTGAGAATCGCTTTGTACCGGTATTTCGTCCGGCGAAATTCTTTAAAGAAAGCGTCAACAAGAACCTTTTGGCAAACAAGGAAAAACAAAACAATGACAATTAATTGCAGAAATTGCGGATTCGAAATGCCTGCGACTGCAAAATTTTGCAGCGAGTGCGGAACGAAAGTAGAAGTAGAGAAGATTACCTGTGGTGAATGCGGCGCAGAAAACAAGCCGGGCGCCAAGTTTTGCGTAGAGTGCGGTAGTAGCCTCTCTGCCCCTGTGAAAAAACAGGTTCAAAAAAAGCAATCAAAAAAAGAGCCTGCATCAGTAGAGGTAAAGACCTCAGATGCAATTCCCGATCGCAGTGGCATTATCGGTGCGGTTGCTGCAGTAGCCGCCATGATTGTCTTAACTTACGCCTACTTCGGGATGGTGGCGCCAATTTCCGGCAAAGATGTATGGAGTGGCGACATGCCACATGCGCAAGAAGCGGAGGATCATCAGCATACGCCTGGTGATGACCATGCTCACGACACATCTTCACTCCCTGAACCACCTTCAGAAGAAGAAGTTCAGGCAGCACGGGATCAATTGGCTGCTGATCCGGAGAATGCCGAACTCAATATCAACATGGGCAATATTCTCTTCGATAGTCAAAAATACCAGGAAGCTGTCGATTATTACGCCAAGGCAATTGCCAAGCAACCCAATAATGCCGATGTTTTAGTGGATGCGGGGGTCTGTTATTTCAACATGAAAGACCTGACCAAGGCAAATCAATATTTTAACCTTGCGCTTAAGGCAAATCCGCAGCATATTAATGCTCTGTACAATCTGGGCATTGTTGCCTTGCAAAACAGCGAAGCAGACAAGCTGATTCAATATTGGACACGTCTGCAGGAAATCGCACCATCGTCCCAGCAAGCGGTGAGGGCGAGTCAAATATTGCAACAAATTCACCAGGAAGTACAGAATTTTTCGAAGAAAGATTCGTAATTTTATATAGAGCCGGGATCCATCTCCCGGCAAACGTTCCAACTGCTTAACAGGAGTATATCTATATGCCATGTGGAAAGAAGCGTAAGCGGCATAAGATGGCGACTCACAAGCGCAAAAAGCGCCTCAGAAAGAATCGCCACAAGAAAAAGAACAGATAAGGGATTTTAGCACCCTTATCTGTTAGAAATATGTTTTTGTTTGGGGCCTGGATGGCCTCAACAGGCATATCTACATCCCGCGTATTTGACCATATCTTTTTCTATCCAGTCATGTTTACGAAAATCGATATTTGTTAACATGTCCATTGCCGGAGACGTTATGGAGCAGAGAGTTTATACCGTTTCCAACCTGACTCGCCAGGTAAAGGAAATCCTTGAACAGAGTTTTCCACGAATCTGGCTAGAAGGTGAGATCTCGAACTTCAAACGGCACTCTTCAGGACACCTGTACCTGACTATCAAGGATGCTGAAAGCCAGGTTCGCTGCGCTATGTGGCGATTCAAAGCGAATAGCCTGGTATTTCAACCGGCTGATGGCATGCAAGTACTTGTTGAAGGCGATGTGCAGGTATATGAAAAAGGCGGTTACTACCAACTTATCATCCAACAAATGCAACCGGCCGGTGTCGGGGCCCTTCAGCTCGCCTTTGAGCAGCTGAAAAGGAAATTGCATGCTGAAGGCCTTTTCGATTCAATTCACAAAAAACCTCTCTCCCCTTTTCCTGAAGCGATTGGCGTTATTACTTCGCCAACGGGCGCAGCACTTCGTGACATTATTTCAGTGATCCGCCGTCGTCAACCTGGCGTCAAAATTGTCGTCATCCCGGTACGCGTTCAGGGAAAAGGTGCTGCAAACGAGATCGCCGATGCCATCTCAGACGCCAATCGCTACGGAGAATTGGATGTATTGATAGTCGGCCGGGGCGGGGGTTCACTGGAAGATTTGTGGGCCTTCAACGAAGAAATTGTTGCCCGCGCCATCCATGCGTCGGCATTGCCGATAATTTCCGCAGTTGGTCATGAAGTTGATTTTTCAATCGCAGACTTTGTCGCTGATCAGCGGGCGCCAACTCCGTCAGCCGCTGCCGAAATAGCCGTTCGGGATCGCCAGGAACTGGCAAGCCAGCTCAACTATTGGCGGGAAAAACTACCGGGAGCGCTTACTCATCGCATAGGCTATTTGCAGGAGAAAATACAATCAATCTACAACGGCTATGCGTTTCGTCAGCCCCAGGATAAGATTTATCAGCAGCTGCAATACCTCGACGATATGCAACGCCAGCTCACCCGCTCGGTCGATCATAAACTTACCCTGCGACAGAATCAACTTGAGCATTTCCGACAGCATTTGGACGGCATGAATCCGCAGCATGTCCTGAAACGCGGATATAGCATTGTTACAAAAGGTGGTGGGGGTATCGTCCGTGACAGTAAAGATTTGGAAATTGGTGATAGAATAAACGTTCAATTGGCAAACAGTCAATTCGATGCACAGGTTCTTACGAAGGGCAAGAAAGATGGCGAATAAACCCAAATTTGAAGAAGCATTTAAAAGGCTGGAAGAAATAGCTAGGGCACTTGAGAAGGGAGACGTGCCCCTGGACGAGTCGATGAGTCTCTACGAGGAAGGCATGAAACTCATTACGCTGTGCAACTCTCGCCTTGGTGAAGCTCAGGAAAAAATTGCACAGCTATCAAAAGACGCCGAAGGTTCTTTTCAGCTCAAGGATTTTGAAGAGGACTAATAAATTCTCGCTTTACAGGGATTGCAACTAATTCTGGTTAGCAATTTCCGGCGTTTCATAATAGAAGTATTTTATCCCCTTCAAACTAACGCGCGTCCGCGTCGTACCATTTTTGTACCTTCTATAGATCTGCTTCATCCGTGTGAGCGGATGAAAAATCTTTTCGAATCGCGCCAAGTTAGAAATTTTCCGATCCATCTTCGACTCGAGGAACGCCAGAGCATCTTGCTTGCCAATCGGCTCATAGCTGTAAAGCACCGAAAATGTCAGATGTATTTCCTTTTCCTGTTCCAGCTCGCTTATGGGTATTGGTACTTCCCGAATATCGTAGAGCAAGAAGCTATACTTCGGGAAAAAGCTGCCAACCTCACCAGGATCTTTTGAAGATGCAACTGCGCTAGCATCCTCTTCTGAAGCACTTGCGAGACTGCCATCCTGCCAGTTCCCGTTTACTTCATTGCCGCCATCGAACGTATAAGTTCCCTGGCCTGCTTTGGTATTTTCGGCGAAGGCTCCCTCATAAACGTCGCCGCTTTTGAACATGTATTTGCCTTGCCCGGCCATTTGGTCAGCCGACCAATCGCCTTCATAGCGATCGCCGTTTGCCCAGCTCATCATGCCTTTACCAGAGCGTTGTCCATGCCTGAAAACACCGGCATATATTTTCCCGCTGCCGAAAATGTATTTACCTTTGCCTTGCATACGCCCACGGCCCATGTTCCCTTTGTAACGGTCTTCTGTTTTCTTCCAGAGAATCTCGCCGCTGCCGTTCGGCAAGCCACGTCTGAAGGCACCGGTATAAACATCACCCATTTTCGTCGTATAAACGCCAAAGCTGTCCGGCTCGCAATCGCTAAAACTACCTTTGTATTTGTCACCATTTCCGAGCACCAGAGTACCTTCACCATTCACACAGTCCCCGGTGCTGCATTTTCCCTGAAAAACACCGTTGGCCCAAAGTCCACTAAAAACCACATTGCCGCGGGAATTATAATACGTGCCTTTGCCGTGAAAGGCCCTGTCTTTCCAGCTGCCTTCGTATCTGCTACCATCGGACCATACGTGAATTCCCCAACCGTCAGAGCACTCACCACTAATACAACCGTCGATTTCGGTTTCTCGGACACCAAACCAATAGCCGCCATATTCATTGTCATCGTACCACCATTCGCCGATCATCCCGGTTCCGCCCTTGACTAGCCGAAAAATGACTTTTCCTTTATGTCGGGAGTCAGACCACTTGGCAATGAAGCGATTGCTCTTTTCCAGCACATTGCCGGAAATTCTTCCGTAATTTCTATTGCCGCGAAAGTCACCACTAATGTCAAGATCTGTTGCATCAAGTTTCATATAGCCATAATTGGTTTTCCATACGCCAGAAAACTCATCGACTTTGATGGTCTGTTTGGTAAGGGATTTTGCATTGCGGACACCGATCCAATCGCCACCGAGCAGTGAGTCACCTTTCCACCAATATCCATAAAATGCGTTGCCATCCTTGTGCAGACGCATGGAGAAACGACCTTCTTTTTCGCCCAGTTTCCACTCACCGCTGAGGATTCTACTGCCGCGTGAAAAACGGCCACGTATTTCACCCTCGGAATCACCTTGATAGTAAACGCCGGTAACTCGCGAACCATTGGCCGTGAAATTGAGCCTTCCTAAAGAGGTTCGCCATTCACCGGAAAAACTCTTTTTTTGCGCCTGAGATTCAGTCGTAAGCATCAAACAAATAAGAGGCAAGAGCAGCAGCGTCGAAATGTTCAATTTCCATCTATTCATACATAGGTCCTAACTTAATGAAACAGAATGGCTCCTCACCTAAACTTGAGGACGAGCCAGCAATAACATTTTATCGACATATGTCGGCGCTGACATCAGTAATACCTTGCAGTTCACCGCATAAATCATATATCACTTCAATCCCGAGGCTTCGTCTAATGTCGAAGCGCAAAATGCTGGTTTCCCAACACTTCCAATAAGGCATAATTCATGCCAAGCCCGATACTTACCCCCATAAATACAGATTTTTCACGAGTGAAATGACATATTGCCCATAATTCCAAGATAAAGGCATTTTCAAACATCGGAAATAGCATCAGAATAGATGCAGAAGGTATGTCAGGAGACCGGATACCGCGCCATTATTGCGTAAATCACTTAAAATACAGCTCTTTACGATCAAACTCAGATAAAAGTGGTTAATAAATTCACATGTCATTTGGCCAGAAACACTCATAAACGGCCTACTAATACCAATAATATAAAAAAAAGTGCCGATTTCAAAATGAAACCGGCACTTTCAATACTGCGATGGTTTGCTCTTTTTTGATTACTTGAGCAGAATCATCTTTTTCGATTCGACAAAACTGCCTGCCTCAAGACGGTAAATATAGATACCGCTGGCGACTGAAGTGCCGTCATCAGCTTTTGCATCCCAATTTACTTTCTTAAATCCGGCAACCTGGTTCGCATTGACAAGCGTTCTAACCAGCTGTCCGAGCACATTATAAACCTTCAGACTGACATCAACACGCTCCTTGAGCGCATATTCAATGGTTGTCGTCGGGTTGAAAGGATTCGGATAGTTTTGCTCGAGATCGAAGGCAATCGGCAGACCCAGTTGCTCATCATCAATTCCAACCAATACTTCATCAGTCCAGCCGAGCTCAAATGCGCGAGCATGAGCAGCACCGGTATTGGCAAGAATTTGATCAAGATCGTCGCCTGCTACCATTGCCCAGGTTACCCAGACAGTATCACCGGCTGCAATATCACCAATGGTAGAACCACCCCAGGAACGAACGTCACCTGTGGACGGTGCATTCGGATCAAAGGTCGTGATCCAGGTATAGGAATCGGTGCGAGCTGTTGCAGAACCACCGTCGGTTGTCGCGCGACCACCGGAGAGCCCATCCATTGCGGCAAAGCCGTAATAGGAATCACCCGGATCCCACTGGTAAACCAGATGGTATTCTTCGCTAATGCCACCTTCATTGGTTTGGAAATTATCGATATCCCAATCAATGAAAATACCGGAGGTGAAATCCGTAATCGCCGCTGCGGTTGTATTGATAAATCCGTAACGGATGAATGCGAAATTATCACCGGTATTGGAATAAGATTTCTGAATAATCTTCACACCAAACGGCGCCGGTGCACCGGAGTCGTCGAGATAGGCTGTCGAAACCTGGTCGAAGTTTGCGTCGGAAGTAAATCCGTTTACAAACAGACTGGTCACGTTAACAATATCATCACCTTGTCCGAAGCTACCGATGTGGCCATTAACGCTTGCTGCATCAGCAGTACCGAAAATCGGGCCACCGACAAACAAACCGTTTACGCCTTTCCAGGTTACGCCTGGGCCGGTAAAGCCGACTTGTTCTGCCCCAATTGAACCGTCATTGAAGATACCCATTGTCAGATCACCCGGGGTATGTTCGAGACTAAGCAGCTCTTCCGGAGGATCTCCAACCGGCGTCACGCTGACTGTGTTAGAAGGTCCACTTTCACCTTCATCATCATATACAGCGGTTACATAGTAATAGTAAAGCGTATTGTTCACAGCCGTTTCGTCTGTATAAGTCAAGGTAAGGCTGTCAACTGAACCAATCAGGTCAAATGTGATATCATCCGTCGAACGATAGATGTTGTAGCTATTCACATTTTCAGCACCAACACCAGCGCCATCACCTTCGATGTTCAGGATATTGTTATAGCCTGCCGTCACGTTGTTTCCAATCGGTGACCAATCGAAAAGGTGAGCATTGGCTTTTCTGCCGGCTAGCATTTCGGCTGTCATCTCAGTATGACGAACAATCTGCGGTTCCAGTTCAACAATTCTTGCTTCTGTTCCGGTGCCTTCCTGAACAATTGCACGAACCATAAAGTTAAACGGGAAATTTACACCTGCCAGAGTTTGCCAGCTAACACCACCGTCGAACGTCAACCAGGCGCGACCTGCGTCACCACTATTGGTATCAAATCCGAGGAAATAGTTAACGGTATCAATCTGAGCAAAGGCGTAGTAGAAGTCACCACTGTTGACTTCGATGTTCGAAGTGGAAACATCAATACGGCTCCAATCGCCACGGGATGGGACTGTATATGCTGTATTGGTGATCACTTCATTCACCGGTCCACCATTCGCGCCATTTTCATCAGTAAAGACAGAATACTCAACATTGTCATCAGCACCAGGTGTATCATGCCACCAGGTCTTGATTTCGAGCAATGTCGACGGATATACATTCGGAGTGAATCGTACTGCAAATTCACCTGTTGCAGCAAAACCAAACCCCTGCTCCGATGATCCGTCATCATAGACGATTTCACCCGGTTCAAGTGGCGGAGCCCAGTCAAGCGTGGCTGAACCATCTCCTGGTCTTGCAGTCAGATTGAGCGGTGGATTCGGTCCACCAACAACCGTGGCAGTATCGACTTGCGCAGTCGTTGAGAAAAGGTCAAATGAAATAGATGCACCGTTATTGTAGTTGTCACCAACTCTTTCACGGAATGCGACATAAACATCCGAGCCTTCTGCAACGAAATCAGTTATGTTGTAGTTATAAGCGACCCAATTAGTGTCACTACCTGTGCCAAAACCGAGTGTCGCCACCGTTACATCAAAACTGGCAACATCGTTACCGGTTGTTGACATCAGTACTTCAACTGTATCGGCGAACGTTTCGGGCCAATATCTCATCCAGAAATCGATCACGTCATCAGCCTTAACATCGAGCAGCTTCGGCGTAATGAGCCATTGATCATTCGAGCTCGCACCGCCGGTATTCCAGGTTGCGAATGCAACAAAATCACCGCCACCATCAGGGCCGGTAACGGTTCCACCAGTCCATCCCGGAACAGGTGATGTGCCGGTAGCAACCTGGATCCAACCGCCGCCACCATCAGGATTCTGCTTGCTCCAGCCAGTTGGCGGGAATTCAGCACCTTCGAAAGACTCTTCATACGCGATCGGCTTCGGAGCAGGCTCTTCACCAAGTTCAATACGCATAATCGGAGTCCAGGTCTCAGCACCTACCAATTCAAATGGGCTCCAGGGAATTGTTTCGGTCATACCAAAGAAAGTATTTGGCACATTTTGCGCACCGAGAGCGGTAAAGTCAATTCCGCATGGGAATGAACCACCGGCAAAAGTCTGATCGCGCATATCAAATACGAGCGCATAGCTACCGGCATCCAGAGCAACGCCACCAGGCAAGCTGAACTGGGCCAATACCGGACGTGCACCGAGATCAGCATATGATCCTTCATACAGAGTCAAAATAGAAGATCCGGGAAGTCCACCAACAACATCGTAAAGGTAAACTCCAAAGGAGTCGGTATCCGCGGTGAACTCTGAGACCAAAATGGAAGCGCTATGCATTGTGTCTGCACGTGTCAGCTCAAAGATAGTCGCAAACCAGCTCCTGGCTGTAGATGAGAAAGTCCCGGAAGTAGACTGCACGCCGTTGTCATAGGCCATAGTGCTGCCGATTTCAACTGCGGCGCCAGTGGTATCATTTCCAGGCACCGTATCATCAAAACCGGAAGAATAGACAGTCATACTATACGGCCCAGTTGCAATACCCTCGGCATCCCAAGAAGCAAATGTCAAAGATGTATCACTGAATTGACTTAATGTTGCGCCCGAAATAACATCTGAAAATACAGATGCACCAGTGCTGTCAGACACATCAAGAGTTAAGTCACCGGTATTTTCCAAACCAAGGTTATCTACCAGCACTTCTACCCCGAGATCCCCGAGAATACCCGATTGCGATCTGGCAATTTGGGTATATACGGGCTGAGTAATCAATGCAACATTGATATCGTTTGGATTGTCGGTCAATTCTATATCGTCGAAAAACCATTCATCCGTCGACGCCAAATCACCGATTGTTCTTATGCGAAGCTTGAGTGAATCGTGATAGGCATCTGCAGGCAATGCAATGGCATGACGCTCGAAAGGCTCATAAACACCAAAGCCATTATTTGTTCCAGCAAAATACTGTAGTGTATCCCATCCTGCGCCGTCGCTATAATATTCCATGATCACGTCTTCACCCAATTCCAGATCATGCTCGGACTCCCAGAAGACCAGGAAGTAGTCACTAACAGCACTCATGTCAAAGAAATAGGATTCAATAACGCTTCCGGAATCGTTAATGGTAAGAAAATATGGATCGGAAGGCACACCAAACGGGAAGCTGCCGAATGACACACCGTTGACATCTATCGCTTCTACTCCGCCAGTGATTGTCGGCCAAATAAGCGGATTGATTTCGGTAGTTTCCCAGGATTCAATCCATGGCACGGTAATCGGTGCCAAAATACCGACCGACGTAGCCAGAGTATCATTGTCTTGGTTATCATCGCCGGCTACTGCCTGTAGAGCAGCTACGAGTTCATCACTGCCTGCAGCCGAGGTGGTGATCGTAAAATTGAGCGTATCGGTTTCCCCTGCATTCAGAGAATCAACCGTTCCACTTGTAACAACTGCGCCATTCTGCCAAATGTCGAGCGTGGCGCTCGGCACAGGAGTAGCGCCAATACTGGTAACGACAACATCGAAATCCACGGTAGTACTACCATTCGCTGCAGCTGGCACGCCAATGAATTCGCTTACCGCCAGATCTGTCACCGCCGCATTGATGGAAACATCATCAATAGCGATATCGCTTGTGAAGTCATCACCGCGAATACCACGGAAACGAACAACGATAATTTGATCTGCATATGCAGAGAGATCAACAACGCCTAATCGCCAGGCCTCGTCTTCAGCGGTTTGTTGCTGGCCAATAATGGGCACACCCACATCTTCTGTCCACACACCGTTGGCGAATACGTCGATATGCAACTCACCCATGGCTGCGCCAAACATGTGGTAGTAGAAATTCATGGATGGGGATGTAACGCCGGTGAGATCTAGACATGGTGACAGGAGATTGTAGACGGCTCCAGCAGCTGGACCGGTTGCTTCGGTATAAACGTAGTTACCTGTCCCACTATTGTCATTCAGCGGACCGGTATCACTGGAATTTGCTGTTCCGCTTGCCTCAACGAACCAGTCTTCATCATCTTCCGTATCATTGCGCCAGCCGTCTGGGAATGTTCCTGGTGCTCCGGCTGTTGTTGAATCAAAATGCTCAAAATAATCATTTCCGGAAATTGCAGGTCCAGCTGATTCCAGAGTCAATGTCAGCGTATCATTCGCTGTGGCACTATCACCGGATAATGTGGTTATTAATGTCCAGGTATAAACCCCAGCAACAGACATATCCACAGTAGATCCTGCAGTTACATCAAATGTTCCACCAGGAGGTATTTCCGCTGCAACATTGTTTCCAAAGCTCCGAAAGCCGGTAGGACCGTCTACTTCGGCCTCGACAAGGATAGTATCCTGGGCCTGAAAGAGGGTGTCAGAACCAAAATTTTGAAAACGAACGGTAACAGTTTCGGTTGCTGTCGGACAAGGCGTATTCGGTGAAACCAATGCAATCGGCCCAACATCAAGGGCAGGGCCTTCATCCACTGCCACATTGTCCAGTGCGCCATACCACAGGAACCCACCTGCATCGCGCCAAACAAATTTAATCATAACAGCCGAACTCTGACCAGCCTCATTAGTAATATCGAGGCTATACCCCACTGATTCTGGATATTGGGCAGAACTAGTGGCCGAAGTTTGTTCGAGGTCAGCAACCACTTCCTGCCATGTCACACCATTATCACTAGAAACCTCAATGGAAAAAGTTCCTGAGCCTAACTGACGATACCCGTAGTCGAACGAGAGTATAACGTTCCCAAGTCCCTCAGTTGAAAATGCGTTTGTAATTAGCTCAGTTGTATCATCACTTGCAGATCCCCAAAGATCATCATCCCAAGCAGCATATTGATCTGCGCCAGCACCATATGAGGTATTCGTCGATTGAAACCACCCGTTTCCACTGGATCCACTTGTTACCTGCCAATCAGCCGGCGGGAAAACATCGAAACTCTCAGGCCCCAATACAGGGATTGATTCAGTTCCAAGCGGTCGTTGGTAGAGAATTCTGCTTTTCGATTGAGATTTTCTTATGCTTGCAAAATAATTGGAAATCAGTTCTTTTTCGAGCTTATTGATTTGTTGTTGATTATCCAATTTCTCAAAAATCGGATCCAAATCCTTAGAGTCCTGCGCGACGGCCACAAGTCCGCCTAAGAGCAAGATCCAGAACACCTTTATAAATAAACTCACACACTTCCTCATACATACCTCCAACAAGGTTTATCAATCGTTATCTTAGTTATCTTCTCTCTTGGCACTTTTCTTGGCAGAGGAATTCGAAACAGATGATTTCGTCGATTTTATCCCCTTCGTTGGAGTATTTCTTTGAGTTTGATTCTTGTCAGCAGTCCGTACCGCATTCGGATCTCTCTGCACCGCCGGCACGCGACGCTGAACCTGATTCGGATCTACTTTCTTCTTCAAACGGAACTGCGGCTTCTTGCCGTTAACTTTCTCACCCAAAACGACCTTACGGATGGTTTTGACTGTTTGAGACTTTTCAGTAACAGGCTTTGCCTGTAGCGACGATTCGTCTTTCTTTGTCACTTCAGGCTGCTCCTGCGCCATGAGCGAACCGCTCAAAGTCACAAACATAAAAATTAAGACCAGCCAACCTATCTTCATGTGGACTCTCCTAGTTTTAATGAAAGGATATGATTTATTGTGAAAAGGAACTTAAAAGCTTATGGCCGAAAAGCTCAGGACGACCTTCATCGGTCATTGACACCAATAAACAATGAGAAAAACCTAGAGGTAAAGATCTTTTGTAGTACTGAAAATGAAATGAATTCTATTAAGTGCTTCTAAAACGACAATAAAAATGAGGTATTCTGATGTGATATGCGAGACCTATATGGCTGCTCATATAGAAATTGCACAAGAACGAATATAGCCCTTTAGACTTAATAAACAAGTGTTTTCAACAATTCTAACAACCTCTATTCTAACAAGATATCTCAGGTTGTCTCTTTATTAAAACACTGTAAGAAATCACCCCGCATACTCACGGTCGCCCGTCGCAAAATTCAGCTAAGGTCCAATCTACTGCACCACTCGATACCTATTCGCCCAACGCCAGAATTTCTTTTAGTTGCGCGTCACTAACTGTTAACAAATTTGCCGAATGAATCCGTGGTGTCAATATCTTCCAATTTCGATTCACCCGGAAACACTCTTCAAAAAGAGGCAAAGCCCTATCCAGTAATTGTTGATTCGCCAAAGTTACCGCGTGCCAATATTTCATCTCAACGTTTTCAGGTATCATTTGTTGGGCAGTGCCATAGGCTTCCAGAGCTCCTTTGATATCACCTTTCTCAAGCGCATGGTCTCCTGCATTCATGTGCTCATAAGCACGATGCACTTTTAAGAGGCGACGAATTTCGTGAATTGGCTCAGCATGATCTTCGACACGCAGATCAACCTTGCGATCTTTCCAGATCTCACCGCTGGGCTTGGCATCAACAACTAACAATGCTGCAGATTGTTTGCCGCGGATATCGCCGCCTTCATTTTCGGCAGCCTCAAGCGCAGCAACCATCCTTTCAGCCAACGGCCCTTCTGTCGAATGAAATGCCTCTTCCATCGCAGCCCAAACAGTCGACTTCAACATCAAATTCGCTTGAACGGAGAAGTATCTCCCGTTCCGGTGTCCTGCCTCGCTGATACAATTGGAACCGGTAAAAGCGGCAGAATGACCATCGGCATTGATTAGGGCAACTTGTCGAACCTCTCGGCCTTCGTCATTCGAGAGGAGTTCGGCTAGCGCATCATCGGGCGTCATCCCGGACTTCATCAATGCCAACCCACGTGGGCCGAAAGAAACATTAACGAAAGATTGAGTTGCCACGGCACCAACGCCGGACTCAGCCCAGATCACCAGGTTGCCAACTGAAAACCAGTGTGATTGAACAGCACCACCAATCTCGCCTGTCACGGAATCAACAGCGACAATTGAGTAAGTATGTGCAAATGGTGTTTTGTAGAATGTTTGAGAAGAAAGAATACCGGAACATAATAAGAGGCAAATGAGGATGCTACGCATATATTTCCCTTGCAACTTGACAAAACCTAAAGAAGGTATCGGCTAGGCAGGTAACTTCAAAGGGGAAATTTGTATTAGCGTTTTTTTCGACGCTCCCGCCGCGACGGTTGCTTTATAGGCCCGGCCATTATTTTTTTCAGCATTTGATATTCTTCCTCAAAATTGGGCGTGAAAATCTGCTTTCCCAAATTGGCATCTATTTCGCGAAACTTCCAGAAGCGTCCGGAAGAAATTTCTTCCGGATTAAATTCAAATGGCCCATCATCACGCACTAAAAATGAGTGAACCAGTTCGCTTTCGTGGTCATTCTTCATTATATATCGAAACAATGGTTCGTATTTACCAATGTTCAATCCCAGCTCTTCTTCAGCTTCACGCCGCATCGCGGCCTCAACGGATTCTCCACTATTGATATGGCCACCAACGGCCGTATCCCAATAGTTTCCATAGAGATCTTTCTGTGGCGATCGCTTCTGCAAAAAGATCTCCCCATTACGGTTTAAAATATGAATATGCACGACGCCGTGAAGCAAATCAGGATTGCCATGAACAGCACTCCTTGGCGCTCGGCCAATGACTTTACCTTCGGGCGTCAGGAGATCAAACCATTCCTCGCTCGCAGCAGCCTTCATCACTTCCCGTCGATGCCGCCAGGTCCGAACAAACTCAAATGCCATTGCGCCACCGAGAACAACATATAACAAGCCACCGCTGATAAACACCCAGGCTTCGTTGCTCATGTATAAAGCAGAATAAAATACCAAGACAGTATGTCCCAAAAGGACAAGAAATATTCGCCGCATCATTAAGCGCATCTGCTGAAGCTGCGCGTCAGAAATCTGCACGCCGCGCATATACCGTTGACTCATCTTGAGCATCAATGGATGATCAGAAAATGCCGTCACACCAATCAGAATCAGCATAATGCACTGGATCAACCCAGGCTTCAGCTTGAAGAAAATATCGTTCTGCAGACCAACAGAAACCAGGCCCAGCCCAACGATCAATCCCACGTCGAAAAGCACAAACAGGTCCAGCCGCTGTTCCGTCAGGTAAAAATAGGCAATCTCAGCACCGCCGAGCACGATGGCAGCAATGATGCCGGCTGTAAGGCCCCAAATTTCTTCCACAAGGATGAACACCAACAGCGGCAGGAAGCCAATAAATAGGTTTTTCAATAGGGTTTTTCGGTCCATTCCTGATCCTTAATATGACGGCCCAAAATACGAATGCGCTCAGCGAAAACCAAATGCTGCAAATGCACTTGCTTGACTTTATTTTCGCGTTTCGGTATCTTGGTCGCACGAATAAGGCGTTTTATGAAGCAGCGATCAGCAATCACAAATGCAGTAAAAATCTGTAGCTACTCAAAGTTCAATCGTTGATCACAACGACTTGAATTGCCGCGAACGTCAATGAGTTATGCGACCAAAACACGACCATACCGGGAGTATCTCTATGCTCAGGATCCCAATAAAAGACCTTTTGATACTCTTCATTTGCACGCTCATATTTTCCATACAAATCAATGCACAATCCGAATTCAAAGAGCCACCGGTATTGTTCGAGGAACCACTAAGTCCACGGATCGCCAATTACGATATTGCGGTTGAGCTGGACAGCGATTCGCGAACGCTGAAAGGTAAGCAAGTGCTTACCTGGCACAACGCTTCAAATGACGCCGTCGATGAATTGCAGATGCATCTATACCTCAATGCTTTTCGCAACAACCAATCGACTTTTATGATTGAATCTGGCGGCACTCACCGAGGAAATGCTATCGGTAACGACGGCTGGGGCTACATTGATATCAACCGGATGAATGTTCAGCTGCCGGGCTCATCTGACCAACCGGGCAATCTACGGCAATTCGCGGCAAACCCGGAAAACCCCTGGCCCGGAGCAGATGTAACCGGGGATATCGAATTTATCCATCCGGATACGCCGGAACATATACACGATAAAAGCGCCATTCGCATTCCGCTGCCGGCTCCCCTGCAACCAGGAGAGAGCATTTCAGTATTTATCGACTTTACATCCAAATTACCCAGCCCTCCATTTGCGCGTACCGGCTCAAAAGAAGAGTATCATTTTGTCGCACAGTGGTTTCCGAAAGTAGCTGTATACACCGAGCAGGGCTGGAATTGTCATCAATTCCATGTCAACTCCGAATTTTTTGCTGACTACGGCGTCTACAATGTGTGGATGACAGTCCCGGATGGCAACGTCGTTGGCGCGACTGGTGTTGAGGTGGAGGTTATTGACAATCCGGATTCGACAACGACACATTATTATCATGCAGAAGATGTCCATGACTTTGCCTGGACAACCAGTCCGGAATTCATTGAATTCACCGGCAAATCTCAGGACGTTGATATCCGCGTATTGATGCAACCGGACCATGTGGATCAGGGCCCCCGCCATTTGGAAGCGGCAAAAATTTCTGTCGCATATTTCCAGGACTGGTATGGAGATTATCCTTTTCCAAATCTAACAGTTGTCGATCCACGGCGCGGTGCCGGTGGATCCGGCGGAATGGAATACCCTACCCTGATCACCGCCGGCACAACATACGGGCTTCCCGAAGGTATACGCACAGTGGAACTGGTGATCATTCATGAATTTGGGCACAACTATTTCTACCATCTTCTTGCATCGAATGAATTCGAGGAAAGCTGGCTAGATGAAGGCATCAATACATATGCAGAAATGAAGATAATGAATGCCGAGTATGGTCCCCGTGGAGATATGATTGATTTACTAGGAATTAAGATAAACGATACGGAGCTCCAGCGCGGTCAATACATGAATGGGCCAGACCTTGACCCGATGCTGCGTAATTCCTGGGAATATTATAGCCGGGCCAGTTACGGGATTAATTCCTATGCAAAACCGGGTGTCGTTCTCACAACGCTTGAGAACTATTTGGGCGCTGATGTCATGCAAAAAATCATGCGCACCTACATCGAACGCTGGCGCTTCAAACATCCCAAGACACAAGACTTCATTGACGTCGCCAATGAAGTGTCCGGGCAGAACCTTGACTGGTTTTTCCAGCAGGCAGTCTATAGCCGGGCAGTGCTTGATTATGCCGTCACTCACGTAGCGAGTAAGAAGGTGAAAGAACCGAGCGGATTTGACTTCAATATTTCTACCAGAAATGCGCATACCGGCTTTATGGTGGATGAACCGGCAGATGTCATGGCAGACACGATGGACACCTCAGTAGATGATGGCGAGGCTGAATATCATAGCATCATTAAACTACGCCGCATTGGTGAATTTAAAATGCCGGTCGAAATCAACGTCATTTTTAAAGATGGCGAAGTAAAGCAGGAACGCTGGGATGGAGAATCGCTATGGAAGCGCTACGACTACAAAACCAAAAGCCCGGCGGTTTCGGCGGTTGTCGATCCGGAGAACAAACTGTTGCTTGATGTTAATTTCACCAACAATAGTCAATCCGCGGACAGCAACGGTAAGGGGGCCGCAAAATTATCCATTCGCTGGATGTTCTGGATGCAATTCCTCTTCGATCAGCCAGAGTTTCTAAATCTTTTTGGACTCTTCGGTAGCTTAATGTAGACACCCGATTTCTTAAAATTGACGATCCAAGAATCTGACCCGGGAACACATATGGTATTCGCAACTTTAAAAGCTGGCTTGACGGCGTTGATGCGTAACAAGAGGATGTTATTTACTTTTTATGCGGTCAACTTGCTCTTTGGGCTACTTATCATGTTGCCCTTTCGCGGGTTAATCTCCAATTTTATCGGAACAAGTCATTATGGAGAAATTCTCGGCGGCAATTTCGATATGAATTTTTTCTTTGATCTAATCCGAGAAGAAGGTACCGCTCTTGGCATGCTTCCTATTCTTTTTCTGGCCGGCGTACTTATCTATAGTGTCTTCAACATATTTTTATCAGGCGGGGCATTCGCCATTTTTGCGAATGAAAATCAGGACTACGACACAAAGGAATTCTGGGGAAATTGCGGCAAGTATTTTGGTCCGTTCTTGCGCCTCGCCGCGGCTAGCCTGGTAATTCTCATTCCGCTCGCCATTGTCGTAGGCTTGACGCAAGTGCTGCTCAATTCATTGACAGAAGATGCCTATCAATATTTTGGGTATTGGGCAAGTTGGTTCAGCACCGGCCTGAGATACATTGCAATGGTATTTTTCTTCGCAGTCTTCGACTATGCAAGGATACATCGCGTTTTGACAGATCAGTCCTCGCTTCGAACCGGCCTGTCTTTTGCGCTCAGCAACTTTCGCAGAGTAATGACATTATCCTTTACCTACATCTTGATCGGCGTCGTCGTATTGCTAATTTACAATCCGATATCTGACCTGCTCTCAATGCCAACCTGGTTTATTATTTTGAGCCTGCTGGTCCTACAGCAGCTTTATATGATGTTTCGAATGGCATTGCGACTCGGCTTGTACGCCAGTGAAGTGACCTTATACAAGGAGCTTGGTAATTTTTCTGCTGAGGAAATGATAACAACCTTAGATGCGGTCGATTTTGATTAGAACCCGAGCACTTGATTCAGCCGCTTGATACCGGCTTCTATCCGCTCCGGCGCCTCACCGGCAAAACAGACGCGTATATAGTTAGTAAATGCATGCCCAAAATCCTTGCCCGGTGCAATCGATGCCCCGGCATCCAGACACTCCTCAATCACCTGCCAGTAATCGCGCCCTTTCAAATAACTGCTGATGTCAAAGAAGAGATAATATGCGCCTTCCGGCTTAAAATGAGTGGCCTTTAGCAACTCACTGGCCATGTCCCGCAATTGAGCGCATTCATTTGTAAAGTCCGAAAACCATTCTTGCCGGCGCTTCACCGGTTCGACCATCATGTATTGCCCAAGAGTTGACGGGCTATACATTTCGTGGAGTAAAACCTTATTCAGCTGCTTAATGCTATCGAAAGGCGCGACGACATAGCCCAGCCTAATTCCTGCGAACATGAAGACTTTTGAGAACGTAAAAATTGATAATGTTCGCTTCTGCATTTCCGGGAAGGAAGCAATCGAATAATGCGGCAGATTATCATAGGTCATCCCATCGTAGGCTTCATCCGACAGCACCCATAGATCATGACGTTTCGCAAAATCAGCAACGGCTTTCAATTGCGCTTTGGTGAGCACTTTGCCGCTGGGGTTGTTGGGAGAATTCAAATAGATTGCAACCGTTTTTTGACTAACATGTGCCTCAAGGTCAGTAATAATATCCGCCTGCGGACTGTCATAAAGGCCGATGTAAAATGGCAACTCAACCACTTTGCCGCCCGCCAGGGTAACCATACCGAACACAAAAGGCCAGGCGGGCGTCAAAACCAGCACTTCATCTCCCGGATCAATCAGGCTCATCAGGCTAACATTAAGCGCATTCGAGGCGCCAGCGGTCATCATGATCTCATCCGCGTTAATATCCAGCGCATTGTCAGAGCGAAGCTTTTCTACAAGCTGCTCTCGCAAGCTGAGGACACCACGGGTATTACAATAGCGATTAAAATCGGGGTAATCTTTCACAAAGCGATCAGCAATCGGCAATTCATATGGCGGCCGGCGATAGCTATCTCCGATATGTAAGCGGATCAAATGATCCCCCATTGCCGTCATTTTCGGGAGAAACTTCTCAAAGACAGACCCGGACAATGCGTTCACCTTTTGCGAAAAATTCGGAAATTTTGGCATGGCCTTTTCCTTTTGCTAATCAGCAATTTTTATCGATTGCTATTATCCAATCAGATCTTGCAAAACATCCCTCGCTTGCCGGAATGCCAATGCGCGATGACTAATACGATTTTTTTCTTTGCTGCTCATTTCTGCGAAGGTGATTTCATGGCCATCAGGTACAAAAATCGGATCATAACCAAACCCGCCACCACCATATAATTGCTCAGTGATATGACCGCGAATAACACCTTCAACGACATGTTCAGCTCCGTCGCCAACAATGGCAACCACCGAGCGAAAACCAGCCGTCCTCTGCTCAATGGGAACTCCTGCCAGGGCATCCAACAATTTAGTATTATTCAGATCATGGCGATGTCCGGGACCGGCATAGCGGGCAGAATAAATGCCGGGAGCACCATCAAGTGCATCGACTTCCAGGCCGGAGTCATCAGCCATCGTTAATTTGCCGGTGATATTATATAGGGTTCGTGCTTTAAGCAGGGCATTCTCGACGAAGGTTTCACCGGTCTCTTCAACATCTGGAATTTCCGGGAAGTCCAGCGCTGTCAGCATGTTCAGCGGGAGATCCTTAAGAATGATGCGCACTTCCTCGACCTTATGCTGATTACGTGTGGCAAACAGTACTTCTGGCAATTCAGTCATGATTTTTTATCCAATAAGAGGTTCATGTAGCCAGCCGACTGCACAGATCCGAGCAAATCAGCCACAATTTCGAATGCCTCTTCGAAGTGGCGCTGCGCTATTTCTTCATCGTGTCTCTCATCGACAACTGACTCTAACTCAAGGAAGGCACCGAGTTCTTCAACAAAATCCAGGTGAACGCGCACGTTCTTGTAGAGATACAATTCGCGCTGTTTCCTGACGCGAATCAGTTCGCCGTGACGCTCCGTTAATTCTTGAATTGTCTCGTCTACATTTTCCACATGTGTTAACGTGTAGTTGCTGGGACGCGGCACGGGACTGTCGTGGCGATGATAGGCGATCAAATGAGGCACTTTTTCGTCTTCAAGGCGGAGCTTGAGACGCCCGTTTTCAACCTTAAAGTAGATATCTTCCTGCTGGTGACGGTATTCAAAGGCTGCCACGGTGTGATCTTCGAGCCGTTGTCTAAGTGGTTCCAGGGTATTTACTCGGTACTTGATTTCGATATTTTTCAAGAGGCTTCCCTGATTATGTGTGATCCTAAAATAAGCAACCACTAAAAATCAGGCAATAGTAAAAGCGGTGTTTTGGAGACGGGTCTTTGCAACTCAACAAAGAGGATTCTCGGCAACTCCCGGCAAACTGGAGGCATGTAAGAATTGCCGTTCAATATTTCATTTAGCAACGGTCGGAGCGCTTCCCGCCCTGCGTGGTTTTACCACAATCTTTTGAACAAGGGAGCGGCTTCCGCTGCGCAACTCGCAGAGGTAATTGCCCGGTTCCAGCGGTCGCTTTGCCAGGTCGCGGGCTTCAAAATGGATCTGATGCAGTCCACCGGCGAGACGTCCCTTATAGATACTTCGTACTTTGCGTCCGCCAAGTGTAAAGAGGGTCATTTGCACAAAAGATTCCTCCGGGAGCAAGAATCGCAACAACGCCCCTTCCGTAACCGGATTGGGGTGAATTGGAAAAAACTTGAAAGCGGTTGTGCCATAACGGCTCGTGGGAATGTTGATCATCGATGGCGCTAATGTCACCGATAATGAATCCCAGGCCGGCTCGGCCAATTGATATCCTACAATGACCTTATATTTGCCGGGATTGGGCGCTTTGAGAACAATATCTTTACCGGCTGCGACTTCCTGAAAATCTACCATCTTGCCATCTGAACTGAGCAATTCAGCGCTAATCGCGGACTCTTTGGCGGTAAATTGCGGCAGCACCTTCACGCGAAGATTATCCTGCTTTTTCAGGCTCATAAAACCGGGTTTATAAGTGTGACAACCCGATCCAGCACATCCCTGTTTGCTGATCTTATACTGAACATCACTTAGCATCCCCAGCGACAATATGCCAGCGACGATGACCAGTATAGTCATCCTTAATCTCATTTGTACCGCTCCTCAATAAGGTTTAACTTCCATTGTTCTCAAAAAGCATACCACAAACATAGAGCCCGGAAATCTTTACATTCGTACTTTAAAGCACGAATAGCGATGTAAAAAATATTCACAGATAATTTTTTGCTTTGATTTCCCTCCAATAATACTATATATTTTGCGCTCGTATTTTGGATTTTGATGCGAGGCACATTGGGTATTTTTTCGGGGCGTGGCGCAGTCTGGTAGCGCACCTGGTTTGGGACCAGGGGGCCGCTGGTTCGAATCCAGTCGCCCCGACAGAGCCGAACGGCTCCCTTAGCTCAATGGATAGAGCAGCAGCCTTCTAAGCTGTTGGTTGGAGGTTCGAATCCTCCAGGGAGCGCGACTTTTTCAGAAGCTGATCTAGAATTTGCGGTAAAAATCTGCGAGTTGAGAAGATCTAAAGTGCTGAGAATATCGATCGTTTGATATGATTTATGGTGGGTGTAGCTCAGTTGGTTAGAGCACCAGGTTGTGGCCCTGGGGGTCGGGGGTTCAAATCCCCTCACTCACCCAAAAAGAAGTAATTTTTCATTTGCATTTTGGCAAATTGCGTTTTTAATTTATGGCCGTGTTTGGTTGCTCCCATCGTCTAGTGGTTAGGACTCTGGCCTTTCACGCCGGCAACAGGGGTTCGAATCCCCTTGGGAGTACGAGAAAGGCCGTCATTGAACGATGACGGCCTTTTCTTTTTTATATCACAACGCAAATCAAGTCGTTCAGGCATTATTCTTGCGTCAGAGAATTTAATTGTTTATCTGTTGCTCCCATCGTCTAGAGGCCTAGGACTCTGGCCTTTCACGCCGGCAACAGGGGTTCGAATCCCCTTGGGAGCGCAAGCTTATCTTGTTAGAGCGGGAATTGTCAATAATGGACGGCCCGCTCTTTTATTTTTGAATCAGGAATTTGCTTCGGTGTACTAGCGGCAAGCGCCCCCGATGGGAGCGCTGGTTAGAATAGTGTGAGACTACTGCTGTATGCATAGAACTGGCTTTAGTTTGCAACTTGCTGATGGGTCGAATATGACACAAAAACCTTTCCCTCATCGAGTTCACAACCGAAAATCTGTGTATTGTCTGCATCACTCTGCTGCGCATCATCTCCGAGCAGCCCATATTCCGGAACGTTCATATCTATCTCCGGTGAATCTGAGGCGATTTTTCGTAAAAAGCTACCGGTTAAGGTATTCAGAAATTCACACAGCAAATCAATAACGCGCGGATCTTCTGACTCACTGACCTCTTCACCGAGCGTTGCCGAACAGAGCGCCCGAGCCAAATCGGATTGCGCCAACAATTTGATGCTCACTGCAACCGGAGAGTGGATTTCAATCTCAGTCCAGATCGTGTCGGCTGGCAAATCCGGCAATTCATCAAGCAATTCAAATTCCTCGACTTCGATAAATGCCATCAGTTCGAAAGACTCTGAAATCGCTTCTCGCATAAAGGACTGAACAGTCTCGATTTGATATTCTTCTACCATAGGACATCCTCTCCAGTTTTGAATTCCGATAAGTATTGACAGATTTCAGGCATTGAGACAGGCTTGCCAAAAATAGCTGTGGCGCCTTCTGCCATTAGCTCCGAACTCAGCGATTCGGTCCCGATACTGGAAACAACGATGACATACGCATCACAGGTTTCATGATCGGCTTTAAGCTTGTTTAATAGTTCTCTGCCTCCCATAACAGGCATGTTCAAATCTGTAAACACCAGGTCGCATTCGAAGTCCTTGAGAACATCAAGGGCTTCCTGGCCATTTGCGGCTTCTTTAATTTCTACATCATCAAAACCGACAACTGTAATAATTCGTCGGATAAGCGAGCGTGCAACCTGGGAGTCATCTACGATGAGGATACTATTTATCATTTTTATTCTCCATAAACTGTCGTTTATAGTGGCATTTCTCGGTAGCCAAAAGGCAACTCATTCTTATGATGAACCGGCTTCCTAAAGCGTCCATTCTGTCTTTCCTGGTGTTGAAACAAATATTTTTCCGGTGTCCAAGTCCAATCTAACGCGCCGGCTAAAATCCTTTGCAACCTCTTCCTTCGCCGGTACCAGGCGATTTTTCCAAAGCTGTTTACGAACAGCCAGGATATTTCGCTTACCAATATTAAATTGGCCATTCTCATCAAGAATCTTGGCGCCGCCTGTGAGCTTAACAATGAGCTCGGTCGGTTTGGTTACGCCGCGATTTTTGAATTCGTGAATCAAATGCTTTACAGCTGTATCAGCAAAGTAGCCCGGCAGATTCTTGTACGACGATTGCTGCGTTGAAAGATTGGACTCCGGAAGGGCGACATGCGCAATACCCATTGTCCTGATTTTCGGGGCCAAAAAAATCAACCCCACACAAGACCCCAAAACGGTGTGAATCATGGTGCCTGGCTCACTGGATATTCCTGTTTCTCCGATACCAACAAATATTTTTTTCATTTCACATCCTGTATAAGATCTCGTAATACATTTGGGATCTCAGGCAAAGGAACCAACCGTTCGGCGCCGCCGCGAGCATATGCCACTTTCGGCATGCCGAAAACGACGCTCGTTGCTTCATCCTGGGCAAGTGTTCTCGCACCTGATTTTCTCATTTCAACCATGCCGTCGGCACCATCAGATCCCATCCCGGTTAGCATGACGCCGATTGCATTTTTACCGGCACATTTAGCAACCGATCGAAAGAGCACTTCGACCGAAGGCTTATGTCCGCAAACTCGTTCGGCATCCACACATTGAACGCGGTACACCCCGCCGGAACGAATCAGCTTCACGTGCATGCCGCCCGGCGCAATTAAGGCTGTTCCCGTCATTACCCGGTCGCCCGAGGATGCCTCTTTTACGTCAATTGCCGATAGAGAATCGAGACGTTCTGCAAAACGCTTGGTGAAGCCCGGCGGCATGTGTTGAACAATAACGATACCGGGTGAGTTAACCGGAAGACGGGCGAGCACGTCTGCCAGCGCTTCGGTGCCACCGGTAGATGCCCCGATGGCAATAACTTTGTCAGTGGATTCGGCCAGGGAATGTATTTTGACAGGCGGCAACGCCTTACCGGCACCGCTACGCTGTTTCCAACCGCTTAAATCAACCTTTGCAGCAACCTTGACTTTTTGCTGAAGATCTGAAATCATGCCGCGTATGCCGTTGGCGATATCAATTGTCGGCTTAGTGACAAAATCTACTGCTCCGCAAGCCAGGGCATCCAGAGTTGTGGTAGCGCCCTTACGGGTCAGAGAACTGACCATCACAACCGGCATCGGGTGCTGAGGCATCAATTTCCGCAAGAACTCGAGGCCATCCATGCGCGGCATTTCGACATCCAAAGTCAGCACGTCCGGTTCTAACTGAACTATCTTGTCGCGAGCGATATATGGATCGGAAGCCGTCCCAACGACGCGGATCTCCGGATCAAGCTCGAGGCCCTTCTTGATAACATTACGAGCCAATGCCGAATCGTCAACGATGAGCACGTTTATCATTAGGCTCCCCTTTGATATATAGCTGGCGCGACATAGTTGTAGGGACTATCGCCACGTCGCAGTGACTCGGAATGGCCGATAAAGAAGTAACCGCCAGGCGCAGTAAATCGGTGAAATCTGTTTACCAGTTCCGCACGGTCATTTTCGTTAAAATAGATCATCACATTGCGGCAGAAAATGCTCTGAAAGGTTTGTTTGAAGGGGAAATTCTTGCGCATCAAATTCAGCCGCCGGAACATGATGAGATCTTTCAGAGATTGATTGACGCGCCACTGGCTGCTATTAAGTTTTTGAAAATATTTGGACCGCCAATGGTCCGGGAGCCTGGAAATATTTGCATCTTCATAGATACCGGAGGAGGCGATTTCAAGGACCTTATTCGAAATGTCTGTGGCCAGTATGGCAATTTCCCAGTCGCGTGCCTGGTTACCCAGGAATTCCAGAATCAGTATAGCCAATGTGTAAGCCTCTTCTCCCGATGAGCATCCGGCACACCAAATTCTCATCTGCCGTTGATGCTGCTGTTTCAAGCGATTGACTATGTTCGGCAATACCTTATTTGAGAAAAAGTTGAAATGTTCATTCTCCCGGTAAAAGAATGTGTGGTTCGTTGAGAAGTGATCAATGAGCAATCCCAGCAGTTCACCGGTTGTATCAGCAACAACAGCCTGATAGAACTCGTCGAAACTATTAAAACGCTCTTTCTTGAAAATTTTGTGCAGGCGAGAGGAGATCAATGCCTCTTTATCTTCGCTGAGGGTAATGCCGAATTTTCGGTGCACAAATTCTCCGATCTGCTTGCATTCTTCTTTGGAGAATTTGATAGTTGTATTGCCAACAAACGTGTCACTATTCATAATCTGCTTTCATCCTTGAAAATTATGACCAGTCCTTTAACCTCTCCCCTTTCCCTGTTGTCGCCCATAACTCGGCGACCTTTAACACATGCCGGTAATTAAGTAATTGTTCTTATTAAACGACACAGCATCTGCCATGTCCGAATACTTCTAACGGGCATGACAGATGCTGCATAGGTGGATTCCCGCCAAATACATGCGGGAATGACAATGTGTCGAATAGACAACTTCGCTTACATGATTGTAAATCAAATAGAGCATTCAGTACTTATCAAGCTCTGCATGAGTCCAAGCTAGCTAGAATGAACCAAATTCACTGTCATCCAAAGAGATAACCGATGAAGGATCTTTACTCGGCGTGGATTTGCTATCTTCATCAGTATCATCCCATCCATCGGATCCTGCATTTGGCTTGGCGCTAGCTGCAGGGATGCCTGCACCACCGGATTGTGCCTGCTTCACCAGTTGGAGGAGCATCTCTGGCGTGACACCTTCAGGCAGGATATTATCCCAGCTTCCGTTTGCTTCTCTGCTCAGCTTGAAGCGTGTCAGCATTTCTTTCAGCCGTAGCGCCTGACCGGAGAGTTCCTCGGATGCAGATGCTGTTTGCTCAGAACTGGCTGTATTCGCCTGGGTTACCCGGTCGATTTGTGCGAGCCCCTGAGTAATCTGTTCAATACCGGAAGACTGCTCCCTGGAGGCCACATCGATTTCTTCAACCAGATCTGTGACCTTGGTTACCTGAGTAACGATTTCGCCGAGTGCCGAGGCGGTCTCCTGGGCGATGTCTGTGCCGGCCCCAACTCGCTTAACAGAATCTTCAATCAGTTCGGTTGTTTCCTGTGCGGCCTTGGCGCTGCGCTGGGCAAGATTGCGAACTTCCTCGGCCACAACAGCAAATCCCTTACCGTGCACGCCGGCACGAGCTGCCTCAACTGCAGCATTCAGGGCCAGCAAATTAGTTTGAAATGCGATTTCATCGATGGCTTTGATGATTTTGGATATTTCCGTGGATGACTTATTTATTTCATCCATCGCACCAAGCATATCTTCCATTTGCTTATTGCCGACATTCGCTTGAGATCGGCAGTTGTTGGCGAGTTTGTTTGCCTGTGTCGCATTCTCCGAGTTTTGACGGATTTGCACCGTAATCTCCTGCATGGAAGCCGAGATCTCTTCAAGGGAACTGGCTTGCTGCGTTGCTCCCTGCGACAAGGACTGGCTGGAACTGGATACTTCCGAAGATCCGGCAGATATTTGATCTACAGAAACCGAAACCTGTGTCAGAATATCGTTAAGCGAATCCAGGGATTGATTCACCGCGTTGGTCAGTATGGCATAGTCTCCCTGGTATTCCTTGGTAATGTAGGCAGTCAAATCTCCTTTGGCTAATGTGGATAGCGCCTGCTGGACGTCTCTGATCGGCCCCATTACGGAATCCAGAATACCATTGATGCCGGCCATGAACGGTTGAAACTCCTTGGTAAGGGCGTCAAGGTTACCGCGTGCACTCAAATTCCCCGTGTGGGTCGCTTCGAGAATTCGGCTGACTTCCTTGTTATATTGGTGAAGACCGTTCCGGTCTTCCCATTCCACAGCATTACCAATTCTATTTCCCTTCTCGTCGAACAAACCGATTGCATTCAGGCCAAATCGCAAATCGCCAACGCTGATTTCTGTCAGATGAGGCATACTTCCTTCATCAGTTAATAGACGCCTTTGATGTCGCGGGTCTTTATGAAAATCATCGATGCTAACCCCAATCAGGTTCCTGGGATCGAACTTCGGCCAGATTTTTCGCAGTTCAGACTCGTATTTGCTCAACATTTTGACAAGCGATGGATTCAAGTATGTAATTTTGAATTCAGCATCGCACATCATGAACAAGCTGGATGCACCATCGATCATTGCAAACAATGCTTTTGCGCGGGTGGCATCCTCTCTGACTTTCGTTACATCGGACCATTCCAGACAATTCCCGATGTAATTCCCATCGCCGTCGATCATCGCGGTAATGTTCAGGGCGAAGGTCAGCCCGCCTACCTTAATGTCCGCCTTCCAGGGTAAATTATGCGGGTCGCTTAGTATTTTTCGCTGGTGAGAAGGTTTTTTGTGGAAGCTATCAATGTTGGTTCCCAGCAATTGCCCGGCATTAAACCCAGGAAATTGCGCGCGGAAATGTTCGATGTTGTTGCTAATCAACTCCATTGAAGCTGGATTTGCGTAGGTAATTTCCAAATCGCGATTCACCATCATGATTGCGGTACCAGAACCTTCAGTAGCTGATTTATAGCGAACGAGTTCCTGTTTTGCGTCATTCACTGACGAGTTGTCGACATCTGTGTTGTTCATTTTACTTCCCTCGAAATTGTTTTTTCTGGTATAATCCAACATCCTTCATATCATTTCTGTCAAAAAATCAACTCGATATGCAAACGCTGAAACTTGAACGCGTATCTTTTTAGAAGCTACCAAATTCACTATCATCCAAAGAAATGACCGATGAAGGATCCTGTTTTTGCGCTGGCGATGTACCATCGGTGTCATCCCATCCGTTGCTGCCGGCAGAAGCGGATCCACCGTTTGTTGCAGGGATAGCACCAACACCGGACTGTGCCTGCTTCAATAGCTGCAGCAGCATCTCGGCCGTAACGCCTTCAGGCAAGATGTTGTCCCAGCTTCCGTTGGCTTCTCTGCTTAACTTGAAGCGTGTCAGCATCTCTTTCAACCGTCGCGCCTGCCCGGAGAGTTGTTCGGAGGCAGATGCTGTTTGCTCAGAACTGGCTGTATTCGCCTGGGTTACTCGGTCGATCTGAGTCAACCCCTGGGTAATCTGTTCAATACCGGAAGACTGCTCCCGGGAGGCAACATCAATTTCTTCGACCAGGTCCGTTACCTTGGTTACCTGGGTGACGATTTCGCCAAGTGCCTTGGCGGTTTGCTGGGCGATGTCTGTGCCGGCCCCAACTCGCTTAACAGAATCTTCAATCAGTTCAGTGGTTTCCTGTGCGGCCTTGGCACTACGCTGGGCAAGGTTGCGAACTTCTTCCGCCACAACAGCAAATCCCTTACCGTGTACCCCGGCACGAGCCGCCTCGACTGCCGCATTCAAAGCCAGCAGGTTGGTTTGAAAGGCAATTTCATCAATCGCCTTGATGATTTTAGATATTTCCGTGGATGATTTATTAATTTCACCCATGGCACCAAGCATATCTTCCATTTGCCTGTTGCCAGCATTCGCGTATTCGCGGCAACTGTTGGCAAGCTTGTTGGCCTGTGTCGCATTCTCAGAGTTTTGGCGGGTTTGCACGGTAATTTCCTGCATGGAAGAAGAGATCTCTTCAAGGGAACTGGCCTGCTGCGTTGCCCCCTGAGACAAGGACTGGCTCGAGCTAGACACTTCTGAAGAGCCCGCAGATATTTGATCCACAGATACTGAAACCTGTGTCAAAATATCATTAAGTGAATCCAGAGTAGAGTTCAGCGATTCTTTCAGGACGGACATTTCACCCGGAAAATCGCTGGTGATGTAGGCGGTCAAATCACCATTTGACAGACGGGATAGATGTTCCTGAAATTCCGCATAGCGGTGTTTGACTTCAGTTATATCCGTTGCGAATTTGACCACCTTGAAGGGATTACCATCGGTGTCGAGAATGGGATTATACGATGCCTGAATCCAAATGTCTTGACCATTTTTGGCAATACGCTTGTATTCTCCCGCCTGATGCTGCCCGCTGCCAAGGCTTTCCCATAGAGCTGCATATTCAGGGCTGCGACGGCGCTCGTTATCGACGAAAATTTTATGGTGTTTGCCAACGATTTCTTCGAGAGTATAGCCGACAGTATTCAGGAAATTTTCATTGGCATGACGAATGGTGCCATCCATGTCGAACTCGATAACCGCTTGCGCTTTGCCGATGGCGGCAATTTGTCCTTCATAATCAGCGTTTTTCAGTTTCTGCTCAGTAATATCCGCCGCGTATTTGACCACCTTAAATGGTTTTCCATCAGCATCAAGAATGGGATTATACGATGCCTGAATCCAGAGATCCTCGCCATTTTTGGTAAGACGCTTGTATTCTCCGGCCTCATACTTACCGTCATTCAGGCTTTCCCAAAACGCTGAATATTCTGGACTGTTACTGTATTCGTGATCGACAAAAATTCTATGGTGCTTACCGACGACTTCTTTGAGTGAATACCCAACCGCATTCAGGAAATTTTCATTGGCATGGCGGATGGTGCCATCCATCTCAAACTCGATCACCGCTTGTGATTTGCCGATGGCGGCAATTTGTCCTTCGTAGTCCGCGTTCTGGAGCTTCTGCGCAGTAATATCCGTCGCGAATTTGACAACCTTAAATGGTTTTCCATCAGCATCAAGAATCGGATTGTACGATGCCTGAATCCAGATTTCGTTGCCATTCTTACCGATTCGTCTGTATTCTCCTGCCTCATACTCGCCGCGCTTGAGTTTTTCCCAGAAAGCTGAATAGCCGGAACTTTGAGCGAAAGTCTCATCTACAAAAATGGAATGGTGCTTACCTACGACCTCTTTTAGTGCGTAACCAACCGCATTCAAAAAATTCTCATTCGCATGACGGATGGTACCATCTACATCGAATTCGATCACCGCTTGTGATTTGCCAATCGCGGCTATTTGACCTTCGTAATTGGCTGTCTGTCGTTTCTGCGCGGTGATATCTGTTGCGTATTTGACAACTTTAAATGGCTTTCCATCAGCATCAAAGATCGGGTTGTATGATGCTTGAATCCAAAGATCTTCGCCATTTTTGGTAAGGCGCTTGTATTCACCGGCTTTATACTGCCCCTTATTGAGGCTTTCCCAGAAAGCTGCATATTCCGGGCTGCTGTTGTAATCGGCATGGACAAAAATTCTATGGTGTTTACCAACGACTTCGTTGAGTGAATACCCAACCGCATTCAGGAAATTCTCATTGGCATGACGGATAGTGCCATCCATCTCAAACTCGATAACCGCTTGTGATTTGCCAATCGCGGCTATTTGACCTTCGTAGTCCGCATTCTGGAGTTTCTGTGCAGTAATATCCGTCGCGTATTTAACAACTCTGAAGGGTTGTCCATCGACATCGAACATTGGATTGTATGATGCCTGAATCCAGATTTCTTTGCCGTTCTTGCCGATTCGCTTGTATTCACCGGCTTCATGCTCACCACGCTTTAGTCTATCCCAAAAAGCCTTATATTCTGCGCTTTTCGCATAGGCGAGATCTACAAACATCTGATGATGTTTACCCCTGATCTCATTAAGCGTATAACCAATAGCGGCAAGGAAATTGGGGTTTGCATCCCGAATCGTCCCGTCCAGATCAAATTCAATTATTGCTTGTGCTTTGTCTACCGCAGCTAACTTGGCTTGTAGTTCTTGCACATCAATGTGTTCAGCCATTTCGAACCCTCCTCGGTCCAGTCTGTCTTGTTTTTTTAACAATTTTAAAATTCTATGTAAAATCTCTAAAACCTTCTCGTCGCGTCATTGATTACAGTGAACGGGCATTTAGTTCGGTAATTCTATAATGGTGCCTTTTTCCTTGTCGAAGAGGAGCTCGTGAACATCTAGCAGAATTTTGACCTCATCTCCAACTTTACCCAGCCCCTGAATAAAACCGCCATCAAGATTTTCCAGTTTTGTCCGTGGCGGCGGCTCAATATCTATCTCCGGAATATTGATAACCTCCGAGACCGTATCTACCACAAAGCCGACTGCAACCGTGTTTAAGTTGACGACAACAATACACGTGCGCTCATCATATTCGCGCTCATCCATCCCAAATCTCAGGCGGACATCGATTACGGGAATGACTTTGCCGCGCAGATTAATGACACCCTTTATATAATTTGGCATATTGGGCAAGTCGGTTATCTTCTGAATACCGATGATTTCCGTTACATGGCGAATTTCCATGCCATATTGTTGTGCCGCCAGATTGAAAGTCAGGAATTGACCTTCCTGTGCGTCTTCGGTTTCTTCCATTTGCATAACGTCTTCACGCTGTTCCATGAGTGATGCTCCGGCTAAAAATTAGTCTATTTCCCTTGAATTATGATTCACACGTGTTTCTCGGCGTAGCCAGCTATTGCCCGGCGCGTTCCAGTATCTCCGGCAGAAAACAGCCGCATTTAAACGCTGCTCATTGACCTTGCACCCTGGGTAATTGCGATTAAACTTGAAATATCCAGGATCAGGCAAATTTCGCCATTGCCGAGAATGGTACATCCGGAAACGCCGGCAACGTCGCCGACATAGTCCGGCAAGGCCTTCGCCACGAGCTGCTTCTGGCCAATCAGTTCATCAACAAAGATGCAGAGTGAGTTGCCATTGTATTCAGTAAGCACGACCAGGCCTTCGCTTAGGCCTTTGCGCTCGACCGGTAGATTGTGCAGCTCATGAATACGTAGAACCGGATATAAATGCTCACGGATTTTGACCACTTCTTCGCCGCCAATCATATCAATTGTATTTGCTTCGCTCACCTGAAGCGACTCTTTGATATCCACCGTGGAAAGCGCATAAATGGCATTACCGACTCGCATCAGCATGCCATCGACGATAGCAGTCGTGAGCGGAATCCCCATGGTAATACGGGTGCCTTTTCCCATTTCACTCTTGATATCAATCCGTCCGCGAATGCTCTCGATATTTCTTCGCACAACGTCCATTCCAACACCACGCCCGGAGATATCCGTCAGCGCTTCTGCCGTAGAAAATCCGGGCGCAAAAATGAGCTTCCAGACTTCAGCATCCGTTAACCTGTCACCATTCCCTTGAACAAGGCCCTTCTTTTCGGCCTTCGCCAGCAGCTTTTCGCGATTTAGCCCGCGGCCGTCGTCTTCAATGATCACCAGGATTTCGCTGCCGGATTGTTTTGCTTCCAGCAGCACTTGTCCACATGGGTTTTTCCCGGCCGCTTTTCTCTCTTCAGGCGGCTCTATTCCGTGGTCAACGCAGTTGCGGATGATATGCACCAGTGGATCAGAAATATTCTCCAAAACCGAACGGTCAACTTCCGTTTCATCGCCGCGAATAACCAGTTCCACATCTTTGCTAACCTTGTTGGATAGATCACGCACCAGACGGATCATCTTGCGAAACAGTCCGGACAAAGGAATCATGCGCAAGGAAGTGGCGATTTCCTGCAGGGAGCGAATATTCTTCTGCAAATGGCTGGTGGCCTTTTCGAAACCGGGCAAATCCAGATCCAGTAGCTCCGGGTGCTGGGCAACCATCGATTCCGCAATCACGATTTCTCCCACCAGATCCATTAGCTCATTCAATTTTGCCACGTTAACGCGAATAACCTCGCTCGTTTCCTTCCGGACAGATTTGGCAGCCGCGGTTTTTGCTCTCTTTGGTTTCGCCTCTTTCGCAGGGGCGGGGGCCGTTTTTTGCATCTTTTCTTGTTCCGCTGAGTTTGTGGAGGCCGGGGAATCCGTGCTTGCGGCATTGGCTTTGTTAAACTTATCGCCAGCCTCTGATTTATGTGTATCTTTGGTGCTTTTCTTCACGTCAGGCTTGGGCTGATCATCGCTTGTCGTCGTTTCGAGCAGGACTACTTTCGCTTCCTCCAGGATCGCATCAATATTTTCGATACCGACGATATCCCCATCCTGTGAACTCTTCAGAGAATCGCGTATGTGGTCGAGCACGGAGAGCAGGAACGAATACTGCTTCTGACTGCCTCTTTGCTCATCGCTGCGAACGGTATCAAGAAAGCTTTCGGCCGCATGACAAATTTCACCGATATCCTGATACCCGTAGAGCGCCGCATTTCCTTTCAAACTGTGTATGGCCCGAAAAGCCTGAGCAGCAGTCTCCAGGTCTTCCGTTTTCTTTTCAAGTTGCAGCAGGCAATGTTCTACTTCCTCCGTCAGTTCCAGGCTTTCGACAATGAATTGGTCTCTCATTTCATCGGTAAAAAAGTTATCGAAAGGATCCTCAGATTCAACGGCTTCCGCTGGCTGCGGTTGAAGTGATTCCGGCTGATCGTTTGTTGTGCTTGCATCCAGCGAAGCTTGCGCATCCGATGCAGGCGAGGTCTTTTCTTTGATTCGGGCAAGGTGATATTGCGTGCTTCCCCATAGTTGATGAACCAGGTCCTGTTCCCGCTCCTCATAGTTGCCCGGTGTTCCATCTTTTTCCAAATTGGTGAGGAGCGCTTCGTAAAAGTCAAAAACGCTCTCGATCATTTCAAATTCTTTGCCGGTAAATTCAAGCTTCTTTCCGCCCAAATAGTTGAAAAGTAAAATCGTCTGGTGGGCAACAGTAACAAACATGACCAGCTCAAAATTGGCGGCGCTCGCCTTGATCAATGAGAGAAACTTGTTGAGATGATTGACGGTCCGTTTCCCAATGCGGCTGGATTTCGTGATTTGCTTCTGCAAATTGATCATTTGCGGCTTGACTTTTTCCAGGATCTTGCGGCACTCGGTAACAAAAGGGAGATACTTTTCCGCAGACATCTCATCACCAGGTGCTTCTTCTAAAGGCGCTTCTTCTGTTTGCTGTGCCGGATCACCCTGCTGAATCAATTTGCTCACTTCCATGATAAACGATGTTTTGACGTCAGTATACTTGTCTAGCGACAGCGTATCGCGCAACGTAGGAAGCAGTTCATTGAACAAATCACATAATTTCATCATGACTTGTACGTGTTCTGTCCTAAAAGCTATTTTATCTTTGCGGATAAGGTCCAGCAGGGTTTCTGCTTCGTGCGTAATCGAAACAATAATGCTCAAATCAAGGTATGCGGCCGACCCCTTCAGCGAATGGAATACCCGGAAAATTTTGTCTATACTTTCCGAACCAACAGTTTCCCCTTTTTTGATCTCGCTTTCTAACTCCACAAGCAAGGGTTCAATTGCTTCAATGCCTTCCAGGCTTTCGTTCACAAAATCGTTGAGAATTTCTAAATCTTCATTGGTAAGAACCAGCGTCACGATGCGTAGCTCACTTTATGATTGTGGTATACAACTGCGGTCTGATCGGCTACGCGCTTCCCGCGCATCGAATGTCAGTCTGCGAAATTAAAAAATTATGATCTTGTTGCTGTAAAGTCTCGACGAGACGAGAGCTTACTTTAGAAGATTCCGGCATGACAGCAAAGTGGCTATCCGAGCAAGGAAAATCACAGGAATACGTTCTCTCTGTTCATAATCGAACAACCAATGTTTTCCAATCGAACACTCTTTCGGGCAAGATCGGCATAAAGCCGCAACCGCCGGCACTGGCACAATTATTGACCTCTCTAATTCTGCTATGACCGAGGAATTTGGCAAAACAAACATCTGCAACATCAGCCTCACTAAGGAACAGGTTTTATATGATTCAGAATTACTTCAAAGTCGCCCTGCGTAATTTGTTAAAGCAAAAGTCCTATTCGCTGATAAACATATTCGGCCTGGCTCTTGGGGTTGCTGTTTGTCTCGTGGTTCTTCTTTTCATCAAAGACGAGTTCAGCTATGATCAATTTCATGATAAATCAGAAAGGATTTTCCGTTTGGCAACAGGCGTTTTGGAAGAAAGCGGTGACATAGCTAATCTGGCGAAAACGCCTTCAATGTGGCCAATTCAAATGAAAAATGAATTCCCGGAAGTGGAAGAATACGTGAGATTTTATCATTACCGGAGTGATATTCTTATCAGTTATCAGGAGGAGAAAAAATTCTATGAGAGCAACTTCTACTGGGCTGATGCCGCCGTCCTGGATATTTTCAGCTTTCCACTGTTAAAAGGCGATCCGAGAAGCGCATTAACAGAACCCAATTCGGTGGTAATCTCCGAATCAATGGCTAGAAAGTATTTCCCGGCCGGCGATGCGGTTGGCAATTCCCTCACCTACGCCAATCAAGGCACCGTATTTGAACTGCAGGTAACAGGTGTTATGCGGGATATACCTTCGAATTCTCACTTTCATCCGGAATTTATCGGCAGTATGGCCACCTTTAAACCCGGCACCTGGCTCTGGAAATATGACTTGCCAACCAGTTGGGACAATACTTTCTACGTCAGCTATATTCTGCTTTCAGAAGACTCTGATTACAAGGCAACCGAAGAAAAGCTACCCGCTTTTCTTGAAAAGCATCTTGGTGAAAAATCGAAAGAGTTCTTCCCTTTCTTGCAGCCACTGACAGATATTTATCTCCACTCAAATTTAACTGGAGAATTGGAACCGACCGGCAATATCCTCTACCTCTATATATTTGCCTGCGTCGCTCTATTAATACTGTTTGTAGCATGCATCAACTATATGAATCTGGCAACTGCCCGTTCCATTCGACGGGCAAGAGAAGTAGGCTTACGCAAAACGCTTGGCAGCAATCGCACTCAATTGCTCTATCAGTTTTACGGTGAATCGTTTTTAGTAACGCTGCTTGCGGTCACAATGGCCTTTCTGTTAGTGGAGATGGCAACGCCCTGGTTCAATCCGGTGATGGGTAAAAGCCTGTCTGTGCTCTCGCTGATGAACAGTTTCGAAATTTTCCTCATAGCCGGCTTCATCATTTGCATCACACTCGTTGCCGGTAGTTATCCGGCTCTGTACCTTTCCGGTTTTCAGCCCGCCGCAGTTTTTAAAGGCGGAACGGCTGGCGGCAATAGGGCGTCATCACTACGCAAAGGTCTGGTGGTCGTTCAGTTCGCGACAGCTGTATTCCTGGTCATTGCAACACTCATTGTTTCAGAACAATTCGATTATTTCAATCAGGGGCGGTGGGGTCAGGAGGCTGACCGAATTATTACAATTCCATTGCGGGGAAGCGATGCCGCACAGAATTTCACGGCTTATAAGAATGCAATCAGAAGCCATGCGGATGTTCTGGGGGTAACGACCTCATCCTTTACTCCTTTCACCCAGCATAAATTTGGTACCTTCCGAGTCCCCGAGGTCTTGCAAGACGGCAACGAGTTCGAATGCGATTATTTTGTCACCGACCAGGATTTTCCGTCTGTTTTCGAACTAGAAATTGTTTCCGGCAGAAATTTTTCTCTTCGAGCCAATACTGCACCAATCGACGGCAAAGAGTTCATCGTCAATGAAAGCGCCGTGAAAGCGCTGGGCTTGACCAATGAAACGGCACCAGGCATCACCCTGGATCATTATTTTTGGGAAGAGTCTGGTACAATTGTAGGTGTTGTGAAAGACTTTCACTATCGCTCCAAACATGAAGCGATTCATCCGCTCGTCATTAAAGCAAATCCGAAGTTCGTTCGCTTTCTCTCCATAAGGGTCAGCACAGCAAACTTCCGTCATACGCTGGAACATCTTGAGGCTAAATGGACAACGATTATCCCCAATTCACCATTCGTGTATACGTTTTTGGACAAAGATCTGGAAAGGCTCTATCAAGCTGAAGAAGCCATCGGGGACGTTTTGAGATACTATAGCATTATTGCCATTGCCATCAGCTGCCTTGGGTTATTTGGATTGGCAGCTTTTGCCGCAGAACAGCGCACCAAAGAGATTGGTGTTAGAAAAATACTGGGAGCGACTATTCCGGATATTATTATGCTGCTCTCCACAGACATTGTAAAGCTGATTTGTATTGCCAGTCTTTTCGCATGCCCATTGGCATATTCCATTATGACCCAATGGCTACAAGATTTTGCCTATCATATCAACATAGGTCCGTATCCCTTTCTAGTTGCGGGAGGGACAGTGCTTTTAGTTGCGTTAATAACAATCGCTTATCAAGTGATACGAGCAGCTGTCTCCAACCCCGTAAAAGCACTACGATACGAATAATAACCGCTCCTTAAAGAGCAAATCTTACCATATCCCCGGCGGCCATTTAGTCGATTCGGATGCGGAAAATTTCCGCATTTCCCAATAATTCCGCATTCTAGCGGCTTTTTATCACAGCAGAAAAACCTCACACAAACACCTGTTATAAAACAACTTAGTCAGTCGATAAAAACCTGGCACCATTGTTGACATTGAGTATATGTGTAAATGAATATCAACAGGACTCAGCACAACCAGGATCTTCAAACCAGGAGAACAGGATGAAAAGGACCGCTTCAATTTTACTCGTATTTTCTATCATCATTCTTAGTCAAACTCTAGCTGCCCAGCATCGAATCGGCGTGATTGGTGGCTTAAATATCGCAGATCTCCGAATTACTGAACCCGATGATGGATCAGTCGAAGAGAGCTCCCGTGACAATAAATTCGGAATTGGGGGACTCTTTGCCCTCGATATCGGTCAGCAATTTTATCTGCAAATCCAGCCAACTTACCTGGTAAAGGGCGGCACCGCCGTGCCTGATCCCGGTGATCCCGAATTTCGCTTTACAGCCAACTACCTGGAAATCCCCCTGCTGATACAAAAGACCTTCGGCACGACAGTTAAGCCATATGTATTGGGCGGGCCGACCCTTGGCTTTCTCTTGTCAAATGAAGTAGACGCTGAACTGAATGGCACGGAATTCACGGCAGACCTTAAAGACGTATCCGAAACCCTTGACTTCGGCCTAACCGTGGGGGCCGGTGTACTGTTCCCGATCAACAACTTTGTTCTGTTTTTGGAAAGCCGCTACACTCACGGAATATCTGATGTCCTCGAAGGCGGCCCCATTCAATTTAAAGCAGGTGATTTGGTCCTTGACGAAGAGCTTGAACCGGAAGTTGAGGTGAGAACACGCGGTATCAGCATCATGACCGGTATTTCCATCCCATTAAATGGAGGAAACCGCTGATGAAAATACTGGCCAGGCTTTTTCTGAGCTTGCTTCTGCTCCCATTCTGGGGATGTGATAATAGCGTTTCTGATTCACAGCGCGCAACATTTGATTATGTCGCACCACCCCAGTTAGATGATGGATTGAGCACGGCTCACCTCAACGAGGTAAATGTGGATCCCGGCGAGTTAACAAATATGCTAGGCCTTATCGAGACCGGCGTTTACGAGAACATTCATAGCGTCTTGTTGGTCAAAGACAAGAAACTTGTCGTCGAAGAATATTGGGCAGGTCGAACGGTATTTAACGACTATGTTGAATACGACCGGAATACACTCCATAATATGCACTCGGTCACCAAGAGTATCACTTCTGCATTAATCGGCATTGCTATAATGGAGGGGAGCATCAATAGTGCAGAGGACAAGCTGCACAGCTTTTTCCCGGAATATGCTGATGTCTTATTGGCGGGGGGACGTGAGGAAATTACGCTGGCACACGTTCTGACAATGTCGGCAGGCTTCAGTTGGGATGAACATAGCTTTCCCTATGAGGATGAGCGAAATGATCATGCACAAATGTATTTGAGCGACAACTGGATCAAGTATGTTCTCGATAAACCCATCGCCGAAACGCCCGGTACCAAATTCAACTACAATAGCGGCCTTTCCATTACTCTGGGCGGGATTATCCGAAACGTAAGCGGGCAAACTGTTGATGCGTATGCGCAATCAACTCTCTTCGCTGCACTGGGTATAGACGAATATGTCTGGTTCAAGGATGAAGATGGCACCGCGCAAACCGGCGGCGGATTGTCCCTGCGGCCTCGCGATATGGTGAAATTCGGCCTGCTCTTTCTGAACGACGGGCAGTGGAATGGCAATCAGATTATTTCACCGGAGTGGGTCGCGCAATCGACGGATTGGCAGGCGCCCGGCAAGCTGTATGGCTATCAGTGGTGGTTAGACAGTTATACGGTAGACGGCAAAACAATCAGCGGATACAGTGCACGGGGTCGTGGGGGACAGTTCATTTTCGTTTTCCCCGCCCTGGAGTTGGTCGCGGTCTTCACCGGCGGAAATGACAATGAACTCGGTGGGCAACCGTACGAAATGTTAGTCCGGCATATTTTACCGGCCGCCGGTTAAGGTGTCAGCAAATGCCGTTGAAATATTCCCGACATATATCAGGCTTGGCATAAAGCATCCAAATATACTCCCCATAAAGACGCAAAAACGGCTGTTCCGATGTATCGGGGCAGCCGTTTTATTAAGAGTCAGCAATGGTCGGCTCACTCGATATGTTTTCAGTAGGAAGATACCCCTCTATACTGAAGAAGGTCCGCAATTCAGTCCGATGCTCCAAATTGATCGCCCGCCGCAAAAAAGGCCAGGAACAGCTTTAATAGTCGACAATTTGGCGGTAGATCATCCAACTCAAGTTCATAATGCTTGACAAGTTCAGATTCTTAAACTACATTTGGCTGTCAAATAAGGAATTTTAGCTTACCAGGTAATCCCCGCAAAAACTAGAATATCCCCAAAGTCACTAACTTATATTTTTCTTTATTTTTAGGAGCGTTAAGAATGTCAGAACGTGTAAATGGCACAGTAAAGTGGTTCAATGATACTAAAGGTTTTGGTTTTATCTCGTATAATGATGGAGACGACCTTTTTGTACATTTTAGTTCTATCCGTGAAGATGGCGGCTTCCGTTCTTTGCAGGAGGGACAAGAAGTTGAATTCACCATTGGTGAAGGCAAAAAAGGCCTTCAAGCACAAGATGTTGTTGCTCTGTAGTAGCCTCAACACTTAGAAGTAGCCTGTTTCTAAAAAGGCGACGCCCACAGGTGTCGCCTTTTTTTATTGCTCCGACCGAATTGCTTATATGGTGCGCCATTAATCGCCGCAGTGCAACAAAAGCCCTCCCCCTTCGTTGTATAGAGCATTCCATCACACAATGCACTTTCGGAGGCCTCCATGTTTGTAAATCATCTGAAAATTGCGTTTCGACATCTAATTCGAAGTAAGGGCTTTAGCTTTATCAATGTTAGCGGGCTGGCTATTGGTATGGCTTGTTGCGTACTGATTCTTCTATTTGTTCGGGACGAAGTCAAGTACGACGGATTCCACGAGAATGCTGATAGGCTTCACCGAATCACCTCTCATCTTGGGGAAGCAAATGGCAATTTGCACGTTGCGATCACCGTCTTGCCGTTGGCTAAAGCTCTCAAGCAGGAAATTCCCGAAATTAGCAGCGCAAGTGCATTTGGTGAGGGTCGTGACATCGTCAAGTCAGGAGAATCATCGTTTGTCGAATTTGTGCAATATGCCGACGAAGATTTCTTCACCATGTTTTCCTTCCCCTTCCTTCACGGTGATCCCAACACAGCACTATCTACTCCGAACAGCATTGTGATAACTGAGAGCGCTGCAAGCAAGCATTTTGGACGAATAGATGTTTTGGGCGAAACCATAAGCCTAAAAAACCATGGCGAACTCAATATTTCCGGGATCATCAAAGATACGGACCATTCGCATATCACCCTGAATCTTGTTCTGCCGCTCCAATCTCTTGAAAAGCGCGGTGTAAACATGGACAATTGGAGCTCGATCAACTATTCGAGCTATGTTCTATTAAACGGGCAGGCTGATCGGGAGGTAGTGGCTGCCAAGATTCTGAACTTTCTCGATCGGGGTGATCCGGAAAACACAACCACACTTCACATGCAAGCGCTGACCGACATTTATCTGCATTCATCCTACGCTTATGATATTCGAACAACCACCGGCAGCGCTCGGCAGGTTTATCTCCTCTTTATTGTCGCTATTTCAATCCTGCTCATTGCTTGTATCAATTTCATGAACCTCACAACAGCGAGATCCGAAAAACGTCTCAGAGAAACCGGTTTACGCAAAATACTGGGAGCAAAAAAGCGCCAGCTGGCAATCCAATTTATTGCGGAGGCAGTGTTCTTTGCATTGTTGGCCTTGCTTGTATCGCTAGTCCTCGTGAAGCTTGCACTTCCCTTTTGCAATGAGCTTTTCCAGAGGGAACTGACCTTCAATCCGCTCGCCGACCAGCAATTGGCACTCGGCCTTATTGGCTTGTCAATATTGACCGGGCTTGTTTCCGGCTTTTATCCGGCAATTGCATTTACCAGGTCTCACCCGCTGGCCTCCGTTAGTCGCAGCCTAAGCGGTGCAGCAGGCCACACCTGGCTTCGCAAAACGCTGGTTGTCACTCAATTTGCATGTTCGATTGTTCTCATTATTTCAACCATGGTTATATACCAGCAGCTTCGCCACTTTCAAAATAGTTCACTAGGCTATGATCAGAATCATTTGGTCATCCTAAACAATCAGGAAGTCGGCAAAAATTATCAGGCATTTCGCAATGAGGTATTGGCCAATAGTAACGTTCTAAGCGTGACGGGCAGTTCCAACATTCCCACCTGGTCCTGGCCGGGTGCAACCATTTCGGAATGGGAAGGCAATCACCAGGAACGAGAATTTATGCTGAACTCGCTGATTGTCAATCACGAGTACTTTAAGACTTATGATATGGAATTGGTGCAGGGACGTTCCTTCAGTCCAGAGCTTACCACGGACATGGAAAGCGCCTTAGTTGTTAATGAGGAGGCCGTGAGGCAGCTAGGCATGGCGGAGCCACTGGGTAAGCAACTTACCATGAATCAATCCGAAGGAAAGATTATCGGCGTGGTAAAAGATTTTCATTTCGATAATCTGCGCAACGAAGTAAACCCCCTGGTCATCCGCCTGGACAATGCAGAGGCTGATCATGTAACGATTCGAATTGCTGCAGAAAATGCAAACGCCACCATGGCCTATCTGGAAGAAACAGCACTGGCTTTTTCCGGTGATACCCCCGTTCAGCTTAACTTTCTTGATGCCTCACTGGCAAGGCTCTACCGAACTGAGAGAACCATTGGTAAAGCAAGTCTTTATTTTTCAATATTGGCGGTGTTGATTGCCAGCCTGGGACTGTTTGGACTGGCCTCATTCTCTACCGAGCGACGAACCAGGGAAATCGGGGTGCGCAAGGTGCTGGGAGCAACGGTGCCCAATATCCTGCTTCTTATTTCCAAAGAATTTACGGTGCTTGTTTTTGTCGCTTTTGTAATTGCCTCACCAGTTGCATATCTCGGCCTTGAGAGTTGGCTCCAAAATTTTGCCAACAGAATAGATATCGGCGCAGGCGTTTTTCTCGCGGCAGGCGCTATCGCCGTTTTGGTCACCTTTGCTACGATCGGATATCAATCGGTCAAAGCCGCGCTGCAAAATCCGGCCACGGCATTACAATCTGAATAGCTGTTGACGACAATTAGAATCACATAAATTGGGTATTCTTCGATTGGATTGATTTGGTCATTTTTGGAAAAAGCGACGGGGGTCTGAACAATGATCAAATCAATTCTCCTGGTTTTGATAGCGACAGGATGTCTATTTTCACAGGAATTACATCATCTGCCAATTCCGGCGCCTTCTACGAAGAGTGATTTCAACTGGCAGAAGGAATACGGCAAAAGCCCGACAAAATTCACGGCCAACGAGTGGCGACAGGTGATAGATGCAACCTGGGGGCAAGGTATTTCTACCACCGAAAAACTGGCACTCTTCGACTTCTGGTTCAACGAAATTCATCTCACTTACGCCGGTTTTCACAACGACAATATCGACATCTTTGCCATGCGCGATCTCTATCGCCCGGAGATCGAAGCGGGCGTTACCCGCGGGCGCTTTTCGGGCATCATGAATCATTTCACCTACCAGCTCAATGAACTTCATACGTACATCTTTGATGTCCCGGTTTGGGCAACAACCAAGAACAAAGGCATTCCATTGCTGACGGTCGGTCAATGGGGCCTGAATCGCCACTTTGGCGCGCTGCTCACGCCGCTGGAAGACAGCACGCTGGTCGTCTATCGGGCGGTTGCCAATCACCCGATTGGACTGGAGCCCGGTGACCTGGTGCTTGGCTACGATGGCATGGCCTGGAAGGACATTTATCCGACCCTCCTGGAAGCGGAACTACCGATTTTCTACAATTCAGTCAACGCCAGCACAAAAGAAGCCAACGATTATTACCTGCTACAAGCAGCCGGCTTAAACTGGCATTTATTTGACATCATCGATATCGTGAAATATAACAGCAACGATACCCTGCACTACAACACCAACCTGCTTGCCGGCCAAAACACCACGCTTTGGGGCAGTGAGCAGATCGATGTTCGTGGCGTTACCTGGCCGGATCGCAGCAACAATGACCGCGTAAGCTGGGGCGTCGTTTCCGGAACCAAAGTCGGCTACGTCTACGTAACTTCCTGGTCGTTTGACGCCATATTTGATATTCGCGCGCAGTTTGAACAGGCGGTTGACAGCCTGATGCATCATACCGAAACCGATGGCATTATTTTCGATTTTCGCTTCAACACCGGTGGCGGTGCGCTTGCCCGGGAAGGCTTGAATTTGCTGTTCAACACCACCGTACAAACGGTCGGTTTCGATAAAAAAGTACGCTCGACAGATCCATTTTTGATGGAACCGGACCCCCTCAGGCAGGCAGCAAACCTGACCATCCGCGGCCTGACAAGCAGTTTCTACGACAAACCGATCGTCATATTGATTGGCCCGGGTTCTATCAGTGCAGGCGAGCTGGAAGCCTTGCGCATGTCATTTCATCCCAACGCAAGGATCTTCGGTAAAACAGCGCCGGGTGGCAACAGCGGCTCCGATTTTATAGATGTCGGCAATGACGATTGGTTCGCCTCCCTCTCAAATAGCGCCATGTATCGCTTCGAGAAAAACGCCCATGCTTACATCATTCATATCGGTCTAGAGCCGGATGAATCAGTTTGGTTTGACCGAGACGACGTCGCCAATGGCATTGATACAATTGTTGAATCGGCCATCAGCTGGATTGAGGATGAGCAAACGGCGATCTATGTAACGGAGTCAAACAGTCTGCCGGAGCAAATCACGCTGTTCCAGAACTATCCCAATCCCTTTAACCCGCAGACTACCATTCGCTATTCTCTCCCGCAACCTGAAGACCTGGAATTGGTCATTTACGACATGCAAGGTCAGCTGATTAAAACGACTATCAATCAGAAAGTGCCTTCAGGTAATCATCAGTATGTTTGGAATGGAAGGGACAATTGGGGCAACAAGGTTGCCAGCGGTGTTTATGTTTATCGACTTAGGACAGATGATATCACCATTGCACGTAAGATGCTCTTGATACGATAATATACTTTGTCTTGATGGATAATGACGCTTCAGGAAAAAACAACTGCCTGCCGGCGAAACAGACAGTTGTTATGGAGGAGGTGTTTATGTATGAACACAACAGCCGGAAGGGTAGACCGGCAGTTGCAGAGGGCTTCAAACTAGCGTTCAAATAAGCGTTGCCGGCGATATTCACAAGCCAACTCAAACGCTTTGGTATCGCCATAGCGGCGAATGGAGAAAAATTTGGTGCGTGGCTTGCCGGTAATTTTGTCTTTCCAGGATACCCGGTAAGCATGATATATACTGCCACTGGTATTTTGGCGTTCAATTTTCTGCACGCCGATCATACCGGTGTTATTTTTGATATTTTTTGTTACAAGAATGCAGTTCGGCAGTTTGGTCGGAGCGACGCCAACTGTCTTTTCAAAAATTTTCCGCATTTCCTGTTTATGATAGCGGCGTGCTTTGTTCAGGGCCTGGGCAGCACCACCATATTTACCGTCACTGAAAAGTTTGGAGCGTACTTCGCCGTTCATGCGTACTCGAACATACCATCCAAAAGTACTGCTCTCTTTTGATTCAATTCTTGAAATCCCTTTATTCGGTGACTTTTTCATGTCCATCTTCCCTATTCTAAGTGAACTGAGTTATCGTTAGTGATAACGGTTAAGTTACTATTTATTTGAAACTAATGGCTTCCTCTATGCGAAAACTGACCGGCTCACCATTGACCGTCGCCGGCTCATATCGATATTTTTTCATTGTTTCAACTGTCCTGGCCAAAAGCGGCTCGTAATTCGAGGCTGCCGTTGTCGGCGACAAAACAGTTACCGATTTGATGGTTACTTTTTCCACTCGTCCGTCAACGTCTACCTGGCAGATCGCTTGAACCAGGGTCAGTCCGGTATCACCCAAATCCGCAGGCTTTTCAATGTCTTCTTTATACACGGGTGAAGGAATGCCGCCATCCAAATCCGCAGCATTGGCAATATCAGCATCAGAAGCGGAATAGCTGTCGGATACAGACTCTTCGTTGCCGGACACGGTATCGATGACCTTGCGGAGGAATCCTGTCGGTGCGGTGCGGTTTTCCGGTTCTGTTTCGCGAATAGTTAGCAGCGGCTCTGCCTCAAAATCCTGGAGCGCGGTAAGATTCATGCTCACTTCTGGATTCGCATTTGATAGTTGCTCGTCTTTCACTTCGACTGGCGCTGTTTCTTCGGTATCTTCTGCCTCTGGCGCTTCAGTCGTTTCTTTATTGGCAGTCGCTAATTGTGCACGCAATTCAGCACGCCGCCTTTCCAGGTCGGCCAGGCGCTGCAATGCCTGCTCATCATCCGGCATTACCGTTAACACCTTCTTATAAAAACGTTCTGCAGTTTCGTAGCGTCCTCTGTCCGCAGCGTTCGCGGCGTATCGTTCATAGTTTTCAACAATACGGATTTGCATGGCAAGGGCTTCAGCGTGATTGCTATCCAGCGCAAGAATTTGTCCGAGATAATAAAGGGCGCTGCTGTTTGCGGGTACTGAATATTGCTGTTTTGCAAAGGCGGCTTCTGCTGCTTCCATCAGGCGTTCAACTTCCTGATTACTGACGATTTCGCTATCACCTATCAATCCCTCGCTGATGATATAGTCCATTTTCTCACTTGCGATAGGCGCCAACGCGCTTTGTGGATACAGTTCAACGAACTCTTTATAAAGAATAAATGCTTCGTTGTACCGTTCCTGGGAAAAGCGAATTTCGGCTGTCGCGTAAAAACGGCTGGTGTGATGCTGAGTGGAATCACGCATTGATTGATCGGAATATATCAAGAAGGCCGCGGCGAGAGTGGTCAGAACAGCTGTTATCATGACAATGTAACCGAGATTACCGAAGCGGCGGGTCGGGCCCTCGACAACTTCGAATTCAGCATCTTCAGCAAACATTGCCTCGATGCGCTTGGCATCTTCATCCAGATAGAATCCGTTTTCGTCACGATCGCGGAGTGCAACGGCTCCACCGACCGGATCGCTAATTTGGGCATTGAGGATTTCGCCGGAACTTGGGTTTGCATAGTCCGGCATCACGGTTTCTGTTGACGCATACTGATCGGCAGCCTCAAACTGCTGAACGTACGGACGGCCGTTTACCAATGGTTGTCGGCAATTTTCACAGTATGTTGTTTTTTCCAGATTCCAGATGCCACAGGTCTTGCACATAATCATGGCGCATCCCCTTATTTAAATCCTTTCCCAAACTGATCGCAGTGCACCAAACCAGAAGCCAGCGGGGAATACAAAAGATGAAATTGAATGGAATCTTTAATATGGTATGCCGCTTACCGACAAAGCCGGAGCTTAGCATCAGAAGATGGGAGGCTGCCGAACGCGTCCGTCACAGACTGATTCGACATACAAAGGATCGTTTTCAATTCGGTAGAAATGAACAAAGGAACAAGTGTTCCTGTTTGTTACGCCACAAAAGTAACTGAAATTTGCTACGGGCAATTGCCACAAATCAATAATTTCCATTTTCGTTTTTGTAGCAACTATTTTAAGCTTGTAGTAATTTTACTACTCCCTGTAGCAATGCATTGAAAAAAATTCTAAAAGTGAATGGCGCAGATGTGAAAGAAATCATGTGTCAAGAACAGCGAAAGTCTATTTTGCTGTGGTTTAAATGGTCTTACCTGAGAGAGGCGGGTCTTTCCAGTGTCAAAGCAAAAGCAGAACGACAAAAAGCCGCAAACCACTCGTCCTCATTATGTGGGGATCAAGCAGGATATTATTGCGATTAGCGTTTTTACTGTGACGGTCTTCGCTTGCGCTGTCAGTTTTGACCTTTCGGAAATCATAAACCGTTTTTTTGTTCAGTGGGAAAAGTATCAATTTGATGAGGTTTTCTTCACCTTAACCTGCCTCACTTTCGCACTCCTGTTTTTTAGTGTTCGGCGCTGGCGTGAACTGAGACAGGAAATAGAAAACCGCGAGAAAGTTACCGAACAATTACACGAAGCGCGTGCTCACCTTGAGCGACGCGTCCATGAGCGAACAGCCGATCTCAATTCGACGAACAACCACCTCCTAGATGAAATCAATGCCCGAACCCGTACGGAACAGGCCTTACGGATTTCAGAGGCAACCTGGCGTTCGCTTGTTGAGAATACGCCGGATTCCGTATTGGTAGCGAATCCCAATCTCGAAATTCAATTTGCCAATCGCCTACCGGAAAACACCGATACAAAGAGCCTGGTTGGTGAAAGCGTGCTCTCTGTTCTGGCGCCGCAGCTTCGCCCTACTTTCGAAGCGAAGATTCAGGAAGTGATCAAGAAAGGAACGATCGAGAGCTTTGAGCACCAGGGACTCTACGGAGAGCATCCAACGTACTGGCATTATACACGCATTATCCCGGTAACTGCGAAAGACAATATTAGCCTGATATCGATTATTTCTACGAATATTACGGATCGTAAGCGCTTTGAGTGGGAGCTGAAACAACAAAGAAATCGCCTCGAGCAGCAGTTTCAGGAACGCACGAAGACCCTGCGCAATCTGAATCAAAAGCTCTACGACCAAATCAACGCTCACCTGGAAACCGAGGCAGAATTGAAAAAGTCCCAGGAACAGCTGCGAATTATGGGCGCCAACCTGCATATGGCACGCGAAGATGACCGCGCGTGGATTTCACGGGAAATTCATGATGAATTGGGCCAATTGCTGGCATCGCTCAAGATGGACATCAATTGGCTCGAAAATAATATGCCGGCCAAAGCCGAGCTATTCAAAAAAACCAAGTCTATGTCGGAGCTCATCACACTGACAACCCAGAGTGTTCGCAAAATTACCCAGAACCTGCGTCCCAGCGTTCTGGACAATCTCGGATTTTACGAAGCCATCGATTGGCACGTTCAAAATTTCCAGCAGAAGTCCGGTATTGCCTGCACATTGGATATTCGATCCCGCACTGAAATAAAGGACAAGGAAATGTCCAATTCTCTGTTCAGGGTGGTTCAGGAAACCCTGACAAATGTATATCGTCATGCCCAGGCCACAGAAGTCACTATTACCATCCAGGCCAGCAAGCGGCATTTTTATATCAAAGTTAAGGATAACGGCATCGGGTTCAATAAGAAACAGCTCAATAATTTGAAATCATTTGGTATCAGCGGTATGCGCGAGCGTATTCATTTCCTGGAGGGGACCTTTGTTGTGAAAAGCAGTCCCAGCAATGGCACCTCCGTGAGTATTCGCGTTCCGTTCACACGAAAAGGAAAGAAAAAGAATGTCGAAAATTCTTATAGCAGATGACCATCCGTTATTCCGATCCGGACTCAAGCAGTTCCTGCTATCTGAACTCAAGGACGTCTCCATTGATGAGGCATCGAACGGACAGGAAGCCCTTGAAGCTATCGAGCAGGAAAAATATGAGGCCCTGGTTCTGGACATCATTATGCCTGATTTGGGCGGGCTGGAAGTATTGGATCGCCTGAAAACAACCCACCCCGATTTGCCGGTCCTGGTCATTAGCATGCATGACGAAAAGCATTACGCTGCTCAGGCAATTAAAGCCGGCGCCTCAGCCTACCTGGTGAAAGACGGAGATCCGCGTGAACTGGCTAAGGCACTGCGTATCACCATTGATGGCGGAAAATACATCAGCAATCATGTCATGGAGGAGCTACTAGCAAACCCCGGTAGCAGTTCATCTGAGCCACAGCACAATATCTTGTCCAATCGCGAATTACAAATATTAAAGCTCATCGCCAGCGGAAAAAAATTGACCACCATTGCTGAAGAATTGTCCCTGAGCGTCAGCGCTGTGAGCACACACAGGACCCGTATTTTATCGAAGATGGCCTTCGAAAACAACGCTGATATCGTTCGATATGCGGTGAAGGCGGAGCTGATTGATTAGTATTTCATAACAATTTAAAATTGACGACTCGTGATGATTGTCCCCCCTCTATCTCCCCCCGGGGGGAGATAGAGGGGGGACAATTTCGGAGTACGCAGCCCATGATTCGACAGTTCTAAATCACTGGTTTAAAAGCGACACAATTACCCCAGCTTTCGGCACAACACAATCAAATCCTCACGCGTCAATCGCTTTAAAGACGGCAATTGGTCGTCGCAGCGACAGCGGAGCTCCTGCAGCAAATCCTGTTTCGTGGCATTTGCCAAATTCAGATTCTGAGATTCACCCTGATCCCCTTCTGCATAATACGGGAAGAGACTTTCGAAAATCATCTCTTCGCTGCAGCCGGCATTCTTCAAAAACCAATAATGCTCAGTGTCAATTGCATTGAGCTCTTGCAGAATAATCGCATCGTCAGGATTCCTTTCTGCGCTTTCGTTAATTTGGACCTTCACGCTCTCACCAAACTCAAAAAACTTCATTACTCAACTCCCGGCAATACAAAGACAGTATAAGGCCACCGGGCGGCAATCACCGCTCCGATGGTCCGTAAACATACATTTCGTGACTATCTAAGTGTAGGAAATATTTCCTTATCTCAACAAGATCATCCGGCGGGTTTCGCTAAACTGGCCGGCCTGCAGACGGTAGAGGTAAATCCCGCTGGACAACTGATAACCACCGACATCCTTAGCCTCCCAGTTCAACTGATAGGTTCCGGGCAACATCTGTTCATCAAGCAGAACAGCCACTTCCCGGCCGGCAATATCGTAGATCTTCAGACTGACATGCCCGCTTGCCGGCAGTGCTATGTTAATTTGAGTAGATGGATTAAACGGATTTGGATAGTTTTGGAAAAGCTCATATGCCTCCGGGATTGCAGTCGCAATCTCATCAGCCGCAATATCAACTGACGGATCAAGGACAATAGTAATGTCATTAACAGTGAGGTTTTCCAATAGTGAATTAAAGGTCGTGGCCGCCATTGCAGAATATTCCAGGTCAAGAAGTGTTTGGCTGCCAAGTCCGCCAATACATGCAAAGGTCAATTCGATAATATCAAAGCTGCCGCCAACACCATTAATATTGGCCCCGTTAAAACGCAGCTGTCCTGTCGAGACATTTGCTTCATTTACCACACCGGTATAGCCTTGCAGCACACCGGAATGGCCAACAAATGCCAGCACTGCCGGATCCCAATCAATGGTCGATGTGAAGCTACCTAATTTGTCTTCAGGTGCTGCCTGTCCGCTCATGTCGACATGAATCTGAACTCTAATCGTATCTCCACTGGCGGGATTGGCTACAGAGGCCAGCACGTCAGATTTAACCTGGGCAATACCAGTAAAACCTAAACCAATTAATAGCAGGCTGAGAACCACAGCAAAGCGGCTATGCATCCAATTCGATGTATTTTTCATTTTATATATCCTTATCAGTTTCTTCAATTTCCCCTTCAACATCCCCCTCTATCCCCCTTCGAAGGGGGATAGAGGGGGATGTTGAAAAGTATCTTATACTAGTTCAGTTGAACTATGTCTTCCCTACTCACAAACCTGGAACGGCACTACATTTCCGGCATCCCAGGACAAGAGGATCAACGCGTCGGTGGAGTTGGTCAACCCATCGCCGTTGAGATCACCACAGGCCTTATCAATGTTTTCTGTGAGAAACGGATCAATGGGATTGCCGGCATCATGCGCCAGAAGGATCAGTGCATCGGTAGAATTACAAAATCCATCCGCATTGATATCCCCTTTCCTGCAGGCAGGTACAATGCGTGCCGTTAAGTCAGCCGGTGGGGCAAGGCATTCAAGTATGCTGTTAAAACCACCGGCAGTGGCCAATGCCGAAAATTCCAGATCAAATACCGCAGTTTCATCGACATCCCCGAGCACGTTGAAATTCAAAGAAGCAACAGTGACTTCATCAGCGCTACCGTTGGTATTGACGCCATTAAAAGTAAGCAGGCCGCTGCTGTCGTTAACGGCTCCGGTAAAATTGGCATTCAGGGAAGTGCTCAGATAGTCTACAAGCAACGGATCATAGCTGACGGTGGCAGTGAAGCTACCTAACAAATTGTCAGCCGGATCAGCCGCTCGCATATCAACAATGATATCCACTGTGAACTCGCTATCTTCATCGACTGAGTCTTCTCCGGCAACGGCAGCAGAAATGGTTCCGGAACAACCATTTTGACCAATCACAATTTCGGAAAACTGGTACGGCCCAAAGGGGCCACCGTTATCCGCTTCAAGGGTGAGTTCAAAATCGATTTGATGACCGGCAGGGGCATCAGCGAGTATCTCCACCACAAAACCACCGGCTGGGAATAGGGTATCCCCGGCGCTAATTTCATTGAAATAGGCGATTGTATCAGCGAGTGTAACGTATGGGCTGGCTGAGCTCAATATAGCAAAGGGCCGGTAGGCCGGGACCGTATCGACATTGGCAATATCAAGAAAAAGGCGCACCACTTCGCCGGGATTCAAAACACCGTCATCATTTCCACTTCCGAAAATGTCGTCATCCTCAATCGCGTAGTCAATCAATTCAAGCGGCTCCACAACCTGCGGTGCCAGGTTCATATCAGTATAAATTTCCCGGGCAGCAATTGTACTGCGAGAATCAGTCCAGGTAATAAGCGGCTCATCGCTAAAGGGCGTTGCAGCAATGCCCTTTAAGGCCCGAGTGTTTCCGGCAGCACCTTGCTCATTTACAGGTGAGGCGATTGTGGTCCAACCACTGCTCAAGTCTTGAGGACGACTGCTGTAGTAAACATTGCTATTGGATGAGTAAGCCAGATGCCAGCTATCGCCAAAGGCGCTGACTGCCAGGGTTGCGGCAAACTCGTCGGCATCAGTAAAACCACTCAGGTAAATAAGATTTGTCCAGGATGTGCCCTGATCGGTCGAATACGTGTAGGCAATATTATCCCCATCGAAACGCGATCCCATTGTGCAAACGATCATCACATTTTGCAGTTCTGATGTATTCGCTGCCGCTATCATTGGATCCACATCCTTCCCGGGCAAGAAGGTCAAAGGAGCAACAATCGTCTCGCTACTCCAGGTTGCACCTTCGTCACTGCTGGATACCATTTCCAGCCGCTGATCTGTTTCGTTGTAGGCAACACAATAGAGTTGGTCACCGCTCTTGCCATAAGCGCCATCCGGAGCAGTATAGGCCGGTAGCAGGGTGCTTCCGCCCATGATTGTCTGTCCATCCCAAGCGGGAGCGAAGGCATTTGTCATATAGTAAACATTTATGTCATCACTGCTACTCAGATCCGTTGATTCGCAAACAATGTGAACATTTGAAAAGAAAAAGGGGGAATTTTCAGTCCAGATAACCGGCTCCGTTTGCTCGCGCCCGCCGGGCTGTGGTGGAATTTCCGTGGCAATGGCAGAGCCGGCCTCTACGTTGACAGTCGTTACCTCAACATATGATCCGGCCGGATCCTGGACTTGATAGGCAACATAGACCCGATAGCCGGCAGCCACGTAGCCGGCAGCAACATCCGGGAAGGTCAAAGGATCGGTATTTGTAATCCGCAGCAAGAAACGCCAGCTGGCGCCTTTGTCCTGCGATTGGTACAGCACCACGCTATCGTCCGTGCGATCCTCAAATACGATGTAGGCCACATTGTCGACAAAAACATCAATATTCGGGCGTTGACGAGCTTCGCCGCTGGCACCGGCCTCGTGCACGCGGACATCGTCGCTCCAAAATTCATGCGACAAAGGATCATCAGTCTCCGGCGACGCATAGTCAATTGTCGTGCGGCTAACTTTCTCAAGTAGCCCTTCGTTGCTCGCCAAGGCGTATTTGTCTGCTATCTTCTGGTTGGTATTTACTGCTTGGTCATTCTGGCCCTTCATGTAAAATGGCAGGACCATTAGCACTATTGCAATCCAGAACCGGTAACCGTTTGACGCACCGGTTCCTTCTTGTTTCTTCGCTAACATATTAACCCTCGTCAATTTATGAGTATGAGTGTTATCTGCGATGCACCCATAACGCAGATACAATTCGTCCGTCCCGGACGTTCACGTCCACATCTCCATGTGAAATCATCCTCACCACATAACGCAGCACATCCTTCCTTCAGATGCGCCGGGGTTTTCTCATAGCGTCCTCCAGTCTGAGGTCTTCGTTTCTTAAGTGCCTGAATCAAACTAGGGTATTTCGCCATAAGAGGGTTATCACGAAAGCGACAGGGTTTGACATTTATGGGACAAGAGTATCGGTGCGTGTTTGGAAAGCATGATTTCTCGTAAACTGTGCCTGTTTACCCACCCCTAAATCCCCTCCCGGGAGGATTTAGGGGTGGGTAAAGCACTTAATCAGGATTTCACAAAATTTCAAAACACGGCCTCAGCAATAAAACCTGCTGTGCGGCAAAGCCGCACAGCAGCACCTGACCAACTCACAGGAATATCATTTCAACAAGATCATACGACGCGTCTCGCTGAAATTTGCGGCACTGAGCCGGTACAGGTAAATGCCACTGGTCAGCTGATTACCGGCATCATCATGGGCGTCCCAGGTCAGTTGATACTGTCCTGCCGCCATATGATCGTCGATAAGGGTTGCTACCAGCTGCCCGGCAATATTATAAATTTTCAAGGAAACCTGACCGGCTTTCGGGAGGGAAATATCCAGACGAGTTGTGGGGTTAAAGGGATTCGGATAGTTCTGCGAGAGCTGATACTTCTCCGGAATCGCATTTCCAACAGTATTTGTTTCGATGCCGACCGAAGGATCAAGGATAACGGTCAGGTCATTCGTCTCCAACTGCCCCAGTAAGGAGGCGAATGACGTTGAGGCCATGGCAGAATATTCGAGGTCCAGGACCGTCTCTGTACCAGTATTGCCAACACAGGCGAAAGTTAGGTCAATCAGGTTAAATGTGCCGCTAATTCCATTGATATTAGCGCCGTTAAAACGCACGGTACCGCTATCAGCTTCGGTATCATTCACGACACCGGTGAATCCTTGCAACACGCCGGAGTGACTCACCAGGTCCAGCACCTGCGGATCCCAGTCTAGGGTCGCTGTAAAGCTGCCAAGTTTATCATCCGGTGACCCCTGACTGCTCATATCCACTTCTACTTGTACCGTAATTGAGTCACCGCTGGCTGGATTGCTCACAGAAGCAACGACATTTGATTTAACTTGCGCAAAGCCGGCGGCACTCAGGCAACAGAGCAATAGACCGCTCAAGGCTGCGCAAAACAGTCGATTGTATTTTGATGTGTTTTTCATTTTTATGTCCTTTTTAAGATCGAATTCTGATTTTCACTCGCTTCCACATCCCCCTCGTCCCCCTTCGAAGGGGTGTGAAGCGGATTTGCAGATCTTGCTAAATTATTAGTTACACACTGTATAGGGTACCGCAAGTCCTGCATCGTAAGACAGGAGGACCAGCGCATCGGTGGAATTGGTCAAGCCATCTCCATTGATATCGCCGCAGGCAGCATTGATATTGTCGAGTATCGTTGGATCGCTCACAGAAATGCCGGCATCGTAGGACAGCAGAATCAGTGCATCGGTTGAGTTGCAGAGACCATCGCCGTTCACATCCCCTTTGCGACAGGCATCGGTAATTTCAATGGTTTTATCTACCGGTGGATTCAGACAGGCCAGAAGGCTGTTAAAGTTGAGCGCCGATGCCATTGCTGAAAACTCCAGATCCAGATCAACGACATCCCCGGGATTGCCAACAGCCTTAAAAGTTAGACTGGCGACCGCAGTAAGATCAGAGCTACCATTCACATTCGCCCCGTTAAAAGTGACCCGCCCGGCACTATCATTCAAGGTGCCGGTAAAATCGAGGTTAAGGCTGCCTGTTCGGTATTCCAGCACTGCCGGATCGTAATCAACTGTTGCCGTAAAACTACCCAGAAGTGAATCCGCCGGATCGGCATTGCGCATGTCGATCAGCACGCCGACTACCACATTGGCATCCTCCCCAACATAGCCTGCGCCAAAGAGAGAGGCGTTAACTGCCCCGCTGCAGGCACCCTGCCCAATCACACGTGGTGAAAAACGGGTGGGTCCCCAGGGCCCGCCATTGGTACTGTTGACGGTCATATCAAAATCGATGATTTCGCCAGCAGGCGTATTCGCATCGATCGTAAAGCGAAAGGGTACCGGATTGGCGGCAGTAGCTCCGGGAGCAATTTTTCCGAAAGCTCGCGTATCCGAACCGATAAAACCGTTAACGTAGTTGCTTAATTCAGCAAGTGTCACGCTCACACCGCGAGCGGTATCCGTGCCGGTATTGATGAGTTGAATTCTCAGTTCAATCGTTTCACCGGCGTTTAAATAGCCGTCGTTATTTCCACTACTTTGTCCGGCATTATCATCATCGATGACACTGGCGTTGTATTCCACCGGCCCAACCAATCCGCCCTGAATATTGCTGTCGGTGAAGATATCATAATCGCTGTTACCATCACGCAGATCCGTCCAGGCAATCACCGCTTCATCTGTTGTCCAATTGCTGGTGATGCCTTTCTTGAGAAGTGCACCACTGGCGTCATTTTCTTCGTTGACCAGTTCGGGCGTGCTCCAAAAACTGCTGAGATCCTGTGGGCGATAGCTGTAGTAGACATCTCCGGATATTGTATAGGTGAGGTGCCAGTTGCCACCATTCTGATTTGCATGAAGCTCAACCTTGCGTTCGTTACCGGAAGTGGCCCCGGCCATGTATTGAACATTTGACCAATCAACGCCAAAATTTTCAGAATAGCAGGTGCCAATATTATCGCCGTTAATCTGAGATCCCATTGTTACCGCAATCATTAGATTGCCCAGACCCTGATCACTTGAGGCCTCAATATCCGGGTCAACCTCGACCGCCGGCAGCAACCCGGACAGGGTTGCTGCAAAGACATCTGTGGTGAAGGAAACTCCAGCATTTGTGCTGTAAGAAATGCGTAGCAGGCCATCGGTGCTATTATAGGCCACACAGTATACAATGTCTCCCGAAGCACCGTAAGTACCATCGGGATCAAGAAAGACATCATCGTTCAATGAACCAAAAATGATTTGCAAGTTGGAATAAGTGGCGCCACGATCAGTACTATACCAGAATGCGCCATCAACATCATCCGTTGTTGTTCCACCTACATTGCCCTGGGCTGTAACATAAATATTGTAGGAAACCACCGCATATGAATCGGTCCAAACAACCGGCTCCTGATAATCAGTAATGGTAGATTGCCCGGGAATACGCGAGTATTCTACCTGCTCACTATCGCGGAGAATTGTGGTAGTTTCAATGCGCCGATACGGTGACTCATCTATGACATACGCCAGGATGATTTTATCTTCGACGCCCTCACCTATTGCAATTGACGGTGAATGCAGTGGCAGGGTATTATCGAGATCGAGAACGTGAATCCAACTGCTGCCGTTGTCAGTAGATTTGAAGAGACTGATCACGTCGTTTTCGGCAAATTGACAGGCACCGTAAATAGTCCCGTCCGAAGCCGTTGCGAGAGCGGGATACGACTCATTGCGCACAGAGCTATTTTCGCGGAAACGCACATCGTCGCCCCAAACCTCAGAGCCGTTTCTGCCTCTCTCTCGAGGTTTGGCATAAATCGCTCTGGTGGTACTTGGCCGCTCCGGCGCCATTTGAAGATTTTCATTCGCCGGTGTCTTCGGTTGGGCTGCTCTTAGCTCTGCGTATAATGCCTGAACACGAGCTTCATCTCCCGCTTTCCGTGCTTGCAATAGTTCTTCCTCCAATGCGGTTCGTTGAGGAAGATGATCCGGTAAAGAAGCCGCTTTCTGCTGTCCAAATGCTACCTGACAGCAGAATAGCAGCATGGTAATTGATAGCCGGAAAAACCACCGCCGGCCGAGCATATTTACTTTTGGTGTGAACATAATAACTACCTCATAATCGTTGAGAGTCTGATTCAATGGTCACCGCGTTTTTTTGCAACAATGACCGCTACTGTTCCCATCCTGGGATATTTATCCATTATCATCCTCATCCTCTCAAACAGGGTATTCGTTTACTTCAGTAGAATCATGCGCCGGGTTTCCTCCAACACCGCGCCTGATCCAAGGACAGGTTGAGCCTCCAGGCGGTAAAAATAGATACCGCTACTCACTGTCTCGCCGGCATTATCCCGACCATCCCACTGAACTCGGTGGAAACCAGGCGCCTGCCGCTGGTCGACAAGTACACGAACCTGCTGGCCAAGCAGGTTGTAGACCGTCAAGCGGACATCGCTGGTTTCACTAAATTCAAACTCAATAGTTGTTTCGGGATTAAAAGGATTTGGATAATTCTGATGTAAAGTGATGGTAGCTGGTAAATTGACGCTCACATCATCATCAATTGAAACCAATGACGAGTTGCGCTTCAATATTCCCTGGAAATTGATGCCCCAGCCGGTGCCATTCGGCAGCAATGCCAGATCCTGAAAGGTAAGGCTGGTTGTTAATTCCTCTTGCCAATTTGCGCCACCGTCTGTGGAAATAAAGAAATTGGCAATAGAACCATCTTCACTGCCTGCCATCCAAAGTGTGCTGGCATCTGCAGCGGCAAATTCACTGGCAAAGTATTGATCTGTATTCGCCAGCAAGTTCCAGTTTGCGCCACCATCCGTGGTGCGGAAAATGCCTTCATCAGCGGTAATCCAGCCATTATTGGCATCAGCGAAAAGCACCTTGCGAAGCCGCTCGGTTGCACCAATATCAACCGGCGTCCAGCTATCGCCGCCATCGATCGTTTGCAAAAGCAAACCAGGGCTGAAAATACCACCCACAGCCCATCCGGTACTGGCGTCGATGAAAAAAGCTTCATTTATATCAAGCGAGTCTATTTCCTGCATGGTCCAGCTATCGCCACCGTCTGTGGTTTTCAGCAAATCCCATCCGTTATAGGCAATCCAACCGGTATTGGCATCAACAAACTGGATTTCCTGAAAGCTGAAAATAGTTACGGAGTCCGGTATCCCGAGATCGAGTGAGTCAAGAGTAAGGCCACCGTCCATTGTGCGATAGACGCCACGTTCACGATCAACAAAGAAGCCGTTGTTGGCATCGGTAAATACGATGTGCTGGATATTATTATAGGTGGTGGTATCCGGAGCATACCAGGTATCGCCACCGTTGTCCGTTTTCAAAATTGGTCCGGAACCGGCGGACCACCCGCTGTTGGCATCGATAAAAAAGACGGCACCGGGAGAGAAATCCTGATCGGTAGGACGTTCAGTATTCCATTCCCAACTCTGGCCGCCATCGTCGCTAAACATCAGCAAACCACCATCGCCAACCAGCCAGCCATTTTGACCGTCGTAGAAATCCAGCCCCCGCAACCAATTGGCAGCCACAGGTTCTTGCTCCGTCCAGGTTGCGCCACCATCGCCAGTGGTCAATATTAATCCCTGATTGCCGACGGCCACACCGCTATCCGGATGCCAAAAATGGATATCCGACAAGCTGTTAAAAGAAGGCTCAAGGTATTGTACTTGCCATACACCGCCATTGGTCGATTTCAGAATAATTTGCTCGATTCCGCCCCCAACCGCCCAGGCCAGACTGTCTCCGATAACGTGCAGGGCAATGATGCGATAGGTGAAGTTGGCATCATGCTGCAAGCCCCATTGTTGCCCGGAATTAAAGGTCGCATAGATATCACCATTTTGCGACACCATCCAGCCGAGGCTATCGTTGGCAAAGTGGAGATCCCGCACTCCAAATACGATTGGTAATAGTGAAAGCGTCCAGCTTTGCCCCCCGTCCGTGGTTCTGTAAAGGGAGTCTGCCCGAGCGACATAGCCACTATCCGGACTAGAAAAGAACATGCTCTCCGGGGCGTTGTCAAAAGGCAGGGGGAATTCATCCCAGCTAGTGCCACCATCAATAGTTCTAAAAAGCTGCGGGTCCCATCCATAAATGAACCCGGTATCTTTATCGATGAACTGCATGTCGCGGATATACCCGAGACCAGCAGTATTAAAGTTGACATCCCATTGACTGCCGTCGGCCGGGCTGGTCATAAAGACGCCGCCTGCTCCGCTGGCGAGGACAACATCATCAAATGCGTGGATATCAAAAAGACTATTGCCCTGCGGTTTCGGGACTTGCCATGCCCAATTTTCTTGTGCGAACACAGCTGCACAGCAGACTAACCATATAATTGTTATGGATCGTTTCATTGTTTTCTCCAATGGTTAATTGACATTCCTGATTAAGTGCCTGGAGAAAAACTAGTAGGATTTGTAAAAAAGGGTTAGAAGCGGAAGGACGCCGATTGCCAGAAATCGGACAAGCTTTTAGGGTCTATTTTGGAGCATTGACAGTGATGGGACATTTGTTGCTACTGGTGGGACTGGGCTCGCAAGCTCGCCGTCAGGACCTGTGGCCCGTTACGCGCTGCGCGCTGTTTGCATACCCCGGGATCCCCTTCGAAGTGGACAGCAGAGAGATGTAGACGTAAATGACAAATGTCGAATGACCAATTTCAAACAAAAGAATCGTAAGTCGGATTAGGTGAAGCAATAAATTAACATTGGCCGCAATTCGCCAGAGACGTAATCCGACTCTTTGAGAGGGCTAAAGATTGGACAAAGCAACATCCCCGGTAGAGCCGCGAATGAGGCCATTTCACGTTCAATGCCTACCGCTCCAACGCTTTGACCATTCAACTATTCGACCAATCGACCAATCTGCGATCTCCCTCTCTGCCCTCCGTGGCAAATCCTCAAGCATCGAGAATCAGGCATCAAACATCCTTCAACACTTCAGACGGAGACACCCCAAATTCTTCGCGGTATCTTTTGGAAAAATAGGAAAGATTGGTAAAGCCAACGGCATAGGCAACATCGGAGACCGTGCCGGCACGCTGCTCCAGCATTTGGCGGGCACGCTCGAGGCGAATAGAGTTGATTAGCTCACGTGGGGTTTGGTCGGCAAGCGCGCGGATCTTGCGTTGTAGCTGACGACGACTCATGAAGAGCTTCTTGCTCAATTCTTCGACTCCAAAATCTTCGTCAGCCAAATGGTCTTCTATGGCATTCATCAGCTTTTGCAGAAAAGTCTCTTCAACCGAGGTAAATTCCTGTTCGCGCGGTTTTAACATACCTTCGCGACGAAAGACTTCGCGCATCTTGCGACGCAATTCGATTAATTTCTGTACGCGGGTCAGCAGTTCACGGGCATTAAATGGCTTAACCAGGTAAGCGTCAGCGCCGGTTTCCAGACCTTCCAGCTTGTCCTCTTCTCCGGCTTTGGCGGTCAAGAGTATGACCGGGATGTGGCTGGTCTTTTCGTTGGTCTTGAGCGCCTTGCAAAACTCGTAGCCGTCCATTTCCGGCATCATCACGTCGCTGATGATCAAGTCCGGTACTGCTTCGGTCGCCCGCTCTAAACCGGCGCGCCCATTTTCCGCTTCTATAATCGTAAAATCGCTCCGTAATTGATCAACGACATAGCGGCGCACATCCGGATGATCATCAACGACCAAAACGATATCTACATCATCCGAAGCTGGAACAGCTTCAGCAGGTGGCAGACCTGTCTCGAGATCATTCAGGCGAATATCCGTCGAATAGAGCTCTCGATCTTCCGGTTTCTCAGGAGCAACAACTTCCTCACTAAATTCATTTTCACGAAAATGCGCCTTGCCAATCGGAAAATTGAGGCTAAATTCCGTCCCCTCCCCCGGTTGACTGCTGACTGTTATCTCACCGTGATGCAACATGACCAGCTCTTTAGTCAATGCCAGGCCGATGCCGCTACCGCCATACACGGTGCCGTGCGTGCTGTCAGCCTGATAGAAGCGATCAAAAATATGCGGCAAATCTTTTTCAGCAATGCCCAGACCACTGTCTTTTACGAGAAGGTGTAAGCGCTGGTCATTCTTAATGGCAACAGAAATTCGTACCGTGCCGCCAGCAGGCGTAAATTTGCAGGCATTTGACACGAGATTGACGATGATCTTTTCAAACTTATCGCGATCAAAATAGAAATCCGCCAACTTGTCCGTGATATGTTGGTCATCATATTGCAGACGAATTCCTTTCTGTTCCGCAAGTGAGGCAAATGACATGACCAAGCCACGCAGAAAAGCCGGGAAGTCGCCTCTCTGGGCCTGGAGAGTGAGTCTACCCGATTCAAGCCGGGACAAATCCAGCAGTTGATTAATAAGCTGCAAGAGCCGCTTTGCGCTCTTGCGCATCATGCCAAATTCAGACTTATCCTGTTCTTTATCGCTGGCGGCAAGACGATCTTCCAAGGGACCGAGAATCAAGGTTAAGGGCGTGCGGAATTCGTGAGATATATTGGCGAAGAAGCGCGACTTCACCTCATCCAATTCCTTCAGCTTTTCCGCCTGTTCACGAATGGTAACGGTTCGCGACGCAACCAATTCCTCGAGTTCTTCCGTGCGCTTTTGCAGTTGATGAACCCGCCATTGTACGATCAGCGCCACCAAGCCTACGGCCAAAAGTGCGTACAGCAATTTGGCCCAGGTGGCACGATACCAGGGTGGTAAGACGCTAAACGTAAATCTATCTTCTACACCTTGCTTCTCGTATACATTCTGGCTTCTAACACGGAAAGTGTAATCTCCTTCCGGCAAGCCGGTATAATCCTTCCAATATTCCTCGGTCCATGGCGACCAACCGGCATCGTAGCCGTCCAGAAAGAACTGAAATTTGTTCGCCTCAGGTGCATCAAAAGCCAGGGCAGCACACTCAAAACGAAGCGCGCTGGTGCTGTGTTCCAGTTCAACGTAGCCCTGAGAGCCTGGCTCTTTATCTACGGCAATGCCACCATAGACAAGCGAGTCATTATTGATCACGACACGTCTAACCTTGCTATAAAAAGGCTTATCATATGACTTATCAACACGGGCATCATAGCGAATCAGTTCATAGCTACCTGAGCACCAGGTTACCCCGCTTTGCTCCACGTATTGTATCCAATCCTCACTTGGTCGCCGCCCGGCAAATCTTTTGAATGGTGTTGCATCAAGCTGCCAATTGTTGTCGCCTACATATTCAGCGAATCCCACCATGCAGCGATTCTCACTAATCATGCTAACCCATATATTCCGCTCACTGTCTTCAATGAGTTGGGTATATCTCACGGGATCATAATCAGGGAAAAACGCGGGCAGCGAACTCTTAACAAGTTTGTTGCTATCGGCATCCATCTCATGTAAACCGAACAGTGAAGAGAAAATCGGTCTATCTCCGATAAGAAAGGTCTTTAACACGCCACCGGGCACTCCTTCATCCTGCCCATATTCAGTGATTCTGAAGCTGGTGTTGGCTTTATCGACGCCCAGCACGTCTATACGGAATATTTGAGCGAAGGGCGTACTGCCCCACAATGTGCCATCGGACAATTCTACAATGCTATGCAGCGGATCATCAACGCCGGGGATTTTGCCCAAATCTGTCCACTTACCGTTCTCAAACCTCAGCCGCTTTATGCCGTCCCACATACCGATATAAAGAATACTGGGATCTGTCTTTGAAACGATCATTGTTATGAACTTTTCCGGTTTGATTGGCAGAAGAGTTAGTTGCCCATTACGGAATTCGCGCAGAACGTTGCGAGAAAGAATCAACAGCCGATCCTGGAAACTGGCCAATTTTAATCCCACATCAGAAAATTCCTGAATGACCGATAGTCGATTTTGTTGTAAACCCAGGGTGCCTGACATAGAATGGATGTCACCTGAACGATCAAGGCGATATAGAAAGCGATCTTTCAAAAGGTATAGTTGATCACGATGCGTGGTCATTGACTTTACCTGAACCCCGTGTTCCGGATTCGTATCAAAATAGGATATTGGGGAAAAAAGCTCGACGCGGTTAACACCGTTTGCGCTAGCCACCCAAAGCGCGCCTTCGCTATCCACAAAAAGGCTATTAATTCGGCTTCCCGACAGGCCTCTTTCACGATCCAATTGATAGAGAAGGCGCCCCGATTTGTCCATTAGTATGACAGTACCTTCGCGGCTCCCCAGTGCATAAATGCCGCTTTCCGGAGAAACCAGGATTCCCTTGGAAAATGCATGCTGCTCAAGGTATGCGCCCAATTGATGTTGAAACGGAACCAGGTTGGTTCCATCAAACAAATACATGTCTCCCATTTGATGCCCGATCAGCATATGGTCGTCATCGTAAGGTAACATAAAGGCGATTCGTCCATCCGGCAGGATATCTTGAGGCAGGACCTGAACGAGTGAATTGCCATCAATTCTCGACAATCCCCGCGTACCTTCCTGGACATAAACCTTACCGTCGAGAAGGAAAGCCCCGTGAAAAGTGGAACTTGCGGGAATAACCGACACCTGATTGTCGTGATAGCGAAATATCTTTCGAAGCGTGACAAAATAGACGCCGTTTTCATTGGCGATGGTATCCCAAACATCGCTAAAGATCCGATCACTGTCTTTCAGTAATCCAGTTAGCGAGGCGTACGTTAAATCTCCATTTTCATTTGGAACGAGCGTTCCGAATCCGCCGATTGTGCCGGCAAAAATACGTTGCTGCGCGTCCATTGCCAGCGACTTGATGCTGAAATCGTGCGTGTTGTTGACTTGCCGCCAATTGCGGCCATCAAATTCAAGGAGGCAGGCATGATTCCCAACATACATCATGCCGTCTGCTCGCTGCAGGAAGGTAAAATTTATAGGAGAACCGCCATAATCTTGCGGTCTGTAGCTGGTTACCGGCAAAATGCCGATATTGGTCCAATAATTATCCGGGAGTTTCTGCGGCGGCACGGCGCTTTGCGCCCAGGCCAGTTGGATAAAAAAAACCAATCCAATGTAGCCCATAAGCCAGCGGCGCAAGCCACGACAGGCTTGTATTCTGGTGAAAATACCAAACATTTCCGTCCCCGTTGTATTATAAAAAGGTATTCATTCCCGCTAAAATAGGCAATGATTCGGGTCAAATACCCTTTCAACAAGAGAGACGGGGCAAAAGCGAACTTTTCTTCGCCTAGTGGTAAAATTTCATAAATTCGATGCCCGGTGCCAGAACGATACGCCAGGCGAGCTCAATATCATCGCTGAAATTTTCTTCAAATTCCTTAACAGTTTCGATCAATGCATCCATCCAGAGTATATACAATCCTGGCCGAACGTTGTGGCGATGACGGCTATGCACCTCAGCAATTCGCCGTAGCTCATCATTGGCAACATGACGCCCATGAAACATCGCCACGCGAAAGAGGGACTTCTCCAACATCATTTTTTGTTTCTCCATGTCGGTATCCTTGAACTTTTCGCGAACTTCTTCTGAGGAATCCATAAAGTTCTCATAAAAGCGGGTAAAGAATTGCACGTCGCGGCTATCGTCACCAATAACCCGCCAGAAGCTCTCTTCAAAAATTTTGTCGTAATTGACCATTCGTACCTCCGTTTACATGGAACTTTCCAACAACTAAAGTGATAGCTTGACAACTGACCTATTGCAAGGCCGGTACCAACAGCAGAAAATCACACCAAAAGCTTTACCATAAAGCAACTTAGATCAAGAACCCAGACTTGCAAAAATAAAAGAAAAGGTGCCAGAATATTGCCATTTCTTGCCTTTTTCGGAAATAAACGGCAACCGGCTATCTATACAGAGGAGGGTTAACACTCCCTGAATCTCCTTCGAGGGGATCGAAGAGATGTTAATCAGGCAGTACACCAAATTGTCAAAAACTGGCAGCAGCTTGCGATATCTCACTCTATCTTATCAAAGATTACAGTATTATGAACCATTCAGGAAGCAAGACACCAAATCGAAAGGCGGCGTTATGCTCACACGATTCGCTACCCTCAGTTTATTTTTGTTTATCTCAACCACACTTATCGGTCAGGTTATTATCTCCGATTTTGCAGTAAATACCCCGGCTTCCAATGTCAGCGGCGTTGGCAAGACCGCAATCGCTGCGCATACCAACGGCAATTTCGCCGTATCCTGGCAGGATTTTAATGAGTACAATATACCGGTTGCTGAAATTCCGCGTGTTGCGGTTCAGCTCGTGTCGCCTACTGCTACGGCGATTGGCCCTTTGAATGTGTTTCGCGGTGAATCCCGCAACTTGTCAATATGGACGTCCGATTATCTTTCGCCGGATTTGAATATTGATTTCCTACCAGACGGCAGCGTACTGGTTGTGGTGGAACATGTTGGTGACTTTTCTATTGGCCCTTCCAGCTTCTTCGGTTCAGAAACCGGTATTGGACAGGTATCCGCTTCCGGTGAGATCATAGACGTTAGTAACAGCAACGGGGTTATTCTCTGGCTCATACCAACAGATTTGGATTCCGAAGAGAACCCGCGCATCGCCATTGCCCCTGATGGTTCTTTTTTCGTCATTTTACAAGGGGATTCTTTCGCCAGCAATTTCAACAAAGTAATGATTCAGCAATTTGCAACTGATGGCAGCTTTGTCGGTGACTTCTTTACGCCGCATAGCGGCGACCCCAATCCATCTGCCAATCATACATTCCCGGATGTTGCTACCAACGGCAGTTTTCATGCGGTTGTCTGGCAAAACGGACTCACCGACAATGCATGGGATATTTCTGCTCAATTTTACAACAATGTTGGTACCGTCGGCGCTAATATCACCGTCAACAGCGGCGACGTAACCGGCAACGCCAACCTGGTTCCCACCGTAGCCATGAATAGCGCCGGCACAAGTGTGATTGTATGGGCCGATTTCCGCGATAATGTCCAGGGCGAAATTTATGGCCAGCGTTTCGATAATGCCGGTCAACGGATTGGCAATAATTTCCGGGTCAGCAATAGCGAAGGAACGATATGGGATCGACCGGAAGTTGCCATTCGCGACGACGGTAGCTTCATGGTGGTGTGGACGGATAGTATGGCCAATGCCATCGATGTGGCTGCCCTGCGTGCTCGCGGTCGCCAGTATGATAGCAATGGCAATCCAACCGGGGAACCGTTCATCGTTCCGAATCAGGACCTTGGCTCCGGTTTGATCAGCATAGACACCGACGGCAGCAGCTATTACTCAGCCTGGCTGGACGTGCGAGCCGACAACGTCACACCAAATGTATATGCATCGGTCTTTGGCGACATTGTTAGCAGTGTTGAGCCCATGCCAAATGCCGGGTTGCCGACAGAACACTCGCTTGCACAAAATTATCCGAATCCATTCAACCCGGAAACACGGATAGAGTTTGACATCAATCGCACCGCTCATACAAAATTAACGGTATTCGACCAACTTGGCCGGGTGGTTTCTGTTCTGGTGAACGAGACCCTGGCTCCGGGTGGATACGCCGCTTCATGGGATGCGACAAACGCTGCCGGGGAACCGGTTGCAGGTGGCATTTATTATTATCAATTGCAGGCCGGATCATTTTCACAAGTTAAGAAGATGCTCCTGGTTCGTTAATTGATCGAGTTCAGCCAATTTTAAAATTACCGGTTGAGATTAACCAGCATGGTTACTTTCAGCCGGTTCTTTTTATTCAGGCCCCCCTCATAATACCTCCCCAAGACAATCATAAACAAAGACTTAAAGCAAACTCGTAAAGTTGGCACCTACTTTGCGATAGCTGTGGGCATGACGAAGATGCCAACAAAACATACGACACGGAGGTTGACAATGACTATCACTACTTATCTGCATCGTGGCCTGATCGTAGCACTGCTCGCTCTGGCAACGATGTTCTGGGGGTGCGAATCCGCGGATCCGCTAACAGCGGACATCCCAACACCGTCTGAAGACAGCCGCCAGGAACTGACCTTCCTAAAGCTCAACAACGAAGCAGTAAGCTTGAACAAGCAGAAAAAGATTCGCAAGTTCGTCAAACGCAGACTTGGCAACACATTGACGCTCGCTCACGGAAATGCCTCCACATCTGAACGAAATAGCTATTACGCAGTAAGCGCCACTGCCCCGTTCAAGATCCATCGTATGGTGCCTGCATCTCCGGAAAACAATCAAATAGTAGGTCAGCTCCTTTTTAAGAGCAAGGCAATTGCACTGAACCCGATTGACGGCAAGCTGTACTATGTAGCAACTGATCCGGACAAGGGCGTATTTAAGGTCGCCAAATGGGATCCGGAAACCAACACCCATGAAGTACTGCCAAATGGCACCTGGATGCAACCGGCCGACAAATTGGCTTTTAGTCCTGACGGCACGCTCTTCGCGATGACGAAGCAGGATACTCGTGCCATCTACACAATTGATGCATTCGGTAACTGGCACTGGCACAGCAGCTATCGCCAGAATTTCGGCGCACGGGGAGACATGGCGTTTGGCCCGGATGGTTTTCTGTACATCCTCAAAGGCTCCTACCATGGACGCGTACATGTTATCGATGTCAGCGAAGAGCGTCATATCCGCAAGGTACACTTCGTCAAAAAGATGGAAGGCCTTTTCTTCGGTCATAATGACAAAGCTTACACCTGCGGCGAAAACGGTGAGCTCTATCATCTCGACATGCATACCGGCGCTTTGCGACTCCTCAGCAATCGTCAGATTGACAACCTCGGCGATATTGCGCCGGTCATCGCTCGAAGCGAACTGGCCTACGCCAAAGTCTCTCTGCAAGTATTACCGAACTCAATTGACCAGGACAAAGATATTGAGATCGCCTTTGAAACAACAGAACTGACCGGCGGCGTCGCGGTCGTCTTCCAGCCGCACGGCACAATTTTCGCCCCGGAAGCGATTTTGAACATCGAAGCGCATGGTGTTGACCTGAGCAATGTCGACATCGATCGCATCAACATCTTCTACGACAACCAGGAAACCGGTGTTTGGGAGCCGATGGAACGCGATAACATCATCATCGACGTTGAAAACGGCACGGTCAAAGTTGTTAATGCCAAACTCCCCCACTTCTCCCGCTACGGCATTGCCGCAGACTAGAAATTATTTACCTCCAATCGCGACAGAAGCCGGCTGCATTTGCAGCCGGCTTCTGTTTTTCAGAATTGCACAGATCCATTCGCCGCAAGAAGCAACCTTTGCCTGACACATCCGTAGTGTAGTACAGATTGTCATGCATTTTATCAGGAGGTTTAGCCTACCGCATCAACGCAGCCAATACACGAATTCAAACTTTTTTAGAATTTTCGTGTAATCCTTTTGAACATTCCGATAGTCATAATGGCAAGGGATTGCCAGCCTCATGGGGGATTTAGACAGTTATACTTATTACGCCATTACCGCAGGAGGGCCCATGCGAGCAACCGTAACTATTTTGCTTACGCTATCTTCATGGATTTTCGCACAAACTATTATTGAAAGCTTCAAACCTCAATTTCTGCCCACAGCTATCACCTCTCGCCTTGCCGGTGAGATTACGCTCGACGGCACAGTTGACACGGACGAGTGGAGAGACGCTACACGAATCTCGGGCTTCGTAGAAACCTTTCCGGGCGATCAGACCGAGCCACCTATCGGGACTGAAGCATTTGTTACCTACGATGATGAAAATTTTTACGTGGCATTTCGTATTAAAGATGACCCGAATCAGATTCGCTACTCCCTTAGGGATCGTGATCAAATTTGGCAAGATGATTACGCCGGCATTTTGCTGGACACATATGGAGACGGTGGTTGGGCTTACTTTATTGCGGCAAACCCGCTGGGCATCCAGGGTGATACCAGGATTACCGGCAGTGGCGGGGAAGATGTCAGCTATGATCTGATTTATAAAAGCGAAGGCAAGGTCACAAACGACGGATATACTATCGAAATGATGATTCCCTTTCGCAGCCTGCGCTTTCCCGACAAGAATGACCAGCAGTGGCGAATAAATTTTTGGATCACTCATCCGCGCGATAGCCGTCGCACATATTCCTGGGCGGCGATCGATCGCGACAAGCCTTGTTGGCTTTGTCAGTATGGAACGCTTAGCGGTATCAATGAAGTGCAATCATCCGGCAATCTGGAAATTCTGCCGGCACTGGTAAGCTCACAGGCAGGCCAGCTGGCCGACGGCGATGATCCCGGTTCCAATTTTGACAACGGCGACGTCGAGGCAGATCTATCGCTTAATGTCAAATACGGTTTTTCTTCAAATCTCACTGCTGATCTGGCAATCAATCCGGATTTCAGTCAGGTTGAGGCGGATGCCGCACGGATTGACGTTAACAGCACATTTGCTCTTTTCTTTCCCGAACGCCGGCCTTTTTTCCAGGAGGGCAGTGATCTATTTGGCACCAATGTTCGTACCTTCTATACTCGCACAATTAATAATCCACAAGGGGCAGCACGTCTGACCGGCCGCTGGGGACGAACAAGTATAGCCTACATTGGCGCGCGGGATCGCGACACGCCGGTCATCATCCCGTTTGAAGAACAAAGTGAGTTTATCCAGGCCGGTAAAAGCATCTCCAACATTCTTCGCGTTAAGCAAACGTTCCTGGAAAATTCTCATGTTGGTTTAATGGCCACTGACCGGCGTCTCGATGATGGCGGCAGCAACAGCACAGCCGGCATCGATTGGCGCTATCAGCTCCAGGGGCCGCTGAAGCAGTGGAGAATCGAGGGAAATGTCGTCGCCAGTCGCACGGAGGAACCGGACGATTCAACCTTAAGCGAAGACTTCAATGATGTTCTCTTCGACAATGACAAGCTGACTGCTCGCTATGACGGGGAAAATTTTAATGGCAGCGCCGGCTATTTCAGCCTGGAACGCGATGGCCGCAACTACATCCTCGATGTCGACTATCGCTATTACACGCCCACCTTCCGTGCAGACAATGGCTTTGTTACCCAAAACAGTCAACAAACTTGGGTGTTCTTTCAAATGCTGCGCTTCAACCCCGAATCTCATGGACTTGATCAAGTCCAGACCAGGCTGATCGGCGGCTATTTTGCCGACATGAACGGCCTTCGCAAAGACCGCTGGATACGCCCCAGCGTCTTTATTCGCGCCAAAGGCCAGACCGGTATTTTCCTCGGTTATGTCTATAGCGATGAGCGCTTCCGCGGTAAAGATTTTGACGGCATTGAACGGGTGCAATTTGAAGTTGGTTCAAATTTCAGCGAGCTCTTCAATTTCGATTTTGAATACGAAACAGGACGCTGGATTGCCCGCAACGAAGATACCCCGGTCCTCGGTAAGGGAACCGACATCGGTGTGAGTGCACGCTTCAGACCTTCCTCCCGCTTCAATATGGAGCCGCGTTTTTCATTTGCAACCCTCCATGATCCCAATGCGAATGATGAACTGCTCTTTGAGGGATATATTTTCCGAACCCGTTTTAACTATCAATTTACCCGGGAGCTCTTCCTGAGAACCGTTGTACAATATAACAACTTCAACGATAGGCTGGATATTGACCCACTTTTAACATACAGGCTGAATCCGTTCACCGCATTCTATATCGGATCATCGCATGGCGCGAAAAACTTTGATACCCGGAACGGCTTTACCCAAACCAGCCGACAATTTTTTCTAAAATTGCAGTACCTCTTTCGCGCTTAGGACATATTCTTCCCAGCATTATCATGAAGCCTCCATCGAATTCCCGAAATTGATGGAGGCTTCGCTGTAATAGGTGCTAGAAACGCGACAGGCTCACCAATCATCCCCCATGAATATGTGGGTAAAAAGTTACATAAAGCGGATGCCCGGGGACATAACTTGCATCTGGAATTAAATGAGGAGAGAGTGATGCAAACATCCCTATGCAGCAAAATCATCCATCTGGTGCCAGGCTTTATCATGCTGATATTGGCTAGCATTTATGGCCAGGCGCCGGATACCAGCTGGACCGTAGTTATTTCCGAGCCGTCTTCCGACGTTCGCTCGGATGCCCGGCAAACTGAAGATGGTGGTTTTATCATGAGCACAGGCAGTCTACTGACACGCCTGAATCAGGACGGCGGGCAGCTATGGCAAGTTAATCTGAAAGACAGTTGGCCTTTGTCCCTCAATACCTTTCGGGTTCAGGAGACAAGCGCCGGACAATTCATAACCGTTGGCGACGCTGAAGCGATTGGTGGCGGAACCGACCACCTGCTGGCCAATGTGACGGCGAACGGTGATTCAGCGTCACTCTCACTCAGCAATCTTGTATATATCGAGTCATCACGCGACGTTGTTGAAACAGCGGACGGACACTATGTTTTGGCCGGGTATACCAGCGGTCTGACAGCCCCGGCCTCAGCATCTTCTTCGCCTTCTGCTTCCACCATAGGTCTGTCGCTGATCAAAATGACAGCAGCCGGCGATACGCTATGGACCAGGGTTTTTGAAGGCCTGGAACCCTTCGACGGTTCGGCCGGATACAGCATCATCGAAACAGACGATGGCGGCTTGCTTGTTACCGGCGCCACCAGTATTGATCTTGGTGGTTCGTTGCATGTTTGGTTGATCAAAACAGATCTGAATGGCGATTCCCTCTGGACGCGAACTTACACAAGCGGGGCAAAGGATATTGCCCGATCAATTATTGCTGCAGATGACGGCGGTTATTTCATTGGCGCACAAACCACCCCTTTGAATTCGGACCGGGAAGACTACTTGCTTTTACGGCTTGATGAAAACGCCGAACTGCTCTGGAGTAAAACCTATGGCGGTGAGCAAGCAGAATTTCTGGGCAGCATCTGTAAAACAGATGACGGTGGTGTGTTGATCACCGGAACAACATACTCTTTTGGAGCCGGTTCAGGCGATATCTGGCTGGTACGCGTAACTGCCTCTGGCGAGATTGGATGGACAAAAACACTGGGCACAAACCACCTGGAAAGCGGATACTCGGGGTACCGGACAACCGACGGCGGCTACATCGTTAGCGGCAGTCGGTTTAGTGGACCAGATCCGGGAAGTTGGTTAATCAAACTGGAAAAAGACCCGACCGGCATCGAGCAGCCCACAAACAGCACTCTACCTCAAGGCTTCTGGCTCGCTCATAATTTCCCAAACCCATTTAATCCGATAACCACCATTACCTTTCACTTACCCTATTCCGCGGAAACCAGTCTGAAAATTTACGACATCAACGGCGGGGAAATTCGCACCTTATTGCGTGGAAATCATGCTGCTGGAGAACACCAGGTTGTCTGGGATGGGAGAAATGATAGCGGGAATTCTGCAGCCAGTGGAGTGTACATTTATGAGCTGAGAACTGATGGACAAGCCCTGTCGAGAAAAATGACGCTGCTTCGATAAGGTTGTTTTTCTCATTGCACTCAATTTCATCCAGTTAAAGGATATGCAGTTGTGTGGCTCCGCCGCCCAGGTGATTGGTGTGATCAAATAGAGTTTGCCAAAGTGCTTACCTTCACATCCCCCTAATTCCCCCTCCGAAGGGTGATTTAGGGGGATGTGAAGGTAAATGGCATCTACCTCAACAAATCAAACAAGTGGCTATACTTGATGATAAACCCGCGGAACTGCTCATTCCACCCCATCCCTTCATCAAATCGAGTGTCATTGTATACCAGGAACAGGCCGGTATTTGCGGTTCGCTGCCAGCCAAAGCGCAAATTGAGCGAGCCGAGATCATTGGTGCGATCACTGTATTGGACAAGGGCCTGAATAAATACCTTCGGAGTGAAGGAATACGAAAGGCGCGCCCGCCAGAGGTTTGCAATAAAATCACCACCTGGCAAATCGATATTATTATGGCTAACGCTCAGCTCGGCGTTTAATTGCTCCCCGTAACGAAAGCGCAGGCGCGGCCGCGTGGCGATACGATTACCGCCAAAAAAGCCGCCGATGGTTGTACGAACGTTTAAGTTCCACCAGGCGCCTTCATTCGTCCAGAATACGATCAAAGCCTCAGCGTGATCGTAAGTATCTGACGGCACGATCACCCCATTAGATATTTCGAAGGCATCCTTTACGCCTTCGCGAGTAAAATTGATCCCGGTATGGAGCTCGTAGCCATTTTTCCACTCCCAATGATTGTCGACATGGAGAAACCCGGATTCCTGGAAACCGTCAAGATCCCAAAATCCGCGATAGGAAACATGCGGGCGCAATTCCTGAAAGCCCATAAAGTCTTTGGGGCGGATTCGATAAAAAACCAACCCTGTCGGATTACGATAGCCGCTGCGTCGCAGGAAACCGACTTCCGGATTGAAGTTGTCTGCGACTTCCGTCAGACTGGCTGACAAGAGCCACGCCTCAGAATTATAATTGGCGTCAAGCTTATAGGCATATTCATCGCTATCGACGCCCGGGGTAATCGTTTGTGAAGCAAAACCGGAAAGAAGCGCATACTGACCAATACCGACACGGGCATCAACGGCCATTGTGCGATTGTAGTTGTCGTCGCCGGCCAAATCCCCTGTCGCCTGACGATTAACAAATAGCGCCCCTATAGAAGATCGATTTGGCAGTTCTTTACTGACCCGACCAACCGCAAAATTGTTTGCTGTAACGCTGTCGCCAACAGAATCAGTTTGCATATTCAGCACCCCGACATTAACCCCGCCCGGTTTGCCGGTCATGCGTAATCCGCCTACAATCGGCACAGCAACACCATCATCTGAAATGCCAATTCGACGACTGAAAAACAGTTGGGCTTCACCAGGATTGCCCACTGAAAACAAACCGGCATTCTCAAGAAAGAAAGGACGTTTTTCCGGAAAGAAGAGGCTAAAACGATCGAGGTTAATCTGCAATTCATCCGCTTCGACCTGGGCAAAATCAGTATTATATGTGGCGTCCAACGTCAAGCTGGATGTCAGGCTATATTTGATATCAAATCCGACATCTCCTGAAGTATCATACTCATTGCTATTGGCAAAATCGCGATTAAGATCGCTTAAGACATAGGGAATAAATTTGAGATTATTCTGATGCAAGTCCTGCAGTCCTGTCAGCTCCCCGGCCAATGAAATCCGCTGAATATCAAACTGCCGAGGCAGCTTGATCCAGAAAGAACGTTCGTTTCTTCGGCGAATATTGCGCTGGAAATTGATCCCCCACTGCTGCTCGGCTTGATCGGTAAAACGAAGGGTTTTGAACGGAATGGCAAATTCGGCACTCCAGCCAATCTCTGAAATTGCCGCGCGAACTTCCCAGGCAGCATCCCAATCGAGGTTAAATCCACCTGAACCGCTGTCAAAGAAGCCATCACCCTCATTGCTAATTTGGGCATCATATTCGATGCCTGCCGGATTCGTACCAAAGAGAAAGCCATTGAGATTATCGTTGTAAGTATCGAGCACCACCTGAAAGGCATCCGTATCATTCAATGAAGCGTCCCGACGGCTGTCGGAAACTATAATTTGATCCGGGTTTCGATCATAGCAGACCGCACCAATATAGAGGGTTTGCTCCGTGAAGAGCACGCGTACTTCAGTCCTTTCCGAAGCAGCTTCGCCTTCATCGGGGGTGGTCTGCCAAAAATCGCTGGCAACTTCCGCTTGCTGCCACACATCTTCCCCAAGCACATCACCGTCGATGACCGGTGTTTGTTGGATCTTTTTGGCTGCCATTGAGCGGAGCTCAGCGTTTGCATCGGTCTGAGCCACGAGAGCGGTCGCAAATACGCCGGCCATAAAGGTTAGAGAAAAGAAGAAAAGATCAGATAGCTTTTTCACAATTCATCCAATAGCAAATTTGTCCGTATTTAAGGAATTAGGGTTCGTTACCTCATCGCAATTGGAGGGCACCAATAGAACATACGCAAACCCGGCCAGACTCCCAATATTAGGGAGGCTTTCCAAACACACCATTTTGTTGTTGTAATAAAACCTGAAACACAAGGCGCATTTACGCACTATCTGCCTCTCTGCAATACCTTTGCAGCATGCTTAAACTATTTTGCCGCAAAAAGAATTGAATATCGAAAATTTTACGCCGATAACTTTTGCACAGCCTGCCAGGGATGGCAGGCGGTGATCAAGAAGGGAGTCGGGATATGAAGCAGGTCGTCATTCTTTTAGCCGCACTATTCATTACATCAGCCGCTTTTTCTCAGTCTGTGGATTCAGTACGTTACGAAATACGTAATGGTGACAAGGTCGAGCAAGTTGAATGGGTCATTTTCTACTTGAGCGACGGACAGATTGAAATTCACTCTACGAACTTCAACGACGGCACGGTGCAAACCGTTTTATGCGATTCACAGTACGTCACGTCATATTGGAAGTATAATGATCCCCTGAAGGATTCAGCATTTGAGGTAACAGCTTACGATGATCGTCTGCACCTGCGCGGGAAAATCAAATCGAAGTATGAGGACAAATGGCTGGACAGCGACACAATGCCTTGGATTCAATTCCAGGGGCTGGCCATGGAGCACTTCGTAGAAAACGGTAAGCCAATCATGAAATTTGTCAGCATAAAGGCGGACAACGGCAAACTATATCGCTTGAAGGCCAGGCAGCGAGAGGTCAATAAAATAGCGGTCGGCGATGAGCAGATGCTCGCCCGGCGTGTTGAAGTTCGTTTGAGCGGATGGCGCTCGCGCTTCGGTAGCGTCAACTACTGGATAGATGAAATCTCCGGTCAATTTGTTCGCTTCGAAGGCTTCAGCGAGCCATTGCTGCGGCGAAAGCTGGTTTACCAACGCCTCGCACCTTCCGTTCAACCGCAAGAAGACTTAAAATTGACTGTGAGGATGGAATAAAAGCGGTTTCCCGGCACTCGGGAAACTTCTTCATACACTTTTACATATTCATCGCTATAAATATCTCCAATACAATAAGCCGATCAGCTATATAGATGTTTCTCCTGTTCATTACTGGCGTTTCTACCGCTGGGAACAATGAAGACCAGGCTTCCCGCGGTTTGTTTATTGAGAATATTTCACTCCACCTGAACTATCGTTTACACAATTGATCGACGTGAACCGCCGCGGCCTGGTTTTTCCATGCCTGAAACTACGTCTTTCCTAACACGCATAATGTGGGGGCAAATATATGCGCCAAAGCAGCCGCTCTACTTTTTCACTTCATTTCTGCAGCTCAAATAGCACCTCGCGACATCAAGCTCGCCAGAACAGATTTCTCCGGCAAAGCCTTAGATGCTGGATTCGAATCGCATTCATAATTCTGTTCTGTTGTTCATATATATCGTTTGCACAGCCGGAGCAGGTCTGCGGCGATTCGGCGCAGGTAAACCAGCTTTTCGACAAGGGCAGGACATTTGAAACAGTATCAAAATATGATAGCTGTCTCTATTATTATGATCTGGCGCTGAGCTGTCTTGAATCGTTCAAAGCAGCTTCGTCCGACCAATTCCTGTGGAGTCGTTATGTCCAGGTTAATATTCGCAAGGCCAATCTACTGCGCATAATGGGAAAAATCGACGATGCCGTTGTAATAAGCAGCAAGTCCTTAGCCGAGGCCGAGCAACATCTGACCGAAAGTGATCCGGTTCTATCAAGAACCTATGAGATTCATGGATTGGTCTTGTGGCAACAATCGGAACTGGATAGCGCCTTAAGCTATCAGTACAAGGGGCTTGATTTACGCCTCAAACATAGGGGCAGGATGCACATCACAACGGCATCAAGTTATAACAATCTCGGTATTATCTATTGGAAGATGGGAAAGCTGGATGATGGCGGCGCGTCTCATAGAGAAGCGTTAGCAATTCGTCTGGAGTTACTTGGCAACGATCATCGACATACCGGTGTCAGTTATAGCAATATCGGTTTAATTGAGATGGAAAGAGGCGATTATGAGCAGGCGCTGAAGTATCTCAATCGTGCTTACGAAATTGCGCTTAACACCAACTACCTGGAGCTTGAAATTGCCGCTTTGCAAAACAGAAGTATCATATACGACGCCAAAAAAGACTTCGCACGCTCCATACAACAAAACCGTTTGCTGGCAGAGCGCGTCAAACAATTCTACGGTGAATATCACGTCACTTTGGCCGAGCTAAACAATAACATTGGTGCCGCCCAGGTTGCCCAATTCCAATATAGAAAAGCAATGGAATCGATTAGAACGGCAAAGCAAATCCTCGACACCTTAAATCTCGGCCAGGATCCGCTCATGCACAATGTTCTCGGCGGGTTGGCAAACTGTCATTCCCAACTTGGCAACCATGAGGAAGCGGTTGATTATTATCAGCAAACCATCGATTTTCTGGCAATGTATTTTCCGGATCGCCACGCGGACCTCGGACGACAATACATGAATATCAGCCGAATCCATACCCAATTAAAGCAACATGAAATTGCCAGATCGCACGTAGAGAAAGGCCTCAGAAACTTTCGTCAAGCCTTTGGCGACTATCACCCCTTCGTAGCGGAAGGATATCGTGGGCTTGCCAACGATTATCTAATACAAGAAAAATACACGGAGGCGCTTGCTGCTGCACAGAAAGGTATTGTCAGCGTGGCGCCGGGATTCGCCAATCTCGACGTCAGGACGAACCCCGATCATAGCCGGGTTTTATCCAAAAGCACCTATGCCAAGCTTCTTGGCGCGAAGGGGAAGGCTCTGGTTGAGCGCTACCGAGACACCGGTGAAATCGATGACCTCAAACTAAGCATCGATTGCTATGAACACACACTTGCAACAATCGAAAATTTGCATGGCGATATCCGCAATCTATCTTCGTTGCAAACCAGCCTCGCTTTCTTTGCAAAAGCCTACGTCATTGCCATTGAAACTGTCGCGCTTGCCACTCCGCCTTCTGCCGATATCGATTGGAGGGAATTGAGCTTCCGTGTTTCGGAGCAGGCAAAAGCCAATATTCTCTGGCAATCCATGCTGGAATCGCGTGCAAGAATCTTTGCTGGTATCCCCGACAGCCTTCTTGCCCGGGAAGAGTCACTCAGAGAAGAAATGACGCAAACACAGTTGCCCCTGAAACAGGCACGGGCAGCACAAACGATCAGCGAGACTGCTTCTAATATTGACAGCCTGGAAATTGCCTATGCCCTATTGAAATCACAACATGATGACCTTATTGAAGCACTTAATCGGGATTATCCACGCTTTGCGGAGTTGCAAGGGCGTTCCGAAATTCCGACAGCTGCGGCAATCAGCGATATGCTGAATGGGCAAACGGCAGTCATCAGTTATTTTGTTGCAGATAGCTCTATTCTGATATTCGGGATCGCTGACAATCAGGACCTCGCTTACCGCATGATTAAACCGGCAAATTTTCAGGATATGGTGTCGGATTTCAAGGCTGGTATCAAGAAGCAGGATCATATGCTAACGAATAAAACCGCCCCGGAACTTTACAAACTGCTGCTGGCTCCGCTCTCTTCACTGTGGGGAAAACGGAAACATCTTTACATAATTCCTCATGCCGGCCTTCATGGTCTCCCTTTTGAAGCGTTATTCCCAAGGGCAGTAAAGATAGGCGAAAAACCAGACTATCTTGTCAGGAATTACGGCATCAGCTATCACTATTCGGCGCGAATGTTGGTGGATCACCTGCAGAGCGAAGAGATCAAATATCCCTCTCCTTATATTGGTTTTGCCCCGGTATTTATGCCGGACAGCAAAAGCAGCTGGATCTCGCCAGACAAGCTGCAGGACATTCTCTGGATGCCGGCAGATGCTGACGCAACGAAGGTTTTTCGCAGCAGCGATGGCAAGCGTTTTGACGCATTGCCATGGTCGCGCGAGGAAGTGCTCTCCGCTGCCCGGATACTAAACGCCACAGATAACGCATTCATCGATGGTGAAGCAACCGAGGCCAGGTTCAAAGCCCTGGCTGACAATCATAAAATTGTTCATATCGCCACTCATGGTGTGCTCAATGTTGTTGACCCGGCATTATCAAATCTGGTATTTGCAGCGACGGACAGTCTGGATCTCTCAGAAGATGGCTACTTCTTTGCACGAGAGGCTTTCGCACACAACTTTCGCACTGACCTGCTTGTGTTGAGCGCCTGTAATACCGGCAGTGGAAATATCCAGCGAGGTGAGGGGGTGATGGCCTTGAATCGCGGTTTTCTATACTCCGGGGCGCAGAATATTCTCTCTTCGCTCTGGGCAGTCAGCGATCGCTCAACACACGATCTTGTGTTGCGATTCTATCAGGAAATGAACTCAGGGAAGACATATACGGAAGCTCTCCGCCTGGCGAAATTGTCATTGTTGGAAAGTTCGGATTATGCAGAACCGTACTACTGGAGCGGCTTTACGTTGCTGGGTGGCTAAACTCAGGGGCGATTCAGGAAAAACCTTCCGACATGATATAGCTGCTGCCCGTCTTCCAATTTCCAATAATAGAGGCCGGGTGGCAGCTCATCCAAATCCAGGAAAAGTATTTTACCCTCGTCCTCAATGGTTTCTTGCAGCACCAGACTGTTTTGATTGCTGTAAATACTGATCACAAAGGGCGGATGGGTCGCCGGGCTGCCACGCCATTCAAAACTGGCTATATCATCAATCTCCTCATCAGGCCTGGGCGCGATGACATCAATATCATTACGGCGCACATCATTAACTTGAGCGTCCAGGCCGGGATGCGGAATAGAATTTTCTGCAAATTGGCGTTTTATCTCTTCTGCCTGGGAATCGACATACAACCAGCCCCCTAGCAGTGCCACGATGACAATGGCCACTGCCAGCCAACGATAGTAAGACCGTTGCAGAAATTGCCGCGGTCTTTCCGAGTCCACAATATTTGCCCCGCTCTTGTACTCAGCGAGGATAGCATCAATTGAATCACTGTGCTCATCGACAGCTTGCTGGGCAAACTCTAGTTCCGCCGTGGCGGCATTTGACAGGAAATCGTTCAAATCACCATCAGCTTGTTGTGCGGCCAATACTACTTCGTCATCTGGAAATGCCGCCCGGTACTCTAAAAGCCAATCGATATCTGCATCGCTTAATCCGCTTTCCGGATTCTTTCGATGACGTTCAATCAGCGTACGATATTTTTGAGGATCTCTTTTCACGACGATTGCCTCTCGGGGAAATAAGGCTTCAGGCATTTACCAATCATAGTGCGCGCTCGGAATAAATGTGAGCGGATCGTGCTCAAATTGCTACCGGCACTCAGCTGGTCCAAGATTCCGGGAGATAACCAGGTAGAAAACTTTTCATTCCCGGCTGCCAAACGCAAATACTCGGCAATCACCTCGGTCTCAGTCTGAGCTTCGATATTGCCCAGGCTGAGCAAAATTGCATCGCGCTCACTGGAGAAGCAGGTATCAAATCGAAGGAACATCCAAATATTCAGAATTAACCATTTGAGCTCAGCGGTTTCACTTGCCTTATTCTCGAGGAGCTGAGTCATGCAACGTCGAATCTGAGCGGCCTCCTCGGTTTCGGTTTCTTCCCGGTCTTGCCTGCCATCATCGGGCTGGAAATAAACATCACCTGTTACACCTTCGCTGGAGACCATCCGCTCTCGTTGTTTGCTGTGCTGCCGCGCTTTTGTCATATAGAGGTTCTTTACGGCTGACATCATATAAGCCTGAAAATAGAGACGCCCCCGACTGACAAATTTTTCTTTTGGCGCGTCCCGATAATATTTGAAGAAATCACTCAACGCTTCATTCGCTACAGTTTCAACGGTCTCTTCAAATTGAAGATATCTTTTCCATCCATCGGCAGCGACAATGCGTGAGAATTTTAAAAATATTGCCTTTAAGGCCATACAGGCGCGATTATCGTCTTTTCGAACGCAATTCTGAAATAGCCCCCACACCGCCTCATCACGAGCAAGCATATAGATATCCCATTCGTCTCCTCATAGCTATATGTTACGGGGCAAAATCCACATTTGCAGAATTTTTTTGAAATGGGTGCAACTGAGAGTAAAAGCGAAACTCAGTCTTAATGAATGGCGGGAATGACATTACTTAGCCGGCTATCTAATTCCTAAACTCTCAAAAAGTGAGGTACAAATGAAACGTCAGAAAATTGATATGACAAAATCCCATCTCATAACCCGGTCCCAATACGATCAATTCATTGACAATTATCATATTCACTATACAGATGAGCGCGATCGGGTCTTTTTTGGTCGAGCACAGCTCTCAAGCTTGATCGCTGATCCGGAAGTTGCCGGGCTTCGCTATTACTATGGAAACAGAGAAAAAAGCGTCTCGAATCTCCTACTAGTAGCTGTAAATGATGCTGGAAATGACATGGTAGCAATGCAAGATACCAGTCGGCTGTTGCTCTCGCTGGCCAATCCGCCATGTGATATCAGCGGCAATGTCGTTGCCGATACCAGCAGTCATGAAACAACTGTTGCAGCGGCCGCGGACTTAACCGCCAGATTCCGTGCAAATCGCCGGCGTCGGGAGCCCAAAGGCGGGTTCTTTCGGCGGAAGGCGATCGAAGCCATTCTCGCGCAGTCGGACTGTGTGGGTATTTGGTGCTTCTTTGGCGCAAACGAGGAAGGTTATCGAGTAATTTGCCTTGCAGGTTGTGACCGCAAAGGCCAAGAGATGCTCGATGGTATGCTGGCGGAAATGTCAGATTGGTGTCCGCCGTTTTGCAGTCAGGCGAACTTCTTGAACAGTTCAATGACCCGCGTTCGCACCTCAATCGAAAGTCGTCAGGACGAACCGCTGCTGACGGTAGCTGCCTGATCAAAACGTTGGAAGCCTGCGCTGCAGGCTTCCTATATTTCGCTTTACTGTTTCGCTATTTCGCATAAATTAGTGTTATACAACATATCGTTATCCAAACAGTCTCACGGAACCAGAATCGAATCTGACGGAGTTCTCATGTTCGAACGGCCCCCACTTATTGCGCTCTCAACAATGTCGACTTTAGTACCCGCTATTTTTGCACTAGCGGTTATCAGAGGTAAAGCCCGCGAAACCTGGGGATATGCCTTTGCAGTTTTCGTTTTATATGCTGCCGCTTTTGAGATTATTTACAGCGTCACTTCCCATCAGGGAATTAACAATCAATTTCTTTCCAACTATTACTCACCGCCGGAATTTATCTTTTGGACCTTTATTTCCTATCGCTGGCTGACAACGGGTAAGGAAAGACGCTTCTTCTGGAGAATAATTGGAGTGGTCACGGTATGTTACCTCTCAATCATTTTTTTGCAGATTGGACCGGGTTTTAACGAAGGAGTTAATACATTCTCGCGTCCGGTTCTGGCCGGAGGGATCTTCTTTCTGGTTGCTTTAGGCATCAATGCCTATGTTCAAACTGCCTCGCATAAGAACCGGTTAACGGATCCGCGAATCTGGCTCCTGGCAGGCGCGGTAACATTCTACGCAATTGAGTTTACCATGTTTGCCGTCATGCTACCTATCAACTTCTATTTAGCGGAATTCCTGCAATTCAGAGCATTGTTTAACATTGCTCACAACATATGTTTTGCAATTAGCCTCTGGCTATTGAGCAGATCAAAGCATCATTTGCAGCACATGCCAGTTGGGCGGCTGGAAGATCTTTGATGTTATATCTTATTTTTTCGCTGCGGATTTAAAGCAACAAGATCCTTCGCTAATCGCCAGGAATGCCTTGTTAGCAGCAGCCTAATTTGTTCTTTGTTGGGCAAATTCGTGAATATGGGTAAATGACCTTTTTAGTGCTTCTACAACCGCTTCGTCTATGCTCCGCTGCCAGGCGCTAAATCCTATCCTGGCGCCTTGAGGCTTCGTTGGGTCAAAAATGCCATGTGAATCACTTATATATTCGCCGGAATTGATAATCTTTCCGCTAGAGAAATCCACCATTTCCAGGTAAAAGGTTATATTTGCCCTGTACCGTACGCTTGTTCGATACTCTTCGCCCCGCACTTCCAAATTGACTTCATTTATCCTGCCAATCAGGGCATAATCATAGTTCTCTTCTTTGCCCTTTTGATAATAGGGTGACTTGGCTACGATCTCTGCCGTTGGGGTTGATGATTCTGTAAAATATTCATAGGGAAGAATTAGAACTGATGGGAGATCAGGGTCGTTGAGAGCCTGAAATGGCCGGGAGTCCTCAGCCAGCCAGGCATTGTACGATTTATTGACTCCTGACAAAGCATTCTGAGTATGTATAGTAAACGTTGGTGGCCACTTTTGATCGGTGAGTTTCCTGCTAGAGCGTTTTTGTCCGATTGAGGTTAGGTTATCTACAACGCTACAAGACATGAGTATCGCTATACAAAAGATAGACACTATAAAAATGCCTGATTTAAAGTTTGTTCTTCTATTGAGCATAGTTTGGCCTTTCGAAAATGTAGTCTGTCCATTGCTGGACGGGATTGGCGATGCTTCCACCATTATGATTCTATTTCCCGATAAGCTAAATAACGCGAATCTATTCTGTTTCACTAACTGTCGGCGGAGCTATCGTGAAAGAGTTATATAGATTAAACAGCGCCTTTTCATAATTTTCATTTGATATTCGCTGTTTTTCTTTTCTGCTCAGGAATTCCACTGTTTCATCGCCATCTGCGAAAAGCATAAAATATTCTACTATTTTCTTTTCATCAGACGGAGGAACAAGTCGATGAACAACTCTTTCCTGTACGATATACAACATTTCGTGGCTGTTGATTGTAATGTTTTTTTCAGTCAAAATCTTGTATTGTCCAGCGAGCCCGTAGCCTTTAAGGTCTGGTAATTTTTCAAAATTTCGTAGAAGACGCAGTGAACGTTTTCTATGCTCTTCAAGAGTCCTGTTCTTACCCGTTCGAAAAACATAAACATTTCCGGCCTTCGCATTCTTGAAAACGAGGGCAGGTTTTTCTGTTATGGATGCGCTGGTTGTTAATGCATAACCGGAGTCAGTTTCCGGCAATAATTGCCATGTAGGGGCGCCAATTGTCACCGTACGTTTTTTTCCCAGATTCTGGATCGATTTCATTACTGAACAACTCTGCAGAATTGAAACTGCCGACATTAAGAGTATGAGCCCAACATAGTGGTAATTTTTCACTCGCTTATCCTTTTTCGGTTTCTGAAATTTTTGATTTTCGATCGGGATACATTCGTAGACTACTTTTATTTTTCTTCCATGACTGCATAATCTTTGAAGACTTTAAAGTTATCAATGGACGTCTGATATATCTTTAGCTCATTTTCATCAAATGCCTGCATGCCCGGATTTGGATAAGTCGGATTGCCCCACGGATAAGAAATCATTATGTGACTTTGATCGTCACGGTATAGGTAGCTAACAAAGACAAACTGACGTCCATCCATATTCTGTAGAGTTTTTCTCATCGTGTCCTTCATTTTTCCATCATCTAATTTCTTATAGGTCTCGAGTGCCCGGCCATAATCTTTCGCTCTGTAAAAATGATGGGTTACCAGCCTTAGAAATTCTACACCATGTTTATTGACAATGACATCCTCTTTCACAACCTGGGCAACAGTGTCCTTTCTAATCATACTGTGAAACTGAACCCCTCTAAGACAGTTGCTAAAATCTTTATTGATTATTAAGTTTTTCATCTCCTCATAACTGCTGCTATGAGGACTGTGGCTTAGAAATGCCCCATACGTTCTATTTCCATATTCCTTACGGAATTTCAGAGAATAGGTCATTCTGTAATTTGAACAAGTAGTATCTGTGTAAAAGGGTTGGTAGCGTTTTGAAAAAACGTATCCAAAGTTTTCCAGGCGATAAGTCACCTTACCGTTCACCTCTTTACCATATTTTATCCCAAGAAAATTGGGTAGACCGCTGCCACCAAATGAGCAACTTGACAAAAACACCGCAGAAACACACATGAAAAAAACACAAAAAGCGTATACAATGCATACCCTCAACAATTGCCACCTCCATAAATTTTCAACGTTAATGTCGTAAAAATTAGCTTAAAGCAGTTTATAGGGATTTATACGAATTGCGCTTATCCTTTTCTGTCTCCTGCTTTCATGTATTTGATACATCATCCTGTGGCAAAATGCCTTCGCGTATTGCAGCCAGTGTCAATCCAACATCACCATCGACACCCAGTTTTTTCATTACATTTTGTCTATGGCTATACACTGTTTTTGCTTTTATTTTCAGGAGGTCAGCAATTTCCTTCACACTGTATTCCTGGACGATATATTCCCAAACGAGAAACTCTTTCTGTGAGAGACTGGCAACTTTCGAATCACTATTCCTCTGAACCGAATTTCGGTACCTTTTATATATCAAGGGACGAATCGAGGTACTAAAATAAGTATCTCCTTTTTTGACTCGTTTTATAGCTTTAAGTAATTCATCAAACGAATCGGTTTTTAAAAGGTAGGCGCTGGCACCTGCTCTGATGATCGATTCAATTGTCCTGGAATCTGCCTTATGAGAGAGGGCAATGACACCAACATTATCATCCGCTTCACAAATCTTTCGTGTTGCATCTATCCCGCCCAGGCGATTACCGGAAAGAGCAATATCCATTAGGATTATGTCCGGCGTAAGGTCGCGGGCAAGTTGGACAGCCTGTTTAACATCAGCGGCTTCTCCAACAATCTCGAATTGCGGAACATCGTCAAGCAACTGCCGGAAGGTGAACCGAACCATGTTGTGGTCTTCAACCATAAGTATTTTAATGCTCATACATTGCCTTTTTCCTAATCAAGGGCACTTCAATAACAATTAATGCGCCATTATTTGATTCTAAATCAATTGTCAGTTTGCCGCCGAAATCAAACAGTCGATCCCGGATATTCGACAAGCCAAATCCGCGCGGTATCAAACGATCCTTTTCTTGCGTCAAATTCTGAAATCCACCGCCATTGTCTCGTACAGATATTTTTAGCAGATCTTCACTGACGATTGCAGAAATCCAGATTTTGCCGGCTTTCCCATGTTCCCATGCATTTACAAGGAGCTGGCGAATTGCCCTGTAAAGAATATATTGCAATTTGTCAGCCAGCGGCTTTGGCAACGCATCGCAGGCAACATGAACTTTTACGCCATACCGACGTGAAAATTGGCGCGCATATTCTTCAACCGCCGGCATGAACCCGCCGCGAAAGGCATCTGTGGGATCAATTTCCAAAGTTAGCCTGCGAGTATCCGTATCCAGTCTTTTTATAAGCACCTGCAAATCTGTCAATCTTCCTTCATTGCCCGGCAAACAGTTTTGCTTAATCTGGTTAAGCCAGAACAATGATAACGTTAAGGGCTGGCTTATTTCATCATGGATAAGTTCTGCAAGTTTTTGCCGTTCCTTGGCTTCAGCAATTTCAGACCTGATAACGACCTCTCTCTCGACTCTGGCTAATGCATCCTTAGCGTCTTTCAGTTCCGTAATGTCTCTGCCGGAAGCAACCAGGTATTTGTCATTTGGATAGATTTCTACTCCAGCATAAAACTGCCAGTCAATTGACCTTGTGTGACCGTCGACTTGAATCGTCGACTCTCCCGAAATCACTTTTCGCTCAGCTCGCCATGCTTGAATAGTTAAAGTCAAAAATGACTTGTCAAAATTGTCTAACTTGAAAACACTCCGGTTCTTGATTTCGCTGCCTTGGCAATTCAGCAAATCCAGAAATTGTTGATTATAGACTTTAATAATCCCTTCTTGATTACAAACAATCGTTGGGATCGGGCTATTTTCCAGTACGTCTGAAGTGAGCTTTCGTTCACGTTGCAATCGTTGTTTGAAACTCCTCACAAGAACAAACGATATAGTAGCAGCAAAGGAAAAAACAGCTAAAATAGCCATAAACATCGCATACAACCACTCAATAGGCATCCAGTTCACTCGTCTTATCCCAAATTATGCGTTACATAAAAAACGACATTTGACTGGATGAAAGATAGATATTATCCGGTGGTTTTACAATCCATATACAGGTACTGGAATATCATTTTTCTTATACAAGAATTTCTCTCTGGCAAAATCACTCATCATAAAATGTTCTCATTGATGAAAACATTACCAAACCCATTGTTGCTGGCGGATTTAAACAATTCTCTATCAATATAGATTTCCAAATATGCAGTGCCGCCGGCGGAAGGTCGTGTCGTCACCTCCAGAAATATTTGCTGCCCTGATTCGCCCTGGAATTCATACTCCCAAGGAACTATGGGACCTTGGATCTCAATATGTTCATCACTGTCACGATAAATCAGCGTTGCTGATGACGGCAGGCTGTCCTCGACCACATAGCGAACATTTTTTTCCGGCTCAAGGCAAACCGATGAAGGAAGACAAAAACCAACTAATAAAGATCTCAGTAATCCCGCCTGCATTGATGGCTGCTACCAGCGTTAAACAAATAACCTGCCTCCCAACTCCGCCTCCCGCTAGCGAATGAACAGCATCTTCCGGGTTCTCCGGATCCCCTCGGCCGTTTCCAATCTATAGAAATAAGTGCCGCTTGGTAATCCCCGTGCATCAAATGTAACTGAATAACGGCCCGGCGTCTTCCGTTCCTCATTTACCAATACCGCAACCGTTTTGCCAAGTAAATCAAAAACGGTCAGGCGCACATCCGTTGTCCGGGCGATATCATAACGAATGGTTGTCGAAGGGTTAAAGGGGTTGGGGTAGTTTTGACCTAAAGAAAACGCTTCTGGCACTAACAACGCCGGAGCCTCATCCGTAACCCCTAATATGACGGAATCGGCAGAAACAAACACACTATCGATAATCAATCCGTCGATAGTTCCTGGAGTAAAGTCACGCGCACCATACTGTTGAAAACGCATAATAAAGGTGCTGCTAAACGACAATTCGCTATTCGCATTAATAATCGAATCGACATTTACCGTCAGTTGTTGGAACGTCAGATCGGTCCAACTCGAGGGATCAAATGCGTACACCGGCCAAAAAACCTCGCCACCATCCGAACTAAACCAGATGCCATCATAAACGTGGGTTTCATCGGCATTATCTTTGATCCAAAAGGCCAGATCTATTTCCCTATGGTTGGAAATATCCAGATGCAGATCCAATGCATTGCTGGTGAAGGCGCCATCAACCCTTCGGCCCAAAGCCACCCCGTAAAACCCCTCATAAAACGCATCAACACCTTGAATATTATTGGTGACTTCAACAATGCCCTGATGCCCCAGAGTACCTGCCTCACCCGTTAACGCTGGATAGGTCGGATCCGCCCAGGCCCATGCGCTATCTAATTCGCCGCTTTCAAATCCATCAAAGAATGGCAGTGGGTGATAGACAACTGGTGATTCTCTAACCTCGATCGCATCAAGCAAGATACCATCAAGCGTACCTGCTGTAAAATCACGAGCACCATATTGCTGAAAACGAATGACGAAGGAATCCGTTAAAGCCAGGTTCAAATCTTCAGCCAGTCGATCGATATCTAACGGTGGGAGCATACCGTAGCGATTTTCTTCATTGGTGAGAATGAATTGGTAGGCGCGTTGGAAAGTACGCCCGGCATCATTGCTAAAGTATATACCGTCTTGTTCATGTGGCTCGTCTGAATAATCTGTATACCAGTAGAACATTTCCACATTTTCCGCACCAGCAAGATTTAGATGTAAATCAACAGCGTTCGTTGTGAGTAGATTTGAATCATTTCGGCGTCCCATCGCCAAGCCATATGCCCCTTCATAAGGGACGGAAGCCTGCTGAACGCTGGAGGCAACCGTTACGATTCCGCCTGGCCTTGTTGTGTTCTCAACAGTTGTCAGAGCCGGGTATGTCGCATCTGCCCAGCGCCAGGCGGGACCAAGCACGCCATCTTCGAAATCTTCCGTAAACGGTAAGGTCTGATAGACCACTTGCGGATCAACGACCTTAATATTATCGAGAAAGATGCCGTCTTCATCGCCGAAACCATTAAAATCTGCATTGCCATATTGCGCAAAACGAATAATGAACGAATCCGTCAGCGCCAGCCCGCGTTCTTTGGCCAATTCATCAATGTCGATTGGCGGTAGTTCTCCCCATTCATTGTTCCAGTTGACAAAATCGAAGGAATACGCTGGAAGGAATATATTGCCATCGGCACTCAGCCAAATTGCATCCTGAATTTCCGTCTCCTCGAAATAATCCCTGATCGATATCAACAAGTCGACATTGTCATATCCGCTGAGATCCAATTGCAAATCGAGGTAGTTTTCACAAACATCGCCGTCAGCATTTTTGCCCATCACCACGCCCCAAAAGCTATCATAGCCTGCAGATATTCCCTCAATTTCCAGCCTCACTTCAACGATGCCATCGTTGGCACACGGCCTGGCAGTCCAAAATTGGGGATCCAGAGTCCCGGTTTCGAAATCATCTTCGAAAATGACAGTCTGCGCAAGCAGTGAACTTACCAGGCATAACATCAAGAAAAGCATGGTCGGTATTATTATTAACACTCTCATTAAAACAGGCCTCGTTCTTTTAATTTTGTTTCCTCCACGACAATGTCGATTTCCACAATTGCCGCCCAAACTGGTAGGTACTAAAGCATGCGTTTTGACAACTCAAACAATGAAGTATTTGCGATGGTTTCTAGCCAACTAAATGAATAGCCGGATACCCACGGCAACTGAAGCATTCTTTGGTTCCTCGCTCATTTTCGCTTCCTCGTCTGCCGCCAATCTGATCGCCGGCGCGATTTCCATATAAACACCCATGCGATATATCCCACTACTATTTCGTCCTGAATAGTGGACCAACCCTAACGGCACGCCTACTAAGGTGCGAGCCTCGTGTCCAAAACGCAGTACCGCCTTAATCCCGAAGTAGAATCGAAAATTTCCAGACGTTGTTCTAAGGACCTCTTCGTTATGGATTAAATAGCTACCGTCGATCTGAAAATGTCCCTCATCCCCTGTTGAAGCCGACAGGAAACCGTCCACTGCAATCCTCTTTGCTAACCAATACTGAACGCTTAACCCTGAATGTCCCGGTACGTGGAGACCATATCCAATTCCAAGCTTTGGAACCTCTGTCTGTGCCTGTAAACAACCAATGCAGCAAATAATCCAGCACAATATAAACCTAGCCTTCACAGCAGCTACCTTTCCGATCTTCCGACCTTGGGAGTCATAACACGCGACATGAGACGGGATCATGCCTACATTCGAATTGATAATAATATTTTTCTTTCAGGGAACTTCGACTGGTGAGACAAGATAATTCGGTAGGGCTACACGATTCAATTAGCAATAGTCCGGCGACATCTAGGAATTTTCCTAATCGATATCAGATAATTCTGCATTCTTATCTCTTTGTACGGGATGCAGTAATAGGACATTGAGAAATTTGCTCTAGGGCATGTAGGAATTTATCCACTTCTCTCTCGACAAAATCCACGACACTTGTAAGCATTGTTTACAATATTGCTTTCTCTAAAAGCAACCTGGCCCTATTTTCTACGTAAATCACAGTTCGGTTTGATTTTTGCTCTTTATTGCAGTGAGGCACACATTGACTTTGTTAATTAGGAGATATATCATGGTTAGAACTTTATTTATGGCAATTGCATTGGTGGCTCTGGCCTTTACCAGTGTATCTGCGCAAAGCAGCGGTATTGGACCGCAAATGGGGTATTTCAAAACCAGCGATGCTGATCAAGGTAATTTTACCGGTGGTGCAGTCATTCGCATGCCGCTGAGCCCGGCCTTGAGCCTGGAAGGCTCAATCAACTATCGTCAGGAAGAATTCCTTGACGAGCAGGTGACCGTAAAGAACTGGCCCTTGATGGTGACCGGTCTCTTCTATCCATTGCCGATTGTATATGGCGCTGCCGGCGCTGGTTGGTATAACACCACCATCGATTATGATCAGGATTTATTGGGCATAAATGCCCCGGAAGATGAAACAAAGCAGAAGTTCGGTTGGCACTTCGGAGGAGGCGTTGAGCTGCCCTTCGGAACCGGCTCAACCCTGTTTGGCGATATTCGCTATGTATTCATTGACTATAATTTTGATGAAATCCCCGGCAGCAGCGAAATCAGCAGTGATTTTGTTGTTATGCAGCTGGGATTGGTTTTCAATATGTAATTCTGTTTGATGGTATCCCGCTTCGGCGGGATACTGCTTCATGCATCACTATGCCGGATTGCCGTCACCGGACATACTTTCTCGCAGGCAAGACAAACCACATCACAAGGCTTATCCACCGCAATTGTATCAAAGGCACTAATAAACCCTGCTTCCAAGGGGCAAACTGCCACACAGGCACCGCACTTGATACAGGCATTCCAATCTATCTCAAACATCACCGGGTGTTTGGCCATTTTTCCCTCTTAAATCTTACGATATTCTGATTCAGGACTGAAATAATGGGACAATGTCTCGAACAACATCTGGTTGCGCCGATCGATATCACGCTGCCGAAAAATCTCCCGCTTTCTACGATACAATCGCCACATCGACTCGCCCAGCTCCTCGGACCAGCGTTGTTGATAGGCCGACATGCACTGTTCATCGGGCGTATTACCCCCTCGGATAACATCAGCTATAAAGCGGCCAGCAATCGCCCCACAACGCAAGGCAGTGTGGATGCCACCGCCGGTAATTGGATTTACATGCCGGGCCGCATCACCTACCAGAAGCATATTATCGCTGTATTGCTGCTTCAGTGGCGCTGCCAGCGGTACGCCGCCGCCCTGGATCTCGAGAACTCTCAGGTCTTTCAGGCGGTCGCTAAGGAAGGAATCTTTAATCAGCTTTTCGAGATAGGCATGCGCATCATCGTCAGTCATGGTGCGAATCACACCAAGCCCGACTTCGGCATGTTTATTTTGTTTCGGAAATATCCAGGCATAGCCACCGGGGGCAATAGCGTGTCCGGTCATGATCTCCAGCAGGCCCTCGGTCTCCACGCCATCAACCACGTACTGAAGACAGGATGCCAATTCACTCAGCTTAATGTGGGTGGCAAGGCCAAACCACTTGCCAACCTGGGATTGCACGCCATCTGCGCCGGCCAAAATTCGGGTGCGCACGCTGACCTCCTGTCCCAGTCGACGCAGCCGCACTTCAAGCAGATCGGGCGATATACGATCCACGCCCAGTGCTTCGGTCTTTAACCAGCTTTCCACACCGCTATCTTCAGCCATGCTCAAAAGCGCGCGGTCAAATCGGCGTCGATCAACGACATATCCCAGTGGAGCATCCGCATAGACATCCGGCTTTAACTCCCGATAGTCCAGATAAACTGGATTTCCAGCCTCATCATAAACAATGAAGCCATATATAGGCGTCAGGACGAATTCACTCTCCGGCATCACTTCAACATCCGAAAGCGCATGTGCGCTAACCGCTCCGGAGCATTGTATCGGTGCGCCAAGCTCCTGCTTTTTATCTACTAACAAAACCCGAAGTCCGTTTTCGGCTGCATATCGGGCAGTTGTTGCGCCGGCAGGTCCTGATCCGATTACTACCAAATCGTAGTCAGATGATCTGCTCATCAGTCTCCAATGACATTTTGTGAGTGGCAATATCTGTAGTCCATCAATTAAAATACAGACAATTTTTAGAATCAGTGACTTTATACCTTTCCTTCAAATTTTACAAGCTGTATTTTGTTATGAACAAGCTGATCGCATACTAAATGCGCCTAAATCCCGGACACCCATTCGAAGACCCTGAATATGCCGGCCAAATTGATGATTCGTGCTTTGCTGTGCGTCTGCCTGCTTCAAAGCATCTGCCAGGCCCAGATGACCCGCAACGAATTTGAATACCTGTCGCCACGACCGGGAGCAATCTATCTGTTACCGCAGAGTACAATCATCCTAAGGCCCGGTGAAACCTTTCAGCAACGTCCGCTCAATTTGGCGGATCGTATCTCAGTATCTGGCAGCGTCAGTGGCGATCATAGCGGCAAAATCCGCATCGCCGGGGACCGTAAATCTGTTCTCTTCAAACCCGACAGCAGCTTTCTGCTCGGCGAACATGTGACCGTATCGATCTCCGCTGGTTTTCGATCGGCAGACGGACGGCCCCTAAATCCGCTTATCTATCGCTTTCGCATTGCCAATACCCTGCCAGCCAAGACCAGTAATAAGCAGCTCTTGCAGGAAGAACTAAAGGATGTACTGCCGGAAAAACCCGCACCTACGACCAGCACGCCGGAGAAATATGATCCCCATGCCGCTTTTTCGCTGCCGCCTGACTTTCCGATTATGAACATTACGGCGCACGACAATCCATCAGACAGTTACTACTTCCTGGCAAATTTGTCCTGGGGACCAAATCCGCCACGGCCTTATCACCTTCTGATGCTGGACAATAACGGCTTCCCGGTTTTCTTTCGAAAACTGCCGTTTATTGCGGTCGATTTCAAACCCCAGGCAAATGGCTATCTCACTTACTTCGACATTGAACGCGATGTGCACTATGCGCTGGATCAAACATTTACACTGGTCGACAGTTTCACTTGTGGCAATGGCTACCTCACGGATTTACACGAGCTTCAGGTTCTGGAGAACCACCATGCGTTGTTGATGAGCTATGACCCGCAAATTGTTGACTTGCGTGAATATGGTGGCCGGGAAGATGCGACGGTTATCGGCTTGGTGATTCAGGAGCAGGATGCAAACAAAGACGTGATATTCCAGTGGCGCAGCTGGGACCATATGGAGATTACCGACTCGGACCGTAATTTGACCAGTCAGACCGTAGATCTGATCCACGGCAACTCCATTGAAGTTGACGACGATGACCATTTGCTTATCAGCAGCAGAAACTTAAAAGAAGTTACCAAAATCAACCGCATCACCGGCAACATCATCTGGCGGCTGGGTGGACTACGCAATGAATTCACATTCGTTGATGAGGAAACCAGTTTTAATCATCAGCACGATGCGCGGCGATTGTCCAATGGCAATATTCTGATTTACGATAACAGCAACCAATCGTCGCCCCGGGAATCAAGGGCAGTGGAATACCACCTGGATGAGGTCAATAAGATCGCGACAAAGGTCTGGGAATATCGCGAGCCGGGACAGGAATTTGGCGATATTATGGGAAGTAGCCGACGCCTGGCAAATGGCAATACGGTGATTGGCTGGGGCCGGGCAACACGGGCAGTTTCCGAAATTCGCCCGGATGGTGTCAAGGCTCTGGAAATGCGCTTTGAACCTGCCCTGCTAAGCTATCGCGCTATCCCCTCTACCTGGAAAGGCCGCGCCAAGGCCCCATACATATGGAAGCGGCAAGCCGGTCCGGCGGCAACGCTCAGCTTTATGCACTTCGGCGCGGAGAATATCCGCGAATACCATATTTACCGTGGTACAAGCGCAGAGGATCTCAATAAGATCGCTACAACAGCGGAGCAGTTCCTGCGGATCAGGAGTCATCGCACAGGCATCACGGAATATTATGGGGTGAAATCAATTGACAATAACGGTATAGCAAGCGAAATGTCCAATGTTATTGCCTACACACCGACCTATTCTAAAAAAGATAGCGAAACTCCAATGGCGGGAACAGAGGAAGACATTCAACTCTTGCAAAACTATCCGAACCCCTTTAATCCATCTACCTCAATACGATTTACTATAGCGGAAGATAATGAGATAGAGCTGCTGATTTTCAATATTCTTGGACAGCAAGTTCGACAAATCTTCCACGGACACCTCATGTCCGGTGATTACAATTTTGAGTGGGATGGTAATAATTCGTTTGGCAATCCGCTGCCTTCCGGCGTCTATTATTATCAATTAACATCGGGACAATATCGGCAAATTCGCAAAATGTTATTGATCAGGTGATGACCGAAGCAACGTCGACCGACAGTACCTAACCGTGAAAACGTTCTTTTCTGGGAATTCCATGTTGCCTAAACGCAGCTTTCCCCTTATGTTATAGTAGGTAAGTACTCAACAAACGAGGAATCAGAAAATTTACGCTCTGTTGCTGGAGAGTTGCTTCTAAAAGAGGCAACGGTAAGGGGATATTGTATGCCGGCTTCTTATCTGACCGGCACAAACAATTGTACATGAAAGAAGCGATGCGAGGAAAAATTGATCGCTATCATGTACGAACTCTATGAAATCGGTTAATATGAACTGATTTTTGTGTGATGGAAGTAGGGAAAGCAGTCTCCGGAACATTGAGGTTCCCTTTCAGCGTTTCCACGCTGTTCCCCAAATCCTGCCTGACGTTCGGCAACAAACGTTATCCAAGCGACTTTTATCACCGCGCATTATAAAATTGAAAATTTGATAGCACTGACAGAAGAACAACCGGATCACGGTGCTTATGGCCAGTAAAATGCACACAAACGGTAAGCCGAAGAAGACCAAATACGATAAGTCGCGAGACGAATTGTACCGTCTTTCATCTGCGATTCAGAACGCCGAAGACCTGACGATTCATTTTGTTATTGATGAAGACGAAACTGTGGTCACTTCTGTGGCGAATAGTACCGGCTATGCTGTCAAGTCACTAATCATCGAAACCGGAGAAGACGGTCCGGCCAATTTAATTGGCGCCATCAAATCCCTGCCTGCCAGCGAAATTGCTTTTGTCTCCAATATCGATGAGTATATCGATCAAAAAAGCAAAGTATCCACTGTTGAGCTTATTCAGTCCTTATATGAGCAGTTGAATCGCCATCGCAAGCTACAGCAAAATATCATTTTCCGCATTTCAATTGACCTGGTTCCCTTCCTGCAGGAAAACGCTCCGGATCTCTGGGATTGGCGCAGCGGCTTATTTATGTTTGACGATCGCATTGAAGGGAAATACCGTTTGGCCGCTTACATCAGCGATCATATGGCCAATATCGGACGATTTCACAGCTTTCGCGACAAGCAGAGTCTGCTGAAGATATATCAAATCCTGGTGAACGAATACAAAGAGCAGCAGCCGGCCGACCGGATTATTCTCGAATTTAATCTCCTGGCAAAAATTGGCCGGGTCTTGTATGGCCTTGGTGAGTATCAAAAGGCATCGGTGTACCTCGATAAACAGTTGGAATATGCCCAGTTCTTCGATGATCGCAGCCTGTTGCCGGAGCCCCTCAACAACATCGCCATGGCTAAACTCGCCCAGGGTGATTGGATGGATGCACATAATCTATTGCAAGATGCCTGGGAACTGGCCGACGAAGTTTTTCGCGGCGCAAGCCATCCTTGCAAGGCAGCCATTTTAAGCAATCTTGGCCATGTACAGCAGTTGCTTGGTTATCAACAGGATGGATTCCTGAATTGCCGGAAGGCATTGCGGATGTGCGAAAATAAATTGGGTATGCGTCATCCCAATCTCATCCCGGTTTTGATTAAACTATCCAACGTTTTGCGAGATCAAAGCAAGTTTGAAGACGCCCTGGATCAATACCGGCGAGCCCTGCACATCGTTGAGCGTAAGTTGGCCCTGGAAGATCCGTATATCTCTATCATTCTGGAAAACATCGGCAAGACCTATCTTCAACAGGGCAAATATGAAGCAGCACAGCGCTATTTCTACAGGACGCTCGAAACGGCTGAACGGCTCCTTGGCCCGGAACACCCGCATTTAGCTACGCAATTGCGCTGTATCGGCCTCACGCATGTGTATGAACAAAAAATGGATACGGCCCTGAAATACTTGTATTGGGCAGCCGAACTGCGTCAAACACGGGTTGGTTTTAATGATCCGATGGTCGGTGATATTTATCGGGATATTGGGAAAGTCTACCAAACCCAGGGTAGCCTTACGGAAGCACGCATGTGCTTTACCCGGGCGGTAGATATCTACAAAAGTCAGCTTCCTGCCGAACACAGCTCCTTACTCAATATGGAAAAGCAGCTCTCCGAAGTTGAATCCGCTATGGATTCCAACTAATCTTATGCCGATTCACTTATTTTTCTTGTAGAAAAGGCAAACTGAATTCAACATACATTCTTCACATTTGGGCTTTTGAGCCTTGCATACTTGTCGGCCATGCCAAATGAGCCAATGATGTGCCGCGGCCCATTTCTCTTCAGGTATATGCTTCATCAAATGCTCTTCGGTAAGCACCACATTTTTGGCATTTGCCAGCCCCAAACGATTTGACACGCGGAACACGTGGGTATCAACTGCAATTGCCGGCGTACCAAATGCCACGCTGACAACCACATTGGCCGTTTTTCGGCCTACTCCGGGGAGCTTCACCAATTCGTCACGTTCACGAGGGATCTCTCCCCCATAGTCCTCGACAATAATTTTTGAGGTGGCGTGGACGTTTTTTGCCTTGTTGCGATAAAGTCCAACGCGCTTGATCTTTTCCTCCAGCGCTTCAAGGGAGAGCGCAGCAAGCGCTGCAGCATCGGGATGTTCAGCAAACAGCGGCGTGGTAATTTTGTTCACCTGATCGTCGGTGCTTTGCGCCGACATAATCGTAGCGATCAATAGCTGAAAGGGGGTATCAAATGTTAGCGCTGTGGTGGTATCCCCATAGGTCTCTTCAAGGCGATCCAGCACCCAATCTCGATCTTTCTTCTTCAGGAACATCGGAGGCATCTTTCATCGGTCAGTCTGAATTTTGCGGCGAATAGAGTAAATGCAGGTTGGGCTGCGCCACTTTAAACATCTTGAGATACATATTGGTCATGGTATGATGAACACCTTCAATGTTGAGAATTTTTTCATTCATCAACTGGGTCAGATGCTCATTATCCCGGCACATCACGTTGACCTCAAGGTCGAACTCGCCGGAGATCTGCGCAATGAAGCTGACTTCCGGAAGCTGCGAGATTTCTGCGGCCACCGATTCAATTTTGATTGCCGGGCGAATGGCCAGGAATATTTGCGCATAGGCATTGAAGCCAATCTGATTGGGATCAACCTGCCCGAAGATCATCAGCACTTTCTCATCCAGCAAGCGCGCCAGGCGTTTGCGAATAGTGCCGACGGATGTCCCCAATTCCCGGGCCATGTCAGTAAGCGACATCCGTCCATCTTCGATCAGATGTTCCATAATATCCAGGTCAAGCGCATCCAAAGCGCTGCGGCGCTTTCCGGCACTTTTTTGCGTCTCTGCAAATCTTTGGTTTTTCTTCACCAAAGCTCCTTATGCAAAATCATACAAGGGAAACTTGTCGCAAAGCGCTTCCACTTCACCGGCAATCTGCTGGTAAACATGTTTATTGTCCATATTTTTCAGAACACGGTCGATCAGTTGCCCAACTTCCTTCATCTGGGCTTCCTTAAATCCGCGGGTTGTTAATGCTGCGGTTCCCAGGCGAATCCCGCTGGTAACAAATGGACTGCGCTTATCAAAGGGCACCATATTTTTGTTAACCGTAATGCCAGCCTCATGAAGCGCATTCTCTGCATCGCGGCCGGTGATATCTACATCCGTCAGGTCAACCAACATCACATGGTTATCCGTTCCGCCGGAAACAATCTTGTACCCCATGCCGACAAGCTCATCGGCGAGCGCTTGCGCATTATCGACTACCTGTTGCGCATACGCTTTGAAAGCCGGATCCAATGCTTCTTTAAAAGCGATGGCCTTGGCGGCTATAACATGCATCAAGGGACCGCCCTGGACACCAGGCATGACATTGCTGTCCAGCAGTTCGGAAACATTCTTGACTCGCCCGGATTTTGGTGCAACAACGCCCATATCGTTTTGCATATCCTTTCCCATCAAAATCATTCCGCCACGCGGTCCTCTGAGGGTCTTATGGGTTGTGGTCGTTACCACATGGCAATGCGGCAAAGGTGAAGGATGGATACCTGCAGCCACCAGACCTGCGGGATGGGCCATGTCGGCCCACAAGATCGCCCCTACTTCATCGGCAATTTCACGAAACCGTTCAAAGTCCGGGAAGCGGCTATAGGCGCTGGCGCCCACAACAATCATTCTCGGCTTCTGTTCACGTGCCTTGGCGGCAACGTCATCCATATCAATATAGCCGGTATCTTCGCGAACGCCATAAGGCACTGCATTGTAAATTTGGCCGGAGAAGTTCACATGACTCCCGTGTGTTAGATGTCCACCGTGAGCCAGGTTCATGCCCAGGATGGTATCTCCGGGTTTACAAAAGGTAAAATAAACGGCCATGTTAGCCTGTGCCCCGGAATGTGGTTGAACATTGACGTATTCGGCGTCGAATAGCTTTTTCGCGCGATCGCGCGCCAGGTCCTCAGCGATGTCCACCTGTTCGCATCCGCCATAGTAGCGTTTGCCGGGATACCCTTCAGCGTATTTATTGGTCATGACGCTGCCGGCAGCTTGCAGAACAGCTTTGCTGACAAAATTTTCAGAGGCAATTAGCTCCAGGGTAGAATTTTCCCGCTTTATTTCTCCAAGGATCGACTGATATATTTCCGGGTCATACTCTCTCACGTGATCTAACATATTTCCATCCTCTAATAAATTGACCCTGGCGATCTCGAAAGATGGCCAGGGCCGTGTCAAAAATTATACGCTGCTTACAAACTTACTTGATCCAGCTATAACAAGCGTCCTTCACATTTTCACGATAGTTGTAAAGGTGTTTATCTTCCTTCGTGCGATAAAATGGACGCAAGTTGGTATTTCGTGAATCGGCACGCGTCTTGAAGTTTGGATCAACCCGGCCAGCCTTACGGTATTCAGCCCCGGCTTTTTCATAAATCAGCTTATCATCATAAGACAGTTCCTTACCAGACCGCTTGCTTTGGCAATGAGAAACCGCTTCTTCATAAATGTAAGCCATCACCATGTAGGACTGACCGAAGTTCGGATCAATTCTCTGTGCCTGGTAGACATTGGAACGGGCGGAAGAGAATTTGCCTTGATCAACCAATACCATGGCAATTGCACAATGTGTTTTAGCGCTCTTGGGGTCAATTGCCAGGATCTTACGATATTGGGCAATTGCATCGTTTTTGCGATCCAGTGATTCGTAGGTCCGGGCATGAAATTCAAGGGCTTCAATATTCTGCGGCTGAGCGCCGAGAACAGCCGTAAGCGCGCTATCAGCCAGGCCATATTCGCCGCGATTATATGCTTCTTTACCAACAGCGAGGGCATTATCGATATTGGTCGGATCTTGCCGGAACGTTGTTACCTGCGCAACAAACGGATCCATACCGAAAGCTGCCATCATCCGCGCCAGCAAGTCGCGCTCTGCAGGATCGTTCGGCTTCATATCGATCACTTTTTTCTGGATCTCAAGACACCTTTCATCCCGATTCGTAAAATAAAGCTGGGCGAGGGTCTTCCAATAGCTTACCTGGTCTTTAGAAATGGAGGTCAAAGCTTCATAATGAGGAATGGCACAGGTCGTTCTTCCAAGTGTCCGATGAATCGATCCGGCACGAAAATGCAAACCGGCATATTGAGGATGCTTTTCCAATCCCTTGTAAACGATCAGAAGCGTGCTGTCAAGATAAGCCGTTTTTTGATCGGTCTCGCTCTTGGTTAATTCGAAATAGCACTTCGCCAGTTTGGAATAAACAACTTTGTAAGTGCCAACGCCGTCGTTCATGAGGACTTTCCAGTAATAAGGTATCGCACGTTTCCACTGCTCATGCTTGAATTCTTCTTGTCCAAAGCTATACCAAATCTGAACCTGTTGAGTGGTTACAGAATCAGATTTGAATTGGTCATATTCGGTATCAAAGGATTCAGGTTTACACGGCACATCATCACCGGGGGGCATTTCGTCATCATCTTGCGCCAAAACCGAGTTCACACTTAACCCGATAAAGGCCAGCAGCAACAGATGCCAAAATGTATGTTGTAGTAATCCCTTTTTCAAGACGCTCCTCCTTCTTTAGGACACATCAGTATCATCGCTTTATATGCATATTATCTACAATCCCCTTTTCCCAACCAATATATAAGCATTTAATCTATTTTTTTGCAAGTTAAATCCCTGCAAACATCGTAAAAACCGCTATTTTGGCTCATTTATTGGATTCTCTGGAACCATTTTTCTCCAACCGAAACGGAGAGCTCGAAACGAAAGAATGATTCACTGGCGAGATTCTTGGCGGAATCTCCGCGAAAACCGGCCGCAAAGCCGGCATCCAGCCGATAGTTTTTCTGAAAAAACGGTATTCCCAGACCAAAATGCAGGCTATTTTCGCGGACCGACTCATTATTGAAGCGATAGCCAAGTTGGCGGCTGGAAGCCCCGGCGCGCAGATCTACTCTATCCCAAAATCCAAGAGAGCGTGTACGGCGAGTCGAAGCCATTCTTTCAACGCCTACACCAAAATGAAACCAGTCTTCATAGCTTTCATCAGAGCTAAGCAGTGTTTCGCTCCATTTTTGAAAGGCATAATCGGCAGCCAGATTCCAGCGCTTACCAAGCTGATAGGCGCCGCCAATTCCATAGCTGATGGGAAAGGAATCAAAGACCCGATCGCTGCCCTCAATATCTGTGTTTTGAGAAATGTAAGATGTAGAGATATTCAGCGACGGCTTAAGATCAAAAAAACCGGCAAGCATCAAATCGGATGTTGGTCTGACGTCCAGGCTGAAACCAAGTCCCGGGCCGGAAACACGATATTCAACAATATGATTCGTGCTGGCAAAGCTTGCTTCATCGAACTCGAAGCGATAGTTATCTTCCAGCGTTCCGAAGTAATAGTTGGCATGGATAGCTAAACCAACCTGTTCAACAGGCGCCCAAATTAAATTGAACTGAGCCCGGCTGATATTTCCTTCCTGTTGCAATACCTGCTGAAAATTTGTGGTATCAGAGCTAATAATAGAGGTAACATTCTGGGTTGTACGGAAGTTGATATCCGTGTAAGGCTGAACAGAGACGCCAAACACCCACTTTTTGGTCTGAATTGGAATACCAAAGCTCAGTCCGGCGAAATTGGCAACAGAACTCGTAAAAGTGCTTTCACCAACTTCGGAGTTGGTGTAATCATAAAACAAACCAAATGTAGCGCGGGTATTGTTAATGTTGCGCCATTGGGAAACCACATAGTAGTTAAGCGAAAGTGAATCGAACGAAGCCAGTCCGGTTCCCCCCATTCCCAATCCGCGAACCCCGGTTGTGTAGGTTCGGGTGCCAATACTATTATTGCGGGAGGAAAAATACGATCCAGCCCAAATAGATGCACTGAAAGCAAGGATCAGCAATGCGCTGATCATAAGGATGGATATTCTTTCGAAAATCTTCATTAGAATCTCTCATTTGGTAACAACAGGGATTCGATAATTAAACGCGGTCTTTGCTGCGGATCCGGTGCGCTGGTATTCGTGAAAAAAGCAAAATTGCCGACATAGGCGTTGAGCAGGGCATGCTCGACGTAATAACCCTTGATTTCATCCGGATCATTCAATTGAACCTGAACATAGCGCAACGCCAGGTCACCCCGATCAGATCCGTCAAAAGTCTCAACAAATCTGGAATCGTCTGTTACAGCGGTTAGGGCAACATCCTGCAGGACCGATAAAACGGCTGTGTTGACAACCACATCATTAGGTCCGGCGCCCTCCTCGTCACTGAAGGTATATGGCATCATGCGCAGACCCGGGCCAAAAGTACTGCTCAATTCAGAATTGTCATTATCGATTGGCAATTGAAGATTCGCTGACGAAACAATGAACTGGCTGCCGTATTTTCTCTTCAGCGAATCAACATCAAAATCATAGAGGGACACCCAGGGAATCAGGGTCGAGGTATGTGTACGGTCCCCCACCGGTTCAAAATCGCCCTCGAAGAAGTATATGTCATTGGCAGCAAAGCTGGTATCGGTAACGGTCTCACCATCTACCTGATAGCGCAGGAAGAGGCGAGGCCCAGCTTCCGTTCCGCTAATGCGAGCTTCGTAAGACTTCAGAGAATTGATCCCGTTGCCAAGCATGCCGCTATCAAAATCCAGCAGCAAACCGGCATTTGCTACCTGCACGAGCGTATCGCCACTGGTGGTATCGATCACAAATGTATCGACAAAGGTAGTATCTACCCAGCGATTGACAAATTCCAATCCGGTGGCATTAAACACAAATCTGTCTATCAGCGCGGTGGTGTCAAATTTGACTTCCATCTCGCCCAACGGCTGGCCAAAGTTGACATTATTCCGAAAATCATCTCCCCAAATCGGATCGACATCCGTGGACCAGGAACTGTCCACCGGATATCCGGTGACCGTGAAGTTGGGAATCAGGGGATTATCGACAGAATCCAAATCATTGAACTCAATCCATGCTTCTTGCACATTGACATTGGGCGGAAAGGTGTTAAAACGCAGCGCCATTCGAAAATCAATATTTTCCGAATGCCCCAACAAGAGCCGGCTACTGCTCCAGGTGGAAACGATCACGCTGTCTCGCGCGTATGTGCTGTCAAATGTCGCATACAGTGTATCAGCAACCAGTGTCGCGCCATCTCTGGACAACTCCACCGGATTTTCCTGACAACCGTAGAAAAGTGATGCTGAAATCAGTATTATCAGCAGGAAACAGTTTTTCATTATCATCCTATTCTTCGCTACCAACAGAATCAACAAAATATCGCATACAAATTCCGAATTTAAATAAAACGCCTATCTAACACAATGGCGATTAATATTCCTCACATAACGGACCTTAAGCACGTCATGTTGATATACCCGGCGTCAGGGCCTCTGGTTCCCGAAGAAGGCTGGAAAATCCGCCGGGCCCAAGGGTCGCTGAATATAGCAGACTCCCGGAAAGAAGCGAAGCCTTATTTTCTTTCGCTTCTTTTTTGAAAATATTGATCTTGCGCCAGCAGGGTGCGGAACGTATGTTTTGAAATGAAAACCGAAAAAAAATCTATTCGCGTCATTCATACCGGTGGCACCTTCGGTATGATCCCCCAGCATCCGCGTCCCACTCTCGCGCCGCGTCAGGTTCAGCAGCAAATTACCACCTACGTGCCGGAACTTGCACAGATTGCAGACATTGATTTTAAGGTAATGTTTAATATCGATAGTGCCAATATGCAGCCACATCACTGGCAGGTGTTAGCAGATGATATTCATAGCCACTACGATTCATTCGACGGGTTTGTCATTATTCATGGCACCGATTCGATGGTGTACACCGCAAACGCACTTTCCTTAATGCTGCGTGGGCTAAATAAACCGATTATCCTTACCGGCTCGCAGCGGCCCCTGGCTGAAATTCGCAATGACGCTCGCAGCAATCTCATCAATGCTGTTGAATTGGCAAGCTATCCAATACCGGAAGTCTGTATCTTTTTTGGCACGCATCTTTTGCGTGGCAACCGGTCCATCAAATCCTCGACTACCGGTTTCGGCGCATTTCGCAGCCCGAACTATCCAGCGCTGGCCGAAGTTGGTGTGGATATCAATTTGAATCGGGATGATATGCTGCCAGGCGGGAACCAAATACAGTTGCAAACGGCGATATCGCCGTCAGTTATGGTATTCCGATTTTTCCCGGGACTGCAACCGGACTATTTAGGAGCCCTGACAAACTCTCCAGCCAGGGCAATTATTATCGAAGGATTGGGGATGGGAAATGTTAACATCGACGAGGCGTCTCTTTGCCCAGTTGTTCAAGAACTCACTGCCGCGGGCAAACTCGTGGTCATCAGTTCGCAGAGCCGTCACGGTGAAGTCGATTTGAATCGCTATGAAAATGGTCGTCAAATTGGTCAGTCCGGAGCCATTGGCAATGGCGATATGACCACGGAAACAAGCATTGTGAAGCTCATGTGGCTTTTGGGCCGGCATTCCGACAACCTTGATGCCGTCCGCTCAAATTTTCTCACTCCTGTAGCGGGTGAAGTATCTCACTAAGTCCGCCTAGCTATCGAGCAGCGTCTCCATTTGATCCAGCAAATTATCCATCAACTCCGTCGTGGCCTGAATCGGTTCCGGGGAAGTCATGTCAACGCCGGCATCCCGCAGCAGATCAATTGAGTATGCCGAGCTGCCTCGACTCAGGAAATTCAGATATGCATCACGGGCAGCTTCATCACCGGCAACAATCCGTTGACTGAGTGCAGTGGCCGCCGAGAAGCCGGTTGCATATTTGTAGACGTAGAAATTATAGTAATAATGCGGGATGCGGCACCAGTTGATGTCAAACAGCGATTCCATATGAAATTGCGGACCAAAATAGCGCGTGTAAAGTTCACGATTCAGAGCATTCAAAGACTCAGCAGTCAGCGCCGTACCTTCCTCAACCCGTTCATGGATAATTTTTTCAAACTCTGCAAAAAGGCTCTGGATAAATACCGTTCCGCGAATCTGATCCACGTATTTATTCAGGAGATAAAGACGGCGACTGGGGTCTTCTGTGGTCTCCAGCAGGTGATTCATCAGCAAGGCTTCATTCAAGGTTGAAGCGACTTCTGCGACAAAAATCGTGTATCTGCTATAGTGATAGGGCTGGCCCTGATGGGTATACCAGGAATGCATGGCATGTCCCAATTCATGTGCCAGCGTAAACATAGCATTTAGCGTCTTATTATAATTGAGCAAAACGTAGGGATGAATTCCATAGGTTGCCCAGGAATATGCGCCGGAACGCTTCCCCTTGTTTTCGTAGACATCAATCCAGCCGTCCTTAAAACTTCGCTGTAAGTCCTGAAGGTATTGTTCGCCCAGCGGCGCAAATGCAGTCTGTAGAATATTGCGGGTATCAAGATAGGGAATATCAAAGTTAACTTCGGCCAACAGCGGAACGCTGAGATCCCAGGCCTGCAATTGATCGAGTTTGAGCATTCGCTGACGGAGTTCCATGTAGCGATGAAGCGGCTGTATGCTCTGGTTGATGGTGTCCACGACATTATGATAAACCTGGACCGGAATATTATCGCTGTGCAAGGCGGCTTCCAGGGAAGATGGATGACGTCGGGCACGGGCGTAAAACACATCGCGCTTTACTGCGCCGGAAAGTGTGGCCGCCAGGGTATTGGTCCAACCGGCATAGGTCGAATAGAAGGCCCGAAATGCCTGCTCGCGCACCTCTCTATCCGGATTCTCCATCAATCGCGCATAGCGACCTTTGGTCAACTCAATCTCATTTCCCTTGCCATCCTTAACCGGGGGAAATTTGATGTCGGCATTATTAAACATCGAGAAGGTATTATAGGGCGTTTGTGAAATATCGCCGCTCATGGCCAGCAGGGCTTCCTGATCGGAGGAGAGAACATGCGCGCGAGATCGCATCAGATTTTGGAGCTGATGCCGGTAGCTCGTCAGGTCAGCCGTCTCTGAAATAAATTCCTGCAAAGTAGCTTCCGGAATCGCAAGGATCTCCGGCTGAATAAAAGCCGTCGCGCTGTTGATTTTTACCATCACTGCTGACGCTTTCTCACGAAATGCCTGGTAGCGGGATTCGCGGGTATCCTGATCATTGCTGAGCCCGGCGTAGAGGAAAATTTTTCCAAATGCTTCGGCTATTTCATCTCGAAGCAGCAAACACTTCAGCAAATCGTCCGCGGAATTGCCCAACTTCCCCTGAAAAGCCACCAATTCTTCCGTTCGCTGAACCAGTTGTTCAAGCTGCGTTTCCCACGCTTCATCATCAGGAAAAATGTCCTGGAGTTTCCATTGAAACTCCGCTGCAATTTCCGATCTTTCCGGCAATGCCTCAAGGGCTCCCGCTGCTCCTGCAACCATATTTGTCTTATCATGCATCATCTAAATCATTCCTTGGTTTCGCGATTATCCCGCTTCAAAAAGCTCCAATATGCCCTTGTAATTTCTGCAAAACAAGTTTAAATTGTGAGCTTATTTTGCATGGTGTTTCTGAACAAACGCACAAATTAATTAGGCTGTGATTACTTTTTTCAAAAATTATTTAAGCGTGGGGTTTTAAAATGACAGTGCATCAAAAAAAATTGGCGATATTGGCCGGCGGCGGTCCGGCACCCGGTATCAACAGTGTGATCGGGGCAGCCACCATTCGAGCACGCCTGGAAGGCGTCGATGTGGTCGGTATTCGCGAAGGATATAAGTACATCATGCAAGGTGATACTTCACAGGTAACTGACCTGACGATCGATACCATCAGCCGAATTCACTTTCGCGGTGGTTCCTATCTCGGTATCGCTCGTGACAACCCGACTCGCAAGCAGGAGACGTTGGATAAAGCAATTGACTCCCTCTTGAAACTGGACGTCGATAAGCTGATCAGCATTGGTGGAGATGATACGGCATTTAGCGCGATGAAAATAGAGGAGGCCTCCGGCGGCCGCATTCGGGTGGTCCACGTCCCAAAAACAATCGACAACGATTTGGATCTGCCACATGGCATCCCCACCTTTGGCTACCAGACTGCTCGTCACGTCGGCGTGCAGGTCGTACAGAGCCTGATGGTGGACGCGCAGACAACCAAACGCTGGTATTTTGTGATTTCAATGGGCCGTAAAGCCGGTCACCTGGCATTGGGAATCGGTAAAGCTGCCGGTGCCACACTCACCTTGATTCCGGAAGAATTTAAAGGTAACAAAATCAAGCTGGATCATATCGTAGATATTCTGGTAGGCGCAATCATCAAGCGTCTGAGTTATGGCCGGGAAGATGGCGTCGCCGTATTAGCCGAAGGCCTGATGGAACGAGTAGACGTGAGCGAGCTTCAAAACCTGGAAAATGTTGAGCGCGACGCCCATGGCCATATTCGTCTTGCCGAAATCAACATCGGCGAAATCATCAAAAGCCGCGTTCAACAGCGTTTACAGGAATACAACAAGAAGGTAACGATTGTCGCCAAGAATATTGGATACGAATTACGCTGCGCGGATCCGATTCCCTTTGACATGGAATACACGCGCGATCTCGGTTTTTGTGCAGCCCAGTTTATCCTCAACGGTGGTAATGCCGCGATGGTCTCGGTTCAAACAGGACATTTTGTCCCGCTATATTTCAAAGACATCCTAGATCCGGTTACCAATAAAACCCGGGTCCGTATGGTTGACGTAAGCTCGGAATCCTATTTCATCGCGCGACACTATATGCTCCGCTTGAACAAATCAGATTTTGATGATCATGATAAACTAACCAAGTATGCAGCAATCTGCGGCATTGGCGTCAGTGAATTTGAACAGCAATTCAGGCACGTGCTCGACCCTGATGCAATTCACGAAACCCGTTTCAACATGGAAAGCATGCAGAACAGTCAGTGAAGAGCAAGACAAGTCAGAAAATGTAGCAAAAGCACGTAGCTGCAAAAAGTTAAAGTTTTTGGCTTCAGGCATTTGTCATAGTATGTTAGGGCGGCCTTATGAACGATTGGTTTCATAGGGCCGTTTCCATAATCCCCATAAATAAATACTGCGAAATACAGGATCATAGCATGCAAGTTATAGAGGCAATCCGTAAGTCTAAAGACATGGTATTGTCGTTGGAGATTACCCCCCCAAACAAAGGCACCAGCATCGATGAGTTATTCCAGACAATGGATATTTTGATGCCCTTCAAGCCGCAATTTGTGAACGTTACCTATCACCAGCCGCAGGTGGTTTACGAAGAGATCGACGATATTATTTACCGTATCCCCAAACGAAAGAAGCCCGGCACGGTAGGCATATGCGCTTCTATAGCCAACCGCTATCAAATTGAAACGGTACCGCATTTTATTTGCGGCGGATTCTCGAAGTATGAAACAGAGGATGCGTTGATCGATCTCCATTACCTGGGCATCGAAAACCTCCTGGCCTTGCGCGGCGACCCGGCAATGGGCGAGCGTAATTTTATTCCACATCGCGATGGTCATCGGCATGCCAGCGAACTGATTGCGCAAATCACAAGCATGAACCAGGGTACATACCTCGAAGAGCTCGACTATGCAACGCCCACCAATTTCTGCATTGGGGTTGCCGGCTATCCGGAGAAGCATTTTGAATCACCGAATTTCGAAAAGGACATGCTAAACCTGAAGCATAAGATAGATAATGGCGGGCATTATGTGATTACACAGATGTTCTTTGACTTCGAGGTTTACAAAGCCTTTGTGGAGAAAGCACGGGAAATTGGTATCACCGTACCAATCATACCAGGGATCAAACCATTATCAACCATGAGACAGCTGGCTTCAATCCCTCGCTATTTTCACGTTTCTATTCCGAATGATTTTGTAGAAGCAATGGAGGGCGCCCGCACAAAAGAGCAAGTGCGCAAAGCCGGTTTGGCAAAAACAACCGAACTTTGCCGCAAGCTAATCGATTTTGGGGTACCGGGACTGCACGTATATACCATGGGCAAGGGCGGTGCCACCGGTGCTTTGTTGCAGGAGTTGTTTGGTTAGCATCTAGCCGTTATAGAAAATCTGCTTTATCATGATTTCCGCTTTTTCCGGACCAATCACTTTATGCCGCCCCCAATCAACACCATGGGTGGCGGTCCTTTCCAGACAATCAGTGAGTATCGGCTGAAACCGATCGGCGCCCAGATCCTGGTGACATGCAACAAGGTTGGCGAGTACCTTTTCCACCAATTCACTCTTTTCGCTGTCCTGGAAGTAAAGTAGAATCTGCACCTGTCTGGCAATTGCGCTCTTATGCTGCTCCTGTTCGAACTCAATAGAGCTGATATTGCCTATCGTCTGTGCCATACCAGCCAAATCTCCCATATCTTCGAAGATCGGTAAGGCTTCCGCGTAATGTTTCAATGCTTCTTCCCAGTAACCGGAATCATGGCAGATATTGCCGAGGGCATACAGTGACTTGACCAGCCCCATGGAATTATTCAAACGGTCGAACATCTCGATGGCATTACTATATGCGCCAGCAGCGGGATCGAGTTCTCCCATTTCCTGGTATACCGCGCCCAGCGATTGATAAACGCCGGCCAGGCCATGTGCGTTTTTACTGTTTTCGAATATGTGCAGGGCTTTCTGGTAAAGCTTCACAGCATCTTCCAGTTGGCCATCAGAGCGATAGACATTTCCCATGTGCACGAAAATATGACCACTACCGGCTGAATCACCCAAAGCCTCACGAAGGGCGAGCGCCTGCTCATAGCGATCCATTGCTTCGCCCAGCTGCGCTTTTTCGTGCAGAATGTGGCCGGTTCGCTCCAGAATATCAGCAACTCCTGAACGATTGCCACTCTCGCGCCTTAACGTCAGTGCACGCTCATAGTGTCTGAAAGCCTCATCCATATGATTCCCGGCCATAAAAACAGCTCCCAGGCTGCATAGCGAGGTGATCATCCCTTCCTGATGCTCGAGTTCCGAGTACAGCGTGCTCGACTTACGGAAACAATCAAGCGCCTTATCCCATTCATTCCGGCTCTGATGGACACCGCCAATGCGATTGTATATAGACGCCAAACCTTCGTTGTCATTGGCCTGGGAATAGGATTCCCGCGCCTTTTCGTAGCAGTTGAGCGCCTCACGCGCTTTCCGCATAAACAGATGAATATTGCCGAGGTTTTCCGAGAGACGGGCCGAGGTAGCGTGATCTCGCTGCTTCCTGGCAAGCCCAAGCGCCTCTTCATATGTATCAATGGCAGCTTGCCATTCACTACGCTTGGTAAGAATGTCGCCAATATGACCAAGCAGGTCGGCTATGACAAAGTCTGTTTCTGTATCCCGGGCGGCATTGAGGGCCTTGCGGAAATAATCGAGGGCAACATCATAATCTTCCTTGTTTTTATGGATGATCCCCAGATTTGAGCAGGTCTCAACAAGTGATTCCTGATCCGCTACTTCACTTTTGTATCCAGCCATTGCTTTTTCAAGCATGTCAGTTGCCTGTTTATGCTCGCCCATATCCAGATAGAGGTTACCAAGCATATTGGCCGCTGCAGCGATATTGTCTTCATCCTGAAACTTTTCGAAGAATAGTAGCGAATCGCGATATAAATCAACAGCGCGTTCACGTTGATCGTTGGCCTGGGCAATCTCTCCAAGGGCGAAAGAAACCGCTCCCTTCAATTCATCCGGTAATTGCAAACGGCGACAGGCCCGAAGGTCGGCCTCTGCCTGATCCATAATGCCGGCTTCCAGATATAGTTTGCCGCGATTATAAAGGGAGTGCGCCTTCAAGGCGGGCTCGCCGAAAGAGGCGATGGTCAATTCGCTGAGAATATCTAACACCTGGCCAGCCAGCAGTTCATCATCATGATTGCTCGGCGTAATTGGCAACAGCAGGCGGGCAGCACTTTCGCCACGTTCTGCATCCAGAAAATGATATGCCCCCTCGACGGCATCCATGAGCTCTTGCCGATCAGCGAAACGTTTGCTGTAGAGTTGTCCGGCCATCAGGTGCAAAATACGTTTGATATCGCTGGAATGCAGTTTCTGGCTGTAAAATTCGCGAACCAGATCCGGCACTTCATAGCGGTTGGATTGGTCGCTGAATTCCAATAGACCATGGTCTTCAACCAGGCGCTCCAGCAATCCCTGAAAATCCCCAGCGCCAATTTTGTCATATGCACGTTCCAGAAAATCTTCTGTTTCCGGAATACGGAACAGGCACACGGCCTTCATGAAGGCATTTAGACGACTATCAACTCTTTCAAAAGACTCGTAGATATGTCCGCTGATATATTGAAAAATGTCATTGGCGCCCAAAGGCATATTTTCAACAAAGCGTTCCAATTCTGTATCGGTGCGCGACTCGTTTTTCCACCAGTCCCGAAACAGCTTCATTAAGCGTGGATTCCCAAGCAATTTTGCCGCAAGCAAACGACGCAAATCGCGCGGGATATGCAACTGCCACTTATCCCGCAAAAGAGAATTGCTTTCAGCGGTCGTTAATCCCTCGTAGCTGTAGTTGTAGCGGGATGGTAAAATTAAATCTTCCAGTGTTTCCCGGCCAATCATGATTACTTTGCCGGAAAAATTTGAGGCGATCTCAACTTTTTCAGAAATGTCATTAAATATATCCAGCAATGATTGTTCATGCACGTTATGCAGATCATCGAAAACAAAATAACCATCGCTGTGAATGAGCAAGGTCGCCCATCTTTCATAAGTGTCAGCGCCGCTATATTCAATATTATGCTGCTGAAAAAATCGATTTAATGAGATCAGGAAGGCTTCCGCATCCGTCTCGCCTTTGGGGAACCGATAATAAAATACGCGCGACGAATCCAATGCGCCGGTCTGGGTCAGACCGGATAAATAGCCGCTGACAAAGGTACTCTTGCCACATCCGGCTTGACCGGCCAGAAACAGCAAGGGTTTATCTCGCAGTCCCAGTTCAAGATTGCGCAAGCCGCGAACCGGCATAATCAGATTACGTTCATGCCAAAAGTCCACTGCCTGAGTGCCTGGTATGTCATCTGCTGTCGAGCCATCGCTATGATCGATATCGTCGGCATCTGCAGCGACTTCCTCTTCTTTCACAATCTCATCTGGCATTTCGACAAGATTTTCTTCGAAGTCCATCGGTTCGTCATCGATATCTGCAAGAAGAACATCTGACGCCTCAATCACTTCAATTTCAACATCTTCATCGAATACCTCTTCAGGTGAATCAACAAAGTCTATCGGTTCGGGTACAACTTCGATAGGCGCCTCCGGATCGGACGGCTCTTCAACAGTTTGCCCAGATTCAGCATCCGGTTCAGCAAGTTTGGGCTCGTCTTCGGCAATTTCCGCGACATCTGTGCCGTCCGCTATAACTTCTGAGTCGTCACTGACGATTTCAGGGTCATCTTCTTGCGCTTCTGGCTCAAGCTCAGTTTCCGATTCAGCTTCGACAATTTCAGGTAAAGCATCCTGCACCACTTCTTCAAGCTCGTTGGCGTCGGCAACAAGTTCGTCCAATTCAACCAGGGCTTCTTCGTCGCTTTCATCATCTGACCAGGCAGCTTCCATGTCTTCATCTACTTCAACAGCGCCATACGATGCTTCTTCGGTCGCATCTTCCTCGATTTCCTGCGCTTCTGCAACTGCAGCCTCAAAATCTTCGCCAAATATATCCGGTATTTGTAAATTGTCCAGTTCCTCATCCGTCAACGCTTCCGCGATGTCCTCCGGCTCTCCGGCTTCAGTTTCTCCTTCGGGTGTGTTGCTTGCCGCGGCTGTTTCGTCTACAACGCCCTGCTGATCCCCGGCATTTTCATCGTTGAAAGTTTCGAAATCGAGATCAAGCAGTTGTTCGTCTTCCAGGTCAAGATCATCAACATCCATCTCAGGATCTTCTTCCGACTCGCTCTCGACAGGGGCTTCAGCCTGGTTCAGCTCTTTGAACAAGAGCTCATCCTCCTCGTCTGAGAGCAATTGATTGCTCATGTCTTCTGCCTCGCTCTCTTCGCCAACTAACTTGCGAAGACCGGCAACCAAATCATCTTCAACCTGTTGATCATCAATCGAGGCAGCGGTAAAATCACCCGCAACCTGCCACTCTTCAGCGTCTTCGAAATCAATATTCTCCAAGTCGTTCAACAGGTCTTTATCGAGCTCACCGGCATCTGGAGTACCCGATTCTGCGTCTTCTGAATCGCCGCTTTCGGCAACTTCGGCATTCTCATTTGCATAGAGCTCTTCCTCGGCGTTTTCCAACTCCGCGAAGCTCAAATCATGCAGATTATTCTCAAAATCATTGCCATTGCGATTGGCGTAGATATCGGGGGCAACAATATCTTCCGGACTCAAATCCAGCGCATCTTCAAGTGCGCCATCCGGCTCGTTAGTGGCAGCGTCGTCATTCAATTGACCATTTTCCGGCTCGCGAGCCGGCTCATCGATTTCAACCCTGTCTTCTTCAACGGCGCTTTCCACCAGCGCGTTGGCCTTACGCATCATGTCTTCTTCACCAGCCTCATCAAACTCAATCTCGAAAGACTGTAAATCCAGCGCAGGAGATATTTCTTCGATCTCCGCAGTTGGTTCTGCGGCAACAGCCACTTCCGGCCGCGATTCTTCCGGCTCCGCAACTTTGGATGGTTCCGGCACCTCAACAGGTTTCACATCTGCGGCCTGTTCATGAACCGGCTCCGGTACACTTACTGAAGGGGTGTCAGTCTTTTCCCCTGGTTTCACAGAGTCGATAATCTGATTCAACTCCTCCCAGGCATCATTGTCAAGTTGCCAATATCCTTGTTCAAGAACATCAGCGAAATTTATGATGATATTTCGGCTCAAACGGCGGGAATTTCGAAGGCGTCGAAAAAATGTCTCGATGAAGACGGGTGCTATTTTCCTGGCATTTCTTGTACTGATTACCTGCGCAAAATTGTGAGTAAAGTAATCGTCTGAAATCGGCACACCGTGCAGGCGCAGATCATCCATGATATGCGCAACGCGCTTGTGGCGCAGCTTGGCCAGCATGCGTTGAATTGTCAGATCACTGCGAATAACTCCCTCTGCCGCCTTGCCAAGGCTTTCTTTACAGATCTTATTGATCCGCTCCGAATCGATTCCGCTTAATTCTGCTCTTTCACTATCATATATCAGCAGGGCGACAATGTTCTGGGCAACACTCCCCAATACCGGAGAGTCAAATAGTGCGCCATTACTCATACACGTTCCCTATAGGTCAATTATTCTGATCACTTTAATCTCGGCAGAGAAAGTTGCCTCAAAATTATTTTATTAAGAAGATGCACTTCACAAATCATAAAATAAAATATTTAAAGACGGTCCGACGTGTCGTATGGCACGGAAAGCGGCATTCCCGTACTCTGATTCCCTCTTTTGTACAAGTATTTGATTTGCCGGTTCTTATACATCTTTGAGCTGCCTATACAGGTGGATTCAGCGGTTATGTTTGACCTGATTTCGAGGCAAACATTCTCTTGCATTATCGTATCACATTCTGTAATTTTTTGCTCTTCAAAAAGGGTTCCCGGGATATGAAAACAGTAGATTTACGCAGTGATACCCTCACGCGGCCGACAGAGAAGATGCGCGCTGCGATGAGCCGAGCCGAAGTCGGTGATGACGTCTTCAATGAAGATCCCACCTTGAATCGGCTTCAAGACTATATCGCTGAACTCACAGGAATGGAAAAAGCTCTTTTTGTTACGAGTGGTACCCAGGGTAATCAAATTTGTATCAATGCACATACTCAGCCCGGTCAGGAAGTTATTGTCGACAAAAACTCGCATATCTTCAATTATGAATCAGGCTCACCGGCAATGCTGGCCGGAGTTCAACTACATTGCCTTGACGGAACAAATGGCATAGTCAGCAAGGATGAGGTGGCCGCTGCAGTCCGGCCAGCGGATGACCATTATCCGCAAACAGGATTGGTTTGTCTGGAAAACACCCACAATCGGGGTGGGGGCTTCATCTACCCGCTGGAAGAGATTGAGCAAATTGCCGAGTTTTGCCGCACCGCCGGATTACCGCTGCACCTTGACGGCGCCCGCTTGTGGAATGCATCCGTGGCGACCGGTATCAGCATCAAAACTTATTGTGAGCTGTTCGATTCAGTCTCGCTGTGCTTTTCGAAAGGACTTGGGGCGCCGGTTGGCTCCGTCGTTGCCGGCAAAGCGGATTTTATCCAGCGAACACACTTCTATCGCAAGGCATACGGCGGCGGCGTTCGTCAGGGTGGAATCTTAGCAGCAGCAGCCCTGCATGCAATAGAACATCATCTTCCGCTATTGTCCGAGGATCATCGCCGTGCCAAATCGCTGGCAGCCGGCATTAACGAGATTCCCGGATTGTCCGTTGACCTGCCTGCTGTGCACACAAACATCGTTTTATTCGATATCGACGACGCGCTGATGACGGCCGCCTCATTATCCGGGAAGCTGGCTGAAGAAGGCATTCTTCAATTCCCATTCGGGCCTCAGCGAATTCGCCTGGTGACACATCTGGAAATTGCCGATGATGCTGTTGACCATGCAATTAACGTGATCAAAAAAGTAGTATTGTCTTAAAGGAAGCCCAGGTATATGAAAATTGTTGTGGTTGGAGCTGGCGAAATCGGTTTCCACCTGGCAAAGCGCCTTTCTACTGAACACGATATTACCCTTATAGATCGGGATCTCTCCCAAATCACCCGCGCAACGGAACAACTGGATGCCCATGTTTTGCATGGCCACGGTACCAGTCTTAGCACCCTGCGTGAAGCCGGATTGCCCCGCGCAGATGCCGTTGCGGCGGTTACTGACAATGATGAACTCAACCTGCTGATTTGCCAAATCGCCAAAAATATGGGCGTGGCCGATACGGTTGCTCGGGTCCGTAACCACGAATACACATCTCCCAACTTTGTAATTCCGCCGGAACAACTGGGCGCAGACCTCATCATCCATCCGGAAAAAGAGACGGCGGATGCCGTCATCAGCCTGCTTCGTCAATCAATAGCGACTGATATCATCAAATTTGCCGACGGTCAAATGGAGCTTATTGGCATTCGGCTGGATACGGATTCGCCGATCTTGCGCATACCCCTCAAGGAACTCAGTGAAGAGGTGCGCCAACTGCCGATGCGCTTTGTGGCCATTCACCGCAAGAACCGCACCCTCATCCCTCGCGGTGACGATATCCTGGCCCGTGGCGATCAGTTGTTCATCACCTGCGCACCCAAAATCCTGCCTGAGATCATGCGCATTACCGGTAAAACAGACGTTAAATTAAATGACGTGATGATTCTTGGTGGCGGTCTGGTCGGCCAATTTGTTGCCCGCGGACTAAAATCGATCAACGTTAAGATTGTAGAGAGCAATTCTGAAAAATCAGAAATGATTGCTGACCAGCTTCCAAACTGCCTGGTTATCCACGGGGACGGGACCGATGTCGACCTGCTTGCTGCTGAAGGGCTTATCGATATGGATGCATTTATTGCGGTTACAGGCGTAGACGAGACCAACATCATCGCTACACTCGTCGCCCGCCATTTGCGCGTGCCGAGGACCATTGCCCTGGTAAACAAGATGGAATATATGCCCATTACACCGACGATTGGGATGGATGCCGTGGTGAGTAAGCAACTAATAACGGTGAATGCAATCATGCGCTATATCTATCACCGGCAGGTTGCCTCGATCTCCATGCTACCGAGCATCGATGCACAAATCATCGAATTTGTCGCAGCACCGGGATCTAAAATCTGCAAGCGCCCGCTAAAGGACATTCATTTTCCCAGACAGTCAATAGTTGGTGCGGTGATTTCCAAGGGAATCGCCAGCGTGCCGGTTGGCAGCACGCGTATTCAGGCGGGAGATAAAGTGATGGTATTTACAATGCCTTCGGTATTGAAAAAGGTAGAAAAACTGTTCTCATAAGGACATCATGCATTTCTCCAGCGTCATATATGTGCTCTCCTATTTATTGATCTTCTTATCGGCAGCAATGTTATTGCCCGTTCCCTTTTCGCTGTATTATGGCGAGTCCGATTACGTCGCCCAATTGATTAGCGCCGCAATCACGGCCCTCGCCGGAATTGTGGGACTTTATTTCAGCAATTTTGAAGGCGACGTGCGTCCGAAAGAAGGGTTTGCGGTAGTGACGTTTGGCTGGATATTTCTGTCCTTGTTTGGCTGCCTGCCCTTCATCATTCACGGCTCAATTCCTTCAATTACCGATGCCTATTTTGAAACTATTTCCGGTTTTACCACAACCGGTGCCACCATTCTGACCGATATTGAAGCCTTGCCCCGCGGCTTGTTGCTTTGGCGATCCCTAACCCACTGGCTCGGTGGTATGGGCATCATTGTGCTCTCCCTGGCCATTCTACCTTTCCTGGGAATTGGCGGCATGCAGATGTTTAAGGCGGAAGTGCCCGGCCCGGTCGCTGATAAGCTGACACCGCGGGTTGCTGGCACCGCCAAGATACTTTGGGGCGTATATGTCTTGCTAACCGCCGCCGAGACAGCGCTGCTGATGCTGGGCGGCATGAGCTTTTTTGATAGCCTTTGCCACAGCTTCGCCACCCTGGCTACTGGCGGGTATTCTACTCAGAATGCCAGCATAGCTGCATACAACAGCACTTATATAGACTTTATCATCATATTTTTTATGTTGCTGGCTGGCACCAATTTCGCCATACACTACCGTTTCCTGAAAGGAGATTGGCAGGCGTACAGGCAGAATAAGGAGTTCGTCTTTTACATTTCAACGATTGGGGCAGCAACAGCGCTAATCGGACTGCATACCTTTTTTCGCAGCGACATGACCTTGCTCAAGGCCTTCCAGGACACTTTATTTCAGGTGCTTTCGATCATTACGACGACCGGCTTCGCCACTGCAGATTATGAACAGTGGTCACAAAGCAGCCAGGCCGTGCTACTTTTTTTAATGTTTACCGGAGGCTGCGCCGGATCAACCGCCGGCGGCATTAAAATTATCCGCATATATATTCTCATCAAGTTCATATTCAGCGAGATTACCCGCCTGCTGCACCCTCATGCCGTTGTGCGCGTTCGTATCGGGAGCACCATCGTCAATCGTGAGGTCATCACCAACGTTTTGGGTTTCTATGCGCTGTTTATGTTCACTCTTGTAATTGGCGTGGTCGTAATGACCCTGCTGGGATTGGATATACTCTCTGCGCTTGGCGCCGTGATTGCAACTTTGGGCAATATAGGTCCTGGCCTCGGTAGCGTTGGCCCCACAGATAATTATGCACACATACCGGAATTGGGTAAGTGGTTTTTGTCTTTCTTAATGCTGGCAGGCCGCTTAGAACTCTTTACGGTAGTGATATTGCTAACGCCGGGGTTTTGGCGGAAGTAACTCAAAACTTATACACCACACTCACATTGAATATCGCGTTACGTACGTCATTCTGCTCAAAATCGCGATCCTCATCATTGTCGTAATTGGCAAATATTTGCAGTTGCCAGTGATCAGTGAGAGGAATCCAGCCGAAGGCAAAAACAGACTGCACTTTGCGGTTGGAATAGAAAGAATTGAACACGGAGAATGTTGCATTCGGAAAATCGCGCCAGCTTAAACGATACTCAAGATTGAGGAACATCCCACCCAGATTCATATATTCACTGGATACAACAAGCCCGTACGCATTAAAATCGGCTTGCTCAATAAAGGCATCTGTTACCCGCCCATCAATATTATGGCGCCGCGTTTCGCGAAAAATACCGGCGCCAATAGCATTAAATTCGCCATAGAAGATTTTCGGTATCACGGAGACTGTATACTCAGCAAAATTGGGGTTGATCTCATCGCTAATTTCATAGCGCCGGTTTTCATACTCTCCACCTAGCTCAATACCAAAATGCCTGACCAATGCCCACTCAACATCCAGTTCAGGCCGTAGACTATAAAAGCGATTGGAATATTGTTCACCCGATATTTGACTCTCAAAATCATTGTAGAGAGCTTCAAAGATGATGTCCAGCGATTGGCGCGTATCGCGTCGATAACGCAAGCCGCTCAAAATACGGTGCTGTAAATATTGATAACCGCCCGTTCGACGTTCTTTGTAAAATCCCGGGTAGTATCCAATGTAGAGGGCATTACTAAACGACCAGGCATTCTCATAGTTCAAAGAGATATCAGCCGACAACACATCACCAATTAGTGAATCCGGTTCCGTATAATACTTATAGCGGGTTCTAATGTCTGTTGATATGCGGTGCTGAAGATTACCGAGGCTAACAAAATTGAAACGCGCCCGGCTGTCTATGAAATCATTTCCATTCTCCGCGAGCTGGGAGTGAAAATATTCGCTTTCCAGTTCAAACCGGCTGATTCGGCTTGCGCGCCGACTTTCCAGGGACGTTTGTAGGGCGTAGTTGACAAACTGGTTATCCAGGCGGAAGCGATGGTTAAGGAAGACCTTTTCTTGACCAAGGCGAAAGGGTTGAAAATAGGTGATGCCGACGAAGGGGCTTTGGAGTTCCTCGCGCAAAACCGCATCATCATCGACCAGGGCAACTTCAAACTCCTGGACGGAGTAGTCAATACCTGATTCGACCTGAAATGTGCCTGACTCAGCAATCGAGTTTAGAGGATCATAACTCCATCTCTCTTGATCCGGCAGGTTTGTCGCAGGGTTGTCCGGGTGGAGTTCCTGGGCGGCCAATTCCTCTTTTAAGAGATCATCAGCGGTTAACAAGAGCTGAAACGCATCATTCCACAATCCCTCCGCCGCCAGATCGTTGGCATCTTCGAGCACAAATACCACCAGGCTGTCTGGCAAGAATATGCGCTGCAACTGCATTTCCAATTGCAGCAGTGTAGATTCGTACAGGTTCTTGTGATATTCCGTGATATCGGCACTTTGCTCATCAACCTGCGCAGACAACCTGACAAGACTTACCAGTAAACATAAAATGAGAATAATAGGTCTAAAGATAGTCATGCCATTCCGCGGTTGTTATAGAAGGGCATTTTTCAAGATATGTGAATTCTCGCGCGATAGTAGACGGCAAGAGAACCATTCTTTGCCGTTACATACTCATTTCGAGCGGGCAGCCTGGCTGCACCTCGATGCCCTCAGCATATTTGTTACTTGCTTACTAAGTTTGACGCAAGACGCGTCAGCTCCCGGCAGACCCGAAAGTCACCTCGCTCACAGGCTGTTTTGGCCTGTCGATGAAGTTCCCGGGCATTTTGGTAACGCAGTTCAAATTCCGGATTGCCGGACTGATCCTGTTGTACCATCCTGTTCATTAGCTGGTTGAGCTTCTCCAACTCGGCCAGAACTATCTCCTGGGTAACCGTTTCCTGGAGTTGACGAAGTTGAAGCCTATTTAATTTTGCCGTTACCTGATTGGCAATTTTTAGATACCGTGACGCCTGAAGCGCATCACCCTCACCAGCATACTTCCGGGCGTTTTCCAGATTGTTATTTATCAAGCTTACCAGATTTTGACGTCCGGACCAATCGTTCCCTGAGTTCAACAGGCTGACCAGTGTTTCTTCAGCCTCTGCGATACGCGCCAAGACCTGATCGCTGTTGACACCGGCAGAGTTATCTACCAGGCGGGATAAATTTGTCGTCACCCGATTGGCTAGATTTGTCTTGCGCTTTGCACGGGCCAGCTGATTTTGTTCGAGATGATTCTGCGCCTCATTCACTAATTGGTTGGCGCGATTCAACAGACGACGCGCCGCGGGGCGGCGATTACCAGCAAGTTGCTGCTCAAAGCTTTGTAGCGTATTTATCGTCGATTCAATTCGAGACCGAATTTGCTCTTTTTCATTTTGTGGTAAATCAGCAGCTAAATCGAGCACGCGATAAAGCGCCTTGTTCACAACAACCAGCTTCTGCTTGGCTGCATTTTGCTCCCCTCGTTCGTAGAGATTGGCGACCGTTTCCAGTTCCCGCTCAGCTCTACGGATCACGTTATTCATGTTGTTGCTGCCGCTTAGGCCATTCGAAATTTGACGGGCTTTATCGAGGATGAGACGCGTGTCATTGAAGAAGCGGCGCCAGTCCTGATCGCTCATACCGTCGAAACCACGGGCTGAAACGCGAATCGCGTTTTCGGCGAAATGCACTGCGAGGCGGAAATGTTCTAAAGCGGAATAGGTTCGGGACTGGCGAGCCAGCAGGAATGCCTGCTCGCGAAAATATCTTGCCCGGCCGAGCATATAGAGTGCTTCGCGATTCTGACTCCCTTGAACCGCAGATTCTGCCTCTTGAAGTTTCCGCTCCAGTTGATCCTGGAATTTCAGTCGGAAGATGGGGTGGTTCTTAAGCAGGGACTCTATTCTGCGTAATGATGCGGCAATTTCCAGATTGATGACGGCCAAGCGCACCAGGTTGCCGTTTTGAGCAAGTGGTTGACCTTCAGCGACTTTCAGCTTGGCGTTTTGCAATTCGTCTGCAACCATACCAAACGCAGCATTGTCGCTGGGCACCGGTAATAGTTTCAGCATGGATTCTGTTCGTTCTACCTGCAGCTGCAAGCGGCTAAAATTGCTGACAGCATTATTGTCGCGACGTTGCCCATACCCGGAGAATATGCCAACCAGAAGCAATAAAGCCACTAGCCCGGGCAGTGAAATCGATATTTTGGTGGTCCTCTTCTTCATACTGGTTATATAAACAACAAGTGTGCCAGCCAGCGGAGATCAACACTCCAATTCTTTATTTATAAACAACTTAAACCCAATTGATTCAAATAAGTGCTATCAAATCTGTACGATTTGGTGTACCGCAAGGTACGCTCATTTTTCGCCAATCCCAGAAGTTAAATTGTCAATTTCTGATCTTCCTGCATAATCGCTCCTTGCCGAAAGATTTCAGCGACAATCCATACAAGAAAACCGATGAATAATGTATTTAGCTGATATCCCTCAATGCTCTCCAAATAGAATCCCCAGATAACAAAATATTCATGATATACCTCGCTAATCAATCCATATAACATGTAAGCCAAGAGGGCATAGGCAAAAATAGTCATACCGACATATCGAAGTAGCTTAAAATTAGCCTGGGAAAAGGTATTCCCAGCGGATATGTTTCGAAAAACTTTAAACAGGAACCACATCACCAACAGGGTGGCAATTCTGTTCAATATGTCCTGAAGAAAGGGCAGAAACCGATGCAGAAATGAGGGTCCGGTAATTGCAACCTTGCCGTGAAAATCAATCGCATAAGGATTATAGAAGCAGGCTTTATTCAGATGCTCGTCTAATTCCTCAGTAGACATATTCATTGGTAGCTCAAAAGCGTCAAGACCGATCTTAAATTCTGTTTGGGGACTCACTAAAGGCCCACCAAAATATTTAAGCACAGCTAAGGGCAAGGTCAACACCATAACAGGTATTGCCACCATCAAAAAGTATTTGGCAAATTCTATTAGTATTGGCGCCTTCTTCTCAGACATTTTGGACATTTTCCAGGTCTCCCTTTAACCTAGCTTCTATGATATCTCTTTTCCCTTTTACGCTTGCATCATATTCAAGCAAATCACCTGGCTGACAATCCAGTTCGCGGCAAAGCGCCTGAAGCGTGGAAAAGCGAATGGCGCGAGCCTTACCATTCTTCAAAATCGATAAGTTGGCAATGGTAATACCTACCCGTTCTGCCAATTCAGTTAGCGACATTTGCCGCTTTACAAGCATTAGGTCGAGATTAATTTTGATTGACATATTTCCAGTTTCGCTTTGATAATCATGAAGATTTACAATTGGCCTGATATTCAAGTGCGATTTAAAATATTTATCGTTATTCAATAAAAATTTATCGAATAACACGTAATACAAGTTTAGAAATTCGACAGGTGAGGGAAATTATCCGGCATGTCATGCAAAGAATTGGAGAATAAACCAGAAGGGGCACGATGCGTTCAGAAGAAAATGATTCAGCAGGTATTGTAGAAACGGGAGCTACAGCACAAAAGCCAGACTTGCCAGAGCATTCAGTGCAGCCAGGAATAGCGATTGTCGATCTTGTAATTTTCCTTGGTATGATGTTCTTTATTCGAACAATTGGCGTCGCCATCCTGGGTTTCTGGGGGAACGTACTGCTAAATTCTCTAACCACGGTTGGCGTGGCAACACTCTTGCTATACTTTCGTGGGCAAACCTGGAAAAGCCTCGGACTTACCAAACCGGAAAGCTACTCAAAGATGTTAGCGATTGTTGCGCTGACCCTGATCGGCACAGTGGCATCGATCATGGTTTTTGAAATATTCATACGCGATCTCCTCACTGAAGCGAGTATCGCATCACCGGCCCCGGATACACGCTTCCAGGAACTCAGGGGCAACCTTCCTTACTTCTTCTCAATTATTGGCTTTGTCTTAATTGAATCATTTTTAGAGGAGCTCCAAGACAGGGGATTCTCGTTCAACAGATTGGAATCGCTCTTCTCTAAAATTCCATTATCAGTGGTATTCGCGGTTCTCATCCAGGCGGCTATTTTCGGATTTAGACATTCAGGTACTCACGGCATAACCGGAGCGATAACGGCCGGCATTATCGGGTTGGTTTTCGGCATATCGTATATCGTTTCCGGACGCAATATCTGGCCGGTAGTCATAGCGCATTGCCTCCTGAATACCATGTCAATGGTCGAGCGGATTTGAGGTTAGAGATTGGAGACTTGATTGTGACCGGACAGATGCTGTGAGTTGAGAGTTGTTTGTATCTTTGCGTTCTTAGGAATTCTTCGTGACCTTGGCGTTGATCTTCGAGCATCCAGTATCAAGCATCGAGCTTAAAACAGCAAAAGGCCCAACTGAATGAATCAGTTGGGCCTTTTAAATGAAAGCCTGGCGACGACCTACTCTCCCACCCGGCGAACCAGGCAGTACCATTGGCGCTGA
>JANQRS010000073.1 GCA_028284445.1 Calditrichia bacterium
CATCAAGCATCAAGCATCAAGCATCAAGCATCAAGCATCAAGCATCAAGCATCAAGCATCAAGCATCAAGCATCAAGCATCAAGCATCAAGCATTTTGAATGAATGCAGACAATTTAGGATTGACAAACCAAATTAGAGGAGACAGGTTATGTCAGACAGCAGGACTTTGGAGTTTTTGAAAGGCATCATCATTGGCGGCGCCATTGGCGCGGTTGTCGGCTTGTTATATGCACCAAAAAGCGGACGTGAAACCCGCGAAGAGCTTTCCGGCAAGGTAGATGATATGTATCGCCAGGCACGCGACGAATATGAGGATGCTTTGACCAAAGCGCGGCAGAGCTACGAGGCAACATTGCAACGCCTCAATGATCTTGAAGCGGATGCGCGCTCTCGTTATGATGATATGAAAGCTGGTGCCGAAGACTTGCTTGAGGATGCCGAGTCCGGGGTTGAGGAAGGCAAAAGCCGCTTGAAAGATGCGATAGATGCTGCCAAAACTGCTTTCAATGGCGAGCAACCGGCAAATGGCGAAGCCGAGGAAGAAGAGAAGGACGCCTGAGAGCGTATACCTGAAGCTATGGAGAGATTGAGATGACAAACTGGCAAATCATCGCCCTGTTACTGGTCGTTGCACTAATTGTGCTGATTGCTTACGTAATTCCCATGATGATCGAATTGCGCCGCTCCCTGAAAAAAATGGGAGATATGGCGGAGAACCTGGATAACCATTTGCCGAAGATCATGGAAAATGTGGAGAACATTTCGACCGACCTGACGAATATCATGGCCTCCAGTCGCGGTCACGTCGACACGCTCGGGGCTGCCGCCACCCAGCTCAAAGATATGGTTTCCGATATCAGCGGTATGGAAAAAAGGGTACGGAATCAGGTTGAGAAGCCTCTGGTCCAGTCGATCGCGACGGTCGCGGCAGTTGCACGGGCAGCCCAGGCATTTATTAGCGTATATAATGGACGGCAGAATGGTAAGAGTTAAACGCCTGATTACGGATAAGAAGGTGAATGAACTGTTAATGGCAACGGCGTAAAATCAAAATTCCAACAGGAAAAATTCCAAACTTTGGAATTTTTCCTGTTGGAATTTGTTTCTTTGGTTATGTAAACGACTCGTTAAGAGCGCCTCACATGTTCGTGGATTGGGGATGTTAGCGCCTGATGTTATTATTTTGCATGTCTTCATAATGAGATATTGATCAAAGATCTTTAAAGAATTGTCGACTATTATTTAACAAGGTTGCTGCACCCGAGACGGATTTCATTTAAATTTTACTAACATTCCGCTGCACTTTTTCAGAAGTTATGGTCTATGGCAGATATTGGCTTAAATCAGAATATATCTACAGATTCCCGCGATTTTCATATTCAAACCGCAACGCTGGTTGATGAAGGTGTCATTCGAACCGAAGTGTTTGAAAAGGGACGCGTGCTCTTCGTTGAACATTATCATTATGAGCGCCGTCAGCCGGCAGACGAAATTGGTGCCGATACCCGTCTGCGAGAAATTGTTGATAAATTCCATCAGTCAATTATTGAAGAGATAGACAGCCTCTTTGAGATCTCCGAAAGGGTTTTTGAGATTGACCAACCATCTCCGCATGAAAAAATCGGACTGGTTTTCCTCTACACCCATATTTTTGATAAAGCAGAAAAACACTTTAAGCGCGCCATTGAACTCGCGCCGAAACGTCACAGCAGTTATGTATACCTCGGCCGCTGTTACTATCTCCAAAAACGCTATAAGCAGGCATTTGATCTGCTGACCAAGTTAATCAGCAACGATATTCGCTTCCCGGACATGTACAACCTGATGGGGCTGATCATGAAGGAGAAGAAGCAATATCGTCAGGCCTTTCAACATTTTAAGGAAGCCCTCAAGGGCAATCCCGCTTATATCGAAGCGTACTTTAATCTGGCTGATGCAATCCTGCATCGTATTGGTTCAATTCAGGGTGCGGAAAAAGATGCTGAAGTCAAAAAAAGCATTAGCTTCCTGAAGATCATTCTGAAGAAGATTGACAATTACGGAAACGCAGAAGATCGTAAGCAAAGCGGCCAGATCAATAAGGCTTTGAACGAGCGGGCAATTACGAAGGCTTTGAAACTGATTCATGAATATCGGGAAAATAGTTATCGCCGGCGCATTCCGCCGGAAATTATCGGATACAAATTTTACCTGCGGCTATTTTACAGCGACGAGGAGCTCTCTTCCGAATCACTAGCCAACTACGAACAGAAGATTTCTTCTGCTTTGCAGATTAACCCGTCTTATCCGGATCTGTGGCACTATCTGGCCTTAATTCATCTGATTCAATGTCGATACTACTTCTTAATGGGCATGGAAAATTTCCGTGACGCGACCAGAATCAATCCAAATTTTGAACGGGCAATCAAGAATCTCAGATTAGTCGAGAACGATGGCCGCGAATTCTTGTCTCTAATTAAGACGATAGTGTAGGACCGGACGCCTCCATTCATAGCAGATAGTACGAAAATCTTGTGATAGTTATCACCACCAGCGCCTGAAATCAGGGATATTTTGCTATCCATTAATCAGGTCCTGGAATCGGGTGTGTTTATGATCTTTAATATCAGTTTTATTGTCTCTGATCCTGCCGTCAGGCAGCCGCTACTTCGTGAAAAATTCTTACGTTCAGGCGTAGCACTTAATGTGGGATTCGCTGCCTGTGATCCCCCTCCAAAGGTACCTCAATACTATTACTTTGCTGATAATCTGAAGGAAATAACAGAATGAATTTTGGACAAATTCGCATGCTTATTGCTGCGCGTTACCCAATGGTTTTTATCCTGCTGGTCACCTTTCTTGCCACAACCTTATTTGCCCAGGAAAAGCGCCAGGTTTCCAAACAGGAATTCGCCCTCGGCATACAGCTTGAGTTGAGCGATCAGGAAATTGACGAGAGCACGCGCTACCTGTCCGTTTCAGATTCCAATGGACGCGATCTGGCGATCCTGTCAGCGCGCATTGGTGAAAAAACTCTGTGGGTGAAGAGAACCGCGGACGCTGCAACGGCTGCAGGTAATCTGCATTGGATTTTTGACACGGAAAACGGCATCCTGATTGTCGATCTTGGGGCTGTGTATGAAGACATCAGTGAGGCATCACCGCTGCAACTGGTCGTTGCGCCACTCAGTGCCCGTTCACGCGAATACCGCTTGAGCGTTTCTGAAACAGAAACCCGTCCGGTAACCGCCGCAGCGACCAAAGACCAAATGATAAAAGAAATGATCGTCGAGATAAATTAGATGGAACGGTTTATGAGACTTATGTGGAGCAAAACCTGGTTGATATGGGGGACGATCCTCTTATCTTCGATATCAGCATTTGGTCAGGGCGGACCATCGCCGGCCGGTATGGGCTGGACTGAGAGCGTCGATTTCGACTGGCTGGAAGCATCCGGCGGAACGCTGCTGATGTCCACACCCACGACAGACTCCCTGGCGGAAGTAACTATCCCCTTTACGTTTAACTTCTACGGCAACGATTTTACATCGATTTTTGTAGCTGACAACGGGTATATGACTTTCAACGACTATGGTGTCGGCAATTTCGTTGGTGGGGTCAATGATGATCTTGATCTTGATACTACCCCGGACTCAATACTTGCTGTATTTTGGGATGATCAAATTCGCCTCTTCCCGAACGGGAACATATATACGGAAACCTTCGGACTTGCGCCCTACCGGCAATTTGTTATTCAATATGATCAAGTTCAGCAGTCCTCCGGTGGCGCTTTTATGGATTTCCAGGTGATCCTTTACGAAACGCTAAACCTGGTTAAATTTCAATATCTTACCGTGGGCGCGCTGCCGCCGGATCGCGGCTCTGAAGCCACGATCGGCGTCAAATTTACCAATGATGATTTGCTGCCGACTCAGGATAGCCTGGCCTATTCCTTATCCACACCCTCTCTCTCGGACAATTTGCCGGTTATTTTTCATCCACTGGATATACTGACGGCGTCAACAGCTGCCGCCAGCCCCAGCCAGGTGGATATTGGGACAGTTTTCCAGTTCTTCGATTTAGACATCACCAATGTGCAGTTAAGCAGCGCGACCGATTTGCAGAATATGGGTAAAGCGGACGTATTGGCCATTGGTAATCCATTTGATAACACCGTCGATACCATGTATGTGTTCGGTGTGACAGTTGACGGAGAAAGCTTTGCGCTCCAACACCGGCAGACCCCGCCGACGCCGGACGAGTATTCCGCCGATATGAAGCGCGTCACCTGGTATTACGATGCAACTGTAGATAGCCTCTACTTGCAGGTGCCGCCACTGGGCATCACGGCAACGATCTCTGTGAACTTCCTGGTTGAAATCCCGGACGGTATATCGCTTGGTGCATATAATTTTGGTACCGAAGTATATACCCGTTTTGACCGGTCCAATGCCGCGACCGGTACCGCCGCATTTACCCTCGGTTCAGACGTTGTCGATCACTTTGTCATCAACCCTTCATCAGATACCAGCATTGTCGCTGGCACAAACCCGCTAGGCGGATTGCAGTTCGGCATTACCGCGGAAGATGAGTTTGGGAATAAGGTGATTAATGGGGATACCCTCGACTATACGGCGCTCGGAAGCACAACGGCTGATTTTGATCCGGACTTCTCCACCTTTCGTAATCTGCTTGATTCTGTGACCGTTCGAGTAGCGGATACAGTTGCGGGAAGCTTCGTTCTTCGCGCAACCAGTCGTCTCGACAACAACACGACAGTTAGCAGTGGGGTCATCACCATTCTACCTGCTGATCCTGCGCAGTTTACCATCCTAAATTCCCTGGATCCACTGGAAGTGAGCGCCACGCGCCGCTTGAGTGTACGATTGGAAGATCAATTCGGGAATGTGCATACAGATAGCACAGTGTCATTCGACATCATTAGTGGAGATGCGGTTTTTGTCAACAGCCAAACCACTTCCTCTACCGACGTGACCGATGCATTGGGTATTGCCGAGCTTGATTATCGCGCCAGCACCCTGACCAGTTTTACCAGCGACAGCATCGAGGTAAGTTTTGGCTCTATTACGGATACCATCGTTATCCCGCTGCAGGCCGCTGCCATCAGTCGATTCTCGTTGACTATTACCGGCAGTAGCAGCATTACCGCCGGGAACACCACGACCATCCAGGTTGAAGCCCTGGATGCCTTCGACAATCCGGTTATTTCTACGGAGCAGATTCAGGCCACAGCTTTGGGCACCGCCACGGCGAGCTTCACGCCTGTCAGCGGACTCTATACATTTGCCAACAGCTCGACATTGACCATTACCGTTTCCGATAATACCGTAGGCGATTTTACCGTCCAGGCGGAACTGGTCAGTGATGCCAGCAAGCTTGGGGTCTCGCCGGAAATTACCGTTACTGCAGGTACTTTGACCGAATTGCTGATTCGTGATGCTGCCTCCAATGGCGGACGGGCCTTGTCAAATGTTGATACCACCATTCTATCGACGCAAACGCTGACGATGTATGCAGCCGGGTATGATGCATTCGGCAATTATATTGGTGACATCGCCGCTGCAACCTGGGACTCAACGAACACCAATGGTAATTTAACTCCGTCGCCGCCCTTCGTCTTTCCTTTTACCGATTCCCGATTTGTGCTGAACGCCTCCAATTCCGGAAACGGATCGGTTTTCATATCTGCCACAGGCGCCACGCCTGATACCACTGGTATCATCACCATTACTCCTGGCACACTATCGTTTATTCGTATTCAAACTGATAGTACCGATGTCAATAGCGAGCTGGGGAGTCTAGCGCTCGGCGCAGGCGCAACCCAACAGATGTTTGCCGTCGGATATGATAATGACAATAATCGCATTGGTACCGTTAATGCTGACTGGTCGGTCAACAATACCAGCCTGGGTACCTTCACCGGTAGCGGTGCTGCAACTCAAACGAACACCAATGAAGTGACCTTCAGTGCTGCAGGGATCGGCAATGGTATCGTTACCGCAGTGGCGGTGTCGGATAATACTGTGACTGATGACACCGGTTTGATTACAGTAACTGCCGGAACGGTTGCCAGCATTGTCTTGCGCAACGGCGCCAATAATGGCGGTTCGGCATACGATTCGCCGTTAACCGTATCGACAGATTCCTCTATCGTTCTTTACGCTGCCGCTTATGATGCGTTTGGCAACTATGTCGAAGACCGTTCTACAACCTGGGCCAGTGATGAATTTACCCTTGACAATACCGGTCCGGCATCAAGTATTACCTTCAATCCCACAACTGCGGGCAGCGGAACAATCTACACGACCGATGGAACCGCAACCAATGATACCACGGCAACACTGACGATCACTGCCGGGAATATCACCAGTCTGGTGATTCAAAGTGATGCCACTGCCGGTGGGACGGAAGTAGAATCCGTGACCCTGACTGCCGGTCAAGACACTGCCCTTTTTGCGGTTGGCTACGACAGCGACGGCAACTTCGTCGGCAGCGTGTCATCTGATTGGACGCTCGAAGGCGATGCGATTGGTGATTTCTCTGCCGCTAATCCCGCTACATCCAATACGCTGCAGTCTGATTCCATCGGTAGCGCCACTGTGAGAGCCACGGAAAATGGCGGTTCGCTAACAGATATTACCAGCACGATTACGGTTGTTGCCGGTGTCGCAGATTCTATCGCCAAAGAAGGCGGTGATAATCAAACTGCCCCTGTGAGTTCACAATTGCCGCAGGATATTGAGGTCGCAGTGTTCGACGTCTTTGGTAATCCGGTAGAAGGCCAAACGGTAGATTTTATTCCGCTGGGAGGGGGCAGCGCCTCGCCAACTTCGGCAGTGACCGATGCATTGGGAATCGCTTCCACTAGTTGGACTGTGCACAGCACAACCGAAGACGATAGCCTGGCAGCCACGATTACCGGGATTACCACAACGCCGGATACCCTGGTATTCCGCGCGACCGTCACCGGCGGCGCCGCTGATACGCTTTTTGCCAGCTCTGCGCTCACTGCCACCGGGCAGGTTGATACCGACCTGGCAACGGCTTTTACTGTCACTGTGCAGGATGCCGGCGACAATCCAATTGCCAACGCAATTGTCAACTTTAATATAGTCTCTTCGCCAATCGGCGCGATAAATGACTCTTTGCTGACGGACAATACCGTTTTGACGGACGCCTCCGGGCAGGCATCAACGACGCTGCATCTTGGTTCAAAAATCGGGGATTATGTCGTACGGGCATCGACCGGCATTACGACGCCGAATTTTATCGACTTTACCGGAACGGCCGATATTGCCAATCCGGCAGATACGATCTTGATCGTATCCGGTAATGGACAAACCGGTGCTGTGAATACCGCCCTGACGGATTCCATCAAATTCCAGGTGGTTGATGACTTTGATAATGTCCTCAGCGGAGAGGTGGTCAATTTTACAGCTATAGATGGATCGGTGGCCCCGGCATCTGCAACATCTGATGCCAATGGTGAAGTGGCTACGGAATGGACATTAGGATCAACTGCCGGAACCCAGGAATTGGTTGCCAGCCTGCAATCCAATGGTGCAATAACCAGCGATACCGTTACAGCCACCGGCGAAGCAAGCGGCGTGGCTGCAGTTGAGCTGGTATCTATGCGCGGCATCGCCAGCGATTCGATTGCGGCCTTACGCGGTGAAGAGGTTGCCTTCCAGGTTCGTGCTGTAGACGGATCAGGCAATCCGGTTGCGAATGAAATCATCACTTTTGAAGCGGTACCTGGCTATTCACCGACATTCCTGTTGGGACAGGCGACAACAGATGCCAACGGTAATGGTCTGGGCTTGGTTACAACAGACGAGAATCAGGATTCTACCTACTTCCGTGCCTTGATCAGCGGTGTTGATACTTTGGAATTACATCTTTACAGTCTTGATTACTTTGCAAATACGCTGTCACCGGCTTCCAGCAGTCCCGGAAATACAGAAGCATTCGAATTGACGCTGCAAAACAACGCCTATAGTGATGTTACCGTCAGCACTGGCAGCGCCTTTGAATTTGATGATGGCGCCAACTTCTATTCAGCAGGTCTGGCCTCGCAGACGACTATCCCTGCCCGAGACAGTATTAATGTCGTTTTCAATTCAGTCCAAATTCCAGCGGGTTTTGCCAATACGACTTATACGCCGACCATCGCCGTTACCGGTGGAGATTCCGACAGTCTGCTCCTTGGCAATATCACCTTACCGTTTGCCGCACTGTCGCTCTCAACGGTTGAAATTACCACGATCACGGCTGATCAATCCATTGTTGCCCGCGGCGAATCCTTTACTGCGACCATGACCGTCAGCAACCTGAGTGCTGATACGGTGGCGGTTGATAGTGTATCGTTGAATATTACCGGTGGCAGCCCGATTACGGTAACACCGCTCGTGACACCGGTTGAGTTGCTCCCGAATACCCCCACAAATCTCTTCACGTTCACGGTGACGGTACCGCTGACAGCGGATGGGGGAGACCGGACCATTGACGGGTATTTTGAAGGAACAACCGATGCCGGCAGCCAAATCGTGGATGGCGATGCCAATAGTACATTCCTCTTTTCCATTATTAATAATACTGAAGTGGCAATTGTTGATGAGAGCCTCACGCCAACAACACTGACGAACGGTGAATCGTTTGACTTCTTCGTCGATCTGTTGACATCCGGTGGCTTTGATGTGGTGCTGAACTCTGATAGCACCTATCTCACCTTTGGCACAGACTCGTCGTTCTTAAAACAGAGTTATGCTGCCCCCTCCGGGATTGCCACAACCGTAGAGTTTGAATCGATCCCGATTACCTCAGCAGCTTCGCTGACCCAATATGACGCCACTGTTCGGCTTTACGGCACCGCCAATTCGCTGGTGTATGATTCGACCTTCGTGATTTCAGATACAATTTTGGTGCAGAATCAGCCCAATATCACCGTCGCTTTTACCCAGCTGCCCCCGGACACGACCTCCCAGGGCCAGCAAAATATTACCGTGACGGCGACGCTGACCAATAACGGGCCGAATGCTGCTGATGCCATTATCAGCCGCCCGGACAGCATCTCGCTCTTTACCGGCGGTGGATTATCCAATATTATTCCGTCAACAACAGCGATTACCCTGGCATCCGGGGAAACCAGTGCCCCACTCGACTTTACATTCTCTCTCGACGAGAGTTATACGACCGGTCTCGATTCAGTGCGGATTCGCTACGCCTATACCGATGGCAATTCCAGTCGTTCCCGCGCAGATACCTCTCAGGCGCAGACATTCGAGGTGTTATCCCGCTCCATTATTCAGCTGGTTAGCAACACCTTTGCAATTGCACCGGATACGGCAACTGCCGGCGAAGAGAACCTGATCATCAACTTCGTTCTACAAAATGTCGGTGGATCACCGGCACGGATTGACAACGTTAGCGATGTGCAGCTAACCTTTAATAACAATCACACCACGACGATTACCATTCCGACGACCTTTCCGGCGATTATTCCTGCCGGTCAAATTCGTTCCTTTACTGCAGATCTGGACATTGCAGCAGACGCCGGGACCGGGGTCGATCCGGTAGATCTGACCGCAACCTACGTTGATACCTTCTCATTGGTCAGTTACAGTGATCTGGTTGAAAACAATGTGGATACCCTGGTCATTGTCAGTGGCGCGGCGATGAATATCCTTTCTGTGCTCGCCGAAAATGCGACCGAATCATTCGACTCGGTGTCGATAGGCGCCCAGAATGTGCCGGTGGCGATTCGCCTTGAAAATACCGGTGCCGGTGATCTACAGCTCGATTCGCTTTCGATTGACTTTGTGCCCGCTGGAACCTATACCGGTGCAGATACTATTTTTGCCACACCGCCGGTGTTAACACCCGGCAGCTCACAGCTCTTCAACTTTCTGGTTGATGTTGACGGCGCAAATACGTCCGGCCTGGTGACCCTCGGTGCAACTGCCTACGGGCAGGATGTTACTTCCGGCGCGACCATCGTCGAGAGCGGTGCAGATACCACTGATAGCTGGCGACTGGTAACAGCAGCAAGCCTCAGCTTTGTCTCAATCTCACCGTCGCAGGTCACTGTCGGCCAGGATGTGCAGTTTACCATCGATTTACAGAATAGTGGTGAGGCCAATGTTCTGCTTGATTCAACGCAGACTTTCCTGGTATTTGGCACAGACACACTTTTCCTGGATCAGAACACGGTTGTTGAAGGAAACAGCACAACGACTATCACCCTTGATTCGCGGATCATCGACTTTGCAGTGACCGATCCGCTTACCGGCACGCTGTTTATCAATAATTATCAGGAGAATGGCTTTACCAATTCCGTAGCGCTAACGCCAGTTGATATTGGCGTCTTCGATGGTGCGGACCTGGTTTTCCAGACTGTTGATGCGCCCGATAGTGTCAGCCAGGATCAAACCTTCAATATTAACCTGACGGTACAAAATGCAAATGCAACCGGCAGTGATGCCGTTGTCGATTCTGTCATTGTTGAGGGACTTGACATTGCGCGATCAGAAGGAACCACCGTCGTCGGTGGCGCTTCATTGGTATTAAATCCAATATCCGGCACATTCGATACCAGCGTCAGTGGCGATACAACGGTGCTGGTTGAGGTAGTTTGGACGGATAATCTGACCGGTGCCGTAACGACAATCGATACATCTCTGACAATTACAGTGCTTGGCAAAGCGGGTCTGTTGGTAACAGATGTGGTTGCACCGGCCATTGTCAATCCCGGTGAGACCATTGATTCCGTCCTGGTCCAGGTCACCAATACCGGATCGGTTACGGCAGACCTCCTGAGCGTCAGTTTTGATCCGCAGATCGGGGTCTATTCTCAAATTATTGCTGATGCCGGAAACGCCGCATCTATCCCCGGTGGCGCTACCGTTGATCTTTACTATGATTTTGTGGTAGCCTCCAATACCGGGACGGGGACAGATAGCGTTGGTGTGAATGTGACTGCGCAGGACTCGCTGAGCCTCGAGACGCTGACAGCAGATTCCTCTTTTAGCTGGGCGATTCAAACCAGCGGCAATTTCGTGATTACCGCTATCGTGCCGGGACAAACCACCGTTAGCCAGGGACAGCAGGACGCCTTAGTTTCGGTGATTGTTTCTAATCTCGGTGCGCTTGATCTGACCGTTGACACCTTAAATCTTGCGTTTACCAATGGCAATGGTAATTACGGTGGTGAGTTAACCCGCAGTTTTGTTGCTGGAACAGAGGTGTTGGAAGCAGATTCCACCCGCCAGTATGATTTCCTGGTTGATGTCGGGGCTGCAGCGACGCTTGGCGTGGATGTCATCGACGCCAGCGGATCAGCGACGGAAACCGGAACATCCCTGGAGCTTAATGCCACCTCCTCGCTGGTCACCGGCAGCTGGACAGTCCAGACTGCTCCCGCACTGGGGTTGACGACAACGCTGGATACAGATACGGCCAGCACCGGTCAATCTGATATCGTGTATACGTACACTGTCACCAATACCGGTACTGCTACCCAGACGGCGGGCGTCAATATCGATTCCGTCCGCTTGCTGATCGACGGCATTGAAGACGATTTTACAAACCTTAGCTTTACAGCATTATCTACACCACCAACGACTCTGGCTGGCGGCGATTCCTTTACAGTTATTTATGACGTCTCTGTTCTGGCGACTGCGCTCCCGGCGGACTATGTTGCCACACTTGAAGTCTATTACGAGGACAGTAACGATGCCTCTCTGGTACAAACCAATCTGAGCAGTAGTCAAACGTTGACTGTTGTCAGTGGTGTGAACCTCGAACTGGCAGCAATGTTGCTGCCCGGCGACACAGTGTCGGTTGGACAAACCGGTGTGCGTGACACTGTCAGAATTCGCAATAACAGCGGTGCTGATGCCAACGTTATCAGCAGTACGCTGACTTTCTCCCCGGCGCTTGGTTTTACACAAACTCTGGTTGAACCACTGTCGCTGCCTCAGACCGTGGTTGCCGGCGATTCGCTCGACCTGATTTATGAAGTTGATGTTCCCGCCTCTGCGGCACCAGGTACCTTCGTTGAAATTGGTGCCGAGATCAGCGCGCTGGATCAGAATTCGAACCAGACGGTAACCCTTGACGTTGACTCGGCAGCGTCATTTACAATTGTAGATGGACCATTCTTTAGCTTTGATTCTCTCGGACCCCTGGCTTTTAACGCCAGTGATGCTGCTGTCTTCGAACTGGTGATCACCAATAGTGGCGATGCCGCCGTCACTCTTGACGGCAACAACACCTTCCTGGTGGTTGACGCAGCGCCCGGGGATACTGCCTTTCTTGATATCGCCCAAAGTAACCTGGTATTTGGCCCTGGCGTTCAGGATACCCTGGTATTCCAGACGATTACCCTCACCGAAACCGGTACTTTCCTGCCGGTTGCAACCCTGAATGGTAGCAGTGATGGCTCACCATTTAGTCAGGAACTGGAAACGTCCAACATCCTCGTTGGCGGCGATTTTGCCATTAGCCTTTTCGATATCGTGCCAAATGGTGTTGTGCCGGGCGAAACCGGTGTACAGGCTATTGTGAGAATTACCAGTCAGAACGAGCTGGTTGTTGATCCGACCGTGACGGTTAGTTTTCAGTATACCAGTGGCGGTATTTTTGTGCCGGACAATTTCACACGCATTGACGCCATCGATACCATTCGGGTTGGCATCCCGGCTGACCTGACCTGGCAATTTGATATCCCGGCCGCTGCCGACAGCGGCGACGTCGAGGCCACAGCTATTCTGAATTTCAACAGCGGTGGTATTGATACCACTGCCGTAACGACCTTTGTTATTCAATCCGGCGTTGAGCTGGCATTTGGCGGCAATCTCTCACCAGCTCAGGTGGTGCCGGAAGAAGGCGTGGTCTTCAGCGCTGAAGTGACCAACTCCGGCAATACAGACTTGCTGGTCAATCCGGATCTGTCATTCCTGACATTCACAGACGGGGCGACAACTTTCCAGGCTGAAGTCAACGGTGCAATAACCGTCCGCGGTGCAGATTCTACAGAAACCCGCACGACAGTTGTGCCTTTCGTTCTTGATACCATTCCGGCCGCCATGCTTGCTGGCGCATACAGCTTCGACGTGGTACTCGATGGCACCATGCCAAACGGGCAGGACTTCGACGTGGTGACACTCTCATCCGGCACGGATGTGGTGACCGTCCTTACCGGCGCCGATGTCACCGTGGATGCCATTGATGTTGTTCCCGACACCGTGACCTTGGGACAGAGCTTTGTCGAGGTTCAATACACATTGACAAACAATGGTCAATCGGATGCGCGAATTAACAACTTAAACAGCGTTTTTCTCGATTCTCTCGATCAGGACATTTCCGCCGATTGGCTCACAGTGTTTAACTCGGATAACTTCCCATTCGTTCTCGATTCTGCTGCAACCGATACTTTTATTCGGCGCTTCAACGTGCTGAACAGTGGCCCAACCGGCCCGGTAAGCGCATCGTTGAACGGCAATTACAATGATGTTCGTCGCACAGACCCGGCCGATACACTTTCACTGAACAGTGGAGCAATTACGGATGTGGTCCAGGTAATTGGCGCCTCTGGTGTTTTCGTAGATAGCCTGAATATAGATCCGCTGACCGTTATTAATCCGCCTTTTGTGAATTACGGGCAGACCTTCAATCTTGATTTGTCAATCAATAATAGCGGTGATGATCAACTGCTGGTCTATGTCAGCATTCTGAAGAACGGTCAACCATTTGTAACCGACACGCTGCAAGCTGCGGAACTCTTGCCGAATCAGTCCACAGTCTTTACTTATCCGGATACGGCTGATTCCACCAGCGAAACCATCGTGTATACCGCGATCATCGATAGTGCCATTTCGCAGACGAGTGGCGATCAAATCAACCCCGGACAGGCCGTTGACAACACTGAAAGTGTGCAGGTTCAGGAAGCACGTCGCCTGGCATTGACCGCCAGCAGTGATCGCAGCAACCTGACTATCGGACAACAATTCAATGTGACCTTTAATATTGACGAGTTTGGAGAAAGCAGCTTCGATGGCACCGGCCAGGTGACAATCACATTGCCCGGCAATTATTCGCTGGTTAATCCGACCACAGCCACTTTGCCATTCGATGAAAATCTGCTTACCGGCACCTGGACTATCTCTGCAGATGATTCAACGCAGCCGGTCGGTAGTGTTGACAGTATTGAAATTGATATGACCAGTATTCCGCTGGACCTCAATGTCAATCAGCCGGTCGAAATCAATCCGGGTGATGACAACGCCGTGGTAACCGTCGCTACTGGTGGCGAAGTTAATATCATTAGTAACATCAGCATCATTGAACCGGCCGGAGCGATTGACCGCATCATTTCGACATCCCAGCAGTTTACGGTGCAAAACAGCTTCGTCTTCACTGGAGAGATTGATGGGGAAGGGCGCAGCACGCGCTTGCAGTTCCCGAGCGGGCGTGATTATTCATCCAATGGCAGCCTGACCCTGGCGCTTGATTCGCTGGGCAGCGATACCACCTGGACCCTGTTTGGTCCTTCAACTGCGACAGCCGGAACGCCGGATGAAATTATTGTGGAAACATCCGGACGTGATCGCAACACTGGCCTCATTGTCACACGCGTGGATACCCTCTTCCTTACCGTTGAGGAACGCGCCACGCTGTCATTGAGTGCAGAGGTGACCGAACCGTCCGGTGCGCAGGATGATGTGGTTTCTACATTCCAGCGTTTTGTCTGGAAGCTGAAGGTAGATAATCTTGGCACTGCTGCAATGACCGACAGCGTCGGTGTGCAATTGACCACCCCGGCCGGCGGGTTCTTCTTCGACAGCTTGCAAACCGAAACGACACTCGATACGGTCTTCCTGCCCCAGGATTCGGTTTTTGTCAATGTCTTTACCGACTCTGTTGCAAACGGTTTGAAGACCGTGCAGGCGCTTGTCAATCGTTTCCCGCTGGATGCAAATAGTGGCGCGGAAGTGATTGTCCAGAACAATCCGCAATCGGTTAGCAAGGTGACGATTGAACGGGCAGATTTGGAAATCCGTCTGATTGGTCCGAGCATTGTCGACGTCGCAGATACCTTTGCAGTCGTTGCCGAAGTCAGGAATATTGGTACAGCCCTGGTCGATCCGGATTCTGTCGAAATTGCGATCAGCAGTGAATCCTATAACGGATTTGATCTGCTTGCCAGCGATACGACCCATAAATTTGTGCAGCTGAATGGCGGTTTGTCTGGGCAGGTCGAATATCAATTTGTCTCCGGTCCGACACCAGGACCTCAGGATACCTTGATTGTCGATATTATTGACGTTGCTGCCTCCGACACCAACAATTTTGGTGATATCCCGGTATTCAAGAGCCAGCCGAATTTCCGACAGCCGATAGAAGTGCAGGAAGGCGCGGTCTTGGTGAGTATTACTGAACCGGCTGACGCAGCGATTGTATCGACCGGAGAACCATTCACTGTGACCGCACAGCTGACATATAGCGATAATGTCACGGAAGCCAACCGTTTTGCAACAATCGATCCGCCGGATGACTTCCAGCTCTCCGGTGCAACCCCGCAAACGGTCGAAGTCTCAGTGACCAATCCAACGGTTTCCTGGACGCTCATCGCTCCGCAAAATCTAATTGCCGGTGATCAGGTCATTACTGTTACCGGTACCGGTGTGGAGGTGTTTACCGGTGTGGTTTTGAGCGGTAGCGATAATGTGACAGTGCAGCTTCAGCAGCGCGCTGAACTGACACCGCAGATCGCCATTGTCGCGCCGGATAGCGCCGCCATTAATCAGCGCGTCAGTACAGGGCAGGCTTTTGATGTCGACGTCTGGGTCGAGAACATTGACGATGCCGCAGTTACAACCGGTGTCGATTCAGTTCGCCTCTTGCTGCCGGTTGATTTTCGCTTCGGTGACGTCGTTGCCAGCGATTCCTTAATTGGCATCAACGTCGGCGATACCACTACCGTTCGGGTAAGGGCAGCGGGCACATTGCGCGGCACTCTGCTGGCCATTGATGCCCGGCTCGAGGCGGCATCAATCGATGAGAATACCGGTGAGCCGGCCTTCATTTCAGGCGATAGCACCACCAGCGTCACCTTCAATGTGCAGCGTGCTGCAGAATTGAGGATTACTGCTGCCGACCGAAATTTTGCGCGCAATCAGACTTCGAATATCGCCGTGCAAATCCAGAATGTCGGCGAGGCCGGTATACTGCCCGGCACCATCAGCGTGGCAATGGTAAGCCGCAATACCGACAGTTTGACCATCAATGATCCGGATACGGTGACGGTTGAACTTGTCAATGGGGTGGCGACCGCAACATTCTCCGTTACCGCCGGTCCTGATTCGACCATCATTGCGGATAGTGTTGACGTAAGAATTGTTGAACCCTTTGCGCGGGATGATAATACCGACGAGTCCGTCGAAGCGCTCTTTCTAAGCGATAGCACCGCGTTTGGATACCTGATTAATACCGGTGGTGTCAGTATCGCCCAGGCCAATTTCCTGAACGACGATGATAGTCTTACCGTTTCGACCGGTCAGGAAGGCATTACCATTGTGCTGAAGAGTGTGATAAGTCCGCTCTATGACGAGAATCGCCGTGCAACGATCATTATGCCTTCGGATGTCTTTAGCCCGGATACCCTTACTCGGGAAATTGATTCTGATTCGCTGGCGATCATAATCCCGACGCCGGCCAGTGATACAACCGATGGCTGGCGCGATATCGAAGTGAAGATAGAAGCGACTGCCTCCGGAGATGGCTTCACACTGAGTGATAGCCGGATTCTGAGAGTGTTTGTCCAGGATGCTGCTAATCTGGTATTGACCAGCGGGTTGGCTGATGGGCAAGGAACCACCATTAGTTTCGGACAAACGTTCGACTATGAAGCGATTGTCAGAAATAATGGTGAAGCAGATATTGATGCACCCGGTGAGCTGACCCTGACTTTTGATCCGGAAAATCTGGTTCTGGTTGAAGGGGATGCCGCCCAATCGTTTGAGATTGACAGCACTGTTAGCTGGACCCTACAGGCGAATGATAATTCCGAGGCAAAGGCGCTGAGTAAACGTATCAACGACCTGGAATTGAAAAAAGTGGCGCTTGTTACCGGAAGCCAGACGATGGCCGACGAAGATGGCGGTGCCGTGACCTCGGCAGAAGCGATTAACGCTGAGATCAATACCTTGCGCAACAAGCTGAACGGCATGATGGAAGTTGCTGTTGTCAAAGCAGAAGTCAGCGAAATACCGTTGGATGCGAACTCGTTGCAGCCGGCTGTTGTGTCAATACAAGCTGACTCCGTAACCCTCCTGATCCAGGAAGAACCAACGATCTCTGTTATCGACTTCCAGGTGCCGGAAACTGTTTCCAGCGGTCAAACACTGACAATCATCGCCAATGTTGATGCACCTGTGAACGTGATAGACCGGGAAGCGACACTGACCTTGCCTGAAGGGCTCGAATTTGTGGCTTCGCCCCCGGATGCCACCAAGCCAATTAGCGGCAGCAGTGTTAGCTGGGCTGTGCAGGCGGCCGATTCCGTCGAGGGCGGCACGCTGACAGCAGACGTTACAGTTGACGTAACCGGCCGCGATGCCAATGATACCACCCGGGTTGTAAACGATAACAGTCTGGCTTCCATTACGATCGAGAATGCGGCGACGATAGATCTGCAGGTATCGGACTTTGTCAGTCTGCAGCGCAATCAAGCCTTCCCGGTGCGCGCAACACTCATTCGCGGCGGTACCGCCGGCATCACCGGTATGGTGAAGGTAGAAGCGTTTAATCCCGGCCCCGGCTTTAGTTTTGTCTCTGATTCTGTTCGTGAAGTTAGCTTTGGCACTGAATCGAGCATTGCCCTGGACTGGACACTTTTAGCACCTGATACCGCCAGCTTGAATGTCTTAATGACACTTCGCATTACCGAAGTCCCGACAGATGACAATACCGGCGAAGAAGTCGCGGTAATTAACCGGGAGCAGCGTGTGCCCCTGACCCTGGTAGCCCGTCAGTTGCTGATCGAACGCTTGCAGGAACCGGAACCGGCAACCACCTATTTGCAAGGTGATACGGATGTGCCGGTGATTGGCCTGGCCTTCACCAACAATAATGCCGCTGATAGCATTATGATTCGGAGCTTCACCGTTTCCGTCAGCGGCGGGGTAGGTGATACCGATGAGCTCTTTGAAGATCCGGAAGCGTTGATCTCTGCGATGCGGGTTGTGCGCTTTACGCCGGGCGTAACGCCCTTTGAAGCGGAAGAAGAGCTGGCTTCGGTGAATCTTGTTAGCGATAACGATAATCCTTTTGCCTTGACATTTACACCGGAAACACCGGTCCTGGCGCGCGAAACAGAGACGATGGCTATTCTTGTCGACCTTGCTGATGATGCGCCAAATACTACTTTCAGCCTTCGTTTGAATAGCGTGGCGGCAGTCCAGGGAAGCGATGGGGGGAATGTCGACGTTATCGATACGCTTGGCGTAGCGGTTGAGAATCAGGTGTTTGCTTTTAACTCCGGCAGCATAACGATTTTCGACAAAGATCCGGCGAATAACTTTGGTAACTATCCCAATCCATTTGGATTCCACACCGCGCCTGAGGGCGGGGAGACCGGAACGACTTGGTATACCTTTACTCTGGAGCGTGATGCGCGGGTCGAACTGCGAATTTATACCCTGCTCGGCAAGCTTGTTCGGACCATTACGCCTGAAGTAGAGGTGCAACGAGCCGGACCGCATAGCGGCAGAGAGTTGATATGGGATGGCTTGAATGGCGAAGGCCGACGCGTCGTCAATGGCGTGTATGTAGCTATCCTGAAGGTAGATTTTGTGGATGGCGGAAGTGCAGAATATCGCACGAAGACGGTTTATATTAAATAACAACAATTAGTGATATATGATATGAGCGGTACTCCGCTAATTGATTATAAACTAGAGATACGGCTATGAAATATTATGCACAAATCCTTCAAAGATTGGGCGTTTACTGCGCTGTTTTCAGCATTTTCATGAGTCTCTATGCGCCACAAATGCAGGCTCAGACCCAGGATGGAGGAACTGAAAATATCGTTCAGGAAGTAGGGGCCAGCGCCCGTGCTTTTTCACTCGGACGAGCATATTCTGCGGTTGTCGATGATCCTTCAGCGGTATTCTGGAATCCGGCCGGCCTGGAATATGTCCCACGCATGTCGCTCGAACTCTTTCATACGCCGCTCGTAGAGGGTGCGATATATGACTTTATCGGATTTGCCTATCCAACCCTCAATTTCGGAACCGTTGGCCTGGGGCTAACCCGTGTCGGTGCAGGTGGTGATATCATCCTCAGGGATACGCGTGGCGCCGTTTTAAACGCCGGCGATCCGGCTGATATGGATTTCATCGAAGTTTACGTGTCTTACGCCAAGCAGTTACCTTTGAATATTGCTGCTGGTATTACCTATAAAGTGCAACGCCAGAACTTCAGCGGCACAAATGATCGCAATAGTGCCTTTGGATTGGATGCCGGTCTAATGTATCGACCCAATTTCGAATCAGCGATTCTGAAGAATCTCAGCGTGGGGCTTCAATTTCAAAATCTTTACCGTCCGCCGCTGAAGCTGGGTATTACCGACGATACATTACCTTATCGTTTTTCCCTTGGCCTGATGAAGGCAATTCCGGTAGGCCTGGACGGTAAGCTGAACGTCGCCGTTGACTTTGTCAAAGGTGAGTTCCTCGGCGGAAAGATTCATGCCGGCACTGAATACATCTTCCGTAACGTCGGCACTGTTCGTCTCGGATTTGATGAGAACACACCGGTCTTTGGCGCTGGTATGACGTACAAAATGGTCGACATTGATTATTCTTTTGGGAATTTAGGCACTGATGATGCCTTCCCGGCACAGCATCGTTTTTCGCTGACTTTCAATGTCGGTTATTCACGGGAAGAAAAAGTGCAGTTAGCGCTTGAAGAACGATTGCGCAGAGAAAAAGAACTGGTCGAAAATACCAAAGAAGAGGAACGTCGCCGCCGTGTTGAGCAAGCGATGAACAAAGGAACGGAAGACCTGAATGCCGGACGTATTTTTGAGGCGAGCACTCAATTCCAGCAAGTAATCGCCGACGATCCTTTTAATAAGCGAGCAAAAGTTTTTTACGATAGCGTGCGGGTTTTAATTGAGTCTGAGTTTGAGGAACGTCAGCAGGAAGCCATTAGTCAGGCTGTTGACTCGTTGACTGCCGCAGAAAATCGGCGCTTTGCCAAACTGCACTTCGATAAAGGGGAAATCTTCCTGGGCAACAAACAGTTTAATGATGCCCTTAAGGAATTTAACCTGGTATTGGAACGGGATCCCGAGAACCAGGTGGTGGTTGATGCTATCAACTCAACCAGACGGCGTCTGAATCAGGAAGTTCGGACGCTGGTTACTCGCGGACGGCAGGAATTCCAAAGAGGTAATTATTCAGCGGCCCTGGAAGTGCTGAGCGAAGCCCGGGTGCTATCACCGGATTCCGAAGAGCTGAAAAAGGACATTACGACCCTTGCGAATCGCATTCGCATTCAGGAATATATTCAGCGTGGTCTGACCTTGATGCAACAGGGTGATTTACAAGAAGCACTGAACGTCTTTGACGAAGCACAAACGCTGGATCCGACCAATGAAGCGATTCGTGGCTTTATCGAACGGACCCGGCGCGGTATGGGGATCGGAACGGAAGATATGGATCCCGAATCGGAGCGTCAGTATATTATTGCGACCGACTTGTTCCTGAAGGGCCGCTACCGCGAAGCACTTGATATTTGGCAAAAATTGGCGGAGAAGTATCCGCACACCAAGAAAGTTCAGGAAGCGATCAAAACAGCTGAAGAACGAATCAAACGGACCCAGTAAAAAACGGATTGTTATTTCTGTATATAGCCAGTATTTTAACGCAAAAACCGGAATCATTTACGCATGTTTAAGAACGTCTCCAAAGAAGAACTCGTAGTCCCAGCGGCAATGACGCATCTGGCTCAGATCCGTGATTTTATCGAGTCTATGGGGAGGAAATACAAGTTTGACGACAAGATTATCAACTCGTTCAAACTGGTTGTCGATGAAGCGTGCACCAATGTCATCCGGCATGGCTATCTGGAAATCAAGGATGGTTATATTACCGTCCGTGCAATTATTCGCCGCCTGAGCCTCACTATCGTTATTGTTGATCAGGGCAAGAGCTTTGATCCCCGCCAGGTAAAAAATCCTGATCTTGCGAAGTATGTGGATATCGGTAAGAAAGGTGGTTTGGGTATCTTCATGATGCGGAAGCTGATGGATGATATCCAATATAATATTACCGAAAACGGGAACGAGCTTCGCCTGATGAAGAAGCGCGAGGCGCCCCCGCAGCACAAGTTGATCACCTGGCTGGATTCCTTATCGCTTCGTCGCAAATATTTCTACGGAACCACCCTCGGTATCTTGCTGCTTTCCGGTATTATTTACCTGTTCGCGACCCGCAGCATCGACTCCGACACACAACGCGAGGTCTTTACCGATGTGGGGGCGCTGGCTGACAACTTTGCCTCAACCAGTTGGGAACTGCTGGTGCCGGAAGAAAAGGATATCCAGCTCAATCTCAATGCCAAATCCCTGCTGGAAAGTCATGAGGGGCTGATTGAACAAGCAATCATCACCCGTAACGACACGATTGTAGCTTGCGCACCGTACTCAAAATTTGTTGATCGGATTCATCAGCCGCTTGGCTTGAGCTTGCCGCAGCCAATGGAAACCCTCGGTGCGGTAAGTATCCACGAGATCATTTCGAACAATACAGACTTTCTTTTATTTGTCGCTCCGATTCAAATTGACGATGGGCAGCCCATTGGGCGTGCCTATGTGCAGATCAAAGCTGAACGCATCAATGAATTGGCTGCAGAGGCCAAATGGAATACCGTTCTGTGGCTTGCCTTTGCCGTTCTTATTGCAGTGGCCAGCATGGCTGCACTTGTCACCTACATTACCAAGCCCTTTCACAAACTGGCTGAATGGGTGCGTGATGTGGGGGTCGGACAGGCCGACCAGGATGAGATTGATATTGATGCCAGCGATGAAGTGGGTGAAATTGCCCAGGCATTTAACGAAATGACCAATAAATTCCGCGATGCCCAGCTCAGCGTGATTGAACAGCAGCGCATGCGGAAAGAGCTGCAGGTTGCCCAGGAAATTCAGCAGATGTTGCTGCCCGATGACTTCCCGGAAGTGATCGGTTACGATATTTCTGCCTATTACCAGTCGGCAAAGGAAGTCGGCGGTGACCTCTTCGACTTTATGGAGGTGAATGATCAAAGTCTCGGCATTTGTGTGGCGGACGTTTCCGGTAAGGGGATTCCCGGTTCATTGGTCATGACCATGATCCGGACTTCGCTGCGTTTGGAAACGCGAGGCAATGACAATCCTGCTGATATCATCACCCGCGTGAATAAATTTGTTACGGACGACATCCGCAAGGGGATGTTCGTCACCATGATGTACGTGATTCTCGATTCGCGTGAACGCATGGTTTCTTTTGCAAGTGCCGGGCATAATCCGATGATCCTGTTTCGCGGCAAGAGTAAGGAAACCTACTATCTGAATCCGTCCGGTTTCCCGGTGGGAATTACCCTGCCCGACATCAATCTGTTTGGCGATAAAATTCAGGCGGATAGAATACGCCTGCACCCGGAAGATATTCTGGTTCTCTATACGGATGGTATCACCGAGGCCATGAACCCCAATCGCGAACTCTATGGAGATGAGCGGTTTCTGGCGGCTATTCGAAAGTATGGTCACCTGGAAGTGGCGGAATTTGTCAAGAAGGTGAAGGACGACATTGCCGGGTTTACCGGTGGTTATGAACAAAATGATGACATCACATTTGTCGCCATTAAAGAAAACATGGCTGCTGTCGATGTGAAAGTGAATATGTTCCGTGATCTCTTCGATACTGTCAAGAATGAGCGCGATATCAGTATTGCAGCAGCTTGTAAGGAAGCTGGTATTTCACCGACGACCTTTTATCGTTACCGCCGGATTTATCAGGAAGGCGGCTTCGATCTGCTAAAAGAGATGCTCCATGGCTATACAAATCTGGGTCTTCGGCATTTGAGTATTGAAGTGAAGACAAAAATGTACGATATTGTTCGCAACAACCCGGAGTTTGGACCCAAAAAAATAAGCGACTTATTGAATACCGAGCAGTACGGTTATACAGAAGTGTCGCCCTTACTGATATATGAAGAATTGAAACGCGCCAAGTTGAATACCAAAGAGCGTCGCCAATCGTTTGTAAAACGCGGCGGCAAGCAGCGTTTGAAGCCTCCGGGAACACCTTTGCTGACGCTCGATGGACAGGTATTGGTTGGCTTCCGCAGCGAAGACAAGGCCGGCGCCTTTCCGTTCATGCCGCAGGTGCCTGACAATGAATCGATTAGCCGTGAGAAATTGATTTCCTCACGCGGAAAACGACCGGATAATGCCGCGTCTGGCGGCAATGGCAGAACGGTTACAGTAAGCGATAACGATGATGTCACGGAAGATGTCAATGTGGATAATGGCAGGGAAGAGCCTAACGACGAATAGAACATTAATATGTATTATATTAGGCAGTCCTTAATTTGACGGAGGAATGAATGGAAGGCATACAAGTGTCTACCGCAGTTGGAGGCAGTAGGAATCAAATCTCAATCATCAAGGTTGGCGGATATATTGACACAACAACCTCTTCTGAAGTCGAACGTGCCCTGAACGGTTTGTTAAAGCAGGGGCGCTTCCAGATCATTATAGATTTGGGCAATGTCGATTATATCAGTAGTGCTGGATGGGGGATCTTCATCAGCGAAATCAAGGCCATTCGCGAAAATAACGGTGATCTGAAACTGGTGAAAATGATTCCCGATGTTTATGAAATTTTCGAATTGCTCGAATTTCATCATATTCTTGATGTGTATGATTCTGCACAGGAAGCAATACACAAATTTGAAGAATCGCAATTTGTAGAAGCAGTGCCGGATGCCGGTGTGGGACGCCCGCAGCAGCCTCAGCCTGCAGATCCCTTCAAGCAACCTGAGCAGCCTCCGGTTGCCCCGCCGCGCGAAACCCGCCCGCCGGAGCCGCAGCAACCCGCTGCGCCGCAGGTAAATCGGCCACCGATTCAACCTGAACAACCGCAAGCCCCTCAGCAGCCGGCTGCGCCGCAACAGCGGAGCCTTGCCGAATTATCGCTTGAAGATAAAATTCGCTATATTATTGCCCGCAATCCAGACATGGGCGCCTACAAAATCAACAAGCGCCTGAACTCCCCGGACTTTGGCTATACCAAAGTGGGTTGGTTTGGTGTACGTTCCTGGCTAAATCGCCTGGGATTGAATAGTCGCAAAAGCCGACGGCAGTTTGCAGCTCGTTTTCGCAAGCAGTAAATTGATGCATTGTTGACTGCTAACGAAACGAATTGCCGGCTCGACCGTAGAAGTTTAAGATGACCAGAATACTACGCAGATCGCTGCTTATAGTTTGCTTGCTTCTTGGAAGTGTATGTCTTCATGCTCAAAGCCCGGTGAATGTCGTCCGCGTCAAATATGACGGGGGCGGAGACTGGTACGGCAATCGCACGACCTTTGTCAATCTATTCGATTTTATGAAAAGCCAGCTATCGATGCAGGTAGCCAGCAAAGAAGCCACACTCAGCATCCTCGACAAAGACTTTTTTCGCTATCCAATCGCCTACATTTCCGGTCACGGAAATATCAAGTTCTCTGATACTGAAGTGACTCGCCTTCGGGAATACCTGATCAAAGGGGGATTCCTTTGGGCTGATGATGATTTCGGAATGGATAAACATTTTCGTCGGGAAATGGAAAAGGTCTTCCCTGATCAGGAATGGGTCGAAATCCCATATTCGCATCCCATCTACCATATCAACTATAATTTCCCTAATGGACTACCAAAAATCCATAAACACGCCGGTGGTCCCCCGCGTGGCTACGGACTCTTCCATGAAGGACGTATGGTGGCCTTCTACAGCTTTAACACGGACCTTAGTGATGGCTGTGAGAATGCAGATATTCACGAAAACCCGCCGGAAGTTCGTGAAGCTGCATTAAAAATGGGAACAAACATCATTCTTTGGGCATTACTTCAATAACCCCGAACGTGCAATCAGGACTTGTGATGACGCAAAAAAGCATCGAACAGCTATATTCGAAGGCATATAAGGATTTGCTCGCTGTAAATCGTAAAAGCAGCCTGCTCAACCTTACCCGCACCTTGTTGTACGTTGCTCTCTTTACCGCATCTTTATTGCTGCTTTATGTCCTGATGGATCTGGCTTTCAGTATTTCCGTACCGGTACGAATAAGCTTCTGGGTCATTCTATTTGGCGCTCTCGCGATGGTTGTTATCCGTTATGTGATTCCCGAGTTACGCCGCGCATATGCACCCGTGGATAGCGAGCTTTTTGATCTTGCCCGGCAGATTGGCAAGCAGGATGATGAGGTTCAGGACGCGATCATCAACTTCCTGCAGATTTATGATACTCGCAAGCCGGATGGCGGGAACGCTTTTCGAAGCCTCTCCCTTAAGCAGCTCTATCAGACTTTTCGTGAAACAGATTTCTTCAGCATCATCTCGCCCGCTATTCTAAAGCGGCCGGCAGTCCGGTTGCTCGGGCTTGCCGGGGTATTCCTTCTTTTGATGGGTATTGCGCCTGCGAACGTATCGGAATCGTTGCTGAAGGTTCTACAACCGACCAAATCTTTTGAGAAGCCCCTGCCTATATCGCTTGAAAATACCTCCGGCAGTATGAGCGTACTAAAAAACGAAAGTGTCACGCTGGCAGGGACGTACGATGGCGTTGCGCCGCATCGGTTGTGGCTTGTACTGGAAACGGCGCTGTTGGATAGCGATTCGAATTCTACGGATCGTATCGCATTACCGGTTACCGCCGGGAAACGCTTCAATTACGAACTGAATCATGTAAAAAACAGCTTCCGCTATTGGTTTGAGGCAGAACTCAATTTAGCAGATTTTCACGATCGACCGGCCAATAGTACGGTTGGTGAAGTGGCCGTGAAGGATCGCCCCTTTGTGCGGCATTTGCAGGTCAAAGTGACCCCGCCTGCTTATACTCGTTTGCCTGCCCGCTTGTTGCCGCCCAACGACGGTGAAGTCTCGGCGCTAAAGGGCACGCGGATTACGGTTGATATTGAAGCGAACAAGAAACTGGCTGAAGCCATGCTCCTATTTGATGATGATGCCAGTCTGGCCATGGATGTTGTTGAGAATCGTGGTAAAGGCAGTTTCCTGGTCAAGGAAGACGGCACCTACCGCGTGCATATTGCCGATCAGGATAGCATAAGTAATTATAAACCGGTGCAATACTCCGTGTTTGCCTTGCAGGATGAGATGCCCTTTGTGGAAATCACCGAACCGGGACAGGATCTTGAGCTCGGCAATGAGCTTGCCATTCCACTTTTGATTAGTCTACGCGACGACTACGGATTTCGCCAGCTAAAGCTGGCCGGGCATCATATTCATGCCGGCGGCGATGGCGATACTACCGCTTTTAGCATTCCGCTAACGTATCAGCTGATTGATCCGCAGCGGGCGGTGTCTGAGCATGCCTGGGATCTAACGCCCTTCTATCTTATTCCGGATGATTATATCGAATACTATGCCGAAGTCATCGATAATGACCGGGTGACCGGGCCGAAAGTTGCCCGCAGCAAGACCTTTGTCGTGCGCTTGCCGTCGATCATTGAGATTCTTGAGCGCTCAGATCAGGAAATTAGCGAAAGCCTTGAGGAAACAGACGATCTCCGCAAGGAAACCGAAAAACTCCGCGAAAAGCTGGAAGAGATTAATCGCGAAATGCTGCGCGAAAAAGAATTAACCTGGGAACGGCAGCAGGAAATTCAGGCGCAGATGGAGAAGCAGAAGCAGGCTGTCGAAAAGCTGGATGAAATTCGCGAAAACATTGAACAGCTCACCAGCAATCTGCAAAAGCAGGACATGCTTAGCGAAGAGACGCTCGAGAAGTTCATGGAGCTGCAGAAAATGTATGAAGAATTGGCCACCCCGCAAATGCTTGAGGCCATGGAAAAAATGCAAAAGGCTCTTGAAGAATCCGACATGAAGCAGTTGAAGTCGGCAATGGAGCAGATGCAGATGTCGGTCGAGGAGTTCGAAAAGCGCATCGAGCGCACCCACGAGCTTTTCAAGCAGGTTGAGATGGAACAGCAGATGGACGAGCTGGTCAATATGGCTGAAAAACTGGCTGAAGAGCAGCAAAGTGTGAACGAAGAACTGCAAAAAGAAGATTTGAGCGATGCTCAAAAAGAGCAGCTGGCGAATAAAGAAGAAGCGCTGGAAAAGAATGCGGACTATTTTGAGGAAAAGCTTGATCAATCGAGTAAAGAATTCGAAGAAATGATGGCGAAAACCGCTGAAGAGCTGGAAAAAGCCCGCGAATTTATGGAGCAGCAGGAAGTGCCGGAGCAGATGCAGCAGATGAGTCAGCAGATGCAGCAGAATGAGATGCAGGAAGCACAGCAAAGCGGCGAAAATCTGCAGCAGCAGCTCAACATGATGCAAAGTATGATGCAACAGGCCCAGCAGAATATGAACCAGGCCCAAAAAGAACAGTTGATGATGGCCATGCAGAAGGTTCAGCAGGATATGTTGCGCTCCTCATTCGAGCAGGAGAAGATTCTTGAGCGCTCGCGGCAGTCTGATATGGCTTCCTCTCAGCTCAACGATCTGGCGCGTTCTCAGGCGCAAATGCGCGAGAATACCACCAATATGATGAGCCAGCTGATGGATATCAGCAAGCAGACCTTTTTTATTTCTCCGCAGATGAGTCAGATAATGACCTCGCTGATGGAAAATATGGAAAGCTCGCTGGAGAATCTCGCCAATCGCAACCCACGTGGCGCTTCCCAGTTTCAGAGCCGGGCAATGTCCGATTTTAATCGTGCAATTATGTCGATGCAGAGCAGCATGAGTCAGATGCAACAGGCCGGCTCAGCTTCCGGTTTCCAGGAAATGATGCAGCAATTGCAGCAAATGGCCGGTCAGCAAGGTCAGCTGAACCAGGAAACGATGGGAATGATGCCGCAGCTTGGTCAAAATGGTAAGCCCACGCCGGAGCAGCTTGGCCGGCTTGCCGCCCAACAGCAAATGATTCAGGAAGCTATGGAGAAAATGAATCAGGAGATGGGTAATCGTGGCGACGTACTCGGCCGTCTCGGAGAAATCGGCGACGAAATGGAGAAAGTGGTCGATGACCTGCGTCAGCAGCGCCTGGATCCGAAGGTTGTTCAGCGTCAGCAACAGATCTTGTCGCGTCTCCTGGATGCGCAAAAGTCTGTCAGAGAAAAAGAGCATTCCCGCAAGCGGCAGTCGGAGCGTGAAGCGCCGTCACTTGCCAAGTCGCCTCCGCAGCTAAAAAAGGAACTCGTGGAGCGGGAAAACGAATTGCGCAAAGAGCTTCTAAATGCCCTGAAGGAAGGATATTCTTCCGAATATAAGGAATATATCAAAACCTATTACGATATCCTCTCTCGACAGTCCCAGTCTTCAAAATGATCTCCTGTGGTCATTTCTTCCGTAACAGTTGAGAATCACCGGAAAGAATGTTATGTTGCAGCGGTTTATCCGGATAGCCAAATTATTCGGAGAATCACAGTGACGTGTCAGTCTATGTCCTCTTGTTGAAGACTTGCGGACGGCTCCGCTGTTCACATTAGTAGATTCGACAGCGAGACGGCAGTGTGGTAAAGCCGTACATCGGTTAAAGTGAGTTGGAAGTAGCTACTTGCACAGGAAACAGACGTGAAGGCCTGCTTTAATATATCAAGATGCTCGCTTCTGCTAGTTCTAGGTCTGATGTGGTCCGGAATGCTGTCCGGACAAACAACGGCCATTAATGAATGGATTCGCCTTCCCAAACCTATTCGCTCCGATATCCCTCTCTACAATCTCTCCTGGCAACTGCCCGAGGAGCCGAAGATTGCTGTGGTTCTGAGTGGGGGTGGGGCAAGAGGATTTAGCCATATCGGGGTGCTAAAGGCCCTCGAAGAACATCAGGTTCCGGTAAATTTGATCGTTGGCACCAGCATTGGGGCCATTATTGGTGGTTTCTATGCCGCTGGATTTTCTGCAGATGAGATTCGCGACTTTCTTAGCGATATAAACTGGGATGGGCTTTTTGCAGACCGTACCTATCGCACAGAGCAGCTGCTCTCGCAAAAACGAATCCCACGCCGGCATTTTATCCAGATTCGCCTGGATGGTGTGGTGCCAACCCTGCCAACCTCAGTCACCCAGGGGCAGCAGCTTTTTCAGACCTTGTACAATCTTCTGATTCGCGCCAACTTCCAGGCCGCAGGAAGCTTTGATCATCTTCGCATACCCTTTCGCGCCGTGGCCACGGACCTGATATCCGGCAATCGTGTGGTACTGGATCGTGGCGACCTGGCGGAAGCCATCAATGCCAGTATGGCCTTCCCGATCATGTTTGCGCCGGTTGAAATTGAAGGTTCGCTTTTGGTAGACGGCGGCATTACCGATAACCTGCCGGTGGATGTTGCCTTCCAGGAGGCGGCAGATTATGTGATTGCCGCAGATGCCACGTCACCGTTGCGTAAAAAGCAGGAGGTCATTAATCCGATTGAGATTGCCGATCAGGTGACCACTATTATGATGGCCGGAAAAACCCGTGAGAGCCTCGCAAAGGCGGACATGGTCATCAAACCGGTGCTGAATGGGCATAAAGGGGCGCAGTTTAACGATTTTGATATGTTGATCGAACAGGGATACAAACGCACAATCCAGCTGATTGATTCACTCAACCAGGATCTTCGCAGATTATCTGCCCAAACACAGTCTCCGGGGCGCTTGCTCGGACGCTGCCGGGAAGTCCGTATCCGTGGGGTCGATATCAGGGACAATGTGCTCTTGACAAGCCTTCAGAAGTCACTGCAGGGGCGCGACATTTACCCGGCCCTGATCCAGGAGATACTGCGTGAAATTCATGCCACAGGTTTATTCGAAGATGAGCAGGCACATATCAGTGGTGACAAGGACGCATTGATGCTAACGTTTCACCTGATTGAACAACCTTATGTAAAATCGGTGACGTTCCGCCATACCGGCATTGCTGCAGATTCTCTGTTGACGCCCATTCGTCAATCGCTTGCCGGGAAGCCCCTGAACATGCTCAAGGCGTTTGGCAAGGTGAAAGGCCTGAAGAGCGCCCTGATTGGCCAGGGATATGCCCTCGCTGAGATCGAGCACATAAGCTATACCTCCCGAGACAGCACACTCATTGTGACGATCGATGAAGGCTATGTCCACGAAGTGCGGGTCAGCGGTAATGATCGGACCCGCGATTTTGTGGTATTGCGCGAATTTCCGCTAAAGGCCGACAGCCTGTTTCAATCAGAAAAAGCAATCCGCGGCATTCAGAATATCTACAGTACTGCCTTGTTTGATCGCGTGCTGTTGAACCTGGAGCGCAACGGGCAACAGAACATTCTCAACATCAAGGTCAAAGAGCGGCGCTATTCGGTGGCGCGTCTGGGTGCCCGATTTTCGCTGGAGCGTCAAAGCGCCGGCTTCGTGGAGTACCTGGAGGACAACTGGCTGGGTACCGGGGTAAAGGCCAGTGTATTCGGGGGCGCCGGTGATTTTGGCCGACGGGCGGAAGCATCTCTTTATACAATTCGCCTCCTGAACACATTTTTGACCTCGCGAGCCTCAGTCTATTATGAGGAACGACAAGATCGCTATTCGGAGAATTTCGAGCGCCTGGCGGATTACCAGACCATTCGTCGCGGAGGGATCTTTCAACTGGGCCAGCAAATTGATCGCCTCGGGCTGATTTCTGCAGAGATCAAGATGGAAAGCATCAACTTGATGTCCGGCGATTCACTATTTCCCTTCCAGGAAGATATTCGTCTGCGCTCCTTTGTGTTGCGCTCGGTTGTTGATAAGCGCGATAAACTCCCTTTCCCGGATCGGGGCATTTATAATCGCTGGTACTGGGAGGTGGGCAATCAGGGACAGCCGGGAAGCTCGGTGCGCTTTACCAAGTTATTCCTGGGATTGGAGGGGTATTATCCACTCTTTCCCTGGCTAAACTATCATCCCTTTATCTATGCCGGCAGTGCAGATTTGACCTTGCCGTTCACGGAATATTTTTTCTTTGGAGGCGATCAAAATTTCCCCGGGCTTCATGAGCGTGAGCGCTTTGGCCGACAGATATTAAATACCGGTGTGGAGCTGCGAGCCCGCGTTAATCTGAGACTGCCATTCGAGACCTTTCTATTAACGCGGTATAACGTTGGTGCTGCCTGGCTGCGGCCGGATGATAAAATACAGGGATCGGATTTTCTTCATGCCCTCTCCGGTTCCTTTGCTTTGAACACCTTGATCGGACCGGTCATATTAACCTGGTCAAGAGTGTCTAACGGGCGCTCGCGAGTCGACTTTTCAATGGGGTTCGATTTCTGAGCTAAAGTACATATATACAAATACATGCTTGATTTTTTCACTGCCAGCAGCTATCTTGTTCATTATTGCTGTGAAAGAGGATATGAGAAAACTTCTGACGACAAGCGTTGCCCTACTGTTTTTGCTAACGAGTGTGTATGCAGGTGCGGTTATTATGGAATTCTCGGCCGAGCCGATGGGCGGGAAAATCGTACTTAATTGGAAAACAGCCCAGGAAGTAGATGTACAGCGCTTTGTTGTTGAACGAAGTATTAACGACCGCGACTTTATCAAGGTCGGGGATCTGGCTCCCAAAGGCAGTGACAGTGCTTATGAATTTACAGATACCAGCCTCGGGGAAATTAATACCATCTATTACTACCGGCTTAAGGTACTTGATGCCGATGGATCCTCTGAACTCAGCGAATCAATCTCCGTTATTCCCAAGATTAGTAGCTTTGCCCGTACCTGGGGCAGTATAAAAGCACTCTTTCAATAGGCCAATCCTATAGCAGACGCCCATCCCAAAATAATTTGGTAATTCCGTAATCGTTTCTTGTCTGTAGGTATGACAACGGAACTACATTACCGCCTAAAGAGCGATATTTGAGCGTCTATGCATGCTGTCTGAGCCTGAATTGGGAAGAGATTTTTGAATCTAAGTAGTTGCGAATAAATGTAGTTAACCAAAATTTGCCTGTTTTTTTTCTTGCATTTACAATAACAATGGAATAAATTCACAATCTTTAAAACGGAGCTGGTTAATAGACCTTATGTGAAAAAAGTCGTTTATTAAAAATGCGAGAGCTTAAATCGTATTTTCTATCAATATGGACGTTACCTTTATTAGTATAATGAATTAGACGACACAGGGAAGTTGTCATACGATTGTTTTAACCTGCAAAGGACCTCCTTAAACTCTCCTTTGACGTCCCGCATTTGGTCTACTTAGTTTCGTTTCGGTCATACACTATCTCTCAGTTAACAGATGTCCAATTTGCCTTAAAGTCTTGTAAATATTAGGTTTTTTGGGTATCGAGGCAGGTATTGACAAGAATCTGAATTTTGTTTATTATTACTAAAAGTGACGTAACGCACAAAGCAGGCGCACGAACAGGGGAACATAATGCAAAACAAGCCGCTATTCATTTATGTGAATCCTAAGACCTCAAAGATGAAAGAGGTCAAGCTATCGATCAAGAAGATCGTAGCAGGAATTGTTTGCCTAATAGCACTTGTTATCTTTTCACTGAAGTACTCGGTAGATTTCCTCGTTGACTTCAGCCAAAATTCACGTATTTCCAAATTGACCCGCGAAAACGAAGTACTGCAAACCGAACTTAAGAAAATCAGCCAAAAAATTACTTATATCAATTCCGATATCGATTGGATTGAGAAAAAAGACGATCAGATTCGTGCAATGTTGGATCTGCCGCCGATTACAGCGGATGTTCGCCAGGTAGGTATCGGGGGCGCCACACCAAGCGCAGCGGAAATCAACAAGGTCCGCGAGCTGTCTTTTGGCAATGAGCTGATAAATAGCTGGAATTTCCTAGAGCAGCTTGAAAGGGAAATTCGCCTTGAAAAAACCAGCTATCAAACCTTGTTAAAGACCGTTGAGCTGCGGCAAGATTCCTTGAAGTATTTGCCGGTTCTAAAGCCTGTTCCAAGTGCCTACATTTCCAGTTCTTTCGGTAATCGCTTCCATCCGATCTTGAAAAAACGCCAGTTCCACAAAGGTATTGATCTTGCTGCAAATAGCGGAACACCGATTATTGCGCCTGCTGACGGTAAGGTGGTTTCAGCCGGGACAAATCAGGGATATGGCAAGTTTGTTCAGATCAATCACAAATACGGATTCGAAACGGCATACGGACACTTGAAGAAAATTTACGTCCGCAAGGGACAAACCGTGAAGCGCGGCGACAAAATTGGTGAAGTTGGTAGCACTGGTCTTTCAACCAGTAACCACCTGCATTATGAAGTTCGCTTCAAGGGGAAAGCGCTTAACCCGCGTGATTTCTTCCTGAACGATATTCTGCACTAACACAATTTGAAAACGGTGCGGATCGAAAAAATCCCTCCTATATGGCATCATCGGGTGACATGTAGGAGGGATTCTGCGTTTATCCCTTTTCAAAATTATTGCAGTTGTTTTTTCCTCGCATATTCTTTATTTTCCCGTGGTTTTTGATTTAAATGAGTGAGGATACTACCGTGTCTATCAGTATCAGGGAAGTGGAGCACATTGCCAGTCTTGCCAAACTACGCTTCAGCGAAGCGGAGAAGGAAACTCTCGCGGCAGAACTTAGCTCCATTCTCGAATATATGGAAAAGCTTGAGCAGTTGGATACTGATGGTGTCGAACCGATGAGTCATCCGGCATCGCTCAGCAACGTGATGCGCGATGATGAGGTGAAAACGTCGCTGCCTGTCGAAACGGCGCTAGCCAACGCCCCCGCCAAACAGAAGGGTTTCTTCAAAGTGCCTAAGGTGATTAAATGAGCCAAAGGGCAACTATCGTCATCCCTGCCCGTTACGCCTCAACCCGCTTGCCGGGAAAGCCCCTCCTGTCTCTAGTCGGAAAACCAATGATTCAATGGGTGTATGAAAGAGCTGCCCAGATTCCAAATGCCGGACAAGTTATTGTTGCTACGGACGATAAGAGAATATATGATGCCGTTTGCGGATTCGGTGGCAATGTGCAAATGACGCCCGATACACTGAAAACCGGTAGTGAAAGGGTCGGCTTCGTCGCCAAAGATTTAACCTCTGATATCGTGGTGAATCTCCAGGGGGACGAACCACTTATTTCGGCCGCCGCGGTAGCGGAAGCAATCGATTTGCTGGAAAAGGACCCGGCCTGTCAGGTCTCTACATTGGGATGTCCGATTGAGCGAGAAGAAGATTGGCAAAATCCGTCTATAGTGAAGGTGGTGACGGATTCTAATGATACAGCACTGTTTTTTTCCCGGGCTGGAATTCCGCATCCTCGGAATGAGGCGTTTCGCCCGAGCCCAAGACTATTGCGGCACCTAGGGGTATATGTCTTTCGCCGGCAATTTCTGCTGGATTATCTGCAGTGGCCGCCAGGCGAGTTGGAATCGATCGAACTTCTTGAGCAGTTGAGAATTTTGGAGCGCGGCTTCAGCATTCGGGTTGCGAGAACGGACGAAGTGTCACCCGGCGTAGATACCCCGGAAGATGTAAAAGTAGTGGAGGATATGATTAAAATGAAAGGACTGGTTGAGTGAGCGCTTCTGCGAATCCAAAATTTTTGTTTGTTACAGGTGGCGTTGTCTCGTCACTGGGTAAAGGGATTGCCTGTGCATCCTTGGGCTTACTACTGAAATCGCGTGGCCTGAGTGTCACCATAATGAAGTGTGACCCCTATATTAACGTCGATCCGGGAACCATGAGCCCCTATCAGCATGGGGAAGTATACGTCACTGAAGACGGCGCTGAAACGGATCTGGATCTTGGCCATTACGAGCGGTTTATTGATGAAAATATGTCCCAGATGAACAATGTCACTACCGGACAGATCTACTTTGATGTCATTTCCAAAGAGCGGCGTGGCGACTATCTCGGGGCAACAGTTCAAGTTATTCCTCACATCACTGACGAGATCAAATTGCGCATCGACATGCTCGCGCGTCAGTCCAATGCAGATATCGTGATTGTTGAAGTTGGTGGTACTGTTGGGGATATTGAGAGTCTGCCCTTCCTGGAAGCCATTCGGCAATATTGCATTGAGCACCGCCAGGATTGCCTGACGATGCATCTGACCCTACTGCCCTATATTCGCTCTGCCGGAGAAATCAAGACCAAGCCGACTCAGCATAGCGTGATGCGGCTGCGTGAAATTGGGATTCAACCGGACTTCCTTTTCTGCCGTTCCGAACACCATATTGATGAAGCAACCCGCAAGAAGATTGCCCTTTTTTGTAGTGTTGATCCCGATGCGGTTATCGAGGCCACAGATGCGCAGACGATTTACGAAGTGCCGCTGCAACTCGCAGAACAAAAACTCGATGAGCAAATTATTAAGCGCCTGAATCTCAAGGGGGCACCGGCCAAGCTCGCCCCGCTGGAATCAGTTGTTAAAAAGATTAAAGATCCGGAGAAGCGGGTGTCCATTGCCATTTGCGGTAAATATACTCGCCTGAAGGATGCTTATAAGAGCATCATTGAATCACTTGTTCACGCTGGTGTGGCAAACAATAGCGCTGTTGACATCAAGTGGGTCAATTCAGAGGACGTTGAACACTCCGATAATCCGGGATCATTCTTTGAGGATGTACATGGCATTCTCGTGCCATATGGGTTCGATTTTCGCGGTATTGAAGGCAAGCTGATTGCAGTGCGCCACGCCCGCGAAAACAATATTCCCTTCTTCGGTATTTGCCTCGGCTTGCAATGCGCGGTCATTGAATTTGCCCGCAATGTTTGTGGCATCGAAAATGCAAATAGCGCTGAATTTGATAAAGATGCAGCTGATCCGGTAATTCACATAATGGAGTCGCAGCGCAGTATCAAACAGAAGGGCGGCACCATGCGCCTGGGCACCTATCCATGTGTCACGACGCCCGATACGCTGGCGCGCAAAATGTATGGATCTGAGATCATCATTGAGCGTCACCGCCATCGCTACGAGGTGAACAATGACTATCGCAACGTGCTGGAAGAAAACGGCATGATTCTCAGCGGTCTGTCTCCGGATGGCAATCTTGTCGAGATCATTGAATTGAAGGATCATCCTTTCTTTGTTGGATGCCAGTTTCACCCTGAACTGAAGAGCCGCATCGTTCGCCCGCATCCGATTTTTGTCCATTTTGTTGAAGCTGCGCTTACGCATCAAGGTTGATCGGAGTTTAGAATGTCTACTGTTCAATGTCGCGATTTCCAGATTGGGAAAGGTAAGCCACTGACGCTCATTGCCGGACCCTGTGTGGTTGAAAATGAGAAAATGATTTTGGAAACCTGTGAATCGATCCTGAAAACGGTTCGGGATTTACCGGTTCAATTCATCTTCAAATCATCGTACAAAAAGGCAAATCGCACGTCTATTTCCGGGTTTAGTGGTTTGCCAACCGATGAAGCCCTCGGAATTCTTGAAAAAGTTGGGCAGACCTTTGATGTGCCGGTATTGACTGACATTCACACTGAACTGGAAGTGCCGCTGGTCGCCGGGATTGTTGACGTCTTACAGATTCCGGCCTTCCTCTCGCGACAAACGGACCTGCTCCTCGCTGCTGGTCGCTCCGGTAAAGTTGTGAACATCAAGAAAGGGCAGTTTATGGCTCCGGAGGATATGAGCAGGGCTGCCGAGAAAGTGGCTAGTACCGGCAATGAGAACATTTTATTGACGGAACGGGGCGCTTCCTTTGGCTACCGGAATTTGGTGGTAGATATGCGTGGATTGGTGATTATGGCTGGCAGCGGCTATCCGGTGGTCTACGACGCAACACATAGTGTACAGATTCCCAGTGGTAAGGGAACGGCAAGCGGCGGCCAACCGGAGTTCATTTTGCCGCTGGCGCGAGCGGCACTTGCTACCGGAGCCGTTAGCACTATCTTTATGGAAGTTCACCCCAATCCTCCGGAAGCTTTCAGCGATGCAGCTTCACAGCTGGCACTTGATCTTTTTCCTGATGCTGTTCGACAACTCGTTAACATCTATCAACAGGTCGCGGACCTATGATCTGCGATCCCTCTCTTAGCCAGGAACTCTTCCGGCGTGCCGCACAGGTACGCGTAATCACCTTTGATATTGACGGCGTCTTCACCAACGGTCGCATCGTCTATGATACCCGCGAAGAAGAGATCAAGCTTTTCGATGCCCATGATGGGTTCGGGATTAAGCTTGCCCATCATGCCGGCTTACAAACGGCGGTTATCTCTGCACGCGAAAGCAAGGCAATCCGCCACCGGATGCGCGAACTACATGTCGAAAACCTGTATCTCGGCCGATTTGATAAGCTAAACGCCTTCAAGGCGCTCTCGGAGGACCTCGGCATGGATAGAGAGCAATATTGCTTTGTTGGCGATGACATGCCTGATATACCAGTTTTAGAGCAAGTGGGATTTCCGGTTGCTGTTAATAATGCTATGGTGGAAGTGAAGGCGACTGCTCGCTGTTCAACTCGCAAAGCCGGAGGCCGCGGGGCGATTCGTGAAGTAATAGAATTTGTTTTGCATGCTCAGGGACGACTCAATGAAGTTCAGGAATCCTGGTTCGCCAGCCTGCCCCGGGGATAACGCCATGACCGCCAAGAGCGATAAAGACCAAAAAGACCTGTTGGCCGTTGCCCGCAAAGTATTGCGGATGGAGTCCGATGCAATTGCCAACCTGCTTGATCATCTCGATGACACTTTCCTGCAAGCCGTTGAATTGATTTACAAATGCGCCGGACGCGTGATTGTGACCGGTCTGGGCAAGTCCGGGGCTATTGGGCGAAAAATTGCCGCAACACTGGCGTCCACCGGCACAGCTTCGTATTTTTTACATGCGGCAGATGGCGTGCATGGTGATTTGGGTGTGGTGAATCGTGGCGACGTGATTATCTGCCTCTCGAAAAGTGGCAGTTCTCCGGAATTGTTCGATCTACTGCCGGTATTGAAACGGCTGGACGTTCCGATTATATCAATCACTGCCAGGCCCAACTCAGATTTGGCGCGACATAGTGAAGTGGTGCTGAACATCGGTGCGACCAAGGAAGCTTGTCCACACGACTTGGCGCCAACGACGAGCACGACAGCCAGCCTTGCCCTCGGTGATGCGCTGGCGATTGCCTTACTTGAGAAGCGGGGATTTACCGAGCAGGATTTTGCTTTCTTGCACCCGGCCGGTGCCCTGGGCAAACGTCTGCTATTGCAAGTCCGTGACATCATGGAAGATGGCGATAAGGTGCCGACGGTTGGTGCGGAGGCCACCATGAAGGAAGCAATTATGGAAATTGCCTCCAAGCGCGGAATTTGCGTGGTCGTTAGCGAGGATCGTCATGTACTCGGTATTGTGACCAACGGCGACTTTAACCGGCTTGTTGAGCGTACGGAACACTTCTTCGGTATTCCGGTTGAAGAAGTAATGAATGCCAGCCCGAAAATGATTCGGGACGATGCGATGGCTTATCAGGCATATCGTGAGATGGAGCAATTTCGGATTATTGCTATGCCCGTAATTGATGAAGAGAAAAAACTGGTCGGCGTTATCCATCTGCACGATATCATGCGGGCCGGGATTACTTAAGGGACTCAATTTTTTTGACAGGGTGAACAGGATCGACAGGATTAAGAGAAGAAGATAAAATCTGTGTGAATCCGTGTCAAAAGGTTTTAGTCATTATCCTGTTCATCCTGTAAATCCTGTCTAAAAAGATCACGATAAACTTTTGAACAAACTGTATAAAGCATTAAACTCGAGAATATGAAGACGATCTCCTACCTTTTATTACCTCTCATGTTACTGGTCAGTGCCTGTAGTGATTTGGGAGACGATAATGATGCTACTGCACCAGATGATTCCGGCGTAGAACATCCCGATCAGGAAAGCTGGAAAGCGACGATTGTCATAACAAAGGATGGCATGCGCGTGGCCGAAATTTGGGCCGGCTATATTGCTAATTTCCTGAAGCGCAATGAAACCGTTTTAAAAGACAGCATTCATGTGGATTTCTATGATAGCAAGGGCGTTAAAACCTCGGTATTGACAGCTAATGAGGGTGTAGTTGAAAACACCAGCCGTAATATGATTGCCCGCGGCAATGTGATTGTTGTGTCCAACAAGGGTGAAATACTTCTGACAGAACTGCTCAATTGGGACAATGCTCGTCAAAAAATTGTCAGCGAAGTGCCGGTTCGCTTTTTGACGGGGCAAGATACGCTCTACGGTGATTCCTTTATTTCCGATCCGGACCTCAAAGATTATGAAATACGCAGCGCCAAAGGCCGTAGCAATCGCCTGGTGCCGATCGATAAGTAAGGAATGATAATGTTGAAACCATATACATTTTTCTTCCTGCTTGTCATTCCTGCTTGTCTGTATGCGCAGGGCGTGCGTTTGATTAATGCGGATGTGCAGCGTGGCCAAACCATCGGTGGCGAACAGGTAACTGTGCTCGAAGGCAACGTTCACGTCGTTCAGGACACTCTTGATCTGCGCTGTCAGCACCTTGTCTTCTATCCACGCCAGGACAAGCTGGTGCTTACCGGAGGAGTAAAGCTGGTCCGTGGCAACGGTACCCTGCAGGCAGACAAGGTGACGTATTACAATCGAACCAGCTTCGCGATTTGCGAGGATAATGTTGTTGTCGTCCAGCCCGGACAAACCTTGCGCTGCGACTACCTGGAATACTATTACAAAACCGACCAGGCGCTTGCACGTGGCAATGTTTTCATTCATGATGAGGAAAATCAGGCCTGGATAACCGGCGATAAGGGAAAATATACCCCGGCATATCGGCGCTTTGAAGTAGAAGGCAATACCCATTTTTGGCAAGTGGAGAATGCGGATACGATCAATATCTTTGCTGAGATGATGAGCTATGGGGTTGATTCCGTTCGCGCGGCCCTGGCTGAGGATTCCGTAAGGATTATCAGTGGCGATATGATTGCGACCTGCGATTCCGCGGTCTATTACCCGGATCGCGAAAGAGCTTTCCTGGAAAAAGCACCAAAGGCCTCACAGACCAATAATGAAATGACCGGCACGCAGATGGAATTGCTTTTCGTTGAAAATCAGATCAAGCAAATCTGGGTGCGTGGTAATGCAAATGCCGTTTCTGTTGATGATTCGGTAGCCGGAAAAGTAAATCGGCTAACCGGGCAGTCAATCATTGGTTATATTGAAATGCAAAAGTTGAAGGAGCTAAAGGCAATTTCAAATGCCCGCAGTCAATATTACATCAATGATGAAGGCGTGGATCAGGGATTCAACGCTGCCAGCGCGGATACAATTCGAATTTTCTTTGCGGAGCAGGTGCTTGATAGCATAGCTGTGCAAGGCGGGGCCCAGGGCACTTACTACCCCAGCGATTATAAAGGCAAAATCAAGGCGGAATGATCATTGGAAACCCATGAAGCAAAATCGGTATTGCGTGCCCATGAGCTTGTCAAGGTCTACGGAAAGCGGACGGTCGTGAATAAGGTTAGTCTCGAAGTAGGCCAGGGGCAGATCGTTGGCTTGCTTGGACCGAACGGCGCCGGGAAAACCACTTCTTTCTATATGATTACCGGCCTGGTTAAGCCCAATGGCGGTCATATCTACCTGAATGATGACGACATTACTCGCCTGGCCATGTATAAGCGCGCCCGGCGTGGGATCACCTACTTGCCGCAGGAAGCATCAATCTTTCGCAAGCTTACTGTGGAAGAAAACCTTCTGGCGATTATGGAGGCCTTGAAGTTTCCCAAGGCAGAGAGAAAACGCCGCTGTGAAGAATTGCTGGAAGAACTGCGGATTACCCATATTGCCAAAAATCGCGGTTATAATCTATCGGGTGGCGAACGCCGCCGTACCGAGATTGCCCGTGCATTGGTGAACAATCCGAAATTTATCCTTCTTGACGAACCATTCGCCGGTGTCGATCCGATTGCCGTTCAGGATATTCAGAATATCATTCGCAAACTCAAGGAACTCAATATCGGCATCCTCATCACCGATCATAATGTTCATGAAACACTCTCAATTACTGACCACGCATTTCTGCTCTTCAGTGGCAAGGTGCTTAAGGATGGCAGCAGCGACTTCCTTGCCAACGACGAAGAAGCCCGCAAGCTTTACCTTGGTGAGAAATTTAAGCTGGATCGCTAAGATCTTAAGCAAGAAATGGGGTTGCCTAATTTAGTCTCAATCATAGCCGACAATTTGATCTGCTGTCCCGCATGGGGTGTAGAACTCGCTAAATCCCTCGAGGCTACCAGCGCCATATGCTTTCCCTGTAATTAGCTCTGCCAGCAGCAATCTTGCGCGTAACATGTCCTCGACGTTATTTGTTATCCAGAACCCCTTGCTATTCGATTGCTCTCGATACTTGGGATTGGTCGCCGGACCGGGCTTGACCATTTTGCCGGCAATCTTTTTGGTTTTTTCCCGCTGAACTTTACTCGCTTTTAGCAGATAATCGTAGTCGTTGACGCCTCTTCGCCAGAGCTTCAGACGGTGGCTGGCAAGCGCGCCATCGAATCCGAGCTCTCTGCCTGAGTAGAGCGCCCCACCTTTGTATGGACCAGGCAAGAGCTTGTTGGGGTTGGTGTTGCCCAGTCCCAACTTAAAAATAACCCGTCCGTCAATGCCCAGCCTGAATGCCCGAAATCCTTCTCCGGCAAAAAATCCATAGTGTCCGCCTATCGCGGTGGTAGTTCCGGATGAGCCGTAGTTTAGCAGTTTGGCGTCCCTGCTCCGATATTCATCGAGAATACCGGTTGTTGCCTCCACGTGGGTGGTGCCAATGACCCAGTGCTGGATGGAGGGTTTCAGGTAGCGGTCGGCATTATCCCGGTTATAGCCTTTGCGCTTATAGCAGCGGGTAGAATTCCCGCTTGGCGTTTCCAGGCGATCGCAGTTAAAGTGGCCGACATCGAGGCGATTGCGGACGCGGATATTCGCCCCTTTTGCGCTCTCAAAAGCCTTATCAGAGACGGCAAACAAATAGCGGATGCCGGCGTAGTCCCTGCCGTTAACCGGTTCGTCCAGCTTCCAGGGCGTGCGATTGCGATCGGGATTCGGCTTCTGATTGAAAAACACTTCGAAAATGGTATCTGTCCAGCCTTTTTCTTTGAACCAGCGAACGTATTGTTTGGCGATGGTGGTATAGGTTGCCTCAAATTCGGCCAAAGCCGGCTCTGTTGATGCTCGCCTTGGCGGAGAGGTCTTGAAGGGAGTAAAATCAAAATGGAGAGCCACATCGCTTTCAGAGAGATATGGATAATTGATGTTGAACGGAAGGAGCAGATGAGCAGGTGCTACCCCGAACTTATTGAGTTTACCGTCCAATAAGGGACCAAAGAGGTCTTCCCATTCTGCATAGCTGCTGATTTGCGCATTCTTGCCGACACCCTTAACCGGCAACGCGTAGTTCCCCCATCCGCGCTGGCTGGAATAAGGGAGCGGATTCACAAAACAACGATTGTCGAGGGCCATCTTGAATACCTGGTGATCAATGGCCTTTGCTCTTGCTGAAAGCTTCCGCGCCGGATGACCAAGACCCGGCTTTGGGTTGATCACGTCATTGCGGATGAAATATTTGCTGGGAACGCCATACGACAAGAGTTCAAAACTGAGCGACGGTTGTCTGGGCAGTTCGAAATCAAAAACGGTCAGCTGAACCTTTAGTGTTTCCAACGTTTTTTGTCCATCGTAAATGGTTATCTCACCACGATAATCGCCGGCTGTGGCATTGGCCGGGATCCACAGCTCATAGAGCAATACACCAACGGAATTGTTGGGTGCCGGTAGTTGGGCAATGTTCAGCGGAATGCTGAAACTGCTTACTTCCTTATAAGAACCGTCGAGCGGAATGATCAAATCCGGGCAATAGCCGAGCTTTTGCTGATTGACCCAGGCAACGATGCTAAAAGTAGAGCGCTCGGCTGAGATATTGCCCTTCCCGTTGAACGCACTGGCTGTTGCGCGCACTGCCGCAGCAGTCTGGGGAATCACCACCTGAACAGCGACTTCTTCATTGCGGGCGCCATACATCCGAATGGTTTTTGATGCAGCGTCCCAGTGCACATTTTTTTTGCGAAATTCGCCAAAATCCCCACTTTTGATTTCCTGCGCTGTTCCGTCTGGCCGTATGCCGTAAATATCGCTGACGGCAAATATGTTTTTGGGCTGTGCAAAGGCTATGGACATAGAGAGCAAAATGATGGTGACAGTGGTTCTCAGAAGAGTTTGAAACATCGTAAGTATCCAACTCGTGTTATGTTTTGTTCGGTGCATGCTGAAAGATACGATGCTTTCGAAGCGCTAAAAGGCTGCAAATATCACAAATTTCACCCCTTAATATGATTGTAATTTACTCTTGACCTCAATATTTTGACAGATTATCGAATTTCTGATAATGTTTACAGATCAAGCGCGGATTGGCCTGACAGGGAAATATTGATCTTAGGTTGTTTATTAATAATTGTTTATGTTGTCTTTTTTTTGGTCTTGAAAATATTGGCATTCAAATTGTTGATAATGATTTTAGCGGAGATGTGAAGATCCGGCGGATCTGACTAAGTGTATAAAAATTGGGATGGGGACGGCAGATGATGAGATTATCAACGTTTTTAGTAATTGTGTCGCTATGTTTGTGTGTGGTATCGTGTGACCGCAATTCCGTAGATGCGCGTTCTCAGGATACCGTCAGTCTCAAGTTTGGGGAATCGAAATACGTGTATGGGCCAAATTTGACCGTGCATTTCATTGACGTCCCGCATGAAACTCGTTGCCCGGTTGGCGCGCGATGTATTCATCCCGGGTGCATCACGATTCGGCTTGAGTTGATACAACTTGACGATACTTCGAAGTTGGTTGATTTTGGTTGCTTGTCCCCGGGGGAAACGGAGATTAACGGTTGGATAATACACTGGGAAAAAATCCTGCCGATTCAGCCTGATGGTTTCGACCACGGTTTTGAAGATTATGAATGTCAATTGAGATTTGAGCCTTTGTAGTGGAGAGAGTAGTGACCGGATGTTGTATTTTCGGTCTCAATAATTGAAGGCCCATTAGTTGAATGTTGTATGTTTGGAGGACTATATTATGTCGAATAAAAATAAATTGACTTTAGGATTACAAATGGCCGCCTACAGGTCTGTATTGTTAACAGCTGTCTTGTTGATAAGCGTCTTGACTTTAAACAGTTGCCAAAACGCCGTTGCTGCTGAAGACGATAATCTGGTGAGCGAGGTGTACTCTGTAGATTCACTGGCGGTATTGGATGACTCGCAGCCAACGCTGCAATTGCGTACCAGTTCTACAGTGCCAACGCCCTGTCACGAGTTTTCACATATTGATGTTGAGCAAGATGGCAATAACGTTGTTGTACGAACCTACTCCCAAACCAATCCGTCCGCGGTCTGCATCCAGGTGCTGGGAAATATGGAGACGGATATGACCATTGACGTTGGTGAGCCGGGGACCTATAACTTTACTTTTGTTGGTCGCTCCGATACATTGGAAACGACAATAACTGTGCAGTAGAAAAAGTCTGGTTTAAGACGGTTGTAGAAGATGGCTCCGGATACAGCAAAAGCTGTATCCGGGTTTTCTTGTTTAATGAGAATAGACAATGAGCATTCGCAATAAATTGATTCTGGTATTTACCTTGCTGGTATTGCTTATCGTTGCGGCAATGGCCGGTATCGGTTATGTGTCCATTAAGGACATATATCTGGATCAAATTGCTGAACAAAACAATCGACTGTCTCGCTTGATGGGCAGCACCTTGAGCCCGCAGTATCTGGATTTTTTAGGAAGCAATGGCGGTTCTTCTCAGGCTGCAGATTATTATCGGAAGCAGTTGCAGGAAAGCAGTGCCCAATTGGGGCTTTCCAATGCATTTCTTTTTAATCGCGAGCTGGAAACCCTTTTGCAGACCAATGCTGAGCAGCCGGTTGCAGAGAATGATGACCGCTTGCTGTTGAATCGCACAGAGATTACCCGGCTGGCCCCCGGGCAGGCAACAACATCTCTGCCCTTTCGCGATGCTCGCGGCGAGTGGTATCTTTGGGGCTTTTATCGCATTGATGCCGATTATTGGTTAGGGATTCAGGAGCATGCTCGTGAGTTCCAGCGGGTCGAAGAACTTGGACAGACCTTTCTACTGATCGGCATGATTGGGATGCTGCTTACCGGGTTGGCCGGATGGTTCCTGGCGGCAACGATTGCCAAACCGATTGATCGCCTTGTTCGTTTTAGCGGGGCACTTGGTCAGCGGGATTTCAAGGCTGCCTTGCCTGAAGGATTGAGCGGTGAGTTGGCTACGCTGGCAACCGCTATGGATCGCATGCGGCAGGATTTGAGCGAGCACCATCGGGAAAAGGAGCGTATTCTCGCACAGGTTGCCCACGAAATCCGTAACCCGCTAGGGGGTATGGAATTGCTCAGCGGCCTTGTCAGGGAGGACCTGATTCGCGAGGGACAAAGCACATCGTATATCGACAAAGTGCTGAACGAAATTTCCGGATTAAAAGAACTGATTCGTGCCTATCTCAATTATAGTAAGCCAATGATTGCCAGGCCGGAGAAGCTGATACCTGCTGAAGATATACGCGAGCTGGCAATTCTGCTGGAACCAAAGCTGCAAGACAAAGCGGCTACGCTGTCTTTTGAAGATGCCCAGGATCCGGTGTGGTTCGATCGCAGTCATTTTAAGCAAGTGTTAATGAATTTACTCTCTAACAGTCTGGAAGCAGTAGATACCGGCGGAAAGATCTCGGTAGAAACGGCGCAGCAACCTGACAAAACTCTGGTCATGATATCAGACAACGGGCCTGGAATTGCGGATGAGCATATTGATACGATTTTCGAGCCCTTTTATACGACTCGGGCAGAAGGCAGTGGGCTGGGACTGGCAATTTGCAAAAAACTCTGTAATGAGAATGATGCGGAAATCGCTGTTGAGCGGGATTATTCTCCTGGTGGCAAGTTCGTATTGTCGATTCCGACTCGAAACTAGTGAAGGGTTAATGAGGAATATATGAGCCGTCATATAATGATAGTTGAAGACAATGATAGCATGCGCCTGGGCATGGAGGAGACGCTCAAACGCGACGGATATCGGGTTGACGCTTTCGGTGATCCGGCAAAGGCTTTTGAGGCTTTTCAACGCATGTCCGTTCCCTTGGTTATTACCGATCTGAAAATGGATGGCATGGACGGTATGCAGTTGCTGGCTCGCATCAAGGAAGCAGCGCCGCAAACCGAGGTCGTTATCGTTTCTGCCTTTGGTACCATTGATTCCGCAGTTGATGCGATGAAGGATGGTGCGGCAGATTTTCTAACCAAGCCGTTTTCAACCGAAGAGCTACGCGTACGAGTTGAGCGTGTTTATCAACGCATCGACCAGGCCCGGGAAATCGCTCGTTTGATGGAAGAAAAGTCACTACTGGAAGAAGAGCTTTTTGAAGAAATGATCGGTATTTCAACGCCGATGAAACAGCTATTCAAACTGATCCAAACCGTCGCCAAAGAAGACAGCACCATTTTGATAGAAGGGGAGAGTGGTACCGGAAAGGAACTAGCTGCACGTGCTATTCATCAGCAAAGTATGCGTGCCGGCAAGCCTTTTGTTAAACTGAATTGTGGCGCCTTGCAAGACTCCTTGCTCGAAAGTGAATTGTTTGGACATGAGAAGGGCGCCTTTACCGGTGCACATCGTCAAAAGAAGGGGCGTTTTGAGCTGGCCGACGGCGGCACATTGTTCCTGGATGAAATTGGTGATATCTCGCCAGCTATGCAGGTGAAACTGCTCCGCGTATTGCAGGAGCAAGAGTTCGAGCGGGTTGGGGGAGAAGAGACGATTTCGGTGGATGTGCGCATCATCTGCGCCACGCATCGAGATTTGGCCAGACGTATCGGTGAAGGTGAATTTCGCGAGGATTTATATTACCGGCTCAGCGTTATCCCGTTGAAAATTCCTTCCCTGCGGGAGCGCAAAGAGGATATTCCGGCATTGGTACGCCATTTCCTGGCGCGGAATAAACGGGGCGATGCTGTGAAGACCATTGCTCCGGCCGGTATAGAGCTCTTAATGCAGTATTCCTGGCCGGGGAATATTCGCGAACTGGAAAATTTGGTTGAGCGGCTGCGGGTGATATCCCCGACCGATGAGATTGATGCCGGACTAATTGCCGGTCAACTTTCGGACAATCCAACGGTGATGAATCCCTGGCTGGAAAACTTACCGCTGGAAGAAGCGGTAAACGCATTTGAACGAAATCTGATCGTCCATGCCTTGAAGAAGTCCGATGGTGTGAAGAACCGGGCTGCGAAGCTGCTGGGGGTACGGACCAGCACTTTGTATTACAAGCTGGAGAAGTATGATTTGCTTTGAGCAAACATCGCCCTGTATCCCCTTCGAAGGGGGACACGGGGGGATGTTGCCGGAATTTGTGATGTTGGGATTTGAAAATTATTCTTTGAAGATTTATTTCTACAGGGGACTATGAAAACATTAATCGTATTGCTGCTCCTGGCTTTGTTGCCACTTGCAGGTCAGCAATTGGAAAATTTGGAAGCTGAGCATCAGGCACTGCTTGTGCAGGTTTCGGAAAACGAGAGTAAGTTGCAGACATTGCAGAGGCAGCTCGAAAGCCGTGCCGCTGAAATAGATGCCATGAAGAACCGCTCCTCAGCTGAGTCAGGCGATATTGCCGCGCAGATGTCCGATGGTATTGCGTTGACGCGCGAAATCAGCCTGCTTAAGGCGGAGCTGGCAGCGGATCGTGAGGCGCTAACGGCCGTACAATTGTCACTGGTAGAACAGTATTCTGTGCGCATCGATTCTCTTGAGGCGGCATTGCGATCAGCAGATTCGGATGAACAGCGTGCGCAATTAAAAAAGCAGCTTCAGCTGAATACTGAGAAATATCTACAGGTATCGCCGGCAGTTAGCCTTTTGAAAATTGATCCGGGTAAAATCAAAGCCTTGCAAACCGGGGCCGAGGATGATTCCCTCGCGGCGCTCTTTTACCGTGGATACTTACAATCAGCCTTGCAAGATATCGATGCGCAACTGACCATCATTAACGATCAGCATTCGGAGCTTGAGGCGTCGGTTCAACTTGCCGAAAACGCGCGCGATTTTATGGAAGAAATTGATGGACAAATATTAAGTCCGCTTTTTTCTGCAAGTACCGATATTCAAGCGCAATCGGAGGAGTTGATTGATAACTTCGGAACCGGCAGGGAAACCGGTAGTGATGTGTCTATTTCCGCTTCTCTGTCAGCGAACTCGGTCGAAAAATACCAGGCCCTGCATGCATTGCTGCGGCAGTTGGATAGTTTTGGCAATAGTTCGTTATTGGATGTCGATGTAGAAGGCGCCGACATTAACATCACGCCGGAAAACTATCTGGCGTTGTTGAAGGAGGCGCAAAAACGCCTGCAGCTCTATCGCAATAGCGTGGCGGGGAAACTGCAGGAAGCGGGGGAGTGACTAGGTTCAGTGGCAGTGACAGAGTGAAATGTCAAATGTTCAATGACAAATGAAAAGACCGTTTGTCAGATACGGATAGTAGAGATTCTAATTCAGATTTATAGTACCTTGCTATAATCTTTTTGGCTAAATTCCAGCATCCAGCATCCAGCATCCAGCATCCAGCATCCAGCATCCAGCATCCAGCATCCAGCATCCAGCATCCAGCATCCAGCATCCAGCATC
>JANQRS010000015.1 GCA_028284445.1 Calditrichia bacterium
GGCGTTGAGGCGTTGAGGCGTTGAGGCGTTGAGGCGTTGAGGCGTTGAGGCGTTGAGGCGTTGAGGCGTTGAGGCGTTGAGGAAACAAAGAAAAATTGACTAATGGATGCAATCACAATCAAATTATGGAATTTTCTCAAAATTTTGCATCCTATATAAAAATGGCAAGGATTACAGGGGAGTTGGCAATGCTGGAATCGCTAAAGGATTTGAAATGTTGGCAGGCATGCCGGGACGTCCGGATTTTTATCATGCATATCGCGAACCGATTCCCCAAAGATGAAATGTATGATCTGACGAGCAACATCCGCCGGGCAGCGAGATCTACAACGCGCAACATAGCGGAAGGACATGGCCGATTCCATTATCAAGAAAACATTCAATTCTGCCGGATCTCACGAGGATCATTATTAGAAATTGTTGATGATCTCGATACTGCTAAACTCGAAGGCTATATTTCAGAAGAAGAAACACAAAACGGCGAAAAACTCATTGCTACAGCAGTCCAATTAGTCAACGGCTACATTCGCTATCTGCAACAACGAAAATAGCCGCCGCTTTAACGCTTCAACGTCTTCACGTATTTCTACTTCGATGTATCAACTATAAATAAACACTGGTCAACGCTGACCGATCACCGATCACCGGTCAGCTGCTCCCAGGCCTGATTAAAAGCCACTGCCGGCTCTTCTTCAATTGGCACTGCCGGTCCGACCACTTTCCCAAAGGCCGCTGAGAGAATTGGCTCAGCTTTTTTCTGGCTAAGATTAAAGACTTCCTGCAGTTCCCAAACACCGCTTTTATAGACGAAGTCCAGACGGATGCTGTTGCGCACGCTTTTGCCACCCTTGCGATAGCAGGCCTTGTCAGTCGCCTTATCCAATGCCGCAGCAACGTCGCTGTAACCGGATGCCGGTTCGAGCAAGGTTGCACCGGGTACATCTCCGCAAGCGCGATTATCGCTGCGATTCAGCAGAAGCGTCATGGTACCGGAAAACGAAGATTTTTCGCCGTGCACAGTACTGACAGCATAATCGACTTTCTCACAGGTATATTGTGATACAAATGCCAGGTAACCGGATTCGCTTTTGCTGGTTTTCGCCTTGTAGATGAGGCGCGGCTGGTTTTCAAAGAAAGCGACAAATTTTTGCACAACTTTTTCAAACTTGCCTTCCATCGCCTGATGGCGGGCTTTGGCTTCGCCATCCGCCTCCTGGGCGAAACCACTAATAATCAATGAGATAGAAAAAAGAACACACATCAAAAACTGTTTCATCAACAAACTCCTCTTAAGGTTTGCATTGATAAATACAAAAAGCATGCCCAAGGCTCGCTAGCTCACCGTCAGAACCTGCGGTTCGTCAGCGGCTTCGCCGCGCACGCAGTGAGCCATTCATACTGTGTGCTTGAAATACCGAGATCCTTTCCCTAGCTTCCTACCAGGAAAACAGACTAAAATCAAAGAAAACAAAATGGAAGTAATAACATTCTCCTCCAGGATTGCTTGTGACCTCATAGAATACGCTCATGAAAAAGGTCATGACGTATCAAGCTTATACGAGCTGTTGGCCTTGCCCAAATCTCACCTCAACAGGGAAGACATTCGCATACCTTCGGCAAAAATGGGCCGGATATGGCACAAAGCAATGGAATTAAGCGGGGATCAAGATATTGGTTTTCATATGGGAATCGAGCTGCGTGCAACGGCCGTGCGAACGACTTCACTGATTATGCAAAGCTGTTCTACAGTCTATGAGGCATTGGAGCAGGGCATAAAATATAGTGGACTCATTGCCAATGCCTTGTCGATGAGAATTGGCGAAAGTGAAGGTAGCATCTATATTGAGTTTACACCGAGGGAAGAATGGCTGCTCGAACCAGCCGCCGTTGTAAAAGATTGCCTGAATATCACATTCGTTTCGATGCTCACCTCTGTGCAGGTGATGACTGCCATTATGCATCCGCCCTCCATTTTACGCTTCTCGTATCCGAAACCCGCAAATCTGAGCGAGTATTATCGCGCTTTTAATTGCAGCATCAAATTCGGACAGCCTAACAATCGAATTGGGTTTCCGAAGGATATTGGTAAGGTTAAACTCACTACGAGAGATCAGGGATTGCTGGCTGTTTTGGAGAAATATGCCAATGAAGTCAAGGAATCTTACTCAGCCACTCCAAATTTCGCCTCACGAACCAAGCAGCTAATTCTGGAGATGATGGAACCGCAACCACCAACGCTCGAGACAGTAGCACAGTCACTGAATATCAGTCCTCGATCATTGCAAAGGAAGATCAAGCAGGAAAGCGGCGCATCATATCGTGACCTGGTGGATACCGTCCGCCAGAAATTATGTCTGAAGTATCTGGAAGATACAAGTAGAACGATTGACGAAATTGGCTTCTTAACTGGCTATGCCGATACCGCCTCGTTTGTCCGGGCATTTAAACGCTGGTACGGAAAAACGCCCGGACAGTGGAGCAAATAGCAACAGTTCTGAAGCAAGCCGCCTAGATCGACTTATTAAATGCTAGAATATAGCCGTTGCAATCGCGCACTGTGAACGAGCGATCGCCCCAGAATTGATCCTTGATTTTCTCGACAACCTGCACATTCTTTCCGGTCAAATCCTCATAGTACGAATCAATATCCATACCTTCGATGCGAACCCAAAAGTAGACACCGCCGCCTTCCTTATCTCCATCGGAAGGATTAAGATTAAACATCAAATTACAACCTTCCAGTTGAACCTGACCGTTAACCACAACACCATTATCTCCTGATTGTCGAAACAATTCATTAAATCCAAGCATATCCCGATAGAATTCAAGAGTTTGCGCGACATCATTCACCGGTAGGACCGGCAGAGTGCCGATATTTTGTTTTTTGTGATCATAATTCGACATGTTTGCCTCCAATTCGACAGACCTTTAAGTTCATGATTTATTATAAACTTAGTAGCTGGCCGTGTAGAAAAACATAGCCGGAGGCGCCAGAAAATTGGCATTTGAAGACAGGATTAGCCATCCCTGGCCGTCAGAGCCAAAAGCTCGTCAGCGGCAGAGCCGCGTCAGGCTCGCAAGCTCGCCGTGAAAAAGACTTATATCACAACCTTTGCTCGTTACGCGGCTCTGCCGCGTGGCGTTTAACTAACTACCACATCCCCCTGTTTCCCCCCTCGAAGGGGGATGCAGGGGGATGTGCTTTTAGCGGCGCGAAGCGCCTGACGCGGACGAAGTGAGCTGACGTGGCGAAGCCACTGACGAGCCTTCGGCCCTTAAGGAAAGATCCCCATTTGTAAGTAGGTAACGGCAACTTTGTCAATGGCATTAACAAACGCCGCGGTGCGCAGGGAAACATCATCATTGATGCGCATCTTGATATCACGGATTTCGTGATACGCATTGATCATGGTTTCTTCCAGACCGGAATTAACCAAATCTTCTTCGCTGGCACCGAGAACCACCTCCCGAAAAACTTCTTCAGGCATCTTTTTGCCGGTCATATCTTCGATGGAACGGAGCAATTTGGTATTCACGTTCTCTTCGAAGCGCTTGCTCAGGCGACCAAAACGAATATGCGAGAGATTCTTCAGCCATTCAAAATAGGAAACGGTAACACCACCGGCATTCAGGTACATGTCCGGCAGAATCATCTTGCCGCCGCTCAGCAACACCTCGCTGGCATCAGCAGTCACCGGTCCGTTTGCCGCCTCGCCAATGATTTTGGCCTTAATGCGTCCCACGTTGTCCATAGTAATCTGATTTTCCAGGGCTGCCGGCACCAGGATATCGCATTCCAGTTCCAACGCCAGGGAGGTATCATCTAAATTCTGCGCACCGGGGAAATTTAGAATCGAACTGGTGTCCTTACGATGTTTGACAACGGCTTCTATGTCGAGGCCCTTGGGATTGTAAATGGCCCCTTCATATTCTGCCAAACCGACGATCACTGCACCAGCCTCATGTAAGAATTTGGCCGCATAATAGCCGACATTTCCGAGCCCCTGGACAACGACCGTCTTTCCGTCCAGCCCCTTGGTTAGTCCCAGCTTCTTCATATCTTCTTCAAATTCGCAGGCTTCGCGGATACCAAAGAAGGTGCCGCGGCCGGTAGCTTCCGTTCGTCCGCGTACACCGCCTTGTCCTACCGGCTTCCCGGTCACACACCCCAGCGCTTCCAGCTTCGCTTCACCCATCGCCCCGTAGGTATCGGCCATCCAGGCCATTTCGCGGGGACCGGTGCCGTAATCGGGTGCGGGCACATCAATACCAGGCCCAATACAATTCTTTTTGATTAGTTCATAAGTGTAGCGGCGGGTAATACGCTCCAGCTCTGCATCAGAGTATTTCCATTTGGCAATCTTGATGCCGCCCTTGGCGCCGCCAAAAGGGACGTCTACAATTGCGCATTTATAGGTCATAAGGGCAGACAGGGCAATCACTTCATCCTGATTTACATTTGCCGCATAGCGAATACCGCCTTTTACCGGCAGCTTGTGGTGGCTATGCTCCGCTCGCCAGGCCTTAATCGCCTCGATAGAGCCATCGTCCTTCTTCAGCGGGAAGGTCATTTCATACACACTGTTGCAAATTTTGATTTGTTTGAGCAAACCAGAAGAATGCCGGGTATAGCGTGCAGCTTTAGTAAAATTCTGATTAACCTGAGTAGAGAACTTGATGTGCTTTGCCATGTAGCACCCCCTGTTAGGTGGTTTTGCAACAAAACAAAAAGAGCCACTTATGAGTGGCTCTTTTCGCTAATTAGAATCTATGTCGTTAGCTGATCATACCTTTCACATATTCACGCCGCATGCGACCAATGTTCATGATCGAGATGCCCTTCGGGCATACTGCTTCACATTCGCCATGGTTGGAGCAGTTACCAAAGCCTTCTTCATCCATTTGTTCAACCATTCGCACTGCGCGACGACCACGCTCCGGATCCCCCTGCGGGAGGAAGGTATACTGCGAGATCTTCGCGCCGACAAACAGTGCGGCGGAAGCATTTGGACAGGCGGCAACACAAGCCCCACAGCCAATGCAGGCTGCTGAATCCATCGCCTGATCAGCCATTTCCTTGGAGATCGGCACAGCATTGCCGTCCGGTGCATTACCGGTATTCATGGATACATACCCGCCGGCAGCAACAATACGATCGAAAGAGCTGCGGTCAACAACCAGGTCTTTTAATACCGGAAATCCCTCTGCGCGGAACGGTTCGACCGAAATCGTATCACCATCCTTATATTCCCGCATGTGTAGTTGACAGGTCGCCGTCCGCTTCCACGGCCCATGAGCCACACCGTCAATCACCAGGCTACACATGCCACAAATACCTTCCCGGCAGTCATTATCAAATTCAACGGGGTCTTTTCCTTCGGCTATTAGCTGCTCGTTGAGAACGTCCAGCATTTCCAGAAAAGACATGTGTGTGCTGACGTTTTTCAGCGTATAGGACACCATTTTGCCGGAGCTGTCCGGCCCATCCTGGCGCCAAACCTTTAAGTTAAGGGTCATTTCAGACATCTATATTCTCTCCTGCTTCTACTATTATTTATAGCTGCGTTGTGTCAGTTTGACGTATTCGAAATCCAATTCTTCCCGGTGACGCGTCGGCGTCTTGCCTTCGCCTTCATACCCCCATGCGGCGACGTGAGCAAACTTGTCGTCGTCGCGAACGGCTTCACCCTCTTCCGACTGATATTCTTCACGGAAATGTCCACCGCAGGACTCCTGTCGTTCGAGGGCATCGCGGGCCATCAATTCACCGAGCTCCAGGAAGTCCGCCACGCGTCCGGCAAACTCCAGGTTCTTATTGAGGTTCTTTTCATGGCCCGGTACTTTCACATTCTTCCAGAAGTCCTCTTTGAGATCGGAAATCTGCTGAATCGCTTCTTGCAGGCCTTCTTCAGTGCGAGACATACCAACCTTATCCCACATGATCAGACCCAATTCCCGATGGTATTCAGTCACAGACTTTTTTCCATCGATAGACAGAAAGTGGCTAACCTGATCCTTGATGGCCTTTTCAGAGTCCGCAAACGCATCATCGCCGGCTTCCACCTTAGGTAGATCCACATTACCAAGATAGTTGCCAATCGTGTAGGGAATCACAAAATAACCGTCTGCCAGTCCCTGCATCAGCGCGCTGGCTCCGAGGCGGTTTGCGCCGTGATCGGAGAAATTTGCCTCACCAAGAACAAACAAGCCCGGCACGTTACTCATCAAGTTATAATCTACCCAGAGGCCGCCCATGGTATAATGAACCGCCGGATAAATGCGCATCGGTGTCTTATAGGGATTTTCCCCGGTAATGCGCTCATACATCTCAAACAAGTTGCCGTATTTATCGCGAATAACATTTTCGCCCTGGCGATTAATGGCATCTTCAAAATCAAGATATACCGCCAGCCCGGTTTCGCCGACGCCCCGTCCATCATCACAGGCATATTTGGCGTTCCGCGAAGCAACATCTCTGGGCACCAGGTTTCCAAAAGACGGATAGCGGCGCTCGAGGTAGTAATCGCGCTGATCTTCGGGAATATCGGCCGGCTTGCGTTTGTCGCTTTTCTCTTTCGGTACCCACACCCGGCCGTCATTGCGCAGACTTTCACTCATCAATGTCAGCTTAGACTGATAATCGCCGGAAACCGGAATACAGGTGGGATGGATCTGCGTGTAGCAAGGATTGGCGAAAAGCGCACCTTTTTTGTAGCATCTCCAGGCAGCTGTCGCATTGGAATTCTTGGCGTTTGTGGAAAGGTAGTAGACATTCCCATAGCCACCGGTGCAAAGCACCACCGCATCAGCTGTATAGCGCTCAATCTCACCATTAATAAGATTACGAACAATAATGCCGCGGGCCTTACCGTCAACCACTACCAGGTCAAGCATTTCCCGGCGCGCCTTCAGCGTCACTGCCCCCTTGTCAACCTGGCGCATCAGTGCGCCGTAGGCCCCAAGCAGCAACTGCTGCCCGGTTTGTCCGCGCGCGTAAAACGTGCGGGATACCAATACGCCGCCAAAGGAGCGATTGGCGAGCAAACCGCCATAGTCGCGGGCAAAAGGCACACCCTGGGCAACACATTGGTCTATAATATTTGCGCTGAGCTCCGCCAGGCGATACACATTGCCTTCACGAGCGCGGAAATCACCGCCCTTTACGGTATCGTAGAAAAGCCGATACACGCTATCATTGTCATTTTGATAGTTTTTAGCGGCATTAATCCCACCCTGGGCAGCAATGCTATGCGCCCGCCGCGGACTATCCTGTATACACAGCGTCGTTACCTGATATCCCAACTCCGCCAGTGAGGCAGCTGCAGAGCCACCTGCCAGCCCTGTACCAACGACAATCACATGGTATTTGCGCTTGTTGTTGGGGCTAACCACCTTGATATTGTTCTTATGCCGAGTCCAGCGGGACTCGATCGGCCCTTCCGGAATCTTGCTATCCAGAAAGAACCCGTTTGTTGAACTGCCATTACGGCTCATATCTATATCCTCCGGGGATTATCAGTTAGTAAAGAAAACATATAGCGGAAGCCCGACAAAACCAACAGCCAATAGAACAGCAATGGTCACACCCGCAGTATAGATTATATTATCATATTTCGGATGGTTCAATCCAAGTGATTGAAAGGCACTCCAGAAACCATGACGGAGATGCACACCGAGAAGCACCATTAAAATCGAATAGCCAAATGCATAAGCCGGATCAGAAAACTTCTCGATAACCAAACGATATAAGTCCCGCGCCGGCTCACCGTCTATTGTCGTGGCGTAATAGGTACCGAACTTAAACGAATAGAGATGGAAGGCCAGAAAAAGGAGCAAAAGGACACCGGTATAAATCATCGAAACTGACGATACCGATTTGCGGCTCGGCCCACCGGCAGACCCACGGCTCGCATATGAATTGGGCCGGGCATTATTGTTATTCAGATTGATGCGAACTGCCAGATACGCGTGGATCAGAAAAGCTGCCAATAGCACGATCTCGATGATATACAGCAAGGGCTTGGTGCTTTCCAGGAAAAGTGTATATCGATTAAACGCATCCGCACCTTGCAACAAGGTAAAGTTACCAACCAGGTGCGTCACGGAAAAGAAGATCAGGAACAAGCCGGTCATAGCCATGACCAGCTTCCGACCGATTGTAGAAGCAAATATCGAAGTAAGCGGTTTAGACGCCATAATTCATTCCTTTACACAGAATATCAGACACATCGTCGTTCAGCAAAATATCGACAATTTGTGAAGTTTGGATTAGCGGGAAAGCGAAAATCAGGGGTTGCATAAAAGCACCGCGCAATGCACGTTTATTGATATAAATCACATATTTACGCCATCGTAAATAACGGAGGTACCGAATAAAAATCAAGATCTTTTGCAAAATTGTTTTGTCAAAATAAAAAAGACTTGAATTCGGTTATGTAACGCGATAAATTTGCAGGCTTTAATAGTGAATCTTGTTCGAAGGCGGAGGCTGTTACATGTATACAATGTTGATTATTCTCTTCATCATAATCTGTGGTGCCATGGTTGTTGGTATTTTGCTACAGTCCAGTAAAGGTGGCCTGGCTAGCACCTTTGGTGGCGGCATGGGTGCCGGTGGCGTTATGAGTTCTCGCGGTGCGGCCTCTTTTCTGCATAAGCTGACAATTGGGCTTGCAGTGACCTACGGCTTGCTCTGCTTACTCATCGGTTGGGTCGGGCGTTCGGGAAGTGATGCCCCGAGCAGTATCATTCAAGACCGTCTCAATCAGGAGCAAGGTGCGCTGCCCGGTGCCACTGGTCCGATTGAAATTCAAGATCAGCCAACAATCCAGGTTGAGCCAACACCCTCTGATTCCGGTAGCGGCAACTGATAATACAATATTTTTCGACGCTGAAGTGGTGGAACTGGTAGACACGCTATCTTGAGGGGGTAGTGGGCTAACCGCCCGTGCGGGTTCGAGTCCCGCCTTCAGCACACAATCCCGGCATAAGCCGGGATTTTTCGTTTAAAGCGACATCCTTAAGCCACCCCTAAATCCCCGCCAGGGAAGGGATCCAGGGGTGGCTTAATAAGAAAACGAGTAAGCATGCAATACACACTTGCAATAGAGACCATTCGCGAAAAACTCGCTGACCATCAGGTTCAGAAACTTCGCTTTAAGGATTTCCGGCCGGCTGGCATCGTCATGCCGGTATTCGAGAAAAACGGCGAAGCACACTTTTTGATGACCCAGCGAACAGATACCCTTGCACATCATAAGGGCCAGGTATCCTTTCCGGGCGGTGGCTACGAATCGCAGGACATTGACATAAGAGCAACCGCAATCCGAGAGACCAATGAAGAGGTCGGTATTCCGGGCGACTTGATAGACGTTATAGGCAGGCTAAACGATTTTCCTACCATCAGCAACTTTATGGTATCGCCGTTTGTAGCGACGATTCCCTATCCTTATCCCAGCCAGCCGAATCCGGAAGAGGTCGCTCGCTTGCTGGAGGTTCCCTTTTCGCTATTCCTGAATGATGATCATTTCGAAATGAAATACCGGGAGGTAAAGGGTAAGACCTATCCGCTGTTCTTTTACGATTTCGAAGGGACTGTTATCTGGGGCGTTACCGGACACATCATCAAGCGCTTTATCGAGCAGGTTTTCGACTACAACCCCGCTCCCGGGGCCGTTGAAAACGATTCTCGCTGGATTTAGGGTTGTAAATTGAATGCCTCCTTTTTACATTGAAGTCTGTTGAATCGTCATGGTTTTGCCATTTTGCCGGGCCATGCAGGTAGCCATCCGGAAAAATTCGAGATTCCTGATATGCCAAAAATTTCTGCCGTGAAGACAAGCAAGCGAACGACCCTCAAAAGACAGGCAATGATTGACCAAATTAGCGAAATCGCCTCAAATTTGTTCGCCAGCAAAGGATATCACTCCACGCGCATGGAGGACATTGCCGATGCTTTAAATCGGCGAAAAGGGTCTATATATCATTATTTTTCCTCGAAAGAGGCTTTGTTGGGTCACTTGATCGAGCGGCAACTGGAAACGGCATTGGCAACGCTAAACAAGATCAATGAAGATCCCGTAACACCACCAACTATAAAGTTCACAAACGCAATCAGTGCCCATCTAAATCTCTTTCATCAGTACAGCGACCTGTATTCAATTTTTCAATTTGAGCGCATTGCCAACTTTGGCAACGAACTGGCCAATACCACTCAAAAGATGGCCAAACGATATTGGTTTGCCTGGCATAGATTGCTTGAAAACGGTATTGATCGCGGTGATTTCAGACCGGATTTGAATATCCCGCTCACAATTATGGCTTTTGAGGGCATTCACAGCTATATCGAGAAATGGTTTGGATCCGACGCACGAGAAATTCGCCAGCAAGCGATTGATCATTTCGTCGGTTTGATCCTCGAAGGGATCAAATATAAGGCCGGGTAAAAAAGCTGTAAAAATCGCTTGATTCGACTGAGGAAAGACTATATCTTTGCCGGATATATTTTGGAAATAGGCAATGGAGAGGTGGCCGAGTGGCTGAAGGCGCTCGCCTGCTAAGCGAGTATAGGGTACTCCCCTATCGAGGGTTCGAATCCCTCCCTCTCCGCCAGAAAAAAGGGAAGCTTACAATGTAGGTTTCCCTTTTTGCATTTAGGGTCGGAGCAATCCCCCCTCCATCTCCCCTGTACAGACCGGGGAGATGGAGGGGGGATTCTACAAGCAACTCAACTAGCTGGACAGAAATATGAATCTCCCCGATAACAGCACTCACCCTATGAGTCGCGAAGAATGGCGACAATGGCTGGAAGCGAATCACCAGCGCGATAGCGGTGTGTGGATGGTATTTTACAAGAAGTCCACCGGCAAGCCTCGGGTTGATTATGATGCAGCGGTAGAAGAGGCATTATGCTTTGGCTGGGTGGACAGTAAGCCCTCTAAGTTGGATGATGAGCGCTCGATGCTTTGGTTCGCACCGCGGAAGACAAAAAGTGGCTGGTCGCGCTTGAACAAAGAACGGATTGAGAAGCTCATGAAGGCAGGGAAGATGGCAGCGACCGGATTGGCAAAAATCGAGACCGCAAAAGCAGACGGCTCCTGGACAGCGCTGGATGCTGTTGAGAATCTGGAAATTCCGGATGATTTAGCAGCTGAATTTGAGAAATATGAATCGGCGGGAGCAAATTTTGAGGCTTTTCCGCGCTCAGCAAAGCGCGGCATTCTCGAGTGGATCTCGACTGCGAAGAGAGCGGAAACAAGAGCCAAACGTGTCGAGGAAACTGCCAGGCTCGCAGAGGAAAATGTCCGCGCTAATCAGTGGCGGCGCAAGAAGTAATCCTTAGCGAGCAAGAATCATTCGACGAGCTTCAGTGATTACCTGATCACTCACCGTATAGAAGTAAATGCCACTTGGTTGCTGCACGCCGTCCTCATCCAATCCATCCCAATTAGACGAGTATATCCCCGGCGTCTGGGCTTCGTCAAGCAAAGTTCTCACTTGCCGTCCAAGCAAATTAAAGACCCGAATTTTGATATTGGCCGCTTTATTGATTTGGTAGACAAATGTGGTGGACGGATTAAACGGATTCGGAAAATTCTGTTCCAGTTCAATAACCAGCGGCAGGTTAAGCTGAGGAGACTCAAAGCCGGTCAGGTTATTGAGGTAAAATAAATCTGCTACTGCCTGGCTCAACGGGCGAGTTCGTTCGCAGATATTCGTCTCGATTGAATCTTCATATACTCGACCGTAGATCAAATAACTGCTATCCGCCTCAAACGGATAGCCACAAACAGCACTATTATCTGCGGTCCACAAACGGGCGGTGTCTTGTTCTACCCCTTTCCAGGAAGTGTCAACCTCCAGCGTCACCCAAATTCCGCCACTATAAATTGTGTCAATAGCAACAACGGTCCCGGAAAACACGTAATTCACTTGCTCGAAAGCAACCGCAGGCTGCGGCAACTCGACACAACTACAAGCTTCGGCACGATTACCAAGGCACAAAATTACGATAAGAATCACGCAGGTATTGTTTAAGATCCGATGCATAACTCTCCCCAATAGTCTCAACAGCCCTCAAATCACTGTCGGGAAATTATGGAGGAACTCGCAAGAGTTTATGTGACTAAAGTCCACATGAAGACAAGACTTGACTAGCGGAATCCCAGGCCAATGGATGGTTTCAAGGCCAGGATGAATCCGTCAATGGTTAAGTTGCCGCGACGAAGTTTAGTCATTTCATAGTCGAGCCCCAACATAAGGCTCACGCTCTGACCAAGATCAATAGCCAACCGCTCACCCAATTCAATCGTAAAGCCGTTGCCGCGGCTGTTGACGGTTGTATCAAAACTCCATGACGAATAACCGGCGTGCAGATAGTGGAGAAAGGCCAGGCGCTTGTTCACGTAGTTCATAGAACTCATGCCCACCTTGGGGCTGATCACCAAAAGGAAACTATCTCCACGATTGAGCCTGTAAAATGAGGCATCCAGCTTAACGCTAAAGCGCAGTATCGGCTTCTTACCGAGGTCGCCAATGATCGAAAATCCACCGCGGCCCTGGTAGCCATCTACAAGAGATGTAGCGAGGAAGCTATTTCCGATTGGCACCGGCTGGATTGCGTTCATAGAAAAAGCCGGATAATTCTGCGAAAAGGCATTATGAGATCCAATGAACAATATGATAGCGATCAGGTAAGGTATAGTGCGCAAAATTTCCTCCTTGAATGCAAAGTATTACAACTTAAACCCAATGCCGACATTGGGATTGAATGAATAATTCAAATCGACAAACTGCCAGCCATCACCAAAGAACTGGGTCAGTTCGATATCGAAACCGATAAGCAGGCTGACGGTTCGATTGAGGTCAATAATTACCCGCTCCCCAAGATCAATCGTTGCACCATGGACGACTCGATCAAGATCCCAAAAGTTATCTTTAAAACGCCAGTGAGCATAGCCAACAAACACCTGATGGGCAAATGCCACCTTAGGGGTCGCATATTTTTGATAGCTTACGCCTATTTTTGGACTAAGTACCAGAAAGCTGGCCAGGTCCAGAAGCTCATACCTATGAATCGAACCTTTGATGCCATAGTACCAATGGCCCTTCTGCGAATGATAGTAAATAAAGGAAATTCCGAATTGCCCTTCGTAGGCAAAATCGTCAATATCGGCAAAGGTGAGCGGTCCCCCCAAAAGGAATGGGCGTTGAACATCGAATGTAAAACCCGGACCATCTTGTGCAAATACGGATGATGAAAATAGCAAACATACAATGACGAGCAAACAATACCTCGACATACAACCTCCTTATCAGACTCCACAACTGCATCGCGCTACAAGCGATAGTATCTATTAACTATTGATTGATGTATACGTAATTCTGAATATTCGCGATCCGCTGCAGCACACTTAATCAGAAAACAAAAAATTTTGCAATTCTTGTGGTTCCCAAATCTCCCTTGCTGCGATAAAACCAAATATGAACTTTTATCGGTTAAGCTATTTCTTCACCACTTGATATGCCAACACCCCAACTACAATGGTAGTCAGGCCACCAACCACGGTGAATAGCGGCCAGGCAATGTCGACGGTTTGAATAACAACACCCATCGTCAGCAGTGCAGCAAAAAAGCCGATGATTGCTTCTGTTTCGCCGACTCGCTTATGAATCAAGCCAAGCAGAAAAACGCCTAATAAGCCACCATAGGTATAAGAGGCAATGCCCAGCGCCACCTCTACGACTTTTTGATTGCCTTCCAGAATGATAAAGAGCAATGCAGCCCCAACCAGTGCAACACCCCAGCCGAGGGTCACTTTACGCGATACCCGCAACAACTCTTCTTCACTCTTACCCGCACCTGCCAGTGGCACATAAAGATCCAACACCACTGCACTGGAAAGACTGGACAAACTGCTGGAAAGCGTGCTCATGGCGGCAGCAAAGAGCGCAGCAACGATCAGTCCGCTTACACCGCTGGGCATATCTTCTACGATATATTTCGGAAAGATGCCGTCTCCACGGGAAAGACCCAATTCCTGATAGCTGACACCCTGATAGTAAGCGAACAGCATAACGCCAAGCACCAGGAAAATCAGTATTTGTACAAACACCGCAAAACCGCTGGCAATCATTGCCTTTTTACTGGACGCCTGATCTTTACAGGTTAAGACACGCTGCACAATCAGCTGGTCAGTGCCGTGACTGGCAAGGCTAAAAATGGCTCCGCCAATAACGGCCGTAAGAAATGTATAGGGCGCCCGAATAAATTCCGCAAAGGTGAGATCCATACCGCTATAGAACCATTGCAGCTTATTATCATCAGCGGCCCATTGGCTAACGCTGGCAAAGCCATCCGGCAATTTGTTCAGTATCAGAATTCCGGCAAGTACTGCCCCGCCCATGTAGATCGCCAGCTGAATCACGTCCATCCAGATCACCGAGCGTATGCCACCGAAGTATGTGTAGAACATCGTAAAAATGCCAATCAGGAGAATCGAGATCGCATAAAATTCAGCATTCGACAATCCGGTAAACACCCCGCTGCCTTTGATAATCAACGCCAGCGGAATTGCGGTAGCGAACAGGCGAACCCCATCTGCCAAAAGCCGCGTGCCCATAAAGGTAACGCTGGCGGTTTGGCGCATTCTCTGTCCAAAGCGTTCACCAAGGAAGTGATAAGCAGTATTCATCTCACCGCGATAATAGGCAGGAATCAGGATGGCGGCCACCAATACCCTGCCTACAACATACCCGAGCACCAACTGCAGGAATGTCATGTTTCCCCCGTAGGATATCGAGGGAATACCAATGAATGTCAAAACGCTGGTTTCCGTGGCAACGATACTGAAGGCAACGGCATACCAGGGGATGCTGCGTCCGCCCAGGAAATAGTCAGTAGTATTTTTCTGCTGTCCGCCGATGCGCGAACCGGCCCAGGCAGAGACAATCATGTAAACAATAACAATGGCAACATCAATTGTGGAGAAACCCATGTGGTGTCCGGTGTTTGTTGAATAGTGGATTCGTTAAGACGTTAAAATGTTGAAGCGTTAAACGTTGTTTGTTAATGGTTAATTGAGCGACTGTTGCTCGTCTGTTCACATCCCCCTGAATTCCCCTTCGAAGGGGGACACAGGGGGATGTGAATGCTTCAATGCTTCAATCTTCAATGTTATTCCGTCATCGCTTTCATGGCCGCGTCGTGAAAAGCGCGGCGAACGGGACTCATGCCCCCGCGTTCGCGGGTTGGGTGCACACGATTGGTCAAAAGAACTATGGCAATATCCCGATTGGGATCAATCCATAAAGAGGTTCCGGTATAACCGGTATGACCAAAGCTGCCCGGCGAAAAAAAGCTGCCGGCGAGTGAGCGCTTATAGGGTGTTGTCCAACCGAGCGCGCGAATACTGCCTTCCGGCATATTTTGACGCGACGTCCATTCCTGCAGCGTTTCCGGCTTGAAATAGCGGCGGTGATTGTAAATACCGCCATTGAGGATCATCTGTGCCAGCACTGCCATATCCTTTGCAGTGGAGAACAATCCGGCATGAGAAGAAACATTGTCGAAGAAAAAGGTGTTTTCATCGTGCACATCCCCGTGGATCAGTTCCCGATTCATACTGCCGCCGATTTCAGTGGGGGCAATACGCGGCAACAGGCTCTTATCAGGTTGATACCCCGTGTCCTTCATTCCCAGCGGCTTATAATACATTTCCTTCGCCAACTGATCAATTCGCTTTCCGGTGATGACCTCAATAATCTCACCAATCATAATCAGCCCAAGATCAGAATAAATCATGGAGTCGCCCGGCGTATAGTCGAGCGGCAAATCGTAAATATATTCCAATGCCCCCTGCTTGTTCTCGGCCTTATTCCAGAGATCCGCCCACCAGTGAACGCCACCCGAATGCGTAAACAGGTGACGAACGGTTACCGAGTCTTTCTCACCGCCGCTAAAATCCGGCAAGTAGCTTTTCACAGGAATGTCCAGCATCAAACGCTTTTGTTCAGCCAAGCGCATCGCCACCAGGGTCGTTGCCGCAACCTTGGTGACCGAGGCCATATCGTAAATGGTGTTTTCATCGACGGCAGGCGCGCCCTCGTAGTAGGTTTGATGCCCAAACGCGCGGTGGGCAACCAGCTTGCCTTTCTCAACAATTGCAACTTGCGCTCCCGGAAAGACTTTTTCCTCAATCGCTTTCTCCAGAACGGCATAAGCTTCATGAAAACGATCATCGTTGATTTGGGTGTCCAGCTGCATGCTGCGCTTTTGACGCTCGAGGCCATCCCCCACCTGATGGTAACCGGGAATCGACACCGGCAGCTTCGCCTCAATCGGAATCTCGCCAAAAATGGCCCGGGTGGCAGCACGTACCGCGATGGACTCTGTGCCGTAAGCACATAAATATGAAGGCACTTCCGGCAATTGACGAATGACATAGGGTGATCCAAAAGAAACAACCGCCTTTGGTTTATCCACCTTAAAGAAATCTTCCAGCAAGCTGACGGTTGTATCGGGTAAGGCCATAGAACCCTTATGGCTGCCCCATCGCACAAACACGCCGGCCACAACCACATCCACTGAATCCACCATGGTCAGCATCTCCTGCACCTCTGCTTCAGTGGTCCGCGGATCGATCAGGAATGGCCGAACAAACGGTACGCGACGCCCCACTTCAGACGCCAGGGGATGCAGATAGTGAGAAGCGCCAGCCACATCGGTGATCGCTACAACCAGGGCAGTGTCGTTTGCTTCCGCTGAAAACGGGATAACATTCTTGTCGTCCCGCAAAAGGGTGATTGCCTTATTGGCAATTCCTTCTGCAGCAGCCAGATGCTTTCCGGCAGCCAGAGTTTTTTCCAGTCCCGGCAGATTAAGCTCAGGCGTTTTGTGGAGTCCAAAATGGCGCTTGGTCTCCAACAGGCGACGAACCGCTTCGTCGATTCGCGACATGGGAATGCGCCCTTCCTTGACCGCTTTGACGACAAAAGCGTGGGTTCTTTCAATATGCGGCGGCAGCAGCACCATATCAATGCCGCTCTGTATGGCCATCACCGCGGCCTCGCCGGCCCAGTAATTGTTCGTAATCCCGCCCATATCCATGGCGTCGGTAAACACCAATCCCTCAAACCCCATCTCCTCGCGCAATACATCCTGGATGAAATAGCTGTCGAGAGTTGCCGGGCGACCTTCCATTTGCGGAAAGGCGCTATAGGTAATGTGGGCAACCATCATGCACTTCACACCGGCATCTACCGCGGCTTGAAAAGGCTTGAGTTCAACCTCGCGAATGCGCTCTTTGGATGCGGTAATGACCGGCAACCCAAGATGGGAGTCGACGTTGGTATCACCATGGCCGGGGAAATGCTTGGCGGTAGCATAAATACCATTGTCCTGCAGACCGCGAATAAACGCACTGCCGAGACGACCAACAGCAGCCGGATCTTCCCCGTAGGAGCGGGTATTAATGATGATATTGTCCGGGTTGTTATTAACATCCATTACCGGGGCAAATCCCACGTGGATGCCAATCGATTTGGCTTCTTCTGCGGTAATCGCGGCCATCTTATAGGCATCCTCTTCCGAGCCAATGGCGCCGATGGCCATGTTCTGCAAAAAGCGGGTGGTCTGGTCGACACGCATGGGCATGCCCCACTCCATATCGGCCATCACCAGCAACGGCAGGTCGGCGTGAGATTGTAAACGATCAACGGCCCGCGCAACCTCATAGGGCATTCCCCGATAAAACATCACCCCGCCGACATGGTAATCCTTAACCAATCGCACCAGGCGTTTGAAGCCATAGCTCTCACTATTGTAAAAATCAGGCCGAAACACCATCAGCATCATCTGGCCAATTTTTTCTTCAACCGACATCGACGCCAGTTGGCTATCTACCCAATCGCCGGCGACCGGCGGTTCGGTAACGATATTGTCTTGACGAGTGCCGCTACAGGCAAGAAGGGCGATTAGAAGGAATAACAACAGGCGTTGCATGAGTAAACCTCTTTCTAAAATATTCTGACAGGATCAACAGGATTTACGCGATAAATAGCTACCATTTTCTTACCTGGTAAACCCTGTTGATCCTGTCTACTTTTACATTTTTTATCTGTGTGCAGCTATACCGAAGGCTTTAAAGTTCCGAAATCAATAAATTGCCTATTCTCAGTGAGATTAGCAATGTGAAGGCGAATATCAAAACGGAATCCGCCTAGCTATAGAAGGAGATACTGCGCAATGACTTGATGGTTGTCTCAGGCAGCGTTAGACCGACACGCGCGGCAGCGTGACAAACAGCGGCGGCGGCAGGCGTATATCCCTCATCGAGAATCTCAAACTTTTGCCGCATTTTTCCCAGTTTTTGAATCAATAAGCGGGTAACCGGGCCTTCCTTATTTAAGACGCCACCAGCCAGGGCCAGGGTAATCACTTTCTGTTTCCCAAATTGCTCAATTCCCCGCTGCAGCAATTCAACCAATGCGCTTGCCGCATCATCAACTATTTTGGCAGCACGCTTATCACCGGCATCCGCCACAATACCTATCTGCTCGGCACAGGAGGCAATAATGTTCTGGGGATTAACAGATGCGTATGTCAGGGTTTGCAGTTCACGCGGGCGCACCAGGTCATAATATCTCAGGATCGCCTTGGTCAGTTCTGCAGGCTGCAGCCCTTTTTCGTCATCCTGCAGCGCATAGCGGATCGCGTCACGGCCCATCGCGAAGCCGCTGCCTTCATCCCCCAGCAAGTAACCCCACCCACCGACAATCAGGAATTCACCATTGCGCTGCAGGCAGCAAACCGCCCCGGTTCCGGAAGAGAGCAAAATTCCTTCATCTTCACCCAGGTAGGCAAAATAGAACATGCGGGCATCGGTCATTATTGCCGTTTCCCGCAAACCGGTCTCTCGAAGAATTGCTGCCGCAATCGACTTCTCACGCTCGCGGCCCACGCCGGCAAAGGAAAATGTGGCAGCTCGAATTGCTTCCCGCTCGACTCCCGCCAATAATTGCTCCAGTAGTTCTTCCAGCAAGCGATGACCAGCGGCTTTTCCGAGCACAGCAATATTGCCGGGACCCGCTTTGGCGGTGGTCATTGCCCCGGTGGTCAAATTTAGAAGGACAGCAGTTGTTTTTGTACCCCCGCCATCCACGCCGAGCAAATACATGGCTATATCCTGTTGTTGAAATGACCAAAGTGACTAAAGTGACTAAAGTGACTAAAGTGACTAAAGTGACTAAAGTGACTAAAGTGACTAAAGTGACTAAAGTGACTAAAGTGACTAAATTTAATAACTTTAGCTCACTTTATTGACTTTTTCTACTCTAGATCACTTTATTAACTCCACCCGTAAGCATCAAGGCAAATTTTGATCTCTGGCAATACTATATTGCGTGAGGAGGCTATCAGGGATAGGCATAAGAAACAGCATAAAAGTATTGGTGAATCTCACACAAAGTTGATAATCTTGGTTAAAATGAGGACGCCAACTTGAATGAACGTCTGGTTTCTCTGGACGCCTTTCGCGGGATTACCATTGCAGGTATGATCCTGGTGAACAATCCCGGTAGCTGGGGCCATGTCTATTCACCCCTGCTGCACGCCCCCTGGCATGGCTGGACCCCTACAGATTTCATCTTCCCCTTTTTTCTGTTTATTGTCGGGGTGTCGATGGTCTTTTCTTTCGAAAAACTTTTGGCAAAGCGTACCCGGAGCGACATTTACAAAAAAGTTCTCAAGCGAACTGCTATACTCTTTGCCCTCGGGCTTTTTCTATCGGGTTTTCCCAAATACGATCTTTCCACCTTACGCATTCCCGGCGTTTTGCAGCGCATTGCCCTGGTATACTGCGCAGCCTCGTTTATATTCCTCAATAGCGATATCCGCAAGCAGGTTTGGTGGACAGTCGGCTTATTGCTTTTCTACTGGGGCATTATGACGCTCATTCCGGTACCCGGTTACGGGGCTGGCGATTTGAGCATGGAAGGGAATTTGGCGGCCTATGTCGACAGCGGTTTGCTTAGTGGGCATATGTGGAAAGAAACCTGGGACCCGGAAGGACTCTTGAGCACCATTCCGGCAATCGCAACGACACTGTCCGGTATTTTGACCGGGCACTTCCTGAAGTCCGGCCGCGACAAAATGGAGATCACCGGATGGCTGTTCACCGCCGGATGGATCCTGGTGCTTATCGGATTATTCTGGCATATTCTCTTTCCAATCAACAAGCCATTGTGGACCAGTTCCTATGTGGTTTTCACTTCCGGTGCGGCACTTCATTTCCTCGGTTTTTGTTACTGGCTGATAGACGTGAAGGGATATCAAAAGTGGGCCAAACCAGCGCTGATCTATGGCATGAACGCCATTGCCGTGTTTGTGCTGTCCGGCCTACTGGCAAGAGTGATGATACTTGTCAAGGTGAACAGCAACGGCAGTGAGACAAGCCTTAAGGGCTGGCTTTATGAGCAGGTCTTTTCAGCAGCTCTGGGCCCCTTGAATGGCTCGCTGGCATTTGCCATCGCCAACGTGTTATTCTGGCTGGCAATGATGGCAATACTATACAATAGGCGTATATTTATTAAGATCTAGAGTGCTGAAATTCCAAATTCCAACAGAAAAGATTCCAAAGAAAAACGGTAAGCATTGGAATGTCGCTTGCAGGGATTAAGGAGTTGTAGGAACTAACACGAATCACCACAAATGAACCAGACTAAGATAACCTCTTCTTCATTCGCGTATATTCGCGGGAGCTTATTAGAATTTGAGTTCTGTATTCTTTTCGTTTGGAATTTTTCCTGTTGGAATTTGGGATTTACTCTTTCAAGATTTGGGATTTCATCCGCAGTTGCACTTGATTTGAAAAAGGATAATTATGCAAGCATTTGAACAATTCATCATCGCATTTGCAGAAATCGCCTGGGACTATCTCCTCTATCTGCTTCTCTTCGGCGGACTTTTTTTCCTGATCTTTTCGCGCCTGACCCCCTTTCGATATATGCGGCATGGTATTGATATCCTGCGCGGCAAGTATGACGACCCTAATGATACCGGTGAAATTTCTCACTTCGCAGCCCTGGCAAGCGCCCTGGCGGGCACCATCGGCATGGGAAATATTGCCGGGGTTGCTGTAGCAATCAATGCCGGCGGACCCGGGGCCATTTTTTGGATGTGGATGAGTGCCATTGTCGGGATCGCCACCAAGTTCTTCACATGCAGTCTGGCTATCATGTATCGCGGCAAGGACAGCCAAGGCAAGTTACAGGGCGGCCCAATGTATGTGGTTCGCGAGGGACTCGGGAAGAAATGGTCCTGGCTGGCCACCCTGTTTTGCGTGACCGGTTTGGTCGGCTGTCTGCCGCTCTTCCAGGTCAACCAACTGGTACAGGTCATTCGCGACGAGATCTTTATCTCGGGCGGCTACCTAACCGGATCGGACCACACGACCTTTAACCTGACGGTCGGTCTCATCATTGCCGCAATAGTGGCGACGGTCATCTTTGGCGGTATCAATCGCATTGGCCAGGTTGCTTCGAAGTTGGTGCCTTCAATGGTCATTCTCTACATGGCCGCCGGTTTATATATTGTATTGAGTAATCTAGGCGATGTCCCCGGACATTTGGCATTCATCGTTCGCGATGCCTTTACCGGCGAGGCAGTTGGTGGTGGAGCGCTCGGCACCGTCATTGCGACCGGCATTCGTCGAGGTGCGTTTTCCAATGAGGCCGGCATTGGCACGGAAGCCCTTGCGCATGGCGCGGCAAAAACCAATGAGCCGATTCGCGAAGGGCTGGTCGCCATGCTCGGCCCGGTCATCGACACCTTGATTGTCTGTACTGTCACTGCCTTGATCATTCTCTCTACCGGTGTCTGGCAGGAAGGTTCAGCTGATGGTATAACCCTAACCGCCCGCGCCTTCGAGGCGGGTATACCCGGCATCGGTTTTTTAATTTTGATGACCTGCGTTCTGTCCTTCAGCACAAGTACCATGTTCAGCTATTCCTATTATGGTACCAAATGCCTCGGATATTTGATTGGTGCGGAAAAGCAGCACCTCTATAATTACTTTTACATCGCCCTGATGCTTTTTGCTGCTATTGCCTCCAGCGACGCCGCCGTCAGCCTGATCGACGGCATGTATGCGCTGATGGCAATACCAACAATGACCTCAGCGCTGGTCCTTGCTCCGAAAGTGATGAAGGAAGCGCGACGTTATTTTGCAAAACTCAATGCGGAAACCGAATAACGGAAAGCCCATGAAGCAACGTTTGACCTTCATCCTGTTTACCATATTGTCATTTGCCCTAGTGGGTATATCCTGCGAGTCCGAGGACATTGCAACCGGCCTCGATCAGGCCTCCGACTATCATTCCTTTTTCGCCGGAAAGAGCGTCGGCATCATCACCAATCACACAGCCTTTGATCAGGAGGGACGCTACATTTCCGAGGTCTTCTCGGATATGCAGGATGTCACCATCAAGGCATTTTTCGGGCCGGAACATGGTATTCGCGGTAGCGCTGAAGCGGGCGCCAAAATAGATTCGGAAACCGATCCGCTAAATGATGTGCCGATCTACAGCCTATACGGCAAAACAACCAAGCCAACAAGTGAGATGTTGCAAGGCATCGATGTACTGATATTTGACATTCAGGATGTCGGCGCGCGCTTTTACACCTACATCTACACGATGTCACTGGCAATGGAGGCCGCAGCCGAGCATAATATTCACTTCGTGGTTCTCGATCGCCCCAACCCGATTGGCGGACAGCTCGTGGAGGGGAACATTCTCGAGCCGGCATTCAAGACCTTTGTGGGCTTATATCCGATACCGGTACGACATGGAATGACAGTAGGAGAATTGGCGACAATGTTTAATAGTGAGGGTTGGCTCGCCGATGGCAAAAAAGCGCAATTGACGGTCATCCCCCTGCACAATTGGCAACGCTCGCAATGGTATGACAACACGGGGCTTTCGTTTATAAAACCCTCTCCGAACATTCCCAACCTGACCTCGGCAACCGTCTATCCTGGCACCTGCCTGCTGGAAGGCACCAATGTCTCCGAGGGTCGCGGGACAACGCAACCATTTACCATTTTCGGCGCACCATGGATAGACGGCAAGCAATTGGCTGCGGCCTTAAACAGCTTACCGCTGCATGGTGTCTCTTTTCGCGATACCAGCTTTACGCCAATTGCCATTCCCGGGGCTTCCAACAATCCCAAACATCGCGATCGCCTCTGTCAGGGCGTTACCCTGGAGGTTTATGACCGCCAGAATTTTCAGCCCTATCTAACCGGGATTCATATCGTAAACAGCATTGCCGGTATGTATCCGGATAGCCTCAGCTGGCGCGTGCGTCACTTTGACCGGCTTTGCGGCACCGCCTCTGTTCGGGAAGCTATTCTGCAGGGGAAATCGATAGAAACCCTCGTGAAGGGATGGGAAGGTGAGTTGAATGCATTTGGGGATATTCGCAAAAAATATTTGCTTTACAAGTAACGAGGACCTTCAGCCCACCCCTAAGTTTCCTACGTGGCGGGGACTTAGGGGTGGGTTTTATCTGCGTAAATCCGTGGACATCGGTGTCAAAAGGTTTTAATCTTTTCAGATCCTGTTAAGCCTGTCTAAAATTTCCTACTGTCCCCTTTTACCCGCCACTCGACGCACCAATTTTTCCATGCTATCGCAGATCATCAGACGCACTTCAGCTCGTGGAAGGCGTGATTGCTCGATTGTCGTCAGGCTGCTGCTTACCCAATTGGACGAGGGGTGCTTTCCCTGCTTTAGTAGATCCAGGGCAGTGAGGCCGATCTGTCCGAGAGCTGCCAAATCCTGACTAATGGTTTCGATCTCCCGCAACACCGGCGAGCGATTGATCTCCGGCTCTAATTGATCATAATGCCTCGCCCATGCCGAAAATTGATCTTGCAAAGCCTGAAAATCCGCTTCCTGCCGCTTCGCCAGGTAACGGTGCACCTGCACGCCCAGCAACCTGGCAGGTAACGATTCCGGTTGGGCGGCATCTACCACCTGTGTTAGTGGCGAATAGACAGTATAAGGCGCTGCTCGATGCCGGCGATACCATTTGATCGGTTCGAGAACATCAACCAGCGTTTTTAGCGGCGCCATGTTGCCGCCGCGTAATAGCCGCCGCAGCATCATCTCATAGTTCTTCAGATGAAGAAGTCCGTGCTCTTCCAGTTGATAATTGATATGCGCCAACCGTTCGTACATACTGCGTAAATCGGTCTGAGTGGTCGGGGACCACAGTCGCTCCGCAATAGCCGCCGTACGAGGCCAAATTCGTGAGTCAACAGTCTCTCCTGAGGCCAGTTCCGTCCACATAGCCGCTTCACCTCCCAGTATGTGCGATTGTTTGTCAGCAGATAAGGGAGAAGGGCTTGGCAGCGGGTCATTCTTGTAATGATAGGCCGCTGGTTGAATGAGATCCAGATAATACTTCGCCGACAGGATTGCATAATGCCCCTTGCGAGCGGCATCGTACATCACCTGTTTACCGCGCCAGGATTGTATCACCGCTGTCTTGGCAAGACCGGATTGAAAAATTTCATCCCACCCTACCAGGATTTTGCCTTGCGCTGCCAAAATCTTCTGAATTCGGCGATTAAAATGGGCCTGTAACGCATCTTTATCCGGAATTTTGTTGCGACGCATAAAAGCAACGATTTCCGAATTGTTTAGCCAATCGTGGCCATTATTCTCGTCCCCACCGATATGCACATATTGGTCTGGGAACAGCGTCCCCATTTCCTCAAAAAAGCGCTCCAGAAAGAGATATACCCCATCATTGATTGGATTCATTGTTGGATTGGCTTCGCGATAGCCTTCCTCCAGATCGTAAGGACCGGGTTGACTGGCCAGCTCAGGATAACCGACGAACCAGCTGGTCGTATGGGCCGGTACATCGAACTCCGGCACAATACGAATTCCCCGGTCAGCGGCATATTTAACAATGTATCGCACCTGTTCACGCGTATAGTATTCACCATTCGAACCCAATTGATGCAGCTTGGGAAAGCGCTTACTTTCAATCCGAAATCCCTGGTGGTCTGTCAGGTGCCAATGAAACACGTTCATCTTGACGGCTGCCATTGCATCCAATTGGCGCAGAACGCCCTCCACTGAAATGAAATGACGGCTAACATCCAACATCAAACCACGCCACGGAAAGCGCGGTTCATCTTCGATAATTACTGCCGGGAAGAAATAGCTGCGTTTGTCGCCATCAAGAAGCTGGAGCAAGGTTTCCAGCCCCCTCATCACTCCAAAATCCGTCGTGGCGCTGAGAGTAATGATGCCGGGTTGTACTTCCAGGCGATAATCCTCATTTTCGTGTAGCTGTAGCTGACCGATGCGATCGTATTGAATCCGTAAGTGGACCTTACCTGCTTCCGGGAGCGGGTGATTATTCTTGAAAAACAGACCGGTTCGTCCGCTTAATCTGCGCATGAAACGCCGGATATAGTTCCGCAAACGCTCCTCACTATTGCCGGCCAGCTGAATGGTGAAGTTACTGCCAATTCGATGACGCCCTTCCTTTAGCTCAACGGATGCCGGCATTGGCATCAACTTTAGGTTATGGTCTTTGGATTCATTGGCCAGGGTTTGAGACATCAGCACGCAGCAGATTGACAGCATCAACAGGAGGTTGGGAAAATTTCGCAATATCATATTCAATCCATTTGTTCCAAATTTCCAGTATACACATTTTTTTTGGCGGTTTCAAAAGCCAGATCACCGGCATGCCATTCTCATTCGAAAAACCAGCCTGCTATCAATGAGGCGGAAAGGAAACATCTCATGAAGATTCGCCGAAAAACAACCAAAATTCAGTGTAAATCCGCGCGTAGATGTAATATTTCAAATTTTATTATTGTTTTTTTTGCAAAAATCAATACTTTATTGCAAAAGCAATACTATATTGCAGTTGATATAACTGAGTTGAGTTAAAAACCTGAAATAATGTATCGATTTTACCAACATGAAACCAATCAGCGTAAAACTATCCAATTCGCCCCAATCCTCATTCAAATTCAAACGGATACTGCTGGATTCGTTTGAATTCAACTGGCACTTCCATCCCGAATACGAATTGATGCTGATGCACAAAAGCAGCGGAAAACGTTTTATTGGTGACAATATTGCTTACTACAACGATGGTGACCTCTTTCTCATTGGCAAGAACCTGCCACACACCTGGTATTCACCATCAGACAAGCATGACAACGGAAAAATTAACGAAGCAATCCTGATCCAGTTCCTGGAAAATATCGCCGGCCTCGATATGAGTCACGTTCCGGAGTTGCAGTATATCGACCGTTTATTTAATGATGCGGTGCGAGGCATTCAGTTCCACGGAAAAACGCGGCGACAGGCAGCAAGGAAAATGCTGGAAATGGACAAACTGAGCGGGCTGAAGCGCCTGGTGCAGCTTTTCGACATTCTGGACCTGCTTGGACGGGCAGCGCCGGAGGAGAAAACATACCTCTCAAGCCTGGAATTCACCAGCAATTTCAAGCCGGATGCACAAAGCAGAATCGACCGTGTTTGCATCTATCTTAATGAGAACTACCAACGCAAATTAAGGCTGGAAGACGTCGCCAATATCGCCAATATGAGCGTCACTGCCTTTAGCCGGTTTTTCAAGAAATCTACCGGCAAGACCTTTATCAAGTATGTAAATGAACTGCGAATTGGCAAGGCCTGTCGCCTGCTAATTGAAAGTGAGATGACGATTGCGGAAATTTGCTATGAGGTAGGATTTAACAATATCTCAAATTTTAACCGACGCTTTTGCGAACGACATCAGATCAGTCCGAAGAAATATCGCCAGGAATTTTCCGCCAAGTTTCGTCGCCCGGCGGGTTAATCCATCAATTTCCTTCCAGCGCCGCACGCACAAATCCATTGTTCGCCTCCAACCGCCGTCGCGCTTCGTCCGCGTCGATATCCCCGCCCAACACCATTACAATCGCCGTCTTTACGTGCCCATCTGCAGCTGCCAGGGCCTTTTCTGCGCCGGCGTAGTCAAGTCCGGTTACCATCATGACCGTCCGCTTTGAGCGCTCTTCCAATTTTCGAGAGGTCATTTTCAAATCTACCATCATATTTCCGTAGACTTTTCCGAGTCGGATCATAGAGGCGGTTGTCAACATATTCAGCACCAATTTGGTGGCGGTTCCGGCCTTCATCCGGGTCGACCCCATCACCACTTCCGGTCCGACAACCGGGCAAATCGCCACATCCACTTCCAGTTTCACTTCGTCGCGCGGATTACAGGTGACAAAAATAGATTTCGCGCCCATCCCACGGGCCTTGCGAACCGCAGCCAGCACATATGGCGTTCGAAAGCTGGCGGCAATACCGCAAACGACATCCTTGCCGGTGAAGCCCCGCTCAAGCAGGTCAATTTCTCCCTGCGCCATTTGGTCTTCACTCCCCTCTTGCGACACAGTCAAGGCTTTCTCACCGCCGGCAATAATCCCCTGGACCATTGTAGGGTCGGTGCCATAGGTGGGCGGGCATTCTGATGCATCGAGCACCCCAAGACGCCCGCTGGTTCCCGCACCGACATAAAAAAGGCGTCCGCCACGGGAGAAGGCTTCTACCAGTATATCGACAGCTTGTGCAATATAGGGAATTTCCTTTTCGATGATAGCGGGTATCGTTTGGTCTTCCCCGTTGATAATCTCCAGAATCTCTTTGGTGCTCTTATTGTCAATACCTTCCGAGGCCGGCAGCCGGGCTTCTGTAACCAGGTTTTTTATTTCCTCGAAAACCCTATCTTGCATATCAACCCCGTCATTTTGCATGGTCTCACGAACAATTTTCACCAACAGCTGCTTGTTCGGGAGACTGGTGGTACAAAGCAGTCATCAATTGATGTGATTTATTTTAGTGAGTCTCAATATAGCGAGGTCGAGGGATATAATGAAGTCAATTTGCCTACCTGAGCAAATCGCTAAGGTAACCGAGTAATGGATCCCGTCCGGTTTTATCCTTGGCTGAGAAAAAGAGCGGCAGCTCTTTGGACGATTCCCCCAACTGCATATTGATTTCACGTAAACGCGCCGGTCTTTTGCTTTTTGATACCTTATCGATCTTGGTTACCACGATTTGAAAAGGCACACCGATGTGGCGTAGCCATTCGACAAGTTGAATATCATTATCCTTGGCGCCAACCTTGCCGTCTACCAGAACCAGCAGGCATATCAACCGCGGGCTATTTTGCAGGTATCCTTCGATGGCCAAACGCCATTTCTTCTTTTCCGTTTTAGAAATTTTAGCAAATCCGTAGCCGGGCAAATCGACCAGATAGAAGCGCTCATTCACTTCGAAATAATTGATTGAGCGGGTTTTGCCGGGTTGCTTGCTGACCCTTGCGTAATTCTTCATTTTTATCAAGACGTTGATCATAGAAGATTTACCGACATTTGATCGCCCAACCAGGGCAATTTCCGGTAATTGGCGCGGCGGCCCATCTGCCCAATCAAGAGTGCTCTTGATAAATTCGACTTTTTTAATTTTTATCATTCGAACGATTGCTCCGGCTTTCCACTTTCCCCGCGGAAATTCACTCAATATAAGCTTTATGCCCTGGATTATATAATATTATTTGGTGGAAAATATGGCGGGTATAATCAATAAAAAAGGGAAGGCTGTGTCAAACAACCTTCCCTAAAGAGGTTTCATCCGAAAACTTATGCGGTTTGATACTCTTGTAATTTGCTTAGAATCGCTTCTTTCGGCTGCGCACCAATTAAAGTGTCCACGCGCTCACCATCTTTGAAGATCATAAGGGTCGGGATGCTACGCACGCCGTATGCACGCATTGTTTGCTGATTGGCATCTACGTCCAGCTTACCAATCTTCACCTTTCCATCTAATTCACCGGCCAATTCTTCAATAACCGGGGCAATCATCTTACAAGGTCCGCACCAGGCAGCCCAAAAATCAACCAAGACCGGGCTATCTGACTTTAGTACTTCGCTCTCAAAATTGGCATCTGTAAATTCATGTGCTTGTGCCATTCGTCTTCTCCTTAAAAAATATATCCGTTTCTATCCAGTTGAAAATTTCAATTCACACTTTTGCAGCTTGCGCTGTCTTTCCATCTAACTATCCCTTGGATTATCTTCGACAGAAAAAGGTTACAAAATAATGCGAATTGGGACTTCCAGCCTATTTTTCCGGATTAGAGATCTCAGCAGCGCGACTACAGAATCAAGGTCGAACGCCTGTTGGCCAATTCAGCGTTTTAAGGGGCTGAAGGCCCATATTCAAGGACTTCCAGGATGATTTCAAAATTCTTGCTGTCGACAGCGCCGAGCAAAGATGCTGCCCGATAGGACACATCCATTATCCGGCTTTGCACATAGGGCCCGCGGTCGTTTATGCGCACTTCCACTGTCTTGCCATTGGCTTCATTTATAATGCGGCAAACCGTGCCAAAGGGCAGTGATTTATGGGCTGCTGTCAATTTTGAAGGATCGTACCGCTCACCACTGGCCGTTGGCCGGCCTTCAAAACTATCGGCGTAAACTGCGCAATTGCCACGCTGGGTTTCCAGGGCGTCACCGCCACCGGGCAAGCGGCCTCTGCCGTCACCAGGCGGTAAAGTACAGGCCTGCAATGCCAGCAATGTTATCAACACAAGGCCATCCAGGAAAGGACGACGGTTGTTCCAGCTCAGGTGGAGACCATTCATCAGAAGTCATCCCGGTTACTGATTCGTCCACGCGATCGGCGCCAGGCGATTTTTTCATCGAGAATATCGCCGCTGGTAAGTGCAACGCGCTCATCTTCGTCGAGACTTCCAACTTCGGTACTCTGTTCACCGGTATCGGCAATGGGCGCATCGTCGTCAGTCTCCCCTTCTTCGCCGGAGGGTTTAACTGGGTCAGGTCGTGGTTCGGTGGTCTTCTTACGAGCCTTTTGCACATAGCGCTGCGCCTGCGTATATCGATTGATTATCTCGTTATAGGCAAGCAGCGCCGAATCTTTCGCGGCCATATCATACTCATAGATCCAGGCCATCGCATATTTCGCCCGGGCACTAGTCACCCAACTGGTGTCCATATTAGCTACCTGCCGGTATTTGGTGAGGGCTTGCTTAAAATCGCCGGCAAAATACAACGCCTCAGCTTCCCGGAACAGCTCTTCAGCTACTTTTTCCCCATCCGGGGTCGTATCTTCAAGGGCTTGTCCCCGAGCCTGGAGAATCTGCAGAGCAAATTCTGACTGTGGATATTCATTGATCAAACGATTTTCATACTGCTCGACGAGCTGCGGGTTTTCAAAATCTTTCGACTTATAAATATAAATCAGCGAATAGAGTCCCTTTGGCGTTAGGACGCTATCCTCATAGGTTTCCAGGAACTCGTTGTATTCGACGATTGCAGAGTCGAACTGCTCTACCTTGAGTAGGTAGAACTCCGCCAAATGATAGCGATTTAGCATCAAATCGAACTCGATTTCCGGTAGTTTACGCTTTTCCAGCGGAATTGGCGCCTCAGCGGCTTCTTCTTCCTCGTTGTTGCGATTATTTGTATTGGCAGATCGAGTACCGGGAAAGCCTTCTCCGCTGCCTTCACGGTCACCTGCGCTCGGACTGCCGAATGCTTCATCTTCTCCAAATCCGGATGCCTGGCGACGCTCTTCATTGGCTCGATTCATCGAATCCAGGCGGGCTTGCGCTGCCCGCCGTGCAGCAGTTGTCCCCTGACGGGGATTGTTCAGGGCCAGAGAACCATCGTCATCATCGCCAGCTTCCGAATTCTGTAATGTATCGCCGCTGGCGATGCGGACTGAATCATCATACTGGGCCTGATAGAGAGAATCGCGAAAATCCGAGTCATTTGTCAGGCGGTAAACCAGGTTCTCATCACGCGTGAGGTCGGAGCGAATCTCACGATATTCGCTAAGGAAATTAAATTTGGCGTCGGCCACTTCTACGCTGTCAAATTTGCTGAAAAGCTTACCAACTTGCCCGTAGTAGGTAACCGCAGAATCAAGATTGTTAAATTCATTTTCATACAGGCGGGCGAGATTCAAGGCTGCTCGGGCAGTCCCGGGATTTTGCCGTCTGGCAACAATCACTTCCCGATACAGCTCAATTGCATCTTCATATTTACCTTCACGTTGGTAATTCTCCGCCATGGTAGTCTTAATGATTGGCGTAAAGTTCTTGAAGCGCGGGGCAGTTAGCATTTTACGGAGCGTTTCGTAGGCATCCTTATGCTTGCCGAGGATGGAATATGTCGTCGCCAAATTCAAGGTCGCTTTATATTCAATGTCCAGGCCAGCCTGACGCTTGCCAACTTCCTTGTAGCGATCAACGGCCTCTTTGTACTTGCCTTGCTTGCTATAAGATTCAGCCAGGAAAAACAGCAGTTCGGCACGCAGCGCATCTTCCAGATCTTCTTTCAGTGCGATCTGGAGATATTTTTCAGATGCTTCATAGTCCTCATTTTGAAACGCATAGCGCCCCAGCTCGAAGTTGGCCCGGGAACGGATCTCAGCTTCTTCACTAAGGTTAAGGATGCGACGAAAATAGTCATTTGCTTCTTCAACATTGTCTTCAATCAGCAGGATTTTCGCATACCAAAGGTAGGCTTCCGGCAACAAATCACTCTCGGCGTATTTCTTGAAAAACTGATCCAAATGGGTTTTGGCCTGTGTGTGTTTCTCGAGATAAAATTCGCTCTTGGCAATGTATAAGAGGGCATCGTCCGCATATTTGTTCTGATCGGAGTATATCTCGATCAGCTTCCAGCATTTGTCAATGGTGGTTTCGAAATGTTTGCGGGCATTGGGAGGCGTGCGTTCGTTATCCGCGGTTTCACGAAGCACCTTCAATCCTTCTTCGTAGCTGTTTTTGGCATTAAATAGCGTATTGTAATAGGCGCAACCGCCTGCGACCAATAAAATCAGCAGCGAAAAGGCAAAGCGGTGAAGATTGCGAAAAGTAGACAAAAGATATGCGCGTGCTCGTGAAGATGCTTGCGGGATATCAGCAGGCAGATGTGACATCTTGTTTTTCCTTGTAAAGGATTGGGCCGTGGCAGAACGGCTTAGCGACCGGCAGTTCTTATTTTTTTGATCACTGCAGCCAGTTTTGGCAGCACTTCAGCGACATCCATTGACACATTGTCATCAGCCACAGCACTCAATGGCGTGTTATCCGGATTGATCTCGACCAGATAGGCGCCATTCCCTTTTGCCAGATACGGCAGGGAGGCTGCCGGCTCCACCGTAGAAGAGGTGCCGATCGAAAAGAACACTTCTGCTTCGGAGGCCAGGCTTTGGGCCGCTGAAATTGCTTGTGGCGGTAACATTTCTCCGAACCAAACGACATCCGGACGCACCATGCCATCACATTGACTGCATCGCAACACCTTCTGCCCAGCATGCGACTGCAGTGTTTTCAGGGCATTCTGATCGTATCCCCTACTACAATCAATGCACTTGCTATGGCGGATGTTCCCATGCAATTCGATGATTTTTTTAGTACCAGACGCCTGGTGCAATCCATCCACATTTTGGGTGATCACAGAAAATTCCGGGAATAAACCCTCCAGCTCGGCCAAGGCATAATGTCCGGCATTTGGCGCAATATCCGAGATCAAATTCCGTCTCCAGGAATACCATTCCCACACCAGGTCCGGATTGCTACGAAAAGCACCTTCGTTCGCCAGATCCTGCGGGTTGTATTTATTCCATAATCCATCCTTGCCGCGAAAAGTCGGAACGCCGCTGGGCGCGCTCATCCCGGCACCGGTGAGTACAACCACATTATAAGCGACCTGGAGTCGTTCAAATAATTTGCGTTTAAATGCCATCCAACACACCCATATAAGAACACTAAAATTAACAAGGCAACCCGACAGGCGCAAGCCGAATGATTTTCGAACCGCCTTGTAACCGCGCTAATATAAACGCGGCAGGAAAAACAAAATTTTACGCGGATCACAATCCTTATTTCTTGATTATCGGAGCATGAGGACGGTTTAAAAGGGAAAATCGAACCAAATCAGCCGGATCAACCAAACCACAAAAAATAGTGTTCCGGCAGAAATTAGCAGCGCGTAGTAATATGTTTGAATGAACTGGCCTGGCTTGCCGGCTCCATCACCGCCCGGCAGTCGACCGGAAACAAACACCAGGAGCAAGCAGATGCCAATAAGCATACCCAAAGGATGATAGGCAAAGCTTTTACTCCATTCAAAATGCAAGAAAGAGCTGAGGCTGCGGGTCATACCGCAGAATGGGCAGGGAACTTCGGTAATTATTTGCGACAAACAAATCTCGAGCGGTAAGCCGTCAGACGGTAGCAAAAAGAGCAGCAGCAGTGCAAGACCGCTAGTCACCCGAACGCTATTCACTAACGGCATTTTTATCATCTGGTTTTCCGCGGGAAATTTTTCTTTCCAGACGCGCCTGTCGATGCTTCAGAGCCGGTAGATGGCGAGCCATTGATGATCTTGTGTCTAGCTGGAGAATGGTGTCGAGGTAGCGAATACCGGTCTGAACAATCTCGAGGGCGTATTCGTAGTCGCGATCTTCATGTTCGTAGTACTTGGCAAGTTCTTCAATCACAGGCGGATGCAGAACATTGCGCTCAATCAACTCGTCGAGGCGTGCTTTGGCGGCTTTTGAATCACCACGCTTTTTGCTTGCCATCGCCATCATGAACAGAGCTTTACCCTCTAAATCAGCTGACACCTCAGCATTTGTCCCCAACAGTTCCACAAGCAGGGAAATACAGTCCTCAAACTTCTTTTGGCGGAAGAGATAAGCTGCCATCGAGTAGCGGTCAAGCGGATGGCGCAACTGGCTATCCGGCGCGTGACAAATCGCGGCAATCCGTAAGGTCAGCAAGACCATATTGACAATGTCGTGATAGTTATGCTCCAGTACATCTCTCAGTAGGAAGGCATCGCGCTTGCGAATAAATTCGAAGAATATTTGCGGAATTGCCTCGCCGGGAATATCGCCGACTCGATCAACATTGAGGATGTAGCGCTCGAGACTTTGCAGGTCGCAAGCGGGCAGGCGGGCTTTCCAGATACGTCGCGCAGCATGCAGCACATCGACATGCATTTTTTCATCCAGAACGGTTTCCATACGATTCAGCAGATAGCGATTGCGCATCAGCGGCAGATCAAAAGACTTCCCGTTAAAACTGACGGTAAAATCAAATCCGCCAAAGGCCTGATCGACATATTTGAGCATCAGCCATTCATAACCGAAGTCAGGCAGCAAGTATTGCCGAACGACGATGTGATCCAGCTCGATGTGACCAATACCAATCAGGAAGGGATATGTGCCGGTGCCGCCGGCAAGTCCGGTGGTTTCGGTATCAAAAAATATACATTTGCGGAAATTATGGACGCCTTCCGGGAGATCTGTCGTAATCAGGTGAAGTTTGTCGGATTCAAATCCGCGCTCCTGGAATGAGGTAAAAACCGGATCATTGTAGACCGGAAAGTAGTTCTCCTTCAGCAAGAGAATGGACTTGTCTTCACGAATAACCTTGACATCAAGCTCCTGCTGCACCCGCCCTACCCAATCATCCGTGCTATGATCAGATACCGGCTCATGCCTGCTGCCAGGGTCCAGTCGTCCCAGTTTATCTTTGATGCCCATTTCGGAATGTACTACCGGCTATTGCGAAAAGGAAAGAGGAAAAAGCATGGAAAAATAGAATATTGGGGAAATGGAGTATTGGAATGCTGGAGCTAATGTAACATCCCCCTGTGTCCCCCTTCGAAGGGGAATTTAGGGGGATGTTACCCATCATTCCATGCATTAAAATAGCCAGGGCAAGAATCCGCTTTTGGCATCATCTCACCCTGGCTACTGGGTTTGAGGAATGTGAGGAGTGTGAGCCCTCGTGCTGGCGCATCCAGCGTCAACGCTTACTTGCTAAACAGCATTTTCTTAACAAGTCGTTGGTTTGCTGTCTCCAAAGAGTAGAAATATATCCCGGTAGACACAGCCTGGCCTGCGTTTCCGGTGCCATCCCACTGGAAGGAATGGGTGCCGGCAGCAATCTGCCCTTCATAGAGCGTTTTGACGGGCTGTCCGAGAATATTGTAGACCGTAAGCTTCACTTCACCTGCTTCCGGCAAACCAATTTTAATGGTGGTGCTGGGGTTAAACGGATTCGGGTAGTTGTCTTCCAAGAGCAGCGTTTCCGGAAGTACCGCCGCACCGTCTTCATCCTCGATGGACGTCACAGCCATATTGAGGTTAAAATCGACCATCATTGTCGGGCTGCTCAGGGCATAGGATACATCAGTGGTTGCACTCATCCATTCGAGCTTCGATGCCTGAACTGTGTAGTCTCCGGTATTCATTCCCGGAATCGAATAGCTACCCATTGCATCCGTAAAATCGTAGCCGACAACGTCGCCATTGCTATTTTGGATTGTCAGCAAGACACCTGAAATACCAGTGCCGGTCTGATCCTTTACGCTACCGACGATATTGCCTCGGGTGGTATCCGGATCAAAAGGCGTCAGGAAAGCAGTCGCATTTGTGCCGGCCGGTCCCGGAATAATCGGGGTGGCATCCTCCCACAACCAAACGTTATCGAAAAATTCCGGGACATAGCCATTGGCAGCAAAGAGAACCACATGTGGTTCATTTGACAGCCCACCAAGCTCATAATCTCCCTGAGCGCCGCTAAAGGCAAACGCGATTTGTCCGGTATTCAGGTTCGAACCGACCACAAAGGCCCCACTAATCGGTGCACCGCTGACTTCATCCAGCACCTGCCCGGCAATTGAAGAACTACCACCGCCGGTACCTTCGGCGCTGAGGGTGAAGTCGATATCCGGCATCACGCCACCGGCATAGACCGGAATCGGATCAGCTTCATACATCGAGGCTTTTTCGAACCAGAACTCTGCATCGTAGCCTTCTTTCTCAGCCATGGCGACATACAGATTAAAAGGATAGAGCACTTCATCAATGAGAATTGTGTAGTTACCCTGGGCATCGGTGTTGGCCGTATAAATTAAAGAGTCCATCACGCCAAAGACGTTCTCAAATGAACGGAGCGTTACCAGGGCATCGCTCAGCGGGTTGCCATTATCATCGCTGACGTTGCCACTTAATTCAAAACTTCCCGGAAAAGAGTCCGGCACACCAAAGTTGATGCCGGTAATGCTGTCGCCTTCGGCCACGGAAATTTGTGTGGCTTCCGCGATCGAGAGCACGTCGTCGTAATATTCGACGTATGCATAATAAGTTTGCGGATCGTAATAGTGGATAGAGACCACGTAGTCACCGGGTGGCACAATACCATAGTAGAAACCAGTGGAGTCACTATAGGTGTAATTGCCCCAGATCGACACGTCGTCACCGATGAACTCAACAAAGACACCGGGAACCGGATTGCCGGTTGCGTCGAAGGTGATTTGACCGGTAATCACACCGCCGTCTTCAATCGGCCCGCGCACCATGGCGAAGTCAAAGAACTGATGAGAGTTTTCGCTAACAACGATGTCTTCAATCGTCTGCGATTGAAACCCAAGCGCTTCACAGGTGATGTCATAGGTGCCGGGAGGCACGTTATTGAAGAAGAAAATACCACCGGGCAAGGTTTGAGCAGAAATAAGAATGGCCACGCCGCTGGAATCCAGCTCGCCTTCCAGGGTAAGGGTTGCATTTTCGATAGGAATACCAATGACCGCATCAAATACAATACCTTCAACACTAGCTGTGCCGCCACCATTGCCACTATCAGGACTCAGAACAAAATTAACTTCTGTCGAGTCAAAAACGGAAACACCGAAGAGCGTTTCGGTCGTAAACCCTGGCGCCTCACAAATAACCATATAAGTGCTGCCGACCATATTTTCGATAATGTAAGTGCCGTTGTTGTCGCTTTGGGTGATGTAAAGGAGCGAATCGGTACCGGTCGGTGTATTGCCAAAAGCGAGGATCGTTGCCCCGGCAATACCAGTTCCATCAGTCGAGCTAACGTTGCCAAACAGAGCAGCATCGCCTTGACTGAGAGAGTCGGGAGACAGTTGAATATCAAAATTCACCGGTGCGCCACTGACGATATCGACGGGCACATCAGCGTAGAATGGGAAATACCCCTGGGCAAATGCCTCAATTGTATAGGGACCATCTATAATGCCGTTCAGAGAATAGAAACCGCCGGAATCGCTAAGCGCACTATAAAAGCCCGGACCATATAAATTGACGGAGACAAAGGGAATCAGCTCTCCGGTCGCGGCGTCAATCGTATTACCGGAAATTTCCCCATCACCACTTGGCTCGGGAGTGAGTTGAATATTGAAGGTGTTTTGAGAATTAGCCGACACCGAAATCGTATCGCCAATTGATGGTAGATACCCCGGTGCGTCCACAGCAAAGAAGTAGACGCCGGCAATAACGTTATCAATCCGGTAGCTGCCGTCGCTATTACTTTGCGCGAAATAGAATGCTGAATCTGGGCCGACGGAAAACGCCGTAATTGTTGCCTCGGCAACGCCTTCACCAGTGGCGCCGTCCGTCACGCTACCGGAAATTGATGCGCTACCCTGCGCCCAGCCAAATCCGGCCAGTGCGAGCAGCAGCATTCCTGTTATCATTATTCTGACTCTGACTTGCATGATACCTCCGCTGTTGTCTTTTTGTATGATCGTTTATCCCAGTAGCTTGCTAAATGTCGCATGAAAATTCGGTCTCACCCCTGTGTCAATATCTCACTTCCATTTTCACCGTCAGTCATTGCGCCTTTTTCAGTCTTTGGTGACTTCAGTTACATAGTCATAAACAAATAAGGTGCCAAAGCCCCTGCGAATTTCTCAAAATTCATACTCAGGCTGATATTTCCTACGCAGCTACTTCGAAACAGCCTGAATAGACCAGCTTCAAGGGCAAAAAGGGTATTCTTATCCGCCAAGAGCTGACAAATATGGATTGAGCACATATTCAGATTTTCCATGATTAAGGCGATTTCTGAAGGTGTGCATTGTTTACTACGAATTTTTTTCGTAGTGCCTGCAAATTTTTCGTAGTGGAGAGAAGAGATAGGTGTTGGGTGAGAGATAATAGTTGTCAGGTGTTCGAGGCTCGTGTGTGGCTCTGCCACGCATGTTTGAGGAAGTAAATAGGTGATGCCATTCAAAAACGAACTTGTAGCGCCAGGGAAAGGCCATCCCCACTCTGAACGGAAGGAGAAACTGCCAGGGATGGTTCGTTTCCATTAGTTGGCGACCAGTACAGCAAGTCGACCTGGGCATACAGCCAGACGAGGGCAAGGGATGTAAGGACGGTATTTCGAATGCGGTAGGCATCATTGTATTCCTGATAGGCGCCGGAAATAGCCTGCCGATCTGTCGTGGCCAGGTAGCGACGCTCTTTATCGGCGGTATCCTGCCAGGACCATAGTCCGGCACCAATTAAGGCAGCACTGCTCATTGCCAATAGCCAGCCGCGTTTGCGATGCCCATGCTGCAGATGTCCCCATCCGGGCAGAACTGCGGAGCGGATCAGAGCGGAACGGGTTCCCACTCCCCCACGCAGCATTCCCTGCTGTATCCGTGCGAGGCTGTCTACCGGCGGTTGTTCCTCAAGCGGCGGCGGGTTTTCGGCTTTAAAATTGGTTCGCAATTCATCAAAAAAAGCGACAATTTTAGGCGGATTCTGCACCGGGTCCATTTCGTACTGCGGATCCAGTTTTATGATTTCAAGCGATTCAATCAGGCAGGCTTGAATATCATCCAGGGAATAAAAGGCAATGGCCCGCATGCGGCGAATTTCAATCTCTTCGGCCGGACTCAAAATGAGGTTCTGGGCAAGAATACGATCTGAAGATTGGATCACCTGCTGATACTCAAAGTCACGGAACTGCCGGGTCAGTGCATCGATGCTCAGTTCGGCGACCTGGCCCAGTAAAATCGGGCACCATAGCAGAACCCCTATGTAGACAGCAATCCTGCTCATCGGGCATAAATCATTTTTTGAGTTTGCTGAAAATTGGCGCCATGCAGAACAGCGAAATAGATGCCGCTGCCAATCTCATTCCCACGGTCGTTGCGGGCATCCCAATTGACCTGATGACGCCCCTGGCTGCGCCGCCCGCTAACCAGTTCACGAACCAAACGCCCGTTGACATCATATATGTTCAGGCGGACGTCCGTGGTCACCGGCAATTCATATTCGATGGTTGTCCCGCCATTAAACGGATTCGGAAAATTGGGGTACAAGCGAAAGTCTTCGATGCGCAGTGGTGGCGGGGATTGCTCTATCGCAACCGGTGTAATGGCTAGCTCTTCTATCTCATTGATACCCAGCCCAACGGCATCATATCCACCCATGATAATGATGCGGTCCTCATAGGCAACGCCCATAAAATTATGGCGGGCAATATTCATAGTCGGCCCCTCGGTCCAGGCGCTATCGGGATCTGCATTGGTGTCATAAATCCACGCGCTGGAGAGCGGTTGGGTTTCGTTGTATCCACCCATGACGTATATCAACCCATCATCCGTTGCCACGGCAACCCCACCGGCGCGAACGGTCGGCATCGGCGCCAGGTTTTCGAGCTCGAAAGTCAGTGTATTGAAGCGAGCAGCATCCGCCAATACCCCAAAGCGGGTGCCGCCGAAAATGTAGATATAATCACCGACGGCGGCTACCATTTGATCAAAGGGTGTATCAAAGGGCTGGAATGTCGAATCGTCCTGGTAGACAATTGTCTGGTTGCCAACATCATAAGCTGCGATATAGCTGATGAAGCTTGAGTCGGTAGCTATCGTATAGCCGCCGATCATATAGAAGTTGCCGTTGTGTATGAGCCCGCTGGCATTTGAGCGATTAAACTCATTGTTGGTAAGCAATGAATTCGGCGAGGCATTGGCCGTCAGAATTTCCATTGAAGTAAAAAAACTGAAATCCCCGGTTCCACCGCAGTAGACGATTGTATCACCCAGAAGCCCGCTCATAAAATCCGCCCGGGCCGTCAGCATTCCATAGCATGTTAACGAACTGTCAAAAGGGCATTCCCATAGTCCGGTAGCCGGATTGTATTCCTGAATCACGGGCACGCTGACATTGGCGAACAAAGGACCGACTTTCCCCCCCAGGATCAGCACTTTATCATCACGAACGACGGCTTCGGCCCCGGATACATGTAATTCCATTTCGCCGTTAATTATCCACGATTCCTGAGCAAAGCTCATTATCGGCAATAGAAAAAATAGAATATAAAAGATCCGCATACAATATCCTGTTCCCATAATTGGTCATCATTCAAGCTTGATGAGGCAAATACCATACCGACTTCATTCGTATCACTGTAATACGGCCTTCACCTTCAGAGTATCCCGCTGACGGATTGTGACTTCACGGCGATCTATCGGCAATCCCGGGTTCTTTAGTTCGAGTTGATAAGTGCCGGGACTCAGCATAATGAGCTCACGGAGTGGTGTTTGACCGTAATTGACCCCATCCAGGTAGACATTCGCCCAGGGGTGGACTTTGCAATCGAGGTAACCAAAAAGCGTATCCAGCGCGAAGGCGAAGGCTGCGGTTTCTCCAGCAGCAATTGCCAGGGTGGTATTATACGGCGGATAATCATCATGAAGAATTTCGAGACGATGGCTTCCAGGGGTCACCTCGAGCGGCGCTTGCCTGTTTTGGGTCGTCACATCGCGGGAGTTAAGGCGTATTCGCGCAGGTGGACGTGTCTCGATGGAGAGACTGGCCAGTTTGTTTTCCACAAGCGGCTGCGCTATTTTCGCTTCGCCTAAAGAGGCTCGCTGTTCGTCCTCCGCTAATGCCACTTGCGAATTCATGGCGCTATCCTGTTCCGTGGAGGCCGTATCCGTTAACGGTATCATTTCTTCTGTGGTTTCCGGGGCCTCTTGGGCCAGGACAACCTCAGCTGTCGGCTCCGGTGACGACTGGAAGGCATAGAAAGCCACCGTCAGCAGCGACACCAACAATCCAACAGCGACGATTAGCATAACAGGATTTAGCCGGGATTTCTGCGGCTCCGGCTGCGGAATGGCAACATCCGCCAAGTATTTGCTGCAAATGGCCGCTGCTGACTCCGGACGATCGGCCGCATTTTTCTGCAGCAGCACCTGAAGCATCTCAGGCAGTGGTGCCGGCAGGTCCTCAGTTGCGGCAGTAACCATTTTCGGACTTACGCGAAGGATTTTATTAAGAGTGTCCCCGATATCCTTGCCGGAAAAGAGCATTTTTCCGGTAAAAAGTTCATAGATGACCAGGCCACTGGAAAAAAGATCACTCTGGCGTGTAAGTGCCTGACCCTGGATTTGTTCCGGGGCCATATAGCCGGGCGTTCCGACTATCGCATTTCCCTGGGTCACTTTCTCTTCGTCGCTGACAATTGCCAGCCCGAAGTCAGCAATTTTGAGCAATCCTTCTTCATTGACCAGGATATTGGCCGGCTTAATATCGCGATGAATAATCTGATGCTGATGGGCGTATTCAAGTCCAGCCAGAAGTTGAGCAGCGAGCGAAAACCGCTGATCGGTATCAAAGTTGGTGCTTTTTAGTTGCTTGCGTAGAGAACGCGCGGGAAAATATTCGAATGAAATAAAAAGCAAACTGCCGACAGTGCCAAAGTCAAGCACCCTGATGAGGTTCGGATGAGACAATCCACTGAGAATCTTGGCCTCGCGGCGGAAGCGCTTCAATACCGTTTCATCATCCAAAGCAGCGGTATCAAGCGTCTTGAGCACTACTTCCTTATTTGAATCGAGCTGACGGGCCCGATAAACAGCAGTAAATTCATCCTTCTTGAGGCAGCTCTGAATCGAAAAACGAGCGGATAGTTGATGATTTTCCGGAATGGTCATGTCTATCCGTCCACTGCCTCCGAGTCATCAATTTCTTTCAATTTCAGCTGCACCCAACGCACGCTGACTCCTAAAGACTCTGCAGTGCGCGTGCGATTACCGTCAAACTTCTTTAGGCGCTCGAGCAAGAGTTTTCGCTCAAACTCCTTTAAGGTTCCCTGGAAACGCCGCGGAGAATTTGGATCTCCATCTTCCAGAATAATATGATCTGCACTGATCATCTCTTCGCCGGCAAGGATCAGGGCCCGCTGAATAATGTTCTCCAATTGACGCACGTTTCCCGGCCAGGAATATGCCTGCAGCTTCTTTAGGGCATCTTTACCCAGCTGCACTTTTGTATCACTATACTTATCGAGAAAGTGATCTGCGAGGAGCGCCACATCTCCGTCGCGGTCACGAAGCGGCGGGATGCGCACCGGAAAAACGTTCAGGCGATAAAATAGATCTTCCCGGAACTCACCATTCTTGGCAAGTTCCTGCAAATCCTTATTCGTGGCAGCAACAATGCGCACATTCACCTTCTTTACCTTTGTATCCCCCAACCGAATAATTTCCTGATTCTGCAAAACACGCAGCAGCTTCGCCTGCAAGGACATAGGAATATCGGCAATCTCATCCAGAAAGAATGTCCCATTGTCGGCTACTTCAAACAGCCCTTTCTTGTCGGAAGTTGCCCCGGAGAAGGCGCCTTTTCGATAGCCAAAGAGTTCGCTTTCCAGCAAGGTTTCCGGAATCGAGCCGCAGAATTGAGCCAGATACGGTTTACCGGCGCGGGGACTGAGGTCATGAATTGCCCGGGCAACCAGATCCTTCCCGGTGCCGCTTTCTCCCAGTAGCAATACCGTTGCGCCCGATTTGGCAACCCGCTCAATCGTCGAAGCCAGCTTGTGCATCACGGTACTTTCGCCAACCAGGTTCGGCAAGGAGGCACGGGCAGTCAGTTGATTACGGAGCATGGCATTTTCGGCCTCCAGCGCCTCAAAACGTAAAATCTTATCAAGAGCCAAAGACACTAAATTGGCAAAAAAGTCGAGGAAAGTGAGGTTCTCTTCCGTAAATTCCTTACGATCCATTTGACTATCAACGAGGATCACTCCCCAGATCTCTTCATCGCTAAAAATCGGCACACCAATAACCGACTTAATTTGATGAATGACCACGCTTTCAAACTGCGTCAGCTTCGGATCGCTTTGGACATCATGGTAAAGGCAGGGCTTGCCGTCGGCGATTACCTGCTCAAGAATCCCGGAGGAGAAGGCAGACAGATCGTTGAGTTTTTCTCGCTTGACGTTACGGGCGGCGACAATGTGGAAGCCATTTTCCCGGGCATCGTGCCGGACGACCAGCCCGCGCTCAGCATTCACCACTTCCACCACCAGTTGAAGCACTTCATCGAGCAGGGCATCCTGATATACCGCGCGATTCAACAAGCGGGTTATGCGGTGCAAAATCGCCAGCTGACGATCATCAAATTCACCGAGCTGGCTTAATTTGGTAGGGGCATCGGACATGGTGCTGCTTTCACATGTAGTAGGATTCTGAACTAGATACTGCTATTGGACCTGGAATGAGCCGGCGCGGGAGCGCGCGCGATTACCGAATTCGTCAATCACCCAAACCGTCCAGAAGTAGTTCCCGGGCTCAATCACCTCAGCAATTTCAAAATTATTGAGGCTGGCATCGATGTCTTTATATTCCCGGTACAATTCCGGGAGATCTTCGGGAATATCCTCCAGCAGTTGGATTTCATAGCTGAAGGGAAAGCCGGGATCGAATCGCTGCCAGCTCAAAGTTGGCGTGCTATTCACTATTTGGCTATTGACCGGCTCAATGAGCAATACTTCTTCCTTGATTACCCGGGCAATTTGTGACGTACCGGCGGTATTCTTGCGACCGCTCTTGTCCGTAACGGTGAGTAGGAAATCATAGCCAACCACTTCTTCATTACCGAGGCCTTCATCCGCCGGGTCAAAATCGATTTCGTACAGCTGTTGATCGACATTGAATTTCAGATCGCCGCTGACATCAAATTGGGGTATAGCCCACGACACGCTTTCAATATCAGCATCGGGATCGCTAACAACTGCCCGAATCGAAAACTCAAATTCCTGTATAAAGGGAAACTTATTAACCACAACGCTATAGACGCTGAGTGCATCGAGAGCCGGCTCTGCGTTCATGAACATTTCCAAAACCGCTTCTTTACGATTTTGCCAGGCAATCTGCAAGGAATCGCGATGGTATCCCTCTTTCTCAAAGAAGATCCAGCCGTCTTTTGGCTGAAGAAAATCAATCAGGAAATCGCCATTGACATCGCTACGAACAGCTAAATCGTCGTTTTGCCAAAAGATCTCAACATCCGCCAGGTCCTGCCGCGGGACACTTACCGACTGCACATTGCCGGAAAGGCGCACCAGGTCGCTATCCGGATTCTCCGGGTCAAGCGGATTATTATGCGGCGCTGAGCACGATATGGCAAATGCCAGCACGGGCAGCAGGATGTATGTTGATAGTTTTTTCATTTTTCAATCTTCAATCACATATTCCAACACCCTCACCGTGTCCCGTTTGGTTTCACCGGTAGAGTCCATAACCGGACCGATACAGGAAGGACAGCCATTTTCGCAGGCGCATTCGCTGACCAGAGCCAGGCAGGCATCCAGCGTTGGTTTCGGATCATTAAAGAGTTTAAAGCTCAGCCCTACACCGCCCGGATAACTATCATATAAATAAATAGTTGGCTTTGCTGAGAAAGGTGAGCGCATCATTGGTACACAGTGAATATCGCTGCGATCACACATCATAAAAACCGGGGCAATATTGCGTAAAATATTGGCAATCCCATGTAACGCATTCCCAAGATTACTGGGCGTCATTCCCATCTGTGACTCAACACCGGCCGGAAACTCAATCCAGGCAGAAGCAGTTGCCATCTCAATCTCCGGCAGATGGACCCGCCCGGAGCCAACATTCTCATGGGTAAAAAGCTTGATTTTTTTATAACCGGTTGTGACGCGATTGACGTTTACTTCTCCAAACATGAGCATGGCCCCGGCTTGAGGCTTCTCTTCATCAACGCTGAGCACCTTGATATCAGATTTCGTAATGGCATCGGTAAAATAATCCACAGAGACCTTGCGCACATAGGCTTTCTTGCGATCCCAGTCGAGATTATCGACATGATATTGAATACTCTGATGCATATAGATCGCTTCCTTGTGCACCAATTCCGGGGCGCTGAACAAATCCGTTTCGCCAATCACCCGATCACGATCGGTGGTATCAACGATGACCACATTGTCCGGGGAAGCGCTGCGAAGGCTCACTTCTTCCGCCGGATAAATCTCGCTCATCCAATGATATTTACCGCCAGAGTGCTTCAACACCCCCTTATCGGCCAGATATTCCAATATTTCGCGGGTGGCTATCCCACTAAAGACCTCATCTTCTTCAAAGGGGATCTCAAAACTGGCGCATTTCATATGGCTCATTAGTATCAGCAGATTATCGGGATCGACGATGCCATGCTCCGGTGACTTGCCGAAAAAATAAGCCGGGCGATCAATGATGAATTGATCCATCGGCGTGCTGCTGGCAACAATGATTGCTACGGAGGTTTTGTTGCGCCGGCCGGCCCGACCGGCCTGCTGCCAGCTACTGGCGATAGATCCCGGATAACCGGCCATGATGGCGACGTCCAGCTCACCAATATCGATGCCCAATTCGAGGGCATTTGTGCTAACGACCCCGAGAATGTCCCCGCTGCGCAGTCCGCGCTCTATCTCCCGCCGCTCCAGCGGCAAATATCCCCCGCGATAACCGCGCACCTTATTTTGTGGAATGCTCAATTGCCGCGCATGTTCCTTCAAATAATGGGTCAGTATTTCGACGCGAACCCGGCTACGGGCAAAAACAATCGACTGCACACGAGTTTCCAAAAACTTCGCGGCAATTTTGCTGACTTCTTTGATCACGCTGGCGCGAATTCCCAGTTGTGGATTGACCACCGGCGGATTGTAAAAGATGAAGTGTTTACCGCCGCTGGGCGCACCGCTGTTATCAACCAAAGCCATGTCTTCGCCGATAACTTTCTCTGTTAGCTCGCGGGGATTGGCGATAGTTGCCGAACAGCAGATGAATTGCGGATCGCTTTTATAGAAGCGCGCGATTCGCTTCAAGCGGCGAATGACATTGCCGAGGTGACTGCCGAAAACGCCGCGATAATGATGGATTTCATCAATCACCACGAAGCGAAGGTTTTCAAAGAGCTTTAACCAGATGGTATGATGCGGTAGGATGCCCTGGTGAAGCATATCAGGGTTCGTCATAACAATATGACCGGCGCGGCGTATTGCCTTACGGGCCGGTGCCGGCGTATCGCCATCGAATGTATAGGTCTTGATGTCGACATCGAGCAGGGTTACCAGGTCATGCAACTCATTATATTGGTCCTGGGCCAGAGCCTTGGTCGGAAACAGGTAGAGGGCGCGAGCATCCGGGTCTTGCAATATGCGATTGATCACCGGAAGATTGTAACAAAGGGTCTTTCCGGAAGCAGTTGGAGTAACCACAACTGCATTTTTGCCGGATTGAATGGTGTTAAAGGCCTCTGCCTGGTGTGAATACAGCTGTTTAATGCCTTTTGAGCCCAAGCCTTCTCGCAGTTGCTCATCCACTTCGCCGGGAAATTCGCAAAATACAGCGTCTTTGGGCTGCAGTACTTCCCAGCGAGTGACATTCTCCATGAAGTCCTGCTGGCCTTTAAGATATTGTATGAGTTGCTCAAGGGTCATTGGTTATCCATATGTGGTAAAATCGGCAAATCGGCAAATCGGCAAATCGGCAAATCGGCAAAATATTAAGACAAAGGAAGCGAACAACAGCAAAGATTTAATGCTTCAACGCTTCAATGCTTCAATGCTTCAACGCTTCAACGCTTCAACGCTTCAACGCTTCAACGCTTCAACGCTTCAACGCTTCAACGCTTCAATGTAAATAGTGTACTGATGAATACCAAAAATAAAAAAGGGAGCGAACGGGAAAGGTTGCCCTTCTCCGCTGCTCCCTTTGAGGAGACCCATGATCGTGCGTGGGTTATGAGATCTTGACTTCGATTTGCTTCGGCTTAACAGTCTCTAGCTTGGGAAGACTTACAGAGAGCACGCCATTGTTGAAGCTTGCATCGATTTTGTCGGTTTTAATGTCATCCGGCAGTTGGAAGACCCGGCGGAACTTGCCGTAGCGGCGTTCCACGCGATGGTAATTTGCTTCTTTCTTCTCATCTTCGAACTTTCGTTCACCCTCAATTGCAATTTGGCCATCGCTGTAGGTAATCTTCACATCCGACTTGTCAAGGCCGGGTAGCTCCAAACTCAGGAGATACTCGTTGTCGTTCTCAACAACGTCCATACTGGGCACCCAGGCATCGGTAAATGAAGCGCCTTCGAACAGGTCCGGCGAAAAGAAGCGGTCCAACACGCGACCAAAGTCGTTTCCTAAAATACCGTTGCCATTGCTTAATCTTGCTAGTTTCATTGTTCACTCCTCAATCTATGTCATGGTAGTTGTAGTCTGGATGGCATCCTTTAGAGGGATGGCATCCCTTTAAGAGATGCCATCCCTCTAAAGGATGCCATCCGGGCTAAGAACTTACTTGGTCTTCGCGCGGGAAGTCTTGATTTTGATCTCGCGCGGCTTTACTTCTTCCGCCTTCGGAATGGACACTGTGAGCAATCCATTTTCGAAGCGCGCGTCAATTGCATCTTCCTTCACGCGAGTATTTACCTTAAGTGAGCGGTTAAATTTGCCGTAAACCGTCTCCGAGCGCAGGTAGTTGGTATTTTCGGCATCACTGCGTTTGCGCTCGCCTTCGAGGGTCAAAACGCCGTCCTCGAAGCGGATTGCCAAATCATCCTTGTTGACACCCGGCAGTTCGGCGGTCAAGACAAAAGCGTCTGCGGTTTCTACCACATCCACTCGCGGCTGCCATTTCTGATCTACATTGTTGCGGAAAACAGATGGCCCACCGAAAAGCTGATTGAACACCTGATCGATTTCACGGCTTACACCATTCACATGCTTAGCGGGATATAAACGAACAAAAGTCATAATTGATACTCCTTGTATAATGTTGACTGAAAATTGTCTATTGACTATTGGGTTTCTTTTCTCGTCTTTCGTTACTTCTCAATTCGCATTCGCCTTTTTTATTGTCAAACCTCGTGCCAAAACAAAAACAAGAACACAAACCTCTGTTTATTAACAACTTAAAAACAAGAATAATCAAAATAACAAAGTCGGAAATAATTTCCGAGCCTCTGCCAGAGCCTGGCGGACAATCGGAAGAGATTTCTGAGGGTCTGCAAGAATTTCAGAGGAGTATGACGCTTTGACAGAAAAGGGGGAAACGAATAATGACAAATGCAAAATGAAAAATGTCGAATCAAAAAGACGGTAGGCCGTAGGCAGGTTTGGTAGGTCGGATTAGCCGAACCACTAAAGAGACAATGGCTATAAATGACCAGAGGTATAATCCGACGTTTTTTGAACGAATAATGACAAATGCAAAATGAAACATGTCGAATCAAAAAGACGATAGGCCGTAGGCAGAATTGGTAGGTCGGATTAGCCGAACCACTAAAGAGACAATGGCTATAAATGACCAGAGGTATAATCCGACGTTTTTTGAAACGAATAATGACAAATGCAAAATGAAAAATGTCGAATCAAAAAGACCATAGGCCATAAGCAGTCAGCAGAATGGAGAATTCCTTTGATCGTTCAACGACAGACATTACCCCAACAGACAATCCCTTAACTTTTAGACGCTTTAACGATTCAACGATTCAACCATTCAGCTAGTCAACAGCCAACGAAAAAAAGCCCCGTGCGCAGCAAAGCCGCGCACGAGTTGATAAACCTAGAAAGGCAATGGGGTGCCTTCTTTTGAGGTACGTTGCTCAAATAAATGCTGAATACGACGGGTCATTTCGCCAATTTTGCCGTCTCCGATTCGCCGGCCATCCACTTCCAATACCGGAGAAAGCTCACCCATCGAACCGGTTGTGAACATCTCATCAGCACTCCAAACTTCGGAGATCGATACGTTACGCTCCAGTGCCTTGATGTTGTTTGCCTCGGCGATTTCCAGCACAACACGGCGGGTAATGCCGGGAAGACAGCTATCAGCGTGCGGCGTGAGAAGCAAATCACCACGAACGATGAAGATATTCGTGGCATTGGTCTCTGAGACAAAGCCGTTCAGATCAAGCATCACAGCATCATCCACCCCGGCCACTTCCGCCTCGAGCTTCGCCAGAATGTTGTTGATCAGATTGTTGTGGTGAATCTTGGAATCGATCGACTGCGGATTGTTGCGGCGGGTTGTTGCGGTAATCAAACGAATGCCGCTGCTATCGTAGATCGGTTTTTTCCACTCGGCAATAATGATGAGTGTGCATCCGTACTGATTGTTCTTGGTGCTCATACCGGAAGTCACTTTCTTGCCGCGGGTGAGGGTCAGCCGTATGTGACTTTCATCGCGCATGCCGTTCGCTTCCAGGGTCTTGAACACTGCGTCCTTGATTTCATCGCGGGTAGGAATATTGCGAAATGCCATCGAATGGGCAGAATCGAAAAGGCGATCCAGGTGCGCTTCAAACTGAAAGATTCGCCCATCATACACGCGTATACCTTCCCAGACAGCATCGCCACCCTGCACCACGCTGTCAAAGACCGACACCTTTGCTTCGTCGCGGTGATAGAGTCCATCACCAACCCAGATTTGAATATCACTATTGCGTTCGTCGGGTAATTTAGCTGCCATGGAAACACTCCTGTTGTGGGGTTTGTGGGTAAAAGTAGTCCCCCCTATATGTCCCCCCGGGGGGACATATAGGGGGGACGATATTTAATCGTAAAAAGGGGCTATTTACGCCCTGATAGAATTCGCCAGCAAAGTCTCATAATATGGCCGGGTTTCGGCCAGAAGCGGCTCCAGGAATTCCGGAAAGGGATCGCTCTTCTCGTAATACTTATTAAAGCCGGTCGACATATGAATCTTGTGATACCAATGCTTCGCCCAGATGCCGTCTTCCGGACGAGCACCGGCCGTCCAATTCAACATGTTATCCTTAAAAGGAAGTTCGAGGTGCCGACAAAGATTTTTCAAGACGGCGCCGGGATTGAGTAACAATTCGCGGGAGTCGAGGACTGCCGGATTCTGGCCCCAGGCGCGAAACATCTCCAGAAGATCAACCTGTTTTGCCAGACCGGTATCGCGGAGCGTCGGTTGGGGAATTTGATTGATGAGCGATGGCAGCATCTGTTCCGGATCTCGCACCAGAAGCACATTGATGGTCTGCTGCATAAAATCAAGATTGAGATCGACCAGGTGGTGCGCCATGTGCTTTACGAACAGCAAGGGGCGATCACAGGGCCCCAGCACGATATTATCGATCACCTTCTGACCATCATTTTCCTGATCCGCCATCACCTCATCGCCACCGGGATGAACGGCACCGGATACACGCAGGTAGTGTGCGTAGAGAGGTTCATCTACGACACGGGTATCATCACGCTGTGCAAAGGAATACATGAGGGCGGTAGAAACATTGCGAGGGCCAGACCACAAACAAACACGTTTAACAGACATATGCAGCCTCACTTTCGGCAATAATACAGGTTATCCCAACCAAATTCCTGCCAATAAAATCCATTGGGCCGACATACGCAAGGGGAAAAGGAAAAAAGATGGTGACGACCGTTGACCGTAACAAACGACAAACGCCTTAACGATTCAACGCTTTAACGATTCAACCAATCAAAGTATCTTCGCGACCACCATGGTCATATCATCATGCTGCTGATAGTCGCTGGCAAAATTTACCACGTCGGCATATACCGCATCGATGATTTCCTTGGCACTCCCCTTCTCATTAGCCTTTAACACATCAATGAGACGCTCTTCACCGTATTCCTCGAGGTTTCTGTTCATGGCCTCGGTGAAGCCATCTGTGTAAAAAACCAGCAAGTCACCTTTGCGCAGCTCCGTTTCCTGCTCGTTGATGACCCCTGCGAAAACCTTGCCGTTGTCAAGCCCCAGGGCAATACCAGCCGGCTCCAGCATGCGTGTATCGCCGCCCTTGCTTTGCAAATAGAGCGCCGGGTTGTGTCCGGCCCGAGAGAAACGCATTTTCAGGGAATTCACATCAAGAACCGCATAAAACATGCTGACAAAGGATCCTCGTTCGATTGTCCGATACATCAGGTTATTCACGCGTATCAACACTTCTTTCGGCGAAGCAATGACTTCGGCATTCGACTGGAAGATACCCTTGGTTAAAGTCATGTAAATGGCCGCCGGTACCCCTTTTCCGGAAACATCACCAATCGCAATGCCAAGACGCCCATCGCCAAGGGCAATAAAGTCGTAATAATCACCCCCGACCTCCTTTGCAGGCACACAGAGTCCGGCAATATCACAACCGGCAACATCCGGACTACGCTTCGGCAGGAGACTCATTTGCACCTGATGTGCGATCTCCAACTCACGGGCCATACGCTCCCTATCGGTTATCTTCTTGATATGGCTAGGCATGGTATCCGGGCGATATTCGAAAGAATCGCGGCGGATAAAGGCATAGGCCATCAAGCCAAGCGGCAGAAGACATAACCCGGTGGCTAGCAGACCTTGTTGAAACAATACCGGAGAAGAATGCGCAAAAAACGGTGCGACGTTCATAAAAGCCATCATCGTAAAACTCGCCACCAGCACCGTCAGGACATCGTAATACCAGAACAGCAGGCTAAGCAAGATACCGACCAGGAATGATGCGGTTAAAAACCAACCCCAGGATTCGAACGAGATACTCAGCTCCCAATAGATCATCGCATAGACAATCCATACCAGGGAACTGACAATCATTGCCATCCATTTGTTCTTGAATTTTTCGAAGAAATACAGATTCCCGAAAAGCCGAAAAATAAGTTCACCCATCAGGCTGGAAGATGCCGCCATCACCGCCGGCAATAAGAAGGCAAACGGGTTAGATAGCATATCACTGAATCCGCTCAAATTGACCTGATCGCCAAAGAAAGCAATATTGGCAATAGCCAGCAAACCGAGGACGGCAAGAAAAATGATACCATAGCAGACGCCCCACAGTATCGAATAAGCGATATTCAGCGACCCAAATTTGCGATTAATGATCGCATCAAGCGAGGCCAATTTGCCTGCAAACCCTTGTCTGGCCAGGTTTTCCCCAACGCTCCAGGAGGCCAGGCCGGCCACTCCCAGGAAGGGATAAGCAACAACGGCCATGAAAATAACAATGGTCCATGCCACGCCATCGAAGGCCAGTTCACCGAGATTGGTACCGGCTGCAGACGATCTGAATTTCACCAGTGACTCGATCATCAGTAACACCCAAATCGCTACCAAAACAGCGCTGGCGGTATAGACGCTGACTTCACCCTCATGATATTTCTTGAGAAAGACAACCAGGAGAAAAAGGGACACCAGGAACAGGGACGTAAAAGAGAACAATCCATAAAAGAATTGATTTCCCTCTTTTTCCCGCTTCCGGAAGTCGACCGCTTCCGGGAGTTCAAATCCACAGTAGTAACGTCCAATTTCACTGCCCTGCACACGCACGTTGTGGAAGACTTCGCCTTCAACCTCCGAAAAGGGTGCCTTCCACACAAAGTAATGGTCAATGCGATTTTCGAAGCGATTATTGGATGAAAAATCAAGCTTGAAGCCACTGAGATCCACGCCCAATGTTGTCATAAAATCAATGGCCTTTTCCTTGGCGACCGCTTCCGGCAGATAATTGGCAGCAGAATCTTCACTGGCATATTCCTCCGGCACCGAATGAAAATAGCCAACTACCCGGCCATCCGGTGCAATGTCGACGCGGAAACTCTGCTGCGGGGCATTTTTCGGTAAATTGCGAAAGTATTGGACTCGCATTTTCGGTCCAAAGAGATCGCCATGCGAGTCACGCACCATGCCTACCGCCTGCTCCAGGTCCAGGCACTCCTGCAAATAGACAAAATTCTTGTTCTCAAAAATGTAGCGGGTCATAACTTCATATTCGGCGACATCGAAACCGAGGCCATCGAGATAATTTTCGGCGATCCCGATCGCTTCCAGGCGATCAATATGAAAATCAACTGCCTTATATGGATAAAACCGATGGAGAGAGAGCACTAAAAAGGCCAATGCCAGAATTGCAGCGGAAATCAGGCCAATTTGATGGGATCGTCCCTTTGCTTGCATATTAAAACCTCAAGGTGAAAACCGTTTGCTTGCCGGGCGCCGAATCGACTGAAATGCTCCCGTTGTGCAGACGCATGATTTGCTTTGCCAGGCTCAAGCCGATGCCGGATCCGCTTTTCTTGGTGGTAAAGAATGGAATAAATATTTTGTCCTGAACTTCCTGCGACATCCCCGGGCCATCGTCCGCCACCTGAACCAGCACCCTTCCCTTCTCGTCAAGCCTGGAGCAGAGGCGAATTTTTGAACCCTTACCGTTCGCAACAGCCTGTATCGCGTTCAACAAAAGATTGATAGTAACTTGCTCAATCAACTCACGATCAGCGGTCAGCTCCAGGGATTCCGGGGCAACTTCTACTGATAAGTCAATCTTGTTTTCGGCAATTTTTTGCTGCATCAACAATCGAAGATCATCAAAGAGCCCCTTCACCGAAAAGATGCGAAATGTCGGCTTAGGAATTCGTGTCAGATTGCGATAGGCATCAACAAAAGTCAGCAATCCCTGGCTACGATTGTGAATTGTGGACAATGCACTGCGGATATCCTGTAAGGAGTCTTCATCATCCCCATCACTATCCAGGACATCGTCTACCATCTCACCGGTTGTTGCAGCAAGCGAAGAAATCGGAGTAATTGAATTCATGATTTCGTGCGTCAAAACCCGAATCAGCTTCTGCCAGGCTTCCATTTCTTTTTCTTCCAGTTCCGACCCAATGTTTTGTAAAGAGACAAGCGTGTAGCGAGTTTGTTGCATACGGAATTCAGTAGCATAAATCATGATCTGCATTTCTTTGCCATCGCGGGCCACTTTGAAGAGCTCCCGCTGACCGGCTGTCATGTCGATCAGAATTTCCACGAATCGTTCATCGAAGCCTTTCAGGGCTTCGATGTTGCGTAGATAGGGAACGTCGAGCAACTTGCGGGCCGCGGTATTGATCAAACTAACATCGCCGGTGCGATCATATGCCAACAGTCCGATTCCCACGTGTTGCACCACGGTTTGCAGGTATCGAAAATGCTCTTCCTTTTCTGAACGGGCATCCTGAAATTTCTGGATCACCTCGTTGAATGCCTGCTTGAGCTCGCTAAAAGAACTCCCGAGGCCGGACAGCACGAAAGTCTGTGAAAAGTCCGAATACTTGATGGCATCCAGGAAACGCGTCAAGTCGCGATTGGTTTTTTCGACGTATTGAACAAGCGAGGTAATCTGGTAGAGAATGAAAAGCGTTACCAGGAAGGCAGCGGCATAATAAGCTGTCTGCAGCAGCAGGTAGAACAATAGGAAAATGGTACCGCTCAACAGGACAACACGGCCGATTAGCACCACGCGAAATCGTTTATAGACCATATTTTTCCAATCGGCGATAGAGTGAGGCTCTCGTCAACCCCAGTTCCCGCGCCGCCCGGCTCACATTACCGGCGTGCTTGGAAATTGCCTTACGAATCACCAGCTTTTCAACTTCCTCGAGATTGTAATTATCGAATATCAGCCCTTCCTCCCGGGAAACGCTTCCGGAGAAGAAAAAATCCTGTGGCTGCAAGGTCTGATTCTCACTGAGGATCACCGCCCGCTCAATGGCGTGCTGTAATTCCCTGATATTGCCCGGCCAATTGTAAGTTTGCAATTTCTTCAAGGTCGCCGAATTCACCCGCTTCTGTGGCTTGCGGTATTTTTGGGAATACTGCTTCAGAAAGTGATCAACCAGCAGCGGTATATCTTCCTGCCTTTCGCGCAGCGGCGGCAGATGAATTTCTACGGTGTTGATTCGATAAAGTAGATCCTGACGGAATTCCTTATTGGCAACCATTTCGTGAATCGGCATGTTTGTCGCACAGACCAAACGCACATCAATATCGATGGGACGACTGGTGCCCAGACGAGTCACCCGGCGGTTCTGCAGAACGGTCAGGATTTTCGCTTGTAGCGGCAAAGGCAAATTGCCGATTTCATCGAGAAAAATAGTTCCCTTTTCAGCCATCTCAAAGCGGCCTGGGCGATCTTCCCGGGCGCCGGTATATGCTCCCTTACTGTGGCCAAAGAGCTCGCTCTCGAAAAGGGTCTCGCTCAATGCCCCCATATCGACGCTAATAAACACCTCATTGTTGCGAAGGGATTGGCGGTGTAGCTCGCGCGCAACCAGTTCCTTACCGGTGCCATTTTCGCCGAGGATCAATACATTGGCATCGGTTTCGGCAACTTTGGAGATGGTGCGAAACACCTTTTCCATTGCACCGCAATTGCCAACCATGGTCGCAAAAGGCTGATCAAGGTCATCACTGAGAACCTTTTGCCGGTATTTGAGGGTATCGACCTCAGCACGAGACTGACGGAGCCGCATGGCAGCTGACAAGGTTGCCAGCAATTTTTCATTCTGCCAGGGCTTCATAACGAAGTCCATCGCACCTTCGCGAATCGCTTTCACGGCAAGGTCAACGTCCCCATAAGCAGTGATCAGGATGACCACAGCAGCAGGATCAATCTTCAGTATCTCATCCAGCCAGTAGAAACCTTCTTTTCCACTGGTCATATCCTCGCTGAAATTCATATCCAGCAAGATGACATCGTATTCTTCGTTTTTCAGCAGTGTGGGAATCTGGTCAGGTGACTTCTCAATATGAACCAGGTCGGCATGTTTTTTCAGCAGAAGGCGGGCCGCCAGCAACACATCCTCATCATCGTCAACAATCAGAACCTTGCCAATATCCTTACTCATGTTTCTTCCTCACCGTATATGGTCGTGACAGGGCATGCATACGTGGTCGCAGGACGCATTAGCAATAACGCTTTTTCGGCCAACATATGCAAATGGCTTTACGGACATGAGGTGCTGCGGGTTTCCATTAGAGGCGCTAAAACGCGAAAAGCCCCCGAAGGGGCTTTTCGCAATCGTATAGTTGCATCACTATAGCGAATTGTATTAATACATTCCCGGCATTCCGCCGCCCATTCCACCAGGCGCAGGCATCGCTTCTTCCTTCTCGGGAATATCGCTGATAACTGCTTCGGTCATGAGCAGCAGGCCAGAAACCGAACTTGCATTTTCGACTGCAGTGCGAGTCACTTTAGTCGGATCAATGATACCAGCTTTGATCATATCTTCTTCATACTCTTCGCTGGCAGCATTGAAACCAAAGTTCGTCTTGCCTTCTTTTACTTTCTGAACGATCACAGCGCCTTCAAGACCGGCATTGTGAACGATTTGACGAATCGGCTCTTCCAATGCGCGACGCAGGATATCGATACCAATCTGCTTGTCGCCGTCCAGCTTGAGCTTTTCGAGCTTGTCAAGCGTTCTGAGCAGAGCAACGCCGCCACCAGGGACAACGCCTTCTTCAACTGCAGCACGGGTTGCGTGCAATGCATCTTCAACGCGCGCTTTTTTCTCTTTCATCTCTACTTCAGTTGCAGCACCGATCTTCAGAACTGCAACACCACCAGCCAGCTTGGCCAGGCGTTCCTGCAGCTTTTCACGATCATAATCGGAAGTGGTGGATTCGATCTGACGACGAATCTGGCCAATGCGCGCTTTGATTTCTTCGGAGCTACCGGCGCCTTCAACGATGGTGGTATTATCTTTATCGGAAACAATACGCTTGGCGTTACCCAGATCGTTCAACACAGTGTTTTCCAGCTTGAAACCGGCTTCTTCGCTGATCACACGGCCACCGGTCAGGATAGCGATATCTTCCATCATTGCCTTACGGCGATCGCCAAAACCAGGAGCTTTAACCGCAGCAACCTTCAGGGTGCCGCGAAGCTTGTTAACAACCAGCGTTGCCAAAGCTTCACCATCAATGTCTTCAGCCATAATCAAGAGCGGGCGACCGGTCTGAGCAACTTTTTCCAATACCGGCAGCAGGTCTTTCATGGTGCTGATCTTCTTGTCATACAGCAGAATGTGCGCATCTTCGAGAACCGCTTCCATATTGTCGGAATCGGTAACGAAGTATGGGGACAGGTAGCCACGGTCAAACTGCATACCTTCAACAACTTCCAAAGAGGTATCGGTTGAGCGAGCTTCTTCAACAGTGATAACACCATCTTTACCGACCTTTTCCATCGCGTCTGCAATCAGCTCGCCAATGGTCATGTCGTTGTTAGCGGAAATAGCGCCAACCTGGGCAATCTCAGTTTTGCCTTCGATCGGACGGCTGATTTTCTTCAATTCTTCAATAACCACCTTAACGCCTTCTTCAATACCGCGCTTGAGGTCGGTAGCGTTGGCACCGGCAGTTACGTTCTTGAGGCCCTGGGTGAAAACAGCCTGAGCAAGAACCGTAGCTGTGGTAGTACCATCACCGGCAGCATCACTGGTCTTGGAAGCAACTTCCTTCACCATTTGCGCGCCCATGTTTTCGATGGCGTCTTCGAGTTCAACTTCCTTGGCAACAGTAACACCGTCTTTGGTGACTGTCGGAGCGCCGAACTTCTTTTCAATAACAACATTGCGTCCTTTGGGGCCCAGGGTCACTTTGACCGCACTGGCCAGCTGATCAACACCACTCTTCAGCTTGGAGCGGGCATCAGAGCTATATTCGATAAGTTTTGCCATTTTTATTTCTCCATCTTTATGTCAGTAAACTTCAATTCTATCAATGTTTGGGACATTACTTCGTTACAACTGCAAGGATATCGCTTTCACGCATGATCAGATAATCATTGCCGTCGATCTTGGCCGGTACTTCCGTTCCGGAATACTTGCCATACAGCACCTGATCTCCTACCTTTACTTCCAGCGGTTCGCGTTCGCCTTTGTCATTGAGGCGGCCGGCGCCAACAGCGATTACTTCGCCGCTCATCGGCTTTTCCTTGGCAGTATCCGGAAGAATAATGCCGCCCGGAGAAGTGTCGGCATCATCAAGCGGTTTTACCAGTACGCGATCTCCTAATGGCCTGATTTTCATAAAGCCCTCCTGTTTAAAATACTATTTTTTATGGGTTTACACTTTGTTTTTGGCACTCTTTCTCTGAGAGCGCTAGAAATATATGTGGGAGTGGTGCTGAATCAAACAAAAAAATTTTTTTTGGGCAATTGAAGAAACAGATTTGGGCAATTGTGATTTTTGACGAATAAATCAGCGTTTTTTTTCCCTCTTTAATGGGTGGCTGAAGCGCATAAAAAGATATGTGACCGACCCCGCGAAAAGTTTCATTTATTGATTTTGGCAGGAAGTATCATTATTATCCGCTCGCCGGCCTTCCTGTCGGTGAGCCATCCAATGATCATCTGATGAAATAAACGCGGAGCTACCCATGTCAAATCGCTTTTTACTGGTCGATAAGCAGGAACGATTTGCAGTTGTGACTATCAACCGCCCTGATAAACTGAACGCCCTGAACACAGCGACGGTTGAGGAATTGCAGGAAACCATGCAGTCCCTGGAGGCGGATGAAAACATTCGCTGTATAGTGCTTACGGGCGCAGGTGAAAAGGCATTTGTTGCCGGCGCGGATATCTCGGAATTAAATGGACTTGATGCGAAAGAGGCAGAAAAGTATGCCCGTCGCGGACAGGCTGTTTTTCGCTACATCGAGGAAATGAAAACGCCTGTCGTAGCGGCGGTGAACGGATTTGCCCTCGGCGGCGGTTGTGAATTGGCATTGGCTTGTCACATTCGCATTGCAGCCTCCGGAGCGCGCTTTGGTCTACCGGAAATCAATCTGGGCTTGCTGCCTGGCTATGGTGGTACGCAGCGGTTACCGCGGGCGATAGGATTGTCCAACGCCATTTATCACATTCTGACCGCAGATATGATTTCCGCAGCAAGGGCCTACGAAATGGGACTGGTCACGGAAGTTATTGAAAATGAAGAATTGGCCGAACGCGCAACAGCAGTAGCAAAGAAGATAAGCGGGCAGGCGCCCATTGCTGTCGGTTATATCCTGGAAGCCATTTACAAGGGCATCGAGACGGATATTGATAGCGGGCTAAATATAGAAGCCGGCAAGTTCGGCGCAATTTGTGATACTGAAGATATGAAGGAAGGAACCAGCGCTTTCCTGGAAAAGCGCAAGCCGGACTTCAAGGGAAAATAAAGACAAGCAGGATATGCAATCTAATAATCGGGCTCTGATCATCACTGATTCGAAATCATTCAGGAAAGCCTACTCGGCCCTTCTGGATGAAAACGGATATGACATCGTGGTTGTCAAAAACCTGGAAAGGTGGCAGGAGAAAGCCGAGACCTACCACAGCGATATCTATTTCATCGATAATCGCGATGAGTCCTTCGATTATACCTCATTTCTCAAGCGCCTTGCAATCTGCAGCGCGCATTCCATCGTCATCAATGTCAGCAACGATCATTCGATCCAATCTCACGGCAGTAATTATCTGTTCAGCGTACGTTTTGAAGAGTCACACGTGGACTTCGCCTCGCTCATCAGCACCCTAAGCGAATATATCCGCCGCTCCAAAAATCGCATCGAGTTTGGGGCCATGTTGATTCATGACATTCGCTCCCCGCTCAACAGCCTGATCGCCTATATTGAACTGCTCTTGAACGAGACCTTTGGTCCCCTTAATGAAGGGCAGCTCAACTTTCTCGAGAAGGCCATGAATTTGGGTGATCAAACACTTGACATGTTGGAAGATATTAACGAGATTTACAGAACCGAACAGTATACCTTCTCTTTGGATAAAGAGACTTTTTCTATCGACAAAGTCCTTGACGAATCGCTGTTAAATATCTGGATTCAAGCCGATCAGCGAAACATTAAGATAAAGAAAGCCATTCCCGGCCAGCTACCTCCGCTTTGCGGCGACCCTTTTCAAATTCAGCGGGTTTTTGTCAATCTGCTGGGTAACGCTATCAAATATTGCCCCGATAATTCGACGGTAATCATTAAAGCGAATCAGAGTAGCGAACGCTATGCGCAGTTTTCTATTGCCGATAACGGCGGCGGCATTCCTGAAGCCGACCTGGACCGGATTTTCGCCAGAGCCTTCCGGGTAGAAAACACACAGCATACCAGAACCGGGCAGGGCTTGGGCTTATATATTTGTAAATTGATAGTCAAGGCCCATGGGGGCATTATTACAGCTGAGAACAACGATATAGGCGGGGTGTCTTTCAACTTCACGTTGCCGCTGGCACCACCTCAATCCTGACGTCGTTACTAAGTATCAGCAATCGATAGGAGTAAGCTTGACAAACGGACAGATGATCGTTCGCGTTGATGACCGACTCATACATGGTCAGGTCCTGGTAGGGTGGGCATCCCATCATTCCCTCACCCGTATTATTGTCGGCAACGATGAAATTGCCAATAATGAGTGGGAACGCAATCTCTTGCTTATGGCAGCTCCGGACCACATCGAAGCCCTGGCAATCTCCCTCACGGATACACTCCCCTACTTTTCGGATGAGGCTTTGAAAAGCGCTAAAAGAACCATGGTCTTGCTTAATTCCCCGACAGATTTGGCCACCCTTGCAGATCTCGGCTTACCACCCGGTGAAATCAACTTCGGAGGAATTCACTTTGATGTCGGACGAGTCGAATATCTTCCTTATATTTTCCTGACACCCGGAGAAGTAGACATATGCAAAAATCTCATCGAACGGGGTTTTAGCCTGGAGTGCCGGGATCTACCGACAAACGCTAAATACAATCTGGCCAGTATTCTGGAGGAACGCTCTTGATTCAGATCGAAACCTTGACCCTGCCCCTCTCAACCCGCGGTTTTAATGACATCATCGATATCACTCCAGACTTACAATCACTTTTAAAAGATTCCGAATATGTAGAAGGGCAGATCCTGGTTTTTGTCCCGGGTTCAACGGCAGGTGTAACCACAGTAGAATTTGAGAGTGGGCTGGATAGAGATTTGAGAGAGTTCTTCGAGAAGTTGATTCCGATGGAGGCGACATATCATCACAACGAGCGGTGGCACGATGGCAATGGCTACGCGCACGTGCGCGCAGCACTCCTAAAACCATCCCTACACATACCGTTTCGCAATGCCTACCTGTGCCTGGGTACCTGGCAGCAGGTTGTTTTGATCGACTTCGACAACCGGCCGAGAAATCGTGAATTGATCATTCAATTTACCGGCACCAAAGCCTCACAATAAAGGCGTTTACTGAAAAACAGCCTCATGCTCCTTCAGGTAATCCTGACGGAAACGTTCGGCATGTCCATCTGTAAACCAATTGATGATTGCTTCGGTGAGTGAAATCGGATTTCCCTCATCGGTCAAACGATCATTGTAGTAATCTTGTATTGCTTCAAGCTGGCTGTCGTAAAAATTATTTCCGAATTCCATTACTGATTCCTTTCCATAAACAAAATTTTTCTAATTAATGATGTCGAAAGGACTCTTTCTTTCTTACGATTGTTCGCTTCCGAAAACCAGAGTGCAACTGCTTCATAAAAGGAGACCGGTCGCTGCAATTCCCTTTTCTTCGTTTCCTGAAACGCCAAAATCCTTTTAAGCCTTTCATTAGATCTCACCATCCTGTGTACTCCTTTTGGCATTTTTCTTGCAACAACAATGCCAAACTTGTTATTTATACTGAAATCAATTAGAAAAGTTGCAATATCGCCAACATATTTATCGAAAATTCACTGTACGCATCAGATTTCCGACGCTTTTCAACTGTCGAGAAACGAGCAATTTGCGAAAAACTGTCTAAACCTGCGACAATTCGGCTATAGCTGCACGAAAAACGGTACAGTTTGTCCGCTGTCGCTGTCTAAAAATCGTACAAGATTCGAAATGGGTTGGTGGTTTGTTGTAAAAATTTTACAGCGGATACAAATCAGATGCTTTGACGAATATCAATTTCGCAGAGATTTCGCCAGGAATTCGCAAGATCGTAATTTCCGGCAAATTTTGTCGAATTCGGCGTTGAATTTTGTATACCAGGTTTGCAGGAATGACCAATGACCAATGACCAATGACCAATGACCAATGACCAATGACCAATGACCAATGACCAATGACCAATGAACAATGAACAATGAACAATGAACAATGAACAATGAACAATGAACAATGAACAATGAACAATGAACAATGACTGCGATTATAAAATAAGTTGCGACTGGAGATTGAAGACTTGAGATTGGGAAAGGTCCTCATCTAACGTTGCGATACGGCGGAGCCGTTTCATAGATCAGCCTCCTGGCGAACTTGGGGCTGTCCTATATCATCCCGCAAGCGGGATTCTCAAGGTGAAAAGAAACTATTTGTCATTCGACATTCGTCATTCGACATTCGTCATTTGTCATTCGTTTTCTTTAGGACAACAACGTCTCGCACAATCGACTCGCTCATGCGATGCGGGGCGGAAAAATCCAGCAGTTGCAGACCCTGCGTTGTAAACACGTCAATCAAGTCCTCGCGCTTGGGCAGGTATCTGTTAAACGCCAAAACCATTGCCCCGCCAGGCTTCAGACTGTGTGACCACTCACTCGCCGCGGCTTTTAGAATTGCCAAAGGATTGCGGGTCTTATGCGTGGTATGATGTTGAATGCCGTATGGCAAATCGCTGATAATAAGCTGGAATTTCTCGTCGTTCAACAGTTGACATGCATCGCTAGTATCCCCATTTATAAGCCGCATCGAGGTATTCTCTGCACTGAACTCCAGGAACTTGCCGATTTCCTTTTTCTTTGCTTTCGCCCCGACAAAACCTTCTGTTAGCTGGTGCTTTTGGCGGTGCACCTTGCACCATTTCTTAATCATCTGGCGAACATCAGCGAGGGCACGGGGATCTTGTTCAATGCCTTTCGATTTGATGCCGTATCGCATTGCCCAGAAAAGCGTGGTCGCCCGACCGCACATCGGGTCCAATAATTTTACATCCGCTATTGATCGATAGTCTATGCACATCAATCCGATGTTAATCAGCAACTGTGTCAGGGTCTCGTTGGTTTTGCCGCGGAATTTCGCACCAAAGACAAAATCTTCATGCAGGTTAAATGCAGGCCGTTTGTCGAGAGGGGTTAGGCGGCCATCCTGGCGTTCAAAGACACCCTGCACGAAGGAAAGGGAGGTCAAAACAGACAGCAAATCTTCGCCAGCCTTGATGTCGAAGAAGTCCATTGCGCCGATGGGGCGATGCAGAATAGCTTCATCACCGATCAGCCACTGCAGTTCCGCCCTGGCAACATCCAGATAATCGTTGAAATATGCACTCCTCGCCCGTTGAGAAATAAGCAATGAATAGTGTTTCATGCGACTTAATTGCCCCGTGTGAATTCCCTATTATCGCAATGTACTGCGAATCCGGAAATCGCACAATTCGCAAGAAATATTTCCATTCTGCGCGCGGCTAACATTGTTTGACTTTCTCGCCGAATGGCTTTAAGTTGCGACAGTATGTCTGAGAAATCACATAACACCCTGCCGCGAAATGCGGCGGTGGTTCTGGCCGCCAGCCTTATTACGGGAACAGTCTTCCTGATTTTCTCACTGTTCCACGTCGGCTCATATGGTTCCCAGGAGAGCGCGACAACCCGCATTTATTTTGCCGACAATATTTCCCCAGCCCATAACAGCCTTATTGAGAAATTCAACAAGCTTCACAAAGGCCGTATAGAAGTTGTTGCCGTTAATCTGCCTTTTTCGAAATTTAGCACAAACGAGCGCAAGGAGCTTTTGGCGCGCTCGCTGCGCAGCAAGAATGACCGACTGGACATCTTCGCGGTTGATCTGATTTGGGTGCATCGCTTTGCCCGTTGGGCACAGCCGCTTGATGCCTACCTGATGCCGCACGAGCGTAATGTCTTCCTCTCCCCCGCCCTCGTGTCCTGCTACTATGAGGAGCAGTTGGTTGCACTACCGCTCTACCTTGATGTCGGCGTCATGTACTATCGCGACGACCTGCTGCGCAAACATCCGGACTACAGCAATATTTCCCGAAAGCTGGCCAATTCAATTAGCTGGGACGACATCTTCCGTATTCACAAAAGCAGCATTCTGGAAGGTTCGAAAACCTATATTTTCGCGGCAAAGGATTTTGAAGGACTGGTCTGCAGCTTTCTCGAGTTATTGGCCGGTCAGGATGCCTCCATTTTTGCCGGTGACTCCGTCCAGTTGAACACCCCTGCAGCCGAGCGTAGTTTGCAATTGCTGGTCGACATGGTAAATGACAGCGGACTGACCCCCAGGGACGTTCTGCAGTTTGATGAAAATCAGTGCTATGACTATGCATTGGCAAACGGATTCCTGTTTATGCGCGGCTGGCCCGGATTTAAGGATCAATGGCTGGCAGCCGGTAGCGATAGCGCTCTGATCAGCCAGATCCGCATGGCGCCACTCCCTCATTTCGTCGGCAAGAAGGCAGTTGGGGTCTTCGGAGGCTGGAACCTGATGATCTCCAAATACTCCTCACACGTGCCTGAATCTGTCCAATTCATCAAGTTCCTGATGCAGCCGGAAAGTCAGCGAGCCCTTTTCGAACAAGGCGGTTATCTCCCGGCCAATAGCGAAGTTTATGAAGATGACCAATTACTGAAGCGCTTCCCGGAGCTGGCCTTTTATGCGAGGCAATTTGAAAACGGCGTACATCGGCCGTATGCTGTCGATTACACAAGAATTTCGGACGCCTTGTCATTCTACCTGCACCAGGCGATACGCAGCGAGATGTCCGTGACAGCGGCATTGCAGCGGGCAACCCGTGATATCAACCAAAAGAAGGTGTTTTTCCGATGAGTGAAAAAAAGGCACCTTCTTCGTCAAACATTCCTTTCTCAGAACAGTTCAAGCGCTATAATTTCGAATTAAAGCACTTGCTGGTTATCTTCGTTATCCTCATTTCATTTTTGCTGATTATTTCATTTATTCAGAAGGTATCGCTACAAAGCCTGTTGCTGAAGACACAGGATTGGTACCAGCAGGATTACGCAGAGCGGCTTGCCAATTTGACCGCCACATCCCTGGAATTGCTGCTGGAAAAGTCGGCCTATCCAAAAGCCGAGCAAGGCAACCGCACCGAGGATATGGTTGAAGCGTTCAATATCATCCTCAGCCAACAGGTGCTTCAAGCGCATGTAGATGAGGTCGCCATCCTCGTTACCATTGACGGTGAACCGGTAATTATCAGAGACGGACGCCTTCTCTACGAACACTTCCTCGGCAACGGACAGATTGAGGCAGCAAGCGACAGCGAATCGATTGAAACCATTCAACGCTATCGTGCCATCGAGCAACATTTGCGACTCTATGAAGAGATTTATACGATACGGGAGGAATCGATTTTTCATGTGTTCGTCCCCTTTGTGCCAACAGGGGAGTTCGCCGGCGCGGTCTATGTAAAAAACACGCCGGACTTCAGCTTCATTACCCGGGAAATTATCGCCAACTATGATGAAACTGCGCTAATTTTTGCAGCGCTGATCCTCTTCGGCCTGATGGCGGTGTTTTACATCTCTTCTTATTCTGTAAAGGAACGGGATGAAGCACGGGAACTATTTTTTAACCAACGGGAAAACTTCCTGACGGAAAAGATCGAGCACGAAAAAGAAGCCTTGTTCACCCGGCGCATTTATCACGCTCATCATAAGGCGGAGAAGGTGATGGGCTTCATCAAGCAGGATTTGCGTCAGTCTGCCAATGGAGACTCTGAGGATATTCGGCAAAGAATCCTGAAATATGCCAACTTCGTTTCGCGAGTCATTTACGATATGAAGTGGTATGATCCGCCGCTGCAGACCATCCGCAACCAGATTTTCAGGACCAACCTGAACGAAGTTGTCCAATTTATGGTTGAACATATATTCATGAGAACCTCGATGGCCGGACAGCATCCGGATTTTGAACTGGACCTCGACGAGAAGATACCGGTGGTACCGATTAATGAATTTGTGGTATGGGAAATACTGGAGCCGCTCATCCAGAACAGCATCGATCATTCACAGGCAGAAGCCTTGAAGATCCGGATCCATACGGAATATCAGGAAGCGGAGAATCAAATTCTGCTGACAATTGAAGACAATGGCATCGGGTTAAGCGACGAAATGCTTATGGCAAACGAAGACAAGCAAAAGCTGCTTTTCCTGGAACATGTATCGTCGCGAAGCCTGGAGCGAAATTCCGGCTATGGCTGCTATCTTGCCTACCAGATCTCGCGGCGCTGCGGTTGGGCGCTTGATGCAGAAAACAATCCGAACGGGGGATGTAAAATGTTGTTGAGGATACCTGCTTGACAAAACCGTCTCCCATAAATCTCCTGCTCATCGAGGACGAAGACTACGATGTCGCCCGTGTGCGCAATACGATTCAGCAATTCCGCGAACGAATCCAACTTCGGGACATCGTATCCAGCGGCAGCGAGGCCGTGGAGTTGATTTCTGCGAACCCCGATCATTACGACGTTGTTGTGATGGACTATCAGATTTCCGGTGGTCTCTCCGGTGAGAACCTGATTCGCAAAATAAAATCGCTTAGCCCAACCGCGCAAATCATCGTCATTACCAAACGCACCATCAATTTGAATGATCTGGAATTCGCCAATCGGCTCATCGACTCCGGCGCCATGTGGTATTGCACCAAATATCCCGGGGACATCGAAGACTATATTTATCAACCAACCGATTTTGTCTTAAGCATCTTCAATGCCTACGAAAAAGCGCAGTTGGAACGTGACAAAAATCGCTCAACCAATCGCCTGCGCCAAAACATTGCGGACGCGATAAATGCCCGCCGCATTGTGGGCGAGTCGCCGCCAATGAAGGCGCTTCGCCAGCGAATCCGTCAATGCGCAAATATGGATGCCAACGTGCTGATTTTCGGCGCCTCAGGAACCGGCAAGGAACTGGTTGCCGCCAATATCCACTATCGCAGCGAACGCAGTCTGGAACAATTTGTCCCGGTCAACTGCGGCAGCCTGCCGGACGACCTCATCGAAAGTGAACTTTTTGGATTCAGCAAGGGCTCCTTCACCGGTGCAGCCACTGCAAAGAAGGGCCTGTTTGAAGTGGCCCACAAAGGCACAATTTTTCTGGATGAAGTAGCAGAATTACCACTTGCCGCCCAGGTAAAACTGCTGCGCGTCTTGCAAAATGGCGAAATCGACAAGATAGGCAGAACCGGCTCACTCAAGGTAGACGCTCGGGTAATCGCTGCAACCAATAAGGATCTGGAAGTAGAGGTTCGTGAGAAGCGCTTTCGCGAAGACTTGTATTATCGCCTGAATGTCGTTTCGATCAATGTGCCATCTCTGAAAGAGCGTCCGGATGACATCCCGGACTTATTGCAACATTTCCTGGAAAAATACAGCCGTAAAATGGGCAATATCACCCCGGTAATTCAGCCGACGGCACTTGACACATTAAAACGGCATCAGTGGCCGGGAAACGTTCGCCAGTTGGAGAATCTTGCACAGCGCCTCCTCTTTGAAGGCAATCGCATCGTGGATGAAGCCATAATGAGCAAAGTGCTCGGCTTATCAACCCTCTCCCCTGCCAATACCACGCTTAATTGGGATCCTAACAACATAATGCCTCTGCGCGAAATCGAAGAGGCCACTCGGCGGGAATATTTTATTTTTGTTCGCAATCATACCGAATCCGACGCAGAGGCAGCACGCAAGCTCGGGCTTGCCCCGCCCAATTATTACCGGATGTCGAAGAAGCTCGGGCTCAAATAGCAAGGCTCTCTCATCTCTCGCGCAGGTTGTACCAATAATAACGCTGACATTATCACAATAATAATCCCATCCATTTTCAAAGGCATATTTCGCCTAAAAAACCGTTCTGGAAGTCCTTTTGTTGCTGCGTTCATGTTGGCATATTCTCTGCACGTAACAATTGATGATTCACGATTATGGGGGCTCACGCGGCTTGCATGTTTACCGATCCTGTCCTGCTGAGGCAATTTTAAATGTGTTGCCCTTCCCGATATTCACCGGAGGTATGAATGACATTTAAATCAGCGCGCTGCCGGCAAATTGCCTTTTCTTCCTTTCACCTGTTTTTCATTCTGCTCTTTGGCCTGACGCTTCCCATGACGGCGCAAAAATATCAACTGGTTTGGTCTGATGAATTTGATGGCAACGAAGTAGATACCAGTAAATGGGACTTCCAGATCGGCGACGCCTGCGAACTGGTCATGGGATGCGGCTGGGGAAACAATGAGTTGCAATATTATCGCAAGGAAAATGCCACTGTCAGCAACGGCAATCTTGTTATCACCGCGAAAGAAGAATCCTTTGGTGGCTTAAATTACACCTCTACGCGCATGCGGACCTTCGGCAAACAGGACTGGACCTATGGCCGCTTTGAGATGCGGGCCATTCTTCCGGAAGGTCAAGGAATTTGGCCGGCATTCTGGCTGCTTTTCAGCGATGAGACCTACGGCGGCTGGGCAGCCAGCGGAGAAATTGACATCATGGAAATGACCGGAGATCATCCGGAAAAGATCTTCGGAACCATTCATTATGGCGGTGAATATCCGGCAAACGTTTGGAACGGTAAAGATTTTACCCTTAAGAACGGCTCCTTCGCAGAAGACTATCATATCTTCGCTGTCGAGTGGGAGTATGGTGAAATCCGCTGGTATGTTGACGATGTTCATTACGCGACACAAACAGATTGGTATTCAACAGGCGCTCCCTACCCGGCGCCCTTTAATCACGATATGTATTTGATACTAAATATTGCGGTTGGTGGCAATCTTCCCGGTTCCCCTGACGCAACAACAAGTTTCCCGCAAACCATGACGGTTGATTATGTCCGTGTCTATCAAATGCTGGACAATGAGGCGCCAAAGCTGGCAATTACTGCCCCGGCGAAGGGCGCAAAATTCAATGCTGGCGACAATCTGACTATAAAAGCAGATGTTATCGACGAACCCGGTACCATCCGCAAAGTGGAATTTTTCCAGGGAGAGGCCAAGCTCGCTGAAACCAGAAAAGCTCCCTACCAGTTTGAGATTAAGGATGTTGCGGCGGGCAGCTACGAGATTAATGTCAAAGCAACTGACAACCAGGGCGCAATTGCTACTGATAAGGTCAACATTACCGTCGGCAAGGAGCAGCAATCCCCTTACAAGATGAAGGCAGCGGCCATCCCCGGCATCGTTGAGGCAGAACATTTTGATCTAGGCGGCGAAGATATTGCCTGGTTCGATAGCGACCCAGCAACACAACGAAGTGAAGGATACCGTGGCGACACCGGTGTTGATATCGAACGCAACAGCGACTTTGACCTCGGTTTCAATGTCACCGATACCCGCGCCGGTGAGTGGCTTGAATATCAGGTAAACATTGCTCAAAGCGGCACCTACTTAATCGATCTGCGAATTGCTTCCGATAACGACGATGGCATCGCCCATATTAAATTTGACGGTGCCGATAAGACCGGTCCGATTGCCATCACAAATACGGACAGCTTGCAAAACTGGGCGACGGTGCGCACGCGTGCATTGAAACTGGATGCCGGTATACAAACCATGCGCCTGGCCATCGATAAGGGCGGTTTCAATATCAACAGCATTGAAATCGAAATTGATGCCCCCACTGGCAATGATCAGGTGCATCTCTTCGAAGATTTTGAGGATGATGATCTTTCCGGATGGCGCTATTTCCCGGGCAGCGAAGGCGCAAGTGTTAAAGGCAGAACCGCCGGCAAACTTCCTGTGAACGGCGACCGCTATTTTGCTGTTTTGGCTGAAGGTGCGGGATCCGCAAGCAAATTTTACGGCGGTGGCTATATAAACCTTAACAATAGTGACCAGGTCAACATTCCCTGGGAACCCTGGATTAATTTATGGGTCAACATAAGTAGCGCCAGCACCGTTGATCGATTTTCTCTGGAGCTGACCTTCCGTGAAGATCGCGATGGCAATGGCTGGACCAATGGACGAGAAGACTCGAGAAAGCTGGTGTTGCCATTCGCAAAAGCCCAGTTCAAGGATGAGTGGATGCTGATTAGCAAGCCCCTTTCGGACCTGATAGATGTAGGTACCGGCGGCAATGGCTATCTTGAGGGTAAGCTGGATGAATTTGTGATCGTCGTTGCCGATGTCGAAGGCGAAAACCCATCAAAACTACGTTTTGCCATGGATGAAATCACCTTCAGCAGCGGCGGAACACCCGAACGCTTTTTGAAGAAACACGAAATGCGCTTGAAGAAATAAGATCAATTACTACCTTATACGAACCTGATTGGCGACCCAATATGTGCCAACGGGAACATGGCTATTTGACATAAAACCATTGGAGGCCCCTATGCCAATGTATCCATATGCCCGATTATTCCGACTCGGTTTGTCTATGTTGATCGCCGGGTTGATACTGCTTCTCGCCAGTTGCGACAGCGGATCTGACTCGCAGGATGATACCGGAGAATTTGATCTGCCCGGTTGGCGACTGGTTTGGCAGGATGAATTTAATGGCAATGCCATAGATGACACGAAGTGGAGCCACGAAGTCAATGCGGACGGCGGTGGCAATAACGAACTGCAGTATTATACGGATCGCGCTGAAAACTCCTACGTGGAGAACGGTTCACTGGTCATCCAGGCTTTAAGTGAAAGATTTACCGGCCCCGGCGGCACGCGCGATTATACTTCAGCGCGGCTGCGCTCTTTGTTCAAAGGCGACTGGCTATATGGTCGCTTCGACGTGCGTGCGAAGCTTCCGATTGGCCGAGGGTTATGGCCGGCAGTCTGGATGTTACCGTCCGACTGGCAATACGGTGGTTGGGCAGCGAGCGGCGAAATTGATATCATGGAACTGGTCGGCCACGAACCGTCACGCGTTCACGGAACTATTCATCATGGCGCGTCTTTTCCAAACAATATCAGCACCGGCGATCATTTTGACCTGGTATTGGGCACCTTCAATGACGACTACCATCTCTTCACGCTGGAATGGGAAGAAACCGAAATGCGCTGGTATGTCGACGGCATTCATTACCTGACGATCAATGACTGGTCAACGACCGGAGCGGATTTTCCGGCGCCTTTTGACAAGCGTTTCCATATGCTGCTCAACGTGGCAGTCGGTGGCAACTGGCCTGGCAGCCCGGACGCCAGCACGGTTTTTCCACAAACGATGGAAATAGATTACGTGCGAGTGTATGAAAAAACGGAATAGGAGATCAAATTCCAAATTTCAACAGGCAAGATTCCAAAGGTCCTCAATGTATTTGGAATTTTTTCTGTTGGAATTTGGAATTTACTCTTGTGTATGCAGTTTGTAATTCTTATCAACCACCATCTTCGCGCAACACCTTCTGGGAATACACATGCAGTCACACCGGATCAAACAGGCTTTGCTGCTAATTATATTCTTCTTCACAATCTTCGATTCGGCTATAGCTGATCCGGTTTCATTGCGGACAGATATTACCCTCCGCAGCGTCGCAACGACCCATGCCAATTGCGTTCGCATTGATCGCTCTCCTTCCGGCACCCATCTCTTTTATGCCCGCCAAAACGGCAATATTTGGGAAGTGGATATAGCCACTGGCGATCGGACACGGATTTTCTTCGGCGTCGCCACCGGCATTACCTCCTTGCTTGGCTTTGCAGTATCCAGCGACAGCACATTCTTCGTGCTGGGAAACGTCAACAGTGGCAGTAACACCATTGGCCGCCTACGGAAGGCCGAAGCGCCGGACTACCTTTGGACGACAGTTGTTGAGACCGAGCCCTACCCGCGGAGCAGCACAGCCTTCGATCACTTCTGGAATGCCCTGGCGATTGACCCGAACGGTGAGTATATCTACATCAACAGCGGCTCGCGAACGGACCACGGCGAGATCCAGAGCAATAACGGTGCTTTTCCGGATATCCGCGAAACCGCCTTAACCTCGGCAATCCTGCGCATCCCGATCGATAGCGAAAACCTGGTTTTGCCGGACAACGCAGACTCACTGGCGGCAAACGGATATCTCTATGCCGATGGCGTGCGCAACACCTTCGATCTCGCCTTTGCCGGGAACGGCGATTTGTTTGGCGCGGAGAATTCCGGTGACCGCGATGATGGCGACGAACTCAACTGGATTCGCGAGGGGAATCATTACGGCTTTCCCTGGCGGATGGGCACCAACGATACTCCGCAGCAATTTTCTGATTACGATCCCAATGCTGACAATTTGATTCCACGGAGTTCGATTTCCTGGACCAGTGGATTCTTCACCAATGATCCGAATTATCCGCCGCCGCCAGCTGACGTCGTGTTTACCGATCCGGTTTTGAATAGCGGCCCCGACGACGACAAGTTCCGCGATGCAGTGGATGGCCTGGTTAAAGATGCCAGTGACGGAGGCACAACGGTCGGTTCTTTCACACCGCATAAATCGCCGCTCGGTCTGGTTTTCGACCGCGATAGCATTCTCGTGGAAGCCTATCGCGGTGGCGGGTTTATACTGGGGTGGACGGATTCCGGGAGTGGACTCTACGGGCCCTTCGGCCTGCCGGGAGAAGACCTGGCATTCATGGACCTTGATTACAATGCCGCAGAAGATCGCTACGAGATGACCACCGAACGCATTGTTGAGAACTTCCAACTCCCGATCGACGCAGTGATGATTGATGACAAAATCTACGTGCTTGAATTCGACTTTGGCTCTGCGCAGAATATTTGGGAAGTGAGCATACCGTCAACCTTGACCAGCATTGAAGACCAGCCAACGATCAGCGAATCGTTTAGGCTGCGCCAAAACTATCCGAATCCATTTAATCCCACTACCACGATTCAGTATCAATTGAAGCAGAGTGGTCCGGTTTCACTGGCAATCTACAATCTCACCGGACAACTCGTGCGCACGCTGGTTGATGAACACCAGCCTAGCGGCAGTTACTCAATCACCTTCGACGCCAGCTACCTTGCGAGCGGTATCTATTTTTACAAACTGGAAAATGAGCAAGGGCAATCAAAAGTGCGTAAGATGGTCCTGATGAAGTAGAAGCAGAATGTTATTGCTATCCCCCCTATAAGTCCACGGGGTTGCAGTATAAAGATTTACCACGAATTGACGCGAATTTTCACCAAAATGCAAGCATATTCTATACTTGACTCGCAGATTATTGAACAATTTGTGTCCATTCGCGAGGATTCGTGTTGATCTTTTTTGTTTCGCAACACCTTGTGTCCCCCCTGGGGACATATAGGGGGATTTTTATATCAGCACACGGAAAACCATTAGGGCTATTTGAATGAAAATTTTCTATTCACTCCTCCTCTCCATCCTCCTCAGCTCAACCCTTCTCGCGCAAACCAGCATTGACTCGGTTGCCAATCATAAAGATTGGGGATGGGACGCGGTTGTTTTGCAAAATCAATTCATTACGCTTTCCGTGGTACCGGATATCGGTGCGCGCATCATGCAATACGAATTTGATGGGCATGAATCGATCTTCGTAAATCCCGATGAAACCGGCAATATCTATGCGCCCAGCGCCAGCTCCGGCTGGCCAAATTTTGGCGGTTACAAAACCTGGCCGGCGCCTCAGGACAATTGGGGATGGCCACCGCCACCAACGCTGGATCATGGCGACTACACCTCTGTTATAGAAGTTAACTCCCCGGATTCGGTTACCGTGCTGACTACCAGCCCAATCGAACAATGGCGCACTCCGGAGCTTCAATTTGAGCGACGGACAACGATTTACCGCAATTCTACCCGCGTGCGGGTGGAACAGACCATAATCAACACCGGGAATGCCAGCGCAGACTGGAGCGTTTGGGATGTCACGCAGAATATTGTTGAACATGACGCCAGCGGCGATTTCGAGAACTTCTGGGTCTACTTCCCCATCAATCCGGAAAGCATTTGGGGCGAGGATGGCGTTCGAACAAGTGCGCCTTCGTCTGCTTGGCAAGGCGAAGTAGCACCGGGTGTCTACGGGGTTCGCTTCTTCCCGGAAGGCAAAAAGATATTCGCAGATTCACACCTCGGTTGGATCAGCTATGTGGATGAGCGCGACGGCTATACCTACATCAAGACTTTTGATATCTACCCTGATCAAATCTATCCGGATCAGGGAGCGCGGGTAGAAGTATGGATCAATAGCTCCCCTCGCTACCTGGAAGTAGAAGTCCTCAGCCCAATTGTTACCCTGGCTGCAAATGGCGGCCGTTATACATTTGTCGAGGAATGGTGGGCAACGCGGCTCTCCGGTCCAACCCTCTTTGCCAATCGTATTGGCGCAATCGAAACACGTTTGGCTTTTGATTCTACAAGTAGTCAGTGGAGCGGCACCTACGGCGTTTACGAGCCGGGGACCCTACAGCTGGTTTTTACGGGTGCTGGTGGGGATATCGACAGTGGAATTGCACATGCTGTGACACCGGATTCAACCTTCGCTTTGCAGGAAGCCAGGAATATTCCGGACGGCGCTGAACGGGTTGAACTAAGATTCACCAACGCTGCCGGGCATGTAACAGGCGTTCTCGAAGGGAGTACTATTGAACCACTGCTAAACATAAGCGGTGCTGAACAACTGCCCTCCGGATATTCGCTGGCGCAAAACTATCCGAATCCGTTCAATCCGACAACAATTATCGAATACCGGCTTTCACGGGCAGCGCAGGCGTCGCTCAATCTCTACAATATCAGCGGTCAGTTGGTTGAAATAATTCTTAGCAAACACCACCAGGCCGGCATTCATACACTCAAATACGATGCCGGACATCTGCCGGGAGGGATCTATTTCTACGAATTGGTCAGCGATGATGGTTTTTCGGCAGCAAAGAAGATGGTGTTGTTGAAGTAGGTGTGTGCGGGAGGAAATTATAGAGATTCGGAAAAGCGTCCCCCCTCTATCTCCCCCCGGGGGGAGATAGAGGGGGGACTGCCCAACGCAAATGCAACCTCTTATTTCCCTCAACTATCCGCCTTGCATTGGATCAAACTTCTTGGTGCGCAGTTGCGCTTTGCCAACAAAAAAGCGGAATGCATAGTACGTCCAGACCACCGTAGACAATCCGCTATAACCTGCTAATGCTGTCAGCCGACGCTTCCCGCCAAACGGCTCCTCGAATTGAAATAGCAGCTGAAAAAAGAGATCAGCAGCATATACGCCAAGCACCAGCACAAGCAGGGCTGCAACCAGATCCTGAAACAAGGCCTTTGTTAATCCATCACCATAATTGTTATCATACCATAATCGGTAGCCCAGAAACAATATGAGAAAGCCACCGCCGGTGATAAAAGCAAATGGACGAAACCAGGGATGCCAATATGGCGCAACGTGCTCACCCGGAAGCACGGCCAACAATAAAGCGGCATAAACAATCAAACAAGTAGCCACCACAACCAGCACGGAGAGGCGGCGATCTTCAGGGGAGCGTGAGCGGTAATTACTTCTTCCCAACACATACTGAAAAGTCAGGACAAGCCCAATCAATATGGCAATGGCAGATCCAACCGCACTCTCCGTAAACGCCAGAGGCACCTGAAGCGGATAGATAATCTCCGCCAGGGTATCGACCTTTTGCAGCATCTTAATCTCATCGGCCTGGTATTTTGCCGGTCCGATACCGATAAAGAGCGTAAAGTGAATCAGGGCCATCAGTGGCAGCCCGATTCGCACCAGCCACTTCCCCCAGAGATTACTGCTCAGCAATCCATGACGAAGCTGGGCATTGCGCTTCGAATTGCGCGAGTTTCGTAACAGTTGCCGCCACCATATCTGGATATTCAAAATCTCCAGGCTGAACCACCCGACAATTACCAGGGCAGTACCGGCAAGAAAGATAATCGGCCAGAGGTGACTGCGTAAGAGCACGCTTGCCGTGATGCTGTTAACCAGTACGACCGTCAGCGGGGCAATCAAATAGGTCATTAGGAGGATCTTTGCATACGCCCAAGACCTATCCTGGACCATATATTTAATGACGTTGTTGTCATTAATGTTGTGCAGGATATTCCTGAAAAGGTCGGTATCGCGCCAGTAGCTGGTATGTGCAGCCCCAGGGAAGATGGCCCGGCGATAAACGATGTCGGAGATTCTGCTTCGTACCGGGCGTCCTTCCTGATCTGTGGTGGGACATTCCCGGGCCGGCACCAGTTCTTTTTCAAGCTGGGATTCGTCGAGGACCGCCTGACAGGAGCGGAAACGAAAGAGTTTCCCATATCCCTTGCACTCACGCAGTTCATCGAGGGTATGACCCACCGGATCCTGCTCATCGCAGTAATTGTAATGCTGAATTTTATCGGCGGTCGGCAAATCCGCATATGCTGCACCGATCCAGTCCGTCTCCGACAAATAGCGATAGTTTTGCCGCCACAGTAGCAGAAACTTATCTATTGGTGATCCAATGGTAATGAAATGACGAACATAGCGAATCCAGTCGACGGCTTTCTCGGATGCATTGGGATCACCAAATCCCGGTACATCGTATCCGGGAAAGGGAATACTCAAGTGGGAAATGCCTTCCGGCCGGCGTTTCCCGGATGCATCCCGAATGTCGGATTTCGCGTGGGCATACATTAAGGCATCAAGCGACATTACGGAGCCGAGACTGTGCGCGAGCACCGAGTATGTGGGCTCTTCCCCATTCTTGATGGCTGCCTGATGCACCTTACGCATCACATCGTGAAAGCGCGCCACCGCCTGTCCACGCAAATTCGGATATTCTCCGTACAGCTGGACATCGCCGAGAAATTTGCTAAAAACCAGGTTTTCAGCCTCTTTGTTGATCACCTTCAGTGCCAGCTGAATTGGCACAATTAGGTCCTGGGTTTTCAGCAAGACCTGCATCAACCAGCCCGGCACATTGGCGTTACCGGCCATACTTGCTTGCTCCAGGCGTCCAATGATCCCGTCTCCCCACTTATCAAGCGGTTCGATCAGGTGCTGATTTTCCTTTTCATCAAAAATATCACCCCAGTGCAAATCGACAAAGCGCAGGCATTCCCCCTTGGGATCATCACTTAGCGGAATACCCGTCGGCGCAGCATGAGCAGTAATGCCGGCGCTGTTAGAGCTGACATCCTTGCGAATGTTTGAAAATGCAACCCAATGCCGGTCGGCGTGCGCATTGAGTGCACCGGCAAGGGCGCCGAGAGTCACGACATCACGGCGGAGCTTCCGGCTATCTTCTGCTAACTGGGCTGCCGCAAAACGGCTGATGACCGGCTGCAAGGTTTCGTATTTGCGGCTCTGGCCCATGCCATGAACCGTGATGATGTAATGGGTGGAGATCTTGCTCAAAAGAAGCCTCGGAAATGTGTCTATTTGATGCAGGTTATTGACAGAATGGGTGCGTAAGAAATTCCAAATTCCAACAGGAAAAATTCCAAATTCAAGCGCGGCAGAGCCGTAGCACGGACCGATATCGTTTTAACGCTTCAACGCCTTAACGAATCAACCAATCTCTAACATGCGCGGCAGAGCCGCAACACGGGCAGGCAACGTTTACCGCATCGGCCCTGAGAACGGTTCGCGATATGCCGTTCCACCTTTATACAACGCCAGGCGTTTATCGATATCGGCCAGCAGCCTTTTATTCGAGCTTTGTGCGGCTATATCACGTGCAGTCTTCCCATGTTCAGTGGCTTTTCGAAAATTTCCTTCAGCGGCATATGCAGCCGCCAGAACGTCCAGCGCAACCGGATCCTGCCAAGAAGTCTTTTCACAAATAGCGCTTGCCAATTTAATCGCCCGGGCGCCATCGCGAAGATGGTCATCCGGTACGGTTGCCAACAGCCATGCCAGCTGTCGCCCAAGGTTTACATCGTTCGGCTTTTGCTCCAGGATACGACCGAGAAGATCAATTGCGGGCGCGGTCTCTCCACGCGATTTGAAAACGTTAAAGAGATTAAATGCCGACTGTACGTGACCGGGATCGATCTTCAAAGCCTCATTCAGGCGCACTATCGCCTCATCCAGGCGTTCCTGTTGAAACAGGAGCGCCCCGAGATTGCTATGCGCTTGCATATAATCGGACTTGACGGCAATGGCTTTTTCGTATTGCTCCAAGGCTTCATCTAAACGTTTTGCGCGGTGAAGGGCGTGTCCAAGATCATAATGACTGTAAGCCGTCGGTTTTACATCGACTACCGCCTGAAATTCCTTCACTGCACCGGTAAAATCCTCCCGCAGCATCAGCGCCAAGCCCCGACGGCGACGCCAGGGTGAACTCACTGCCGCTTCATACATTTGATCGACCAGCGGATCAAGTATATCGACGGTTTGCGGCAAAGAATTGGCAAACGAAATTTGCCTTTCGGCTGCCGCCGCTTCCCCCTGCGCCTTCAAGATAGTGCCCAACAACATATTGGCCTCGCGATGTCGCGGGGCACGGCGAAGTGCCCGGCGGATAGACCGATCACTCTCCGCTAGATTCTTGTTTCGAAAATGAATCCTGGCCAGTCCGACGTGGCCTTCAGGCAGAGTCGAATCAATCCGAACAGCCTGGCGAAATAGCACTTCTGCGCGATTCAGTCCGTCATCTTCCAGGTAGGCAAATCCCAGCCGATGATAGAGCGGGGGATAATTTTGTCCTTTTCGCAAAGCGCGCTCATACCACTGCAGATAGTCCGAGTGTTCAGCCCTTTCGCGGGCAAAGGCATTGAGATAAGTCCAGGAAAAAGCATTGGAATCGACGCTCACCGCCTGGTCAAATGCGGCAATCGCCGGCGCCAGATAGCCGTGAACAAAGAAGGATATACCCAGTTCTCCCCAGGCTGTCGCTGATTCCGGCCGGCTGCGAACGGTTGTCATCAGTGAGTCGATTTGCGCAACAACCGGCGCTTCAGCCTGCGCCATATCGAATTCAGGTATTACCCCTTCCAACGGATCACTGCAGGCCGTAAGGAAGGTGAGTTTGGTGACGGCCAGGAAAACCAGACACAGTTTCCGGACCATCCTATTTCTTTCACGTCGCATTCACATCTCTTCAGATCAGTTCGCTTCCATTTTCAAGCGCCACGGGCGTTTCTTCTCGTATTGTTGCTGACGGCTGGTAAGTAAACTGCTTAAATTTTCATCACCGCTTTCCCCGGCCAATTCAAGCGCCTTGCCAATCACCGCCACGGCCTGCTGATAATCACCTTGTTCGGCATGAGAAGCAGCGAGCACATCAAGAATACGCGGATTCCGATGACGCGAGGCATCAGCAATTTTTGTGGCAATCGATAAGGCTTTCCGGCCATCGCGAACGCGACGATCCGGCGCAGTTGCAAGTAACCAGGCCATATTAAAAGCAAGATAGGGATTATCCGAGTTACGGCTCAGGCCGGCTTCATAAGCGTTGCGAGCCTGCTTCCATTGACCGGCCTTCATCAGATTCCGGGCATATGAAAGCGTGATATCGGTGTTGTCCGGAGACAATGCCGTGGCTTTTTGAATGTATGATAAGCCCGTGTCCATGTCACCCTGTTGACAGAGCGCAATACCTAGGTTATTGAGGAATTCTGATTTTTGCGGCTGCAAATCGATTGCTTTGCGAAAGTGGGTCACTGCCTCGGCTAACTTCCCGCCTTTCAGGTAGGCGCTGCCAAGATCATTATGAGCAACTGCATCTTCGCGAATCTCCAGCACCTTTGACAGTTCGCTGATCGCGCGGTCGGTATACCCGCTGCTCAAGTATTCATTGCCTCGAACGCGATACCAGCGGGATGACACACCTTCCACAATCATATCACTTACATAGGGATCGCTGATGTTGTTCTTCGCCGGAAGCGATTGCAAACGACTGCTATATAGTTCGAGCATTTCCTGATTTTGCAGCTTCCGTGCAGAATTGGCCAAAACAGCAACCGCATCGCGATTGCGGGAATCCGACGCCAGTGCTTTCTCCGCATATTCAATCGCCAGCGGATAGTTATCGCGAAGCAGATGAATGGACGCAAGGCCGCTTAAGGCATTGCTATGCTTGTCGTCCAGGTTCAGGATTTCATGATAATGACTCTCGGCAGTTTCCAGCTCACCACGCTGTTTAAGGGCATTAGCCAGCCGAAGCCGAAACAGCGCATTGGCCGGTTCGCGATCCAAAGCCATTTGGTAATATGTGGTGGCAGCACTATCGCTCAAATTAAATAAGGCAACACCGGCATAGTACGGCCAGCGAGCATCTTCCTGCGTCAATTTTGCCGCTTCTGCAAAACAGGGGACAGATTCCTTCCGCCAATCGTGGACGTATAGATTGATACCCAGCTTACCCCATAAGTCACCGTCACCCGGCTGGGCGCGAACGGCGGCCAACAAACCTTCGATTTTGGCGGCAACCTGCTTTTCCTGCCCGCTGAGATCAATGTCAGGTAGTTTCTCCAGGTCTCCGCTTGGCTCACACGCCACGAAAACCAGCAAAATAAACGCTGCAAGGCAATTCTTTTGCAGCGACTGTCTCCATAACTTCATCTGGATACTCTCTCACTTTCCGGTAATTGTCCGCCCGCTACCCCGCTCCAGCGTTAGATAGCGATTTACGACAGTTGTTGTAAACTTCTCGCGACTGCCATTACTCCAATCAACGATCAGGCTATCAACCTCGGCAACATGACCAAGTCCGGCGCGCAAACGCAGATCATTGCTACAAAGATAGCTGTAGAAGGGCGTTAGCAGAAGATGCTGTGTGCCGGCTGCGCTGTAGACCGCCGCTCTTGCGCCAATATCGGCCCTTTTTAGTCGCGGATCAATCATTTTCAGACCAATCCAGTTCTTCCCGTTTCCGGCTTCATTGCGATAAAGCCGGGCTGCTGTACCAGCATTGTTCACGAGCACATCCAGATCTCCATCGTTATCATAGTCCGCAAATGCCAGACCGCGGGTGGTGGCGCGGGGCTCACAGAAGGCTGCGAAGCGGTTGCTGGCGTCCAGGAAGCGACCGTTGCCCTGCCCCAACATTACCAGGTTGGGCTCGTCATAGGGCGCCCAATGATCGTCCTCAGCTTGTTGGGCATAGGAGCGTTTGACACGCCCATTGCCAATCACAACATCGAATTGCCCATCCAGATCCAGATCAGGGAATCCCACACCAAAGCCGGTCATTTTAACAAGCTTCAAAGCACCCATTCCGGCCGCTTGAGAATCGTCGCGAAAGCCGCCTGCGCCTTCATTCATATAGAGCGTGTTGCTTTCACCGTCAAGATGGGTCACCAGTAAATCGAATTCCCCATTGTGGTCAACATCTCCAATGGCGATGCCCATACCGGCCTCGGCCTGACCAACTTCATTTAATGCTGCGCCACGCAGCATCGCCTCCTCACGGAAGCGCCCGTCCTGCTGATTGATCCAAAGCAGGTTTTCTTCGCCATCATTGGCGACGTAAATGTCTATCCAGCCATCGCCGCTGAAATCAGCTGCCACAACACCCAGCCCCCGTTTGACCCTGGCACCGATGCCGCTGGACGCAGATACATCCGTAAAGGTCCCGTCCCCGTTATTGCGATATAAACAATCAGCCACGCCCGGATATGAATCCGGTCCGCAGTATTCCGGACGGCCACCGGCGTCGAAACACTTTACCGAGCGATCCATCCGCACATAATTGGTCACATAGAGATCAAGGAAGCCATCGCGATCATAGTCGAAGAATGCTGCTGAACAGCCCCATTCATCGTTATCGATGCCGGCCTGTTTAGTGATGTTAGTGAATGTGCCATCGCCGTTGTTGCGATAGAGCTGATCAGCGGAGAGATTGCTGATATACACGTCCAGATCGCCATCGTTATCTATGTCGGCAACTGCTGCCCCCATGCCGAAGCCGCTATCTGCAAGTCCGCTACCGGCAGTTACATTCACAAATTTGCCCCCCGGTTCCTGTCGCCAAAGCTGATTGGTCGTTGATTTGTCCATCGGCCTGGTTTCACTATGCCAAGCGCCATTAACAAACAGAATATCCTGGTCGCCATCATTGTCGTAGTCAAAAAAAGCACTGCCCGGCCCCATATATTCCGGCATGTAGTAACTGCCATCTACCCCGGCCATATGGGTAAAGGTAATGCCGCTGGCCGCGGTAACATCAACCAGCCCGCCGGTTTCCTGAACCTCAGGTTCCGGATTGCTCCTGTCACAGCTGCTAACCCAAAGGCATAGAATAGAAAAAAGCAGACCAACGTAGATGGGTTTGTATGAGCGCCGCTTATGCATCATTTTGGCTGCCCGAGTGATTGCTTGTAAGCCTCCAGTTGCTCAACCTGTGCTTCGTTGCCGGAAGAAGCCTTAAGTTGTTCCAGGAGCTTATCGCCGCGCTCCCTTTCTCCGGACTTATAGAGGGCGCGCGCTAAATTAAAGACCACCTGTGGATCCCCGGATTTCAGACGGAGAGATTTTCTCAGCATTTCGATGCCTTCAGCGGTTCGATTTTCCATCAGGTAAATTTGCCCGATCCACTTGTAGGCAAAAGCACTTTCACCGAATTTCAGGGAACGCTGCAAGAGTATCAGGGCTTCCTGAAACTTGCTTGCGGACAGCAAAGCACTAACTGCCGGCGGATAAAACCTCTCAACCTGTGGTGTGGTATAGACCAACGCTTTTAGCTCTTCAGCTGCAGCAGCCAGTTTTCCCTGCTCCTGATATTGACGGGCCAGGGTGATACGTCCTTGCTCAAGCGTCATTTGAGGATGACGCAGGACTTCAATCGCCACCCTTTCAACGTCCGTCTCTGCACGATACGCCTGCAGGAAGCGATTCGGCGCGCCGTCGCTGCGGAAGGGCCAACCACCCTTCAGATGCTGCACAGTTAGAGATGCGTGCGTACTGTCTAATGCTGAATATCCCCAATTCTCGCGGTAATAGCGCGAAGGGCGAATCCGTTCCGGCCACTGCTGCTCGATCAAACCGGCTTTGCGCATTTCTTTCAGGAACTCCTCGGCCATCAGGAAATAGCCATCGATATTGGGATGCAAGTGCTCCGTCATCAGATTGTCACCGATCAATCTATTCGCGGATTCCGACTCAAATCGGGTCAAAACATCCACCAGCGGCAGCTCGTACTGCACGGCAACATCATGGATAATTTGATTAAAGCCTTCGGATGCGCGAAAACGCACCACATCGAGATCCTTGGCGCGATTATATCCGTTACGCGCCTGCGACCATTGCCCGGTTCTTTCAAAGGCTTTCGCATCGCGATATACCTGCATTGCGCCCGGCAGCCCGTCACCGGCCAGGGATTGAAAGGGTTGATGATCACGGACGTTGCTTACCAGATTTCCGATCAGGATTGGCAGGCCTGCCGCTTGAACCCGCTCGATGATTTCTGTCAAATTTGCCTGAAATTGCTGCGCACCAGCCTGATAGGTGGGCGAATCGAGCAGAATAGATTTATCCTTTACAATGCGCGTCATCATTGTGGCGGTAGGATTCGACGATTGTTCAGCGGCAAACCATCCTGAAATGCCGCGAATCGTATTGATCAGTAATTGAAAAGAACGCCAGGATTTTAAATTGAGATAGGTTTGTACCAACCAGCGTTGTGAGCCAAGCGATTCATTCGATGAGACGCCAAGTGCTCCGTAAAACTCATTGTGCCCCGCATACACTAAAAAGGCATCCGGCTGCTGCGCCAAAATCTCGTCCACAAAATCCAGCAGTGTGTAGGAGTTGACGGCAGACATGGCCATGTTCACGACTTCGATATAGCGATTCGGGAAAATATCATCCAGCCGCTGTTGCAGGATGCGCGGAAAGGTCACGTTATTGCCATACGGAAAACCGGCGGCGGTTGATCCACCAAGCACAAATATCCGATAGCCGTTGTCTGGTTTTTCCTTCAGGAAAAGATCTTTACGCGGACGCGGCGCCTGCTCGCTTTCCCGAAAGTAACGCTGCGCCACATCCAGGTTAATGCCATAATATTTCGAGGACTCATCGGGCGTCGACACAAAAAGCGGCGGGGTGGCGCCGTAATCGAACAAAATCAGCGCTCCCTCTATCAGCAGCAGGAGGAGAAGCGGAATTGCCAGGGCAACGAGATTCCCCCATTTCCCGCCTGTTACCTTGTTTGCGACTGGTTGTTTTTTTTTCTTTGTCGATTTCGCTTTCATGAATTACCTGTTTATGGGTCTTCCTTTGCCTCGTTGCAGCGTGCGCAGCTGATTGACCTCACCACCAGGATATGTTTCAGCTGTCTGCGACGGCCAGGAGACCCGAATGCTATCGACCGTTGTGGTTGAGCCCAGGCCAAAATGAAGGCGTGGATCCTGACCGGTCAGGTAACCATAACCGGGGTTATACCAGCGATGCTGGACCTCGCTGCCGGCCCAGACACTTACCATACTCCCAACCAGGGGGCGATTCGCCTGATCTTTCAGATCAATCAGTAGCCAATTACCGCGATTGGCATGCACATTATGATAAATGCGCAGCGGTGCGTCGCTACTGATCGTTATCAAATCGAGATCACCGTCGTTATCTATGTCCCCGCTTAGCAACCCGCGGGTATTTTCAACAGCGGATGTAAAAGCCTCATCGGGATTGGACCACTCGCTAAACTGCCCGCTGCCGTCATTTAGCATCAAGACATTCGGCTCGGCATAAGGACGCCAGTGCGACGGCCCCTGTCCGCCGGTAAGATCTTTGCCGCGCAACACCCGTCCATTTGCAAAGGCAAGATCGAGATCGCCGTCATGATCGACGTCCAGAAACGCTGCGCCAAATCCGGTAAAAGCCAGTAAACGACTCGTGGCAAGTCCGGCTTGATTGGAATGATCGGTAAATCCACCTTCAGATTGCTTATATAGCGTGTTGCTCTCCCGGCGAAAATGCGTGAGCAACAGGTCCTCATCCGCATCATTATCAACATCACCAATTGCCACACCCATACCTGCCTCGGCCCGGCCCAAATCATTCAGGGCCGCCCCGCTCTGCAGAGCAATGTCCCGGAAAGTGCCGTCACCCTGATTTTGCCAGAGCACATTTGGATCACCATCATTGGCCACAAAAATATCGGTCAAACCGTCACGGTTGACATCGAGGATCGTTACGCCCAATCCGGCAGCGCGAACTGAGGAGATGCCGGATGCCTGACTAATATCGCGAAAGCGGCCGCCTTCATTCAACAAGAGCACGTCAGCCATTCCAGGAAAGGCCTTGGGACCACAATATTCCGGCTGCCCCGCTGCGTCAGGACAAGCGAAATTGGCGTCGTAGTCAACATAACGGGTGACATAGATATCAAGCTGATCATCCTGATTCACATCCAGCATCACAACGGACGCGCTCCAGCCATCGACCCTAATCGCCGCCTCGGTGCTAATATCGCGAAAGCGCCCATCGCCGAGATTTTCGTATAAAACGTCCGGCCCAAAATTCGCGACATATAGGTCGACGTCACCATCATTGTCGATATCCCCGGCCGCAACCCCCATGCCATATCCGTCATTGCCCACGCCGCTTTGTTCGGTCACATCAATAAATTTGCCGACATCGGTTTGCTCGAAAAGCCGATTCATCAGCGGTTTGACATTCTTTTGAGAACGGTATGCGCCATTCAAACAATAAATGTCAAGGAGACCATCTCCGTTATAGTCGAGTAAGGCCGCCCCACCGCCGATGGATTCCGGCATCCACTTCTCGTGTTCCACAGCGGCGTTGAATACAAAATCAGGACGCCTATCGGGCCCGGCTTCACGAAATATGACACCATTTTTAACATCTGGCTTATGAGCCTCTTCACCGGCACATGCCAATGCAATCAGCGCCACGAAGGCTGTTAGCAAGGCATGCTTATTAGCGTGATAAAATAGGTTCACCAATTCGATAGTTTTCCCGATTGATACAGGTAATGCACATTTCACAAGCCAAACATAAACAATATCTTAAAAATATACAATTCTCTTTGCGATACAGCCTCAAGAGAGTTGCGGGAGATTCGTTCCCAAGATCTTTCAGGACGGCTGCAAACTGTAACCGGCCAGGAATGGTAATTTAACAAAATCTTATCAAAACGATAATCGCCCATTTATCAGAATAATAATCAAGAAACGCTCAGCAAACGATTACGAGGCAGAAAGTATAGGAAAACAAGCAGTTGGCGTGTTCTGGCAGTAATTGGCATGCTCTATGTATTGGCATATGCTGTTATGGACTTTCGAATTCTTGAATCAGCCTGAATCCACGGCTGATTCGTTGCCAGGTAGCAAGCCTCGTATCTAAGCGCAGGCGTTCACCGCAGTCAAAAAGTCGAGAGGAGCATTTTATGAGGAGTTCACGGTTACCTTCCCTCCTGTTTGCCAACCGTGTAAGTTTATTCATCTGCACTCTATCCATCATCTTCTGTTTCCTGTTGCCCTCAGCAATGATGGCACAGACAACGGGTAAGATCGCCGGCCAAATCAAGGACAAGTCTACGGGCGATCCGATGATTGGCACAAACGTCTATCTGGACGGTACGGCCCTTGGCTCTACCACTGATCCCGATGGCTATTTCGTTATCATTAATGTGCCGCCCGGAACCTATAAGATGGTTGTAGAGCAAATTGGATATAAAAAGGTTGTTGTTAGCGACGTTGTTTGCCGCGTAAACTATACCACAAAGATCAACGTGGATATGGAAGAAGAAGCGGTAAAGGGCGAAGAAGTGATCGTTACGGCTGAAAGACCGCTGATTGAGAAAGATCAGACCGGTTCGAAGGCAGTTGTAACAAGCGACGAAATCGACCTGTTGCCGGTCACCAATTTCGATCAAGTGGTGTCACTGCAGGGTGGATTTGTAAGCGGCCGCTTCCGTGGTGGACGCGACAATGAGGTTCTCTACCTTATTGATGGTGTTCCGGTCAACAATCCCTCCAACGGCGGCCGAGCCTCGACGGTAGGTATCGAAGCCATTGAAAACCTTGAAGTTATTAGCGGTACTTTCAATGCTGAATACGGTCGGGTTTTAAGTGGTGTTGTGAACGCCGTAACCAAATCCGGCTCCAAGGAATACCATGGTAACCTCGAAACTTATTTTGGCGACTATTATAGTGGTGAAGAACGGTTTTATCCGGCCAACGACGCATTGAGCTTGAACGGCATTCGCGATATTCGCGGTTCGCTGGATGGTCCGGTGCCATTTACCAATAATAAGTTGACCTTTCTGCTTGCCGGTGGCGCATCTAATAATGATGGCTATCTCTACTTTCCTGAATTGTTTGAGCCCGGCACACTGCATATACCCGGCGCTGCAGGTGAACCTGCAACGTTTATCGAGAGTGGCAGCGGGGAACTTCGCTCTCTGAACGAACGCTGGGATCGTGACCTTTTGGCGAAAGTAAATCTGCCCCTGTTTGCCAAGACCACTCTCTCTTACTCTTTCCTGGTGAATCGCAGTCAGTGGACTGGCTACAACGGCGGCTTCCGCTTCGTGCCGGATGCCATTCGCGAGCAAAACAGCCAGGCATTGAATCATATTTTCTCATTTAAGCAGGTGTTTAACCCGAAGGCATTCGCGACGTTTAAAGTCTCCTATCTTGATGAAAAATATGAGATTTATCTCGACGAAGATCCGTTGAGCGAACGCTATCTTCCGGGCATTTTCACGCAAAGCGCCTTAACCGGAAATAATGTTAACGTCGGTGGAACAGAGTTGGGCGATTTCCGTCGCAGCTCGCAAACGTTGACGTTGAAAACTGATTTCACCTGGCAGGCAAACAATCGCCATGAATTCAAGTTTGGCGCTGAATATGCCGGCTACTCGCTGGATGAAGATGGCAAAACAATTTTGTTCGGCGACTCCACGGCCCTGGCCCAGGACATCACTCTTGGATTGGTAAATCCGGGTGACTGGACAGAACGTCCGATTAATCTCTACGACGGCACCAATGTCGGGTCCACCTTCCAGTGGTTCCACAATGAAAATGCCGGTGACCGCAATCCGTACGAGAGAACAGCGCGCCAGGCAGCGTTTTATGCCCAGGATAAAATGGAGTTTGACAAGGTTGTTGTAAATGCCGGTCTTCGTTTCGATTATTTCGATTCACAATTCAGAGTGCCGCTGGATCTGACAGATCCCAACGGGCAACTGCGATTTAAGCCGCAGCTGGATGCCGGCAGCATTACCCGTGATCAGGCGCTGGAGCAAGCATTAACCGATGCCGATCCACAGTTCCAGGTGTCTCCGCGTTTTGGATTAGCCTATCAAGTGACTTCCAATGGTGTCATTCACTTCGCATACGGTCACTTCTTCCAGATACCGCCGCTCGGTAATCTCTATACGAATCCGGAATTCCTGATCCTGCCTGGAGTTGTTTCATCGCAGATCGTTGGAAATGCCAACCTGAAAGCCCAGCAGACCGTGTCTTACGAACTGGGTTATCGCGAGTTGATTTCAGAAAACATAGCTGGCGAGTTAACCCTTTATTATCGCGACATTTACGACCTGCTCGGAACTGAGATTCTTGAGACACGTAACGCGCAGCGCTATGCTCGCTGGACGAATGTTGACTACGGCAACGTAAAAGGTGCGATCGCCTCCCTCGATGTTCGTGCCGGCAAATTTAACGCAACCCTGGATTATACATTTCAAGTCGCTGAAGGGAATGCTTCTGACCCGGCTGCAGCATTCGTTGCGGCCCAGGGAGACAAAGACCCCAACCTTGAAGCCCTGCGCCTCGACTGGGATCAGCGCCATACCATTGCAGCAACGGTCAATTACGCGACTAAAACCGTTTCAGCCAGCCTTATCGGACGCTTTGGCAGCGGCAATCCTTTTGATTACTCTCCCCTGCCCCGCCCGGGCCGTCCTATCCTGACTTTTACCCAAAACAATGGTCAGCAGCCGACAAATTTCACGCTCGATTTGAATGCCAACTATAATCTCGGGCTATTCTCCAACCTGGACGCTCGCATGTTTATTCAGGCCTTCAACATCCTTGACACGCGGAATGCAGCATTTGTCTTCGCTGACTCAGGTAGCCCAACCTCAACCGCAACACTTGAGCAGAATCGTGGAAATCTGGAAACTGCCACCTTTACGACGCCGGAAGAATTGGTCATTAACGCCACTTCCCTTACCGCGCCTCGTCAAGTTCGCATGGGTATCGGATTCCGCTTTTGATCTGAGCCATTACGTATGATACTGACCGCTGCCGGTGAAGTGCCGGCAGGCAATTTCTGGCGCTAAGCCAGCAACAGACAGACAAGATCAGAAATAATTATACATTGGGGATTAGGATATATGAACCACGTGAAATTGATAAAGTTTGCAACGATACTGCTATTAAGCCTCCTGTGCTTTAGCAGCGTCTATGCCCAAGGCGACGTGCCCATTCCACCGAATGAGCCAATTGGCGATCCGGACTGGAACTTTCGGGGCGTAATGAACGGCAACCGAATCTTTGAATCCTTCAGAAACCACGGGGAAATCGGTTTTTGGAATACCCAGCGCCAGGCCCAGGACGATTCCGACTGGCCGGCCGGTGGCGAAGCGAATCCATACTCGGATGGTATTGCCATCGTGGTAGGCGGATCGGTTCTTGATAACACTGGTCAGCGGGTAGCTATGGTATCAGCTCACTTCCGTGAGGAAGTTGATCGCAGCCCGGATCTGGAAACCATCTGGGGATGGCATCCGGTGCCGGGTTATTTGAACTTCAACAGAACGCCGAATCCAATTCCGGCGAAGAGTAATGATGAATCATCCTGGCCCTCAGGCGGTTGGCCGGATCAACCGACATATATTGACGCTGACGGCAATACTGAATGGAACGGCCGTTTCGGACGCGGTAAATTCAATGCTCAGCTGGAAGCCTATTATATTATGGATGACGGTGTTGATTACGAGTTTGACTATACACCGGACCCCACCAATACGGATCGCGGTGGCTTGGGTATGCGTGTGGCGACCCGTCACTATCAGTGGGTTCATCCGCTGGCTCAGGACGCTATTTTTGGCGAATTTACTATTACAAACATCAGTGATAAAGATGTTGACAGCACCGGCTTTGGCTGGTATGTCGATAATGGTATCGGCGGCAGCGGTTCGGACAACGCCACCTTTGTTGTTGCTGATGGCGGTATTCGGGATCTTGACCTCGCGGTAGCCTTTGACCCACTTGGTGAAGTCGGTATCTGGGGCGGACCATCCGGCCTGGCTGGATATGCGTTCCTCGAATCTCCCGGTATCCCAACTGACGGTATTGATAACGACCTCGACGGTATTCTCGACGAGCGACGTGATAACGATGCCGGATTTTTTGTTGACGATCCATTGACAGGGCCTAACGGCACCCCAATTGACGCAAATCTCTTTAACATCTGGTATGGTAGAGACCCTGCCCCACACTGGGAAGGCGATGAAGACCATGATTGGCTGGGCTTCAGCGACGATAACGGCAGTGGCGTTTGGGAAGATCCCGAGGCAGTGAACGATGATGTTGGTACTGACGGCGTTGGGCCGGACGACCTGAACTATTTTGGTCCGGATCCGGATGGCACTGAAGCCAATGGACGCCCCGACCAAGGTGAGCCGAATTTCGGCCGCACAGACAATGACGAATCCGATCAGCTCGGTATGACCTTTTTCGAAATGCGCCCAATTGCCGGTCACCCTAACCCGCAGCCAAACCGTTTTCAGCCGCTGTGGTTCTCCGACGATGACGCCTGGTGGGGCTGGCTCTCCGGCGACTCAATTGTACCGACGCCGGTAACCGAGCAGAACCTGGCAATGGTTTTTGCCAGTGGTACTTTCCCGCTTGAAAGCCAGCGGACGGAGCGTTTCTCAATGCTTGTATCGCGCAGCTTCGGAAACGAGCTGGACTTCTCTGAAATGATTGACCTGAAGGACATCGTTCAGGCGATCTTCAATACCGATTACCAGTTCACCCAGCCGCCGATTAAGCCGACACTGACCGCAGTGCCGGGCGACGGTAAGGTAACGCTCTTCTGGAATCGGGTGTCAGAGCTGTCCAAAGACCCCTTCCTTGGCCGCAACGTGCAGGACTTTTCAGGATACCGAATTTATCGGGCGACCGATCCCCTCTTCCAGGAGATCACCATTATTACCGATGAGAACGGAAGTCCCATCCTGAAGAAACCGCTGCAAATTTTCGATCTTGAAGACGATTACAAAGGCCCGCATCCGATCCTCGTAAACGGCGCACCTTTCGATATGGGGAATGAAACCGGTCTGGTTTACAATTACACCGACAATAACGTTCTTAATGGTGTGACCTACTATTATGCCATCGCCGCTTATGACACCGGCAGCATTAGCCGCGGTTTAAGCCCAACTGAAAACACCACCATTATCGAAGTGAACAACATCGGCCTGGTTCAGTTTACAGACCGTAACACCACTGCCGTAACACCGAGAGCTGCTGCTGCAGGCTATCAGCCTCCAACCTACGCTGGCGACATCACCAGCCTGGCAGAAGGTGTCGGATCCGGATTTATCAGCGATATTCAGTTTATCGCGCCGGCAGCCATTGAACAAGGCACCAAATATCGGATCTACTTCGATAACGGGGTAGAAAGCCGAACCCGAAACTTGTTTACCACCGAGTATCGGATCGAAAAAGAGGCCGCAGACGGCACTGTCTCAGATCTACTGCCAACAACGCCTTGGGTCCCGGATAGCACCGGCTTGCTCGAAACAGAGCTTTTAGACGGTATGATCATCACTATCCAGAATGTTGAGGCGGAAATCAATCAGGACCGAAGCGGTTGGGTAGACGGTGACGGTGTGACCACGGTGAAAAATGGCCTGGCGGCAATGGTTCGCCCGGACTCCGGCCGCACCTTGCAGCGTTTCTCCTTCGACGATATCGAGCTTCGTTTTGCAGACGGCAACATCACCGAATCAGTCCGCGGCCGTGGTGCCGGTAACTGGCTCAACGGCGTGGATGTTCCATTCGAAGTCGTGGTCCCCGTTGACTCTACAGTCCTGAGCGTTTCGCTGGATGACCTGAATTCCAACGGTGTTTTCGAGCTGGAAAAAGACGGTATTCAGATCTGGGAAAACGTAGAAGGCCGGCGTCAGGCTTACTACTTTGTTACCTTCGCCCCAACGGCTGCGGATAGCTCCTTTACCCAGCCAGGAGCCGGCGATGTGGTTCGTATTGTTTCTTTGAAAGAATTCACGAACGGTGACTTCTTCGAATTCCAGACAAATGCAGAATCCGTCGATTCGGATGCTGCCGCAAGAGATTTGGAAGCCAACAAAGTGGCTGCAGTTCCGAATCCTTTTATCTTTACCAGTCCGCTCGACCCCAATGTTCCCACCGGTTTCACTCAGGAAAGCCGGCTTATGTTTATCAATTGTCCGGCTCGAGCAACCATTCGCATCTTCACACTGAGCGGCAAGCTGGTCGATACGATAGAGACCGACAATAACGCCAATGACGGCCGCGCAATGTGGGACCTGCGCAGCAACGAGGCACTGAACATTGCGCCAGGAATCTATATTTTCCACGTAACTGATAAAGCCAGTGGCGCTGAACAAATTGGCCGCTTCGCAATTATTCGCTAGCAGGACATGAAGATGATAAAGAGTATAAAGCTGAATAGACATAAGCAAAGAGGGCTTATAATGACGAATGGACGGAGAGTAAGATCAATCAGCCTGTTCCTGACCATGTTCTGCCTGCTGATATTACAAATTGGCAGTATCTATGCCCAGGAACCAATAAAAACGGGCACCACCGCCGCTTCCTTTCTGGAGTTAGGCGTTGGATCACGCGCTGTGGCAATGGGTGAAGCCTATGTAGCGGTCGCTGAAGGCCCTACCGCCGGATATTGGAATCCAGCCGGACTGGGAATGATGAGCAAGCCCGCTGTGACATTCATGCAAATGGATTATGTCGCAGATCTGGACCTTCAGAATGTAGCGTTGGCCATTCCGGTACCGGGGATTCTTACCCTCGGTGTTATGGCAACCAATCTGTCTGTGCCGGAAGATAAAATCCGCACCGTTGAAGATCCCGAAGGTACCAGCGGGGAAACCTTTGACGCCAGCAGCCTGGCGCTGTCTTTTCTGGTGTCCCGCCAGTTTACGCAGCAGTTCAGCGTTGGTGTTGGTGTAAAATACATCAACGAACGCCTGCACCTGGAATCCGCCAGCACCGTTGCATTTGACTTTGGCGTGCTGATTCGCACCGGGGTGTTTAATAACATGACCCTTGGTATGAGCCTGACCAACTTTGGCGGCAAAATGCAATTTGCCGGCGAGGATCTATTTCGGCAGATCGCCGATCGCGAAGACATCCTGGGAACCAACCAAAACCTTCCGGCAAATTACGAAACCGACGAATGGCCCTTGCCGATCACCTTTAGAATTGGTTTGGCTACTGAGCTGATTAAGCGGGACAACCAGAGCCTTAGAGTATCTGTTGAGGGACTTCACCCCAACAACACCACCGAATATATCAACGTTGGTGGCGAATTCGTCAATTCGCTTGGTAAGTTTGGGGATATCGCCTTTCGTGGCGGCTATAACTCGGCCTTCCAGGAAGACAGTCAGCAAGGCCTGACCCTTGGCGGTGGTTTGAATATTTACGTGAGCCCGACATTCTCCGTGGGTATGGACTACGCCTATGCTGAATGGGATTTCTTTGGCGATATTCATCGGTATTCGGTCAATTTCAACTTCTAATATGACGGCAGCAGTGAAAGCAGTTTTTTTCAGCATCATGTTAGCACTGTTGTGCTGGAGTTGCGAGGATTCCGGCACAACAGAGCCCGTCGAAGAAGACGTCGTGCTGGCCACAGTTGGCGATAAGCAGGTGACCCTAAAGCAGTTCCGGGAGCGCTCAGAACTGACGCCCCGTCCTGCCTATTGTGCAGGAAATAGCCCGGATGCCAAAGGTATTGTTCTAAATTCGCTGATAGCGGAAAAGCTACTGGCATTGGAAGCCGAAAAAGATCCTCAGCTGGTCAGCAATTCCTCTTTCAAGAACTATCTTCTTGGCATTAAGGAGCAGACCATGCGTCTGCAGCTTCTGGAAACGGAATTGGCCGAAGAGCTGAAATTGAGTGACGAAGAATGGACTCGGTATTACAACCAGGCCATTCGCAAAATGGAGTTATCGTTCCTTCACAGCAATTCTCTGGATGAAATTAACGCCTGGCGCGCTGAGATAGATGCCAGCGGTGATTTTGACCAGGTTGCCATGAATATCCGCGGCAAGCCCGCCCCGATAGAAGAGGTAGGCTGGGGTGAAAGCCTGGAAGCACTTGATGATGCGATCTTTGATAAATCTGTCGACGCCGGCTCCGTCGTTGGGCCGATAAAAACGCCGGTAGGATATTATATCGCCAGGGTAAATAAAGCCACCCGGGAAATCCCTGTTGGTCAGGGCTCGCAGGATGAAAAACTGCGCAAGGTCGAGTCAGTCATTACCGGTCGCAAATGGCTAAAAGCAGCCTCTCAGTATGTTGCAGATCTAATGAAAGATCGCGATATCATGCTCGATGCAAAAGGCTTTGATCTCTTACTGAGCTTTTATAAGCCGACCCACGCTATCCCGAACACCAAGGCCGAGTATTTGCAATTTTCAGCCGGCGAACTGGAAATGATGCGGGACAACGCCGAAAGAGAACTCGGCGAGAACCTGGACACGCCTTTACTTACTGTAAATGGCAAGCCCTGGACCATCGGTGAATTTATTGAGTATTCCAAGCGGCGCCCGGTTACCTTTCGCAGCAAAAAAATGTATGAGAAGGAATTTCCACACCACTTGAAACTTGCTATTCAAGACATGCTCCGTGACCAGCGCCTGACTGAAGCAGCCTATGAAAAAGGCCTGGACAAAAGTCCGAGGGTCGTTGCAGAAACGGAAACATGGAGAGACCACCTCCTGGCCATCGGGAAACGCAATACCCTGCTCCGTCAGCTGGGCTTTGATGAAAAAGTCAGCAGAAATGCCCTGGATGCAATCAACGTGCTGCGTCCGCAGCTCAATGTCATGGCACGATATCACCCTATCGAAGTGCTGATCGACGAAAAGGCGTTGGCAGATATTACCCTCAACCGTGTACAAATGAAGGTTGTTCGCAACCCTGATTTTATATATAGAGAAGCGGTTCCCAATTTTCCCATTGTTACAAACGATGAACGGCTCTCATATTTTCCCGATGCTCATCGTTGGGACAAGCAATAACACGAACCACAATTTTTTTGACGTTTTAGGATAAACCAAAGCAGGTGCTCTTGAAGTCGTCCGCTACAAAAAAACAGAAGTCAATCCTCTGGCTCTTGCCGCTTGCATTGATACTATTGGCAGTTGCGGAGTTTGCCGCTCGTACTTTCTATGAAGAGTCCGCCCCTCCCCTCTTCATTGCTGATACGAATGACGCCAAAGGTGAGTGGATTGTCAATGCGGATCGCAATGCTATGATCAGCATTGATCCACATCAGCGCTTCAATATTGAGAAAGAAGCAAATGCCTTCCGTATTTTTATCATTGGCGGCGCTGCGACTCGCGGTATTCCCTACGGGCCACATATCGCTTATCCTGCACAGCTAGAGAACATCCTTGGCTCTCTGCATAGCAATCGCAGTATCGAAATGGTTAATTGCGGCGCCCCGGATATGCAAAGCAGTGAAATGTTGACGCTTGCCAAAAACATTCTGGCAAAGCACCAGCCGGACCTCATCATCATCAACCCCGGACATTCTGAACGCCTTTCGGCCCAATCAGGCAGCAGCTTTCGCCTCCTGGACCTGACGCGCAAAATGATCAGCGGCGAAGATAATTCGAGCGTTCTCAGGAAAGACCAAACACTGATGACGCCTGCAGTACAAGCGGTCAGTCTGACAAGTCCTGAAGTAAGTGATTATTTTGCTGCCAATCTGCAAGAATTGATCGACCATGCAAAACAGAATGGCGTAGATCTGCTGCTTTGCAACAGTCCGCTAAATATGAACGAAGATTCCTCAGCAGAGGAATTGACCCGGCTGAACGAAATCTTAGAAGCTGCAGCCGAGAGTAATGGCACGGTGCTTGTGGACGTCAGAGCTGCGTTTGAAACGCTGGCAAGCGACAGCAGCCTCTTTCACAGCCCAATCCATCCGACTTATGAAGGCCAGTATGTCATCGCCCGCGAAATTGCCCGCACAATGTCTCAGCAGCAAATGATTGCTGACGAATGGGACTGGTCAACCGCCGAAGGTGACAGTGCCTATCTGGCCATGACCGGCATTACCGCTGTCGATCTGGAAATCGCCAAATACATGACCTGGCGAACCTTCCCGCAAGTCGCTGCAGACGGTAGCAAGCTGCCCTACAGGCCGGTAAGCGGCAACAACACCGCCCAACTGGCAGCAGCATTCGTCGATAGCTTACAGCATGATTTTACAGCCCCTCATATTACTGCCGGTACCAAAGCAATGCGCAAAAAAGATTTCAGTCGGGCGATAGTCGAATTTCAGGCCGCATTGAATATCAATCCGCATTGCGACACCTATAACCTACTGGGAGCCGTTCACAATCAACTCGCTGAAACGGCCTACCGAATGGCCAAGAACTTTCAGGCTGCGTCATCCCACTATCAACAGGGTGTAAAGTACTATCAAGCCGGGCTCGAGCGATGCCCGGACCACATTCGCCTGAACTACAATCTTGGTCTGTTGCACACCATGCGCAGTGACCGTCTTGATGAAGCTCGCGCTCTTTTTGAACGGGTCCTGGCGCTGGCTCCAACACATGCCAATGCCCTTGGACAAATGGCAAAAATCCTCATCCGTAAGAAGAACTTTGATCAGGCCAATCAAGCTTTGCATCGCGCAATTGATATCCATCCGGACGTGGCTGATTACTATACCGACCTGGGAGTGATTGCCGCTCAGCAGCGCGATTATTTCCGGGCCGAAGCCTGGTTCCAGAAAGCCCGAACTCTGAATCCGAAAGACCAACAAACGAAATACATGCTGAACCAGGTTCGCGCAATGATGAAAAAGATCAAGCAAATCGAACCGTAAATGCTGTCTTGTAACTATACCGGGGTAAAACAACCTGAATGTTAATGCGATTTCCGAAAGGAGGTGCTTCAGAATCGAACCAGTAGTACCCTATTTATTTTCTAACTAATTCTTCCCTTAATTTAAGGAGGTAAGGCTATGAAGAAGTTACTGTTAACAGCCTTAGTAGTAGTATTAGCATGCAGTAATATTATTATTGCACAATCATTTCCTCCGGCAATCGATGCTGAGAAAGACGACTGGTATGGCACCCTCACCAATCCGGATGACGGGTACGTATTCATTCCTTCTCGCGCGTTTGTACCGGAAATCGGTGGTGCTGCTGAAGGTGGCGATGCTGACCTTAGCGCCCATGTATGGACAGCCTGGGATGCCACTTACTTTTACCTGTACGAAGAAGTAAGTGATGACGTTATCAACGTCAACAATGGTACAAACTTTCAGAATGATGGTATTGAACTGAAGTTTGATCCCGATCCGTTGGCAGGTAATGAAGGCGACGGTATCTCTTCCGCTCGTTTGACAGCATATGGCAAAGACAATGCTGCTGACACCAATGGTGTTGATGACCTGAATGGCGATGGCGACCTGAAAGACCTCAGCGGCGTTGCCTGGGTTCCGACAGAAGATGATTTTGCCCGTCGCGAAACAGATGATGGATATGCGCTTGAAATGCGTATTCCGTGGGACTTCATTACCACTGATGACGGTCAGGCAGTAAACGTTGGCGAAGGCGACCTTTTTGGTCTGGCCATCAACATCTCCGACAATGACACCGACACCCGTACGAACATGGCCCAGTGGGCTGCGAATGTTACGGACTTCGTCTGGAATGATCCGACTCACCTCGGTTCAGTTACTTTCCTTGCAGACAACAAGCTGCAGTATGTTGCCCAGAATGCTATCGTCGACACTGTTGTCAACGACAGTGCGATGGCTTGGTACTATCCGTCAGCTGGTGGAAGCTTCCCGCCGGTAATCGATGCTGAACGCGATGCATGGTATGACGGCTTGACCAATCCTGAAGATGGTTTTATTCGCATTCCTGCCGCGGCATTTGTTCCGGAAATCGGTGGACCGGCTGACGGCGGCGACGCTGATCTCTCTGCTTTGGTTTGGACTGCATGGGATGAGACCTACTTCTACCTGTATGAAGAAGTAAGTGATGATGTTATCAATGTTAACAACGGCACAAACTTCCAGAACGACGGTATCGAGCTGAAGTTTGATCCTGATCCGTTGGCAGGCAATGAAGGCGACGGTATCTCCTCCGCTCGTCTGACAGCATATGGTAATGACAATGCTGCTGACACCAATGGTGTTGACAACCTGAATGGCGATGCCGACCTGAAAGACCTGAATGGCGTTGCCTGGGAGCCGACAGAAGATGACTATGCCCGTCGCGAAACAGACGAAGGGTATGCCCTCGAAATGCGTATTCCGTGGGAATTCATCACAACCGACGATGGTCAGGCAGTAAATGTTGGTGAAGGCGACCTGTTTGGTCTGGCAATCAACATCTCCGACAACGACACTGACACCCGTACAAACATGGCCCAGTGGGCTGCGAATGTTACGGACTTCGTTTGGAATGATCCGACTCACCTGGGAACAGTTACCTTCCAGGGAAGCAACACGCTGAACTTTGAAGCGGTTAATGCCATCGTTGACACCGTCGTTAATGACAGTGCCATGGTCTGGTACTATCCGGTAACAGCTATTGAAGTTGAGCCGGTCAGCGAAATTCCAAGAGATTTCCAGCTTGGTCAGAACTATCCTAACCCGTTCAACCCGGAAACCACTATCCAGTTTAGCCTGGAAAAAGGTACCCACGTATCACTTGCTGTTTATACAGTAAATGGTCAGTTGGTGAATCAACTGGTATCCGGCCGCTACAGCCCTGGCACCTATCAGCTGAAGTGGGATGGAACGGACTTCAATGGCCGTCAGGTATCCAGTGGCGTCTATTTCTATAGACTCGCTACACCTGACTATGCAGAAGCCAGAAAGATGATCTTGATGAAGTAAGGTCAACTTTTCTATTTCCAAAATGCAGGCAGCCATGCTGCCTGCATTTTGAATTTCCTGGGAGCGCCTATGAAACCAATCGTTACAATTCAGACAATTATCATCTTCTCATTATTTTTGACTATTCAAACGTTTGCACAATCTTTCCAGCTGAGGTCTGCCGGCTCTGGTATGGAGCAAGTAAACAGCACCGCCGGTGTGGCAATCGCCGACTACGATCTTGATGGTGATCTGGACGCCTATTTTGTGACCTATGGGCAATATGATCCAAATACACAGGCCAATCGCAGCTTCCTGATGCGCAATAACGGCAATCAGACCTTTAGCAATGTGATTGAAGATGCCAATATTGTAGATCCGATAACACGAGATATTTTCAACTCCGGCATGGCTCATAAATATGGTGCTTCCTGGGGAGACTTTGACAACGACGGTGACCCCGACCTTTTCCTGGCAAGCTCGCCGGGTATCTCCAGCGGCTCCAATCGCCTCTACCGGAATGAAGGTGACGGCACTTTTACTGATATCACTTTCTCTGCTGGTGTCGCCGGCGTAACGGTTGATCACCACAACAGCGCTTTGTGGTGGGATTATGACGTGGATGGCGATCTCGATTTATATGTCAGCGCCTGGGTTGGCAAGAATCTTATGTATGAAAACAATGGCGATGAGACGTTTACAGATGTTAGTGATGCCAGCGGACTGGCAACCTACGACCGCACCTGGACAAGCGCTCCCATCGATGCCAATAATGACGGGTTGGTTGATATCTATCTGGTGAATGATTTTGGGCCCAATAGCCTCATGATTAATCAAGGTAATAAGACCTTCTCTGACCAAACAACTGCCGCCGGCCTTGGCGATCCGGGCAACGGCATGGGTGTCACGGTTGCCGACTACGACAACAACGGCTTTTTTGATATTTACCTCACCAATATTGCTGATTTTAACTTGAATCCGCTCTATACCAATCTGGGCGACGGCAGTTTCCTGGAAAATGCCCAGGCAATGGGAATAGCAGATGCGGAATGGGCCTGGGGAACGGAATTTTTCGACTGCGACCACGACGGAGATCTGGATCTCTACATCGTCAACGGTTTTGAGGACAACAACACAATTTCCGCAGACAACAACTACTTTTTTGAGAACATGTCTGAAACCGGTTCGCTTGGATTTATTGACATTTCAGAAGCAACGACCACCAACAGCCCAGATGAAGCGCGTGGCCTGGCTGTCTTCGATTACGATGCAGATGGCGACCTCGACCTGCTGGTTTCCAATATCCGCGCGGCCCCGCATTTGTACGCCAATGAATCCATCAGCGGCAATTGGCTTCAGATATCACTCGAAGGCAGCGTATCGAATCGCAACGCCTTTGGTACGGTTCTTAAGCTAACGGCGGACGGAAATGTCTACTACCGCTACTACACCGGTATGCAACATCTGGCTCAGAATATTATGCCGGTTCATTTCGGGATCGCAGCGGCGACAAATATTGACGAGTTGATGATTACCTGGCCGACCGGGGAAAGTGAGACATTTAATGATATTGCTGCAAACCAGGTGATTCACGTCGTTGAAGGCAGCGGTATAATTAGCGACATTGGTGAAACAGTTCTACCCAAATTACCGGACAACTTTAGCCTGAAAGGCAACTTCCCTAACCCATTTAACGGGCGGACATTTATTCAATTCGAAACCGCACAGCCCGGTCAGGTGGAACTCAATATATACAACCTGCTCGGTCAAGTGGTTTATAGTGTGGTCGAAAGCGTGGATGGCGCAGGACTGCATAAGCTCTCCTGGGATGGAAGGGATCTCGTCGGACAGGACAGTCATAGCGGTCTCTATTTTTATTCAGTTCAATTTGGTAATCAACAACGCCATGGTCAACTACTGTATGTAAAATAAAAGGACTTTTATGCAGTCTGGCAGGAAGATCAACTTGCTGTTGATTGAAGATGAAGCATATGATGTTCAGCGCGTGCGCCAAACATTACGTATGCACCAGGATCAGATCATATTACAGAATGTGGTATCCGATGGTGCCGACGCAATCAAGCTCGTATCGGAAATGGCCGGGCATTTTGACGTCGTCGTAATGGACTATCAAATCGCCGGCGGCCTTTCCGGTGAACACCTGATCCGCCGGATCAAGGACATTGATCCAACCATCCAGATTATTGTTATCACCAAACGAACCATCAACATTAACGATTTCGACTTCGCCAACCGCTTGATTGAAGCCGGAGCCATGTGGTATTGCACAAAATATCCCGGTGATATCGAGGATTACATCTATCAACCGACTGATTTCATTCTCAACATTATCAATGCCTTTGAAAAACGTCAGTTGGAGATGGCCAAGAACCGCTCGCACCAGCGCCTGAATCAAAACATTGACGACATACTGAAGACACGCCAAATCGTCGGGGAATCTGAGCCTATTCGTGAGTTACGGCGAAAAATTGATCAGTGCGCCAATCTTGAGGCAACGGTCCTGATCCGCGGCGCCTCCGGTACCGGTAAAGAACTGGTAGCAGCCAATATTCACTTCCGCAGTCCGCGCCGCCTGGAAAAATTTGTCGCAATTAACTGCGGCAGCCTGCCGGCAGACCTCATCGAAAGCGAACTTTTCGGTTTTCAGCGCGGTTCATTCACCGGAGCTACAAGCGCCAAGCCAGGTCTTTTCGAAATTGCCGATAAGGGCACCATCTTCCTGGATGAAATCGCCGAATTGCCCCTCTCTGCACAAGTCAAGCTATTGCGGGTTCTACAAGATGGTGAAATTGACAAGATTGGGCGCACCGGCCCGGTGAAGGTCGATACCCGCATTATTGCAGCGACCAATAAGATCCTCGAAGACGAAGTTCGGCAAGGACGTTTCCGCGAAGACCTTTACTACCGCCTGAATGTTGTATCGATCAATGTACCGACCCTGAAGGAACGTCAGTCAGACATTCCCCTGCTTACCGATCACTTCCTCAAGAAATTTTCCAGCAAAATGAGCTGCCGGATTCCGGATATCAACCCTGATGCTTTACAGGTTTTGGTTGAACATCCCTGGCAGGGCAATGTCCGCCAGTTGGAAAACGTCGTTCAACGCCTGCTCTTTGAAGGCCGCTCCCCTATCGATATCGGCATCGTTCGCAACGCCCTCGGTATTCAGCTAAATCTCGGACGGCGAGGCAAGATGAAATGGGACCCAAAATCGATTATTCCCCTTCGCGAGATGGAACGGAACACGCGCTATCAGTATTTCCAATTTGTTCGCGAAAACACCAATTCTGATGCCGAGGCCGCCCGCAAGCTGGGACTGGCACCGCCTAATTATCATCGCATGTGTAAAGAACTCGGGTTGAAGTAGCTGCCGGGATATGCGGGGTGTATCACCCTAATAATCCGGGCCCAATTCCAGCCAATTATGGAATTGATAACAAGGAATTTATCAGTTTAATAACCAACCTGTCAGCACCGCCGAGAACTCCCACCTAAACTCAATAAAAACAAGCTCCACCGAGCGAACAAACAGCTGGCACACTCTCTGCATTATCAACAATATTCAAAAGGTATATTAGCGGAGAATTTATGAGTGCCCTGGCATCTCTGGACATCGTAGTTATTGTTGCGTATTTCGTGGCAATCATGTCGATAGGGCTCTTCTATTCTCTACGCTTCCGGGAAACCAGTGAAGACTATTTTCTGGCCGGCCGCAATATGGGCTGGATCGTCATTGGCTTTTCTCTTTTCGCCACCAATATAGGCAGCGAACACTTTGTCGGCCTGGCAGGTAGCGGCGCCAGTCGCGGTCTGGCTGTTGGCAATTTCGAATGGATTGCCATTCTCTTTCTCATTGCTCTTGGTTGGATTGTCGCTCCCAAATACATCACAAGTGGCGTATTTACCACGCCAGAATATTTTGGACGTCGCTTCAATGACGCAACCCGCCTCTACCTGGCAGGCATTTCCATTGTCGCCTATGTTCTCACGAAACTATCCATCACCCTTTTTGCCGGCGGCCTGCTCCTTGAAAAAGTTCTCGGCTGGGATATATATACTTCCGCAATCATCATCATGGTCTGCACCGGGATCTACACAATTGGTGGTGGCCTCCGTGCGGTCATGTATACTTCCAGCGTTCAGGCTGTCATCATGATTGCCGGCTCCGTCATTGTCACCATTCTCGGTCTCATGGAGCTTGGTGGCTGGTCCGGACTCCAGGCGCGTTTTCCATCAGAATACTTCTCGGCATTAAAGCCTGCCTCAGATCCGGAATTCCCCTGGACCGGCATTGTGTTTGGCGCACCCATCCTGGCAATCTGGTACTGGTGTACTGACCAATACATCGTGCAGCGGCTGATGAGCGCAAAGAACATCAGCGCTGCACAGAATGGCGCTGTTCTGGCCGGTTTTCTGAAAATCCTGCCGGTGTTACTTTGGGTCATTCCGGGTATGATTGCCGTAGCACTTTTCCCGGGCATCAATGGAGATGAAGCATATCCGACGCTCATTGCCAGT
>JANQRS010000017.1 GCA_028284445.1 Calditrichia bacterium
TCATTCGTCATTCGTCATTCGTCATTCGTCATTCGTCATTCGTCATTCGTCATTCGTCATTCGTCATTCGTCATTCGTCATTCGTCATTCGTCAATTTGCTCACTTTTAGGGGAACTGAATGAACAAAATGCCACTTGTCATCCTGTTGTTGATTTTGGGCTGTAGCTCGAACGAAGATTCTCAGGGTGCATATTTCAGCTATCCCAACATTATCTACATCCTCGCGGACGATATGGGATATGGCGACGTATCGGCTTATAATCCCAGTGGCAAGATCAAAACGCCGCATATTGATCGTTTGGCCAAGGAAGGAATGATGTTTACCGATGCGCATAGCCCTTCCGCAGTTTGCACCCCCACACGATATGGCATTTTGACCGGACGCTATGCCTGGCGGACCTGGATGAAAAAAGGAGTTTTATGGAGCTGGGATGAACCACTGATTCCGCCGGATCGCACGACAGTTGCCTCACTCTTGCAGAAGGCTGGCTATCACACGGCCTGCATTGGCAAATGGCATCTTGGCCTAGGCTGGCAAAAGGACAGCAGCGGCGTGGTGGATATTACCAAGCCACTCAGCAGTGGACCAACCACCATTGGATTCGACTACTTCTGGGGAATTACCGCTTCTCTTGATATTCCACCGTACATCTATATCAAAAATAATCAGTCGACAACCCAGCAGATTGATAGCATCGGCAAGAACGACGGCAAAGGATTCTGGCGAACCGGTCAGGTTGGTGATGACTTTGCTCATGAAGAAGTGCTGCCGAAGTTAACTGAAAAGGCTCTGGCATATATTGATGAAAGAGCATCAACAAAGGGCCCCTTCTTCCTCTATTTTCCATTGCCAGCGCCACATACGCCGATTTTACCAACCAGTAAATTTGCCGGTAAAAGTAATACCAATGAGTATGGTGACTTTGTGTTGATGGTAGATGATTTGGTTGGGCAGATCATGAAGAAGCTGTCTGATCACAAAATAGCAGATAACACATTGATCATTTTTACCACCGACAATGGCTGCTCGCCAATGGCCGATTTTGACGAATTGACAGCGCTCGGGCATCAACCCGGTGGGATATTTCGTGGACATAAGGCAGATATTTATGAAGGCGGGCATCGTGTTCCCTTTGTTGCTCGCTGGCCACAGCAGATTGCGCCCGGTAGCCAATCGGATCACACCATTGCACTAACCGATCTGCTTGCAACTGCCGCTGCGATAGTTGGCGATAGTTTATCAAGCAGCAGCGGGGAGGATAGCTACAACCTGCTGCCTTTACTGCAGGGGAACGAACCGGCGGGATCATTTCGGGAAGCGACGGTGCATCACTCTATTGAAGGGGCATATGCCATTCGCCGCGGCAAATGGAAATTAGCCTTTTGCCCGGGCTCCGGCGGTTGGAGCAAACCGCGTCCGGCCGAGGCGCATGCTGCTGGACTGCCGCCGCTTCAATTATTTGATTTGGAAAATGACCCTGGTGAAAGCAATAACCTGGTAGATCAGCATCCGCAGATCGTTGAGGAGTTGACGGCCTTAATGAAACATTATATTGATGAAGGGCGAAGTACGCCGGGAGTCGCACAAAAGAACGATACGGAGACGAAGCTGTTCCTGAATTAGTTAATAGCTTAGGGTGTTCAACATCCCCCTATATGTCCCCCCGGGGGGACATATAGGGGGATGTTATTTCCATTTTATCTACTCAGCACCATCTTTCTCACTTCGCGGTGCTGATTTGCATCCATAACATAGTAGTAGATGCCAGTGGGCAGGTTGCCGGCATCAAATTGCAGCTGATATTCACCAATAGCCTGCCGCTCATTGACGACGACTTGCAGCTCTTGTCCCAGCAGATTGTAAATTGTCAACCGCACCTCACTGGCAGTAGAGAGGGCATAGCGAATAATGGTTGTCGAATTGAAGGGGTTGGGGTAGTTCTCGTATAGCTCGAAAGATTGCGACAGTGTCTGCGGTGTATCGGAAATAGACGATGGCGTTAGCACAACCCGGCCCAGAGTTTCCAGAAGTGGTTGACCATTCGTTGTTACATCCTGACCAAGCGACCAGATCATTACCCCAGCCAATCCATTGTTGAGCGCATATTCAGCTTTGATTCGAACAGAGGTTGTATCGTCGTAGGTAATCAGTCGGCTATTGCCGGCGTCGGTCAGGTAAGGGACCTGAGAGACTGCATCCCAATGACGCGTCCATCCAGATGCCGGGTCCAGGAAGCCAAGCAGGTCGCGATAGCCATAACTGATATCACCGCCGGTGCTGCTGGCGTAAAGCGCCGAAGCGGCAAACTCTTTTCCATAAAAGGGCATGCCCAAAACAATCTGGGACTTGTCGACGCCACGGGTGATATTCAGGTATTGCACTCCGAGATGCCCGGCGCCGTCAAAATCGTTACTGGCTTGATAAAGCGGGGCATTATGTCCGGCATGGGGCGTCCAGGTGCCGTGAAAATCGTAAGCCATCAGGTTAAACCAGCTCATGTCTGCTTTGATCGCCGGGTAGTCAATCCACTGTCCATTCCAGTTCCCGGCGGTTACGGCCATGGTAATCAGCATTTCCGGGGCTGCATCGTCGAAGGCCTGACGCAATTCGCGAACCAGCTTGGTCAGATTGTTCTTGTCTGCTGCATTTGAGGGATGTTCCCAATCGAGGTCCACGCCGTCATAGTCATTGTCCAGGCAAAAGTCCACCACGTTGGCAACGAAGGTGGCTCGTGTCGCGCTGTCGGCTGCCATCGGCGAGAAGCCATTGGACTGCCCCCATCCACCCATCGAAATCAGTATCTTGCGATCCGCTTGATGCACCGCATCGTTGAGATTTGGATCGAGCATGCCCACATAATGTGTAATGGACCCATCGGCTTCCGGCCAGGCAAAGGCATGAATAATATGGGTAAGGTTTTCAAATTGTAGATCGGCAGTGGGAAGAGCGGTTTTTTGCCAATCGGGATAATAGCCAACGACCTTGTTTTGGGAGAGGGCGCTCATCGTGAGCATTGTTGTGAAAATGCAGAGCAATATGGCGGATTTTGTGGACATGGGGCCTCAATGGTCTGTTTTCAATAAAATAGGCAAAAATATTGAATCGCAAAAGAGACCAATTAAAGAGATGAACTCGTCTCCCTAACCCCATCAAACCATATGAGCTGGACTGGTCGGCTCTAATAAGCCTTGTTCGACGTGACTTTGATAGCTTTGCTCAAATGTTTGCATCCCATATTCGAAGCCGGTTTGCAGGTGTGATTGGATTTGATGCGTCTTATCCTCGCGAATGAGGTTCAGGATACCTGATGTGCCGCGGAGTATTTCTACGATCGGTATGCGCTTATGAAGCGCTGGAGAAGGTACTAACCTTTGAGAGATAACGGCCGTCAGTGTGCTTGCCAAAATGCTGCGCACCTGTGCTTGTTCATGTGCCGTAAAGACGTCGACAATTCGATTAACAGTTTCAACTGCTGAGTTGGAGTGCAGCGTTGAAAATACCAGGTGCCCGGTTTCAGCAGCCTTCAGCGCTTCCGAGATTGTTTCTGCATCACGCATTTCCCCAAGGAGGATGATGTCGGGATCTTCCCGCAATGCGGATCGTAGCGCGGTGCTAAAGGTCGCCGAATGCCGGCCAATCTCGCGCTGGTGAATCAGGGATTTGCGAAGTGGGTGTACATACTCAATAGGATCTTCAATGGTAATGATATGCTTGTTTTGATTCTCATTGATATCATTGATCAAACTTGCAAGGGTTGAAGATTTGCCGCTGCCTGTCGGACCAACCACCAATACCAGACCCTGCTTCTTGCGCGGTAAATCAATGATAGAGGCCGGCAGTCGAAGTGCGTCCATCGTTGGAATTTGATTCGGCAACAGGCGCAGTGCTGCACTCTTGCCGTCTTGATGGTTAAAGCAGTTCAGACGAATTCTGGCGAGATTGGGCACCGTAAACGACAGATCGATTTCTTCTTTCCCGAGAAATGTTTCCAACTGCGCGTCTGATAAATACGGCGCGAATATGGACTGCAAATCTCCTGTTGAGCCAATGTCCGCGTCGAGTCGGCGCAAATCGCCTAATACCCTTAAGTAGACGCCCTTGCCGGTTGTCAGGTGTATATCCGATGCTTGATTTTCGATGGCAAATCGAATCAACTGTTCAAGTGTGTAAGTCATGGTCGCGCTACAGAATTTGGGTGGTGATAAAAATGAGCAGATCGCTCTTGGTTTTTTGAGTCCGCGTATGACGAAAGAAATATCCAAGCAAAGGAATGCTGCCTAACAGCCACACTTTTTCCACATTCTCGGTATTAGTCTCTTTGATCAGGCCGCCGATAACAACGGTCTCGCCGTTCTTCAGTTGAATATTGGTTTCAACCTCACGCAGACTTGTGATCGGTTGAGGGGCCTCCGCCGGACCGGTATAGCCGATGATTTCCTCCAGGGCCGGATGCACATAAAGCGTAATAATGTCTTTTTCATTGATTCTCGGAATGACTTCTAGATTGAGGCTCACCTGCTTTTCCTCAAATGAGATCAGATCTCCCGATGCGCTTCTCGATACTTCCTGAACCGGCAAATTGGTGCCAATGCGGATCATCGCGCGATGATCATTTAAGGTATAGACCTTCGGCTTGGATACAAGCCTGGCATTGTCTTCGCGCTGTAATGCTTCCAGGGTGATCGCCATTTCCTGAACGGTTAATATGCCGACTTCAAAATCCGGAACGGAAGGGAGCTCGGTCCAGGCTGTGATAGGGTCCTGTTCTGTGCTGCCTTCACTGCTACCGGGCAGCGTTGTTTCAGCACCGGTTGTCTTGAGCGTCACGCTTTTCGGCAGGTCGATCCCAACGCTCTTCTCATCACCAATAGTCGTCTCAACAAGGCGAACTTCAATCATTACCTGCGGCTGCGGGACATCCAATTCGTCAATCAGGCGTCCTATTTTGGCCAGATTTCCCGGTAGGTCGCTAACGACAATCTTATTGGAGCGGGCAGTCGTTTCTTCGCCTGAACTTTCAGAGGGAATAATTTCCAACTGCCCCTGCGCTGATAGTAGTCTGGTGGCGGCGTCCCTGATAAGAGCGGCATCAATGTAGCGCAAATTGTATACCTGATGATTCAAATCGCCGGAGATCAGTTGGTCAGCAGGCTTTACCAGGAGGATATTATTTTGAATAATATATGCGTAACCAGAGGAGCTCAGTATCGCTGTCAGCGCATCTCTTAACGGAATATCGCTCATTTGCAAGGTTACATTGCCGGCAACTTTGTCGCCAACGACAAGATTAAGCTTGTATTGACGAGACAGCGTTCGTAAAACCTGTTCCAATGGCGTTTCGATGAACGATGGCGACACCTTTTGATTTAAGGTTTCTTGAAGGTCCTGGGCATTGATCATGGAACCTACTATGACCAGGAAAAGCAGCAGCAGATAACGGCATGTATGTATTATTCTTTGCATTTTAAAACCTACTCGAGCCACAGTGTTTTTAATTTTTCTGAATTCCTTAGCACTACCCTGTCAACCAGAATTTTCTCTACTTTATAAGTGAGAACCCGGTCGCCAACTGCTAATATCTCGCCATTTATGACAGCCAGAGCATCTGTTTCTGAGCTACCGGGACTTACCCCAAATAACTTCAGCGAAGGTCTTCTTTGTTTCGGTGCGCCGCTGCGTGATACGCGTTGAATACCGCCGAAAAAAGGATCACGGTGCCACTCCCCCTCATAGGCAAAGTCTGACGTTATTCTCACTGAATCCACAGCTGTATTGTTCGCGGCATCGATAGAATCCGATTCTGCAATCATTGGCGGCGCTTCGCTAAATCCATAGGCGACGCTGTAGTCATCCCAATTCATAAGAAGATCAATGGGCAAATAGACAAGCAGCAAACCCAGAAGCACAATCATCCACTTTTGCCGCGGTTCCATGTTCTTGAAATTCATATCAATCGTTCCAGCTATATATTCTTGCGTCGACTTCGGCCTTTAATTCGGAGCCGCTCTTCAACTTGCTCAATAGGACACGGGTTGGACGAAGATAGAAGGGCAATTCATCCAGATCCTGCATGAACCCGCCAATTTGAATATATTTTCCGCGCAATTCAAATTGAACCAGCATCCCCTGAATACTCTCATCACTGGCTGCGCTCGCGAAGTTATTGAGGTCCGAGTTGAGGTCTACCAGGATGACCTGGTTTGCAACAGCATGGGCAGAGAGATGTCCGGCTACCGTATTGAGTTCTCCCGAGGGAAGGATCTTGTTGCGCAGTCCCTCAATTGCTTCTTGCTCGTCACTAAGCGTTGTTTCCAACTCCTCGACATTCTCGAGCATTTTTCCGACCCGGGAAACTTTGTCGTGATAGGAAATCAGCGTTTCCAGCATCTCATGGCTCGCATAGCTTACCGGCTGGTAATAGAAGAGATACCAGGTAAATGATCCTGTTGCCATAACAATCAGCAAAAGGAAGAATAGTCTGACCGGATCCAGAAATTTCATAAGATCACCATGATTCTAAATTGTAATTGGGTGCGCCCTTTGCTCTTATTCTTTTCGACCAGGATAACGTCCTTAAAAACTGCAAGCTCCTGCAAATGGTTAACAAATTCTACCAGACTCGTTTCAGAATTCACCCCGTCGTCTGAAATCGAGGCTTGCATGGTGAAGGCATAATATCCGCCGTGCTTCTTAGCGTCAATTTTCAGGTCCTCGACATTACCAATTTCAATTTGATCAAGCTCGATGACGTCGGGAACTTCATTACTGAGAAATCTGAGAATATCAGTCACCGGAACCGACTCGGGAATGGTGGTGCGTATTTGTTTGTTCTCTTTCCGGGCGAGGCTAATGTCTCTGATCAGGTTATTGTAGTGATTCTCAGTGTCATCCAATGCATCGTGGAATTCTTCAACCGAGGCAATGGTTGGCGCCATTGATTCGTACAGGTCGTTTTGAACCACTGAAAGACCGATGGCAACAACGGTCATGATTAGCAACATCAGCGATGCAAAGAAACTCAACGATTTAAACAAACGCAGGTAGCGAAGGTCGCGAGAAATCATGTTGATTTCTTGCGTTGCCAATGCACTCTGGGCTGTCGTAAAATATTGAACGGTTTCCGGATCGACATCATCCTCATCACCCTGCAGATTGGGGATTGTCTTGTACACCGGGATATTCAGTTTCTGTTCAAGGAAGTCCGCGAAGACCGGCATTTTTGCGCCATTTCCCGATACTTGCAGGGAGTCTATCCTCTCGATGGCGCCGTCTTCAATGGTCCGCCATATTTCTACATAGAAGCGGAAGAAAATTCGGTTTTCAGATAGCTTCCTTTCTGCGAGTAGCCGCGACAGTTTGCTGGCGAATTTACTCCCGGAGACTTGCTCTTTATCCGCATACATGTCGGTTTGGGAAAAATCTCCATCGGGCGTGATTTGTTTTTGGCCACTTAAATGCGCCATGCCTATCGGAATAGTGCGAATGTCGGTTAAACGGCCATTGTTCAAAATGCACAGTTGAGAAAAGAGATTGTTTACGTCCAGAAAGGCCTCGACACCAGTTTTCAATGAAATCGACCGCGAAATTTCGTAGAAGGTAATGAAATGCGGGGCCAAGCGGTACGGGTAGAGGTCGAGTGCATGAAGGGTTTCTTTGATCGTGTCAATGATTCGGCTTGGCACGGCGCCGACTAAGAGCCGTTTCTTAAATACACCATCGATATCTGCTTCCCCGAGGGGCACTTTTACGGTGGTCATTCCATCTTGCGATTCAGGACCGAATTCCGATTCCCAATAAAGATCAACGGCGTTTGTTTCGTCCCGCTCATTTTCCAGGGGGGGCAGGTCAATTATTTCCCAGAAAGTCCCTGGATAGAAAAAGTTCACGAACAGTTTGTTGATCCTTTTCAATTCGCTTGCAAGTTCGTTCAGCGCGTCGCTCAGAACTTGCACATCCTGGTACCATGGATCTGCAAAGTTGATTTCTTTCCATTTGTGAACTTTGATTTGCTTGCCGGTGCTCTGGAAGATCACAAACCTGCAACAGGTAGCGTTAATTTCCAGGCAGGCGTGCTTCAAATAAAGGAGGTTGAACGGGAAGTTAAGATCTTTATGATATGGAATCCGATAATCCACCGGAACATAGCTGGCATCCTGTAGAAGCTGTTCGTCAGGCGCCGATGCCAATTGCGGGGTGGCTGCCTCGGCATATTGATGTTCGTTTTCGATGAATCGCATAGTATTGACTAATGATCGGCCATTATCCTTGTTTGAATACGTTTAATTGAAAGAGAACTGCCATTTACTGACTGACTCAACATTTCTGACATCAGCGACGAATCGTGATAGACGATCAGGGAATCGCCGGTAATTCCTCCGAAGGCAATAATGCCGCCGCTTATTGCTGCGGTCGATCCATCCGAGGGCGCGGTCACGTCAATCGCGTTTGCCAGGTTTGCCAGGCCCTGTGACTGTGGCGTCTGGTTGCTGGCCGGCAAAAAACGTGTTGAGCCGCGCACGTAAAAAGATCCGGAAGAATTGATCGGGCCGTAAATGTCCAGATTCTTCTCTACAAGGGCCTGTCTGTTAAAGGGGAAGCTAAAGCTGGATTGAGCCTGCAGGTCGCCGGTATAATGTCCGGAGCGGGTTGCAGATGTCAGCAATTCCTGGTAGTCGAAAATTGGCATTCGGTTTCCGGCTTGCCAGACGAGACCGGCTGGAACAGAGGCCAGGCTGTCTACCGCCGCATTGGTGATGACCGCATATTGCGCCAGATCTTCAAAGAGAATCGTGGATTCCATTCGCAGGAATGCACCTTGAGGACGCGCCAATACCTCTATCACACATGTTGAATCATTGACAACCCGTGCCTCAACCTGGCAATCAGTGGCAAATTGGATTGACAGTTGTTCACGCCATTGTCGATCTCGAGTGGGATCGGAAAGCAGAAAGCGTTTCACGCCATATTCTATTCCCGATTGCGCGATAAAATAGGCCCTGCGTGACTGTACATTCTGGTAGCTTGTTTCCCGGGAAGCAAGAATCATGGTGGTCAGAGCCCCGCCTATTAAAGCGAGGAAAGCAAGTACAAAGGTCAACGTTAGTAATATGCCACCTTCTTCTGCTGCCCACTTATTTGCCGACATAAATAAGCTCCGTCCAGTTAATTGCGCCTTCGCCGACGGTGCTGGTCGCTTCGATTTTGATGAAAGCTACTACATCTATATTGCCGGTTGGGTTCTGGTCGTTGTCGAAATAACTAAATTCGAAATCCCGAAGATCTTCGAGGATCTTGCTTCCATTGCGCAGGAGCCTGTTTTGCGTAAAGCGGTAATTGACCTGGGTGCCGTCTTGCCTGCGTAGCCTGAATTGCGTAGTACTGGTAATCGCGCTCGGATAAGAGACCATTTTTCTGGCGTCTCTTTTGACCTGGTGAACTGCCTTGATTATCTCCGTTAACTGGAAGCTTCGCTCATAGGTCTGTACATAGATCTGGCTTCCGATAATAAGAGCGCGCCCCAAAACCATGCTGCCTAATGAGAACAAGATCAAAACGAGGACTAATTCCAGTAGGGTAAATCCTCTATTGTTGTGAATGGCGCTTCTCATGCTTCCCTGCCGGCTCTCAATTTTGATCAATTATTTTTGATAATTCGTGAAGCGGGCTTTCAGCGTCACAATCAGGTTGGTTCGCGTATCCAGCGTTTTAACCTGCACTTCAAACCCGCTAATATTTGCAGTGCCCCAATTATTAAAACGGGTCACCACGGTTTCCCTGATTTTGCTTTCCGGGAGGGATTCGCTTCCCTGAAAGTCGGCAATTGACTCATACCAATTGACATTTCCATTTCTAAATGCAGTTATCTCGCTCATCTTTGCTTCGGATAGTGCAGCCAAATGGAATTGTATCTCATTGTCGGCTTGAATCCTGGTTAAATTACCGAATGCGTAAATAAGAGCGGGGAGGGCCAGGCCAATGATGACGATGGCTATAACCAATTCAAGCAGGGAAAACCCTCCCTGACCGGCTCTGGCGTCATTGGGCAAACAAATTTGTAGGGGATGGGGGTTGCCATTCGTGAAAGCAAATACTGCTTTATTTGCAGAAACCCGTAACGAAGCGCTACGGGTTTCCGGAAATGATACTTGATTATGTATCGCGCTTTTAGTAGTAGACGTATATTCTTTCATTGCTGATCCTTGCCTTATACGTCTTACTACGATCTTGCGGAACATCCGGGACTTGACCTGTCCCAAAGAAAATGTTAGGTGTGCTATTGAACTCGTCAACCACATCCTGCATGACAACGTCCTGACCACGCTGGATTTGGTAGATATAACGATTCATGATGACCGCTTCAATGGCACTTTTGTTCGCCTTGTCGGCAGCTATCTCAGCTTGACTTTTCATGTTTAAATACTTCGGAACACCAATTCCGGCCATAATTCCCACAATCACGAGAAAAATGACCACCTCCAGCATACTGAAGCCGCGCTGACTATTAAGAAAAAGCATTTTAAACCTCCTTGTTTAGTAAAATACTTGCAAACGATTGTCTTCTGCTCAGTCGTTCGAGCAAACTCGGAAAAAATCCTTTTTGTCCCCTGGTTTACTCTCATTGTTATTCTCGAGATGCCAATTATAAACTTTAGGGGGTGAATCTTTTTTGCGAAGAATTAACCGACCAGATTCATGGTGTCCCACAGCGGTAAAAACATTGCCAGGGCCAGAAACGCCACCATCAATCCGATGATCACCGTTGTCACGGGCTCAATGCTGCCTATCAATTTCTCCAGAGAATCCTCAATATCATTGTCATATTGTTCATTGATACTTTCTAGCATGTCGTCGAGAGAACCAGACTGCTCACCAATAGTAAGCATCTCGATGACAAAGCCGCTGAAATAATCACTTTGGGCGAGCGACTTTGCCACACCGTTGCCCTGGCGAATGCTGGCAATTACATGTTTAAGCTCACTTTGGATAACCCGATTTTCAATCGTGCTTTGCAGAATATCAAAAGCTTCCTTTGCGGCAATGCCGCTTTTATTGAGTGTCAGGTAGATTTTGGTAAATTTGGAAACGTTGATTTTTTGAATCAGTTTGCCAATAACCGGAAACTTGATCCAAAATGAATCCCACCAGTACTGCCCTGACGGGTAGCGCTTCATAATTATTATTCCGGCGACAAGCGCAATGACGGCACATAAGATCCAAACCCCATAATTTAAAACCAGGTCACTGAGGGCGATAAGAACTACGGTTGGCATCGGCAGTTCCGAACCGCTCATCTCGAAAATCGGGATGAAATTCGGAATCACCAGAGTAGTGAATACAATAAAAGCGCCCAAAATGGCAACCATAACGATTAGCGGATAACGGATAGCTTTGCGGACTTTCTTTTTCAGCCCGGCTTCTTCACTCATGTAATCGTGGACATATTGCAATGCGTCTTCCAACTTCCCGCTTTTTTCGCCGACGCGCACGCAATTGATATAGAAGCTCGGGAAGAGCTTGGGATAATCGGAAAGTGCGATTGACAGCGGTTTACCGTCATTTATCGTGATGATCAGGCTCTCTATTAAGCTTGAGTATCCCGGCTCTTCCGATTGTTTGCTCAAAATTGTCAGTCCCTGAACCACCGGAATACCGGCCTTCAGTAGTGTTCGAAGCTGCTTTGTAAAACGGAGAACCTGCAGTAAGGTGAGTTTGACTGCGGGCGTTTTCTTTGAAACCTTGTTCTTTTTGCTCAGAACTTCTATAGATATCGCCGTCAGATTCTGGCTGCTAAGTTGTCGCAAAAGTTCCAGCCTGTTCAGCGCTACAAATTTTTTCTGTCGAACCCGGCCATTGATATCACTGGCCTTTACATTAAACTCAAGCAAGCGATTTATCCTTCTTACATCGTTCCGATCAAATAGTGCCAGTAGAAGTCAGTTATCGGCTTGCCGAATAATATCATAAGGGTAAAAGTCAGCGCCATCGCCGGCGCCAGTGGTAATATTTGCACTTTCTTCCTCATGAGAAGCATGGGCATTGTCAGCAAAAGGGCGACCCAAAAGGTCAGGAAGAGAGAGAAGATGGTATACTCAAATCCCAAAAAGAACCCGGCTACCGTCATCATTTTGACATCACCCATACCCAGGGCCGGTTTGCCGAATGCATAGCTGCCCATTATTGCCAGAAAATACATACTTAAACCGCCGGATAGCATGCCGAAGAGCGCATCCGACCATTCTATGCTCTGCGTGAAAAGATTCAGGAATATGCCGAACAATAGCAGGAAGACCAGGACTTTATTGAGAATGAGTTGCCGATAAATATCAATGATGACAATTAGAATCAGTGTCAAAAAGAATGCCATATAGAATATCAGTGCGTCCGGTCCATTGATTCGACTTGAAGATAGGATTGTTAGCCCGCAAGTCAGCATGACTGTGAGGGCGATGCCCGGGATATAGCGGATGTCCTGTGGAATACGGTGTTCGATTAACGGTTGGAAGGCTTCCGTTGCAGGGAGACTGTTCATTACTTTGTGGGCGATACACCATATCAGGATTCCAGCGGTTATGCCTGTTAAAAGTGTCCAAAAAACCGTCATTATACCCTCGTTTATCTTGGCGGCGAAAATTATTCCTGGCGTGCGTTCATCACTTTATCGTCCAGTAAACGACGGACCCGTTCGAGAAGTACTTTCGTTGTATACGGTTTTACCAGATAATCATCTGCCCCTACTTCCCGCATCTTTTTTTCATTATCCTCTTCGTCTGAAGCGGTCACAATGAGTACCGGTATATCAGCAGTTGCCGCATTGAATCGCAAATGCTGGATAAATTCCAGGCCATCCATTCGCGGCATCAATACATCGGAGATGATCAGGTCAATTTTTTCATGTTCAAGCACTTCCAATGCTTCCAGCCCGTCCTCGGCTTCTACGACTGTCACCCCGATCTTTTTCTCGAGGGCGCGGCGGGCCATTGTTCGTTGAACCCGCTCGTCTTCAACAACCAGAATTTTAGGAGGCGTTGTAGGGTCACTTTCTTTCGCAGCTTCTGCAGCCGGCTGTGAACTGCCTGTATTTCCGCGATCTTCAACGCTTATTGGGGTATCCGTGTTGATAACCCGCATAATTTCCCTGTAATCCGTTACCCCGTCAACGATCAGGCCCATGGCGTCTTCATAGAGGTTCCGGAATCCTCTTTCGCGTGCGATACGTCTTGCCTCAAGCAGGTTTGCTTCCTTGGACAGAAGCGTTTTCATGTCATTGTCAAAAATCAGAATTTCGTAGACGCCGACCCGGCCCTTATAACCGGAAAAATTACAATGTGAGCAGCCTTCCGTTTCGTAAAATGCCGGCTCATAGCCGAGCTTCTTGATCATCGGGATCAGCTTCGCTTCTAATTTGTCCGGCTTCTTTTCGACTTTACACTGGCTGCATAACCGCCTGACGAGTCGTTGGGCAACAATGGCCTGTAAGGATTCGGCCGCCTGCACAAAATCTATTCCCATGTCTTGCAACCGCGTCAGGGTTGCAAAAGTGCCGTTTGTATGTAAGGTGCTAAGGACCAGGTGCCCGGTTAGGGCCGCTTGAATAGCGATCTCGGCAGTTTCGCTATCCCTGATTTCGCCGACAAGGATGACATCCGGGTCCTGTCGCAGAAAGGAGCGTAAGGCCGTGGCAAAGGTGATGCCCGCCTTGCGATTCACCTGAACCTGGTTTATTCCCTCCAGCCGATATTCAATCGGATCTTCAATGGTCATGATGTTATTGGCAGTGCTGCGCATCTTATTCAATGCCGCATAGAGAGTAGTGGATTTCCCGGAACCGGTAGGTCCGGTGACCAGCACAATGCCCTCTTTAAAATCAAATGCACGATCCATCAAGCTTCGGTTCCGGGCCGGTACGCCCATCTGTTCGAAGGATATTTGGGCTTTGCGATTGTCCAGAATCCTGATAACGACTTTTTCGCCGAGGCTGGTAGGTACCACAGACACCCGCAAATCAATGTCATGACCGTTATAGTTGACGCGCGCTTTACCGTCCTGGGGCTTGCGGCTTTCAGCAATATCAAGGTGCGAGATAATCTTGATTCTTCCGATCAAGGCGGAATGTTGAGACTTCGGCAATTCGACCAGGTTTTGCAGGATGCCGTCGATGCGGACGCGTGCAAGAACTTGCTCCTGCTTTGCTTCGATGTGAATATCGCTTGCGCCCTGGAAAATGCCTTCTCCAATGATGCGGTTGACCAGACGAACAATAGGTGATTGTTCTTCGCTCGCCAAGTCACCGTCCACGCGGATTTCATATTCTTTATTCCCATGAATGGTCAATTTTTCCGTTGGTTCGGCGGTACCGTATAGTTTAGCAATCGCCTTTAAGATATCTTCCTGGAAAGCGAACTCCGTGATGACCATTTTGCCGGTAAGGAAGCGTATTCGCCGTTCCAACTTCAAGTCAAGAAGGTTGGAAGTGGCAATATGGATTTCGCTGCTGTCGCTGAAAGTCGGTATAATTTTCGCCTCGCGACAAAATTCCCCGGGGATTTCCGCTATCAGTTCTTTCGAAGGTTTGAGGGTATCCAGCTTGCTGTAAGGAATCTGAAGGATGTTTTCGACAAAGTCCGCTACCTGCGAGCGTGTCATTAGCTGGCTTTTGGCAAGAATATCGATAAAGCTGTTTTCATTGCTAAAGCGTCCCAGCAACTCCGAGTATTCAGCGTGCGTTAATAGCTTGATATTGATAAGCGCATCGGGCAGCCACTGATCTGCCAGCCGGCGATTCTTTCCAAATTCCATTTTTACTCCAGGCTTCCGGCCGACTGTAATCGATGGATCTTTTCATACCACTCTTGCTTCGTGGCAGAGGCGAGTGGCACAATATCCGGTTCGGGAATGGTATCCTGCGTAGAGAATTCGATCTCCAGGTATGATAGAAGATCTCGAATGGTCCCGGCATAATTTGCCGCTAATGATTCATAAGCGACTCTGATTGGTTCGATCTTATGTGTGTCGAAAAATTGAGACCAGCCTTGCTCCGCAGCGACGACTTCCTGCAGACATTCCATTATCCCTTGCGGATTATACTGCGCATTGTCTACGCCCTGATCATCGCTGGACCAGCGTCCGGTTTGCCGCCCGTATTCAAACGAAACAGCCTGTCGCATTTTATCTTCCCTATACACGTAGATGAATTTTGCATCCGGTAATTCACGAAAGATATCAATGTGCTGTGCAATATCCTGTAGTTGGCGGATATGGGATTTGATGCCGAATACCCCATTCGGAGATGTGCGATGTTGCTTCAATAATTGGCAGTATTGCTCGAGGTTTTGAAACTGCCAACGCTTATAGAAATCGGCAATATGGACGCGATTGAAATACTCTTTTGGCGCACCGGCGAGTTTCGTTGACCAGAGACCTCGGCATAAGAGCGTACTGCCGGAGCGGGGCACAGAGGCCACGATAAAATGCTTCTTTACGTCTTCGGAATGAGGGTAGTCAAACGCTGGACCATTATTTGGGCGCATTAATGCTGCTCCTGAATCGATTTACATACAAAGCCGCTGTAAGACAGCGGCTTTGGAACAGTTTTAGAGGATAACTTCCTGACGCAGGTTATCACTCTATGAAGCTTGGATTGTTATCTGAATTGTCGATCCGGGCCGGAAATACTTTAGTTGCAGGGCAGCTTCAGGTGTGAAGCGCTACAGTGCTCATATTACCCCACAAGCCGGAGTGAGATAAAGGAAATAGAGAATGATTTGGCAGAAGCAGATCCATCATTTCTCATCAACTTTATACAATTTTATACTTCTTTGACAAAACAACGCTTCGATTTCCGTAGAAATGCCGATTCCCGGGGTTTCTTTTAAGCAAGTCAGCAATCAGCCGAAAAGGATTGTAGAAACTTTGATGTTGAGCGGTTGATAATCCCAATTGTTGATCAATTGCAAAATGTCATGGTGAACAACTAACGGAGGTTTACATGTCTCTATCACGTATTTCGGCGAATATTCAGGCGATGAAATCGCTGAATTCCTTTGAACAAATTAATAAGCGCCTTGGAATGCACCAGGAACGGTTGTCCACCGGTCGTCGTATTAATTCGACGGGAGACGATCCGGCAGGTTATCAATTGTCCAAGAAATTGGAAGGTCGTCGTCGTGGCTTATCTGTTGCACTGGATAATGTGCGTAATGCCGGCAACGTTTTGAGTGTTGCAGAGGGCGGTTACCAAAATATTATGGATATCATCCAGATCGCTAAGGAAAAAACGTTGCAGGCTGCTGATGGTCTGACCGGTACCGATGAGCGTAATGCACTCAATGATCAGGTTCAGGCTCTCTTGTCCGAGATTGATGACATCGTTGCAGAAACGACATTGAACGGCACCAACTTGATTGACGGCTCTTACACAGCGTCTTTCCAAACCGGTGAAACCGCTTCTGATCAGCTCTCGGTTGCGCTGCAGGATTCTGATTCGGCTGCACTCGGCATTAATGCAATTTCACTCGCCAGTCAGGCAAGTGCTTCTGCCGCTATTGCAACGATTACGACTGCGATTACCACACTGGCGCAGCGTACTCAGGATGTTGGTGAATACATGCTTCGCCTGGACGCCAAGGAGCGGACCCTGGGTGTTGCTATCTCAAATACAGAAAGTATCAGAAGTACCATCGAGGATGCGGATTTCGCAAAGGAGCAGATGGAAGTATTGAAACTGCAGATTATTCAGCAGACGTCAATCGCCTCGCTCGCACAGGCAAATTCGTCACCACAGGTAATTCTCTCACTATTTGGATAGAATATAACGATCATTCAATTCAGGAACCGGGAATACGTTTCCCGATTCCTGGATAATTGGAGCAAATTGATATGTACAATCGTCATGATACAGCAATCGAAAAGAAGGGGCCGGATCCCTACCTGCAGCAGAAAATTCAGACTGCTTCGCCGGAACAACTCATCTCGTACTTGTTGGATATGGCCATCAGCGCCTGTCACCGGGAAGACAAGTACAAGGCCAGCCGGATTGTGTCTGAACTCATTATCTCATTGGATCCGCAATACCTGGAAGTCGTTACGCCGTTCTATCATGTGTATCAACATGTTAATTATTTGATTAGAAACCAACAGTTTGAAGCGGCGCGGGCCTTACTTCTGGATTTACAGGAAACATGGAATACGGCCTTCAAAGTTTCGTAAGGGAATCTTCTAAGGAATGATTAGCGCAAGGATATAAGCCATGGATATTTCTTCTATATTTAATTCACGAGATTCAATCGACTTCCTGGTGCAACAGTTTATGCGCTTTGAAGTTGAGCCGCGTGACCGGCTTCTGGACTCACGGGACGTGCTGACTGACAGGAAGTCCGTCCTTTCAGAGCTGGATTCCAAATTATCAGCCCTAAGAAATCAGGCCGATCGCCTGAATTCGGCTGTGTTTGATTATTTCGGAGCGAAGACCACTGATACCAGCGATCCGGAGAAGTTTCGCGCTACGGCGGCTTCGGAAGCGACAATCGGGAATCACTCATTATCGGTTCAGCGTCTGGCCTCCTCGGATACACGGGTTTCGAATCAGTTTACAGATTCCGGCACCAGCTTCAGCGGTTTTACCACCGATCAAACGTTTACGATCCAGGTTGGTAGTCCCACTGATGCGGATGCTGATAATCGCGTAGACATTTCCATAACGGTGGAGGCATCGGCCTTTTCCGGTACTGATGATGCCGCTTTGGTTGCCGTTGCCGGCGCGATCAATTCAGCCATGAATGAAGCTGTTATCAATGAGACCATCGACAACGATGAAGTCGTTAATGCCTCGGTTGTAAAGGAAGAAAACGGCACATCCCGTCTGGTGTTGCGTAGCGAAAAGACCGGATATACGCATCGCATGTCGTTCGGTAGCAGCAGCTTGCTGGATACCCTGGGCGTCAATAGCGCTTCACAATCCAGCGGCGTTAGCGGCGGTTATATCACTGAGGTAGGGACTTCGGCGACCGACAGTGAACTAAATACCCAATTTACCATGGATGGTTTGACTTTTTATCGCGATAGCAATACCATCGATGATGCCCTGGACGGATTAACATTAGAATTACTTGATACCTTTACAACCAATGAAACACTGACAATTTCAGCAGATGTTGAAACGGTTCAGGGGGAAATCGAGAGTTTCCTTGAAGCATACAACGAGGCTTTGGAATATCTCGGTGACAGCACCCGTGGCGGCGAAGGACGTCGTGCTGCCTTGGCAGATGACGTCATTTATCGCGGTCTTGTGACGGATATCAGGGGGATTATGACAGATGTGGTTAGCGGGACATTAACATCAAACTATGACCGCCTGTTTAACATCGGCATCGAAGCGGATTCGGATGGAAAGTTGTCCATTGAGGACAGTGAGAAGTTGTCGACTGCCCTGAAGACCAATTCGCGCTACGTTTCTGATCTTTTTAATTCCGAGAACGGTTATTCAACCCGATTGGAATCCTTTATTGACGGTTACGTAAAAGCCGGTGGAACAATTTCCAATAGCACTTCAAACATCGATAATCAGATAGAGACGCTTGATAACCGCATTGATCTATTGAATGACCTGCTGGTAAGCCGCGAAGAACAATTGCGCGACGAACTGGCGGAAATGCAAACGCTTATGACCACCTTAAGCGGTCAGCAGGCATTTCTAGGGGCATTGATTGGCGGTGGATTTTAGAATAAGATTCTATGGGAGATTAAGATGAAAGACAATATTTCTATTGAGAGTAATGGCGGTCTGCAAAATATGCGTTCGAAAAATCAGGCTGCTGCACCACAAAATGAGCAGGCTGAAGCGCAGCAGGAAAACCGTATCAATTCTGCAAAAGAAGTTGAACAGAAAGACAAGGTTTTAAGCGACACAGAGCGTGACAAGTTGATCCAGAAAGCCGATAATTTTGTTAAGGCTTTAAACACCAGGATTACCTTTAGGCTGGACGACGAAAGCGGCTCCAAGATCATTGTTGAAGATAAACAAACCGGTAAAGTGTTAAGGCAAATTCCCCCGGAAGAATTTATCGATCTCAACGAAAAAATGGATGAAATAGTCGGTATTATTTTTAACAGGAGAGTATAGTTGGGATCCTATCATGTGGCCAATATTGAATGGCATGATGTTCTGCGCGGTCAGGCAGACTGTCTTCGGGAGTTACTGGCCTTTTCCGAAAAATGGGTAGACAAGATCGAATCTTTGCCAATCAATATGCTCAGGGAGATCATTGATCACCGTGCAAAATGGATTCAGAAAATCCGTTCGTTTATGGAGCTCAGAAAGCAGCGGGTCTTTGACCCGCCGGACAAGGAGTCTGCAGTATTGTTGAAAGAAATTTCCGACATTGCCGAAAAGCTCACGGAGATCGATAATCAGATTATGAGCAAGCTGAAAGATCGTAAGACACAGTATTTGCAGTTAATTAGTGAAAACGCTGCATTGCGTAAGCAAACTGCAAAATCTCTTTATCAAGCCGGTCAGAACAGAAAACGGGTTGACATTTATCAGGAGTAAGTCATGGGACCTTTGAAGGACCTGGGCGGATTGTCCCAGAAATTGCAAAAATTGGCTAAAGCCAGCAAAGCAGAAAACCTCGACCAGACGGGCAAGAAATCGGATAGCCCGGCAGAAGGCGTCAATTCTCCCAGGGATCGGACCACTATTTCCAATACGGCTCAGCAACTGCTGTCCCAGCACGAAGCTGCGACGGAGCTCTTGAAAAAGCTGGATTCGCCGGACAGCAATTTGACGCCGGATGAATTGTCGGAAATACGCGCCCGTATCTCCGATCCGGACTATCTCGGATCAGAAATGGTAGACAAAATTGCCGACAAATTAATCGATGAATTGCCGCGATTAAATCGTCGTTCCTGACCCAATAGAAGTACACTTTCCAGGTTCAATCCGGCGGAAGCCAAGTACCCACCGGCTGGAAAAACTGCGTCATTTGGATTGAACTTTTCTTTTTGAATTACTTTCACATTATTCCTCAAATTTTCAGAATAGCCGCCGAATCTAAGAGCACGCAACTGAAGAAGTTTTTTCGCAAATCAAGTATGTGTGCTCGTACCGGGGTGTCCCTTTGACAAACCACGGACACATCGAATTTTTACAATGATGATGGAAGATTTACCTATGGACGGAGTCAGGCGAATTTTGATTATTGACAAGGAGACAGTCGATGTACTGAATGCCATCGAATTGTTACGCGCCCTGGACTGTGTACCAACAGTTCATATGAACGCTCATACAGTCGCAGCAACCTCGCGTGAAGATATTGCAGCCGTTTTCGTAAATATCGACCTGCCGTTTGTAAAACCACAAGACTTAATTCGCAGCTTTAATGGCAATGAGACCAATGTTTTAAGATGGTCCACGCCTATCATTTTTCTCACTTCAGACCGGGATTCCCGAACCTATAACTCTGTCGAAAACGTGGCTCGAAGCGCGGAGTTAAATAAACCGATTCAACTGGAAGAACTGGTTGAGGTGCTGGAGTCTTTTTCGGTGTTAAAGGACGAAGAAAACGGCGATGAGTGGTGGCAATCGCGGTTGAGCCGGGTGACGAGTTTCGCGGCCGAGTTTGATGATTGGTTTGGCAAATTCGAGTTCCTGGTGGAGTCCGGGGGAGGTATCAGAAAGTGAGGCGAAAATTACCGCTCGGAACTGGATACCTGGATATGGTGGTGCTTCGTGATGGCAGACTTGTACTGGGTGAATTAAAAGATGGATCAGCTTCTTATCATGAATTGCGAACCGCATTGGACTCCGTCGGTATTCGCTATGGCATAGTGGATGAAACCTTAAAGGCGATGGCCCAGGGAGCACGATACCAAATGTTGATGGCCTATAGCCGCCGGGTTTGTGAACCGCCGAAGATTCAGTTCCATATCAATATTCCCAATCTAAAGACCATTTTCAAGCAAGGTGTGAGCGGGGGGAAAGTTGGCGAAATTGCTCTGAATCCCATCGTCGAAAAAGGACAAAAACTGCTGACGGTCTTGAAACGACCACAAGTGGTTCTTGAATACCCCAATGGACGCCGGACATTCCTGCATAAGCTGGATAGCGATGTTCTAAAAACATTGAGTGGACCCAATACCAGCTACGATCGCAATTCTGACTGCATCGTCGCCGAAATTGATGGTGCGATGACGCGGTCCATCACAGGCGTTGTAGCCGTTCACCCTGTTGAAGAATGTGAATACGTCGGGGAGCGTCTGCAAAAGAGCGCAAAAGATACAGCCATTGTCTGCCGCGGAGATTGGCGTCGCGAGATACCGACGCATGTTTCCTCAAATGTGGAAGTCTGTGGGAACATAGTGAATTCCCCAATTACTGCTACCGGACTGATTGTATGCCACAATAGCGTTCATAATCATTCGCCAAATACACCGATGTTGTCGTCAGAACAGAGTATTTTTGCGCAGTCTATTTCTGATTACAAAATACGCAGCCGGAAAAATGTGGTGATTTCAGAGAACTTACGCGGGAGCACATTATGGTCTGCCGGCTCCGTTATCGCCGGGGATATTACCGATTGCAAAATGACGATCAGCAAACACCTGGTATGCGAAAATTTGTCCGGCGGCAGCAAAGTGTTTCTCGGGGAAAATTACATGCGACGTAAGGATTTGCCGGATCCAATGGGAACGCTTCAGCAATATCAAACCAAACTTGATGCAGCAGACCTGAAAGTGATGGAAATCCAGCATCGTTTAAAGGGGAGTCAGAAAAAGGTCAAGAAGCAGCTGGTTTCCAGCATGCGTAGCATGAAGAACCGGCAAAAGATTGGTCTGATCGTCAGGCGCTTTTATGAACATCTTGCCGGAGAGTTCAAAGAATTCAACGTACATGTTGAAGAATACCGCGAACTGGTGGAAAACTTCGCCCGGGAAAAGTCAATTCTTGAATTGTTTGCCGAGACTATGAAAATCCGCTCAAAACCTGGAATAATTGTATCCGGCACTCTTGATCTGGGCGTTGAAATTCATACGGCAAATCAAAGTTTTGTTGTGAACAGGACCTTCAATAACGTACGGATTGTTGTCGATGAATTGCGTGGCACGTTTGAGATTGTCCCACTGAAACCGGTCGAAGAGAAATTAGAAACTACCTAAATGGAATGCTAGATGAGTGCTGATCAACCTTTTTATAAGGATCAAGGCGGTAATATTTTTGTAGCCCGGTCCGCAACGAAATCCAAGTCCATGATCATAAAGAAAAATCAAGTGACAGTTGGTCGGCCGAAAAAGGTCACGGATGCTCGAAATGGTGGACCCCACAGCGAGATGCATGAAAAGGCAACAAAAATCGAGCCTTTGTTTGACGGCGATGTTGTTGTCGGGCTGGTAGTGAAGTGTGCCTGTGGCGAAGAAGTTACTGTGAGTTTTGAATTTGCCGATGAGCCTTTACCGGAGTCACCCGCCGGGGAGCCGGCAACCGCCGCCGCGATAGAATAGCCGGTAATGTATGGATCGCGAACTGTTCTCGAAATGATATATAGAAACAACCGATTGATCAAACCAGAAGCAAAATGAATAAACGAATTCTTGTAGTTGATGATGATGCAGGCCTTCGCCTGGTGCTCGAAAAGTCTTTGCGTGAGTATGAGTATTATGTTCGCGCAGCAGCCAATGGTCATGCTGCTCTCAAGATCCTTGAAGAGGAGCCGTTCGATTTATTGCTGACGGATTTATCCATGCCCAAAATGTCCGGCATTGAGCTGATGGAAAAAACCCTGGCGAAATATCCGGATATGAGCTGCCTGGTAATTACCGCTTATGGAACTGTGGAAGCAGCGGTGGCAGCGATGCAAAAAGGCGCATTTGATTTTATCAGCAAGCCATTTTCGCTTGCCCAGCTTGAATCCCGGATTAGTCGGCATTTTGAAGCAAAGGAGAAACGGCAGCAGCAGTCAGAGGCAAAGACGATTTTGACGTCGCCGGAGCCTTCTTCCCAATTGCTGGGAAACAGCTTGCCCATTCAAGCGCTTCGCGGTCAGATCGAACTGCTTTCCGGAAGCGATGCAACGGTTTTTGTCCAGGGCGAAAGCGGTACCGGCAAGGAATTGATTGCCAGGGCGATCCACGAGTCCAGCGAAAGATGCGACGGCCCTTTTCTCAAGTTTAATTGCGCAGCTGTGCCGGAAACGCTTTTTGAAAGCACCCTGTTTGGTCATGAAAAAGGGGCATTTAGTGGCGCCCATCGGATGCGAAAAGGCGTATTTGAAGAAGCGGATGGTGGGACCTTGTTGCTGGACGAAATCAGTGAAATTCCGATTTCGATGCAGGCAAAACTCCTGAGGGTTTTACAGGAAATGGTCGTTACGCGTATTGGCAGCACCAGCGAGATTCCGGTCAATGTTCGCATTATTGCCACGACCAATCGTGACATCCATGAAATGATTGATGAAAATAAGTTTCGCGAAGATCTCTATTTTCGTCTGAATGTTTTTCCAATTAACGTATCGCCGTTGCGGGAACGTGAAGGAGATATTCGCCTGCTGGCCGAGCATTTTTTGGAGAAGAATTGTCAGAAATATGGCATTGCAGTTAAGGAAGTTGAAGAAGCTGCATTTCGAGAGTTGGAGGAATTTAACTGGCCCGGTAATGTGCGTCAGCTGCAGCACATGATCGAGCGTGCCTTTCTGTTATCAGGAAATGACCCGAGAATCCGCGCCGCCCATATGCAGCTGGAAAACGAACGAAGCCTGACACAGGAATCAATCTATCGTGAGAATGATGTTTGCACCCTGGAAGAGATGGAATATGAGATGATTTACCGGGCGTTGGAAAAAACCGGCAACCATCGCGCCAAGGCCGCGGAGCTTTTGGGGATCAGTGTCAGAACCCTGAGGAATAAGCTAAACGGCTCAAATCGACAGCAGCTTGCTGACTGAAAAACGGCAGAAAATGCCGGTTCCGGCAAAGATTACCGGAAGAACAAACCCAATCGATCTTTAAGAAGAATATTGCAACAATCCGCCTATCTGAATTGACTTTGTAAGTACTTGTAAAAGCTGATGTTTGAGAGATTTTTTCTGTCGCTGCTTTATATGAGCATTCTTGGCACAGGATTTGTCTATAGCATGTTAGATGATCTATCAAAAATGATCGAATGACGACCGGAAAATTGTTCGGGAGACTTGGAAATGAAAATATATGAAAATTCACAGTTAAGGCTGCTGAAGCGTTCACTGAACGTGTATACAAATCAGCACAATGCTATCTCCGAAAATATTGGCAATGCCAATAACGACCGCTTTGTCCGCCGGAATACGGACTTTAGCGAGATGCTGACGCGGGTCGACAATAATTCAAAATTGCGTGCCACCAATGAGCGTCATATCGGCAGCCCGGAACAGCCGGATCCGCTAATCGGACAAGGTGCTGAGGAAGATGTGGATCTATCTGAAGAGATGAGCTTGCTGGCGGAAAACCACATCCGTTTTGATTTTGCCGCTCAAATATTGCGAAGAAGATTTGAAGGGCTGCAGGCAAGCATACTTGGCAGAAGCCGCTAACAGGGAGTGAACTATGGAAACCAAAGGAATTTTAACGGCCATTCATCAAACCCGCAAGGCGCTGTCCACACAAATGAAGCGCTTGCAATTGGTCTCGGAGAATATTGCCCATGCCGACAGGGTGGTGGATGCCAATGCCCCGGTTTACCGGCGACAAACCGTTGTAATGAAGGGTGATGATGAGCTGGATAAGATTGGGTTTGGCCGGCAACTTTCACTGACAATGCGCCGGAGCAACGGCAGCCATATGAAACAGCATTTGGAATATCCCGGCGGGGCCTCGGGCATTGAAAGAGGGCCGTATTTCGAAGTGGTAGAAGAAGAGAATACGACCAAATTGGTTTACAATCCAAAACATCCGAACGCGGATGCCAGCGGCTATGTGCGGATGTATGATATAAATCTGGTTGAAGAGATGGTAGACATGATGTCTGCCAGTAGGGTATATGAGGCAAATGTAACAGTAATGAATGCGGCCAAGCATATCGCAAAACGTAGTATGGAACTATAAGGAGCAAATCGTGAAGACTCATTTGGACACTCAGTCACTGGGCGATCTAAGCAGTGTCTATAGACGATTTGAAAAGGTTGTTCAAGACTTTTCAGTCAAGAATTCGCCTGGGGCACCGGAAAGCACCAGCGCCGCCGATAAGAAGCAGGCTGCGCCTGTTCCAAAGGTAGCTGAACCGGGCATGATTAGCGAGGAAGAGCAGTTTGCCCTGGAGCTCCTGTTTCAGGACCAGTTTGAAGCAGGAACAGATGGGTATGGTTCTCGTCGTTCGGCAAGTATCTATGCCGGCTTTGTAATGGATATTTGGGCATAAGGAGACAGAGATGTTTAAGCAAATTGGCACACTAAAACTCGGCGAGTTTATGCGGCAGCGACCGGCACAGTCTGGTGGCTTCCAGGAAGGTATTGACGTAAACCAGAAGAGTTTCGGTGACACAATTACGGATTTTGTCATGAACGTCAACGATCAGCAGGTTACCTCCGCTGAGAAGGTGACGGATGTGATTCAAGGCAGATCCGACAACCTTCATGAGGCAATGATTTCCGCAACGGAAGCCAAAATAAGCTTTCAGCTGATGCTGGAAATCCGTAATCGCCTGCTTGAAGCGTATAATGAAATCGAAAAAATGCAGATTTAGTAAACGAGTAACACGAGAGCATCTTTACGAAATTTTTGCAAAGAGGAAGGGATTCCTCAGGTATTTGAGAATCCTGTGCAGCTCTCAGGATGATTCCCATGAATGGACTGCTTGCAAATATACTACAAGTATTACAACGGTTTAATCAACAGCAGAAGATATTTATTGTTACCATGATTCTGGTGTTGATCTCCGGATTGGTCGTGCTGATGTTATGGGCCAACCGGCCGGATTACGAACTCCTCTACAGCAATCTCGATCCTGGCAGCGCCAGCGCGATTGTCGATGATCTTCGCAGCAATTCTATCCCGTATGAGCTGAAGAACGGGGGCCGGACGATCTACGTACCCCGTGAAAGCATCGCAGAAATGCGTTTGAAATACATTCAATCCGATTTTATGAAAGACGGCATCACTGGCTATGAGTTGTTCGAAACGAATAGCATGGGCATGACGACTTTTATGCAGCGTCTCAATATGCGCCGGGCCTTAGAGGGGGAATTGTCCCGTACGATTAACCATTTACCGGAGGTGATTGCTTCCCGGGTTCACCTGGTTATTGCCGAAGAGCGATTATTTGAAGAAGACAAAGCCGGATCTGCCTCCGTCGTTGTGCAGCTAAAGCCTGGAGCATCCCTGAACCAAAGGCAGGTCAGCGGAATTATTGCCCTGGTTGCCAATAGCGTGCAGAATCTTGCGCCCGCGGATGTGGTGGTGCTCGGGTCCAATGGGGTGGTATTTAGCCAGTCTGCGAATGATGGTATTGCCGGCAATGCCGGAAGTAAATGGGAACTGCAAAATACCATAGAAACCGAATTTCAGGCCAAAATAACCGGCATTGTTGAAGGTGTTGTCGGCTATCAGAATTCAGTTGTCAACGTCTCGGTAGACCTTAACCTGGACCAGGTGGAACGAACTATTGAGGCTGTTGATCCGGACAAGACCGCTGTCTTGAGTGAAGAAACATTTTTACAGGATGATAATGCTGAAGGCGCAGCCAAGTCCGAGCGCGTCATTTCCAATTATGAATTGAGCAAGACCCTTGAACGACATATCTCAACCAGCGGTGATATCCGAAAGATTAGTGTTGCCGTACTTGTGAATGGCCAGATGGTTACCGAAACAGTTGACGGTGAAGACGTCCAAAAATATGTGCCGCGCACAGTGGAAGAATTGGAAGAGATTGCGGCTTTGGTAAGGACCAGCATTGGCTTTTCGGAGGAACGCGGTGATCAGGTCGAAGTGCGAAATTTGCCCTTCAATAAGGAAATGCTGGTTTCGGAACAAGCGCATCTGGATAAGATGCTGGAAGAACAACGCTTCGATACCTATATCGTTTACGGCGTTGCGGCGGTTGGCGTGCTGGTCATTTTCTTCGTTCTTAGAATGTTGCTGAATTCCAGCTTGCAGTCTTTACCACCAGCTTTTGAAACCAATCCTGAGACTCTTGCGCAAGGTCCGGGAGCGGCAGCTGCGCCTCTGGTAACCGGTGCACCAGTGGCGGAGGGAGGTGTTCCGGCGATTAACACGGCAGGTACAGTGCCCGGTGCAGTTGCTGAGGCGGGAACTGTTGCAGGCGCAGTACCGGGAGCGCCCGAGGGGACAGCCGCTGTAGCCGCAGCAGGAGCAGCAGTGGCCCCGGCTGTAGCTGGACAGCCTCAAGAGGAAGAAGTCTCGGAAGATATTTACATCAGGAAGCTGAGCCCTGAGGCAAAAGCGCGCCTGAAAGCCAGCGATTACATGACAGAAGAAATAACCAAGTTTGTAGAAGAGTCTCCTGAAGATGCGGCTCGCCTAATTCGTTCATGGATGGTAGGATGATAAAGAAGAAACAAGTAACGCTTGATAAATTAAAACCGGTAGAAAAGTGCGCGATTGTGCTGGTTGCCATGGGCGTTGAAAGGGCCTCATCGGTTTTGAAGAATATGCCCGATCGGGATGTCGAACGGGTATCGATTTCCATTGCTAAGCTCCAGGACATTTCGCCTGAGGTGCTCAATGGCGTCATTGAGGAATATTATCAGATGATGATCTCCAATCAATACGTTCATCATGGTGGCATGGACTATACCCGGGAAGTGCTGGAAAAGATCTGGGATTCTCAACGTGCCAGCAAGTTTCTGAAACAAATTGAAACCGGCAGCGGCCACGATGTTTTTGATCTGTTGGATAAGGTAGACGAGGATTTTCTTATCAGCTTTCTCCAGGAAGAACACCCGCAAACAAATGCCCTGATATTGGCCAATTTATCAGCGGCAAAAGCGGCCGCAATTTTGTCTGAATTGCCGGAGAGCAGCCGGTCGGAAGTGTCCTTTCGAATGGCAACCATGAATCGAACATCACCGGGATTGATTCGTGATGTTGAAGCAGCGATCCGCAACCAGTTGGGTTCATCACTTGATGGAGATACCGATCGTCTTGGTGGCGTAGAGGCTGTTGCCAATATTCTGAATTCACTCAGTGCCTCAGTGGAAAAGAACATTATGAGTAGCATTCGCGAGCGGGAGCCGGGACTGGCCGAAGCAATCGCCGAATTGATGTTCTCCTATGACGACATCGTCCTTCTCGATGATTCGGTGATACAGCGTATCCTGAGAGATGTTGAAGGTAAGACTCTGGCTCTGGCGCTGAAAGCTGCAAGTGAGGACCTCAAGAAGAAAGTCTTCAAGAATATGTCTGAACGCGCTGCTGCCATGCTGAAGGAAGATATCGAATTCCTTGGCGCTGTTCGCCTCAAAGAAGTTGAAGAAGCGCAGAAGCAGGTATTGGAAGTTGTTAAGGCGCTTGAAGAAAGCGGTGACATTACTATCAATCGTGGAGAAGAAGAACTTGTCGAGTAATCAGGAAAAGAGTCGTCCACATCGTTTAAAGCTCACCAGGCCGATAAAGGGTGTTTCTGCTACCTCCAATCGATTTCAGGTGAGCGTAGAGGCAGGAAGAGATGCTTCAAATCTCTCCCCGGCCGAGCGCATTGAACAGCATATCCGAAATCTGGAAGCTGAAAATGCGGAGCTGAAAGTGCTACTGGCGAAGCAGTCGGGAGATTCTGAAAAGGAGAGCGCGATTGCCGGCCTGAAGATGTTATTGACCAGCCTGCGTGCGGAATGGGAAGAGTCTCTGCTGCATTTGGAGAAACCGCTGCTCGACATCGCAACGGCGATGGCTCGCACTATTCTCGATCTGGCGGTTATTGACATGCCGGAATTATCAAAGGCACTGATGGAACGTCTCAGTGACTATTTGCCGAAATTCCTCGGCCAAAGCAACATCATCCTCCACGTCAATAGCAAGATGTTGACCTATTTGCCGGCAGCAGAGCTCGAAGCGCTGTTCGACGGACAAAAATTACCTGATATCGCCGTTATCGGCGATGCAACGCTGCTGCCGGGAGAATGTCGGATTACTTCCGATCAGCAAGTCCTGGAAGGCACGTTCAAGACTCAATTGCAAGACCTTGTTGAACAATTCATGAGCCAATCGGGATAAGGATATGATTCAGTTAATTGAACGATTCAGGTCTCACGCGAAAGTGGCGCCAAGGCTGAAGCCCCAGTCCATTGATGGAAGAGTGTTGTCTATTAAAGGATTGTTGATTGAGGCAACTTCACCGCGTGGAACGATTGGTGATATGTGCTATCTACAAACGGACGAGGGGCGTATCAAAGCTGAAATCGTCGGTTTCGACAGCAATAAAATTCGATTGATGGCGCTGGAAAATACCATCGGTATTCGCCCCGGTAGCAGAGTGGAAGTGCAATCACAGCCAATGCAGGTACCGGTAGGTGAGTCTATTCTTGGCAGAATACTGAATGGCTATGGTGAACCGATTGATGGCAAGGGCCCGATTAGAAACGCTGATTATGTTCCCGTCAATCGGGAAGCACCACCCTTGCTGACGCGTCAGCGAATTCGCGAGCCACTGCCAACCGGCGTGCGGGCAATAGACGGTGTGATCACCATAGGGCGTGGGCAACGGGTTGGACTTTTTGCCGGCAGTGGAGTTGGTAAGAGCGTATTGCTTGGCATGCTGGCGCGATACACCAAAGCAGATGTCAATGTAATTGCGCTTATTGGTGAGCGCGGTCGAGAAGTGCGCGAGTTTGTCGAAGGCAGTTTAGGTGCCGAAGCTTTGGCTAACTCGGTGGTGGTTGTGGCCACAGCAGAGCAGCCAGCCACCTTGCGAACACGGGCTGCATTTGTTGCCACGCGTATTGCAGAATACTTTCGCAACGCAGGTTTACACGTCATGCTGCTGATGGATTCACTGACCAGGGTGGCCATGGCTCAGCGTGAGATCGGCCTGGCAAATGGGGAACCGCCGACAACCAAAGGATATACGCCCTCGGTCTTCGCATTGTTGCCGTCGCTTCTGGAACGGGCAGGGGCCGACGAAAGCGGCACGATCACCGGCTTATATACGGTACTGGTTGAAGGCGATGACATGGACGAACCGATTAGTGATACGGCACGCTCCATTCTTGATGGCCACATTGTTCTGCGACGCCGTCTTGCCAATAAGGGACATTTCCCGGCCATCGATGTATTAGAAAGTATCAGCCGGGTGAAGAATGATGTGACAAGCAGTGAGCATCAGCACATGGTGCGGCAGGTGTTAGAGCAGCTGGCAACCTATCGTGAAGCGGAAGATTTGATAAATGTCGGCGCGTATGTCGCGGGGAGTAATCCCGCCATTGACCGGGCCATTAAGAATCGTGGAAACGTGCTAAAGTTTTTGCAGCAGCAGGTAAATGAAGTGAGTGAGTTTGAAGAGACAATTAACAGCCTTGGTGCGTTGGTAGGAGCCTGAAATGGCGGGCAAGTTTCGGTTCCGCCTGCAGAAGTTGCTTGATTTACGCGATTTGCAGGAAAAACAAATCGCCCTCGAGCTAACTGAAGCATTGGCAAAGGTGACCACGGAACAGTCGAATCTCAAGCGACTTCGCATGCAGCGAAATGATCTCATGCGACAGCATCAAATGAGCGTTGAGAAGTCTGACAGAATTCGTCTCAGAAGCTTTCAGGTTGTGGAGGCTTCGCTAGCGCAGATTGATCGGGAGATGGGTGAGGTTCGCAGACGGATCCGGGAAGCGGAAGCCGCGGCCAAGAAAGTGCGGCAGAAATTAAAAGAAGCGAGGCAAGCCAAACTGGCGGTCGAAAAATTACGGGAACGCCAGGAAGCAGAAGCAAAAAGCAAGGCCGCCAAGGCCGCCAGGCAGCAGGCAGATGAAATTGCGATAAGAACGTTTAACCAAATGCGGCAGGAAAAGGGGACAAAGTGAGTACCACAAAATGGATTTTATTGATCACCGGATGCCATTTGGCAACCGCGCTTTTAGTCTTCACGGGATTTATTATTGTCTATCCCGAAAGCCGGGACAAATTTTTTCCGGAAGACAGTCCGGCGATTATTGACACTATTTCCAGTTCGTTTAATGATTTGGTGTCCGGTTTTACATGGGAGGATAATGCAGCCGTAGAAGTCCCGGAGGCCCCGGTTATTCAACAGGCGCGTCTGACTCCCTTTGCCCCTGAAGATGAGGAACTGCCGGAGACTGAGTCTGCCGAAAGCGATAGCGCAGAGGCCGTCATCGTTCCTATTGACCACGAGGCAATAATTGATAGCCTTGACGCCCTGGTGAAACAGCAAACCAGGAAAATCGAAGAACAAGAGAAAAAAATCGGCACTTTGATGGAGCAGGTAGAAGGTCTGAAATCCATGCAGGTCAACGCCAGTACCGTTGCCAAGACTTTCGCGGCAATGAAACTTGATGAAATGAAGCCGATTCTTGCAAAAATAGATGATAGTACCGCGATGCTGATCTATAAGAATATGGATGGGCGATCGCGAAAGAAGTTTATGATGGGGTTGGATACCAAGCGTGCCGCGTCTCTAACCGAGGCATTAATCAACGCAAAACAGGAATAGTGGTTTATGAAACAGCAAGGAAGTGTTGAAGAGACCCTCGGAAGGGGATTAGCCAAAAAAGTTGCCGGAGCATTGAAACGTCGCAATGCCAGGAACGGGAACCGGATACCATTCCTGATACCGAATGTAAAGTCAGCCAAGATAGCGAAAGACGGACTTTCATTAGCGGGTCAGAAGCAAGCCAACAAGAAACCTGGCAAGTTATCGGCATTGCCCAACATGCAAAAGCCGATAAAGCCGGGAGCCCCGCAACCGGGGGCATCTGCCCTGCCTGCCGGCAGCACTCATGTGGCTGCCAAAGGTGAAGCAAACACCCTACTTGCCCTGGCCGGACTGAAGTCAAGGCTTGCAAAGGCAGATGGTGCGGACCCGGATAGCATGGTGAATATATTCCCTGCGAGTGAAGAATTGCAAGTGGGACTGGGGAATAAGGTCCCTGATATCAAGGTGGTTGCGATTGGCGAAAAACCATCCTTCCCCGAGGCCAGTGGTGAGTTAAATTTTGCAGATTCGGTTCCGTTCCGCCAAAATGGGGAGCTCTCCGGCCTAAGTGATTCATCGGAGTCACCTGCACCGGAAACGGGGCAAAAGTCCGAATTGGCGAAATTTGCACGTGATTTAGTGGGCGTTAGAAAAGCCCCGCTAAACCCGTTGCAGGTTGCGGAAATAACCGGAAAAAAGGCACCGGCTTCACCAGAAATCTCAGCTACAAAACTGGGTGGCAAGAATGCGCAAGTGACCAAAGAAGCATCAGCCATCGACCTGTTTGGCAAAAAGGTACAGACTCCTGTAGATGGACAGTCCATTCAGGCAGCTGTCAAAAAGCGTCAAGTCTCAATGGACGTTCAGCCTGCTAATCTGAGCGGCAAAAAGATAGCGGTATCCGGCGCACCAACAGCAAAAGTTTTGGCAGGCACAAAAGCGTCGGTTGCTGAAGAAATGCCGATTGCTGATCCGGCTGCTACAAAGGCGCCAATTGCAGGCGAATTAGCGACTGCCGATCTGGTTGGTAAAAAGGCATCGGTTGCGGAGAACGTTCAGGCTAACAGCTTGAGTGTGAAGAAGCTGGCAACCGGAACAAAAGTTTCGGCCACTGACCTGGCGGGTAAAAAGACACCGGTCGCCGGTGAAATACCGATCGCAGACCTGGCAGGCAAAAAGGCCCAAGCCTCAACTCATTTAGCGGGAAGCGATCAGGCGCTATTGCCTGAAAGCAAGACCAATGCGAGTAGCCAATCGCTACAGCCGCAGAAGCCGGCGACATTGGGAGTGTTCCGGACCGAATCAACACCCGGCAGTAATCGCTTGAATCCTCAGGCGCAACTCCTATTGCCGCTGCCGGATGCCGGTGAAGGCGACAAGTCGAACCGCAATCCACGAGAGTTGTCACCAAAGTTGATGGGTGATAAAATCACGCCTGCACGGGATTCCAGTCATCAGAAGAGCGGCTCATTGTCTGCATTGGCTGCCGCGAAGGCAGAGTCTGCTGCGATTCATATGCAGAGATCCACGAAGCAAGCGTCTCCATTGTTGGAGTCTGGAAGTGTAGATAAGTTGATTCGCAACCCGCAAACATCGCCGCCAAAATTGGTTGCCGATACCATCATTCCGGAACGCATTGTAGACAACAAAGCGCCTGCTTCTTCACCGGGGTTAGCTGCGTCCAAATCGGAATCCCCTCCTCCTCAAATGTTGAGGTTCGCGAACCGGCTCTCACATCTGGTTAAAACCGGGACTGAGCCCCAAGCCAATCTGGTGAATAAAGCACCTGTCCCTCAGTCTGAGCCTAAAATTGAAACGGGAGTAATAATACCAGATGCGACGCCTGTTGCAGATACTCGGCCGCTTGAATCGCGGCCGCTTCGATGGCAGCCGGCGCACCTTTGGCCGGTGGCAAAAGAGGATATGAGCGGGCAATCCTCGTTTGTGAAAGCCGCTGAGAAAATTGTTGTTCCAGAGAAAGTTGAAACCGGCAAACTGCCTTTGCTTAATGGGAATGAGCCCAGGTCGGCACAGCGCTCGGAGAATTTGATCAAATCAATGGGTGTGCAATCCAGTCTTGTGGATGATAACCACGCTCATCAAACGGTAAGATCGGGTTTGAAGCAGCCGGTCGCCAAGGTTGATTTACCAATGCCGAATGCTACTCTTCCTGAGGTTGAAGCCAGTCCGGAAAACGTCGGAAGCAAAGCCCTGAATGTCATTGTTAGCGGCGCGCTCAAGCAAATTCGCGCGGCGCAACTGTTGCCGACACGTCTCGACTATTCTCAGGTTCGCAACCCCGCGAGTGAAATACAGGTGCTGCAGCAGGGAAATAAGCGAAAACTCCGCGTGCCGGCGAAGGTAGCACAGTCGAGTTATCCTAATGTTGCTCCAATCAAGGGCGAGATGCCCGGTAAAGTACCGGCCGTACCGGTGGGCATAGAATTGATCTCTTCGCAAGAGATTCTCAATACGGAAAACGAGGCGTCAGCTGCCAAGAGTGCGCTGGACTCGCCGGCGGTTGAGGTGACTTCGAAGAGAACAGACACACCTTCGAAGAAGCCGGCAGGCCTGGCCAACCAAGGTCAGGTGGAAGAATCTCCGGTAGTGCAACCAGCTGATTCGCGTCATACGCCGAACACTGGAAAAGCGCGTGGTGCAAGGAAGGCCGGCGCGGCTGCCAAACACGAAACCAGTGAAGCCGAAAATTCCACAGTGCGTTTCATGAACGGACAGCCGGTCGATGCTGCTGAATTTGCGCTGCAGCAGGATTTAGAGCCGGGCGGAATGTCCCGAACGATTGAAAGCAGCGACTCAAATTTCCAAACGACGCAGCCGATCGGCGAAAGCGCTGAAGTCAGGCGGGACCCACAAGCAAAATTGCTAAGGGCCGACAATCGCCTGCTGCCACAACTGGCGCGACTGGTTAAGGAAATCCGCCATACCATTCAGCGCTCTGGCGCAGGGCGGCAGATTAATACCAGTTTTCGCGTTGACGGAGGGTCGTTTGGTGGAATCGAAATCCACATTAATGAAGAGGGCGGCAGTTACCAGGCGCTCATTCTGGTAGAGAGCCAAAGCAGCCGCAGCATTCTGCAGAAGCAGCTCCCGGTGATACAGGAAATGCTCCAGGGGAATGGTTTCGAACCGGGATCTTTATCTGTTGATATCGGTAGTGGCGAGACCAGCCAAAAACAGGAAACAGATAAGCAGGCCCCTGCCGGGCAGCGTGCGTCGGCTTCAAATGATGGCGTGGAAACGGGTGGATCATCTGACGAGCAATCGCCCGATCGCAATTATGGATACAATACGTTTGAAATGTTGGCATAAAATCAAATGTCGGTCCGGCGGTTATTGTTGTTTCGGACCAATACACATACAAAGGAAAGGAGCGGGGAGACATGATAGACACACCTCTCGTTAGTGATGCTGGTGCTTCCGCGTTTTCACAAAGTAGTGCCTTGCAGCAAACCTTGAGCGGGGAAGATTTCCTGACCCTCTTGGTGGCTCAGCTGCAAAATCAAGATCCCTTGTCACCGATGGAAAGCCAGGAGTTTGCGACCGATCTGGCCCAATTCAGCTCCCTGGAGAGATTGGTCAGCATTGACGATCGGCTTGAACAGTCGATCGACACAGATCTCTTAATGACCCAGGCAATTAGCAATACAATGTCTGCAACCTTGTTGGGCAAAGAGGTGAAAGCGCTCGGCAATACAGTTCACCTCCCAAGTGAAGGCAGCAGTCAGATCGAATTTGAGCTCGGTGGATTTGCCGATGACGTTGAGATCGTGATCGTCGATGAGCTTGGCAATGAAGTACGCCGTATCGAGCGAAACGGGCTGTCATCTGGTCAGCAGAGTGTTGAATGGGACGGGAAGGATGCCGACGGCAATCGTCTCGACGAAGGCAACTACAGCTTCCAGGTAACGGCCGCGAAAAGTGACGGTACCGCTGTGCGGGCATTACCGTTAATAAACGGGGTGATTTCCTCGGTTCGCTACGAAAATGGCAGTGCGGTATTGATCGTCGGCGATCTGGAGATAGCCTTCTCTGATGTGCTTGAAATTGGAACCAATCCATAAACCACTTAACAGGATGTTTTGTTATATCGAAACTCTCATGGAGGGAAAGAATAATGCTAAAATCACTATACGCCGGAGTTTCCGGTTTACGAAACCATCAAACCAAGCTGGATGTTCTCGGTAATAATATCGCGAACGTCAATACGATTGGTTTCAAGGGAGACCGGATCGTCTTCTCGGAAGCCTTGACCCAGGCTTTCAGCGGCGGTACCAATCGCGGTTCCGGTAGCCCGATGCAAATTGGTTTGGGGATGCAGGTTGGCTCCGTTGACCGGATCTTCAACCAGGGGTCATTTGAGACCACAGGAAATTTGACGGATCTGGCAATTGAAGGTGATGGATTTTTTGTTCTCACCAACGGCGAATCAAGATTCTATAGCCGTGCCGGTAATTTCCAATTTGGACAGGACGGACGCCTTATGAGCAATGCCGGGTTGTCCGTACAAGGTTGGCTGTTTAATGGATCTGCAGCCAGCGTAAACACCGGATTGGCAGAGCTGCAGGATATTCAGATTGATGCCAGCCTGCAGTCCGAGGCGCAGCCGACGGAAAATATTTATTTGTCAGGTAATATTGACGCCGGTCTAACCCCCAAAGCTGAAGTTTGGTCGATGACCTCTTCCTTTACAACTCGTGCAACAGTTACCGGTGCTGCCATTCCGGGAGCCGTGACGGTGACCGGCGGTGTGAATGACCAGTTTGTAGTGGCTATTAGCGGGACAGGAACGCCGATTAGCGAAGAGTTGACTTTGACCGCCAATACCTATGCGACCGTTGATGATCTGGTCACAGAGATCAATACTCAGATCGCAGGCAATGCAACTCTGGCCGGTTCAATTGAAGCGATTAACTCCGGCGGCGCCGTCAAGTTTCGCTACCTGGGAACCAGCAGCAACGCGACGGTTACTATCAATTCGGGTACCAATGATGTGCTGACGGATATTGGCTATACCAGTGGAACCAGCGGAACAACCGGTGGTGCGCCTGATACCACCACGGAACTAAATGATTTGGTGCAAATGTCCACGGCCTTTGTTACCGGTGACACGATTGAAATTAACGGTAGCCGGCCAGACGGCACAGCGATTTCCGGGACCTTTACCTACGGCACAGATGGAACGACGATTCAAGACCTGTTAACGTCGATCTCAGCCACATTCCCGGAAGCAACTGCCACGCTGGTAGATGGACAAATCCAGCTGACAGATGATAGCGGCGGCGACAGCCAGTCCAACATTAACCTGGTGCTTGGCTCAGGCAATACCGGTAGCGTTTTACTGCCGAGCTTTTCTGTCACGACCGAAGGATTTACCGGCAAGGTCTCTTCCTCGGTTGTTGTCTATGACAGCCTCGGTGCTGCACATAACCTGATTATTGAGTATACCAAGACGGATAATGCCGGTGAGTGGCTTTGGGAAATCCAAACGACCGGAGATGAAGAAATCCTCGGCGGCGGCAGCGGCACTGTCACCTTTGACAATAGCGGACAGTTGGCGGCATTCACCTACGATAACAACGACAGTGCATTGATGCTGGATCCGGGTAATGCGGCAGCGGTGATGAATCTGAACATCAATGCTCAAGGTGATGAGACCTTCTCCGGTATTACGCAATTTGATGCGGGAACAACCATCTACATCCGCGATCAGGACGGCCGGGCAACTGGTCAACTTCTGGGGCTCGCGATTGATCGCAATGGTGTGATTACCGGTTCCTTCTCCAATGGGGAATCCGTTGATATCGCCCAAATTGCCCTGGCCAGGTTTGCCAACAATCAAGGCTTGGTAAACATCGGCGACGGCCTCAATGAGAGCACCAGTATCAGCGGTCAGCCGGAAATTCTGAACCTCAGCAGTGCGGAGGGTGCGGCGGTTGCATCCGGTGCCCTGGAGATGTCAAATGTTGACCTTTCCAAGGAGTTCACCGAGCTGATTGTTGCTCAGCGTGGATTTCAGGCAAATGCAAAAGTAATTACTACAGCCGATACGATTCTTGACGAACTTATAAGAATCAAACGTTAAAAATCTACAGGTAATTGAAGTCTGATAAGGGTTGACCGGGCACCTATCTGGGTTCCTCTTTATCATTTGGCTGGACTGATGTTTTAGTGTCCGGTCACCCTTATCAAACAATAAATCTCTTGGAAGGAATAATTCAGTGGATCTTGGAACTATTGGTGGTATCGCATTGGGACTCATTCTCGTTCTGGTGTCGATACTTATGGGGGGTAGCGCTGCAATCTTTATTCACATCCCTTCACTGCTGATGGTAGTGGGCGGGGCATTTGCGGCCACTTTGGTGAGTTACAGACTTAATCATGTTCTGCGAGTAACGTCCGTTCTACAGAAGACGCTTAAGGATGAAGTCAGTGAGATCCAGGAATTTGTTGACACATTGACCCGTTTGGCCACTGTTGTACGCAGGGAGGGTGTTTTGGCGCTGGATGGTGAGCTTGGATCGATAGAGGATCCATTCATGCGGACAGGCCTCGAAATGGTCGTGGATGGCAGCGACGAAGCAACGGTCCGCTCAATCATGGAGACGGAGCTGACCTATCTCTCCGAGCGTCACCGGGCAGGGAAAGGCATATTTGATGCGCTTGGCATGTATGCGCCGGCATTTGGCATGATTGGAACGCTGGTCGGTTTGATTGCCATGCTTCAGAGTCTTGATGATCCATCAAATATTGGTGGTGGTATGGCGGTAGCGCTGATTACGACATTTTATGGCGCTTTGTTTTCAAACCTGATTTTCTTGCCGCTGGCTAAGAAATTACAATCAAAATCGGAAGATGAAGTCATTGTAAAAGAGATGATACTGGAAGGTGTATTGGCAATCCAAAACGGACTTCATCCCAACACCGTAAACAAGAAGCTATCTAATTTTCTGCCGCCCAAACTCAGAACCGAGGAAGTAGAAGCTTAAGAAGCTTGATGACAGCTATTGTGAGAATGAATTATGGCGAAAAAGGAACCACCAGTAGACGACGAACCAACCTCCCCATTTTGGATGACAACCTATGGCGATATGGTAACGCTAATGTTGACGTTTTTTATCCTCCTGATTTCTTATTCGACAATTGAACTGGAGAAGTTTCGGGGCGCTATGGAATCGTTTAAGGGAGCTCTTGGTATTTTTGACGGGCATGAAAGTCCACAAAAGATGGAATACATCAACTTTGATCAAACGATGTCTACTGATCGGACCGATTTGAATCACCGGAGCGGACAGGTTGAAGAACTAATGCAATCGGAATTGCTCCAGGGAATCGGCACCTTCGAGAAGGTTGAAGGTGGCGTAATGATACGCCTGAACCAGGAAATCCTCTTTGACGTCGGGAAGGCTGATTTGAAGAATAAAGCATTTCCGATACTGTCACAGCTTGCGGAGATCGTGAAAGAAGAGGTCGAGGAAATCCACGTTACCGGTCATACAGATAATGTGCCGATCCATACGGCCCGATTTCCATCCAACTGGGAGTTATCTGCTGCCCGCGCCCTCAGTGTTGTTCAGTATTTTTACGATGTCAAAAAGATACCTGAAAAGAAATTGGTGGCGGTTGGACATGGAGAACATCGCCCGCTTTATCCAAATGATAGCGTTGAAAACCGGGCAAAGAACAGACGCGTGGATATTCTGGTCAAATGGAGTGAGCAGGAATAGGTTTAAGAGGTAAAACACGAGGTAGAAATGGCTGAAAAAGATAAAAACGCAAATGAAGAACCACAAGCCAAGCAACGTGGAATAGTCTTCTACATCAGCGTTATTGGTCTTCCGCTCTTGATCATCGGCGGTGCTGCAATGTTTTTTCTGATGCCGATGTTAGCCGGGGAAGAAAGTAAGGAAGAGGCAACAGAGATAGAGGAAACGCTGCGTCCGCTGGAGAAGACCTTAACAATAACAGGATTAACGGTCAATCCCAGAAATTCAATGGGTAAGAGGTTTGCGGTTTTTGAGCTGGTGCTTGCTGTAGAAAATGATGAAGTCATGGAAGTGCTCAAAAAGCGCGAACCGATCCTGAAAGATCGCTTCATCGAATATTTTCGTGCGAAAACCGTTGAAGAACTGGCGATGGATAGCTTAATGCAGAATCGAAAAGACGATATCATTGCAATGACCAACAAAGTCGCCGGCAAGAAGGCGGTTTATGATGTCTTTTTCACGCGATTCATACTTCAGTAACAGGGCACCGATTCGATGGACAAAATCTTATCAAAAGACGAAATGGACGCCCTGTTAACCAATATCGCTGGTAACGCAGGGCAAGACGGAAGTTCCGGGGATAGGAATGTCGCGTTATACGACTTTCACTATCCCAATATGATTACCCATAATCAGAAGCGCTTGATCCAGGCAATCCATGAGGTCATGTGTCGCAGTATGGGCGTCTATTTTTCGTCTCAGTTGAGCTTCATCGTCGAAGTATCACTGATTACCATTGATGAAATCCGGTTTTCAGAATTCATGTCTTCAATTGCACCACCGGGTTGCATCTATGAGCTGAAAATTGAGAACCAGAATACAAGTATTATCATGGACTTTTCGCCGCAGATGTGCATTCTACTGGTGGAACGTCTTTTTGGTGGCAACGGGGATTTTGTCAGCAATCCGCGGAATATCTCGGCAATCGAACAGCAGGTTATGAAGAGGATTGTTGGTGATCTCGCAGAGGTCATCTCGGAAGCCTGGGAGCCGGTAAACGATTATACGTTCACCTTTAATCGCTTCGAATCCAATCCTGAATTTGCTCAAATTTTCCCGGTTGATGAGCCTGTTGTAACGGTTGCGATCGAAGTGAAAATCAATAGTAACTCCATGCTGGTAAATATCTGCTATCCACTTTCATGGATCTCACCGAATGTATCGTCTGTCGACGCCCAGCAACGCGTTCTAGCCGGAGATAGTCCGGTAAACGAAGCAGAAAGCGCGGCGATACGGCATCAGATTATGCAGACACCGATTACTTTGCGGGCTGTCCTTGGCGAAAGCAAAATTTCGATTGGTGAGTTCCTGGAGCTTAAGGAAGATGATGTTATAAAACTGGAAACACAGCTTGAAGACATGATTTCCGTTTATATCAACCAGGCAAAATTCTATAGCGCCAGTATCGGGAAAAAACGCCGTAACTATGCCTGTCAGATAAAATCAATACATCGACAAACAAAAGACGCATCTACATAGAGGAAGAATCGTGAGTAAGGAACAGCAGGACGAACAGAACTTGCCATCTCAGGATGTCGATAAGGACAAAATCCTTGAGCAAGTGGAAGCAAATATAGACGTGGGAGTAGAAGCCACGGAGGTCGAGGTTCAACCAGCCCAGTTTGGCGATATTGGTGCGGACGTTAATGCGGCTAATGACAATCGCAATGTTCAAATGCTGCTGGATGTCGAGCTAAACGTGGTTGTTGAGTTGGGTCGCAAAACCATGATGGTCTCTGACGTGCTGAATTTAGGAAAAGGATCGGTGGTGGAGCTTCCCAAGGCAGCTGGTGAACCACTGGATATTTTGATTAACGGCACGCGCCTGGCCCGCGGGGAAGTGGTTGTTATCGATGAGCATTTTGCCGTGCGCATTACAGAACTTGCGGCACCGCGCGAAAGAATAAAGAGTCTCGGATGATAGCCAAATTCACCCGCATCAGAGCAGTTATGGGCTTGCTTCTTGGTTTTGGATTGTTGCTGCAGCATCCGGCAATGGCTCAGATTAAGGCGGACAGTATTAGCGTAGAGCAAAAACTAACGGCCAGTGACGTTCCCGATTTGCATTCCAGGACCCTGGTAACTTCAGGTTACATATGGCGGGTATTGGGGGTGACGACATTGCTCCTTGTTTTGCTCCTGATCGGTTTACGGGCCTACCGGAAGCTCAACGGGTTTTCTGCCGGCTTTCCCATGATGCAGATAATTGCCCGATCCAATATCGGCCCCAAGCAGAGCCTGATCGTTGTTGCGATTGATGGCCGCCGCCTTTTGTTGGGTGTAACAGAACAGCAGATTCAGCTAATTACCGAGTTGGATGAGCAGCCTGCGGATTTAATGCCTGTGGCAAAAACCGGGCAAGAGACTGAAGGATTTAAGGCTTTGTTGAAGCGCATCGGGAGTACGGTAAATGTCGGCCCCTGAACGCATAATGATACAGCGGCTCCGCCTGGCAATTATCGTGGCCCTGGTTTTATGCGCACCAATGGTTTCCGCGCAGTCTCCGGGCAATCAGAACAACGTGCCAAACATATCGGTCGATTTCGGCGATACCGACGAACGGCAGGATCTTGTCCCAACGCTGCAAATCCTTTTCCTGATTACGATTCTCAGCCTGGCGCCGTCTATCATCATCCTGATGACATCGTTTACGCGAATTGTGATTGTTTTTCATTTCCTGCGGCAAAGCCTGGCCACGCAAACGGTGCCGTCGAATCAGATTCTTATCGGTTTGGCGTTATTTCTGACCTTCTTCATTATGAGGCCGGTCATAGAGAACATAAACGAAAATGCATTGCAGCCATATCTCAATGAGGAGATATCGCAATCGGAAGCACTGGACCGTGCTGCGGTCCCCATTCGCGCCTTTATGCTGAAGCAGACCAAGGAGAAAGATCTTCAGCTCTTTGTTGACATGCAGAACCTGGAAAACATCAATACGCCGGATGATATTCCAATAACAACCTTGATTCCGGCGTTCATCATTAGCGAATTAACCACTGCCTTCAAGATTGGCTTCCTGCTCTATTTGCCCATGTTGCTGATTGACCTGGTGGTTGGTAGCATATTGCTTTCAATGGGGATGATGATGTTGCCGCCGGTGATGATATCCATGCCGTTTAAGATACTCTTGTTTGTGCTGGTGGACGGATGGTACCTGCTGGCCGAAGCACTTGTAAAGGGATTTTAGCTATGACAGTTGATTATGTCATCTACATAACACGCGAAACATTGTTGACCGGTCTGTATATCCTTTTACCGGTTCTTGGCATTACCCTGGTCGTTGGTCTGGTGATAGCGATTTTTCAGGCGGTGACCCAGATTAATGAGATGACGCTTTCCTTTGTTCCCAAAATAGCCGTGGTCGGCGGTTTGATTTTTGTGATGCTGCCGTGGTTCCTTGAGCTGCAGATGGGACTTATGGTGGAAATATTTAAGCAGATCATCCTGGTCGCACAGCCCTAACAGATCATGTTTGAGCTAATTGACCACATACGTGAGCTGATGCCAATTTACACTCTGGTGTTCTGCCGGCTCAGTGCTCTGCTGATTAGTATGCCAATTTTTGGTTCAGCGACCATCTCTGCGAAAGTGCGAGTGATGATGGCAGTTGCGCTAACGATGATAATTGCGCCGACACTGGCAACAGAGCAGGTCATTGTATTTGAATCGACGTCGGCGCTTGTCATAGCGATTACCCTGGAAATCTTAGTCGGGCTGTTAATGGGATTTGGGGTACAAGTGATCTTTGAGAGTTTTAGCATTGCGGGATCATTTATCGGGATGCAAATGGGTATGGGAATTATGCAAATTCTCGATCCCAATAACCAGGAGCAGCAGCCGATTATCAGCCAGTTCTGGGTGATGTTAATGATTGTCGTTTTTATCATCACCAATAGTCATCACTTGTTGGTAGAAACACTTTACCGGAACTTTCACGTGATCTTGCCGGGAACTGCTGTTTTTGAACCGGCCCTGGGCAGGGCCATTATTTCCTGGGGATCGTTGATGTTCGAACTGGCGATTCAATTTGCTGCTCCGGCATTGATCTTTCTGATCCTGGTTGATTTCGCGCTTGCGTTTATGGCCCGGGTGATGCCGCAGATGAATATCTTTTTTATCAGCCTGCCCTTAAAGATCGGCGTTGGGATCGTCATGCTCATCATCTCGCTGAATATCGTCCAGATGATGTTTGCATACATCATTCAGCAAATAGAATCGGTGATTGAAGTGATGCTTCGAACCATTTAGAAGTCTACTAACAAAGAAGTAACGGATGAGTTCACAAGACAACCGTACCGAAAAAGCCACGCCAAAACGGCGCCAGGAGGCCGTTGAAAAAGGCGATATCGCCAAGAGTACCGAATTGAACAGTGCTGCGGTTCTGGTGGCAGCATTGATGTCATTTGCCTTTTGGGGCTCGTCGTTGATGGATCGGCAGCTGGCGTTTATGCGCCACATCTTCCGGCAGTCATCAAGTATAGAAGTTTCCGCCGAAGCGCTGCCCGGGTTGATGAGAACCAGTGGAGAAGTGGTTATTCTGATTCTGGCGCCCCTGCTTCTGGCGGTTTTGGTGGCCGGGGTGGGCACAAGTTTGCTGCAAACCGGGTTTGTTCTGGCGCCGAAAGCAATGGAGCCCAAATTAAATAAAATCAGCCCATTAAGCGGCGTCAAGCGACTCTTCTCCCTGCGGTCGCTTGTTGAATCGGTAAAGGGGTTTTTGAAGATAGGCATTGTTGCGATCATTGCCTGGAGTGTGCTTGATAATTATCGCGATAGCTATCCGCAACTGGCACATGAGACAACGACCGGTATTATCCAGTTTGTTTTTTCGGTCATCTTTGAGCTGAGCTGGAAAGTTGCCATCGCAATTGTGGTGATAGCGGTCCTGGACTATATGTATCAACGCTGGGAATATGAACGAAAGCTGAAGATGACCAAGCAGGAAGTGAAAGATGAGAGCAAGCAGACGGAGGGCGATCCCAAAGTGAAGGGGCGAGTGTTGTCGCGTCAGCGGGAAATGGCTCGTATGAGAATGATGGACAACGTCAGGGATGCAACAGCTGTTATCGCCAACCCGATTCATATCGCTGTAGCGCTCAAATATGATCCCTTAAGCAGCCTGGATGCCCCGATTGTTGTGGCAAAAGGGAAGCGCAAAATTGCTGAAAAAATAAAAGAAATAGCCAGAGAGCATAGAATTCCCATAATCGAAAACAGGCCATTGGCCCGAAGCCTGTTCGAAAGTAGTGAAATCGGATTGGAAATACCGGTTCAGCACTATCAGGCTGTTGCAGAAATCCTTTCCTGGATTTATCAATCCGGGGCCAATGAAGAACCTCGTAACTGGAAGATGAATGATGGATAACATCGTTAGCAAATATCAAATGCCCGGCACAATATGGGATAGTAACTCCCTGCTTGCCGGCGGCATCATATTGATTCTCGCGGTAATGATATTGCCGATGCCGGCATTTGTTATGGACATGCTGATGGTCATGAATATTACCGGCGCATTGGTGGTCATGTTTGTGACCTTGTATGTGCTGCGGCCCATCGATTTCAGCGTATTTCCCGGATTGTTATTGATGCTGACATTGTTCAGGCTCTCTCTCAATATTGCTTCTACACGTCTGATTCTTGGTGAAGGGTATTCCGGGGAAATTATTGAGGCATTTGGTTCCATCGTTGTCAGCGGCAATTACGTGGTTGGCGCCGTGGTCTTCCTGATTTTGGTAATTATTAACTTTACAGTTATCACCAAAGGTGCCACCAGAATTGCAGAAGTGTCCGCTCGTTTTACCCTGGATGCCATGCCCGGTAAGCAGATGTCAATTGACGCCGACCTGAACGCCGGTTTGATTGATGATCACGAGGCCCAGCGCCGTCGCAACATGATTACCCAGGAAGCTGACTTCTATGGAGCAATGGACGGCGCCAGCAAGTTTGTGCGTGGTGATGCTATTGCCGGGCTGCTGATTACCTTTGTCAACCTGGTTGGGGGCTTGTTGATTGGCGTCCTGCAAAAAGGATTGCCTTTTGGAGAAGCCGCCTCAATATATACGCTCCTGACAATTGGCGATGGCCTGGTGGCGCAGATTCCGGCGATTATCATTTCAACCGCAGCGGGTATTGTTATTAGCCGCGCCTCTTCAATCTCGAATCTCGGTACCGACATCAATCTGCAGATTACCAAAGAGCCACGCGCGATCCTGGTAACGGCGGCAGTATTGGGCTTCCTTTCATTGCTGCCCGGCCTGCCATTTCTCCCGTTTTTCTCTATGGCAGTTCTGATTGGCGTTGTTGGTCAACAGATTATGAAGACCAATAAGGAAGAAGCGATGGAGGCGGAGGAAGCGCTGCCCCCTGCTGAGGAAGAACCACCGGAACGTATTGAAGAATTCCTGCATCCGGACGCCTTCGAAATTGAGATCGGGTACGGATTGATTCCGATGGTCGATTCCGATCAGGGCGGTAGTCTTTTAAACCGAATCTCTATTCTGCGCAAAAGCTTCGCCATCGACATGGGTATTGTTATTCCGCCTATTCGCATTCGCGATAATGTGCAGCTGAAGTCGAATGAGTATATCTTCCGGATTTATGGTGTCGAAATAGCCGGAGGGCAGGTGATGGTTGATCATTTTATGGTGGTCAATCCCGATAGTTCGCTGAAACTCAAGGGCGTCGAAATGAAGGAGCCGACTTTCGGTTTGCCGGCTATTTGGGTGAATCGTATTGAGAAGGAAAAGGCGGAAGCTGCCGGCAATACCGTTGTTGAAGGCCCGGCCGTGATAGCGACACACCTGTCTGAGACTTTGCGCAATCATTGTTTCAAACTGCTCGATAGACAAGAAGTGCAGCGAATGTTAAATCACCTGAAAGAGACGCATTCTGCGCTGGTCGAAGAGTTGATTCCGAACCTGGTTTCTTTGGGAATTATTCAAAAAGTACTAAAGAATTTGCTCCGCGAAAAAATACCGGTTCGCAATTTGGTCGTCATTCTGGAAACCATCGCTGATTATGCTGTTCATTCGAAAGATCCGGAGATATTGACCGAATATGTAAGAAGCTCACTGTCCGAAGCAATTACGGATATTTACCGTCAACATGACGGCAGCATTCTGGTAATGACCCTGGAACCGCAGCTGGAAGATCATTTTGTGCAAGCTGTGAAGAGTGGCCAGGGCGCTGCCCAAAATCTGGGCTTTTTGCCGAACCAGGTCAATAGGATTTTTGAGAACATTGGAGAAATCATAGAAAATGCGACGGTAGCCGGCGGTAACCCGATTCTTCTGGTTTCGCCCCAGTTCAGACGTCATCTCAAGAGTTTCATTGAGCCGATTTTTCCGGCAATTTCCGTTGTTTCTTTTTCCGATTTAAGGATGGACGCAGACATTAAATCAGTTGGAACCGTAGGGTATCCTCATGCAAATTAGACAATATCACGGTGATACGCTCGCGGAGGCGTTGCAAAAGGCCAAGCGCGAATGGGGAGACGAAGTCATCTTGCTGGAATCGCAGCAGATGTCCGGGGAGGCGACCGGCTTTCTGGTAACGATCGGTGTCGACGATCAAACGATACGCATGAAGCCCTGGCGTCCGCCAAATGTCTCGAAAAAACGGACAAAACCCAAGGAGCCTGCGCAAAAGAAAGGCGCTTTCGGCCAGACCCTTGAGAACGCCTTTACCAGGCAGAATATTCGCTCACTTGATAACCGAATTGCAGATGAACTTGCGACACTCCGCAATGAAATCAAGAACCTGAATCAGCGAACAGCTGCCCTTGTTGAAAATTCCGATGTATCAAAAGCGGATGAAGGTAAGGCGAAGCGGAAAATTGAAACAGTACTCAACAAGGTTATTGGGAACCTTTCTAATCGGCATCGGAAAGAGAAGCAAATACTCGATGAAATTGCAACGCTGCGCGAACAAGTAAATCTGCTGGGTCAAAAAGCGCCGGCACAGGAGAGCAAGGTGCTGCAGGATGCTTTTGTTCGCACCTTTTCCCTGCTCGTAGACAGCGGATTTCACAAGGATTTTGCAAAAAGGTTGATTAAGCTTGCACAAATGCGCATTGATCGCGCCTCTGAAATCATGGATGTGGACGTTCAGACGGAGATCAAAAAGGAGCTATCCAGCCAGTTTCATCCCTTCAAATTTCAACCTAAAACCGTTGCCGGTAAGCAACAAATGGTATTGTTGCTTGGCCCGACCGGGAGTGGGAAGTCGAGCAGTGCCTTAAGGCTGGCCTCTGATCGCAAGTTCTATGGGCGTTATAAGACCGGCGTTATTTCGATTACAAAATATGGTTTGAGTGAAGAACTTCGGGCATGGACGGCATTGACCGGCCACAGCGTTGTCGAAGCCCGTGACATACAGGAACTGCAAGCTGCAATTAGTAAATTTAAAGATAAGGATGTCATAATATTTGATGCACCGGGTCAAAGTCCCTTTGCGCCGAATCATCTCAAGGATTTAGAAGGGTATCTGCGCGTTATTGAGCCCACGGAGATTCTCCTGGTTCTCAGCGTTACCGCAGACCTTCGCGATATGTATCTGGCTTGCGGGTTGTACTTATTGCTTAACCCGACCGGACTTCTATTTACGAAGTTTGATGAAACCACCCAGCCGGGAAAGGTCTTCAGCATATTAGATGAGATAAATCTGCCATTGGTAAGTTTCACAGAAACTGACAAGATATTTTTTGATGCATTTGCACCTGACATCGATTATCTGTTCCGTAAAATTTTTGATATGAATGAGGGTGGCTGATGCTCACTGAATTGCGTCTCAACAATAAGTCTGAGACTGCGAAAAACAATACAGGGACCGGACCGCAGATTGTTGCCGTTACCAGCGGCAAAGGCGGGGTTGGTAAATCTGTTTTTAGTGTAAACCTGGCATTGGCACTTCAGCAAATGCGGCGCAAGGTGCTGCTGATTGATGCTGATATCTATCTGGGCAGCGTGGGTGTCATGACTGGTGTCAATGCCGAGTTCACCATTGCAGATGTGGTTCGAAACGGCATGGATATTGGTAAGGTGATTATGCCGATATCGCCCGGCGTAGATCTCCTGCCTGCTTGTGGTGGCGCGCTGAAGGACCTTTTCAGCATGCAAGACGTATTCTTGCAGCGGATGGCAGATGCCTTCGCTAAATACGAAGCAAAATATGATTTGATTATCATAGACACCGGCGCGGGAATTACCGCGGACGTTGTATCGTTCGTTCTTGCAGCAGAACGCACTGCCGTTATTATGACGCCTGATCCGGCTTCCATTACAGATGCGTACTCCATGATAAAAGTGATCCGGCAGCATAATGCCGATATGCCACTCTATTTGGTGTGCAATATGGTAGACTCCGAAGAAGTCGGCGAGATGCTATACCACAAAATGAACATGATGGTTCACAAATTCCTCAACAGTCAGCTGGAATTTGGCGGTGTCCTGCCGCTTGACGGCCGGGTTCAGGAATCTGTCAAACGACAGGTCCCCTGTATTCGTCAGCATCCGAATTCCGCCTGGAGTCAGGCGTTGAAAAGCATCGGGGACAAAATCGCCGAGACATCGCAGGACTTCCCCAGGGAAACCGAACTGATGTTCAACCGATTTCTGCGGAATCGCTCCATTAAAGTTGGGAGAAAAAAGTGAGTCGTATTGTCTACCTTACGGGATTGCTTTTGTCCAGCATTACGATGGTTTATTCGATTGTATCGGGAAATGCCATTGAGACAGTCGTTGAAAGAAGCCTGGTGACCTTTCTCGGGGTGATGGCTTTGTTCATTGTATTTAATACCATTTTGAAATGGGGACTTCATCTGAAACTGCTTGATATGTCACCGCCAGTGAAGGCTAGTGAGAAGGATGCGTCGCGCAGTGAATGATCTAAGAATTGATAAGTTAAAGGAAAACGCCGAGTTGCTGGTTCAGGAATACGTTCTGAATCGAGATCCCCTGTTGCGTGAAAAAATTGTTAAGGAATATTCTCCCCTGGTTCATCATCTCGCCAATCGTGTTTATCTGCCTGCATCAGCTATCCTGGAGCGCAAGGACCTCTTTCAATGTGGAATGATGGGGTTGTTGGCGGCACTCGACCGTTTCGAGGCCGGATATGAGGCCTCCTTCCGCACCTTTGCTTACCGGCGAATTCGCGGAGAGATTTTTGATGCAATTCGACGCCAGGGACTGGTTGGGCGGAGCCGCTGGAAAAAAGTCCAGCAGTTGGAGAAAAGCGTACAAAAACTGACCAACCTCAACGGCCGGGAACCGGCACCGGCGGAAGTCTGTGCCGAAATGAAAATTGATGAAGATGAATATTGGACGCTCCTGCACACCCAGCATCTGAACTATATGATGCCGAATCAGTATGGTTCGCAAACGCCGGCAAATTATGCGTCTTATGACCTGGACTCGATCAAGGACGATCGTCAATCACCTGAAGAAATCCTGACCCGGGATGACCTCAAGAAATGCCTGAAGGCCAGTATAAACGAACTGGCGGAGCGCCAAAAGCTGGTTTTGGCACTTTACTATGTTGAAGACTTAACCCTGGCGCAAATTGGCGAAGTGCTCGATCTTAGCGAGGCACGGGTCTCCCAGATTTTGAATTCAACATTGATGGAACTGAGAAACCTGCTGGATCAGTGAGGTAAAATCATGTCCTTTAAAGTCGAGAAAACGGAAGACACCTACTCATTTGATGCGGAAACGCTTGCAGCCGCTCTTAATTGTATACCGCTACCCATAATTTTATTCACCGAGGATGGTACTATCGAGTATGGCAACTTGGCCAGCTTGACCTATCTTGAACTGGAATATCATGATCTGACCGGCAGGTCTGTTAGGGAGCTTTTTGGGAACCAATTCCTCATTCCAACCTTTGATGAAGCGGAGAGGCAAAAATCTGCGGTACCGGCAGGTGCACCTGTGGAAGCCGAAATTCAATTTGGACAGCTGCGTGAAGAAGTACGCTTGTCTTTCGGCCGCATCTTAAAACATTCGAATGGCCTTCCGCACATTTTGACCGTTATCTGGAATAATCTCCAGTATAGCCAGCAAGAGCGCCCGCAACTGGATTACCTGGTGTCCATACAGGAGCGCATGAAATCCCTGGGAAATATGGCAATGAATCTGGTCCATCAGTTGTCCCAGCCGGTTGCAGCTATTCGTCTGGATCTCGACTTGACCATGAGACGGCTGTCCAAGGGAAAAATGGATCGGGAACCGCTGCAGGAGTCCTTGCTTAATATCAGCGAACTGGTTGGACGCGTCACCGAAATTATCAACGAAACGCGTTATTTTGCCCGGCATGCAACGGATGATGCCATTCAGCCGGTTGATGCTCTTGCCGTTTTGCACCATTTCACAGATCTCCGCGCTCTGGCGACCGAAAGCCTGGCTTATACAATTCGCTTACAGTCACCCGAAGAGGCGCCAAATGTGTGCGCCAATGAATTTGAGTTTGAACAGGTGCTGCAAAACATCATTGCTTATTACGAAAACCGCCTGATTAAGGATTTTCGACAAGAGGGAAACACTCGAGTTGACGAAAATTTCCTGGACATCAGCGTGTCCATGGAAAGCGATGCCTGGATCTGCCTGCAGATTCGTCCCTCATTTGAAACCGATGGCTACACCGATCTTCGCTTGAATATGAACCCGGCTGAGCGCTATGATCAGGAACTTGGCAATATTCTCAATCTTGCCACTGTTCGCGCACTGGTGATGAATTGGGGTGGCGACCTGGAGCTCTCCGGCGATGTTTACATTTTTCCCGATATTGATATTCGCTTGCCGATTTACCACGAGCGGGAAAGCCTGCAGTTGCAAGGGTTGATTTCCCTGGTCCACAGGAAACGGGCGGTTAAATGAGGACGGACTTATTGACGCCGCCGGAACTCAGTGCCTGGACGTCCCTTATTGCCAAAACTGAAGGCGATGAGGCTGTGTTCGAGCATATGTTGAATTTGCTGGCTACTCGCGTTCCGTTCCAGGGGGCCACCTATTATATGACATCCTCATCCGATGACACGCCGTTTGTCAACTATTTCCAGCGTGGTGAAGAGACCGTGGAGCTATTCCGCTCGTCTTCGCTTTCGGACTCCGATTATATTGTCAGATGGATGCTCCATAAGAAGGAACCGATTGTGTTGTCGGGGCTGAAAGATTATGCTGATCGTCAACCGGTGTTTCGTTCCTTGCTATTTCTACCGATTTGTCTCGAGGATCAAATTCAGGGTGTCCTTGCCCTGGGTGACTATGCCGCTGAAACCTATGCTAAACAGGATAAAGAATTCTATCAGTTGTTGGCGCTTCAGTTGTCGCTGGGGCTGCAATTCCATACAAAATTCACCGCCAAGTCTCCTGTGACAGGAACCCCTGCGGATTTGACCAATGCTGTAATGCCAACAGAAGAAAAGATCACTAATTTTGAAGAGTCTTTCGTTAGAGAAATCCAGCCATTTGTTGACGAGATTTTGAATTATTGTCGCTTGCTGCCCTTGATGATTGAGACCCGCAATCGGCGAAAGCTGAAGCAGGGAGCCAACAAGATCCAAACTGCCGCTGTCGAAATTGATCGTTTGATCAACTCAAACCTCTAGTCTGCCAGGGAAGTTTTTTCCGGTGACCCGGAAATTTTTACTGATACCTGAGTGCCTTTTTGCTGCAACCTGCCAATCATTACTCGTGTGCATCATGAAAGGTGTTTTGCTAAGTTACATTTTTGTGTGGTTTATGAGTGCTTTTTGCGTAGTCGTGTGATAAGGAATCCAATCTCCTGAATCTGGCACCGGTCTTGCCTAAGGAAGACATAATGACGGACCAAAGTTTAGGACAATGATATGGATATCAATTATACTCAGCTAAAAGCTGCTATGACAGCTCAAATACGCCGCAATGAAGTAACCGCCAATAATCTGGCAAATTTGGACAACATCGGTTTTAAGCGTGATTTGCTTTTCGCTGATGTTTTTGGAGAAAATCCGGAAGCAGATCCATTTGTCAGACTGCAGACCGATCTATCCCCTGGTCATTTTGAAGAAACCAACAATGCCCTCGATTTCGCAATTGCCGGCAATGGGTTCTTTACCATAGAGACTCCAAGAGGAGTTGCTTATTCCCGCGATGGCCATTTCTCGTTGGGGCAAGATGGTGCACTGATCAATAGTGACGGGTGGCCGGTGCTTGGTCAACGAGGGCGTATTTATTTGCCGCGGGAACATGATCCGAAGTCGGGACTGTTGGTAACGGCCAGTGGTGAGCTATATGCTGCCGGTGAATATTTGGACACCCTGCAGGTTGTTGACTTTGAGAATCCCGATCAACTGGCAAAAGAAAACGGCAACTTGTTTCGCCTGGAAGAAGGCGAAGCGCAGCTTGCGGTTGACTACAACATCAAACAGGGGTTTGTCGAAAAGTCGAATGTGGATCCGGTTGGAGAGATGGTTGAACTGATCGAGATTCAACGGCAATTCGAGAGCTTGCAGCGGATCGTGAAAACGCTTGATCAAACCCTGAAATTGGCGGCCGAACAGGTAGGTAAATACTCATAAAAAGGAATTTAAGATGATTCGTGCATTAAAGACAGCGGCGCTGGGAATGTCCGCGCAGCAAATGAATGTGGATGTCATTGCCAATAATCTCGCAAATGTCAACACAACCGGTTTCAAGCGCAGCAGCGTGGAATTCCAGGACTTATTGTATGAAACCATAGAAACCAGCAGTGAAGGTGCTGATGACGGTTTTGAAAAGCCGAGTGAAATTCAGGTCGGTATGGGGAGCCGGCCAATTTCAACCTATCGTTCCTTCACCCAGGGCAACGTGTCTCAAACAGGCAATACGCTGGATGTGGCAATTAATGGTGAGGGTTTTATTCAGGTCGCTCGTCCGGATGGTTCGATTCTCTATACCCGCGACGGCGCATTGCGAATTAATAGCGACGGCAGTCTTGTCACCAATGCCGGCTTGAAGGTTTTTCCGGAAATAACCGTTCCGGATGATGCCACCAGCATTGTGATTGAAACAGATGGCCGTGTGGTCGCTAGCTATCCCGGTGCACAGGAAGGAGAGGAACTCGGGCAGATCGAGCTCGCTAATTTCGTCAATCCGGCTGGATTAAAGGCTGTTGGGGGAAACCTGTTTGAAGCATCCGGTCTTGCCGGTGACGAACTGGTTGGCATTCCCGGCGAAGGCGAATTTGGTCTGTTGATTCAGGGTTATCTCGAGAAGTCCAATGTTGATGTGGCCCAGGAGATGATCGATTTGATTGTTGCCCAGCGGGCATATGAGATCAATACCAAAGCGATTAAAACGGCCGACGAACTTCTTTCTATGACCAATAATTTACGGCGGTAAGTGATTTTGAGCGTGGAAACCGGGCTGGGGTATAGCCTCGTTGCGATGAAATTCAGGATTCGGGTTGCGGTCGCCGCCATGATTTTGGGTGTGGCCCTCCCGACTTTTGCTGATAGCGGATCCAGCTTCGGGGATACCGTTCGGCAAAAAGTCGACAGCTTGCTTGCCAAAGAATTTTCCTTGCCGGCCGAGGACATCGAAGTGACATATGCGCGCTTTCCATTACAGGCCCCGGCAGAGTGGCGTCGCTGTCGCTTTTTTCTAAGAGCGATGCAGGATGCCGGCAATACCGGTTATCGTAGTTTTGCCTTCGAGCTGTTCCTGAATGACCGCAAAAAGCACGAATTAATTATTTCTGCCCGCGTTGCGGTATTCGAGAATGTTGTTGTCGCCGGTGAGCAGCTGCCCTCACGTTCCGAGTTAGACGCCGGGCAGTTGACCCTGGAAAGGCGAAAAATTTCCCGCAAGCGCGACAACTATTTCCGGGATATCGCTGAGGTTGAAGGTCGCATGAGCCTGGGACTGATTCGCCAGGGAGACCCTGTTCTTAGAAGCAAAATCCAGACGCTGCCGGATGTACAACGTGGCGACGAGGTTGATATTCGCCTGGAGTCCCGAAATTTAACGCTCACTATGAGAGCAACTGCTCGCAAAAGCGGAAAAATCGGTGAGAGAATTCCGCTGGTTTGTGAGACCACCGGAAAGCGGCTGAACGGCGTGATCCGGTCATCAAAATTAGTGATTATTGAAAATAAGGATAATTGATAATGCGACGCTTTCTAATGGTTTTAATGCTCTTTGTTGCCGGTCAGGCTTTACTGGCCCAGGAAAATCCCTCTCTTTTTACGGACATTAAAGGCTTACAGGTTGGAGACATTTTAGCGGTCATTATTGTAGAGGCGACTGATGCTGCGCGAGGATCATCGGAAAAGAACGCCGCGAATTCGGAGAATAATTTGGGCGGTTCTGTTGGCGGTGATTTGTTTGGGACCTCGGCGCAGTTAGGGCTCTCAAGTTCCAGCAGCAGCTCTTTCAGAGGTTCCGAAGGCACTGAGCAGAGCGAACAATTGCGCGGGCGTATTTCCGTGCGAATTGTCGAGGTTACCGACAATGGCTTATTCCGCATCGAAGGTGAACGCAAAACGGTCGTAAATGGACGCGCCAACACCATGAAATTGAGCGGTTTTGTGCGTCCTCGTGATATCAGAACCAACAATACCGTGCTGTCTTATCATGTGGCTGAAGCCCAAATTACCTACAACAAGCCGGGGCTCGGAAATAAATTAGGCAACGGTTTTTTCAGCAAGCTGGTGACGCCCTTGTTCGCCGGGGTTTTGCTGGCTGCGGCATTCGGCGCGCTCAGCTTTCAATAAAACTTGAACAGAATTAAATGATGTAGAAGAAATAAGCGATATGAAAAATATTTGGATGTTAACGGCAGTGTGCCTCTTGTGGGGATTCTGCCTATTTGCCCAGGATGGGGTTCGCATTAAGGATATTTCGAATTTTTCCAATGCCGGACAGCAGGCACTGATTGGCTATGGTCTCATCGTTGGCCTGAACGGCAGCGGGGATCGAACCTCGGGGCGCCAGGGGTCTACTTTCACGGTACAATCGATTAGCAACATGCTGGAACGGTTTGGCATCACCGTGTCTCGCGAAGAATTGCGAACGCGCAATGCTGCTGCGGTGATGGTGACGGCAGAAACCCCGCCCTTTGGCCGGCGCGGTGCCCGTTTCGATGTGACGATTTCCTCCCTCGGCGATGCAAAAAGCCTCGAAGGCGGCATATTGCTAATGACGCCCTTGATGATGCCGGACGGCAACTACTGCGGGCTTGCCCAGGGACCGATCCTGGTTGGCGGATTGAATATTGAGCCGGGTTCCGGCGAACGCTTTCGGCGCAATAGTGCTGTCGTAGGCCGTTTGCCATCCGGTGGCTATCTGACCAAGGATCTGCCGGATCTGCAAATTGACACTTCGCAGCCGATTTACATGAATCTGCTAAAATCTGATTTTGAAACAACCCGGCGCATTGTTGATGCAATTAACGGTTCCGTTGGCGCCGGCGTGGATGGCGCTGCCGAAGTGGCAAGACCTGCGGGATCGGGCAGCATTGAGGTTGCATTCCCGGACACGATTGATACGCCGTCAAAAGCGATTGCATTCCTGGCCGGCATTGAGATGCTCAGGGTGCAACCGGATATAGATGCCCGGGTGGTTGTTAACGAACGTACCGGCACCATTGTCGCAGGTGGCAATGTCCGTATTGATGAAGTGATGATTTCGCATGGCAGTCTTACCATTCAAACCCGTCGAAATCCGGTGATATCTCAGCCCGGTCCGTTTAGCGGCGGAACGACAGCCACTGACGAGGTAACCGAAACCACTGTTTCCGAAGATGGCAAGCCGGTGGCGGTGATTCCCAGGACAACCACAGTGAGCGATCTTGCAGCTGCTTTGAATCAATTGGGATTCAAACCACGCGACCTGATCGCGATTTTTCAGGCAATTGAACAGGCCGGCGCATTGCACGGTAGATTAATTATTAATTGAGGAAATTTATTGTGAACATTTCAGATTCACTGTCGATAATCCAAGCATCGGAAGATAATGCCCGGCTGAAAGACCTCCGTCGTGCCAGTCAGGATATGGAAGCAACGTTCATTTCAATGATGATTAAAGCAATGGAACGCACCATACCGGAGAGCCCTTTGGGTGGATCTCAAAACAACCTGGCCAAGATGATGTTTAGCTCAGTTATGAGCACGGAAATCGCCGAACAAGGCGGCTTTGGTTTCAGCGACATCATATTTGAATCCTTGAAGGAGGAAGATATATCGGCTCTCGAGGATTTGCAGCGCTTGCCAGGCCCGGCGACTCTTCTGCAATTAAACAGCAACGAGGAAAGCAATGAAAAACAGCAAACGGAATAGCGAATTGATCGGTGAATCGGATCAATTGTTCTGCGACTTGCTGAAAATAGAGCTCCAGGCAAGTTACGAATTGCAGACGACCTTGACAGCTATCCAAAATGCGATTGTAAAAGGTCACCTTGAAAGCCTGCGAGAATTAATTATCTGTAAACAGACCCTTGTCGACCGCCTCGCTGAAACGCAGGGGAAACGCCAGTCTTGTCTGGATAAGATGGTGCTCAAAAAGAAGCTGCCGACTGCAACCACGATTACGGAATTGAGCAGCACGCTTGAGCCCGCCTTGCGTATACAGGCCGACGAGACATTGCAGCAAATTCGACAGGTATGCCGGCGAATTCAGATTGTGAATCGCGAAAATCAGAACCTGCTGAAGGTCGCAATTGGTTTGAATCGGGAGTTCTTTAAAATGGCGTTTCCCGGATTAGGTGAAACGGAAGTGTATTCGTCCGACGGACACATCAGGGATGAGGTACGGCCTCTGAATCTTATGGACAGACAAATCTAGGGGATATTATGGCGATTTCAAAACTTCTTGAATTGGGAAAGCAGTCATTGGCGACGTATCAGACCGCGATCAATATTACCGGTGAAAATATTGCCAATGCCAACGTCGAAGGCTATAGCAGGCAGCGTGTTGACCTGGGCGATTTGCGGATAGGAAACAAGCGAATCGGCACTATTCTTGGTGGTGTTGAGGCATCTTCCGTCAAGCGAATTCGTGAACGGTTATTGGATGCACAGTACTGGCGGGAAAAGCAAAACCTTGGCAAATTTGAGACAAACGTCCGGGCATTGCATCAGATTGAAACCTTCCTGGCTGATGATAGCGAAGGTGGACTGACCGCCTCACTGCAGGCTTTTTGGCAAGCATGGGGAGATCTGGCCAACGATCCGGAAAGTGCAACGGCACGTAACCTGGTGCGTGATAAGGCCATCTCTTTAGCGAGTGCCTTTAACAGTGCGGATGGGCATTTGCAGAGCACTCGTCATCACCTTGGCACCGAAATTCGCTCCGAGATTCGCCGGGTGAACAAATTGAGCGGGCATCTGGCCGACATCAATAAGCAAATGCTTGCCGGACAAACACCGGAATTGCTGGATCAACGGGATCGCATCATAGATGAACTATCTCAATATATAGCGATTGAAGCCCGGGAAGAGGATAATGGAACAATGTCTGTTACCACAGGCGGCATTGTGCTGGTTTCCGGTGAAGAAGTAAACGAACTGAAAGTAAGTTTGGTGGATAGCGAATCAGGTTCTCAGGCCGTTATCAGCTTTAAGGAATTTGATTATCAACCGCAGATCCTTTCCGGTGAGATCAATGCCTTGATGGAAGTCGTCAACGAAACAATTCCCGGCATTACTGCGCAGCTTGATCAGTTGGCAGATGCCATCGTTTCGGGAGTCAATGGCGTGCATTCCGGTGGATACAATTTGGACGGGATTACCGGCATTAACTTTTTTGATACATCTTCAACCGGGGCCTCAGGTATCCGCCTGGCCACCGAAATCATTCAAGACCCTTCATTGATAGCCTCGCGCTCGGGGTCCAGCGGCGTTGGCAACAATGACATTGCCCTGGCCATCAACGATCTGCAAAACCAGGTCATGGTTGACGGACTGGCGCCGGCCGCATTTCTGGATAATCTCCTTGGAGATATTGGAAGTCAGCTTCAGGAAGCGATGCTGCAGGAGAACAGCCAGCGGTTGATTACGGAAAAATTGGAAAATGAGCGGGAAGCAATTGCCGGGGTCTCCCTGGATGAAGAAATGACCAAGCTCCTCCAATATGAGCAATCTTATGAAGCAGCAGCCCGGCTGGTGCAGACAGTGGATGAAATGATGGAAACGGTCATCAGTCTCGTATAAATTCTAAAGGACTAGAAATCACCAAAATATAGCGAGGATATCATAATGCGAATTACTCAGGGAATGATCATTCGCAGATCAATCAACCGCTTTCGGGACCAAACGGCTAACATAGATTCATTGCAACAAATGATTGCATCCGGCAAAGAAATTAACGATCCGTCGGACGATCCCCTGCGCTTTCGGCGCGCTGCCCGCTTTAAAAATATGCTGAGCCGCAATGAGCAATATATAGATACGATTGAGCGCACCAGTGCCTGGACAGGTGCAACTGAGGTAGCCCTAGATCAAGTCAATAACCTTCTGCTGGAGGCGCGGGAAATAGCACAGAAGGCCGCGGACGAAACAGTTGATTCGGACAGCCTCGCTGTCATGCAGTCCAGGGTTGATGGTATTCTTGAAGAGACTCTGTCGATTTTGAATAGCAAGCACCTGGATAAGGCATTATTCGCCGGTAGTATGACTGATTTGGAAACGCCGTTTGCGATAGTAAGTGGTCTCCCGGTCTATAATGGCGATGACCAGGAACTGCAACGCAAAATTGCCGATCAGTTCGAAGTGTCTATAAATGTATCCGGTCAAGAGATTATGGACACGAATCTGCTACAGGGTTTGATTGATCTGAGTGATGCAATCGCTGCTGAAGACCGGACAGCGATTGCCGGTTCAATTGATGCCATAAAGGTCGTATCTGACGGTGTGCTCCAACTGGCAGCCTCAATTGGTTCTGTTCAGAATACAATTGACGTGTCTATGGAGCGCCTGGATACAATGAACATTGAACTGCAATCCCTGATCTCGGATGAAGAAGATGTCAATATGGTCGAAGCGATTGTCAAGTTCGAGTCTGAGCAAGCTGCATACAACGCTGCACTGCAATCGACGGCCGATATTGTGCGGCTCAATGTGATGCAGTATTTCCGTTAGGAGATCTGAGTGGCTCGTCAACCACTGATTGCAAAATCGTTAGATGGCGAGGGGTATCAAAGCGAAGAATACGCACGGTCGCTCATGATTTTAGGGCGACCGCTTTTCCTGCCGCGATGTGAGGGATGGCTGCTGGAAAAGCAAATTGCCGGCTCGGAATGGATGGATGCGCAAGGGTGTTATCCGCTGTTTTCCTGTCGGGACTGGTCAGGTTTGGGAGAGGACCTGGCCGAATACGCCACAAATTGGGTGAGTGTTACGATGGTAACCGACCCGCTGGCCGAAATTAGCCATTTGGATTTGGCTTTGATTTTTCGTGACGTCTGTCGGCCTTTTAAGGACCATTTTGTTGTTGATTTAAAGCATGATTTGAAAGCGCAGGTATCGTCTCATCATCGTTACTATGCGCGTTATTCCCTCAAGCGGTCTCATATCTCCCGAGAAAATAGCAGTCCCGAATTGCTGGAAAAATGGTGTCTTCTCTACCGGCAATTGATTGCCAGACATCAAATTCATGGACCATCTGCATTTTCAACGGAAAGTTTTGAGCTGTTGTTCAAACATCCGGATCTGCAAATTTTTGTAGCCCGCCAAGATGATGAAATAACCGGTATGCACCTGTGGTTGACGAAGCAGAATTTCGTCTATCACCACCTGAGTGCCTTCAGTGAAACGGCATATCGCCAACGGGTCTCCTATGGTCTGATGTGGTCGGCGCTCACGTATTTCAAGGAGCATGGATTTAGCCTGGCAAACCTCGGGGGTGTAGCCGGAAATCTGGCCCGCAATGATGGACTCGCTGCTTTCAAGAGCGGCTGGACAAAGCAAACGCGTCCGGCTTATCTCTGCGGCTTGATCACCAATCGCCGCCGGTATGAAAAATTGGTTAGCGGTTTAGACCGTACAGAAACGACTTTTTTCCCGGCCTATCGTGGCAACAATGCGCGCGAAGGCCCATAGAGAGCAATACATGCCTAAAGATCGCAGGACAGATGAATTTGCACGCAACTTGCTGCTTGAAGAACTCCTGGAGTCCCTGAATGGGTTCATTTCACGAGACAGAACCGGGATTCCCATTACCCAGGAAACTTTGCGCCGGCCGCTGCTTTTTATCGTTGGCTGTCCTCGCAGTGGAACGACCCTGCTGCTGCAATGGCTCGCCGCTAGTGGTGAATTCTCGTATCCCAGCAATCTCATCTCGCGTTTTTATGGCGCTCCGGTTGTCGGCGCAATGGTCCAGAAAATGCTGGTGGAACGCCGTTATAAATATCGCAACGAAATGGACGGTATTGTCTTGCCGGTATCCGGGTTCGAGTCTGATCTTGGCAAAACGGAAGGGCTGCTTGCGCCCAATGAATTTTACTATTTCTGGCGTCGCTTTTTCAACTTTGATGATCTGCATAAAACGGACAATCAATTCAGCAATGAGGCCGAAATAGATAGCTTGCGTCTGGAAGTCGCCCAGCTGATGGAGGTGCTGGAAAAACCATTTGTTTGCAAGGGGATGCACTTTAACTGGCATCTGCCCCTCATCGCCTCCATTTTCCCGAACGCGCTCTTCCTGGAGGTGCGACGTAATCCGTTGTATAACATGCAGTCGCTCCTGAAAGCCCGGCGTCGCTTCTTTGGCAATGACAGGCATTGGTATTCATTTCGCCCGCCGGAGTATGAGGAACTGAAAACCCTGGCGCCAAGCGGCCAGGTTGCCGGACAGGTCTACTATACCCGCCAGGCGATCAAGCTCAACAGCGAGCAGATTGACGGTAAGCGTTGGCTGGCGATCGATTATGATGCCTTTTGTGAGAATCCACAATCGATTTGGAAGCAGATTCGCGAACGGCTCATTCTTCACGGTGTAGAGATTGCGGAACAATGTCCGTTGGCGCTCAGCTTCCGAAGCCGGGATCAGGTTGAAACCAGTGAAGCAGAAGCCTGGGATTTGGCCGTTGCATACCAACGCTTTAATAAATCAGCAATCAGAGAAAGAGGAACAAAATGATGCGCTTCATTTTCCTGATTTCGTCAGAAAGATCCGGAAGCAATTTCCTGACGGCGCTGATGAACAGGCACGGAACGATTTGTGGTCCGGCTCCGGTTCACCTCTGCCGCTTGCTGTCGGAAAACCGCCTTCGCTACGGTGATTTGACAATGTCCGGAAACTGGGAAATGCTGCTAGAGGATGTCAGCGAGCTCTTGAATAGCATGACCGGTGTCTGGCAAACTGCCTGGGATCAAACCTCACTGCAGGAGCTAAAGGCTGATCATACTATCGCTTCCCTCTTGCGCAGGATTTACGAAACTGAGGCCACAGCCAGCAGCAAAAAGGTGGTTTTTGTGAAGGAAAATCATGCCTGGCGATTCCTGCCACTGTTGCGGCAGATTTATCACCAGGCACAATTCCTGTATCTGGTGCGCGATCCCCGCGACATGGCCCTTTCCTGGAAGAAGTCACCAAATTTACGTGGCGGCGTGCTTCGGGCTGCACATACCTGGAAAGAAGATCAGCAGGCATCACTGAGATGTGTGGCGCAGCTATGTGATGATCAGTTGATCCACGTCGTGCGCTACGAAGACCTGGTTCGCAATACGGAGCGGGAGCTAAGCAGCATCTGTCAGTTTTTGTCTATGCCCTTTGAGCCGCAAATGCTTGCTACAGCTGACAATGGGCAGATCTCTGCAAACGCCGGCCGCAGCGCCGACTGGCGGAACATTGCCCAACCGGTGATGACACAAAATTTTGGAAAATACCGCGATCACCTGTCCGTGAACGAAATAAGCTACATCGAAACACTTTGCGAAGCTGAAATGCTGACGCTGGGATATCGCCCGAGCATGGAGCCAATTGCCGCGCTTGAGGAGCTGGCAAAGCGCCTGGAACCGCAGGAGCCTTGGGAGAAGCCGGCATACTTGAATCTACCGGCAGAAGAAAGGGCAGTGCGTGAACAGCGTCGCCAGATTACTGAAAAAATTCGCCGCCGTCCTATAGAACCGTTGATGGAGCCGCTATGATAGCTATTGGTGGATATTTTGAGCTGGATAAGGGCTTGAGTCGTAACTGGCATGATGGCGCGCTCGGATTTAATAGCGGTCGCAACGCATTGCGATATTATCTCCGCGAACATCAGGTGAAATGCCTCTATGTCCCGTACTATACCTGCGACTCTCTGCTCAATGCGATTCGAAAAGAGGGTGTAGAAATTCGGCAATACCATATTGATGAGCAGTTTTATCCGTTGGGAGATATGGTGAGCGGTGGCCAGACGGCAATAGTATATGTCAATTATTGGGGCTTGTTCCAGCGGAATGTTGAGAAGCTCGGCAGTGAACAACGGCACTTGATTATCGACAACTCGCAGGCATTTTTTGCCGATGCTGAGGCAATGCCGGCATTTTATTCTCCTCGAAAATTCTTCGGTGTTGCAGACGGCGGTTATCTTGTCAATGTAAACGTCAAAGCGATGCCAACGCCGGATAACGGTGTCTTCGGCTATACCGCTTTGCTCATGCGATCTGTAGACGGACCGGAAGCCGGTCACCAGGCATATCGCGAGGCCGAAGCGCAAATCGCCAATTTGCCGATTGCCGGTATGTCTGCAATTACAGAAAGCCTGCTTTCACGAACCGATTTCGACATGGCCAGGCTGCTGCGAGAACGGAACTTCCTCTTTCTCGATCGCCATCTTTCAGGACTTAATCAGCTAAGTTTTGATCTGACGGCGCTCACTGGACCGATGGCCTATCCTTTTTTACCGGCGGCAAAAGGACTTCGTAATTTCCTGATCTCCCAGCGGGTTTTTGTCGCGCAGTATTGGCCGGAACTCCTCAATAATGAAGATCTTTCAGACTGGGAAAGAACATTGGCCGGCGGCCTGCTGCCTCTTCCAATTGATCAGCGCTATGATCTGAACGCAATGGCCAGGATTGTGGAATGTGTTATGACATTTTGCAACCAATATAGCGAGCAAGAAACGCAGGAGGCGATTGCGTGAAAGAAGGGATCAATGATCTGGCCATTTTGAATGGCAAAGCTGAATTTGAGCAGCCGCTGCATGTCGGCGCACCGAATATTGGTGATCAAACCCGTTTTTTCCAACGTTTGCAGGAAATGTTCGATTCGCGGCGATTGTCGAACAATGGTCCGATGGTGCGCGAATTCGAAGCGCGCCTGGCGAGTGAGGTTGGTGTCAAACATTGCATCGCTATGTGTAACGGCACCGTTGCCCTGGAAATAGCCATACGGGCGCTGGGCTGGCATGGCGAGGTAATCGTTCCTTCCTTTACATTTATTGCGACCGCTCATGCTCTGCAGTGGCAGCAAATTACGCCGGTTTTTTGCGATATCGATCCACGCCACTACACGATAGATCCTGCTCAGGTTGAGGCCTTGATTACCCCAAGGACCACCGGCATCCTCGGTGTGCATTTATGGGGGCGGGCCTGCGATGTCGATGCACTCAACCATATTGCCAAACGCCACAATATCGGCTTGCTGTTCGATGCTGCCCATGCCTTCCGCTGCAGCTATCGTGGACAGATGATTGGTTCCCTGGGAGATGCCGAGGTCTTCAGTTTTCATGCGACCAAATTCTTCAACACTTTTGAGGGCGGCGCTGTTGTCACCAACAATGATGAGCTTGCTGAAAAGATTCGTTTCATGAATAATTTTGGCTTCGCCGGCAGAGATCAGGTTGACTTTATAGGCATCAACGGGAAAATGAGTGAAGTCTCGGCAGCAATGGGACTTACCTCGCTTGAAAGTGTGGACCACTTCGTTGCGATTAACCGCCGGAATTACCAGTTGTACCGTCGCTTCCTGCAAGGAATTCCCGGTGTAAGTCTGATTCATTACAATGAGCAGGATCTTGGCAATTTTCAATATGTGGTCATTGAAATCGATGAGCGCGTGACCGGCATTAGCAGGGATTTGCTACTCAAAATCCTCGAGGCGGAGAATGTGCTCGCCCGCCGCTATTTTTATCCGGGATGCCACGCGATGGAGCCCTACCGGTCGTATTTTCCGCATGCCGGCCTCTTGCTGCCTCATACGCAACGTATTGCCAGGCGGGTGCTTTCCCTGCCGACAGGCACTGCGATAGAACCATATCAAATCGAGAGTATCAGCAAAGTGATTCGGCTTTCCGTTGAAAATGCGGCAGTGCTCAAAAATATTCTGCCGGAAGGGGATCGCGAAGTCCCAACTATGCTAGCCAAATAAATTTTGTTAACAGGAGTGCGGTTGTTTAACCAATCAAGGGTGGTAGTTATGTCTACATTTGCAAACAAGGAACACAATGATAAGGTTTACCTGAATATTGGGAGCGGAAATAAGAAACTAGACGGTTTTGTAAATATTGATATTGAAGCCGGTGCAGATGTGGTGCACGACGTGACGAAAGGTCTGCCCTTTGCCGCCAATTCCGTGGATGGTGTCTACAGCGAACATTTTATTGAGCATATTTCCCAGGTCCAGGCGGTGATTTTTTTTCGAGAATGCCGGCGTGTTCTCAAACCCGGCGGCCGACTGCGGCTTGCGACGCCGGATCTCGACTATATTGTTAAGCGCTATTTGAAAGAAGATTGGCGCGAAGGCAGTGAGATGATTGAGCGGCTTGGTTGGAATTGGGTTGCAAATCCCTGCGAACAACTCAACCTGACCATGCGTTCATGGGGACATCAATGGCTTTTTAATGAAGCTGAAATGCGCAGACTGGCGGAGCTGGCTGGTCTCGAATTCGCCGAGCGTTGTGAATGGGGAGAAAGCAGTGATCCTGTTTTGTCCGGCCTCGAATACCGAAAAGGATCCCGCCTGATATGTGAATTTTCGAAAAAAGTCCGTGTGCCGCTTGAGAATCCCCTGGTTAGTATTTTGATAACAGCATATAAACCACGGTTCTTTGCTGATGCGCTGAAAAGCGCCCTCGCCCAAAGCTGGAAGAACCTTGAAGTTGTCGTTTGTGATGATAGTGAAGGTAGTGAGATCGAGGCAATTGTAAACGAGCTTGCTGATGACAGAATCGTCTATAGGAAGAATGAGACACGTATCGGCGGCAGGCAAAACTATTTGCAAGCCTTTGACCTCTCATCCGGCACATACATCAAGTTTTTGAACGATGATGACCTTTTGCATCCGACCTGCGTTGAACGCATGGTCCAGGTGCTGCAGGAGCAAAATGAAGTCACCCTTGTGACGTCGCATCGCAGGACGATCGATGAATTTGATCAACAATTGCCGGATATGCACTTTAATACGCCCCCGGTTGAGGTGAATAGCCGCATTGAAGGCGCCTCCGCTGTTAATAACATGCTACAACATGCAGTCAATTTTATTGGTGAACCGTCAACGACGATGTTTCGACGCGCCGATTTGGAAAACACCGAGCCAAATATATTCAGCTTTGGCGGACGCCCTGCGCTTCGGAATGGTGACGTCACCATGTGGGTCAACCTGCTTAGCCAGGGCGATCTCGTCTATCTGACGGACACGCTCAGCTACTTCCGTATTCATCCTTCCCAGCGTCAAACGGAGGCGGAGTATCTGACAGAGGCGGATAATGCCTGGCGGCAAATTCAATTTGATGCCGGACGAATGGGGCTTTTGAAAAACCAGGGTAATAGCGATTTAATTGCCAATCCGCTGGGTGCTGGCCAGCCGAAGGCAACTGTCGATTCATCACTTCCTGCGGCAGATAGTTCTCAGCAAGATTGGCAACAGGCCAGCGAAGCACAGGCCGCAAAGTTGAACCAGGCCATGGAGATGTATCAGGCAGGGAATATCCGGGAAGCTTATGATGCATTCGGCGCCGTTTTGGGTGAATTACCGGGACATCCTGAAGCAATTTTCGGCCTGGCGCTAACGACCAGGGATTTGATCGGCATACACGCTTGTCTGTCATACTTGAGATTATTGAATGAACAATACCCTGGATATGCCGCTGCCCATAACGAATTGGGACTGATTTTACTTGAACAGAATGAGCTTAAGTCAGCACTGATTTGTTTTCGCAATGCGATCGAAAGCGATCGTTCTTTCCAGCCCGCGCGGAAAAATTATAGTCGCGCACTGGTTGCCGGCGGCGATTACAAGGCTGCCATTGATGTGCTGAAACAGGCAGTTGCCGACTTTCCTGCTGATATTGAAATGCTGGTTCAGCTGATTCAAACCTGCATCGACGCCGGTAGGTATGCCGAAGCGAAAACCCGCCTGCAGGATTTGCAGCAATTGGATCCTCAGAACAGGAAAATTGCCCGCTTTGTATCTGTTTTGGACGGGGGGAGCAATTCCCGAGCTACGGCTCGGCAAAACGCGCAGATTCCGTCAATTTCGCAAGAAACGGAACAGCCGCTGGTTTCTATTATTGTTCCGGTTTTCAATAATCTGAAATATACGCATCAATGTCTTGTGTCGGTTTTTCAAAATACCGGCTATGCCAATTACGAAATTATTGTCGTCGATAATGCCTCAAGCGATGATACGCCTGTCTATTTGAAGAACTTGAAAGATGATCGCGTCCGCGTGATTTCCAACGAGACCAATCAGGGGTTCGTCGATGCTTGTCGCCAGGGTGTTGTAGCAGCAAAGGGAAGCTATTTGCTGTTTCTGAACAACGATACGGAAGTGCAGCCGGGCTGGCTGTCATCACTGGTTGATACTTTTTATCGATATCCGGATTGTGGCGCGGCCGGCGCAAAACTCGTTTATCCGGATGGACGCTTGCAGGAAGCCGGTGCGATTATCTTTAATGATGGCTATGGCTGGAATTTTGGTCGTGGTCTCAATCCGAATGATCCGCGCTTTTGTTATGTTCGCGAAGTGGATTATTGCTCCGGGGCCGCACTAATGGTTAGCAGAACTGCCTGGGATGCGACCGGTGGCTTTGATATGCGTTATGCACCGGCCTATTACGAAGATACTGATCTTTGTTTTGCCCTCCGCCGGGAATCGTTCAAGGTTTATTACCAGCCGCAATGTATAGTGATTCATCACGAGGGAATGACGGCTGGTAATCGACTGGATAGTGGCTTTAAGCGCTACCAGGAATTGAATCGTGAAAAATTCGTTGAAAAATGGCGCGATGTGCTGGCCTCACAGTTTGCCAACGATGCAGCGAATGTGAGAATGGCGGCAGAGCGCAATAAGGAAAAAAGTGTCTTGATTGTCGATCGCAACTTGCCCTTTTACGATCGTGCTTCAGGTGCGCGCCGCTTACTGGAAATCATCAAAATACTGCTGCAGAACCGTTTTCATGTATCGCTCCTATCGGCAAGCGCCAATCTCGAGTCGCAATATCGTCCCGAACTGGAGTTGATGGGGGTGGAAGTGTTTGCCGGATATCGCGAAGCGGCCCAAAAGGCGGGAGTGAATACGCCTGATGATGATCCGTCGCCCTATTATCAGCAAATTCTGCATGAGCGCAAATTTGATTATGCCTTAATTGAGTTTTGGGATACGGCAGAATTTTTCATGCCGCTGTTGAGGAAGTTTTCACCGGCAACAGAGATTATTGTTGATACGATTGACCTGCATTATGTCCGCGAACTTCGCGAAGCGGAGATCAACCGGGACACAGTGATGCAGGAACTGGCCCTGGGTACCAAGGCATCGGAACTAGAGGTATATTCGCAGGCGGACCGCTTGTGGGTTGTCACCAATGATGAAAAGACCCTGCTTGCAGAGCATATTGATCAGATTCCGATTGATGTCGTTCCCAATATCCACGATGTGGAAGATGCGCCTGCCAGTTTTAAAGAAACACAAGATTTGCTCTTCGTCGGCAATTTTAATCACACCCCCAATTGTGATGGATTGACCTGGTTCTGCGAAGAGGTTCTTCCACGGGTCAAATCAAAATTACCTGATGTTAAATTGCAGGTCGTTGGGAATCGCGCCGATATTGCTGTTGCACATCTTGCCTCAGATGATATCAGTATAGAAGGATATGTGCCAAGCCTGAGGCAGTATCTGAAAACCAGTCGTATTTCCGTAAATCCCCTGCGGTTTGGCGCCGGGATGAAGGGCAAAATTGGTCAGGCCCTGGCTCATGGACTACCGGTTGTGACAACATCAATTGGTGCTGAAGGGATGTCGCTGCAGCATGGTCAACATGCGCTGATCGCAGATGACGCTGAACAGTTTGCCGAACAGATTCTGGCCCTGTACGATAACCGGGCGCTTTGGGAAAAATTGGCGCAGAACGGGCTTGCACACGTCAAGGCCAATTGGAGCAGCGAGCGAATTGGCAGCGACTTGCAGCGCATTTTTAATTGGGAAAATGCCGGGAAAGATACACCGCTGGTTTCGATTGTGATGCTCACCTGCAATGCGCTTGAATTTACCAGGAAGTGCGTCCGCTCTATTCAAGCACATACTCACATTCCGTACGAAATTGTGTTTGTGGATAACAATTCGGAATCTGACACCCGTGACTACCTGCAGGAACTTGTGGCGTCACACGAACACTACCGCCTGATTCAGAACGACGAAAATCGCGGATTTGCTGCCGGAAATAATCAAGGTGCGGCAGAAGCAACCGGTGAATACGTCTTGTTTCTGAATAATGATGTCCTGGTTTCCGGTGACTGGCTGGATCAAATGGTTACTGCTATTGAGCTGGACAATAAGATCGGGGCCGTCGGACCGATAACAAACCACATCAGCGGCCGGCAAATGATCGCGGATGTGCCCTATCAGGCAGATGATTTTCAAAAATTTGCCGAAGAGGTGAGTCGCCTCAATGCCGGAAAAGTAACGCCGCGACGGAGAATTGCCGGGTTTGCAATGCTGATGCGCAGAGCGCTCTTTCTTGAACTGAATGGCTTCGATGAAGACTTCGGCATTGGCAATTACGAAGATGATGATCTCTGCTTGCGAATCCGTCAAAAGGGTCTGGCGATCATGGCTGATGAGAGCACGTTTATCCATCATTATGGCAGCCAATCATTCAAAGCCAACGATATCGATTACCAGGCATCAATGAACACCGGGCAGGCTACTTTTTTCCGCAAATGGCCAAATCTCGATTACGATTCACTGATCGAGCAGAAGAATGTGCTGGTGGAGGAACATGAGCAGACGATCGAAAAAGCGACCGACTTGATTGTAGAAGGAAAATATGCCGAAGGGCAGGAGCTCTTTGATCAGGTGTTAACTGAAAATCCGATTCTTGTAGATGCCCTCTACGGGCGGGCGGTAGCGAGTCGATTCCAGGGCGATTCCGTGACAGCGTTAAGGTATTTGCAGAACATCGTTCGCCTTGATCCGAATTGTGCTGTCGCCTACAACGAAATTGGCAGCATCCTTCTGGAAGATGGTGATCCGCAGGCGGCACAAAAGCTGTTTGCCAGGGCCATCAAAGAAGAGGCGGGTTTCTTGAGCGCCCAGCGAAATTACGGAGATGCCTTGATTCAATCCGAAGACTTTGAAAACGGTATTCGGGCATTTCTTCAAATCCTGGATAACCATCCGAACGATGTCGAATCGATGATGTATCTTGCGCAAATCAATGCCGAGGCTGGCAAGTTCCGGGAGTCTTTACAATACGTTGACCGAATCCTGAACGTCGAACCGAATTATGAACCGGCGCAAAACCTGCTGGATATTATTGAAGCGGAGGCGCATAGTGAGTGATGGGCAAAAATGCGTCTTGAGCGTGTGCCTGATTGTTCGGGACGAAGAAAAACATATCCGCGAGTGTTTGGCAAGCATCCGCTCTGTTGCCGACGAAATCATTGTGGTAGATACCGGTTCCCGTGATCGCACCCTTGATATCGTGCAGGAATTTGATGTAAGGGTGTCGCATTTTACGTGGTGTGATGATTTTTCAGCGGCGAGGAATGCCTCAATTGCTAACGCCGCCGGCGACTGGATTCTATGGATAGATGCCGATGAGCGCTTATCGGCGGATTCGATCCCGGAATTGAAAAACCTTCTTGTAGAAGAGCCGGCGCCGGTGATATATGGCGTGCAGATTCGCAGTGCGATAAGCGACAATGGCGGCGATCATCTCTCCACGGCGCATCGTCTATTTACCAATCATCGCGGGATCAGCTTTTCCGGTCGCATTCATGAGCAGGTGTCTCCCAGCGTTGCGGCAATGGGGGGAATAGAGCGGCAGTCATCGATTATGATTGATCATGTTGGCTATCATCGTGAAGCCGTGGATCAAGGCGTAAAGGCCAAGCGAAATCTCAAATTGCTTCATCGCATGGTTAAGGAAAATCCGGATTTTGCCTATGCCCACTACAAGCTCGCGCAGCAGTATAGTGTGATCGGCAAATTCCGCAAATCGCTGCCGTACTTCCGCAAGGCGGTTCGCCTGAATCAGTTTAATGTTGATATGACCGCCAGCCTCTATAATGCCTTTTCTGAAAGCCTAATGGCTGAAGGAAGGCTAAAAGAAGCACGCGCCTATTGTTCAAAATCTGAAAAACTATGTTCGACGCAGGTTGGTACCTACTTGTTGCGCTACCGTATTGCTTTGAAGGAGGGTGATGAAGAGCGGATCAAACAGTGCCTCGACGAATTAAATGCGCAAAATCGCAAAATGGCCGGGGCAGAAAAGGCAATATCCACCGATGTCCGCATTCCCCAGGACAAGATCGAAAATGAATATGTGGCGATTTACCTTCGGCAGGAGAAACCGCGAGAAGCGTTAAAACACCTCCTTGATGCGTACAGTTCTCATCCGGACTCCATTCTGCTTTTGGAGAAGATCGTAAAGATGTATGTGACACACAATGACAGTCAGGCGGTGGAAACCTATCTGACTGAACTATATCGGTTGATGCCGAATCATGAGCTGATACTCGAATACTATGGCACAGTTTTGATTCGCAATCAAAATTTTGAGGCGGCGATAAAATATTATGAAGCATGCCTGGCCCAAGAGGCAAATGATTCGCTGGTAATCAGGCGTTTGGGTGGACTTTATGCCAAGGTCGGCAGGGTGGATTTGGCCAAAGAGCTATTGGGGAAGTTGGAAAATACGGCTTCCCTTGCGGCCGGCTGATTTCCTGTTTTAGATAAAGAAGTGGGCGTTTTCGGGAGTGTTGCAAAGAATGTCAGACTATTTTGAATCTGAGCTTAGATTCAGCTCCACAATTCGTTCCAGCATATCATCGAACATCTTATCCAAATGTGATCGTTTGATTTTCCACTGTCCGCCAAATTTGACAGCCGGAATCTTTTGCTGTTGAACAAGACGATAAACAGTTTGCTCATTTACTTGTAAATAGTCTGCGACGTCGCGGATGTCCATGATTTCTTTATCTGCCATTGTCAGTCCTTCTTTGTATCCAGGGATGTTGGCATAATCGACGATTGTGCAGCAAGACTTTACCCGAACCTCTTAATCCTCAAAGAGTTATCAGTAGGAAAACTTTTTCCGTACCACCGGGAAAAAAGGGGCACGGCATATTTTTTTTTAGATATCGTTTCAACACTTAAATAATTGTTTTTGTTAGTACAAAGACTTGTTTTTTCAAAAAGTGGTACTGTTTTTGTTCAGAAATTTGACGAAAGTGGAAGAAACAATACCAGGATGTACTTGGGGGTGCAGGGGATAAACCTTGCAGGAAGTAAAAGCAATGATGTTACGCTTTTTTCAAAAATTTGCATGCCGCTACATTATAGTTTTCCTGTTAGTTGCCGTTGGGGGAATGGCCCAGGAAATTATACTTGAAGGTATTGTGCGCGATGCCAACACGCACCGGCGCATTGTGGGTGTCAATATTTACATTGGCGACCTCGATGCCGGAACTGTTTCCAATAGTGCTGGTAAATTCGAACTCGGCGTTGTGCGTCCGGAGCCGCGGATGGTGGTTACCTTCCAGCACGTGGCGTACGATACCCTGAAGCTCACCTTTGAAGAAGTGCTTTCTCTCGATCATATTGATATGCAGGAGCGTTTGATCCTGGTGCCTGAAGTTGAGGCGCAGATCATGGAAGACCAGTTGGAAATCAGCGATGATTTTTCCCGCTCTGTGGCAGTTATCGAAGCAAATGGCATTGACCTGACCGGTTTCATCGATGCCGGTGACCTGTTGAGAACCGATCATAGCAGCCAGATTGATGAAGAATTAACCGGCAAGAAGACGGTTTCGATTCGCGGTGGCAGCGCAGATGAAGTGATTGTGCTCTATAACGGCATTAAAATGAACGATCCGCTCGATAACACCTTTGACCTGTCGCTGATTGATCTGGCTGACGTTCAGCGTTTCGAAATCATCAAAGGTAGCAATACCACCCGCTACGGCCCCGAGGGTTTCTCAGGCGTTATTAATATAGTTCCGCGTGCATTACCCGATCACAACTTCCGTGTTCAACAGTTGCTCGGCACCCATCGCCGAAACAACACTTCCGTTGGGCTTTACCGGACAATTGACAATGTTCGCGCGGCCTACAACTTTAAGCGCGGTGGCCTCGAGCGTGAGTTTAGCAATCCCGAAGCGCAAGGCATGGTTGTCGAAAATAGCTCGGAACATCATAATGCCAGTGTCTTTTTCAACATGTCCGATGCCCCGGCGGGAACCGCTGAAAAAGGCCTCGGGATGATGTTTGTCAAGACAGATCTTGCCTATGACAATGAACGCGATGAAGAGTCGCTCGATGAAAAGAACCAGATGGTGTCTGCTCGCTTTACCGGTGATATTGGTGAGATCAGTGATCTCAATTTGTCCGCTGCTTATCAGTGGTCGGATGAACTGCAACGCCTTCGCTATTTTGACGTGCCACAGGATTCCGGTTTTCTCGATCGCTCTATAGAAACCAACACCATTCATTTTAATGCTGAACGAACGCTGTACATCCAGAATTTGCGCTTCCTCTTTGGATATCAGTTTAAGAACGCCGGTCTGCGGTTCCAGGATGATCGTTTTTCATACAATAAAGATTTCATGTCTCTCGATGCTACCCGAATCGACCGGAGCAGCCACGGACTATTTTCGCTAACGAAGTTCAAGATGCCCTCGTCGTCCAGCTTCTTTAGCGGTGTCAATATGGATGTCAGTGTGCGCTATGACTTTGTTCGCGACAAGCTTAAGGACGACGATCAGGATGCATCGGTGAAGAGCGGCCTCAGTCAGGATAGCACAACGCTGGAGGTGGACAACACCTGGCGCGAAGGCATCGTCAAGTTATCGATGTATACCGCCGGCACCAATGGCGAACTGGCTTATCGGGCATTTGTCAACTTTGGCGCAAATGTCAAGTTCCCAACCTTGCTGCAGCAAATCAATACGCCGGAGTTGTTGTCCTCAGACATTAACCGTCCGGACATTCAGCCGGAGCGGAATCGCAGCGTGGAAGTCGGTTTCGAGTTCGCACGGGAAACCCGTCGGATTGCCGGCCTTTTCGGATGGCAGTTGTCCGGCAGTTTATTTCAGAATTCTTATGACAATAAATTTCGCAGCTATTTTCTGCCGGGTACCCCGGTCGCGATTTATGACAATGTTCTGAATGCCCGCATGCGCGGTATTGAAGGCACAACAAGTCTATTCTTCTTCAAGAAGCAGGTCACAATGGAATGGGGCGCTTCGCGTTATTTCTTTTCCGATCAATCCATGTTTCCGTTTAAGCATGATGAGAAATATACCTTCAGTTTACGGATCGATCAGTCTGGCTATGGGCTGCAGGTCTTTGCGTTTCGTGAAGGGGATCAAATTGCACAAATTCGGAGTTCGGAGGGCGGTTTTCAGGAGCAAACGATTCCCGGCACAACCAATTATGATCTGCACTTCAGCAAAGCTTTCGAGTTGCGCGATACCCGGCTAATCCTGAACGCCAGTATGCGCAATATCATCGACGATGATTACGTACTGGAGGGTATTTCTCTTCGTGATCGCCGCTTCTACGTGACGATGGGACTGGAATTCTGATCGACCCCCGGGTAGAAAAACAAACCCGGGGGCTATTGACATTTTATCGCTCCGCGATATTTTAATGTGAAAAGAAAATATTGTCATTTGTCATTTGTCATTGTTTTTTCCCAATCTCGTGTCTCTAATCTCCAATCTCCATTTGTATCCTGCCCGCATTGAGCGTATCTTAGTCATTCACTTTCTCAATAACTGATTTTTGCCAATTCATTCTGACACTGAAAGGGACAGTGTGAAATATTCCTTTATAGATTTGCCCGATTATAAAGCGCTCAATGATGATGAAATGCGTGAGCGCGCCAGGCAATTTTATCAAGAGATTAAGCGCCGCCGTACCGTGCGTGATTTCTCTGATCGGCCGGTGTCGCGCGAGGTGATCGAGCAATGCCTGCTGGCAGCAGGAACCGCGCCCAATGGTGCAAACTTACAGCCCTGGCACTTCGTCGCAGTTACCGATCCGGAGATTAAACGTGAAATTCGTCTCGCTGCTGAAGAAGAGGAGCGCGAGTTCTACGAAAATCGCGCAACCGATGAGTGGCTGGAAGCTTTGGCCCCATTGGGAACCGATCAGCACAAGCCCTTTCTGGAGCGTGCCCCGTACCTGATCGCTATTTTTGGCGAAAGCTACAAGCCTCTGGATGACGGTGCGAAGCGCAAAAACTACTATGTGCAGGAATCTGTTGGTATCGCTTGCGGCTTCCTGATTACAGCCTTGCATCAAGCTGGTTTGGCAACATTGACACACACACCGAGCCCTATGAAGTTTCTTAATCGAATTTTAGGCCGGCCGGCCCATGAGCGTCCCTTCTTGCTGTTGGTAGTTGGCTATCCGGAGGCCGATGCAAAAGTGCCGGATATAAGCAAAAAAGACCTCGATGAGATTTCCACCTTTTTATAATGTTCTATTAGAAGAGATTCAGGGGTAGATCATCAAGCTTGACTTGGGCAGGTTTCAGCTATGATATATGCAATTTTGATTGCAGTTGTATCCATTATTCTTGCTTTACGTTACCTCGTACGCGAACGGCCGCATCCATCGTTGCCGCCGGCATCATCTAATAATAATGAAGAACTGACGACCACCGCTATGGACAACACCACTTCTTCTGTTAACATCGATGAAATTTATTCTCTTGCTGAGTCGCTCGAAGAATTTTATCAAAAATCAGCCTATCCGTCTGATCTGTTGAGCCAGGAGAATTTCCAGAAGGGGGTCGAATTGTTTTGCAGCGACAACTACAGTGGCAGTGATGTTCTCGGGTATTATAATGGCGCCAATTTGCTCATTGCCTGTATGGCGCTGGAGGCGCTGGCCCGTCGCACAGATGATATCGAATTGGTGGAACCGATTACGGCTACCTTGAATGAACATGCCTACTGGCCGCGCTATTATGCCTTGCGTACCCTCGATAAGCGCTGTGATCAGCCAATTCTGAATGATGTGCTTCTGAAGCTGGATGAGACCTGGGGCGATCCGGTACCGCAGCGAATTTTGCGGGAGTTTGTTACCGAACGCCTCAAGAAGGAAACCCGCGAACCATTTGGCGATCGTCTCAACGATATGAGCGAGAGTGACGTGCTTGCGCTGCAAAACGTCCTGACATCGATGAATCAGGAAGAGGCACAGTCCTGGGTTGATGAAGTCCGTGAATGGAGCTTGACACGGGTCGATGTGGATTTCCTGAAAACCATTGGACGCATCCTGTTTGATGATAGCGATCCGGAAGTCGGGAAAACATTTATTGAGCACGAAGCGCTGGTTGATACTGTAAACAATCTTGAGACCACTTTCACCGACAAAAAGCCGCGCTCGGTGGTAATGGTCGGCGAACCCGGTGTTGGCAAGACTGCCATCGCCCGAATTCTCGGTCGACGATTGGCCGAAAAAGGCTGGACAATTTTCGAAGCAGGTGCCGTAGATATTTTGGCCGGGCAAGTCTATATCGGTCAGTTGGAAGATCGCATTCAGCAATTGGTGCGCAAGATCAGCGGCAAACGTAGAATTCTCTGGATCATTCCTAATTTCCACGAAATGATGTGGGCCGGATCGCATCGCTCCAGCCCCACTGCGGTGTTGGATATGATTTTCCCCTTTCTGGAGAACGGCACGATTACCATTCTTGGCGAGACCCGTCCAACAGCCTATGAAAAGCTGGTGCAGCACAACAGCCGCATCAAAACCGCGCTTGACGGTTTGCGGATATATCCGCTGGTGCAGGATCAAACGCTCTCGCTGACCCGCGAATGGGTCCGCGAGATTACTGAGAGCAAGCGCCCTATTATTAAGGACGATACCCTTCAGGAAGCATTTCAGCTAACCCAGCAGTATCTTGGCGACAAAGCTGCGCCCGGCAATCTCCTGAGTTTTCTGGAGTTGACCTGGAAACGATTGATCAGCGGTAAAGAAACGGATGGCACGCAGATTTCGCTGGATGATATGCTGATTACGCTTTCCCGTTTGACCGGTTTGCCGCATAGCATATTGGATGATCGCGAAGGCCTCGACCTTTCGGCGCTTCGCCAGTTTTTTCAGAAGCAAGTGATGGGACAGCAAGAGGCGATTGACGTGCTCGTCGAGCGCATTGCCATGATCAAGGCGGGCTTAACCGATCCGACCCGCCCGGCGGGTGTATTCCTGTTTGCCGGACCAACCGGTACCGGGAAAACGGAAATGGCCAAGGCCCTGGCTGAATATCTCTTCGGTTCCCCGCAGCGGATGATTCGGCTGGATATGAGCGAATTCCAGAATCGTGATTCGCTGGACCGCATCATCGGTGAATCTGATCAACAGTCCAAAAATCAGGCGTTGGTAAACCTGATTCGCAAACAACCCTTCTCGGTAATATTGCTGGATGAATTTGAAAAGGCCAATCCCTATGTTTGGGACCTCTTCCTGCAGGTTTTTGATGATGGCCGCCTGACGGATCGCCGAGGGAATACCGCAGATTTTCGCCACAGCATCATCATTATGACCTCTAATTTGGGCGGGCTGATTCCCCGTGGTGCAGGCATTGGATTTAACAGCGGTGAAGGGGGCTTCGAGTCGGGTAGCGTGACCAAGGCGATCGAAAAGGAATTTCGCAAGGAATTTATCAATCGGATCGATCGGGTGGTTGTGTTTCATCCGCTTAGCCGTACCGTCATGCGCAATATCCTCAAGAAAGATCTGAGCGATGTGCTTCAACGGCGCGGATTGCGAAATCGCACCTGGGCTGTTGAATGGCATGAATCGGCAATAGAATTTTTGCTTGATAAAGGATTTACGGCTGATCTTGGCGCGCGTCCGCTGAAACGGGCGATTGAGCGCTACTTGCTTTCGCCGCTGGCGCTGACAATTGTGAACCATCAGTTCCCGGAAGGGGATCAGTTCTTGTTCGTGCGGAGCAATGGCAAGCAAATTGAGGTTGAATTTATCGATCCGGACGGAGGCGATCCGGATACCAATGGCGTGCCCGCTGAAAGTGAAATAATTGATGAACAAGCAACCGAAGACCTGCGGGTCGAGATGCTCATTATTGATCCGCAGGCAAATGCCGAGTCGGTACACTTCCTGCAGGAAAAATACAGTGAATTAACGGAATATGTGAAGAGCGACGATTGGCAGGTTCAGAAAGACGGCGCACTAGCGCATACCGCAAACCCGGATTTCTGGCATTCGCCGGACCGTTTTCGCATTCTCGGCATTGCCGAGTATATGGATCGCATCGAGGCTGGATTTAGCACGGCGACACGGCTGCTGGAACGCCTGGTTGGACCACAGGGCGATCGCAAGAACTATTCGGTGAAGCTGGTTTCACAGCTTGCACATCAGCTGTATCTTTTGGATGCCGCCTGTCGCGGTCTGGTGGAGAATGAGCCGCATGATGCCTTCATTCGCATCGAGGCACGCCACGACTCAGCTGCTGACAGTCGCGAAAGCGATGATTTCGCTGCGCGGATTGGCAGCATGTATCAGGGATGGGCTCGCAAGCGGCGTATGCGTCATAAGGTGTTGTTTGAAAGCAATGGCTCCGCCCATGCCCCCTACAAGCTGGTCATGGCGGTGAGCGGTTATGCTGCATTTGCGATTCTTAAGCATGAGATTGGACTACACGTATTTGAGGTGCCCAAGCAGGCGAAGTCATTCAAGCGGATCAAAGCCATGGTAGAAGTGGTGCCGCAACCTGAAGAACCGGCTGGAAATGAACAGGGCGCGCTCTACAAACAATGTCAGGCAGTTTTTGATGAATTGGAAAAAGACGACAAAATGACCATTGTGCGTCGCTATCGGGAAGAGCCATCGCCGCTGGTCCGTGACAGCGTGCGCAACTGGCGCACCGGACGCTTCGAGCGGGTCATCGAAGGCGATTTTGATTTGATTATATAAGGAAACAGATAGATGAAAATAACACCTGTTAAAGGAACCAGGGATTTTTTTCCGGAAGACCTTCGTTTGCGTAACTGGCTGTTTTCGCACTTTCGTGAAACAGCCCGCCTCTTCAATTTCGAAGAATATGATACCCCGGTTCTCGAATCGGAAGAATTGTACGTGCGCAAAGCCGGTGAGGAAATTACTGATCAGCTCTATAATTTCGAAGACAAAGGTGGCCGCCGCGTTGCTCTGCGTCCGGAAATGACTCCGTCACTTGCTCGCTTGATCCTGCAAAAAAGTGGTTCCCTGGCTCTGCCGGTGCGCTGGTTCAGCATTCCGCAATGCTGGCGCTACGAGCGCATGAGCCGCGGCCGCAAGCGTGAGCACTACCAATGGAATATGGACATTATCGGTACTGCCGGTGTCACCGCGGAAGCGGAACTGCTGGCCGCATTAACGACCTTTTTTCAGCGAGTCGGTTTGAGCGCAGACGATATTATGATTAAGATCTCCAATCGCAAAGTGATTCAAACGATACTTGATAATCTTGGCGTGACCGGAGATCGTTTCGAAAAAGTCTGCATCCTGATTGATAAGCTGGAGAAAGTGCCGCTTGATGCCATCGAAAATGATCTCAAGGCGCTGGAGCTTGATGACGATGCCATCGCTCAAATCACAGATATCCGCAATATTTCTTCCCTCGATGATTTAGAGAATCGTTTAGGATCGGAAGCGCCGGTTGTCCAGGAGCTGCGTGAACTGTTTTCGCTGGCGGCAAGTTATGGTTATGCGGACTGGCTGGCGTTTGATGCATCGATTGTTCGTGGACTCGCTTACTATACCGGGACCGTTTTTGAGGCCTTTTACAAAGGTGTGAGCCTGCGGGCAATTCTCGGTGGTGGCCGTTATGATCACCTGCTATCAACCTTCGGCGGCAAGGATATCCCCATGTGTGGCTTTGGTTTTGGTGACGTGGTTATTTTGGAAGTGCTGAAGGAAAAAGGATTGATACCGGATCTTGATTCTCAGTTGGATGACGTGGTATATCCTTATGATGAATCGCTGCGTGAATCCGCTATTGGCATTGCCCGCGATCTCCGCGCTTCGGGACGTTCTGTAGATCTTATTCTCGATGGCCGCAAGTTAAAGGCGGTTTTCAAGCAGGCTGATCGCACCGGGGCAGCGCGGGTCATTTTGCTGGCGCCGGATGAATGGGCAAAAGGCGAAGTGCGTGTGAAAAACCTTGCGACCGGTGAAGAAAGTAATGTGAAGCCGTCGGACTTATAATTTCCAAATTCCAACACAAAAAATTCCAAAGGATGGATATTGCAGCGTCATTCCCACAGGCTTTTAGCTGGAATCCTTTTAATCTGAGTAAGATGGATGCCCGATAACAACATTCGGGCATGACAAGGCGAGTCTTTTACAAGATTTTTCAATGTGTCCGATACAAAATACGGGATTTTGGAATTTTTTGTGTTGGAATTTGGATATTGCCGCGACAGCGGCCTATTGCTTCCAAAACCGCTCAATCCTGCCATTCACATTTAGATTGATCATTTCCACGCCATCCTTTGCCTGATCCTGCCGGAACTGCAATTTGACGGATTCAATATCGCGCAGAAAGAATTGATTGTTCTTTACCGGAATCATTTCGAAGCGTGCCGCGCCGCGTGGCTGAAAATATAGCCTGCCGTTATCGAACACGACATTGTGCTGTTGATATTCACCTGGTAGCATTGACAGCAAGGTGCTGTCCATCATCTCCAGCGGTATTTCCGAGTCCAGCGCCTCCAGTGCCCAACGCCGGTTTTCATCAAATTGAGAGCTGTTTCCCGAAAGTAAATTCTCTAATGCCAGCTGATGCGCAGTATTGAGAGCGGCCTCGCTGGTTGCTGCCACATCCGGCGAAATGCCTTTGCCTTCCCAGTTCTCTCCGGTCAGCGGATCCGACACCTTGCCGTAAGGAATAAAAATGCCAAAATGCGCATCAATTAAGTCATGGCTGCCGATATGCGCCCCACCACCGGTCGTTTCACCGACAATCGTTGCCCGCGAAAAGCGTTTCAGGCAATAAACGAATTCCTCCGCTGCCGAGAAGGTAAGCTGGTTGGTAAGTACGTAGAGTGGGGTTTCTGTAAGGCGCTTGCCGGGCAGTTCACTCAAGGTCCAGAATTCCTGCAAATCTGCAACATCGCGAAAGCTGTGATTGATCAGGTGGCGCGGGGTTTCATCAAAGAAGTAGCTGAGAACGCGCTGAACCATACGCGGGGAGCCGCCATTGTTATTACGCAGGTCAATGATGATAGCGTCGGAATTGGAAAGAAAGCTCATTACTGCACCGGCGGTTTGCCAGCCCGCGCGCTCTTTGGCAAATTCCACAATTTTGATATAGCCGATATTGCCTGCCAGGCGCTCCATCTTGTGAAATCCGTAATTGATATAGCGTTCGCGCTCTCGTCGTTGCCGCTGTGCTTCTTCAATTCGTCCCTGGCTGGTGATGCGTGTTCGCCGATCCTGATTAAAGGTTACCCGCAGATGGCGGTCGTTGCTCAAACGCTGCAGGTCGGCGGTTAAACTTGCAGCGAAATCTGCTGCGCTGATATGGGTATCATAGCCGCCGTCGGCAAGTTTGTTTTCCAGGAAAGTGCAGATGTCGCTCGCAATTTTTGGATCGAGGTATTCTTCACTCAATGCGCGGCATATGGATTTGATGATTTTTCCCTGACGTTTCTGATCAATCTGTATCGTGACTTGATCCGACAGGATATCATCGGCGCTGAGCGGTAGACTCAAAAAGATAGCAAGGCATACGCCGACAAGGGTCTTGGGTATAGACATTTTAGCTCCCGGCACACATGTGCAAAATCTCAAATGGTTTTTGGCGTTTGATAAAACAGCAAACAGGCTGGCACGCACTGTTTGTCTTTACTGTTTAAACTGCAGAAATCGTTCCGTCATTTCCGTATGCCCTGCCACATTAGGCAAAATGTATATCGATGCAAAATAGTGCGGCTGCAGGCCGTTAATCGGCAGCTCCTCGAAATGAATGGAGATGCCGATAGTGTGGAAATGTGAGTCGATTTTTCACAGATCATCATAAGTAATCGTCCTTGATCAAAGGGAATACACAATAATATTAGAATATCGGCACATAGTCAGGCGAAAAAAATGCCCCAAAGTGGTCATTTTCGCTGCAATTTTTTACCGCTTTTCGGCAAAAATGGGGTATCATCGTCGCTTCCGGTAATTGATATTAACTGATGGCACACATATTGTTCATATATGGCCATAAGAACGTCATGAGAATGCAAAGGAGAGATGGATGAGATATATATTGCAACGAATAGCTTGCATATTTTTTCTATTGTTGTTTGTCGCCATGCTGCCGCTGGCGGCGCAAACCCCTAGTCTACCAAACCCGGTCATGTTTGTTACCCAATTGCCAATTCCCCATGACTGGATGCGCATTACCCAGACTTTTGGCAATCACATTGGGCGCGTTGGAAACTGCGGTCGTGGTGGCGACCTCTATATTCGCTATACGGATGGCACCCTGCGCAACCTCACGGAAGAAGCCGGATACGGCAATAGCGGTTTCCAGGGAAGCAATAGTATTGCGGTTCGTGATCCGCATGTGCATTGGGATGGTGAAAAAGCTGTTTTCAGCATGGTTATTGGCGCCACTGAAACCCAATATCAGCATATTAATTACTACTGGCAGATTTATGAAGTTACCGGTCTTGGTCAAGGTGAAACAGCTGTGATTACCCGCGTTGCCAATCAGCCGGAAGAATACAATAATATCAGCCCTATTTACGGCAGCGACGATCAGATTATTTTTACCTCTGATCGCCCACGCAACGGTGAACGTCATCTCTATCCACAATTGGATGAGTATGAATCGGTTGAAACAGTGACCGGCCTGTACTCGCTTGAGCCTTTGAGCGGCGAACTGAAGTTGCTTACCCATTCTCCCTCCGGCAGTTTTGATCCATCCATAGATAGCTTTGGCCGGATTATTTCCGTGCGCTGGGATCACCTGCAGCGCGATCAACAGAATTACGACGGCGCTGTATATGGTGCTTATAACTGGACCGACGAAAGTGCAACCTCAACTGCTACAACCAGCGTCGAAGAGGTATACCCGGAGCCACGAACCCCCGGAAGCGGAAGCAATCTTAATGGTCATACCATGGAATTGTTTTTCCCCTGGCAAATGAACCAGGATGGTACAAACGAAGAAGTGCTGAATCACATCGGGCGACATGAATTGTCGAACTATTTCAATCGCGCCAGAAATGATGATCCCGATTTACAGGAATTTATTGCCGGGAATAGTGGACGGACCAACGCCAATAGCATTCGTAACCTCTTCCAGGTTCGGGAATCACAAACCACGCCCGGTAATTACTATGGTGTAGATGCCCCGACATTCTTTCATTTTACCTCCGGCAATATCGTGATGCTGAATGGTGCACCAAATGTGAATCCGGATGATATCTACGTTACCCATATTACACAGCCGGGTTTCGATGATGGTCATTATCGTCATCCCTTGCCGCTGTCGGATGGATCGCTGATTGCTGCTCATACCAGCTATACCGGCGCCGTGGCCAATCTCGGCGATCGCAGCTTTCCGCGCTCTCCTTTCAAATTTCGCCTGAAAACCCTTGTTCAGTCCGGTGACTATTCTGCCGCTGATGCGTACCTGACAGATGGCATCTATAAGGCCGTCAATTTTTGGGATCCGGATGTGATGGTGACCTATGCTGATTCTATAGCCATGTGGGAATTCTCGCCGGTTGAAGTGGTTGCAAGAACACGCCCGCAAGCAACCACCTCGACCTTGCCGCTGCCGGAACAGCAGGTGATGGATGAAGAAGGCGTCGATGTGGCCGCCTTGCAAGCATATATGGAGCAGAATGATTTGGCATTGATTATCAGCCGCAATATAACCACCCGCGACGGCGCCGATCGCCAGCAGCCATTTAATTTACGGGTTGCCGGATCTGCTACGCAAACCACCGGCAACAGCGGACAGATTTATGATGTTGCGCATTTGCAGCTTTTCCAGGGCGACCAGATTCGCAGCTACGCCAGCTACACAAGTGGCCGCCGGGTTTTGGCTCAGCCCATGCACGACGATGGCAATCTCAATCCGGAAAACCCGGATGGTCCCAGCGGCAGTGTGAAAATTTCAGATGACGGCTCCTTTGCCGCATTTGTACCGGCAAACCGCGCGATGACCTGGCAGTTGACGGATGAAGCCGGTGAAGGTGTTGTGCGGGAACGTTACTGGGTCACGTTTGCTCCCGGCGAAATTCGTGTTTGCACGTCTTGTCACGGGATTAACTCCACGGATCAGGCCGGCAATGCGGCGCCACAAAACATGCCTGACGCCCTGCGTACATTGATGCAGCATTACCTGACCGATGTTGCTGTGACAGAAAATCCTGATATTCTGCCGGAATCACCGCTTCTGGTTGGCAATTATCCAAATCCCTTTAATCCATCGACAAGCATCATTTACAGCTTGCCGAGTCGTCAGCAAGTGAAGATTTCAGTGTATAACCTGTTGGGACAAGAAATCGCCGTGCTTATTAATGATATCGTACCAGCCGGTAATCACAATGTGCGCTGGGAACCGGCAAATCTTTCCAGTGGTGTGTATATCGCCAAACTTGAAACGGCTGGCCATACTGCGGTTCGCAAAATGGTCTTGATGAAGTAGGCTAGGCTCACTCTTTTCGCGTTAGGGCCTGCGGCCCGTCAAGCGCTACGCGCTGTCAGCTCACTAGCGTTCGCGTTACATCCCCCTTGATCCTTCGAAGGGGGAAACAGGGGATGTAACTCGAGCGAAGCGAGTTGACGGCAAGCTTGCGCGAGTCTCCCGGAACTCTCCCCATCTTTTATCGTAACCCCTTTACCGACCTATGCATCCAAGAAGTTAGGAAATGATTATTCATTTTCGTAATGCGCCGATGATTGGTTATATTCGGAGGGCATGGTCATGAAAAATTTCACGTATTAAAAGGTGAAGACGTTACGTTATGGACACTATCTTTGACAAAATAAGTCGATTTGCCGGAGCGGCGCTTGTATTGATGCTTTTGACCTCATTACCGGCTTTTTCCGGAGACGAATTGCCGAAGGTTGCATCAGGTGAAATCGCGCCGGCAGACGCACAATTTGATGGCCCTCTGGCCATGGGCATTTCGCTGGTTTATCAGGATCGATATCAAGAAGGACTGGCGCTGTTCGACAGCCTGCAGAAAGAATTCCCCGATCATCCCGCACCCTATTTTTACCGCGCCGCTATCTACCAGGGTTGGATGAGCTCCTACCGCTTCAACACCATGTCAGAAAAATTGGAAACAGATATTCAGACTGCCATCGACAAGGGAAATGCCTTGCTCGATGAAAACAAGGATGATCCCTGGCTGAATTTCTATGTTGGCGCCTCATATGGGTATCGTGGTTTTTACCGCTTCCGCAAGTTTAACTGGATCGGTGCCTACATGGATGGCCGTAAAGGGGTTGGTAATTTTGAGAAAGCCCTCGATAAAGATCCGACACTGTATGATGTCTATCTGGGACTGGGATCTTATCATTATTGGCGAACTGCTAAATCCAAGTTTATCAAGGTGGTCGCTTTCTGGATGCGCGACAAGCGTGACCTGGGCCTGAAGCAAATTCAGTTTGCGATTGATCATGGCCGCTACAGCAAGCCGGAAGCAACTATCGGTTTGGTCATCGCCCTCTATGACTATGAGAGATACGACGAAGCGCTACAGCTGCTGGAAACTTTTCTGGAGCCGCCACAAGTTCAGATTGTTTCCGCCATCTATCTTCGCGGTCGGTTGATGGCCAAATTGAACCGCTGGGACGAAGTGGAACGCGATTTCCGCGAGGTGCTCAGCCGGCTTGACGACGCGCCTTATCGCTCAGTTGGATACGAAGTGGAGTGCAAATACTGGATTGCCGAGGCACTGGCGCAGAAAGGCGATACCGATGCAGCGAGAGAACTGGCAAACGAAGCATATACGCTCAGCCGGAATCGCGTAAAGGACAAAGAACTGGAAGGTCCGCTTGATGGCTTTGATGACAACATGGATCGCCTGAAAGACCTGCGAAAAAAACTGAATAAATCTTAAGAGGCACCGCATGTCATTTTGTTTTTCCAAGGATCTTGAACTCGGATTTGACGATGCGATCGAACATGTCACCGGTGCATTAAAGGCGCAGGGGTTTGGCATTGTCACCGAACTGGATATGAAAAGCACCTTTCGGGAAAAGCTGGATATCGATTTCCGCAACTACCGCATACTGGGTGCCTGTAATCCCAACTTTGCGCATCGCGCCATCCAATCTGAGGCGCTAATTGGTCTGATGTTGCCCTGCAATGTGGTGGTTCAGGAAGCGGACAACGGAAAGGTTAACGTTGCGGCAATTGATCCGCTGGCTTCGATAGGTTCCCTGAATGATCCCAATATTAATGCTGTTGCCAATGAGGCCCGCGATATTCTTGAGAAGGTGGTTGCGGCGTTATAGGCTTCGGATTTGAAGGTGCTTTAATCCCCCCTTTATTTCCCCCCAGGGGGAAATAAAGGGGGGATTTTCTTTTAATGCATGAAAATAACTCAAATGATCGCTACCCTCCAAAAATGGATCGATAAACTCCCCTGGATGCTGGTGCTGGTATTTTCGATGGTGCTCGGTTTGGCGCCATTTCAACCGGAGCCACATCTTTTCGAAAAAACCAGGATGTTAATGGCCGGCACCCTCTCTCGCCCAATCGATATCTTTGATCTCTTCCTGCATGGCGCCTTCCCTTTTCTGCTGATCGTAAAGGTTGTTTTTAGCCTGATACCGAAATCAGACGCATGATTTTGCATAAATATGCTAAAAAATCCTTTTTCTTGGATTTACCCAACCGATGCCCTACATAGCAGTAACGTGCTCTCGAGTGACGCTTTAGCCCGACACCGAAACCTTTGCAAACATTTAGACTCAACATACATGGCATTCTTCCGACAAAACCGTTAGTCTCTTTTTGGACTTGAAGGAGGTACCGGAATCACTATCTCTTCGGAATTCGTCGCGATGGAATTTGGATTTTTTCTTGCTGGAATTTGGATTTTTTCTTGTTGGAATTTGGATTTTACTAGTCAGGGGGACCTTATGAAAACATGGCTAATGAGAATACTGGTTTCTGCACTTTTGCTGGGCCTGTTTGTACCGGCTCAGGCGCAAAATCCCTGGAACGGGAAGGTGGTTTTACAAGCCTATTGGTGGGATTATGAGAACGACAACTTTCCCAATGGCTGGTATAATTACTTGGTAGAATTGGCGCCGCGGCTGCGCGATATGGGCATAGATGCGGTTTGGATTCCACCGGTTTCGAAAGCGTTTGCCGGATTAAACGATGTCGGTTATGGGGTATATGATCATTACGATCTTGGCGATAAATATCAAAACGCCACCTTGCCAACCCGGCTTGGCACAAAAGATGAGCTATTGCGCATGGTTGCGGTGATGCACGCCAATGGTATCGAAGTGATCTTTGATTTGGTGTTGAATCATACCAACGGCGCCGGTACCCAGGATCCCGCTGCCCCGGATAATCCCTGGAAGAACTTTCGCTATGCGTCCTGGTCGACACCGGAATTAAGCGGTGTGGATAATTCATCGCTGGAAGGCCGCTGGTCCAAGAACCATCACAATTTTCATCCCAACGGTGATCATAACACCAACAGCGGCAACTGGGCGCAGGAGTTGTTTGGGCCGGACATTTGCTACTACACAAATGCCATTGGGCTCAGTTCGAACGCTAGCTATAATCCTGCCCAATCTGCTGACTATATGCGCAATGGCGCCCGGAATTGGTTGATTTGGTTGAAGAAGCAGACCGGTTTTGATGGTGTGCGGATGGATGCCGTGAAGCATTATCCGGAATGGCTTGCTGAGGACGTTTTGTGGAACTTACAGTACGGCGCTGACTGGGCTTCGGGAGGCAGCGAAATGTTCGCTGTTGGGGAATATGTCGGCAGCATGTCCGAGTTGGATAATTGGGCCAATGCCGTGCAGAATCGTTCCGGTACTTTTGACTTTAGCTTGCGCCAGGAATTGAAAAACGTTATCAGCAGCGGCGGCGGATATGATCTCGGTAGCCTTCCCGGCTTTCAGCAGACCAATCGCACACGCACGGTGCCTTTCGTAAATAATCATGACACTTTTCGGCCGATCCTCAACGCGGCCGGCAATTATATCGGCTGGGATGGCGGAAACGAGCTTGGCGGCGGCCATATCGATCCCTTTGACCCGCGCCTGGAGATGGCTTACGCAATTGCATTTGCGGTGGATGGTTCGCCACAGGTCTTCTTTGAAGATGTCTTTGACGTGGGCGGAACCGGCAAACGCTTTACGCACGAGCCGACCAATACAAGTGATCTCCCCATTCGCGATGCAATTACCAATATTATCTGGGCCCATCAAAAGCTGGAATTCAAGGCCGGGGCCTATAAGGTGCGGCATCAATCCGGTGATCACCTGATCATTGAACGGAGCGGCAAAGCGATTGTTGGGGCGAATGACAGCTGGAGCAATTGGCAAGGGACCTGGATTCCTACCGATTTTGCGCCGGGAACGCAACTGCATGACTATTCCGGCGCCAACTCGAATGATATTTGGGTAAATAGCAGCGGCTGGGTACAAATCTGGACACCACCCTGTGATGGCAGCAATATCCGTCGCGGTTACACGATCTGGGGACCGGCTGGTATCGGTGGTGGATTCAGCCCGGCAGAAATTCCGACCACCCAGGAATGGGAATTGGCTGATGACCTCGGTGATAGTCATCCATCATCTCTCTTACAGGGCGGGGCAATTCCCGTCGGATCGATTGACGAGCGCACTGCCGGTAGCATTTTTGCTGCAGCGGGACGCACCGTTACGGTGGATGTATATCCGGAAAACAGTGCCGAAAGCCTGACCGCTACAGTGTATCATGATGGGCAAAACGTCGCGACAGCCAGCAATGCCGGGACTGTGACTATTAACTATACACCATCGTCTGACAGCTGGCTGACCATCAAGGTGCGGAACAGCAATAGCAGTAACGGTGGCCAAAAAGCCTGGGTAAAGGCCAGCTATACCGGGCCTATGACTGTTGATACTGATAACAACCCGCCGCCAATGGGGGAGTCGGGCGTCACCGGTATCGGTGATGCAGCAGGTGAAGATATTCTACCAGGCAAGGTCGAACTATATAGCAATTATCCCAATCCGTTTAACCCGCAAACAACGATTCGGTTTGGATTAAATGCCTCGATGCAGGTGAAGATTGTGGTTTACAATAGCCTTGGTCAGCAAGTGGCGACGCTGGTAGATGATGTGTTGCCAGCCGGTATTCACCGGCAGGCATTCGACGCGCATCACCTGGAAAGCGGTATCTATTTTGTGCGAATGGAAACTGCGCAGCGTTCATTGGTGCAGCGAATTACTTTGACGAAATGACAAATCTGGTGTGTGGCTCTGCCGCACTCCCTGGTTTCCTTATATAATCGCAGAATGTTGGGCAGTAGAGCTGCTCAACAAGCCCTCGGCTCTATAGCATTGGCTGCAAACCGCCAGTCGTCTACATTTTTCTAATCCTCAATCTCTACTCTCCAATCTCAATAAAAACTGTTATCCCCAAAATTGTGAGCTATTACCGACAATCTCCAAGCGCCGTTAGTACACTTATTCTGCTTTACCGGAGTAAGTCTCAGAAAATCACCGCATATGTTGCCGTAGAGTACATCTTTGCTGTTGAAAGAATGATCACCGCAAGCATAGGGAAATGGATATGAAGATGGCCTTTAATGATAAATCGCCGCTTTATCTACAATTGGTACGCCGCATCAAAGAAGACATTATTTCCATGAATCTGTTGGGTGGCGAGGCCATGCCCTCTGTACGTCAAATTTCTGCAAGCAATGCCGTGAATCATCAAACCGTCCTCAAAGCCACTCGTATTTTACTCGAAGAAAACCTGATTGAAAAAAGACGCGGACTTGGCATGTTCGTTCGGGTAGATGCCCGCAAGCGCCTTCTCCAACGGGAAATGAATGCCTTCATCGAAGACGATTTACCGGCTTTTTTGAAGCGCGCACATTTACTAAATCTCAACAAGCAGGCGCTGATTGAAATCATCAAATCTGTTGAGCGCCAGGATGAAGATTCAAACATGTTGTCCTCCTGATCTTTTCTTGCCCTACCTTTGATATTTCCTTAATTCAAATTAACTTAGAGCCAATCGTTCTTAGCCGTACTACTCATGCAGGCAGCGATATGCGCTCTTTAAGGTAAGTGAGGCCAGCTGCCGGCCAGCCAATCCCGGGGTTCTTTCCAATGAAATTGATCCGACCGTACTCAACCTGGTTGTTGATATTGATGCTCTTGCTGGCCTTTAGTGTGTTTGGTATGCCACTGCAGGAAGATGCTGCCGGAAGCGCCCATTTTGGTTTCCTTTCATTGGTACCGGCCCTTGCCACCCTCTTTATCTGCTTTTATTCGCGCAATGTTATTCTTGCACTCTTTGTCGGTGTGCTGCTTGGTGGCGTCATCACCGGGCAGTACAATATTATCGATGCCTATTTGATTCCCAGCCTGGGCAGTACCAAATACGCCCAGATTCTGTTGGTCTACCTTTGGGCGCTCGGCGGTCTGATCGGGATGTGGAATAAAAATGGCGGCGCCCATTATTTTGCGAACTATGTTGCCGGCAACTATGTCGACTCGCGGCGTTCAGCGAAGCTCTTTACCTGGATTATGGGGGTCATCTTTCACCAGGGCGGTACCATCAGTACCGTACTCACCGGCACCACCGTAAAGCCGGTTGCTGATCGCGAGAAGGTGTCGCACGAAGAGCTGGCCTACATTGTCGACTCTACCGCCTCGCCGATTGCCACAGTAATTCCTTTTAATGCCTGGCCGGCCTACATCGGTGGCTTGATCGCCCTGCCCTCGCTGGCGGCGATCGTCAGTACGCCGGAAGAAGCCATTAGCTGGTTCTTCAAAGCGATCCCCTTCAATTTCTATGGCTGGATTGCGGTGACATTTACCCTTCTCTTTGCGCTCGACAAGATGCCATTTATGGGCAGGAAAATGCGCAAGGCGATTGAGCGCGCCAAGACCAGCGGCAAGCTGGATGCTGATGATGCGCAACCGATGATCGCCAAAGAGCTCAATACAACCCGGGTGCCGGAAGGCTATGAACCCGCTATGATTGATTTCCTGGTGCCGATCGGCGTTCTGCTGGGCTTCTCCATTATTCCTTTGCTCTTCGGTCAGGATCCTATGATTTTCGTGGCCTTTGGTATGTCGGTGGTCAGTTCCATGCTGGTGACTCGTCTGCGCGGTATGAGCCTGGATGACGTCTTCGATGGCCTGGTCGACGGTATTAAAGGTGTTACAGTTGGCGCCATTATTCTGGGGCTTGCAGTCACGCTTGCAACGGTATCGGAATCGCTTGGAACCTCGCAGTATGTGATCGAGGTAACCGCCGGCTTCCTGCAGAAAGTCCCCTACGTGTTGCCGGGCGTGTTGATGTTTATCTGTATGCTGATTTCATTTTCGATCGGCTCTTCCTGGGGAACGTATGCAGTGATGTATCCGATCGCCTTGCCGCTTGCCTATACCATCAGTCCGGATGCATTTTATTTTACGCTTAATTTTGGCGCAATCCTCGGCGGTGCTGTTTTTGGCGATCAATGTTCGCCAATTTCCGATACAACTATTTTGTCAGCAATGGCCTGCGGCGCTGACCTGATGGATCACGTTTTGACGCAGCTGCCAATGGCCTTGATGGCAGCCGGTATTTCATCGATTCTGTATATCGTGATTTCGTATTTGCATTTTCTATAGACTGACGAAAGTTCCGTTCGGCTAGCAAATCCCCCCTATATCTCCCCCCGGGGGGAGATATAGGGGGGATATATTTGCCAGATTAAGTCAAGATTTTGCATTAAAGTAAAGGTCCTCAAATGCCCCTCAACATCGAAAAAATCCGCTCTCAATTTCCGGCACTGGCCCTTGAAGACGATGGTGTGCCGCGCGTATATTTGGATAACCCGGCAGGCACGCAGGTGCCGAAGCAGGTGCTCGATCGCATCACCAATTACATGATCCGCTGCAATGCCAACCATGGCGGTGACTTCCGTACTTCTGTAGAATCTGATGCCATTCTCGATGAAGCGCATCAGGCGATGGCCGATTTGCTGAATGCCCCCTCTCTGAACGACATTATTTTCGGCGCCAACATGACGACGTTGACCTTTGCCATGTCCCGCTCGATAATCCGCTGGTTTAAGCCCGGTGATGAGATCATTCTCTCACGTATGGATCATGACGCCAATGTTGCCCCCTGGATGCAGGCCGCTAAAGACATGGATATCACCGTCAAGTGGCTGCCCTTCAATACCGAATCGTATCAGTTTGATTTAAACAACCTGGCAGATCTGCTTTCTGACAAAGTGCGGCTGGTTGCCGTCAATTATGCCAGCAATGCTATTGGGACCATTAACGATGTAAAGAAGATTACTGAGATGGCGCATGACGCCGGGGCATTGATGTACATCGATGCGGTGCAGTATGTGCCGCATAGCCCGACAGATGTACAAGATATTGGCTGCGATTTCCTTGCCTGCTCAGTGTATAAGTTTTTTGGTCCACACCAGGGCGTGTTATGGGGGCGCAGTGACTTGCTGGAAAAGCTGTATGCCTATCGGGTTCGTCCCGCCGGCGCCGCATTGCCCGGAAAGTTTGAAACCGGAACGCAATCACATGAGGGGCAGGCCGGCACCCTCGGTGCCCTGGAATACCTGGCAGCGGTGGGAGAGACGGTAGCCGATGAATATCGCGATCAATTAAAGGGATTGTCCGGTCGAGCCGGCAATTTGCGGGCAGCCATGCTGGCAGTGAAGGATTATGAAAAGACCTTGAGCTGGCATTTGATCAAAGGTCTGGTGGAGATCCCTGGTGTTACAGTCCACGGTATCACCGATCCGGATCGCATGGATGAACGGGTGCCGACGGTATCCTTCACCAAATCCGGTGTATCACCGGAAACGCTGTCCCGTGCACTCGCTGCGGAGAATATCTACGTCTGGCATGGCGACTACTATGCGGTGGAGGTCATCGATCATCTTGGTTTAACAGAGAGCGGCGGCATGCTCCGTGTTGGGGCCGCTCATTATAATACCACCGCTGAAATCGACAAACTGCTGGACGTCGTGGCGGAAATGCAATAATGCATTGAAGATTGAAGATTGAAGATTGAAGATTGAAGATTGAAGATCGAAACATCGAAGCATTTGTTGACCGTTGACCGTTGACCGTTGACCGTTGACCGTTGACCGTTGACCGTTGACCGTTCATCGATCAACCATTTAACCAATTCACCAAATCCCTATGTCTCGATTCCTGAATTACCCGATATACGTCTCTCTTGCCTGTATGTTAGCAGCGCAAGCGACAGCGCAACCTGATTGGCGTCAATTGAAGGTTGGCATTATGCCCGTTGGGGAGCAGAATAGCATTACCGATGTTGCCGGTGTGATGGTTGGGCAGGTGACCTTGATAGAAGGCAAAGACTGCCGGACCGGGGTAACAGCCATTCTAGCACATGGCGGCAATATTTTTCAGGACAAAGTGCCGGCTGCGATTCACGTTGCCAATGGATTTGGCAAGCTGGCCGGTTCAACCCAGGTCAACGAATTGGGTAACCTCGAAACGCCGATTGTGCTGACAAATACGTTGGCGGTACCAACTGCAGCAAACGCCCTGATATCGTACACCCTGGCTCTGCCTGGAAACGAACAAGTGCGCTCGGTAAATCCTCTGGTTGGTGAAACAAACGATGGCTACCTGAACAATATTCGGGAGCGATTTGTAACCGAAGCACATGTCGTGCAGGCAATCAACGATGCATCGTCAAAACCACCGGCTGAAGGAAATGTCGGCGCAGGTACCGGTACCGTCTGCTTTGGCTTCAAAGGCGGTATTGGCAACTCGTCGCGGCAACTTCCAAAAGAGATGGGTGGCTATACAGTTGGCGTATTGGTCCAGACAAATTTCGGTGGTGTTCTGAAAATCAATGGCGCGCCGATTGGCGAAGCACTTGGCCAATACTACCTGAAAGAGAAACTCGAAGCGATACATGATGGCTCCTGCATGATCATCGTGGCGACTGATGCGCCGTTAGATGCGCGTCAGTTGCGCCGGCTGGCCCGGCGTGCTGTCTATGGACTGGTTCGTAGTGGGGGCATTACAACGCATGGCAGCGGCGACTACGTGATTGCTTTCTCAACGGCAGAAGCTGTGCGCTATCCGTATCGCACGAGTGCCCCAAAGCAGAGCATTTCGATTCTCCGCGACGATCAATTGTCCCCGATTTTCATTTCTGCCATTGAAGCCACAGAAGAAGCCATTTACCACTCACTATTTGCCGCTGAAGACATGAGCGGGCATCGCGGCACACGCAAGGCGCTTCCGCTCAAGGACGTATTCGACATTCTTAAGAAACATCAGTTACTACAATATCGCAGCTTAGGCAGGACAAGAAGCAATGAATGAGAATCACAGCGATGTACTGATAATCGGCGGTGGAGCGGTAGGACTGAGCGTTGCCTACTTTGCCTGGCAGCATGGTGCGAAAGTCACTTTAGTGGATAAAGGACAGCTAGGCTCCGGGAGTTCATATGGCAATGCAGGTCTGGTTGGGCCGCGCTATTTCGTACCGCTTGCAACGCCAGGTGTCATTGCAAAAGGCTTGCGATGGATGTTTAATCCGGAAAGTCCCTTTTATATCAAGCCACGTCTCAGTCGTGATTTATTCAGCTGGCTTTGGAATTTTCGCAAAGCCTGCAGCCGCGAACGAATGGAGCGGTCGCTGCCAATTCTATTGGAATTGAATCAGGAAAGCTATCGCCTCTATCAGGAAATTGCCGGCTTGCCGGAATTCGAATTTGGGTTCGAGAACAGTGGCCTGCTGATGATGTTCAATTCCGAAAAAGGTAAAAAAGACTGTGCATACCTGGCTGGTTTGGCGCTGGAATATGGCCTTGAAGCGGATCTGATCGATCGCGATCAGGTTGCTCAACTGGAGCCGGATTTAAAGATTGTCGCGAACGGTGCCGCACGATTCAAGATGGACGGCCATCTCATTCCTTACCGCTTCGTCGAGCAAATGGGCAACTTTCTGAGCAATGATCGCATACGCGTTTTAACTGAAACAGCCGTTTCCGGTTTTCAACGCAAAAATGGCAAAGTCCAGTCTGTTCAGACAAACGACGCTACCTTGACTGCTGATGAAATAGTAGTAACAGGCGGATCGTGGTCGAGGCAATTGCTCTCATCTCTCGGTGTGAGCATTTTACTGGAACCGGCTAAAGGCTATAGCATTACCTTACCCCCTTCTAAACGCCGCCTGAAATCGCCGTTATTGCTCAGCGAATCCAAAGTGGCAATTACCCCGATGGGTGATCGACTGCGTTTTGCCGGTACCCTGGAATTGGCCGGGCTGGACCTGTCTATTAACAAGCGGCGGGTTGAAGCGATTCGCAAGGCCGTCCCGCAGTATCTGTCCAATCTCGATACCGGCGCCCCGGGCGAGGGAGAGGTGTGGAGCGGCATGCGTCCCTGCTCCCCGGATGGATTGCCCTTTCTCGGCCGCTTTAAGGACATCAAGAATCTATCCATCGCCACTGGTCATGGCATGATCGGCATTTCTCTGGCGCCCATCAGTGGAAAGCTGATTGCGGACAATCTTGCCGGTAAACGCTCCGCCATAGACATGGCCCCGTTTCAGCCGGAACGGTTCTGAGGCGAATCTGCAAATCTGCAAATGAACAAATCGGCAAATCCTGACCTCCAAATTTATCCAAGCTGAATTCCTTGATACATATCAAGGCCTAAGCTCAAAAAATTGACCTACTTCAGATAGCCGCATCAGAAGCCGCGATTGACATCAATTTGGATTGGTTAAACAGGCTTTTGGCTCACCGGGGTTGGAGAATTGAGATCATTGCAAAAGAAAGTTGCCGGATAATCTTACCAGACGCATCGGTCGATATCTGATTCTAATCAACTTATCATTCAATTAGCATCGTATGCAGCATTCGAAGGTTGGTCATGCCTTTGCTGTTGTAGTTTTTGTATCCGCGCTTTGCCAACTGTCACTGATCCCCGGTTGGCAGCACATCGCAAATCCCATCTCTATTGATGGGCTGTGAAGGGGTTTTACTGGTTGTGGGGATTGAGGAAGATTTGCATGAGTCGTTTTATTGCCAACATGCCGAAAGCAGAGTTGCATGTGCATATTGAAGGCACGCTTGAGCCGGAGATGATGTTTGATAAGGCCGATCGGAATCGCATTCCGCTGCCCTATGATTCGCTGGAAGAATTAATCGCTGCCTACAACTTCAGAAATCCCCAAACCTTTCTGGATATCTATTATGAAGGCACAGCAGTGCTGCGACATCAGCGCGATTTTTATGACCTAACATTTGCCTATCTCAAAAAAGCCGCTCAACAGAGCGTTCGCCATACTGAAATGTTCTTTTCTCCTCAAACCCACGTTGAGCGTGGTATTTGGTTTGAAACAGTGCTTGCCGGCATTAGCCGGGCGCAGCGTGATGCACGCAAGGAATTTGGTATCAGTTCCCATCTGTTTATGGGAATACAGCGCCATCGCAGTGTCGAGGCGGCCATGGAAGCATTGAAACTTGCCTTACCATTCAAAGAGGAAATCATCGGTGTCGGGCTCGATTCAATAGAAGGCGAATTGCCACCACGGAAATTTGCCGCAGCGTTTCAGCTTGCCCGCCGTGAGGGCTTTCAAGTCGTAGCCCATGCCGGAGAGGCTGGCTCCACCGAATACATCTGGCAAGCACTGGATGTGCTCATCGCCCAGCGGATCGACCACGGCGTTTCATGCCTCCTGGACGAAACCCTGATGAAGCGCTTGCGGATGGAGAATGTGCCATTGACGGTTTGCCCGCTCTCCAATGTAAAAATGCGTGTTTTTGAGAATATGGCTACACACAATATTCGTCAGCTGCTTGCTGCCGGACTTAATGTGAGCATCAATTCCGACTATCCCGCCTATTGCGGTGGCTACATCAATGAAAATTACCAGGCTGTGCAGGATGCTCTTGATCTATCGGATTCGGAATTATACCAGATGGCCAGTAATTCTATATCTGCTGCCTTTCTGCCGGAAGAAGAAAAGGAACGATTGCTGATAGAGCTGGAAGCACATGCCCGCTCGAGTCATCTGCTGATTCGGAGCGAATCTGCTGAAGGTGATACAAGCGGCTTTAAGGGGGCACGGCTGAGCCGTTTTTAGAAAAGAATGCTATATATCGCCGCAATAGTTTAATAGCTTTAGTCCATGAAAATCGACGAATTAGCGATTTTATGGCGCGACGAATATCTGGTGGCGATTGACAAGCCACCGGGCATCCATGTCCATCGCTCCGAATTTGCTCGCCAGGAAGATAATTGCACACGCATTCTGCGAGACCAGCTTAATCAGCATATATTTCCGATTCATCGACTGGATCGCGCGACGTCAGGAGTGCTACTATTTTCGCTCGACAAAGACATGACGCGTGAGCTGAGCATGCAATTTGCTGATCGGAAAGTCGGCAAGCGCTACCATGCGGTGGTGCGCGGTTATCTTCCGGAAGAGGGACTGGTGGATCGCCCGCTAAAGGAATCTCCCGAGAAAGCCCCGGCAGACGCACAAACCGCGTTTCGCAAACTTGCCGGCATCGAATTGCCCGAAGCTATCGGTAAATTCCCAACCACTCGCTATTCCTTTGCAGAAATTTTACCAAGTACCGGCAGGCGACATCAGATTCGCCGGCATTTGGCCGGTATTTCTCATCCGATTATTTGCGATACCATCCATGGCGATGGCAAACATAACCGCTTCTTTCGGGAGCGTTACGGCGTCGAGCATTTGCTGCTTTTTGCCACTCGTCTGAGCTTCCGGCACCCCCTTACGGATGAAACCATTCTGATCGAGTCTGCTGTGCCGCAAATTATGCAGCGAATTGCCGCAGAATTTGATTGGCCGCTTTGGCGAAGCCTGCCTCGCGACTAAGTACCGCCTTAATCTCGCTAAAATCATCCCGAATTGAAACTTTCCGATACCTCTTGCCGTCTTTTTTTGTTATGAAGTAAATCGATGAACTGGAACGTCAAGGGGAATAACAATGGTTGAGTGTCATAACAGGCTGCCGGCTACTCTGTGGCTCTTTTTAAGCATCGCACTGGTTGGCCAACTATTCGCACAGGATGTGTTGGTCGAACTAAAGGAAATTTATCCTGAAGAAACCCGCTATGCCGGATTTACGCTGTCGGGTGAACAGGAATTGGAAGTCGAGGCAGTGGGCCCGCATCGGCGTGGAAGATATGGCATGTATGCGTCTGCCTGGATCTTGCGGACAAATGACCGCGAAGTGGTTTGGGAACTGTCTGATGCCAATTCGAAATGGGAGTCTCGCTACCTGCGCAACTACTCTGACAAGGTAACACTCTCTGCGGGTGACTACGAAGTTTACTACTCGAACTATCCCGGCTATCGCTATCATTATAGTGATGGACACTTCAGCTTTAGCAAACTGTTCTTCGGTGATCGCGATCGTGATGATGACATTGATTACGATGTCTTCGAAGAATTCAGCCTGGTTGTGAAGGGAAAAGGCCGTAGCCTTGATAAAAGTCAGGTCGCTGAGCGTCAGGAGAAAGTGCGTGATAAAGCTGTGGTGTCTCTAAACGTTCGCCGCGATGACAAATTTGTTAATCAGGGATTCGAGCTGAAAAAGGAAACCGACCTGATTGTTTATTCCATTGGTGAAGCCCGCGATGATGGTGTTTTTGACTACGGCTGGATTATGGATGTGCAAACCCGTGAAAAAGTTTGGCAATTCCGCAATCGTCGCAGCGAACATGCCGGCGGCAGCGATAAGAACCGTTTTTTCAAGCGAACCATCAGCTTGCCTGCCGGCAAGTATGCCGCCTTCTACGTGACGGACGATTCACATTCTCCACGCGAGTGGAATGCTGCACCACCCTATGATCCCGCATTTTGGGGGCTGTCGATCTTTGCCGACAATGCCAGTGATGCCCGCAATGTCAGTCTCTTCGAATATGAAGACCGGCCGCTGGAAAACGTCATTGTAGACCTGACTGAAATGCGCGATAGCGATTTTGCCAGTAAGGGATTTACCCTGAAAAAAGATATGAAAGTGCGCGTTTCCGCTTTGGGAGAGGGCACAAATGGGGACATGTATGATTACGGCTGGATCGTCAATACCGGTACCCGCGAACGCGTATGGGAAATGAAATATCGCCGTACCGAGCATGCCGGCGGCAGCAGTAAGAATCGCATGGCAGATGATGTCATCGAGCTGGAAAAAGGCAGCTACATGGTGCATTTTGTGACCGACGATAGCCATTCCTTTCGCGCCTGGAATGCTGCTGCGCCGCTTGAAGGCCAGCGCTGGGGTATTGTTGTGATGGGCGCAGAATCGAATTTTAAGAAGTCGGATGTGGCTGAATACAAAGAAAAAGAAGACAAGTCTATCGTAGCACGTTTGACCGGCATTCGTGATTATGAAAATAAGCGCACCCAATTCCGTATGAAGTCCGACGGTGAAGTTCGCATATACGCAATCGGTGAAGGCATGGATGGCAACATGTATGACTATGCCTGGATCGAAGAAGAAGGCTCCCGCAAAGTGGTTTGGGAAATGACCTATCGTAAGACAGATCATGCTGGCGGCGCTCGCAAAAATCGGATGTTCGATGATACCGTTTTCCTGCGCAAGGGCAAGTATGTATTACATTATGAGTCAGACGATAGCCATTCTTTTGGCGATTGGAACGCCAGCCCGCCTCGCGATCCGCATTACTGGGGCGTCACACTTTTTGCTGTTGAATAGCCATGACTGAGACAGTCACCGGCATATCTCCAACCCAGAAGACCGCAGTGCTTAGGCGCTGCGGTTTTTTTACGTGATTCAACTTGATTTCAGATCGGCCAACTTGTACATTATAATTGTCACTTGGGTAAATCGTACACTATACTGTACAAGTTGAGGTCTCGCCTGCATGGAAAGCCTGCTGGAACAATACAATCCGCAATGGAAGAAAAAGACCGCCTACGATCACCTGATTCCGCGCATCAATTACAGTGAGCGGCTGATGCAGCTGATTGATCGTCGCGAGATCATTGTTTTGCAGGGGATTCGTCGTTCCGGTAAAAGCAGCTTGCTGAAGCTGTTAATGAAAGCCTTAATGGATCGCGGGACTCCAAAAACCAATCTCTTCTTTATGAATCTGGAAGACTATCGTTTCGGTAGTGATAAGAACCTCGAGACCCTCGACCAGGTCTACCAGGCATATATCAACAAGATCGATCCTGAAGGGCGCTTTTATATCTTTCTTGATGAGATCCAGGAGATACCGGATTTCGAGCGCTGGCTGCGAACCTACTATGAGCAGAATGAGCAAATCAAATTCGTGGTGACCGGTTCATCATCTTCATTGTTTTCGGCTGAGCTTGCCACCTTGTTGACCGGCCGCCAAATTGCACTCGAAGTATTTCCCTTCTCATTCCCGGAATACCTTCAGCTCCACGACAAAAAATTGCTGAAGCGCCTGGCTAAGCCGATCGATTCCATCTATCTCTCACCGGCTGCGAAAAAAGTGGATCCCTTGCTGCAAACCTATTTGAGCAACGGTGGCTTTCCGGAAGTAGTAAAGCATGACGAACCGGAGGCCAATATGCTCCTGTTGCAACAGTATATTGGCGACATCATTTTGCGCGATATTGCCCGGCGCTATAATATTCGTAAAATTGAAGTATTACAAAAGCTGGCTCTCTTCCTGATTTTTAACATGGGCGGGGCCATCAATATCAGTCGTATTTCGCAGATTATCGGCAGCAACCGCACCACCGTTCTGGAATTGATCGCCTATCTGAAGGAAGTATATATGGTGTTCACTACCACCAGCTTTTCCTTCTCCGCAAGCGAGCAACTGAATACCACCAAACCGAAGAAAATCTATTGCATCGATAACGGATTTTATGCGGCGATCAATACCAGTTCCAATAAGGATTTTGCCAAGCGCTTTCGCAACGCCGTGTTTCAGCAATTGCGTTTCCATTGGCAGGATGAGATTTTTTACTGGCGAGGCAAGGTCGAAATTGACTTCGTTTTGAAAGACGGTTTTCCGATTGCGGTGCTTTCTGATGAAAAAGAGAAAAATAATGAGGTATATAAGCTCTTTCACTATATGTCCAGTCACAATATTTCCAATGGACTCCTCATCAACTGGAGCAAATTGCAAATTGTCGCCGAGAACGAGCACAAGGTTCTCCTCTTGCCGCTCTGGTTGTTTTTGACCAAATCCAAGAAGGAGGTAATGGCATATTATGGTGATGATTAACAATCAATCTGGCGTGTTTCCCAGACTGCTTGCTGTTAGCACACTGACGCTAATGATGCTTTTGTTATTCGGATGCGAGTCAGCGCCGGATGATCCCTGGAAAGATACCGGTGAATTGCAGAAGTTTAAGTGGCTTGCCGGAAGTTGGCAAAGCAAGCGCGGTGATAAATCGAGCATCGAAAGCTGGCAGTTGGCGGAAGGACCGAGCATGGCTGGTATCGGCATGTCGATTCGTGATGGCGATACCACCGTTGTAGAAACCATGACGCTGACGGAGGCAAACGGCAAAATAGTGTTTACGGCAGATGTGCGCGGTAATCCCGCCCCGGTGCCATTTGAGATGGTTGAATGGGATTCCAGCCGAGCGGTCTTCGAGAATACCGGACATGATTTTCCGCAGCGAATCATCTATTTCCCAATCGATGACGATTCATTGCACGTGCGTATTGAAGGTGATCAGAATGGGAATCTGCTGCATATGACATTTGGTTTTACCCGCAAATCGCCCTGACGACTTTCGTTTGTTTGCTTTGTTTATAAGGGCGAATTGATTATAATTACAGGCAGTACAAATCTTATTTGTTTTGATATCGATCTTTAATTTTTTCCGCTGGAATTCTCACATATATTATCCGGGTATATATTAATGGTGAAATTGCCAGCCCGTCTCGGGATTACCGAAAATGCGACTTTTTTCAATTATCCTTCTAGCCTTTGTTGCCGGCCTTTTTTGCCTTTCAACACCGATGTTGGGGCAAACTGAGGCCACAAAGCAGGCATATCGCATACTCCCAACCTCCGTCCAGAATGTACCTCAGCCAAAAGCGACGACGCCGCTGCTTTACCTGTCACGTGTCCGCGAAACTACCCGCTTGAATTCCTACCTGGAAGTGCTCACAATTGCCGATGACGACACGCTGACCTTCAACAATATTATTGCCGCCCCATTTTCCGAGCAGTTTGTCAGCAGTGGCGAGAATATCATCCCGACATTGAAAACCTGGGTGCGTTTTTCAGTGGTCAATGATATTGGCCGTGACGCTCGAATTTTTCTGGAAAGCCGCAACTGGGACTATGTTACCCTCTATACGCCCGCGGAGAACAACCAGTTTGACGTCCGCAAAACCGGTTGGGGACTGCCCTTTAATAGCTGGGACGTGCCGCGGTCGCATGAGCGCGGGACCCTGAACGAGTTGTGGATAGATGAAGGGAAGCAGATCACTGCCTATGTTGAGCTCTACAATGAAGATTATCCGCCGTCGGCATTAGAACTCCTGGCGGTTAGTCCAACCTACCTGGATCGTTGGGATCATACAACCCGTTTTGGACAGGGCATTTTCATCGGTTTATTGCTCTTCGTCGGTTTGTTCCACCTCTTTGTTTTTGGCAATCACCGGGACAATATTTACCTCAGCTTTATTCTCTATCTTGGTAGCGCGCTGCTCTTCTGGATGGTCAATTTTGGATATGCTTACGAGTCGCTTTGGCCCAATTCTCCGAATTGGAACAAACTGAGCGGGTTGTTCTTCTTCGCGCTCATGGTTGTTGCGTTTATACAATTTACCCGCCGCTATCTTCGAACCGTTCGAAGCGCCCCGCAATGGGATAAAGTGCTGACAATCCTGTCATGGGGCATTGTCGCCCTGCCTTTTCTACGGATCATCATTGGTCCGGTGGTCAATGTCTGGACGGTTTTGCTTCCGGCAACCTTGCTGGTATATACGGTAGCTTTCATCATTAATCTGCAGGTGCTCGAAAAACGCTATCCACCGGCCATCTTTTTCATGGCGGCTAACTTGCTATGGATTCTCGGTGGTCTGATTTACATCTTTGGGCAACTTCAGGTTATTTCAAATACCTCTCTGGTGCCACATGCTGTTCAGATTGGTACGGTATTGCAGGTGATGCTCTTCTCGTTGGGATTGATGGATCGCCGACAGCAGATCAGGCAGGCAAAGGTGGAGATGGATATTGCCTATCAGCGGCAATTGGCGGAGCGCGAACGGCGCGAAGCTGATCGTTTGCGAAAAATGGATAAGCTGAAAGACGAATTTCTGGCGAATACCTCGCATGAACTTCGCACACCGTTGAATGGCATGATTGGTATTGCCGAATCGTTATCAGATGGCGTTGCCGGACGTATCTCCGGGGCCATGCGTGGCAACCTGAACATGATCATTTCATCCGGAAAGCGCCTGGCAAACCTGATCAACGATATCCTCGATTTCTCCAAACTGCGGGCTGATGTGCTGGAAATAAAAAAGCAGCCGGTCGATTTCAAGGCGGTTGTTACCCTGGTGATGGAGTTGAGCAAGCCGCTGCTACAGGACAAGCAGCTATCACTGAGCAATCGCATCCCGGACGACATTCCTGCCGTGCTTGGCGATGAGAATCGCCTGCAGCAGATCATGCACAACCTCCTTGGCAACGCCATCAAGTTTACCGAGCAAGGCTTGATTACAGTAACGGCTGGTAAGAACAACAACGGCATGCTGGAAGTAATGGTGTCGGACACCGGCATCGGTATTGCCAAGGAAAAACTGCCGCTCATTTTTAATGCCTTTGCGCAGGCGGACCAGATTCGATCCCGGGAGTACGGCGGAACCGGCCTTGGCCTGTCGATTACCCGCCAGCTGGTAGAACTCCACGGCGGAAAGATCAGTGTTGAATCGCGGGTTGGCAAAGGCACTACCTTTCGTTTCCTGCTGCCGGTCACTGCCGCCAAAATTGAGAAATCCGTCAGCGCATTTGATCCGGTGCTCACGGAGATTCGCGACCTGGATGAACCGCGGGAATCTGCGCCGATTAACGGGCAGTTGCGCAATGTTGATGCGGAATTCAAGATCCTGATTGTTGACGATGAGCCCATCAATCGCCAGGTATTAATGAACCACCTTGCCTTCGATAATTACCATATTTCACAGGCCTTTAATGGCGAGGAAGCCTGGAAGATTATTCGCAGCGGCGAACGCTTTGACCTGATTTTGCTCGATATCATGATGCCGAAAATGACCGGTTACGAGGCCAGCCTTAAGATTCGAGAAATGTATCTACCGAATGAACTGCCGATCATTATGCTCACCTCGAAGAACCAGGTCTCTGACCTGATCGAAGGCTTGTCATCTGGTGCGAATGATTACCTGACCAAGCCATTTTCCAAAAATGAGCTGCTGGCGAGAGTGAAAACACATCTGAATTTGAAGATGATTAACTCCGCCTATGCCCGTTTTATACCGCATGAATTCCTACGCACTCTGGGACGTGACTCTATCGTCGACGTGCTGCTGGGCGATCAGGTCCAGGGTGAGATGACGGTTCTTTTCTCGGATATTCGTGGTTTTACAAGCCTTTCCGAAAAGATGTCACCGAAAGAGAATTTCGATTTTCTCAACGAATATCTGAACTATGTTACGCCTTCAATTCGCAAACATCGCGGCTTTATCGACAAGTATATTGGCGATGCCGTTATGGCGATTTTTCCGGGCGATCCCGAAGATGCCGTTAAAGCGGCAATTGATATGATCAAGCAGCTGAGTGAATACAACAAGCTGCGTCAGTCCCGTGGCGATGGACAGGTTAAGATCAGCATTGGGCTGCATACCGGCAAACTGATGTTAGGGACCATTGGCGACGAAGGGCGCATGGATGGCACGGTAATATCTGATGCCGTTAATCTGGCTTCGCGCCTGGAAGGATTGACCAAGAAGTATGGCGCCTCGATCATCATTAGTGAAGATGCTATGATTAAAGTTTCAACGCTGGATAACTACCATTATCGTCCGCTTGGCAAAGTGCAGGTGAAGGGAAAACGCGATGCGGTCAATATATTTGAGATCTTTGACGGCGAAAACTCACACCATATTAAGCTGAAGGTCGAAACGCAGTCGCGCTTTGAAGAAGGTATGCGACATTACTATGAGCGTAACTTCGCGGAAGCTGTTGTCTGCTTCAAGAAGGTGCTGGATGCTAATCCTGATGACAAAACCGCCGGTTTATATCTCGAAAACTCAGCCCAATATGTGGTGACAGGAGTGCCGGCCAATTGGCAGGGGGTTGAGGAAATGAATACGAAGTGAGTAAATACCAAATTCCACCTTCACTACCGGACACTTTTAGGTTTAAAGGACCTTACAGCGTCATTCCCGCATGTTTTTAGCGGGAATCCAATCAAATTTGAGCGAAATGGATGCCCGATAACTACATTCGGGCATGACAAGTCGACGTTGCCGGTTCGTATTTGAAAAAGTGTCCGGTAGTGAGATTCCAACAGGAAAAATTCCAAACATATTTTGGAATTTTGCCTGTTGGAATTTATTCTTTTGCTGCTAGCAGCGTATTAATCCCCCCATTATCCACCTTTGCAACCTTTTTTAATCCTAGACCACTGCTGCGAATCAGGCCCTCATTATCACCAAGAATAGCAACTTTCCGGATATTATCGTTTGCCTGTACAATTTGCCCCAATCGGGCGTAGAGATTGCGTAAGTCTTTGTCTTTGCTGATTCGTTTTCCATAGGGTGGGTTGGTCACGATGCAGCTTGGCCCACCCGGCACTTGCATCGCTGAGAATGCCTGGCATGTGAAAGAAATAGATTCGCCGACACCTGCTGAATTGGCATTTTCCTGCGCTGCGCGAATGACGCCGGCATCGCGATCGCTGCCAAGAATGATTGGTAGCTGATCCTTTCGAATATCATTGGTTGCCGCATCATGAATTGCTTTCCAGGTTGCCTGATCAAAGACCGGCCATTGCATAAACTGAAATTGCCGCTGCAGGCCGGGAGCAATATTGGCAGCAAGCATCGCTGCTTCAATTGGGATCGTCCCGCTGCCACAGAAAGGATCGACCATTGCGCTGCTGCCGTCCCAGCCTATGGCAAGAAGCATTGCGGCTGCAAGTGTTTCACGAAGTGGTGCTTTACCTGCCGCGCCCCGATAGCCGCGCTGATGCAGGGCGTTCCCGGAACTGTCAATGCTGATTGTGCACTGATCACGCATCAGGCGCACGACAATGAGCTGCGCAGATTTTCCTTCCGCACCGGAAGCTTTGACGATAGGAGTGGTCTTACCAAGTTTTTGTGAAATAGCGCGTGCAATTCGCTCGCCAACAGCGTCGGAGTGATAAAGGCGCGACTTTTTGCAGGTGACGCGAAGCTGTATGGGTTGAGCGGGACGAAGAAATTTGTCCCAGGGGAGTTGACCGGCACGGCGAACCAGCTGCGGAAAGGCCGCCGCCCGAAAGTTGCCGAAGCGGAGCAGTATTCGATTCGCCGTGCGTAACTGTAGATTTGCCCGGTAGATCGACTGAAAATCGCCTTTAAATTCAACACCACCGTATTCCTGCTTTAAAGCTGTTTCAGTCAACTTTAAGGCTTTAATTTCTCCGAGGGTTAAGTCTTCGAGATTGGGAGGACAGACCGCAAATAAAGTTTCCATTGTTCCGTTTACCTCTCGATCTCGTGTCGAAGTTTCATGGCCATTCGCTTCTCATAAAAGCCCGGGAAGATGCGGGAAATGGCATAGGCCAGTTTGCCAATTGGTGAAAGCACCAGGGTCCGTTTTTTCTTGCGTAATCCTTCCAGGATGGCATCTGCCACGGTTTCGGGCGAATATATTTTGCCGGTTGTCGAACGCGGATGCTGGTTTAGCTGTCCATCGCCGGCCAGGGCATTCTTGTTGATGTTAGTATCGGTAAAACCCGGACAGACCATCATGATATGAACGCCTTTTGGGGCGACCTCGCTGCGGAGCGACTCGAACAGGCCGTGGAGCGCATACTTACTGGCGCTATAGCCGCTACGTCCCAAAAGCGGTGAAAAACCGGAAATGCTGCTGATGATAACGATGCTGCCTTTGCTCTTCAATAAGTGAGGGAGTGCCGCATGTGCACAATAAAGTGAACCAAAATAATTTACCTCCATCACCCGGCGAAAAACGGCAAGCTCCGTTTCAGCAAAAGCGCTGCGGTGGGTAATACCGGCATTGTTGACAAGAATATCGACGCCGCCAAAACGGCTGACGGTCTGATTGATGGCTAAGGTGCATTGTTCAGCGTCAGTGACATCGCAGACGCAAGGCCAATTAGATATCCCTTCCTCTTTGAGCTGTGCTGCCGTTTCTTTCAGCGCAGCTTCATCGCGATCCAGCAAAGCGATTTTCGCACCGGCGGCGCCAAATCTGCGGGCGATGGCTTGTCCCATGCCGCCGGCAGCCCCAGTGAGGATGATAGTTTGGTTTGCGAAGTTCATAGATGCCTGATCAAGGTTGCCTTACTGAGCGCTTTTTATGAGAGCCAGCGTGTATGCCATAACCGTATCCACATTGTGCAGAAAATCTTCAATTGGTTGCACAATGTGATGATCCGGCATAATGCCTCTATGCCAGGGGAAATCCGTGGCGGTTGTGACATACTTATTGCGGCCAATAGCGTAAGATACGCCGGTGTTGGGTAATTTGAAACGGCTTTGTCCGCCGTAGCAGAGCTGGTTGGCGTTGGCTTCTTCTCCAATCAAGGTGCCAATAGCGAGATGTTTGGCCAGAGAGAGGAAATGAGCGGTAGTAGATGAGCATCCTCCATCGATAAGCAAATAAAGATTGCCGCGAAAGGCATTGTCTGCCGGATCGACCGGGGTTTCTTTCTCGTTGAAAGCAGCATCTGAATAATATGTAAATGGTTTTTCAACCAGATGTTGTAAGAGGTAGCTGCCGGCATCTGACGGACCGCCGTCGTTCATTCGAAGATCAATAATGAGGTTGGTAATTCCCTTAGCTCTTAGTTCGGCAAAGCTCTCATCGATGAATGTACGAAAGCGCGGGAATTTATCTCCGTAAAAGGCAAATGAGCGAATGGTCATGAGGGCGGTGTTGGGTTGCTCCGGGAATTCCAGGCACAGCCGCTGCTGACAGGTCGCATCCGGATCAATGCGTGGTTTCGGCTTATATGCAGTGAGAGGATTCAGCGAAATGGCGCTTTTTTGCCCCTTGATCGTGAGGGCATAGCTATCGGAGAATCCCATTGCGTATGGGATATAGGAGGTAACATAGGCATTAAATAACAGCCGTTTATAGCTCTCGTTTTCTCCCTGCGAGTTAATATGCTCAAATACAATTTCTTGCAATTGCGGAATATCCATGCCGTTGATGGCAAAGATTTCTGCGCCTGCTGAAATCTTATCTCCGTTAATCAGCGGATCTGATACGTAAAGACGATCATCGATGAACCTTGCTTCGAGAGGGAAGCGCAGCTTCATCGGCAGTATTTTACTTTCCTGATTGAACCAGCCCAGGCTGCTGTGGCTGCAATTCAAGTTGGCTATGATTTCGCTACACATCCAAATGAATTCACTGAAGGTTGTGCGGTCGTTGATCATCGCTTTCTTGCTGGCTATTGTTGTCCAAAATTCATCTTTAGGCGTAAAGCGATGCGGCTCAGGATGAGTATTGACCAACGTTGCGGCGAGGGTGTCAATGTCTGCTAGATATGCACCCTCGGGATAGACTTTGTAAAAGGCTTCACTGTTCTGGGCAAAACAACTAATAGTCAAGAAGACCATGATTAATATCAGGCGCGTCATCATTTATACTTACCTTTTGGAATTTTTACTGTTGGAATTTGGGATTTCATCTATTTGTCTTCCTGGATTGCAGAAAATACTCGAAAACTTCTCTGGTCGTCTTTTGCGGTTCGTAGCCGAATTCTTCCTTTAATCGCCGGTTCGATAGCACCGGGCGATAGCGAATAAAGTCCACCTGCTCCGGGCCATATTGGCTTAGCCCTAATGGTTTTAGGAGGCTTAAGGCCGCACGTACTAAACTAACCGGCAATGCCAGAAATGGCTTTTTGAGCAAGCCGGCAATTTCCTTGAGCGATAATGTGCCGTCGCCGGCTAAATTGTAAATGCCTTCACGCTGTTCCACGATACCCTTGACGATACAATTTGCAACGTCTTCATCCCATATCAGGACAAAGGGGGTATCACTTTGACGTAAGCCGGTTATGATAGGTTTATCAAAAAGTGCAGTGATTTGATTGCGAACGCCGGCGCCAAGCACAGTGCCGGGACGAAAAATCAACTGTTTTAAGTACGGATTCGTTTCCCGGTATTCTACGAGCATCTCCTCGACTTGCCGCTTGTGATCGGAATAGGCGAAGGTCACATTGCCCCGCAGATCATCATCTTCATCCAGCCATTCCGGATTATCCGCGTAGTAGCCGTAGGCCGCACCACTACTGGTGACGATTATCTGCCTGACTCGCCTACTGGCCGCTGCTTCCAGCAGGCGTCGGGTGCCAATGACATCCACTGAATGCTCAAATTCCCGATCGCTATTTTTGCCCGGTGTGACGATCGCAGCCAGATGAACGACTGTATCAATCTTATATGTCGTAATGATTTCAGCAAGATCGGCATCGCGGATATCACCAACGACATATTTTACTCGATCCATGCGCCTATCCGCCGAAGTCTCGCGCACATCGAAAGAGACGATGTGCTTAAACGACTGCTCATCCTGAACAAGGCGTCGCAGAACCTTGCGTCCGATATAGCCGTTGCCGCCGGTTACCAGAACGTTGAGCGGCGGAATATTAGTGGTCGGAGATGTCATGAGAACGATGCTTTTCATTGCTGGTTTGATGAATTACTGCGTTTTTGACACCGGCAGTAATACCGGATTAAAGGCTTTGGATGATACAATGACCGGATCACCAACCTGGAATTTGGCAGCTTCTTCTTCTGTGGCAATTACCTTCACGATGTGATTGCCGATGGAAACAGTCATGATGAACACCACGTCGCTGGCTTTCTTCTCCAGGAGTATGCCTTGAAATTTGAACTTACCACTTAATTTTTTCTCAATGAAGATATCTGTCAAACTGCCGCAGCGGGTAATCCGGCCATTTTCTATCACCGCAACGCGATTTGCCAGACGAAATATCTCTGAAAGATCATGACTGACCATAATGGTAGTGATCCTGAATTCGCGATGGATTTTGAGGATTTCGTCTTGTAGCTGGCGGCGCATTGCCGGATCGAGCGCCGAAAGTGGTTCATCCAGTAAGAGCAGGGATGGACGCCGAGCAATGGCCCGTGCCAGCGCGACGCGTTGTTGCTGTCCGCCAGACAGCGTGTCCGGCTTGCGCTCTGCAAGCTTGCTCAAGCCGGTAATATCGAGCAAATGATCGATAAATTCTGCTGACTGGCCGCGTGCGGCTGCATAGCGGAGATTGCCGGCAACCGTCATGTTCGGGAAGAGGGCATAGTTTTGAAAAACCATACCGACCGATCTTTGCCGAGGCTGCAGGTTTAAATTGCGTTCGCTATCCAACCACTCGGCGCCGGCGACCTGAATGCTGCCGCTTGCCACGTCCGTTAGCCCCGCCAGAATTCTCAACAGCGTTGTTTTTCCGGCACCCGAAGGCCCATAGAGCACTATAAATTCTCCAGCTTCGACCTCCAACTGAACATCGAGCAGCATTGAACCATTGGCGGCCTGCAGGGGTTTTTGTACGTCGATGGTCAGCATGCTCAAAAGGCCCGCAGGTTTTCCCGGTTCAACAAATAGACGCTTAACAGAATAACGAATGCCAGGACAAATAAAATCAGCGCATAGCTGTGGGCCGCCGCGAAATTCAGGGCTTCAACCTCATCATAAATGGCGATCGATGCCACGCGTGTTTCTGCGGGGATGCTGCCCCCGATCATCAATACGACCCCAAATTCCCCAATGGTGTGGGCAAAGGTGACAACTGTAGCGGTTATTATTGCCGGTTTGATGTTTGGCAGCAGAACATGAAAGAAGCTGGAAAGATGCGACTTCCCCAGTGTTTGTGCGGCTTCATGCAGACTGGCCGGTAGGCTTTGGAAACCGGATTGAATCGGGTTAACCATGAATGGCAAACTGTAGATTATAGATGCAATAACCAATCCTTCAAAGGAAAAGACCAGGCGAATATCGAACCACGATTCCAGGCGGCTGCCTAGCCAGCCGTCACGGCCAAAAGCAAGCAAGAGATAGAATCCGAGAACGGTAGGGGGCAATACCAGCGGCATGCTGACCAGGGTTTGCACGAGCAATTTGAAACGGCTTTTCCAGACGGACAATGCGTAGGCAATCGGGATTCCGATCAGCAGCAGAATCAGCGTTGTAACAATTGCCAGCTTGGCGGTCAAATAAAGAGGTTGCCAGTTAATATCCACCGGGACCGCCTTTATTTTTTGATGTGGCATTTGCCAGTATCATCACTTCATTGGCCTTGATATATCCAACGACCTGATCTCCCTTCTTCAACCGTAGACGCTTTGCTGAGCCACTGGTAATAATCGAGACGATCTCAAATTGATCAAATTGTAACGTGATCCTGCTCAGTATCTCGCCGGTCTGAACACGTATGATTTTTGCCGGCAGCCTATTCCGTAAGCTCAGCTCATCGAAGACCTGCAAACCGATGGATACTTCAGTCTCTTTGAAAAGCACTTCCACTGTATTGTCGAGCTGCAAATAAGAGGCAGTTTCTGCTGTTTCTATGATGACGGCGCTCATGCTATGACCGGCAACATCGAGTTTAATCAGGGAAATATCATCGCCCGATTCAATCGCGGTTATAGTGGCAGGTAACTTGTTCATGGCAACCGGTAACCAAACTTTCGAAATATGGCTGCCGCTTGCGCAGAATAGAGAAAGTCGTAGAACTGAAGGGTGGCCTGCAGCGCTTGGTGATTGTCCGTTTTTATAATGACGGCACTCTGCGCAATGGGGGCGTAGAGGGTCGAATCCACATAGGTCCAGTGGCCTTTGTTCTTGCCATCAGTGGAGTAAAGCACAGACTGTGACGTGAGGGCGAGTCGAACGGCATTCGTCAACACATACTGGTTTACCTGGTTGACGCTGCGGCCGTAAATAAGCTTGCTTTCCAATTCAGGCGCTAGCGCCTGAATGACAGCCATTGCCTGCTTGCCGTAGGGAGCAATTCGCGGATTTGCGATGGCAATTCGTCGTAGCGATTTATCTCTTAGCAGCGGGAGAATACCATCTGCGCTGTTTACGGCGAGACTCCACCAAACCAGTTTCCCGTAGGCGTAGACCTTCGGAGGCTCAAGTGCTAAACCTGTCCGATAAATCTGTTGCGGATACGACGTATCCGCTGAAAGAAAGATATGAAAAGGAGCGTGATTGAGAATCTGGGCGGTGAGCTTTCCGGAAGATCCGGCAACCATTTGCACCTTGACTGCCGGATTTCCCTGTGCGTATACGGATATGATTTCTTCAACAGCAAAGCGGGCATTCGCAGAGACGGCTATGGTTATTTCCTGGGCTGCTGCTGTCCAAAATGCAGAACTTATCAGGACACAGAGCAACATTCTACTTCCGGACTTCAATCCTGTCCTTCCTTGTCATAATGATACCGGCCAATTGCCAGTAGCCAATATTACCACTGTTCGTCTTCAAAATCAAGGCAGCCGCAACTGTAGCAGCAGCGGGAGATGGTCCGAAATAGTCCAGGTGTCTTGCTGACGCACATAGGCGCTGTCGATCGTTAGCGTATGCGGAAAAAAGAAATAATCGATGGTTTTGTTCGGGGCCTTAAACGCCGGGTTGTTGGGGAATTGGGTATAGAAATCGCGATATGATGGTCCACTGATATCATCGAGAGATGGAAAGGCTGCATATTTTTCATAGAGTGGAAAGATGTCTGTTTGACCGGTGCGGTGACTGCTATCGGATGGTAATGGCCCATCCCAGGTGTGTCCGGGCGGCAGCAGGTTGAAGTCGCCGCCGATTATCCAGGGATGCGTTTCTGCATCAACGACGGAAAGAATTTCTATCAGCTTTCCGACCTGACGCTTCATGGTGTCGGTATTATGGGCAAAGGCGTCGAGGTGGGTGTTAAATACCACCAGCTCTCCACCGTCCGAGATCGCCAAGCGAGTTTCCAGAACTGCCCGTTTAAAGTTGAACTGCCGGCGCAGGATGTCATTTGTTCGCAAGGGCAGTTGATGACGAACGGCGCTTGTGATTTGAAATCGCGATAGCGTTGATAGCTTCATGCCGGTGGCACCCATAATGTGAGGATGCGGCACAAAGCGATTCTTCCAGTAAAAGGCGCTGGCATGGTATGGATATACCGGTGATAGCAGTGGTAGCAAGCGCGCCAATTGATCTTCATAATCTGTGCGCTTTGCGCCGTCATTCACTTCCTGTAGCAGAACAATATCCGGTTGCTCTTCATTGATAATGCGCGCTACTTCGGAAATCGTATTTGATATCGCCTCTGGTGATGGTCGATTATCCGGCCCGGCATCGCCGGGTAAATCATAAAAGAATACATAGCCTTTACCGGCCATATATTGAACGTTGTAGCTTAAAATTTTGACGGATTGACCGGATTCTAGTTGCGGGGCGCTTCCGGAAGCGCGAATTTTCACCGTTTCAAGTGGCACCGGATGCCAGGTTAGGAAGTAGATCAATGCTACAGCCATAACGGCCAGCGAAGAGATGGCAACAAAAAGCCACATAAGGCGTTGTCTCCAGGAAGCGGGCAAAATATCACCTTGGTTTTATTGTTGTTGCCCGGCCAGGTCCTCACATTGTTAAAGCGGGCATCCAAATATGCTTTCTGAAATGGTACCAGGCAAAGCGAATTGCTTTTTCATGGCTTTGGATTTCAATAACAAAATTGCATTGTGTGCAAAATTCCGGTTTCCTGTAAGAGCATTGATTGCTATTATTAAATGAACCAGGAAAGGCTATGTTCAGCCGGAGGACAGCATGTCAGCTGAAAATTTCGGGAAAATCCCGTTAAAGAACGGAAAAAATGAACTGCGTGAGCACTCCACCAAGCATAAGGCTGCACAGAGTAACACCGGTTCCGCTCAACCCATCTCATTTTCACCGGAAGCATATCGCGAATTCTTTGACTCCATCGCGGATGCCATTGGTGTTATCGCCATGGATGGTACCGTTCGTGAAGCCAATCGCGCTGCCTGTGACCTCTACGGCTATACCAAAGAAGAAATCATCGGCGCCCCGGCGATCTACGTCCTTACCGAAGGGTGCAAGGATAAAATGGCTGAGGCCCTGGAGGCCGTAAAGCAAGGCAAAACCCTCACTGTTGAAACGCAAAATTATCGCAAGGACGGCTCTCGCCTGACCACTGAGGTGCGAATTTCTCCGGCGATGTTTCTTGGCGAAGTGCATATGATGGTCGTCATTCGTGATGCGACCGAACGCACGCGCCTGCGCGACCAGGTATTTCAAAGCGAAGCGCATTTCCGGCAGATTGCCGAGAATGTCGATGAGATCATGTGGTTGGCAACTATGGAGCGTACGCCGCGATTGATCTATGTGAACTCAGCCTTTCAGGAAATTTACGGTTACAGTGAAAAAGATATTTATGCAAACCCGCAATTATGGCTGGCTGCCGTACATCCGGACGACAAGGAACGGGTGTCGCTGAAACGCTCTAATGCACTATTTAACGGCGAAAAGTTTGATGCAAAATTTCGTATTGTGCGTCCCAACGGTGAAATTTGCTGGCTGCATAGCCGGGCATTTGATATCCGGGATGACAGCGGGCAGGTGCAGCGATTTGCCGGCATTGCCCGTGATATTACTCGCGAAGTTGAAGCGGAGCAGGCGCTAAAAGACAGCGAAGAAAAACGGCGGCTGGCGCTTGAAGCTGCAAAGGTTGGCGTTTGGGAATGGGATTTTAAGACAAATGATATCATCTTTGATCCGATTTTGATGTCATTCCTTGGATATCCGGAAGAGGTATCAAGGATGAGCATTCAGGAATACCTGCACTTTGTTCACCCGGCCGATCTCGAAAACGACATTAAGAATATCCAGGACCATATGCAGGGCAGAACGCCGGAATTTGAAACTGAACGTCGCATGCTGCACAAGGATGGTAGCTATCGGACTTGCCTGGTCAGAGGGCATCTCGTATTGGATGATGCTGGTGAGCCCCTGCGTTTTGTAGGCACGATGATGGATATCGACAACCTGAAGCGGGTTGAGAACTCGTTACGGAGCAAAACCCAGCGCCTGCAAACAATGCGTGATATTCTTGCTGTTATCCTTAAGGGAGGGGCACTTGAGCAGACCATAAATGCCCTGCTGCGGCGCTTGAAGCAATTGGTCCCCTACAGCCGCGCCAGTATCGTTTTACTGGAAGAGGATGGCAAATTTGGCCGTGTGATTGCGATGAGCCTGGAGCAAGATACCGCTGTTCGCAAACACACCCTCATTGATGCCAGTCAGTTGCTGGTGCTCGATAAAATCCGTCATGGTGAAATTTTTGTGGCCCACGATCTGCACCTGGAAGAGTATACCACGCCGATTTGGCAGGAAATTATTCACCAGGGGATTCGTTCGCTTGTGGCCGCGCCGCTTTCCAGCGATCAGGAACTGCTTGGCTATCTCAATGTTGGATCGGATCAGGTACGTGTTTTTACCGATGAGGATACGGAGATCATCGGGGAAATTGCGGATGAATTGGCGGTCACTATTCGCCAGGCGCGCATGACGGAAGAATTCCGCAAGAAGGCAGTGGCACTTGAAGCGCTGCGCAAGGGCACGCAGGATATTACCCGCCGGCTAAATCTAAAATCGGTGTTGAAATCCATTGCCGAAAATGTTTGCAAAATCATCAATGCCAAAGCTACGACGATATACATCCTGGACAAGGGGCGTGAGTATGCTGAATTGCAGGTTGCCCACGGCCCTGGCCCATTCAAAATAGGGCAGCGGGTTGAAATGGGCATGTGCCTGGTTGGACAGGTTTGGCAAGAGCAGCGCCCGATGAAAGTAGATGAGTATTGCAGTTGGGCGGACAGCTTGCCTGAACTGCGACCGCTGATCAAGGGGGCCGTGATTGGCGTGCCGATTATGTGGGATAATGAATTTCGCGGTGTAGTTGTTGGCAGCGGTGAAGAAGTTGGTGCTTTTTCTCAGCATGATCTGGACCAACTGGAACTGTTTGCTTCTCAAGCAGCTATTGCTATTCGCAACGCAGAACTATATGAAGAATTGCTGGAAAATCAGCATCGGCTGAAACGGTTGGCCTCGGAAGTCTCGCTGGCCGAGGAACACGAGCGGCGCTCCCTTGCTTCCGATTTACACGATCACGTTGGTCAATCGTTGGCGATGGCCAAGAATTTGGTCGCCCAGCTTCACAATAGTGATCGCAACGGAAATATGGATGAAGCCTTAGGCCAGTTAAATCAATTGCTGTCCCAGAGCATCGCTGACATCCGCTCGCTTATTTTTGAAATCAGTCCTCCGGTCTTATATGAACTGGGATTTGAACCGGCAGTTGAATGGCTCAGTGAGCAATTCCAGGAAAAACATGGCATCGAAATTCGCTATAGCGATGATGGCCGGGAAAAACTGCTAGATGAAGATATCTGCATTTTTCTCTTTAAGGCAGTTCGGGAACTGCTGGTAAATATGACCAAGCATGCGCAGGCAACCAGGGCTTCGATTACTATCTCGCGAGTGGAGGATATGATTGTTCTTGATATTCGCGATAACGGTCGCGGTTTTGATATGAGCCGCATTGATATTGCCAACGGTGGCGCTGTCGGCTTCGGGCTGTTCAATATTCGTGAACGGGCCGATTACTTTGGTGGCGCATTTGATATTTGTTCCGGTATCGGAGAAGGGACCAGCGTCTTGTTGAAAGCGCCGCTGAGCAATGAAGATTCCGGGTCTTTTCGCTTTGGAATAAGCGGGACTGCACAGAACGGAAAGATAGAAGGAAGCGATAAATGATACGCATTTTACTGGCTGATGACCACAAGATTGTCCGCGATGGATTACGGGCGCTGCTGGCGCAGGATAAGGACATGAAGGTCATTGGTGAAGCCCGTGACGGTCTTTCTGCTGTTGAGCTGGCATTGGCGCAAATACCGGACGTTATCATTATGGATGTGTCGATGCCGGAAATTTCCGGCATTGAAGCAACCCGGCAAATCGTTGAGCGGCATCCGGGGATTAAGGTAATTGCACTGTCCATGCATTCCGACAAAAGATATGTTTCGGGTATCCTCAGCGCCGGGGCTGCTGGATATCTTTTGAAGGATTGCGCTTTTGAAGAACTTGGCGATGCGATCCGTAAAGTGATTGCTGATGAAGTGTATCTCAGTCCAGGGATTACCGGGGTGGTTGTGCAAGACTATATTGAGCGCCTGGAACAGGGGAAGAATCAGCAAATCTTATCCAGCCGCGAGCGAGAAGTGTTGAAGTATCTGGCTGATGGTCAGAATACCAAGGAAATTGCCTACAATCTCAATGTCAGTGTAAAGACTGTGGAAACTCATCGTCGTCGCGTTATGGAAAAGCTGAATTTGCAAACGATGGCGGAATTGACCAAATATGCGATCAGAAATGGTTTGACTTCACTCTAAGAAACATCCACCTATATCTCCTTTCGAAGGGGATAAAGGAGATGTTCCATTACCTGCGAATATCAAAGTTCACAAATTTCAACTCGACCTGATGTCCCCAGACGTAAGAGTTCAACGTCAGGGTGATTGCCTTCCCCTTGAATTTCCGGGTAGCGGAATCGATGGTGCTGAGCGTATAGCGCTTTACCGTGGTCGGTTCAGGTGCATCTTCCAAAAGCGGTGGCAGCCAATTCCGTGGTTCACATCCACGGATACTTTCAAGAACCGTATTAAAAACGGTTTCTGCAATTTGCTGATCTTCTCCGCGGTAAAAGACAAAATTACATGTCGGCCAGGCCAGGAATGAAATATTGCTGTAGAAAGCCTTGGGCAGGCTGAAGGCAGTTAAATATGTGCGTTCTTCCGGGAGTTCCCGTCCTCGAAGATTACGAAATCCGCTATCCATTGCGTCAATCACGCGGGAGATGATGGGGCAAAAGGCATCAGCTGAATTCAACACGTCCGGTTCTTCCCAGAAAATCAACTGACGCACTTCGACGCTCATGGAGCGTCCGACGTAGAAACCGGCTTTGTTCGTGCGGTCTAACTCATCTGCACGCAGACTGGTGCTCACCATTTGATCGTTGATATAGTAAATCAGGTTGGGGCCAATACTGCGAATTTTTAAACGATTCGAGGTATTTGCTATATAAATGTTCTCCGCACTGGTCCAGGAAATGGCATTCTTCCATTCTCCGTTAACAACATACCCGTGCTGAAAGTAGCCGGCTTTGTCGATAAAGAAATAAGCAAAGTTCGCAGCATCGACAAAATCCCAAACGATGCCAATGGCGGCATTGTCCGGACCTGTTAAAGGCAATAACTGACACTCTAGCCCGAAGTCACCACTTATTTCGAAATCGTTCGACAGGGCGTTGGCAACGATCTGATCGCTGCTGCCAAGCGTTGTTAGAACATAGTTAGCATCACGCACTTCAGCCTTGACATCCTGGTTGGTGCCGGTCCACCAGCCGATTCGGCTATCGGAGAAGTCGTGATGAAAAATGACCTGTTCCTGGGCGATGGATTTCAGCGAAAAGATCAATAGCACTGCAAGTACAAAACAACTTGATTTGGTGTTGACTGACATGTACAGCCTCTGACAAGCAGATAAAGGTTTCAAATACGTGTCAACGGTGATCGGTGAGAATTGCGGCCCGATACATGAAGCGCCGGCAAGGAGCCGGAACGGCTAATATCGGGTAATGATGGTGGTATGACAGACGGCCAGGTAGAACGAAAACGCCATTAGTGCGACCCCCACGATTCTGACACAGCTAACGTAATACGGCTACTCCAACTTCTGAAATGGTGTGAGAATAAAGGATACCGAAAAAGCATACATTACGCAATATTTAATTGGTAATCGCCGAATTTCGGGCTCTGGCGTCCTGCGCCGCTATCAGTAACTGTACGTGTGCTGAAGCTGAGTAGAGTGATAGCAAAATATACGCTCGTTAGACCGCTGTTGTGCGCTTCGGTACAGATTCAACGTACAGTTCATCAATTTTAGCAGAAGTGAATGATAAATATCATATCAAGATTTGTTATAACTGTCACGTTGCTTTTTGCTTTTTCATTTAGTTTCTTTTACATATTACGAGCATTGCCGGAAGTGAAAGTGGGACTTCTGATGATTGCTCGGCACCGCACAAATTAGAGACTAAATAAATAGGACGTTCAATCTTGCGATTGGGCAAAGCGCAGTTGTTGACTGGGAGTCGGCGTATAGCTTTTTTAACGTCGCGCAGGTGTCGACTTTGCTCTATATGCGCAATTGGACAAATTTCCTGAAATCGGGTTGTTAGGGGAAATGGCATTTAAATCCGATGGTAAGGTATGATGCGTATCGCGAATAAGCAGCATGAAACCGGTGGTGAAATTGCCGGTCTGAAAAAGCAGATTAAAGCGTTGCAGGCTCAGGTCCGTGATCTGCAGGCAACGCAAAATATTCTCCATAGTATTTTGGATACCAATCCCAATCATCTTTCTGTTAAAGATGGAGAGGGCGCCTTTGTTTTTGCAAATAAAGCAATGGCAGATGTCTACAATCTGTCTCCACAAGAGTTGATTGGAAAGAAGGAAAGAGATTGTAATCCGGATGTGGAAGAGATTGCCCGCTTTCATGCGGAAGATAAAGAAGTGCTGCGAACCGGCCGTCCGCTCATGATTGCCGAAGAGCAGCGAATTAGCCCGGAAACCGGCAATAGCCGGTGGGTACAAACCGTCAAAATGCCCCTGCAACTCAAGGGAAAAGACAGCCGCTACGTCCTTGGCGTATCAACCGATATTACGGAACGAAAGCTGACGGAGCTGCTGCTAAGCGAAACGGAAGAGCGCTACAAAAGTCTCTTCAGTGACGCCCCGGTGATGTATATTATTACCCGGCAAGAAGACGGCGAAGCGATTATTGAAGACTGTAATGCCCTATTCTGCGATACGCTCAAATATACCCGCAACGAAGTTATCGGTCGTAAATTGGCAGATTTTTATACGCCGGCATCCAGACGAAAACTGAATGAAGGCGGATACCTTGCTGCATTGGACGGAACGTTCCAGATTCAGGAACGACAGCTGATGACCAATGACAATCAAATTGTTGATACCCTGTTAAACGCCATACCGGCGCCTCACCATGCCCATAAATCCTGTGGCACCTTTGCCATGTACCTTGATATTAGCCGGCAAAAGAGTCTGGAAAAACAACTGCGGCAAGCGCAGAAGATGGAGGCGATAGGCACACTCGCCGGCGGAATCGCGCACGATTTCAATAACATACTAGCCGCAATTCTGGGATATAGCGAACTGAACCTGCAGGATTTTGAAGAGGGCAGTGAATACTTTGCCAATTCCGAAAAAATTTATCAAGCGGCGCTGCGTGCCCGTGATCTTGTTCGGCAGATTTTAATCTTCAGTCATCAGCGCGAATATGAATATCGTGAAACACGAATCGATATTGTGGTAAAGGAAGCCCTGAAGCTGTTGCGGGCAACCTTGCCTTCAACCATTGCGATTAAGCAATCCATCGATCGGCAATGCTGCCTGGTGAAAGCGGATCCCAGTCAAATTCATCAGGTTGTAATGAATCTCTGCACAAATTCTTTCCATGCTATGCGACGCTTCGGCGGAGAATTGTCTGTTACGCTCAAGCGAAGCCCGGCTGAAGAAGTACCGGACCGCCTGCGTGAACAACATCCTGATGTGAGCGGCTTTATGCGGCTGACGATTCGTGATACTGGTAGCGGAATTCCGCCGCATATTATTGAGCGTATTTTTGATCCTTTCTTTACGACCAAGAAGATGGGTGAGGGCACTGGTATCGGATTGGCTGTTGTGCATGGCATCATTCAACGTCATGAAGGGATTGTTGATGTTGAGTCTGTTGTTGATGAAGGCACCAAAGTTGACATTCTCCTGCCGGCAGTGGTGAAGACCATACCGGAGAATACTTTCAAAAAGGAAAAGATGGCCGGTGGTACCGAGCATATTCTGTTGGTAGATGATGAAGATGTTATTGTGAATGCCAGTACACGTATGCTGGAGCGATTGGGATATCAGGTCACAGCAACCTCCAGCAGTTTTCAGGCGTTGGAGCTGTTCCAGACCCGGGCGGCGGATTTTGATTTGGTGCTCACCGATCAAACGATGCCCGACCTTACTGGTCTGCAACTGGCCGAGGCGATTCTGGCGATTCGTCCCGGAATTCCGGTGGTTCTGATGAGTGGCTTCAACGAGCTGTCTTCAACGGCAACAGCACAGGCTGCCGGGATCCAATATTACCTCGACAAGCCAATCCGCATGGCGGATATCAGTTCCACCGTGCGCCACGCATTGGACAACCGTATGCAGAAGGCGGCTATCTCTTCGCCATAAACACCGAGATTGGACCCAACGATTTCATCGTGAAATGACGAATATATCCCTTGATGTCATTTACCGGCTGGGTCGAGGGGACCGTTTTAGCCAAATCCACTTCCATTACCCGCTTCCGAAAATCAGCAACCACATTCTTTTCCGTAATGACGGCGGCAATTTCCTGATGCGAGCTATAGCTCAAATAGTCAAAATTTGACGAGCCCATAATCAACACTTTGTTATCAATGAGCATCGCTTTCAGGTGGGTCATTTTTTCTGTGAATAAGCGCAGATTAAACTGGCCTCGTGCACTCTCCCAACGGGTGTATTCGCCGATGCTCTTTTTGTTATTATTGCTTGGGCTAACGATGGTGATTTTGACGCCGCGATCGCGTGCTTTGGCCAGGCGAGCGTAAAAGGGGAAAGATAAATACGGGCTCTCGATAAATATCGAGTCCCGGGCATCATCAATACGCTGCAAAATATCCTGAAAGCGCTCCTGATTGGTTGAACCATCAAATAGATGCAGGGTGATATCACCAAAGGTTTTGGAGGCGCCGACGTCGCGACCGTGCCAGGTATTTAAATAATCTTTCTTTAGGAAAGCGGTGATATCTGCATCCTCGATGCGGAGCATCATATCATGCCAGTCAAAATTATGCTCGCTGAAGTTGATGCCGCCGATATATGAAATATGGTCATCAACGATGATCAATTTCTTGTGATTGCGGGACATAAATCGGCTCATCAGCAAGCCAACCGGATTGGTGAATTGAACCTGAACACCTTTCTCTTTTAGCTCGTCGATCATATTGTGGGTGCGCGCAACCTCATGCCGCAGCTCGTTGTCCCGCAGGTTTTTGGGAGTATATAAGAAGCGATCGTTGATGATGTACTTCGTGAAGCTGTCTACCAAAATACGTTTGTCTTCGGCCCGGGCTTGTTGCATAGCCGATGCCAGCCCCAGTCCTACAGAATCGCCTTCAAAAGACAGCGTCTGTACGAATATCGATTGATTGGCTTGTCTAATGTCTTTCTGCAATTGCTGCCAAAATTCTGCAGAATCCACCAGGAGTTTCATTGTCATGTCTCCACCTCTCCTTTCTGTCTTACCTATGCAGCACATATACCATGCCAGATTAAGCCCTATGCGTTCTTTGCGTGCATAATGCGCCGAATTTCGTTGGAAATCGCTTATTCTGCAACAGATATCGGAAAATTCGCTATATACATACCCTGCTGTTTTACAACTTCCGAGTCCCTCATTTCGTTTCACGATGGGCAAAATCGACAAAAGTGGCGTCAGGCACGTCGAATTCCACGAGAGTTTTGCTTTAGATAGCATTTATATGTTTATTTTGATATGCGTTTTGTAGTGATATTGGCTGTGGCTTGTTGCCTTACCCTTCAGTGCCGAACCAGCGATGTGAAAACATCTCCATTTGAAAGGCAGCGGGAAATGATGGTGAAGCGCCAAATAGAGAAGCGGGGGATTCGCGATCCTCGTATATTGACAGTTATGCGCGCTGTGAAGCGGCATCTTTTTGTCTTGCCGAAATGGCAGGAACATGCCTATGATGATCGTCCCCTGCCTATTGGCGAAGGCCAAACAATTTCCCAGCCCTACGTTGTTGCATTTATGACTGAAGCGCTTAAGCCCACCCCAGACATGCGGGTGCTGGAGGTTGGGACCGGCTCCGGGTATCAAGCAGCGATTCTCGCTGAATTGTGTAAAGATGTTTACACAATTGAATTGGTGGAATCGCTGGGGTTGAAGGCAGGCGCTTTGATGGATGAACTGGGATATGATAACGTATATACAAGAATTGGAGACGGCTATCAGGGCTGGCCGGAAGCCGCTCCTTTTGACGCAATCATTGTCACTTGTTCGGCCAGTCACGTACCGAAACCGCTAAAGCAACAATTGGCTGAAGGCGGCAAAATGATTATTCCTGTCGGTAAGCCAGGTCATCAGGAATTAATTGTGCTGACCAAAAGCGGGGACGTGCTTCAGGAAGACGCTGTGTTGCCAGTGCGTTTCGTACCAATGCTGGGGGAAGACGGACAGCGGTATTGAGGCTTATTACATCCCCCTTTATCCTCCTTCGAAGGGGGATAAAGGGGGATGTAACCTACCGACAATACCCTCTTTTCCTGCGCACTCTGTAGTGAATTTTTATGTGGAGACAACATGAAACCAACATACATAATTCTAATACTAGTCTTGATTGGCCTGATACCCCTTTGGGCCAATGAGGACAAGCTGGTGATTGCCCATCGCGGTGCTTCAGGTTATCTGCCGGAGCACACCTTGGAAGCCAAAGCCCTGGCATATGGCATGGGCGCGGATTATATCGAGCAGGATCTGGTCGTCAGTAAGGATAATCACCTGATAGTCCTGCATGACATCCATCTGGATGCGGTGACCGATGTCGCGGAACGCTTCCCGAAGCGCGCACGCGACGACGGGCGCTTTTATGTCATCGACTTTACGCTTGATGAGATTAAGCAGCTGCGGGTTCATGAGCGGCGGGATCCCAAAGTTGGAAACGTCGTGTTCCCCGGCCGTTTTCCATCGGGTAAATCGCGCTTCTCGGTTGCCACTTTTCAGGAAGAAATCGAATTGATTCAGGGGCTCAATAAATCTACCGGCAAGAATGTCGGTATTTATCCGGAAATAAAATCGCCGGCATGGCATCAAAAAGAAGGCAAGGATATTACCCGTCTGACCCTGGAGATGCTCTGGGAATACGGATATCGCAATAAAAATGATGCGGTATTTGTGCAATGCTTTGAGCCGGCGCCTCTGAAGCGGATTCGCAATGAGCTTAAATCTCAGCTGCGACTCGTACAATTGATTTGGACGGAGAACAATGAGGCGCTTGGCATAGACTATGAACGGATGATCACGCCTGAAGGTATGGCCGACATTGCCAAGTATGCCAATGGCATCGGCCCATCGCTAAATCACTTCATCCCAGGGCTAAAGGATCTATTTGGTTTGGAGAAAGTATCGCTTGTCGATCTCGCCCATCAAAACAACCTCGTGGTTCATGCCTATACTTTTCGCACGGATCAATTGCCGGGAATGATTGCTGATATTGATCTGATGCACGAACTATTCCTGATCAACATCGGCATCGACGGCGGGTTTACGGATTTCCCTGACAGGATGGTTGAATTTTTGAGGAGCGCAAAGCGGACGAACGGAGAGTAGGAACACGAAATGCCAAAATGACCGTAACCATAGTATTGAAATAGTTGGTAAATTTGTGAAAATTCGAGCGAATTCGTGGTAAATCTTTAAACTGCAAGAGGAGATATGTTATGAGGTATTTGTGTTTGATTTGCCTGATGATTCTATTGTCATGTGCTGCTGAGCAGAAAGAAGAAGCGGCGCCCGCAGCCTTAGCTGAGGAAGGGCTTCATACCGAGGTCATCGACTACACCGTGGGTGGCACCACCTTAAAAGGGTATTTGGCATATGATAAAGGCATTAGCGGAAAACGGCCCGGTGTGCTGGTCGTGCACGAATGGTGGGGGCAGAATGACTACTCCCGAAAACGGGCCGAGATGCTTGCCGAGCTTGGCTATACAGCCCTGGCGCTTGATATGTACGGGGACGGCAAAAGTGCGACTCATCCGGAAGATGCTCAAAAATTCATGATGGAGGTTATGCAGAATCTGGAAACCGGCGAGGCGAGATTTAATGCCGCGCTCGAACTCTTGAAGAAGCAAGGCACAACCGACCCGGAACGAATTGCTGCCATCGGTTACTGTTTTGGCGGCGCAGTGGTGTTGCATATGGCTCGCCTGGGAACAGATCTTGACGGCGTCGTTAGCTTTCACGGAAACCTGTCTTCAATGCACCAGGTTGAACCTGGCAGTGTAAAAGCCCGGGTACTGGTCGCTCACGGTGCGGCCGATCCAATGGTACCGGCTGAACAAGTGGCAGCCTTCAAAAAAGAAATGGAGGCAGCGAAGGTAGATTATCGCTTCGAAGCCTATGAAGGCGCATTGCATGCCTTCACCAATCCCGCGGCCGACGAGAACGGTAAAAAGTTCAATATCCCGCTTGCCTATGATGCTGATGCCGACAAAAAATCCTGGGAGTCCATGAAAGCGTTTTTTACCGAGATATTCTAACTTGCAGTATTGACCTGCTGCGCGCTCTGTGAAAACAGGGCGTGCGACATAGGCGGGCAATTATAAACTCCAATAAGAAGAATTCCGAAAAGCAATAAGCATAGCATTACCATTCTGTAGGAACTTGCCTGCTTGCCCCTTATTCAATTTTCTGGTACTTCGGGTTTATCCTCACCACTGAATTAATTTTTGAAAAAAACTTGCGAGAGTAAAACGGTAGCCACAAATTAGACCAGTTGGTACAAACTCTTCATTCATGGGCCAGCGTTAAGGAGAAAACAATGTACAGTAGACGGCACCTAAGCTTGAAGAAGGATTGATTATGCCTTGGGAAAAGTCCTTTAATGTTGACAAGGCCATTGAAAGTGCCATGCTTTTATTTTGGAAGAAAGGCTATACAGATTCTTCTATGTCAGAGTTGTTGGATACAACAGGATTGACAAAAGGGAGCTTCTACAATGCCTTTGGCAGTAAAAGGGATTTGTTCATCCAAACTCTCATGAAGTATGATCGGGATTCTCGTACTGCCCTTCATGAATTAACTGCCATGGACTCACCCAACAGAGCCATTAAGGCATTTTTTGATAATCTGGTTGATTCGACGATATCCGACCCGGACAAGAAAGGGTGCTTTACTGTCAATCTGTTGACAAATATTGCCTCTTATGATGATGAGATACAAGCTGTAGTAAGGGGCTCGGTTCAAAGCGTTGAAACATTTCTTAAACAAATGATAGAACTTGGCCATTCTCGTGGAGAAATTTCCAAAGATGTTTCTCCTGAAGATACCGCAAAATTGCTTGTCGGTACAATGATTAGCATTCGTGTTCTTGGACGGGGAGCATATGACACTCATGAACTCAAAATGCTGTCCGAGCACGCAGTCAGCCTCATCGATTAAGCCAAACTATTCTGAAAAAAACTTGCAAAGGCAAAAATCAACAATTATGTTTAGACTAATTGGTACAAACAATGTATGTTGATAGTTGCGTATTTAATAATAACGTGAAAAGTCTGGTAGCACTGTTCTTGCTGTAGTTGACTCCGTGCAGAATTGCTCGACACTTCAAGCATTCATCCTTTTTCATCAACTAAACCAGGATATTTTAAAAATTCTCTAGCAAATAAAATAACTATGTCTTTGTTTGTACCGATCGGTACAAATTGTATCAATGCAACTTCAAAGGAGAAAAGAATGAAAATTTTGAATAGTACGGTTCTCGTTACGGGCGCCAATCGCGGTATCGGTCTAGCTTTAGTCGAGAAACTGTTGGAAAAAGGAGCTGCCAAAATCTACGCGACGTATCGTTCTGCCAACGACCGTTCAATGCTTCAAGAGCTTGATGAACGGGTTGTTCCCATTCATCTTGACCTCGGCGATCGATCGTTGATTGCACAACTGTCACAATCCGTGCCCTCGCTGGATATTCTCATTAATAATGCCGGTATATTTAGTGCTGCGGATATATTGGAAGCTACTGAAGAGCAATTGCGCAACGACTTTGAGACCAACTTTTTTGGCGCACTCGCGGTCACCAAGGCGCTGCTACCCGCGCTCAAGAAAAATAGTTCAGCCGCAATCGCGAATTTATCGAGCATTGCTGGCCTTGCCTCAATGCCGAGTTTCGGTGGGTATTCCGCGTCTAAGGCTGCCGTCCATTCAATGACGCAGTCGTTACGAGGAAAGCTGAAGGCTGACGGTATCTCGGTTCATGGAGTTTACCCCGGACCGGTGGCGACTCGCATGACGGAAAAAATGGATATGGAAACAACACCGGCTTCGGTGGCTGCTGGCAATATTCTGGAGGACATTGAGAACGGCGTTGAGGAAATTTTTCCGGATACAATGTCTCAGCAAGTAGGACCTCTCTTCCTAAGTTCGCCCAAAAAGTTGGAACAGAGCTTTGCTGCCTTTTGATATAGTCCCTTGTTTGTGTTACGTTTTGCTTTGACGAAAAATAGTCTGATGCGCCGCGAGCCGTTCAACGGCGAGGAACACTAGACCATAACATGAACATGTACTGTCAAATAGTGCTTCGAAATACAATGTCACTAACATGAAGAAACAGTTAATGAAAGGCTTCAAAATGAAAAGACTGTCAGTTGAAATTGTTTTAATTGTACTGATATCGTTCGCTATCACTCTCCATGCTCAGGATGCCCGAGAGCTAATAACCAAGGTCGTGGAGGCCAACGGTGGCGTTAATGCTCTGCATGAATTAAAGGATGTTTCCTTCACTTATACCTTTAGGATCACAGAAAACAATACTGTAGACGTTTCAAAAGAGCGTTACATCTTTAATGGCGAGATTTCCTATGCTCTATATACCGAAAGACAATGCTATGCGCTTCCACAATTGACGGGAACACATACGCAGTTCTTTGATGGTACCAAAACCGTTTCCAAATTGGATGACAAAGTGATTACAGAGGAACAACCTGCATATATCGGTCATGCCTTAAGGAAAACGAACTACTATTGGTTTACCATGATGTTTAAATTGCTGGATCCAGGAGTTAATCATAAGCTATTGCCGGCAAGAGAGGTTGATGGAATATCCTATAATATTGTTGAAATGACCTTTGGGGAGAATGTGGGAGAAGCCAGTGACAGGTACATTCTATATATCAACCCAAAAACATACAGAGTCGATCAATTTCTCTATACAGCTGTTGGTTTTGGGGTAACACAACCAAGCCTTATGAAGGTCGAGTATGAGAAAATTAATGGTATTTACTTGAGCACCTATCGTAAATATGCAAAAGCTGATTGGGATGGCAATGTAGTAAAGGAAGTCTGGACTGAGCAAATCACTGAGAATGTAAAATTTAACAACGGTTTTGATTTAGAAAACATAGCGTTTTTTGCGAAGAAATATTAACTTCTACAGGTAGAGGGCAAAATTATGGGTTTCAATACGAACAATGCTCTCAGTCCAATAGGGGAATCCAGTTGATCGAGATAACGAAAATGAAGACGCTGCTGGCGGCCACATGCCTTTTAACTGTTTTGAGCGGTTCGCAGGTTTTGTCCCAAAACATTGCTCCGAAATCTGCAAATGAATCCAGTTCAAGTATGGTCTTAATGTCCGAGGTCGAATGGGGGGCACTTAATCCCGCTCGTGGTGAGAAAGGGCCGAGGGCCGCAAACCTCTGGGGAGATCGAACCGGTCCCGGCCCAACAGGCTTCTTAGTGAAGTTTGTGGATGGCTTTTCATCGCCACCCCATATTCATAATGTTACTTACCGTGGCATGGTAATCAGCGGCCTTGTTCATAACGATGATCCCGATGCCGAGAGCATGTGGATGCCGCCCGGTTCCTTTTGGACACAGCCAGCCGGTCAGGTGCACATCACATCTGCCAGGGGCGTTAGTATTGCGTATATTGAGATTGAGGGCGGCCCTTATCTAGTAAGGCCTTCTAAAGAGGCGTTTGATGATGGTGAAAGACCGGTCAACGTCGATGAAGCGAACATTGTCTGGTTAGACGCATCGACCGTTCGCTGGCTTGATGAGCCTGGAAAGCCTGCCGCTGTTAATGGGCCGAAGCTGGCTTTTCTTTGGGGCGCTGCACAGGACAATCAATTAAACGGGACGCTTCTCAAGCTGCCGGCTGGATTTAGCGGAAACATACAAAGTCACGGCTCAGGCCTTCGCGCCGTAGTGATCAAAGGCAGGCTGGATGTCCAACTGGCGGATGAAGCGGGGAGCAAGACTTTGGAGCCCGGCAGCTATTTTGGTTCTCATGGTAAAGCTACCCATCAGGTATCCAACGAAACTGGCGAAGAGTGCATTCTCTATGTGCGCATGGAAGGTAAGTATGAGGTTGTTTCGACGCAGCCAGGTAAGTAGGCTGCGCCGTTTTTAACTAACTATCCCTTTGGAATTTTGCCTGTTGGAAATTGGAATTTCATTCCATTACTGTTCCGCCGGTCGGATCGCCAGGTTGATCTTCTCACTCTTGCGAATAATGGTTATCGGCACGCGTTTGCCTGCTTTTTCTGCGGTCAACAATCGGTGCAAATCGTCGATGCCGTTTAATGACTGACCGGCAAATTCGATAATTACATCCCCGCTGCGCACCCCGGCATTGTCCGCCGGACCTTCCGCTTCAACGCTGGTTGCCAAAATCCCGGCATCACTTTCCAATTGATGTTTCTTGACCAAGCGGCGGTGCATGCGCACGTTCTGTCCGGCGATGCCGATGAAGCTGCGACGCACCTTCCCTTCGCGCAATAGTTCACTGATCACAAATCGAGCCGTATTCACCGCTATCGCAAAGCAAATGCCCTGGGCTGGTAAAATAACCGCGGTATTGACGCCGATGACCCGCCCGTGAGAATCCACTAAGGGACCGCCGGAATTACCTGGATTCAGCGCTGCGTCTGTCTGCACGATGTTATCGATTAAGCGGCCTGAACGGGAACGCAGGGTCCGTCCCAGTGCGCTGACAACCCCTGCCGTAACCGTGCACTGAAAGCCATATGGGTTGCCAATGGCAATCGCCAGCTGCCCAACTTTCAGTTGCTGACTGTCGGCAAATTCAATTGCTGTTAAGCCCGGCGCATCAATTCTGATGACCGCGAGGTCGGTTGCCGGATCGTCGCCAATGAGCTGAGCGCGATATTCGCGGCCGTCCGATAGGGTGACGTTAAGCTTGTTTGCGCCGTGAACCACGTGGCTATTGGTGAGAATATAGCCATCGCTGGCGAAAATAAAGCCGGAACCGCTGCCGGTATCTCTCCGGCGATTGCTGCGTTTCCGCTGATTTAAGCGCACATCTATTTTTACAACCGCAGGGCTCACCAGGGCAGCTGCATTGGTGACCGCCGTGGAATATGCATCGAGCAGCAGTTGATCATCATCCAATATGTTATCTGCCGATGTCTCCGCTGGTTGTGATTCTCCATAATCGTTTATAAATTTTACTGCTTCCATTAAATCTCCTTTAAATGGTTTCCTTGAAGCAAATCGTCATTGGTCACGAAAGTAGTGGATGAGTGTCACGATACTGTCTGGGGTCGTGAGAGGAATGACCAAATCTGATCATATTGTGCTATATTTAGATGCAGTTGATTCCGTAAAGGTGTCATATTAATTGATAGGGCCGCCCGCTTCTGTCTTGTATTAGTTTTGCAAGCAAACGGGAAGAAACGATGGAGAAATTTTGAGAACCTTATTTCGATTTTTGACTTTGACAGGATTATTAATTGCAGTAAGCGTGTCCGGCGTTTTTGCGCAGGGATCAGCCAATGTGCCTCTGCTCTCACAGGTCAACGATTATGCCAGCGTTGGTTATAATGATTGTTGGGGCTACACTGCGCCTGATGGTAGGGAATATGCCCTGCTTGGTGTGGTAAATGGTACTAGCATTATCGATATCACCGATGCTGCCAACCCGGTTGAGATTACCTTCATTTCCAGCAACAGCTCGACCTGGAAAGATATCAAGACCTATCAAGATTATGCTTATGTAGTGAACGAAAGCGGCGGTGGACTGCAGATCATCGATCTGTCCAACCTGCCCGTTTCCGCATCCCTGGCAAATAGCTATACCGGTTTCCAAACCTCTCACAACATTTATATTGATGAAGAAGCAGGCATTCTCTATGCCGAAGGTACCAGCGGTATTGGCGTACGGGTGCTTGACCTGGCTGATCCGCTCAATCCGGTTCAAATTTCAACCCTGGGAAGCGGTAGCCATGATGTGTTTGCTCGCGACGATCTGCTCTTCGTTTCCGAAGGCACCGGTGGCACATTCGGTATTTATGATATGTCTACGCCGTCGACACCCCAATTTTTGCAGCGCGTGATTGCCCCGGCCGGCGGGTATGCCCACAACGCCTGGACCAACGAAGACAATACCTTAATGATGACCACTGAGGAAACGTCCACCAAGACCATTAAGCTCTGGGATATCTCAGATTTGAATAATATTACCCTGACTGATGAGGTACTCGGCAGTGACGGGATTGCTCACAATGCCCACATTAAAGGCCATTATGCATACGTGTCACACTACGGTAATGGCTTGATCATTTATGATATTTCTGATCCGGCTAATGTGACCGAGGTCGGCCACTATGATACCTATCCGTCCGGTGGGCCGGGTTTTGTCGGGGCCTGGGGTGCCTTTCCATTTTTTGCCAGCGGCAAGGTTCTGATCAGCGATTTCACGACCGGGCTTTACGTCGTCTACTTTGAAGGGGCATTGGAGCAAGACCTTGACGATCCCGCTGTACCCGAAAATGTTGGTGCATATAGCGACTATACCACGCCAAGCTCCATGAGTCTTACCTGGACAGATCCGGGCAATCTTGTTGGCGGGAATGTGTTGCAACCGGGCGATTTTACCATCGAAATCCATCGCGACGGTAGCAGCATTGCCTCTGTTGCCGGTGGTACCGAGCAATTTGACGATAGCGGTTTGACGGATGGCCAACTTTACACATATGAAGTGTTTGCCAAGCTGATTGCCAACGACAGCAGCAGTCAAATCGTTGAAGTAACCTGGCATGCAGGCGGTGATCCACAGCCGGCAGCTCCGGCTAATCTGGCATGTGACAGCGATGAGACCTCGGTTACCCTGACCTGGGATGATCCGACAACCCAGGCGGACGGATCACCTATCGATGACCTCGCCGGCATTGATGTGTATCGCGATGACGCCCTGGTCGCTTCTCTTGCTCCAGGCGTGCAAAGCTATACCGACTCGCCACCCGGCGGCATCAGCTATCGCTATTATTTGGTGGCCAATGACAATGAAAACCCGGTCAATAGCTCAGTTTCGTCAGTGGAGTTGGCTTGCTATGTCGGCACAACACCGGATATCCTGGTGTGGGTTGGCGATGGTGTTGGTAGTACCAGTCTCGCAAGCGGTGACAGCATCTTCTCTGCTATTGCTGCGAATGGTTATAGCGTTTTTCTGACAAACGATCTTTTTGAGTTCGGTGAAGATCTTGGCATTTTTGATGCTGTTTTTATTTCATTGGGCATCTATCCGAATAACCACGTTGTTGATGCCAGTGATGCGCACGGCCCGGCAATTGATCTCTATCTGCAAAACGGCGGCAAAGTCTTTATCGAAGGCGGTGATTTTCTGAACTACGATCCGACCATCGGTGGGTATAATATGCGCCCCTGGTTTGACCTGGCGCCCGGAGATGATGGCGCTGCAGATGTTGCTTCGCTCAATGGTCTTGGAGAGCTTTCTGCCTTTGGATTTAGTTATGACGGGCCAAATCGCTGGATGGATCGACTGGAACCTGTATCATCAACTGCTGTCTGGCAGGAATCGACAACCAGCTATAATCACGGTGTGATCAGTGCTGAATATGGTGGCGGTATGGCCATTGCAATTGTGCCGCTCTTCAGCGGTTTTCAGAATGCCAATAAACAGTTATTCGATGGTCAGCGCGAAGCGGAGCCGGTTGCAGCCTCGTTGCCATCGGCCGAGGTCCGCAGTGAACGTGAGGTCTTCAATAATAGCGCCATCTTTCAGAAGCGCTTTGCCCATTTTCCACAGCTGCGCCGCGATCAGGAAGCCTTGCGTCAATCTTATGTACATACTGCCGGCGGTGTGCGAATCAATGCTACTAATAAAACGAGTTTGATGGCCGCCTACCTGGGATTAATGGGAATGGCCGGTGATAGCCCAATTGTCGGATTGAGCGTATCTGCAGTCCATGACACACTGGAAGCCGGTACCGCGGATGATTACCCGCTGACAATCAGCAATGGTGCCGCAAGCGGTCCAGCGCTTGATTTTACAGTGACGGAAAGTCCGGCCGTGGATTGGCTATCCCTGGCGCCGGAAACCGGTAGCGTTGAAGCCGGTAGCTCAATGGAAGTGATGCTCAATTTCGACGCTGCAGGTCTAAGCGAAGGCACCTACAACTGCGATTTGGAAATCGCATCTAACGATGCTGCCAATCCGCTAATCGTGGTGACGGTAACTATGGAAGTGGATCCGCCAACCGGTATCGAAACGGAGCGTCTGCCGGATGTCTTTGCTCTTTCGCAGAATTATCCCAACCCCTTTAACCCATCGACCACTATCGAGTATCAGCTGCCGGTGAGCAGCGAGGTAGTTGTAACGGTTTACAATCTCTTGGGTCAGCCGGTTCGGGTCCTGCACTCCAATGGCGTTTCTGCCGGATATCATCAGGTTGTATGGAATGGCAAGGATAATCGTGGTGAAGCTGTAAGCAGCGGCATTTACGTATATCGTCTGTCTGCAGTGCCTATCGGTGGTGGGCAGGAATTTAATGCAATTCGCAAAATGATTTTTATGAAGTAAGTCGCTTCGCTCCTTTTAGGCCATATATGGCCGTCAGCTGGCTACGCCAGCGTCAGGCTCGCAAGCTCGCCGTCAGCTCGTTTCACTCGCGTATTTACGCGAACGAAGTGAGCTGACGAGGCGAAGCCTCTGACACGAGCGCAAGCGAGATGACAGCGCGTAGCGCTTCTAGTCGTCGCCACCAAATGCCATCAGTAAATTGATAATGGCTGTGAAAACGTTGAATAAACCGGCAAAGAGCATCACTGCACCAATAATGGGATGATCAATCGATTCGTCGTAGAGAACATCGGATGTTGAGTAGACGAGGATCATTACCCCCATCACGCCAACTGCGATACTAATCAAAATACCGAAAATCCCGCCAACCGGCATAAACGCGTTGAGCATTACCGCAGCAATAATTGCCACAAAGATACCGAGAATTAACCCGCGCTTTGCTTCATATCTTTTGCCGGATGTCCATACAGCCAATGTTACCGTTGCAAATACGGCCCCGGTTAAGAGGATGGCGTTCAGGACAATGTTTGTGCCGGTTGTTATTGCCCCGGCGATAAAGATGACCGGACCGAGCACCAGGCCTGCAAAAAAGCCATCAGCTAACAGGGCAAGAAAACCCGTTACCGGATTATGGCGTGCTTTAATGGCAATCATTGGCAGGGCATTCAAGATCAGGATAGCGCCGATCCAGCCCATCCAGGACGACATCAAGCTGATGATCGTTTCTGATTGTGATCCAAAATAGGCGCCAACGGCTGCTGCCAGAACACCGTATAGCAGGTAATGGTAAGTCCCCTTAATAAGTTCACTGCGCTCCTCGCTCAGCTCGACACTGTGTCCAAACCGCTCCGTCATGCTTAGATGTTGACTCAAAATAACCTCCTTATGTGAACAGTACGCGTACGTGGCTGGCGATTTCCTCGCCAACATTTTTCAAATAACTCCGTAGATTAGGAAAAATTTCAAAGACAGGTTGTCGGTCAAATAATATAATAGAAAAATCGTAAAAGCAAACCAGCACCGAAAATATCAAGGGCCCATGAAAAATCTTGTTTCCGGGGGAAAAGCGGATGTATTATGGTTGATTGGGGGTGTGTTGATTCGTCAAAGCGTAAAAATGTTAAAGAGTTAAGACGTTGATTGCTTGAAGTGCTTTTGTCAGCTTTACCACTCAACGATTCAACGATTCAACGATTCAACGATTCAACGATTCAACGATTCAACGATTCAACGATTCAACGATTCAACGATTCAACGATTCAACG
>JANQRS010000009.1 GCA_028284445.1 Calditrichia bacterium
CCAGAACTCTATAGCAGACTATATTCAAGCATCAAGCATCAAGCATCAAGCATCAAGCATCAAGCATCAAGCATCAAGCATCAAGCATCAAGCATCAAGCATCAAGCATCAAACCACCGAAGGCCGAAACTATGTGGATGTTCGGAATCGCCGGAATTTTAGGTTCAGTTATCTTGTTCATTAAATATATGGGGCTTAAGAAAAAGCTGGCCCTGATGATGGACACAGATACCTCAACCGTTGAAGAACTCAAGCAACTCCGTGAAGAGATGACTGTCGGGCTCGGCAGAGGTTCGCTAACCTATCATACCGAAGTAAAAGGGCGGGTAATCTGCGATCAGCCACTCACTTCAGAATTAGCAAAAGTGCCCTGCGTTTACTATTCGATGCGAATTGACCGGGAGTATGAAGAAACCTATATCGAGCGGGATCAAAACGGCCGGGCAGTTCGTCGTACACGCCGTGGATTTGAGGCAGTTGCCAGTAATATTCGCGCGGTACCGTTTTATGTCGAAGATCAAACCGGACGAATCCTGGTGAATCCAGACAATGCTGAAATCATTCCGGAAAAAATTCTATCTGAATATCAGCAGGAACGCGATATTCGGCGTAACTACCTGGAGCGCGATAACTATCGTATGCGCCTGCCCTTCAACACCGGCTCCGGTCGTAATCCCCGCACGCTGGGATACCGCTACGAGGAAGCTGTGATTCCTCTCGATACCCGTATTTATGTTAATGGTGAAGCCACGGATCGCGCCGGTCAATTACAATTGCGAAGTCCGGCCGAGGAAAGCAAGTTCATTATCAGCGTCAAGGGCGAGGAAGCCCTGGTTCAACAGGGTAAGCGCCAGATGACCAGCTACCTGGTGTTTTCAATTCTCACTGGCCTGGTCGGCCTGGGGGTTATTCTACTGGGACTTGGTGGTGGGCTTTGAGATGCCGGTGTGCGGGCCAGCCGCACACCAATACTTCGATTCTTCGATTATTCTACCAGTTGTGCTGTTAACACATTCACCCGATACGTCTTGTCTTCATTCGTCAATGTCACCGTTACCACTGCAGAGCCATCAAAGGTTACTGTATAAGGTATCTCGATATTGGCTGTAAGACCATTGCTCGCCAGTTCCCCACCGGTAATGCCGGTTACAGTGCCGGATTGCGGCAATAAGATCACCTCACTTAAAGGTATCACCACATCATTTACGTTGTATAGACCATTCATATTCAGGTCGTAAGACAGGCCGTCAGATGAGATACTCTGAGAAGATTGATCGGTGCCCTGACCGTTAATCACTGCAGTGCGACTCAAGATACTGCCCACTTCCAGCGTCGCGCTGCGATTCATATTAATATCCACATCTGCGCCGGAGGCAACAATAGAGGTATCGCCGGTCAGCGTGCTTTGTACTGTAAGACTATCTGTTGACAGCGGCGAAAAAACGGCTGACTCTGAGCCGCTATTGTTATAAAAAGTGAGATCCAAATCATGCTGCACCCAAAACACCGAAATAGTGGTGTCGTTGGTGGCAAAGCGATAAAAGCTTTCACGGGCTGTCGAAGCGGCTACCTGTAACTGCCCAACCACCCCCCCGGTCGGACCGGAAATATCATTGACAATGATTTCCGCCTTCTGCTCATCTGTCAAGTCAATATCAAACTGATCCAACGGGTCTTCGTCTTCGCAGGCAGTCACTAGCAGCAACGCAACAGCCATCATTATCAACTTTAATACAAATTTCATTTATTGCTCCTTCCTGTAGCTTGTCAAACCTGCCCTTTGGACAGGGGTTCTCATCTTGAGATTTTAATATGCAACTATCTTCGGTTTGGGGACGCGGAACATAAGATGCGATTGGGAAGAAAGGCGGCAGGAATTTAAAATCAACTGGCTTTGCAATGCGGTGTATATTTCATTAGTCCTATCATTCTTAACAATGGGGAAATGTCATGTCGCTCGAAAAACTCAATCGCTCACTTGCCAAAGAAGTGGAACAACTGCAGGCAGAAGGCCGTGCCAAATCTCCGGAACGGGTAATCACAGACTATTTACCGGCCAGCGGTAGTCGCGGCCCTCGCTACAAGCTGCAAGGGGCTGATAATGAATTCATCCGCATGAACTCCAACAGCTATCTCTCTCTTTCTGATCATCCGGAAATGATCAAGGCCGCGGACGAAGCGACGCATCGATTCGGTGTTGGTCCCGGTGCGGTACGTTTTATCGACGGCACCTTCCACTTCCATCAGCAGTTGGAAGCAGATACAGCGCGATTTGTTGGCAAAGACGCGGCGCGAATTTTTACGTCCTCCTACATGGCCAATCTTGGCTGCGCATTGACGATTTCCAACAAAGAAACCTTCTGGATTGGCGACGCCTTGAACCACAACAGCATTATTCGCGCCATGCGAATCGCCAATGTCCAGCGCAGCAACAAAGCGATTTATAAGCACAACGATATGGATGACCTGCGACGCTGCTTTGAAGAAGTGCCGGAAGGAATCACCCGCGTTGTAGTCATCTTCGACGGCATTTTCAGCATGCGTGGCGATTATACTCCCATTGACCAATTACTGGCCGTCGCAAAAGATTACCATGATCGCTTTGAAGATGGTGTTGTTACCATCGTCGATGACTGTCATGGTATCGCAGCCTACGGTAAAACCGGACGAGGCACGGCAGAATACACCAATGCAGAACCAGACATAATTATCGGGACATATGGCAAGGGATTTGGTGTGAACGGTGGCTTTATTGCCGGCAGCCACGAGTTGATCGAAGCGGCTCGCCAGCGTGCTGATACCTACATTTATACAAATCCGCTGAGCGTGGCAGATTGTGCTGCCTCTGTTAAGTCCCTGGAAATTGCAGATGGTCCGGAAGGTATCGAACGCCTGGAAAAGCTCACAGCCAGAACCCAGCAGTTCCGTGATGGATTGGATGCATTGGGCATGGAGTCTATTCCTGGCCCGCATCCGGTGGTGCCGGTATTGGTGCGCGATACTGCCGAAACCCACCGTCGAGTTCAACGTCTTTACGAGCGTGGCATCCTGGTTGTTGGCTTAACCTTTCCTGTTGTCCCACGCGGTGACGAAACCATGCGCTTTCAAATTAATGCTGCGCATACCGAAGCGGATATCAACTACGTATTGGAAGTCTTAAGCGAGTTTAAAGCATGAAGCAGCTGCCTCCCGGACAGGTTGAAACCCTGAAGTTTCCCCTCGTCGGTGAAAAAGAGCCACCGGCGGATTTAACCACTGAGCAGTGGCAGCTGGACATAGATGGTGCAGTAAAGACTCCGCTAAGTCTCAACTATCAGCAGTTTATGGCGCTGCCGCAAAAGGAAATCAAGACTGACATCCATTGCGTGACCAGTTGGAGCTTGCTAGGACAAACCTTTTCTGGCATCCCACTGGCCGATTTGTTGGAGCGCGTCGTACCACAAAACGATGCTGAATTTGTCCGCTTTGTTGCTTACTCCGATCGCAATCATGATACCAGTTTACCACTGGACTTTGCCCGCGAGAACTGCTGGCTGGTTCACAGCATCAACGGGCAGCCGCTAACACCAAATCATGGCTACCCACTACGCTTATTGACACTCAAGAAGTATTTTTACAAGAGCCTGAAGTGGTTGCGCCGTATCGAGCTGATACGAGAGGATCGCCTTGGATACTGGGAAATCAACTCGGCCTATCACAATGAGGCGGACCCCTGGCAGGAGCAACGGTTTGATTTGAGTCAACTAAGCAGCAAGGAAGAAGTCAGCGCTTTCAAAGAAGCTGATGACTATCAACGATATCGTAAACAGGTGCTGCTTGGCGCGAATTTATCCAACTGGCAACCTCGCTCGAAGAATATGCAGGGTGTTCTCTTGAAGTCCTGTCGCTTTCGCAATGCAAAACTGGCCGATGTTGATTTTCGCCAGGCTAATTTGACCCTGGGGAAATTCTGGGGCGCGGACCTAAGAGAAACAAATTTTAGTGGCGCTGATTTAGAGGGTGCAGATTTTAGTGGCGCTGATTTACGCAATGCAACCATGCAAAAGGTGGCGCTATCCTCAACCCGCTTTTTCCGGGAGACCAAGGCCGGGAAGCGAATTGAAGCTAATGTGGAAGGACTTAGGCTTAGCAATTATCAAGGCTTACTGGAAGATCAGGAAGCCTTCCTACGCGAAAAGGGAGTTGTTGAATAATCCGGGAAACTGAACGATATGAATGTTGAAAAACGTGCTGAACTACTGCTGGAACACCACAAAGATACCTCCGAGCAAATCCTCTTTCACTGGCGGCTGCGCAATCGCATGTTTGTCTTCTTGCTGCTGGTGCTGGCATTAATGACGTTAAACGCCTACAGTCCGACCTTGCTTCCTGGCTTGACAAACGCATACATCAGCTCAACGCTCGCCGATGAAGACGGAACAGCGCCTAATTTCGACTTCGGCGCCGTCGGTTCAGCGGTTTGGTTTCTGCTCCTTTCACTAACAATTCAATATTATCAACGCTCGATACACGTAGCACGTCTCTACGAATATATTTCCGATATTGAACGCCGGCTAGGTAAGCAAATGGGCGGAAATTACATCTCACGTGAAGGGGGAGCATACTTTAGTGAGGATGGTACTGCAGACGATGAAGCAAATCCGGAGCTGGATAAACGCCCATTATTTTTACGGGCTGTTGGACCACTCTATGTTTATTTCTTTCCTGCGCTGCTAACAATTACCATTCTGGCAATGTTAATATCGGGCAATAGCCGTTTTGATCGCGCCACCGACTTCTTTAATTGGGTCATCGGGCTGGTGATCATTCTTTACAACAGCTTTTACGTGATTTGGGTAAAATGGCGCAAGTAGGTTAGCTGAATCGGCAAACTGCCGATACTTAGATTGCTCAGCCAAATCCGGATGGAGCATTACACTGTCCCGCACTCTTACTGCTGCCATTTCCGGCACAGAAAGTCGAAATCAGCTTCTCGGTTTCCTTGCTACCACAGTGGCTGCACTCAACCGGTTCCTTGCGGGAACTGAATACCAATTCTTCGAACTTTTTTTCGCATTTCTTACATTTGAATTCAAATAAGGGCATTGTTTCAATTTCCTTTCCTGATTATGAAATATAAGCTGGAAAGAAGAATAAAAGCAACGAAATACAGCATTAAGGTGCCGGGTGTCCAAAACAGGTATCCCCCCTATATATCCCCCCGGGGGGATATATAGGGGGGATACCTCACCAGGCTGAGGTTAAGGCAATATCTTACACCTCATTATATTCAATGGCCCAACACCGGTCCATTACAACATCAAGGCCCGCATCCAGTGCCTTGTTGGCAGCATCTTCATTAACAATGCCGAGTTGCAACCAAACGGACTTGGCCCCCTTTTCAATAGCATCTTCAACAACATCGTCCACGTGTTCCGGACGACGAAAAATGTCTACTAGATCGATATCTCCGGGAACGTCCTGCAATGTCGGGTAGCATACTTCGCCAAGCACTTTCTTGTAGTTCGGATTAACCGGAATAACTTCATACCCCTGATGCATCATCAGCTTTGCCACGCGGTGACTGGGACGGTCCGGTTTTTCGGACAAACCCACAACAGCAATCCTCTTGTGATTCTTGATAATATCACCGATGTTTTCGTTAACTTTTGGCATATGATCTTCTCCTTCTCATAGATTGGATGATACATCGGGCTGCCGCGTTACAGGACTCATTATATAAAACCGTTTGATATATCTCCGCAAAACTTTACTTTTGTGGCCTATATCGAAACGGAGAATCCATGCGTTCAATTCACTACACTATCGCGACTGCTCTCGGATCCGGGTACTCACCTTTTGCACCCGGAACAGCAGGCACAGTCCTCGCCCTGCTGATAGCTATCCTCTTCTTTGCCGGGAATTTCACAGTATTGGTACTATCGACCGCAATTGCCATAGCAATAGGTGTTGTTTCTGCAAACTTTGTTGAAAAAGATCTCGGCAGTGAAGATCCGCAGATTGTAGTGATCGATGAAGTTGCCGGAATGTGGATCAGTCTCTTATGGGTACCAGCTGAGCCGATATGGTGGCACCTGCTGGCCTTTGGCTTTTTCCGTCTCTTCGATATATTTAAGCCCTGGCCGGTGGATGCGGTCCAGGATATACATGGTGGATGGGGAATTATGTTGGATGATATTCTCGCGGGAATTTATGCTCTGGCAGCGACACATCTGATCATCTGGGGATTCACCGCCATCTCTTAATCATTGTGAGGAGATTACTGCTTGAAATTATCAATTGTCATACCGGTTTATAATGAGAAGAACTTTATTCACACGATCATTGAACGGGTTAAAAACAGCGATATCGGTGACATCGAAAAGGAGCTGATACTGGTAGACGATTACTCCACTGACGGTACACGGGATATTCTGCGCACAGATATTGAACCTCTCGTTCAAAAAGTCATTTACAAGGACCGTAACCAGGGAAAAGGCGCAGCGATACGGACCGGCTTCGAATATGTAACCGGTGATTTTGTTATCATCCAGGATGCGGATCTGGAATACGATCCCGATGAATACGGCAAACTCCTGAAGCCGATTCTGGACGGCAAGGCAGACGTGGTTTACGGCTCCCGTTTTGCCGGCGGTCAGCCGCATCGTGTCCTGTTTTTCTGGCATTCGGTTGGCAACAAATTGCTGACGCTACTATCGAATATGTTTACCAACCTGAACCTGACGGATATGGAATGCTGTTACAAACTCTTCCGCAGCGAGGTTTTAAATTCGTTTACGCTGGAACAGGATCGTTTCGGCATTGAGCCGGAATTGACAGCCAAGGTGGCCAAGGGGGAATGGCGGATTTTTGAAGTCGGCATTTCCTATAGCGGCCGCACCTATGCAGAAGGCAAAAAGATTAATTGGAAGGACGGATTCGAAGCCATCTGGTGTATCGTAAAGTATGGGCTATTTCGCTGAAAAAGACAGTATACACACTTTTTATCCCGCTGGCATTCCTGCTTTGCGCCTTCATGTTATTCAACCTGAGCGTCAACAAACCACTTGATCATGATGAACACCAGTTCGTGGCCAGCGCAAAGCTGCTCCAGGCAGAAGGATATCAACCGTACGTTGATTTTGCCTATTTTCACATGCCTTACCTGCTTTATGTCTACCAGGTTTTGTACGATGTAACCGACCATCTACTGCTTTCCAGCCGCTTATTTTCCAGCCTCTGCGGTTTTCTGATCGCCGTTGCAATTTTCATCACCGCTTATCGGCGATTTCCGGAAGAATCGCTGCAGCGTTTTGGATTTGCCGGATTGATGATGCTGTTTCTGATTGCCAATCCAATCTTTGTTCACACCTCCGGACTCGCCTGGAACCATGAAAGCGCCACTCTACTTGCGGTGCTGGCATTCCTGATGTATGTGCGCACCATGAAGCAAAATCGCAGTTGGATTTGGGCATTTCTAAGCGGGGCGCTGCTGGGCGTTGCAACCGGTATTCGCCTCAGTTTTGCACCGCTGTTTGCGCCGTTTTTCATTTTGCCCTTCATTTACCGGCAATCAATTTCCAATGAGTTCATCAAACGAACCGTCATTGCCTTTAGCGCGGGATTCGCCGTTGCCATGTTGCCCGCAGGGCTTGCCTTGCTATCAGCCCCGGAAGCATTTTGGTTCGGAAATTTTCAATATCCGGGACTGAATACTGCCTTTCGTTATGATATTGGATATGGCCGGGCAATGTCCTTACCCGGTAAATTGCTTTTCAGCCTGGAGATCCTGGCTCACCCCGGCAACCTGGTGCTTGTCGGATTGGCAATCGCCTTTGCTTTTCGCCGATGTTTGTCCCGGACATTTTTGTTGAACCGCAATTGCCTGGAAATCACTTTTATTCTTCTGTTACTGCCCTTTCTGTTGCTTGGTGTGTTCGCACCAACACCGACATTCAATCAATACTACTTTGCGCTGATTCCGTTTTTAATCCTGGCCATCATCTACGGCATCACCTTTCCCTTTGCAGACAAGGAACGATCGACATCTGTGGCGACGGTTTTGATCGTCCTGGCATCCATTTTTTCGCTGCCGCAGTATCCTACAGCCGGGATGATTCAAAAAGCAAACGACTGGCAGCCGATTCAATTAAAACGGATGGGGGAAAGAATTGCCGAATTGACCGGCGGTGAAGGAAAGGTGATGACCTTTGCACCAATTGTTGCACTGGAAGCTGGACTGGATATCTATCCGCAGTTTGCCACCGGTCCTTTCGGCTGGCGCAGTGCGCCGTTCCTTGATGCTGAACAGCGGAAGCAGTTTGATATTTGGGGTGAAGCAGATTTACAGCAGGCACTAACGACGGATGCCCCGGTCGCAATTTTGACCGGCTTTGAGTGGCGGGAAGATCCGAAGCTGGGAAAATATGCGGAATGGTTGAACATGAAAAAGATCGTACTCAGCGAGAGGCATTCCGTTTGGATACAAAAAGAAAAAGCGACCCATTGACGGGTCGCTTTTCAAGCCTATAGCCTTGATACATCCTGCATAAAGGTGATTACATCACTACCAAGCCTTCGGTGTTCGCGTTTGCCAGTTTCTTGAGATTCAGGTTGTTGTGAATCAATACGGCGCGCTGGAGTATTGGTGTGTTAATCGTGCAACGATTGAACTTTCCACCAACGATTTGGGTTTCGCGCATTACCGGCTTGGAGAACTTGCAATTATCGAAGACTGTGTCACGAATAATCGCGGTGGTGAAGCGGCAGTTTTGCAAATGATTGGTCTTGAAATCACCTTCATCAATCAAACAGCCAATATAGTTCACCTGTTTCAGGTCGCTCATATCAAAGGAGCAATTATGAAACTGGCTACCGGAACACAGTGCATTGTCCAACTTGCTGTCATGCACTTTTAAAGTGTCGAAGTAGCTCATCATAAAGTTGCCGTCCGTGATACGGGCAGAATTCATCTCGACATCTTTCCAGAATGTATTTTTCAAATCTGCTGTCTTGATGAACAGGTTCTGAAACCGCGTCTTCTTGATCTTCAGCAGGTTGCCTTCGACACCCGACATATCTACATCGGTAAAGTCCGATTCGGCAACAATTGCCCGGCTCATGGTTGCTTGCATCAATCTCGTTTGATTGAACTTGCAACCCTGAAAGAAGCTGTTCTTAAAATTAGAACTTGTCAAGTTCGTATCGCTGAAATCAACATTAATAAAAATGGATCCGATAAACGACGCACTTCTCAAATCTAATCCGGACAGATCAAAATCTTCCAAAACGATCTTATCTAAAGTGACAGGGGCAACGCTATTTTCAATGTTGGCCCGCAGTTTTTTCAAATAAGTCTTCTTTTCGGGGATGTGCTGCCAGCAGTAGTGAGTGAAGGAAATTGGCTTTACAGGGCATCCTTCGATCGCGCATTTGTGATAAGACATAAAATGACCCCCACTTTCTCATAAGGTACAGTTATCCAATTTATCCTACTCCTGAACTTGTAACTATAGTAAACAGAAATAAAAATATCAACCTTTATTTTTTTTATAGTTTCAATGGCGAAAAATGTTCCCTATATTTTAATCTTTTTTAGAAACGGGAACAGCCGTTCAGACAAGTTCTGGTATTGTTTAACACGCCATTGGCGTTAAGGCCTTCCAACCCGAATGAATCCACCAATTTCCCTGGAAAAGACGACCGAAGCCCGCAGTGAACAGTTGACGTTCTGGGCATTGGCAATACTTGTCACAGTGTTGCCGTGGTCCTTGGCATTAATGCAGATTGCGTTTGGCGTGGTATGTACAGCTTTCCTCTACGCCGCCATTATCGGCACTAATTCCCGGAACTTTAGATCATCCCTCACACTATTGGTCGCAGCATACATCCTTGTTCGGATATTGTCCGCGATAATGAGTGCCGATCCGGGCAAATCATTTATATCGATATTGCGAACAGATTGGGTAATTCTGGCGGTACCGCTTATCGGTAGCTCCTCTCTCTCAACAAAAAAGACCCATAAAGTCCTTCAAATCCTGGCAATTTCGGGCGCTATTGCCGGAATTTACGGTATTATACAGTTTTTTTGGGGATATGAAGTGTTCAGGAGCAAAAACCTTGCATCCATGGGGAAATTTTTTAGGGCCACCGGCGGTTATAACTTTTACCTCACCTATGCTGGTAATCAGCTGATGATATTTGCGGTTGTGCTGGGACTTTTCTTTTCGGAAAAGACCTGGACCCGGACGAGGAAGTACTATTTGTTAGGAACGATCATCCTATTTCTCAGCATTGTTGCTACGTTTGCCCGCAGTACCTGGCTGGCAATTATCGTCGTTATTGCAGTTGGTACACTCCTGGTGGATCGCCGGAAATTCTGGATTGCGATGGCTGCAGTCGTTGGCGCTGTGTTTGTTGCATCGATGATTTCGCCTGAAATCAAAGCGCGCATTATTAGCATTGTCGATCTTTCGCAAAACGAAAACCGCTTTAACCTCTGGCTAACCTCTTTCAACATGATCTCAGCACATCCGTTTTTTGGTATCGGCCCGGGTCTGTTCAATACCATGTTCCCGATTTTTAAGGTACCCGGCTATTACGATGCATTTGGCCATTCGCATAATGATTATATCAATCTGGCCGTGAATAGCGGCATTCCGGCACTGCTGGTTTGGCTCGGAATCTGGGTAGTCTGGTTCCGGCAGTCTGTAAAGACCTTGCTGAAAGCCGGCAGTGAAGCAGTGCAGCGTAGAGGGATTCTGCTGGGCAGCATCATGGCAATCAGCGGCATTATGTTCGCCGCTATTTTCCAATGTTACTACACGGATTTGGAGAATAATCTGATGTGGTGGACGGTTGCCTTGATGGCAGTTTTGCAGAGTAGTAGAGAATAGCGATTGATGACACCCCCCTGCTTCCCCCTTCGAAAGGGGATTCAGGGGGATGTACCAACGTGCCAATGTTTCAGTACAGCATTTTATCGGTGCTCTCTATAGCAAAGTCCACGCATCCAGTCTCCAATCTCGAATCTCTCAATACGCATCCGCGCCCCGCGTAACCTCGATAAAGGTCATCAAAATAATCTTCAGATCAAACCACAGAGACCAATTTTCGATATAGAAAAGATCGTACTGAATACGCTTTTCCAGTGAAGTGTCTTGCTGGCGCAAGCCGCTGACTTGTGCCCAGCCGGTAATTCCGCAACGAACCCGATGGCGGTCGGAGTAACGTGGAATGACCTGCGCATTTTCATCGACATAGTAGCGCCGTTCCGGACGGGGACCAACCAGACTCATCTCACCTTTCAATACATTATATAGTTGAGGCAACTCGTCAAGACTCGTCCGGCGCAGGAATTTACCGATAGCAGTCACACGCGGATCGTTGCGCACGACATCGACCAGTCCGCTTTTCGACTCCTCACTGACAACCATCGAGCGAAATTTGATCATCATGAAGTCGCTATCATTCATGCTCACGCGCTGCTGTTTATAGAATACCGGACCTTTTGAGTTCAGTTTTATCAAAGTAGCAAGCAATAGAAACAGCGGGGCGAGAACTACCAGTGCTATGGATGAAACAATAATATCAAAGCCACGCTTGATGAAGCCTTGCCAGCCAGATATGGTAAATGCTTTCAGTTGTAATACCGGAATGCCGCTTATTTCCAGGTGATTGACATTCGAGGTAATCACGTTGAGTATGTCGGCAATATAGAAGAGCTCAACATTCTTGCCTTCGCTGGTTTTCATAATTTCCATCATGCGGGCATTGTCTGATTGATGAAATGCGATTAGCAGACCATCAATATCTCCACCGCCGATGATCTCATCAACGTCTGCCAGCGAGCCGATACGGGGAAGCTGAATCTCGTCAATTGCTTCGTCTGCAAGATAGCCGGCCAGTTCAAAATTCATTTCATGATGCACCATCATTTGCCGGTAGATCTGCGGCAACATTTCCGGCGAACCCACCAGGTAAAGCCGCCACACATTAAAGCCGCGTTTCAGGAACATCTTTCGCAACTGATGAAAAACAAACCTGCCAATCAACAGCAAAACGTTGCTATTGAGATATATCAGTAGAAATACCAGCCGCGAATATGAGAAGCCGCGATACATGAAAGCGGCGCTCATTGCCAATAATAGACCAATAAAGCAAGTGCGGAAAATCAGCGGCAGGTCTTGCGAAAAAGTCGAGAAAAAGCGGCTGCGGTAAGCACGGGCAGAGCTGAACAAGAAGACAAATATACCTACAATAATCAGGCTAAACCATAGGTAACCACTCAACGGTGGATAATAGTCGTTGGCAACCGGAAACCAATTGGTCAGCGGTGAATAGAATCGAAGATAATAAGAGAGCAGCACAGCCGCTTCTATCATCAGCACATCAATCAGCAATTTCAGGAAGGGTACCAGTAAATTGCGCTTATAAATGCCCTTTTCCATAGTTCTCTAATGCAGCCTCGATATAGTCCTTGATTTCTGTTTTGAAACGCTCGCGGGAAAATCCGGCGGCATGATGATGAATAAAGCCGGCATTCCAATTCACGTTTTCTGCTGTGCGGATAGCCTCGGTTAATGCCTCGACTGTTTGCTCTTCGAAAAAGACGCCGCTGCAGGCCAACTCGTTTTTGCCATCGTAACCGATGACGGTCTCCAATGCGCCACCTTTTCCAAATGCTATGACCGGCTTCCCACAGCTTTGCACCTCAACCGGCACGATGCCAAAATCTTCCTCACCGGGAAAAATCAACGCCTTACAGTTGCTGATAAATTCCGCCAGTTTTTCATCTGCCTGCCAGTCAAAGAAGCGGACGTTGTCACCAGCCTGGGACTTCAGCCGATCTTTTTCCGGGCCATCGCCAATGATCCAGAGTGATTTGTCCGGCTGTTTGGCAAATGCTTGAACGGCAAGATCAACCCGCTTGTATGGCACAAGCGCAGTAAGCATCAAATAGTAGTCACCTTTGTTGCCAGCCAGGGGGAATCGCTCGGTTGCCACCGGCGGATAAATGACGTCTGCTTCACGGCGATAATATTTGCGAACGCGTTTGGCAACATGTTTTGAGTTGGCAACAAATGCATCCACGCGCGCGGCGCTGCTCACATCCCAGGAGCGCAGCCATGTGGCAAAAAATGGTACCAGCTTACGGGTCATGAATCCCGCTCGCCCCGGGCCGAAGTAGTCTTCATACATATCCCAGACATAGCGCATTGGGGTGTGGATGTAGCACAGGTGAAGTGCACCCGGTGCCGTACGAACCCCTTTGGCCACACAGTGAGAAGATGATAACACCAGATCATACTTTCTCAAATCAAGCTGCTCAATGGCCACAGGAAACAGCGGCAGGTAATGACGATAGCGATTTGCCTTAAGAGGCAGTTTATCAATAAAAGTTGTTTTGACGCCCCGTTCTTCAATGATGGTGCTGCAGCTGCCCTTGTTATGCATTAGCGCATATAGATCTGCCTGCGGAAAAATCTCGCAAAATGCCTCCACGACTTTTTCACCACCTCGCATACCGGTAAACCATTCGTGTATAATGGCAATCTTCATTTCGTCCAGCGTCTTCATCAGGGCATTTTCATTTGAAGTGTTTGCGAATAATGTCCAGGGTTTTTTCGGCACAAACCTTCCAGGTATACTGTTCGGCATGAGCCAATCCGGCCTTGCTGAGAGAATCGCTGAGGCCCGGCTGCAGCATCAGTTGCTCGATTTTTGCGGCAAGGTCTTCGCTCGAATGTGGATCGCAATAGAGGGCTGCATCGCCGCAACGTTCTTCCAGCGATGGAATTCGGGCGGCAATCACCGGGCAACCGCAGGCCATCGCCTCAATGGGCGGCAAAGGCGACGCTTCATAAAAGGAAGGGAACAACAGGGCCGTTGCACCGCGATAAAACTCAATTAGCTTCGTAGTGTCGTTGACTTGCCCCTGGAAGTTGACCCGTTCTGAAATCGCTTCCGGTATCTTGAATTTCCCCTGCTGAAATGTCTTGCTGCTGGCGCCTACGATTATCAAATCATGATTCAGCTTCTCTCGCAAATGATCAATTGCGGCTATTACGCCTTGCGGGTTTTTGCGCCGGTTCAGTGATCCGAGATAAAGAAAATATGGCGTTGAGCTTGAGTCGTTTTCGTCATTTTGTGATAAGCTATCCAGAAATCGTCCCGCTAAACCACCATTTTGGATGGCATAGAGGCTGGCATCTACGTTTGGATAGTGCTTGAGAATGGACCGCCGTTCCGATTGGGATACCGTAATTACGCTGCTCGAAAATCGCAAGATCAGAGGGATTAGCACGCGATAGAGCCACTTAAAGGCCAGGCTGTACGCATCGGGGAAATAGAGATAGGATAGATCGTGCACTGTTGTGACAACCGGCGTAAACCACAACAGCGATAGCACCGGAGCGGTATTTCCACCGCAAAACAGGACGCCACGACGTGCATAAAACGGCAAGATAAACTGCTCCCAAAAATGGCCACCAAAACCTCCCACTTTGCGATGCACAATATGACGAAGCGGCAGATCATCGATCGTGTCCTGAGGGGAGAGCAAGACGATATTCAGATCAGCAACTGCAGGGTCCTTGTGCGCCAGCATATCATCCAGGGCAAGAACCAGCTCACGCGAATAGCGTTGCACCCCGGTAATCGGCTGGGTCAGGAAGCGCCCGTTGATATAGAGCGTTTTTGCAGCATTTTTCGCCATAAGAAGGGGCCTAACCAGTTTTCTTGCGGGTTAGTAAAATTGCTTCGTGAATGCGTTCGATCATGGTCGCCTGCGAATAGTGATTGGTCACGAACTCACGCGCTTTTTGGCCCATTTGCTCAAGCTGGGACCTGTTGTTCAAAGCCCAGTGCATTTTTTCTTTCAATTCATTCAGTGCTTCATAGCCGATAAGAAATCCGGTTTCCTTATCTTTCACCAGGTCTAGTTCAGTGCCATCTGCAGGGGCAGCAACCACCGGCAATCCGTATACCATTGCTTCATTAATCGCCAACCCGCCGAGCCCCGGCAGGAGGAAGAGGTCACCCAGCATGAAATAAGCGCCCACATCATCATATCGCGCGCCTGCGAAATGGATGTCAGGATGATTATCTGCCAAAGCAAGCAATGTCTCACGTTCCGGACCGTTGCCGACAATCACCAGGGCAATTTCATCATTATTTTCTTTTAACTGTAGAAACGCAGTAATCGCCATATCAAAGCGCTTCTCTCTATCGAGCGCACCAACAACCAGAAAAACAAATTTGTCCTTAAAGCCAAGCGTCTTCGCCAGCTCAATGCCGGCTTGCGGGTGGCTGGCCTGGTATTGCACATGTCGGTCCAGACGAACTGTATTACCGGCAACCACAATGCGTTTCGGGTCGATGCCCTGCGCTTCAAAAAAGCGGCGGGCAAAGCCGGAGTACCCCAAGATAACAGCCGCACGGCGATAAAAGAAAGAGATGATCGGATATAGCATCCGTCGAAAGATATTCTCCGATTCCTGCCCGCGAATTTTTCCGAGGTCCCACCAGATGTACGGTGTGCGGGTCAGCAAAGCGTAAGTGCAAATCAGGAAATTGTTCAAAATATTGGATGTGCCTTCCGTCAGGATTACGTCCGGGCGACGCCTTACTAACTGCCAGAGCACGCCGGGGGAGAAAAAGAACTGGTTGACGTGGCCAAATCGTTCGAAGATCAGCGCCAGGGTCCAAAGACGTTTATGCTCGATGCGCAATGTATCCTGGACCGATGTATATTTCGGATAGCTCCCCGGTTTTCTGTCGCCAAATGCGACAAAAACATCAATGTCCCTTAGCCTGGATAACTCAAAAAACAGGTCTTCCCGATAGCGGGTCAAGATTCGCTGCGAAATCAACAGCCGAATTGGCTGATCGAGATCAGACGACATCGTTTTGCTCCAGCGCGCTTATCTGCCAATCCATTGCTTCAAGTCTAATAGCTGCCTTACGGTAAAGGCCTTAAACATTATCAGGCAAACAAGATACATAATGCTGCCGAGAACTACCACGACAAAAAGATTCCAGTCCCGGATATAGAACATAGAAACGCCCATCGCAATAGCCGCCAGAGCAATCCTGAGGAGGCGCTTTGAGAACATCGCCTGTCCAACAACCGGACGAGTCAGTAGCAGGATCAGGATGAAGGTGATGGTTTCCGCAATGACGGTCGCAACGCCGGCACCGGTGATCCCATATTGGGGAATCAACATATAGTTTAACATAATGTTCAGTATAACTGTCAGGAACATCACCCGGGCGACTTCACGCTGTTTTCCTACGGCGCCTAAAGTGGCAACGCATATATGTTTGACGAAAAGAATGCCGAGGTTAATTGCCAGCCAGCTCAAGGCAATGTGCCCTTCAAAAAAGGCCGGTTCGAAGAGCAAGGCAATAATTGCCGGAGCCAACATGGACAGGCTGATGGTTATTGGTAAGGCGATGGCAAACATAAGCTGAAAGGACTGCTGGAATATGGCATTAAATTTTTTCCGTTCGGAGAAATAGAGCGCTGAGAGCGCAGGGAAAAGCGCGCTGTATAACACCTCGGGAACGAAATAGAGGCTTTCGGCGATGCGCCGGCCGGTGTTATAAATACCAACTATTTCATCCGAGAAAAAGTATTTCAGCATGATTAAATCGATGCGAATGCTGAGAATGCCGAACATACTAAAAAGCAGGAAGGGAAAGGATTCTCGCAAAAATTTGCCGACAAACTGTGAATCCCAACGTACTGAAAAATGAAAAAAATGCCGGCGAACCCAAAACAAACCTAATCCGGTTTTAAAGACCTGAGCCGCGGCAAACAGGAACATCAATAGCACAATATCGTAGCCCTGCCACCAGGCAAATAGCGTCAGAAAAAAGATTAACACGCGTTCAGCAATATTAACAACTGCTTCATATTCCAAACGTTCGTGTCCGCGAAATACAGCAAAACAAAACCGGCTCCAGCTGTCAAATACCAGGAAAATACTCAAGGCGCCAATCACGGTCCTTTCCTGGTTGGTTTCTGATATAATCAAAGCCAGAGCATTGACAACGACCATTGTAAGGAGCGAAAATGAGAGAAAGACCGGCCAGATTGCGCTAAAAACGTCCTGGCCTTGATCGCGATTGCGAGCAATTTCCCGAATGAGCAGCGAGTTCATGCCCATGTGCGTTAAGGGCATAAACAACATGGTATAGGCCAATGCGAAGCTGTAAAGACCGAAGCCATCCGTTCCAAGATAGCGGGTCAAAATGAGGATTAATACCAGGTAAAGAATTTTGGAAAGAACATGACTGGTTGCCAGAACAGAAGTGTTCTTGACAATGCGTTTGCCGACACTCATGATTGTGGGAAGAGGTTCTCTTCAACGAGTTGGCAAAGAATATGACCGACCAGGATGTGCCCTTCCTGGATACGCGCTGTGTTGTCGCTGGGAATAATGATCGAATTGTCAACCATCTTTTTCAGTTTGCCGCCGCTTCCGCCAAGAAAAGCAACGCTGCGCAATCCCAGTTCCTGAGCGCTCTTCACTGCTTCAATAACATTGGCCGAATTCCCGCTCGTGGAGATGCCGCAGAGCACATCCCCGGACCTGCCGTGAGCCTCTATTTGGCGGCTGAATATCTTTTCAAATCCGTAATCGTTGGCTGCTGCGGTAAGTGTTGAGGTGTCGACCGTAAGGGCCATCGCCGGAATTGCCGGTCGCGGATACGAGGCTCGGAGCCGCACTACCAGCTCCGTTGCCAAATGCTGCGAATCGGCAGCACTGCCGCCGTTGCCGCAGAAGAAGATCTTGCCACCGCTGCGCAGGGAGGAAAGAAACACTTCTGCAACGTCATGAATTGAATCAGCTAATTGCTTCAACATTCGCTGTTTAACAGCAATATTGTCTTCAATTTCGCGGATGATAATGGTATGGTTGGTTGATTTGGCTGGCACGTGACTACCCGTCTAGACATGAATGGCGGCTGCAAATTCCTTCATCAGGTCGTAGCTGCCTTGTTTTTCAAAGTAGTTACCAATGACAATCAGGTCGGCCCCGGCCTGGATCTTGGAAGACGCTTCTTCAGGCGTACGAATGCCGCCGCCAACAATCAGGGGGATGTGCAGGCTCTCGCTAACTACTGAAATCATTTCCTCGGGAACGGAAAGCTGTGCACCGCTACCGGCTTCTAAATAGATGCTCTTCATCCCCATGTATTGAGCAGCCAGCGCATGTGCCAAAGCGATACCGGATTTCTCGCGGGGTATCGGTAATGAATTGCTGACATATTCCGCGCTGGTAAGCGTGCCGGATTCGATCAGCATATAGCCACAGGAAATCGCCTCCATCTGCATTTTCCATAGAATTGGGGCAGCCATGGCCTGAGCCCCGATCAAGTGTTCCGGATTCCGCCCACTAATCAGGCTCAAAAAGAGAATCGCATCGGCGTAGGGGGAAATCTGATACAGGCTGCCGGGGAAGATTATCACCGGATGTTCACCGGCGCTCGCCTTCACTTCGCGAACAATTTCATCAAAGTTTTTGTCCATCAGGAAGCTGCCGCCAACAAAAAACGCGTCAACGCCTGCCTCAATGGCCCGGGCAACATTCTCCCGCACCATATCCGGCGTCAAGCCGTCAGGATCAATCAACAATACAAAGCCGTGCCCCTTGTCAGCTACAATATTGAGAATCTTTTGATAGGTCTTGTCGCTTTTCATATTCACTGTCACTTTCCGTACAAGGGATGAAGTTAATAACGTCCGGCACTATAAAGCAAGGTGTTAAAAGTGATTTGCCAATTAAGCAAAATACTATTATTATAAGTGCTACCAGGCCGGCCACCAACCGTTCACAACATTTTGCCTGCAAAACGTTCTCACTCATCAACCTCGGGTGCGGTTTCCCGTGATGAGTGATATTTTCATTTGGGGATAACGGCCTTTTCCTTTTATTCAACTTCAGGAGTGAAAATGCCTACTGACAGACGAATTGCCAGGATGCGCGAAGTGATCAGCAACCGGCAACCGGATCTGACCGTTATCTGCGAAAATATTCATGATCCGCACAATGTGAGTGCGATCTTGCGTAGCTGCGATGCCGTGGGCGTTGAAACCATGAATCTGCTCTATACGGATACTGTTTTTCCAAAGCTCGGAAAAAAGTCTTCCGCCTCAGCAAAGAAATGGATTGATATCCGGCGCCACGATAGCTATGCCGAACTGAGGGCATCACTTAAGCAAAAAGAATTTACGATTTACGCCACATATTTGGATCAGGATGCCCGATCCATCTATGATGTCGATTGGACCCAACCCAGCGCGATAGTCATGGGAAATGAAAGCCGTGGTGTCACGGATGAGATGCTGGAAATCGCTGACGCGACCATCTACATTCCAATGATGGGTATGATTCAAAGCCTGAACGTCTCTGTTGCCACTGCTACGATCCTTTATGAAGCGTATCGCCAGCGCAATGCTGCCGGTAACTATCCCAACGCCGGGCGGTCTGTTATTGAGCAGGAGGCGCTTCTGCAGAAATGGAAGGAGCGCTGACAGAGGAATAATCATGATTCGTATTGTCGTGAACGGCATTTTAGGAAGAATGGGACAGGCTGTAGCAAGTGAGGTGCTTGCGCAGGAAGATTTAGTGTTAAGCGGCGGCGTGGATACGCTGGAAACCTATCACGCCGATGAAATAGTGGTTTCCACAGATGCAGACGAAGTGTTGGTCGATACGGATGTCGTGATCGACTTTTCTTCGCCTGCCGGTCTCTCTAATATTGCCAGTCAATGCCGGCAAAAGAAAATTCCCATGGTCACAGGCACAACTGCCTTATCCGGCAGTGAAAAAGATCAGCTAATTGGCCTGGCTGAAGTGGTGCCGGTAGTGCAATCCTACAACTTTTCTCCTGGCATCAACCTGCTATTGAATCTGCTGCAGCAAACCGCACGTGTTCTGGAAGGTGAGTACGATGCCGAGATCGTTGATATTCATCATCGACGCAAAAAGGACTCGCCCAGCGGCACAGCGCTATTACTGGCTCGAACCCTTGCCGGGGCCGCCGGTTCCTCCGCTGATGACGCAATTCGACTGGGGCGCAGCGGCAATGATCTATCGCGAGAAGATGAGATTGGCATTCACTCTTTGCGAGGTGGCTCAGTGGTCGGTGAACATCAGGTCCATTTCTTTACAGAGAATGAGAACATTGTTATTACCCATCAGTCGCTATCCCGGCGCGGTTTTGCCGCTGGCGCTATCCGTGCAGCAGAATGGGTTGTTGAACAAAAGCCAGGTCTATATACCATGGCCAACGTGCTGGAACTAACATAATACCTGAACTTATCCCCGGTATTTTCCTGCCTTAAAAAAATCCGCTTTTTTGAAACTTATTCGCAAAAACGCTGTATACTATATTGAACGGTGTTCAAAAGACTTGTTTAAAGAGGGAACAAACAATGAAACTAAAGATCAAAATTAAGATGAAACGAACATAACGCTCGGGAAGGAGCATAACCCTTACATAGATGAGTACCTATCCGGGGCTGCCGCATTGTCGGCAGCCTTTTTTCGTTCATGGAGGATTAAAGCTCTCCAAAGAAGGAACACGAATACACACGAATCTTCACGAATGAAAATTGGATTCGAATAGGTATTTTGGCTCTTTATTCCTTTTGCGTTAATTCGTGTGGATTCGCGTTGAGTTTTTGTCTTGTAAACCTCAAGGAAAAGGGCTTTGGGAATGTGGTGAAGCGGCAGCTAGACCTCCCGATGGATCGCAAAGACCGCCAATATTCCGCTACGAATACTGACACTCACCTCTTTACCAGTCATATAATTGCTGAGCCCCTCTCGCACCCCAAACTGCAGCGGTTCATCATTCAACTCCCAAGCCAAGCCATTGGTTGTCACGCCCTCAACTTTCCCAAGTGGAATTAGTGAAATTAGCTGCTGCGATTTTCCCTGGTATGCCCATGTATCGCGGACAAGCCAGATTTGCGAATTGGTATCATAAATGGACAGCGAGATGTCCTGATCATACTTCGCCAGCACGGACAAGTTATTGATGCTGTGGTCAAGACGTTTGCCGGAGGCGCCAAGAATCGTGAGATCTGTGACGTTCTCATCACGGCAATAGATGAGACTTTTCTCAAGATCGTTCAGTTCCTGTGATGGACGGTGCACAAAAGTAATATCGGGGAAGTCTTGTTGGGAGTTGTTTACTGAGTCCAAGTCACCAATAACGGCTTGCGGTTGAAATCCATATTTTACTGCATTATGAAGACCGCCATCGGCGGCCACAATCAAGTCAAACTTTTCCCGGGAAACAAGGTGGGTTTCCCGGGAATTCACTTCGCCATTGGCGAATAGCAAGGCGCTTTTCATTAGAGATTGACCTTAACGTTGGCAAAGATCTGCCGCTCTGCGGCCGGAAAGAAGGACGTCCCTTCACCATGGGTAATGTAGAGCGTATCAAAGAGGTTCTGAAAATGCAGTTGAAGCATCAACCCGCTGGCGCCACTATAACGTGACAGGTCCACAGCAATCACGCCATTGAAAACGGTATAGGCGTCAACGGTATTTTCTTCGTTCTTGAGGTTATCGGTGTATTGTTTTCCAACATGCTTCATACTCAATATGCCGCTGAAAATGTCTTTGCGATAAGACATACGGGCATTGGCTAGAAAATCCGGAAAACCGGCAATCGGATTGCCATCAAGGCGTTGTTCGTTGCCGCTAAAGTCGAATACGGAATATCGTTGCAGCTCATTACGGCCAAACATAGTGTTCGCGCTGACGCTAAAATTCTCGGTAAAATCAAAGCCGGCACTTACCTCGACGCCGGCATGCAGAGTTTGTTCGGCATTGCCGGTTACCGGTTGTCCGAAAATATCGAGCTGACCGCTCTTGATGATTTCATCGTTAAAGCTCATGTAGAAAAGGTTGAGACTACCGCGATATTGCTCACCGAAATAGCTCAAACCGAGTTCAATGTCATTCAGGGTTTCAGGCTGGACCAGCGGTTCATCAAAATTGAATGACCCATCGGCATTACGTTCAAATTCCGGAACAACCGCTCCCCAGCTTTCCGGAGTGCTGGCCTCCCCGGCATCATAGAAGTTCTTTAAGCGCGGCTCGCGGCTGGTTCGCGAAAAGCTGCCGAAAAGGTGAGTTCTCGGAGTAAGTTTGTATCCCAGGGCAACGCGGGGATTCAGAAAATTGTAGGTCACATCGAATTCATTGCCGAGGAAAGCCTCATCAAAAAGACGATACTTCATATATACATACTGGAGATCTGCAAAGCCGCTGAGCCTATCGGTAAAGCGGTATTCGGCGTGAACATAGGGGGAAACAATATTTTTCCCGCCTTTATATTCATAATACCGGCGATCACCGATATAATTCAGCCCGCTATAATCGCCGCTAATTGCCTGTGGCAACTGATTGCTTCCTTCCTGGATACGGCCCCAATGCAGGGATTGATGAAAACGCAGTTCACTGCCCACCAGAAATGTCAACGGCCCGTTCTTGTATTCGAGGTTCTGCAGCCAACCACCCTGGCGGTTATCAACATATGCCCGAATCAACAAGTCATCAACGTAGAAATTCTCCGGATCAACCACATCGAAGCCAAATTCCGGGGTCAGGCGGAAATATGAAGCTGGCGCCCAGGAGCCATCGAAATCGAAAAAACCATATCCGCGAATGCCGAAAAAGGTGTTTTTCAGCATCACTTTGTCGTTGATCTGCCATTCATGAATCAGTTCTCCATGCGGCTGATTGAAATTCTCAATCTCATCCCCTCGCGTAAGGGGATTGGTGCGGCGCGTTTCCCGATTTTCCGCTTCTTCCTTGGAAATGCCGAAGAAGACCAGTTCATCTTCAATCGGCCCACCATACAAATGAAGCTTTAGTGATGAGTTTTCTCCAAAGCGGGCGGCGCCAATGAAGAAGCTTTTGAAATCGACCGAAGAGCGATCCCGGTAGCCGTCGCTGGTAATTTGCGATACCCGGCCGGATACTACATATCGATTGTCAATAAGTCCGGTGCTGTATGATGCAGATAATTTGCGGGTATTCAACGAACCGTATCCAATATTGGCAGACGCCTTTTGCTCCGCAGAAAAATTAGAGGTGACGATATTGATTGATCCACCAATGGCTGGCGGGCCGTAAAAGGCACTGCCTGCACCGCGCTGAACCTGAATATCTTCGACATTGTCAAGGAAATTGGGAAAATTAACCCAGTAGACATTGTGATCTTCCGGGTCATTTTGCGGAACGCCATTAATCATGACGGAAATACGCCGCTGGTCAAAGCCCCGGATGGAAATATAGTTATAGCCGATGCCATTGCCGCTTTCAGAATAGAAGGTGCTGGAAGGCAAATCACTCAACAGGACGGGGATATCCTGGGCGTAGTAGCTCTCCTCAAGCGTTTCGCGGGTCAGCGTAGCTGCCGCAACCGGACTTTCCCCTTCACGTGCGCGAGTGTGGACAGTTAAGACTTCTTTACCCAACAGTGCTGTTGGCTCCAATTTCATGCTAAGCTTCCGAAATTCGCCGGCATCCAGAACAACTGTCTCGCGAGATGTTCGATAGCCGACAAAGCGGACGACAATAATATATTCTCCGGGCGTCAGATCACTAAATGCAAAAACACCATCGCTGTTTGCAGCGGTTCCCAGTTCGGTGCCCAGAAGTTGAATATTGGCAGCCGGCAGCACTTCGCCGCTGGATTTATCATAAACCACGCCGCTGATCTGGCTGGTTTGAGAAAATGCCGCTGTTATAATTAGCAACCAAAACAGTAGAACTTTCATTATTCATTCTCCTCGTATAAACGCAAAAAGCCATTATCCGGCAAGGATAACGGCTTGGTAAATTTCTTCGAATTTGGCAAAGAACAACCATTTCCGTCTCCCTACGCTGGTACAAGCCAGGTCAGGTTCAAAGGGTATTATCTCAGCTCCTGTGGAGCACCCCTGACAAAAATCTATCAAATCTACGGACCGCATAATAGAAAAGCAACCATTTTGCATATACCACCTCGTCGTATGCGGTAGCTTTCTTATCTCCGCCGGGCGTTGTATATTCAAGCCAAGTGGCCGCAAAACGTAAGAATCGTCCCATAAGAAGGCGGTTTTATGGAGGTTTGATTCTGTTTTGATACCGAATATTGGAGGACAATATATGACACCGCTTTTCCGCTTACTATCCGGAGGCATTTTGATGATGTTCTTATGGTTGATGGCTTGTGCAACGCCTGAAGAAGATACCCGCAGCAACGGGGAGCTGACCGAACAGGAGCAACGCGCCAAAGCTGAGAAATTGGCCCAGGAGTTTATTATGCTCGATGGTCATATTGATATTCCTTATCGCTTAAATACCCGCATGGAAGATATTTCCAAAAGAACGCCGGGAGGGGATTTTGATTACCCGCGCAGCAAGGCCGGTGGTCTAAACGCACCCTTCATGTCAATTTACATCCCTGCTTCGTACCAGGAAACCGGCGGGGCCAAGGAATTTGCTGATGAATTGATCGATATGGTCAACAAGTTTGAAACCGATTGGCCGGACAAATATGCAGTTGCGACCTCAGTTGCTGATGTAAAGAAGCAATTTAAGGAAGGCAAGATTTCGCTGCCGCTGGGCATGGAGAACGGCGCCCCGATTGAAGGAAAAATGGAAAACCTTCAACACTTTTTTGAACGGGGTATTCGCTATATCACATTAACGCATTCGAAAAACAACCATATTTGTGATTCATCTTATGATGAAGAACGGAAGTGGAATGGATTGAGTCCGTTCGGCCGTAAGGTGGTTGCCGAAATGAACCGCCTCGGAATAATTATTGATGTCTCACATATCTCGGATAGTACTTTTTACCAGGTCATGGAGCTGAGCAAGGCGCCGGTTTGGGCCTCTCACTCATCTTGCCGGGCGTTTACACCCGATTGGGAACGCAATATGAGCGATGACATGATAAAGTTACTGGCCGAAAAAGATGGGGTTATTTGCATTAATTTTGGCTCATCATTCCTAAAGAGTGAGTACCTAACCCAGGGAACCGTCAATCGGCAAAAAATTCGCAAGTATCAGACCGAAAATGATCTTGATCGGGGTTCAGACGAATTCATGGCTTACTACAGTCAATTCCGCAAAGACAATCCGATTGGCACGGTCGTAGATGTCATGGATCATATTGATCACGTCGTGAAGCTTGTTGGCGTTGATCATGTGGCCTTTGGCTCCGATTTTGATGGTGTGATGAGCCTCCCCAAGGGCTTGCAGGATGCTGGAGAATTTCCTAACCTGATTTTCGAAATGCTGAAACGCAATTACAGCGATGAAGATATTCGGAAAATTTGCGGAGAAAACATGTTGCGCGTCTGGTCGAAAGCAGAAGCCGTCGCGAAAGAGCTGCAAAAAGGTTAACCAGGGCAGATGACAAACCCGTGTGCAGCAGGCCTGCACACGGAGGTAATAGCGATGAAAATGCCGGGATCAAATGCGTTTATAAGATTATCCTCCATGATGCTTTTAGCAATGCTCCTGCAGCAATGCAGCGAGTATCGGATGTTCGAGGAACCGCTCTCCAAGCGGACCGCCAACTACCAGATTCGAAGTCGCTTTGTCCCCAAAACCCATACCATTCATGGTCGGCAAACCCTCGAATGGACAAATACGACGGCTACTCCAGCCAGGGAATTACGCTTCCACCTCTATATGAATGCGTTCAAAGATAGTAGCGCCACTTTCTGGCGGGAGGCAGGCGGATTTCCGGATGCCCTACGGGAGAACCGCGGCTACTGTCTGATAAAACTGGTGTTGCTGGAAGACTTTGGAGATGTGACCGACGACCTGGTCTTTATCCAACCCGATGACACTAACTCCCACGATCAGACCGTGGTTGCGCTGCCGCTTCGCAAGGAATTAAAGCCCGGACAAAAGATAACGGTTCGCATTGAGTTCGAAACAATTCTGCCTCCTTTGATAGAGCGAGCCGGACATCACGGCGATTTCCATATTGCCGCCCAATGGTATCCCAAAATTGGCGTTTATACTGATGATGGTTGGCGTTGCCATCAATACCACGCCAACGGAGAATTTTTTGCGGACTTTGGCGTGTATGATGTTGTACTATCTGTTCCACACAATTATGAAATTGGGTCAACCGGTGTCTTGCGAAATATTCCGGAAGTCGATGAGGGGTATAAGACCTATCGCCTCTATGCGGAAGATGTTCATGACTTTGTTTGGGTTGCAGATACCGATTTTCAAGTCGTACGCCGCCGCATAAACAATTTGCGCGTGCGTCTGCTGGTCCGGTCTAATCATGTTGGTGAAGTCGCGGAGCGAATTCTAACGGCAGTTGAGCATGGCTACAAACACTTTAGTCAACATGTTGGGGATTATCCTTATCCGGTGCTTACGGTTGTTGACGCGCCGGTGTTTGGCGCGGTAATGGAATATCCAACCCTGTTCTTTACCGGTAATTTTGATGGTTATCGTAATCCGCCTGCGCCGGATAAACCGCAGCCTGCGGATAATCTCTTTATGGAGCGTCTGACGCTTCATGAATTGGGACATCAGTGGTTTTACGGAATGGTCGCGAATAATGAGGCGCGGGAGGCCTGGCTGGACGAAGGGCTTACGGAATATATCACTGCCAGGGCCTTCGAAACCAAGTACGGCAGAATCATGCAGCCGGATCCGCAAGGAAAGCCGCTGCCGGTACGGCACTTTCGCTTGGATCGTTATCAGCAGAATGCGTCCCAAATTGTTGCCCAGCCATCATGGTATTATCCGACATTCGGCGACTATTACATCGGCAGCTACGTGAAGCCCAAGCTGTTCCTGCATACCCTCGATAATTACCTGGGCGATGAGCGTGTGCCCAAAGCAGTGCAAACCTTCTTTAAGCGCTGGCGTTTCAAACACCCAACTGCCGACGATTTCTTTGCGATTATGGAAGAAGTTGCCGGAAAAGATGCGGCCCATTTCCTCAAAAAGAATTTTGAATCCGATGCCTGGCTCGACTATAAAGTCGTTGCCGTGCTGGATAGCCGGGTGGCAATTGCTCGTGGTGGGGAGGCAATCTTACCGGTGGAGATCCGCTTTAAGTTTGAAGACGGCAGTGAATTGACGGAGACCTGGAGCGGCGAGACCGTCGCTATCGAATATGACTTTTCCCACAAACCACCGCTAACGGCTGTGACAGTGGATCCCAATTATGTGATCGAATACGATCTCAATAGAGACAATAATTATTGGACATCAGTTGTAGCAGAGTAAACATACATCCCCCTTCGAAGGGGACGCAGGGGGATGTATGTTGGTGATCTTTTTCACAAGTTGCTTTAAAATCAGTTTCCGGCTCCTTATCTTAAAAAGAAACGGGAGATTGGCATGCGCCTTCTGCAAAAGAGTCCCACCTTCATTTTTCTGCTAGTTGCTTCGGCTACTTATGCTATCAGTGTATCGATCATTCGATCAGCTGCTTTCCGCGATAATCCGGAGTTGTTGTCTATGGCAGTGGCAATGGACCTAACGGTGACTATTACTGCCTTGTTTTACTTCCTGGTTGTGTGGCCAAAAGACTTGCCGGAAATTTCCGTCGCGCCAATCTTTTTGATAAGCATCGCTATTTCCTCCTATATACTTCCCGCTGAGCACCAAGACTTTTTGCAGTATATCAAGTATCTGATTGTCCCGGCAGAATTGGCAGTGGCAGCTTACCTTATCTACAAAGTACGGCAAATTCGTTCCGGGATACAGGACTCGCAGCTTGATATCAGCGATTTCCCAACTGCGCTGCGTCATGCTGCTGAGAAAGCATTGGGATCCAATTTTGGTGTAGAAGCCATTGTCTCGGAATTTTCTACGATTTACTACGCCTTCTTCTCCTGGCGAAAAACCCCGCAGCATCCTCATGGGTATCGCCCCTTTAGCTACCACATCAAATGCGGTTGGCTGTCGATTATGATGACCTTGATGATTGTGCTGGCCATCGAAACCGTTGCCATTCATCTATTGGTAGAGCGCTGGAGCGTCGTCGCGGCGTGGGTATTGACAGCCTTAAGCATTTACTCAGCCTTCTGGTTGATTGGTGATTATCGCGCCATGCTCTTCCGGCCCATTTTGATTGGAAAAGAGATGTTGAAAATCCGTATCGGCATGCGCTGGTCTGCTGACATTCCGCTCAGCAATATTGACAATATTAGCGCCAACAAGCAAATTGATCCGGAAACCAAGGGGGCCTTGATGGGCGTTGCCTTTGGATCGCCCAATGTTGTCGTGACCTTTAAAGATCCATTAACCTTTACCGGAATTATGGGCTTTAAGAAGACTGCCGCAAGACTCTATTTGAGTATTGATGAAAAGGATCAATTCTTGAAAGAGTTCAGTCCTCAGGAATAACAAGGAAGTCCTGCCTTGAACACCATCTGTCCAGGATTAACTGGCAGTGGCTTTCGAGGTTGGACTGCTCCCAACCAATGCCGTCCACAGCTTATGACGAATCGCCCGCTAATTACGCCACTCGATGTTGCCTGCTATAACAGCCAGGAAGGCGAAGACTTTGATACCATTGCGAGACAAAATCTCGCAGGCGCGAATTATCTTATGCCGAGACATCTGTTTTTGATGCCGGTTCACACCCGATCACTGGCGCTCTTGATACCAAAATGCACCGGCCAAATTTGTGCCTTCTTCATCAATTGTCGTGATATCCGGAAATTGCGCCTTGACACTGGTCAACTCCTCATTTTATGTACAGCATTTTGATGCTTTGACTTCTTCGATTATGGGATAGCCTTGCTATCAGTATACCGCTGGTAGCATGGTTCAACAGTTCTGAGGCAGTGTTGAATTGAACCGAATAACTGCCGGCCATTTGCAGCTCATCGACCACGGTTGCGAGCCGCTGACCCAGCAAATTAAAGATCTCCAGTCTAACCTCACCTGCCTCTGGAAGCTCGTATTCGATAATCGTCGCGGGATTAAAGGGGTTGGGGTAGTTTTGCAGCAATTGAAATTGCTCAGGAATCTCTGGATTGCTCAATGGTTCTTCAATGCTGGTTAGCGGGTTTAGGTCGAAGCTGACCTGACCAATCCCCCAGTAGCTGGCATGACTATCACTTCCCCGCTCCATGTGCGCGACCATAATCAATTTACGGTTATCCGCCATCGCCAGGTAGTGTCCACGAGGCTTGCCCATATAGGATACTAAAGCTGGATAGCCTGAAACATCTGCGGTCATTGAGGCCACGTGGTTACCATGAATATCGTAGGTATCTCCCGTGAATTCAAGAACATCATATCGGGATATATGAATGTACCCCGCCGGGTCAAGAGTGATGTCATTTATCTTTCCAAGAAACTTTTGCCAGCTTATATCGCCGGAAGTATCTCGCTTGGTAAGATAATTTTCTGACAAAGTGTATAGATGCTGCCCCGCTTCCATTGTCGAGTCCAACTCGATCCGGTAACTGATCTCGCCTGAACGATGTTTCCAGCGCAGATGACCATCAGAGGTAAATTTGAAAATACTATCGGCAAGCACATAAGTATTGCCGTCATTGTCACCGATGATCTTACAAATAGTTGTTGTCGTCCCGGTCACTCTCTCCCAAAGCAAATCACCGGCAATATTATACTTCTGTAATATCAGTTGACGGGGTTCGGGACTATACTGCACAACTGAACTAAGAAGCGATCCGTCCGGGTACCAGTGGACATCTGTGCCCCACATCTGTGTGTCCGGGAGACCTCGCAACTCCTTTTTCCAAACAACGTCACCGGAATCATTATACAATATTGTGACAGCGCTATAGCTAGCCGTATTAATATCATAACTACCCCATCCAGTAACGGCTAAATATCCTGAGCTATGTCGTTTGATATGTAGCCCATCATTCGCGGTGGAATCATACACCTCCCATTCCAATTGACCGCTGGAATTGTATTTGGCCGTCCAAAGGTCGACGTCATGAAAACTTTTGCCGGTAATATAAAGATTGGCCTCATCATCTACGATCATATCCCTGACTGTTAGATCTCCATAACTTTGGAACATGTTATCGAAGATAATACTACCATCAGGTGCGATTTTTTTGATAAAAAGGTATGTAGGCCAGTACCCCCAAGTACCGGCTGTAAGAATGTTCCCCTCTTCATCCAAGCCAACACCAGCAACAGAAATTGTTTGTTCGTTCCCCAGCTCTTGCCAGAGAAAGAAGTTTTGCGGTAGTTGTTGCTGGGCAAAAAGGGTAGGGGCGAATAAGAATACTGATAAGCAAAAAATGCGAATTACCATGACATCCCCCCGGATCTTTATGGACAAGATAGGAGCGCATTCAGTATTGACTCTGTAACTCTAATCACTGAGCAGACAGCCGGCCAATTACCAGGCAACGAATAGGGTATTTGAGACTGTTAATCCTCTAACGGCAGGCGAATTGTAAAAGTAGCCCCTTTACCGGGCTGACTTTTGACGCTGATTTGGCCTTGATGTTTCTCAACAATATTATATGAGCTGTATAGACCGGTTCGCATGCGAATGCGATCGCCGTCTTCAGTGAAGCCGGGTTCGAAAAGTTCCTTTTGCAGGGCTTCGGGAATGCCTTTGCCGGTGTCGCTGATTTCGATACGAGCAGCAGATTTGTCACTGCGAGTGGAGATAGTGATGGTGCCATCATCTTCAATCGCTTCTGCAGCATTGAGAAGCAGATTCATGAACATCTGATTGAGGTCATTTGGGTAGGCCATTAATTGGGGAATTTGCCCGTAGTTCTTGATGATAGTAATGCCCGAGTGCAGGCGATGTCGAATCAATGTGAGAGTATTGTCAATTCTATCATTGATGCTGGTCAACTGAAACTCCGCCTGATCCAGGTGCGAAAAGCTCTTCAAGCTGTCAACGATGCGTGATATGCGCTCGGCGGTTTGTGTAACGGTTCGAGTGTTTAGTTGTACAATATCGACGGCCTTTTTCAAGGCCCGATTCTCTTCTACTTCCACACTGAGGCCATTTTGGCTGAGAAGCTCCAGGATTCTCCCGACGCCACGATCGGTAACATCGGCAGCGCTATTTAATATACCAACCGGATTGTTCATCTCGTGAGCGAGTCCGGCGACTAAATTACCGAGCGCGGCCATTTTGCCAGTTTGCAGGATCTGCGCCTGGGCGGCATTGAGCTGCTGCAGGGTTTTTTCGAGATGGTCGTTCTTCTCTTTCAGCTCAACGTTTTTCAATCGATATATTTCCGCTTCCTTCGCGGTAGATTCGGCAGCATAAACGGCTTGCATATTGCGAATCCGCGAATCGACATCCTGGTGGTATACTTCTTCATCGAGCTCATGGAATTTTTCATAATGTTCCAGGGCTTTTTCGAAGTCGCCCCGGGCCTTGTAGATTTCAGACAGGGATTTATGGGCCCGAAACATTTTGGGCTTGGCAAAAATGCGGGTTGATACTTCGAGGGCCTCATCCAAATGGCGAATGGCTTTGTCGTATTTCTCTTGCATTTGGAACAGCTGGCCAAGTTCCAACAGGGTCGTCGCCTGTCCCGGGGGATAGTCAACGCGGCGGCGCATTTCCAGGCTTTCGCTATAGAAATCGAGTGCGGCACCTAACCTTCCCGTTTCACGATGAATATTGCCAAGATCGTTTAAAGCCTTGCTCGCTGCATGTTCGTTTTCCAATCCACGAAATACCTTCAGGCTTTCATGCTGGAGCCGGCAAGCCGCTTCAATATTTCCCAGGCCCAATTCTACATTTCCCAAGCCGTTCTTGACCCGGCCAATTCCAAGCGGCAGGTCAATTTGCTTGAATAGTTCAATTGCTTCCAGATAGCATTTCTGCGCCTGTTCATAATCCTTGATGTCGAAATAGAAATTACCGAGACCGGTGAGCACCCACGCTTCTTCGCGCGGGCGACCAACTCCCCGAACACCGGAAAGCGCCTGCAGCATATATTCAATACCTTGCTGGAAGTCACCAAAGCTCCAGTAGGCCATGCCGAGGAAGGCATAGGTGGTTCCCAAACCGGCCGGTTCGTCATTTTCGCCAAACCAGACTCGGGCCTCGTTCAGCATGGAAACGGACTTTTCATAGTCATTCTGAAAGAAATGGACCAACCCCATATTGCGTTTGGCAAAAGCCAATCCGCGCGGATAATCCAGCTTTTGGGCGAGCTCGTATCCTTCCTGGGCAAGTGCCAATGCTTCCTCGGGACCTTCGATCCGGGTTTCATAGGCCAGCTCATTGATGATGTCGAGGTATTCCGGGCTGCCTGGCTTTGCTGCTGCCAGTGCACTCCGCAATTGAGATAAGAGATCAGACATTATATTCCCCCGGTTTTCGGAAGTTAATTCCGCAATTCCGGCTCATCATTTGCAATTTGCAGTTCCATTAGATAATGCGGACCAATGCCGGGCAATTCAAACTCGTCGCCAATTGACGCAAAACCATGTCTGCTATAGAAGGACAAAACATTGGTTCGGGCATTGCACCAAACACGTTTGCCGCCACTCTTTTGAGCATATATCAGACAGGCTCGCAACAATTCAGCACCGTAGCCATATCCCTGAAACGGTTCACGAACAGCCATTCCGCGAATTCGCCAGCTAATGTGATCAACTTCACCAGCCTCATTCTCCTGATAAATGGAGGCTACCCCGATCAGTTGGTCATCGACAAACGTGCCAAAATGTGCGGTAGCGACGGCCTCGTCTGCCGGATATATGCAGGCCTCTTCCGGCTGATTGGGGCGCAGAACTTCGTGGCGGATTTGCCGCGTTGCCAACGCTGCTATCTTTTTGACGACGTAAGCCATAATTCCCTTGCTGATAAGCGGGAAGCAATCTTTTTGATCACTTCTTATCAGTTTTGAGATACCGAGATACCCTGCAACCGGAAATAGTACATTCTACATCCCGCTTTACGATTAGATGCACCAGTTGGTTGCCGGGTTTCAACCGATTTCCCAAACTATAATGATTTTTGATATGTCTGATGGAGACCTACATAGATTATCGGATCTATTCGATCGATTCACAACGGATCTTTCAAAAATTTGTGGAGATTTTCGTTTGAAGGAAACGGATAAAGAGATGTCTTAGAACGGGGATAAAACCAAATAGCCTGAGCGTACTAGTCTTCGTGTATCTTTACGCCAACCGGATATTCCCGGGCTTTTTTATCAACCGGAAACCAAGGCCGATTGACTGGCACGATGATGAACAGCCCTTCTTCATCACCAACTGCTGCAAAATTCTTCTCGTCGCCATCCCAAAGTTTAACATTTAATTCATCTTTGATGGCGCGTGAGAAAAGCTTGACGTTTTCGGCCGGATAACCAATCTCGCCAACGGAGATAATACTCTTGCCGGAAAATGGCTTATTAGATTGCGTGGGCAAGTTATGCCGTGCAATAAATTCCACAATATTTCCAGCAGGATCATAAAAATAAACCGAATCAGCATTCCATTTTTCGAAATGGAAATCGGTTTTACCATCCTTCTCGATCAGATCCAGGCGATTTTGCAGCCAGATTTTGGCTTCCGGTAACTGATTGTTGGGGATGTTAAATGCGAAGTGATAAAATGGTTCTTCATTGTCATCTGCCTTTGAAAAACGAATCTGGCTAATACCAGCCTGAATGGTAAAATAACGTCGCTTTTCTTCGACAATCTGAAGCCCCAGCTTGTCACGATAAAATGCCTTAAGCTCATCCAGACGATGTGTCTCAAGCTGAATTTCAGCAAATCGCATTTTTTTCTTCTGATCCTTTTTCATTTCCCTTGTCTTGACGCGTTCCATGATATTGCTCCTCTTGTATTTTCGCGTCCACTGTTAAAAACCACTACCATATGAAAACCCGCATGCGTTCAGTCATCTGAACAAGAGGGTACTACACAGTGAGAACAAAAATGTCGTTTTGAGGATCCTCCTTTCTTTTATTTTTTGATCGGCAAATTTGTGTTCTATGACCAGCCGACAATCAAATTAATTTGTAATTTGCTATATTGGTGTATTCTGGAATACACAACATAAGTACTTTAAAATGAAAAACATAGTAAAATTTCATTTTGCAGGTTTCCGTATTACGTATGTTAGGGGTCTTACCTGGAAAGAGGTCGTGAAATCGCCCGAGAATAGACCTGTCGCAGTGCTGCTGGAGAATATACGTTTCTTGTAAGAGATCAGCTAATTTCCTTCTATCCTACGCGCTTTTCCCCTATTCGTTCCCGGCGCCGGGAACAAAAATCTCCTATCCTCTAAGGCCCGGCTGCTGCTTAAATGCACATGTTCGAAGCGCCCAATCCTCCACTTCCGCCATATCTCGCAATTGCCAATCTTTGTGAAAAAATCTGACGCGAGTGATAATTGTAGCTCCGTCATCTATACACTCCTGAATGAGGCGGCGGTTTTACTAATTGTTTGACTCACCGATTTAGACCTTTCAGGAGTTGTATTATGAAAACTTTAATAACCCTCAGTATAAAGCGCTTAACGATTCTTCTGCTGCTTGTCATCACGGCTGTAAGCTTAGCTCAAACAGAGACGGTGTTTTTGCCACCGGAGGATGTCTGGGACTCGCAATTTGGCCAACAGGTGGCGATTGCAGATTCGCATTTTGTTTCCTGGGCAGTTTCTGATAAAGCCATTTACCTCTATCACCTGAATGCCGGAAGCTGGAGTTTGGCAGGCAAGCTTCATGGCTATACTGCCGAGGCTGATTTCGTCAACTCTACCATTTCCCTGGACGCTTCGCCTGAGTATGTAGTAATTGGCAATAAGGCTGATGATGTATGGCTCGCCAATTATGCCTACGCTGAAGATGCGGGATCTGTGGCAGTCTATCGACGCCTTGCCCACAATAGCTGGGTGAAGGAAGCAACACTTTTTGCCGGAGATGCCGTTAACGGACTAAAATTTGGCAAATCTATTTCCATCTGGGAAGATTACATGATTGTTGGCGCTCGAGACAAGGCCTATGTTTACGAAAGGGATGCGCTGGGCCATTGGGTAGAGGTTGATCAATTATCGCCCCCAGGCATCTTGCCGGAAGATGAATTCGGGGGAGCTGTTTCGGTTTCCGGGCCATTCGCAGTTGTTGGTGCCCTCGGCTATAATTCAACAGCAGGGGCGGCGTTTGTTTACCAGCGCAGCGATGACGGTACAAGTTGGGATTTACAGCAGACGCTGGAGATCGATACAGGTTTGTCAACTACTGCATATTTTGGCAACGCGGTTGCTAACTATTTTAGCTATATCAACGTCGGGGCATTCTTCTACGACTATGTTGATGGCGGGGACTTGCCCGGCGCGGCGTTCATCTTTGAATTGGTGGATGGGCAATGGGAAGAAACCGCGATTCTTGAACCGGCAACAGCAAGTGGAGAATTGTTCGGTAGTTCCGTGAGCCACTACGGTCTTTCGACATTTGTTGGAGAGCCCCTGAATGGCGGAATCACAGATCTCGGGCACGCTGTTCTCTTTCAAAAATCCGGCGACGACTGGCAACAAAGCGGCCTTTTTCCGTTGGACAACAGTTTTCAAAATGCCTGCTGCGATGAATTCGGTCATTCGGTGGACATTTTTGACGGCCGGGGAATTGTAGGCAAGAATGTGTCTGGTGAAGACTATGTGGTTCTTTATGATGACCTGCCGGGTGCGGATATTGCCGAGATTGATGGATTGAAAGAGACAACCGTTCCCGCCGGCGGCGGCAAGTTGGAATATGTTATCCACTTAATGAATTCGGGAAAGGTAACAAAAGACATTGTTCGCTGGCAAGAAATGATCAAACCGGATGGTCAGCGTGAAATCCTGTCCAATCGTTTCAAATTGAGTTTGAAGCCGGGCGAAAATATTACCATAACAGAGCAAGTTGAATTAGGCAGCCGCGATGCCGGCGGCCAGTATTTTCTTGAAGCCCACTGGGAATATAATGGCATTGAAAATCTGCGAATCTTACCTTTTACCAAAAAATCTGGCAAGGGCAATCGACTTGGCAACTGGCGCCATTCATCTGTCACTCGGGGGGCTTCTTACCTCGCCAGCAACACCCCAAATCCTTTTAATCCTACTACAACCATCCGTTATCGGGTATCCGAAGCAGGACCGGTCTCCCTGGTCGTTTTCGACATTGCTGGCCGCACGATTGCTACCCTTGTAAAGGAATCTGCCCATCAAAGTGGTGAGTTTAGCGCCATGTTTAATGCAACGCATTTACCGAGCGGTATTTATCTCTATCGCCTGGAAGCAACTGGCTATAATCAGGTGCGAAAGATGATGCTGGTGAAATAAGAGACCTTTCAACGAAACGCTGTTTCCCAGGCGGAATATCCTGCTCGCGAAACAGCTGGACACTATCAAAATAAAAGGACTTGGTTATGAAAAGAGTTTTCGCAGTTTTATTTCTCTTATCTGGCTTCGGAGTGTTGTTCGGCCAGGTTACAGAGCATCAAGGAGACGATCCGGCACAGAAAGTGTCCTCATTTACACTGGTAAAATCTCAGCTGGTATCGGGAGGTACCGTCCGAAGCTCGGGAAATGGATTCGAATTATCAGCCTCAATAGGTCCCTTTGCCGGGCGTTCAGAAGAGGGGCGTTGGCTGCTAATTTCCGGTTTTTGGGCCACGCAGCCAATTTTTACGAACATCGATTCGCTGGCGACTGGCGTCGAGATTCCAAAGTCATACGAGTTGCAGCAGAACTATCCCAATCCGTTTAATCCACAAACGACTATTGAGTTCGGCCTGCCGGTAGCTAGCCAGGTAGAAATTGCGATATACAACATACTGGGACAGCGCGTTGTGACCTTGGTAAACGAATACGTCCAACCTGGGCGCTATTCGTTGCTGTGGGATGGGAAGGCCGCCAATGATCAGGCGGTTGCCAGCGGGATGTATATATATCACATTATTGCAAAAGGCACGGACGGACGCCAGTTTGCCCAATCAAAAAAAATGATTTTGCAAAAATAATTTCAAAAATCCTGAACACACATCAGGCGTTGGAGGTTACCAATGCAACGTTCAATCATATTTTGCTTTATCTGTTTGTTCACACTTGTATCAATGCAAACTGTTTTTGCCGAGATTCCGCAACAGATGACGTATCAGGGGTTGCTAAACGAATCTGGTGTGGCAGTAAATGCCAACAAGAATTTGACTTTCCGAATTTATACAATAGAAAACGGTGGCACACATCTCTGGGAAGAACAGCATGTCGGAGTGCCCATAATTGATGGACTATTTCAAGTAGATTTGGGGAAATTTGTCCCTATCGATCTTGATTTTCAGAAACCCTACTGGTTAGCTATTCAGATTGACAATGATCCGGAATTGCTACCACGCTTAAAGATAAATAGCAGTGGCTACGCTTACCATAGTGTGTTGGCTGACTCCGCTGAAACCATTAGAAATAGTAGTGTCACTACGGAAAAAATTGCAGATCGTGCGGTTACCATGTCCAAGCTCAGTCCGGAGATTTCTTTCAGTCCTACCGGCCGTGCCAGCGGCGATCTAACCGGAGATTATCCAAATCCGACTGTAGTTGCTATTCAGGGCCAGCAGATAAATGCCACTGCGCCAGATAGCGGGGAGGTATTGGAGTGGAACGGCAGTGAATGGGCGCCTGCCGCTGATGATATTGGTGAAGGAGTTGGCGCAGGTACAGTAAACCGCATCTCGAAGTATATCTCAGGGGCTCAAATAGGCGATTCGGAAATTTACGAAACCGGTAACGGATTAATTGGTATTGGTGACACGACCCCGGCGGCAAAATTCACAGTTGACGGAACAGGAAACACCTGGCTGATGCAGGTTCTATCCAACAATACCAGCCGGATGGTGGTCACGAATAGCGGTAGATTGGGCCTTGGGACTGTGTCACCTTTGGCAAGAATGCACGTTGAGCAAACAGGCCTGGGTGATGCATTCCGGATTGAGGTTAATGACGTTCCGAGACTGATAGTAAGTAGCAGCGGCAACCTTGGACTTGGCACTATCGCTCCTTCCGCCAAGCTTGATGTTGTAGGCCGCAGTGAATTAAATGGCAGTACTACAATCATTGGACCGACGATAAGCAACCGGGCAATGACCGTCACGGGTTCGGCCGTCTTCGCAGGACAGATGGTTAGCCTGCAAAGCGCAGATGCTCAAATTGCTGCAAGTGATATTCTAGAAATTACGGCAGGTACCTCTGCCAGCGAAAATTTTCAATTTATCGAAGCTCAAATTGGGCAGAACGTCAAGTTCCGGGTGGATTCCGATGGCGATGTTCGTGCTGACGGTGTTTTCACCGGCGGCGGGGCGGATTTTGCAGAAATGATCGAAGTAAGCTCTGGCCCGGCCTCTGCAGAACCAGGTGATGTAATGGTTATCGATCCCAAAAGCGCGCGCGCTATTATCAAGTCCAGCACTGCTCACTCGAGCCTGGTTGCCGGCATTTACAGCACAAAACCGGGCTTCCTTGGTTCCGAACGTGATTGGGATACGCCTGCTGTCGATGGGGAAAGTGGCTCTTATAGCATGAAAGAAATGGCTGACAACTTCAACGAAATCCCAATGGCGGTTGTTGGCATCGTGCCTTGCAAGGTCAGCGCGGAGAACGGCAGCATTGAGCCAGGTACTTTGCTGGTTACGTCCGATACGCCGGGACATGCCATGCGGGATGACGACCCGAAGAATGGTACTATACTGGGCAAAGCGTTGGAATCACTTCATTCAGGTACAGGAGTTATCAAGGTGCTGGTGACACTGCAGTAGTGTCAGAGCACTGCTAATAGCAAAAAAAATTAACCCTCACACTCAGTTAATGGTATATAGCCGGAGATTATTATGAGTTCATTATCAAGAATCAGCGCATCTCTACTATTCGTAATGGTTATATTAGGCTTTTCTATCGCCGAAATTCCCAAACAGATGACCTACCAGGGGTTGCTAAACGAATCTGGCACGCCGGTTAGTGCCAATACAAATCTCACCTTCCGAATTTATGATGTGGAAAATGATGGAAACCATTTATGGGAAGAAGTCCATATTGGCGTACCAGTGCTTGAGAGTCTTTTTCAAGTAGAATTGGGGCGATTTACTCCAATCGATCTTCCCTTTGATAGTGAATACTGGCTGGCAATTCAGGTGGAGAGTGATCCTGAGCTATCGCCGCGTTTGAAAATGAACAGCAGTGGCTATGCCTATGCCAGCCTCAGTGCAGATTCATCCCGCACGGTGGCAGACTCTGCCGTTACGACTGAAAAGATTGCTGATGGAGCAGTGACTCAGGCAAAGCTCGCTGCTGATATTTCCCTTAATGCCAGCGGTCCCGCTGGCGGAGACTTGGGGGGGAATTATCCAGGTCCGACTGTCACTGCGATTCAGAACCAGGCAATAAGTACAAACTCACCAAGTCGCGGTCAGGTACTCGAGTGGAATGGTGTAGAGTGGGCGCCATCCACAGACGATGTCGGTCCGGGTATTAGTGCCGGCACGACAAATCGATTGACCAAGTATATTTCTGCGACTGACATTGGAGACTCTGATATTTACGAAACGGATACGGGTCGCATTGGCATTGGAACTACGTTTCCCGCAGCAAAATTGATGGTCGAAGAGTTGGGAACCGACGATCCTTTTCGAGTGCGAGTTTCCGGTACAACGAGGATGATTGTAAGGAATGATGGTAATGTCGGTATCGGCACCGTGAACCCTTCTACTAAACTCGATGTTGTTGGCAATATCGAATTCAATGGTAATGTCGACATAATTCCAAACAACATCACGCGAGCGTTAGATGTTGTCGGTTCGACATTTTTAAGCGGTCAATTTGTCAATTTCGAAACTACCGGTTCGATTATAGGCGGTCAAGACATACTTCAGGTAAAAGGGGGAGTTGCATCTGCCGGCGCGTTTCAGCTCATCGAAGCCGAAACTCTGAATGATATCCAGTTCAGCGTTGACTCAAATGGCGACGTTCGTGCAGATGGTGTCTTTACCGGCGGTGGGGCGGACTTTGCAGAGATGATAGAGATCAGCTCGGGCCCGGGTTCTGCCGAACCGGGCGATGTTATGGTGATTGACCCAAAGAACACGCGCGCCATTATAAAATCCACAAGCGCACATTCCAGCCTGATTGCCGGTATTTACAGCACACAGCCAGGTTTTCTGGGTTCCGAACGCGATTGGGATGTTAAGAGTGGTGATGAGAGCCGCTCCTACACGATGAAAGAAATGGCCGATAATTTTAATGAAATTCCGATGGCGGTGGTTGGTATCGTCCCCTGCAAAGTAAGCGCGGAAAACGGAAGCATTGAGCCAGGAAGTTTACTGGTATCCTCTACCATACCGGGACACGCGATGCGCGAAGACAATCCTCGTATCGGCACCGTGCTTGGCAAAGCGCTGGAGCCATTAAACAGCGGTACCGGCACTATAAAGGTATTGCTCACTCTACAATAGTTGATTCAATCCCCAAGGTAATTTATCGGCGGATATAAAATCGATTCGCGTAGATTGTCTCGCTGGTTGATTCCAGCGTCCAGTAATAAAGCCCCGGGGCCAGGTCCCGGGGAAACTGGAATGGAAGCTTTACATTCTGTTCCCCGAAAATTTTGCGCGCTTTATTGTCAAGCACGATAAGGCTCAGCGAGCTGCCGTCTGCAGCGCTTTCCCAATCAAAGACCGGGCTGCCGGAGAGCTCTGCATCAGCCATAGGAGCCAGAACACGAAGGTTGCCGGGCGTGCGTGAGACCATGGCGATTTGTTGTTCAAGGGTTTCATTCGGGACAAAATTGGCGGAAAAGTCGTTCGGACGTGGGCCAAGGGGATCATACAAATACCAGGTAAGTCCAAAGAGAATAATGGCAGCAACAGCGTTGAGAATCCAACGATAAGCGGATTGCTCTTTGGCCGGTGACGGCGGGGGTGTCAATGTCATTTCCGGCAGGTTTGGGGTCGTCTTTTGCACATCCTCCGGGAATAGTTCACTGGCAAAGCCTGCCACCTTATCCATCACTGCTTGCTGCTCAGCAAGCCTGGCAGTACAGGTCTCGCACGAAAAATAGTGGTCTTCGAATTCATCCATCTGAGCCTCCGGTAACTCACCGGCAAGATAGCGCTCGATGGTTTCATCAATGTTTTCCGGACAGCTATCCACTGTTTGCTCTTTCATTTCATTCATGATATCCATTCACCTAAATTCAAAACACCGGCAGCGTTAAAACTTTTCCTTCAGTAAACGCAATGCATAATGCAGCCGGTTGTAAACCTGTTTTTCTGTCAATCCCGCATTTTCAGCAATCTCGGAAATTGTTTGTCCATGGTAGTAGCGGGCAATAACCACTTCCCTATATTTCACCGATAACTGCTTCATGAGGACAGCGAAACGTTCTCGAACTTCTTCAGAATCTTCCTCCTCCTCCTGAAGAATCGGTAGATCGTCCGGTTCGATATCACTCTTGGCCGGTTGTTTGGTGCTACTGCGAAAATATTCGCGTATTTTGTTGCGGGCAACACCGTTTATGTATGATCCCAGTGAACCGAGAGACGGATCGTATTTACCAGCCCGGAGCAATTGAACGATGGTTCCGGCAATTTCAGCAACTAAATCCTGCTGCTCTTCACGCGATACTTGCACGCGAGCCCTGACAATGAAGCCAAGCTTGAGAAATATATCAAACTCCCTGAAAAGCTGTTTTTCAGCTTCCGGGTCACCTGCGGCGATTCTATAAATCAGGCCAGGATCAATGGCGTACTTTTCTGTCATTCTGATTCCATACTGTAACAGTCAGAGAAAATATAACGAGCTCGAACAGTTTTCCCAATTCAGGATTGGGCTCAATCAGAATTAGCGACGCCGGCAAGCGATATGGAGATCGAAAATGTTGCCTGAGCTATGAGAAAGGAATGTTATTCGGGACGGACAACGGTAAACTTGCCGAGGAATAGTGTCTGGCCGGATTCGAAATCTTCACCGAGAGATGCCAGTTCCCAGTAGTAGAGACCGGGAGCCAATTCTTTATCCAGGTGATATTTCCCGCCGCTAACACGTGCTTCGTGGATGAGGTTTTCATTGTTGTCCAGTACCGTTAACTGCAAATCGGGCAGTTGCGTATCGCTATCATTGCCCGACCAGGTAAACGATATCTGGCCATCCATTTCCTCGCCGATTTGTGGAGAATACACAGTCAAGTGCTTACCGGATCGAACATCTCCATTCATTGCCTGTTCCAGCCCGCTATTCGGCGTAAAGGGCGTTTTGGAAATCGAAGAAGTTGTCCAGAAATAGCCAAGACCACAAATCAGCACGACGATCGCGGCAATCCGAAGATAAGGCCACATCGATGATCCGCTTTGGTTTTCCAAAGTTGGTGGCATCTCGAGGATAGTTGGCTTCGGCGAAGAATCAGCAGCACTTTCGACAGGATCTTTTGATACAGCAAATTCATTGACCAGTTCTGGTAATTGCTGCCTGGCCTCATCCTTGATGAAGGACTTGTAAGTCTGCCGAAACTGAACAGCCTCAAAGCACACACTACAGCTGAAAAAGTGCTCTTCGAAGGCCGCTTTTTCGCTATCCGACAGTTCTCCGGCCAAATACGCCTCTACCTGGTGCTCCCGATCTTCAGGGCAATTCGCCGCATTTGTGTCAAAATTTAGATCCATGATGTCCACGTACATCTTCTCATAGTCGATCATATATGTACTTGAGGATGATCGACAATTTTCTGAAACTATGTAACTCGATCTCTCAGTTGTTTGATCGCATAATTCAATTGATTATAGACTTGCTTCACCGTCAATTCAAGTTGACTTGCAATATCTTCAATAGAAAGTTCTTCGTAATAGCGCAGTATGATGATCCGCTGATACTTGCGATCCAGCTGCCGGGTTAGTGCTGCAAGCTGTTCGCGCAACTCTTTATTCTGTGCCGCTGTGTCCTCGAATGGAACGGTGTGCATCTCGGCAGAAGCATCGGTTCGCGATGTCGATTTGGAGCGATAGAATTCTCGAATTTTGTTGCGGGCTACCCCATAGCAGAACGAGCCAAGATTCCCTCTGTTGAAATCAAGCTTTCCCTGGCGGAGCAGCACCAAGATAACGCCCAGAATATCAGCGACGAGGTCATGCTGATCCTCTCGCGAGGCCTTGGTATTCATACGGACCACCATCTCCACCTTGGCAGGAATCTCAAATTCAGTAAAAAGGACTTCTTCAGCCTCTGAATCTCCCGCCAAAATCCGGGAAACCAATTCCTGTTCCCGCGTCGCCTGTATTTTTCGTGGAGTCATCTTCGCTTCTGCCAATTAGAGAGTCGGCGCTATCATTTGTTCATATAAATCGGCTATTTGTGTTAAATGCTCAGATGAAATATCCCATCCACTACCTCCGGCATTGGCAGCAATTTGTTCCGCCTTGCGCGCTCCGGCAATCGCGGCCGTCACGGCTGAATGAGCAAGCGTCCAGGCAATCGCTAATTCCGCGACAGATTTCTCATAGGCTGCCGCAATTGGCTGAAGTTGCTCTACAAACTGAATGGTTGCTGAAAAGAGCGGGTCACTAAAATAAGGATTATTGCCGGCGCGGCGCCAGTCGTCTTCGGCCAGGGTTTCCAGAAAGTCTGCGCTAAACTTGCCGGTCAACAATCCACTCTGAAGAGGGCTGTAGGCAATAACACCTACGCCATTTTCCTCGCACCAGGGTAATATCTCCGCTTCGATATCACGCTTGATCATGCTATAGGGCGGCTGAAGTGAATTGACGTGCGAGATGCTCTCACAGCGTTGCAGCAATTCAACATCAAAATTGCTAACGCCGATGTAGCGCACCTTGCCTTCTTCCTGCAGGCGGGTCATTTGCCCCCAACTATCTTCAATCGGGACATTTTTGTGCGGCCAATGAATTTGATAAAGGTCGATATAGTCTGTTTGCAGGCGTCGAAGACTGTCTTCGCATTCCTTGCGGATGCTGGCCGGGTGCAAATTGTTGGTTACGCGCCGTTGATCATCCCAGCGAAGTCCGCACTTGGTGGCAATAATTACCGATTGCCGCCGATCTTTCAGGGTCTGGCCGACAAGTGTCTCGCTGTGTCCCAAGCCATAAACAGGTGCGGTATCAATCCAATTAATACCCTGCTCAAGACTTTCCATGATGGTGTTATGCGAGGCATCGTCTTCCTGATGTCCCCATCCCCAGGTCCAGGAGCCACCTATCGCCCAGGCTCCGAGACCAATTTCTGTAATATCCGGGCCATTCGTGCCCAATTGACGAGTCTTCATCGATAGTCCATTTGCTTTACGTAATGAGCATATTATTCCGGTATCGCAAGTGTCGTGTCCAGACGGGTTTCTTCATTGCACCATAAGCTGACTGTGCAATCGCCGGCAGTCAGTTCGGAAAGAGCTATTTCTGCATCGAAGCTGCCAATCATCTGAATACAGGTAACGTCTTTTTCAATAATCCCATAGACCGTCACCAGATATTTACCATTTTCCTCGCTAACTTCATAGCGGGAAAATTGCCAGCACGGATTTGGCGTTTCTACTTTTACCGTCATATTGACAGCGCCGGATTGCGTGGTCACGGCATTAATTCGCTTCACTGACATCGGCTTCTCAATGGCGGCACCGCTTTCAACCGCTTTCTTCTTTTCTTCCTCTGAACACTCTTCAAGCAGCAGTGTTCCGCTGAAGACCTGCACGGCGAATTTATAAGCTGACTGAAGCTGATTCAGGACGTTGCCATCAAAACGCAAAAACTGCGGCGCCGTTGCGGCACCACAGAAAATCAAAACAGATATTCCCAGTATGATCAGTCCTCTGGATCTCATACCGTCTCCTCTCTCTGGATAAAGTCTGCCGCCGGCATGCTGAACGGCGGCAGTTAAAGAGTTTACTTACGCAGGCGTTTGCGCAGGTACAATAAAGCAACAACTGCAAACCCGAGATTCAAGAGAATCGTCAGCAGGGCATCGCTGTGGGTGTTGCCGGTATTTACCGTAAACGCCGCTGCGCCACAACATCCCGGATCAGGATTTGCGGTAACGTTAAAAGAAACGCTGCGACTGGTTGTGCTGTTCCCGGCATCATCCGTTGCGGTAACCGAGTACGTCACTGTGCTTTCCAGGGCCTGTCCCGGCACCTGACCGGTAAAATTAACGCCATTAGCCGTCAGTGGAACGGTGCCGGTACCGCTGCCATTCCCGGAGATCTCATAATTAAGCGTTGCTGAAGCAATGCTGCCATCATCCACAATCTGGGCAGTGATGTTATAAGGTGTCGTGCTGCTGGTATTTGGATGTGCAACAACTGTAATGACCGGAGAGTCGGACAATGCTTTAACTGCATTCAAGCGACCGCCGGATACCGTACGGTTTGCAAAGGCAGATTTAAAGTCAACGCTTCCCATCAGCCGATACTTAACTTCTTCCATGGAAATACCAGGATATTGAGCCATGATCAAGGCTGCGACCCCGGCTACATAAGGCGTTGCCATTGAGGTACCGCTCAAGCTCTGGTAATTATTGTTAGCGACGGTGCTGAGGATGCTGCTACCGGGCGCTGCCAGGTCAACAGTCTCTTTCCCATAATTGGAGAAACTGGAAAGCTGATCGCGATCGTCAGAGGAGGCGACGGAGACAACGTTGGCTGAACCATAGTTGGACGGAAAGTTATCGGAATTGTCAGTGTTCTTGGAGTCATTTCCAGCCGCTGCTACGAAGAGAATGCCAGCCTGATTGGCTGCTTCAATAGCGTCTTCCAGGGCCTGGGAACGTCCACCGCCGCCCCAGCTGTTGCTGAGAATCGGAATACCAAGGTCTATTGCGTAGAGAATGGCTTCGACAGCATCATCCGTGCTACCGGAACCGGCGCCGGAGAGGAACTTCAGTCCAACAAGGCTTACATTCCAGTTGATACCGGAAATGCCGCTACCATTATTGCCAACCGCACCGATGATCCCGGCGCAGTGAGTGCCGTGGTCATTATCATCGTAAGGGTTGTTATCATTATTAATGAAATCCCAGCCGCGATAGTCATCTACATAGCCATTGCCGTCATCATCAACGCCATTGCTTTCTTTGCCGTCGCCGCTTTCACCGGGATTCCGCCACATGTTGGCGGCCAGGTCGTTGTGGCCATCGTCCACACCGGTGTCGATAACGCCAACAATGATGTCGCGGCTACCGGTTTGCAGATCCCAGACATCCTGGGCGCTAATGTCCGCACCACGAACGCCACCGGTCTGACCGGTATTATTCAAGGCATATTGGCTGGAATAGCGACTATCATTTGGTACGGTTTCGAGGATACTCAAAACATAGTTCGGTTCTGCATAGTCAATATTGTTATCGTTCTTCATTAAGGCCAGGGCCTTTGGCAAGTCATCCGGGTTGGCGATTGTGCATTTCACCAGATTCAACGGACGAAATTCCTGAACAGATGTCACACCAAGTGCCGCTACTTCCGCGTTGACGTCCTGAATGCCAATACCATCTTTATATTTTACCAATAATTCTCCGGCAACGGTCTCCGGATGTGGCTCTGCCTTCACAAGGTCTTCTACAACATTCCCCTCCTGCGCGAACATGATTCCCGCACATAATACGCAGCTTGCAACCAGCCGCTGTAACCATAGCTTGTTCATTACCATCCTCCAAAATAGTGAAAAGTTTTTGCAATCCTTCCTTGCCACATAGCCAGATTGTTCAGGGCAAGAGACGGACCTGGAAATAGTTAACAATACATATCCATTTTAGATCAAAGGCGGTGCTAAAATGTCGATCGATTCATATCTGCTGTATCATAGCAGCCCAAACATCATCATGACAATATCAGGCATCTACTCTTTATTAAAGAGACAGATGAATCTTGGATTTTTCTCTTTCGATGGGTAGCGTGTCCAGAATTCTGCGTAGCTCGTAAGGAAGCCTCGACTTTTTTGTCAGATAATGGAAAGACTGTGAGTTTGCAATAATGAAGTTCGACACAATGTAGCATTTCTTTGAAGCAAATACAAGCGATTCGCCAGCAAGATCTTTTTTGAAATATTTGACTTAACGGCTTGCATTTACAGGGATTCGGTAGTAGTTATCTTATATCGCCGGACAGTGTTAACGGCGACCGGCAAATCTCTCCGGGATACCGCTGCAAGTAGATTTGAGACCATGGATTGATATCATCAGGAATGACGCTAAACCATGATTTTCGATACCAAAGCAATTATTGAAGGCCATTTGCGATCGGGGGAGACCATAAAATGGTCGGACCACCCGAATAGAAAAAGACCGGGCATGCTTGTCGAAAAGTTCTTCACGTTCTTTGAAACGCTGGGGAAATTATCCTTCCTGGTCGCTATTTATGTGAGTTATGCTTACCTGAGTGTTACGGAAGTTCTTCCGGAAATTAGCCAGCGTTTGCTCATTCCCCAATTGCGTCCTGATATTGGCGATATATTCTATTTTTTGATCGGTGGAATTACATTTTATCTACTACGCTATTTAATTACCTATACCTTTGAAGATGAATCCATGGAGGTGTATGCGATTACCAATGATCGTATTTTGATCGTGGACGAAAATGGCGTACTGAGCTCTTATGGTCCCGGGGAAATTATGAGGCCCACCATTCGCACCAATCGCGATGGCACCGGCAATATCGTGTTCACCGAACGAATCCAGCAGTTAGGTGCGCTGGATAGCGGCGATCAGCGTGAAGAAAAGAAGTGGATCGGCTTCTACGACCTTATCGAATACAAGGCCGCTCACAAGAGCCTGCTGGATTGGTTGTCTGAACATAAGGCGCCGCCGGAAAAAATCGTAAACAAAGCCCTCACGGTCAATTTTGAACTCAAGCCTTATCGAGACTGGACCGCCCAAAGCCAAATTGTTGAAACTGCTCACCTGGATAATGTGCTTTATTCGCTGCTTGCCAGTGAAATCTACGGCGACAATCGTTTTGCGAAGGAAATGTTACTGACCGACAAATGGAATTTGCTGGTTTTGATGAAGCAGGCCAGCTCCGGCGCCGGCCAGGACGACGCACGGCTCAGCTATTTTACCATCGTTGTCGAATGTGCGGAAAGCTTTAAGTCTATCGGTGGCGTTAAGCGGATTAAAGAGCGCGAGAACACCTACTTTAATCAAATTCTCGGTGACCCATCGCAACTGATGCGGGCCATCGGCAAGTCCGCACATATTTGTCAACTCGGCTCGCTTTTCAGCAAAGATGCCCCGCCCAAGATCCAGATCAATGATCGGGCAAAGAAGAACGATATGATTAAAGGCATGACCGGGCATGAATTGGTCGGCAACATTAATATTATGGGCAATGCCTTCAAATACCGGCAGATTTATGCCTATTATGCCCAAAGCGGTCTCTTCGAAGAACCGTATATTTTGCATTTGCGCTTCACATTCTGGTGCGAAGAAAAACTATATAAGGACAATCAGAATAAAATCATTGATCTGGTGAAGTCCGTGAAGCTGGAAATCCCGGAGCCGGTAGAAGAGAAAGCCGAAGAATAAACAACCTCCCCAAAAAATATGAATCTCATTTTGTTTTCAGGCGAAGAATTGCTGGGGGACGGGGTCACGCTCGACCTTCGTGACCGGCGCTTCCATCATCTTCGTGATGTGCAAAAGGTTGCTATCGGTGACGAGATGATCGTTGGTCAGATCAACGGCGATATCGGTAAGGGTGGGGTTGTTAACGTCACTGATGATCACATCCGCTTAAGCGTGACGCTCACTCAACCGCCTCCACCGCCAGCACACATTACGCTGCTGCTGGCGCTGCCGCGCCCAAAAACATTAAAGCGCATGATCATCACTGCCACCACTTTTGGTATTAAGCGGATATACCTTGTCAACAGCTGGCGAGTCGACAAAAGCTATTGGAAAAGCCCGGTATTGGACAGCAAAAAATTGCGCGAGTACGCGATCCTGGGGCTTGAGCAAGCTCGCGACACCGTTTTGCCTGTTATTGAACAGCGGCGGCTTTTCAAACCATTTGTGGAAGATGAACTGCCGGGGCTGATCGGTAACAGTCGCTGTCTCGTGGCGCATCCCTATGCTGCGTCAGATTGTCCGAGAGATATTGCCGGGCCGGTAACGCTGGCCATCGGGCCGGAAGGCGGGTTAATTGACTACGAAGTTGAGAAATTGAGCGAGTGCGGATTCCGGTCAGTAACCATCGGGAGTCGAATTCTTCGGGTTGATGCGGCTGTCCCGGCATTGTTGTCCCGCTTGATTCCACGAATATAGAAGTATGTTTGAAGAATCAAAAGTGAGCGATATCACACAGGCGTTTTCATACGCCTGCGGGATATAACTCATATCAGATCATGCTTTTCAAGGCGATAGCGAAAGGTATCACGGCTTAACTGCAGGAGCTGTGCTGCGCGAGACTGATTGCCATTGCTCATCTTCAGGGCATCTTCCAACAATTTCTTCTCTATTGCGGCAAAAGCTAACCCGTCCTTCGGCAGCTTGAAGCGATCCAATGGGGATGAAGAAGGCTCATCTCTTTGCAGCGAACCAAGGTGCAGATCATCCGCCCCAATTTTTTGGCCTTCACAGAAGATCAAAGCACGTTCGATGGCATTGCGCAATTCCCGAATATTCCCGGGCCAGTTGTGGTTCAGAAGCTTGTTTGCAGCTGGCTTGTCGAGGCTGTTGACCGGCTTCTTAAATTCTGCAGCCAGGGTCAGTATAAAGTTTTGGGCAATGATAAGAATGTCATCGCCAAGATCACGTAGCGGCGGTAGTTGAATGCGGACCACGTTGAGGCGATAAAACAGGTCTTCCCGAAAGCGCCTTTCCTTTACCATTGCCCCAAGGTCCTGATTGGTTGCTGCAATCAGGCGGATCTTTACTTCTTTTTCACTGGTACTGCCAAGGCTTCGGAATTTGCGGGTTTCCAGGAATGAGAGCAGCTTTGCCTGCAATGGCAGCGACATTTCTCCAATCTCGTCGAGGAAGAGTGTACCCCCATCGGCTTCTTCCAAAAGCCCTTTCTTATCGGTGACAGCGTTCGTAAAGGCGCCTTTGTTATAACCAAAAAGCTCCGATTCCAAAAGGGTTTCCGGAATAGCTGCGCAGTTAATTTCAATGAAGGGGGCATCTGAACTGTGCGAAGATTCATGCAACACGCGCGCCGCCATGCTCTTGCCGGTACCGCTTTCACCTTGCAGCAAAATAGTTGCCGTAGGAATTCGGCCCATTTTCTCGATTTGGGCACGCAGATTTTCTATTGGCAAGGACTGTCCCCAAATACGCGCTGAAACATTACCGCTACGGGCGCTAAGTAAACCTTCCAACAAGCGGATTTCATTAGAACGCTGCGATAGTTCCTGGGCAAGTTCTGCTTCGCGGGTCTTGTCTTCTACCAAAAAGAAATACGGTATATCCTTGTTACCGGTACCGTAGAGGAAGAAATTAAAATATATAGTCTGTCCTTCATCTGATTCGCGATTCATGTGTGTCAATTCGAAGGAAAAACGCTTCTGCTCAAAAATCTCTTCAAAAATTTGGTCCAGGCCAACCGTTTCCGGAAATAGATCCGTTAGTAAAGCCATCTCCAGATTTCTGTCGCGCATACTGAATCGCGCAAGATGTCGATTGTGAGTACGAATTCTCAGATCTTGGTTCAGAAAGGCATAGCCGAAGCTATTTTGGTCGAGTAATTTCTTAAAAAATGTTGCGTCCATAGAAGACTAATCAGCAAGAAGTAGGCCAAGTTTTTGAAATGCTGCTTCCACATTTTCGCCGGTTTTGGCGCTGGTAGGCAAAAATGCAATGTCTCCCTCTGCAGCAAATTGAGTTAGTTCGACGAGTGTCGGCGCTTCCTTGTCAACCAGATCCATTTTATTGCCAACGAGAACCAGCTTTGCCTCCGGTGCAACAGCCTGAAAAGTCTCAAAAATCGTTGGCAGACTGGTGATCGATTCCATGCGTGTTAAATCCGCCACAACGAGAGCGCCTGCGGAACCGATAAAATAATTGTTGAGCGGTTTTGTCTTATCGTCAAAGCCCTCAATATCCCATATCAGCAAGTTATGCTGGATCATTTTGTGCTCAGAATTCTCTTGAGGGGGTAAAATTTTTTGATTGACTTTTACGCCAATAGTTGAGAGATAGCTGTCGTCGAATTTTTCAAAAACGAAGCGGCGAACCATACTGGTTTTACCAACCCCAAAAATTCCCAACATGCATATTTTCTTTTGAATACGTGTTGCTGTCATATCCCTTAAACCGAATAAACCTTCTTGATGAATTGCCGAAGATCTGCTTCAACCTCCAGCAATGCTGAATTATCCCCCTCATAATCCCGTAGTTGCCGGTAATATCTTTCATGAATCTGATGGTGCTGTGCCTGCAATTTATCCTTGAAGTCAGGCCCCGGCACACCATTGTAAACAACCGCAAGATAGCTGTACTTGCTGGTGTCGATATTTAGTGATTGCTTGGTATGACCAATTTCATTTAGTACGCCATCGTGTTCTTCGCCTTCCTCAAAGGCGTCTTCTACAAATGATTTGATGGCGGTGAGCATGCTGCCGATAACCAGCGCGTCCGTTTGGTGATCCTCATGCAGGTCGTTTACTGCATGGGCAATCAGCAAGCCTGATTGACGGGAAATCAAATATACTTCTTCCACTTCGAAGGGTAATGCCCCGGCCAAAACGGCTTCCCCGGGATTTACGCCCATCACGCGAGCCCGGAAACGCCTTTTCCAGGCTTCGAAGCGAAAGGTGCTGTTCATCTTCTGATTAATATTGTTGGCCAGTTTTTTCATGGCCTCTGCGACCGAGCGCGACACCATGCGCCCCATAATGGGGTAAAGTGCGTCCACAATATCTTCTTTGGCAGTCGATACCTGATGCTTTATACCATCGTTAATAATAGGCGCCATCACTTCCGTCAGCCGATCGCGCGAATTCTCAAACTGATATTCAATGCTTTTGCGAATGGTTGGTGCCAGGGTTTCGGCAAGGTCGTCTGAATTATTACCGGTCTGTTGACGAATCCCTTCGGCGATAATCGGATTGAGGATGTCTACAATTTCATTTCGCGAATGGCGAACATTCAGATCGAGGACTTGCGGCAGGATATCTGCCAAGCGCTCAACCAGCAGCTGCTTGTCAGCCAACTGACCACGTAGTGAGCGAATCTCTGCTTCAAGCGCATCAACTCGTTCCTGATCATCCTTCAGCAGAATATCTTTTAAGGCTGCCAGGCGATCGGGATTACCGTTGTCTGGTTTGGTTTTCGCCATCCTGTCATCTATCCGAATATCATTTACCTTCATTAATGTGACAACACACCGCTTTACAACGCTTCCCAATCCCAGTCAACTGCGCCGCTTTTATGTAGATTCCTGCCCCGGTGTTTTGAGGCTATTACCAAGAGCTATAAGCGCGTCGGCCAGACCTTGCCGGTCTGCAGATGCGTCCTGAGTATCACTGATCATTTCTCTGAGGTTGCTTTCTGTAGATTGCAATCGATCATTAAAGCGATTTTCCGTTTCTTTTAACGCTTCCTGCAAGGCCGTCAATGCCTTGGAGCGCTCCTCTTGTAACGCTGAGAGTGATTTCTCTATACCGGAAAAGAACTGTTTGATTTCTCCGCGCAGATCATCAATTTGCGATTGCATTTTGGCCATATTTTCATCGTAGCTGGCCATCTGATCGCCAAAAATCAGATCGCGAATCTGATCTACATTCGTACTTTTGTCGCTCATATACTTCACCTGCATATCCGGCCGGGCATTTGCCTGACCAAAACTAGTTACATGGGAACGGATTAGTGAATTGCAATTGGTAGAAAACGGCCTCACAATGCAATTTATTGTTGTTTTGTGATTTTTTCAGCTGTAAAAAAGATCTTTCTCTACGCCACTGAAAATCACGTAAAAAAGCACTGATCGCCACTTTTTTTGAATCGGATTTAAAGATACAGTGCATTGCCTTAAATTCCAAAATCCTTTTTGGGACCGAATATTGGCACTACGTGCCCAATTCTTTATTCCTGCTATGTTTGTGACGATCGCTTATCTTCCCTTGTAGAGACAAGCAGGCGCTGCAAAAGTCACAATATCAGCCCGATTTTCGGTCTGCGCGAGGATATTGTATAGGCATCGAGGCCAGGAAAATCGCAACCCAAACGCAGTTTACCCGTCCATATAGCTATGGTGTAGTGAGGGAAATCGTTTTCACGTCGTCGCAACGGAGGTGTTATGGATACCAAATCTTTGGCCATCGGCCTGATTCTTATTACAGTTGGCGCACTATTGCTGGCAGATAATCTCAACTACATTTACCTGAGCTGGGGAACCTTCTGGCCTTGGTTGTTGCTTGGCAGCGGTGCGGTCTTTTGTTTGGCCTGGTTGAAAGATCGAACGCAGAATGGCTTGTTAATTCCCGGCATTACCTTTCTTGTTTACGGCGGCTTGTTTTGGTATTGCGCTAACTTTGGCTGGTGGCGCATGGGCGATGACAATCTCTGGGCCTTTTTCCTGATTGGCCCGGGCCTGGGATTCCTGGCCATGTATTTCTTTGGTTCCCAGGAAAAGCCGCTTTTGATTCCGGCCGGCATTCTTACCGGTCTTGGTGTAGTGTTTCTTTCCGGCCCTGATAACTTACGCTTTGTTTGGCCGATCGCATTGATTATAATCGGGTTTCAATTGTTGCGGCGTGGACGAAGCAATCAGGAAGCAGCACTTTCGCGCCCGGACAGCGCCGCTATTTCTCCACCTGACGAATCCTGAGTGTTTGCATGAACTACATCTATCTTCACGGTTTCTGTTCCAGTGAGAATTCATATAAAGGGAGTTACTTCCGTGATAAGATGGGTGATCGAGGCGTCAAGCTACACACGCCCGATCTCAATGGAGAGAATTTCGAACATCTGACAATTTCCAGCCAGCTTGAAATTGTTCGCCGTCTTGCCGGGGAGGTATCCGGCGACATTACCATGATGGGCTCGAGCATGGGGGCATATCTTTCCGCCCTTTTTGCGGAAGAGGAAAAGCGCGTAAAGCAACTGGTGTTAATCGCGCCGGCATTCCAATTTGCTACTCGCTACTTAAATCGCCTTGAGACAGAGGTTTTGGAACGCTGGGAGCGCAAGCGTTACATAGAGCTGTATCACTACGGTTACAAAGACATTCGCAAGCTGCATATCGGCATATTGGAAGACGCCCGGCCATACGATGCGACACAGCTGCGACGCAACCTCCCTACCCTGCTTATGCATGGACTGAATGATGAAACCGTGCCCTACCAATTGAGCATTGACTATCTTTCCGAACACCCGCAAAGCCGACTCTTGCTCTTACCCTCGGATCATCAATTGACAGACAGCGTAGAAGTGCTGTGGCAAAACGCCGCTCAGTTTTTGGAGATAGTTTGAGTATTCGCTGAGCTATTAAATTTCGGGTCTATTGGAATGACGATGAAAAGACGAGATTTCTTAAGAGTGTGCGGGATGCTGGGTTTGAGCTTACCTATATCAGCCGCGCTTAGCAATTGCAACAAAGTGAAACTCCCGGCGAGCGAGGTGGGCAAAGTAGTTATTGTCGGTGCCGGTGCCGCAGGCCTTTCCGCAGGCCACCTGTTGCAGAAGCAAGGTATTGAGTTCCAAATTCTCGAGGCTTCGTCCAAATACGGTGGTCGAATGAAGCGCACGACCGAATTTGCAAATTTTCCGATTCCACTTGGCGCCGAATGGATACACGTAAAGCCTGGTATCCTTGACGAGATCGTCAATGATGATTCGGTGGACGTCAACATTAAAACGACGCTATATGATCCGGATCTTGCGGATACATTATACAGGGGAGTACGTTTACCGCTTAGTGAGGGTGGTTTTAGTGAAGATAGCAAGTTTATCAATGCTACCTGGTTTGACTTCTTCGAACAGTATATTGTCCCGTCTATTGAAGGCTGTATCAGCTACAATACAGTAGTTGACACCATTGATTATTCGGCCAAAGTGATCCAGGTTGCGAGCAAGGACAAGACCTACATGGCTGATCGAGTGATTGTGAACGCCCCAGTAAAGATACTACAAAACGGTGCAATCACCTTTACGCCCGGCTTGCCTCAGCAAAAACAAGATGCCATTGATAAGGTGAGAGTGTGGGATGGCTGCAAGGCATTTATCGAGTTTTCGGAAAAATTCTACCCGACCTTCATTGCTTTTGACATAACACCGACAACTGCGGGACAGAAGCTTTACTACGATGCGTCTTATGGGCAAAACACAACTCAGCACATCCTTGGTTTGTTTGCTGTCGGCACTGGAGCAAGTCCTTATGTCGAGCTGAGCGACGATAAGCTCATCAAATACATACTGAACGAACTTGATGAACTCTGCGACGCTCAAGCATCGCCCAACTATGTAAAGCATATCTTTCAGAATTGGAATGCAGAACCCTACGCAAATGGCGCCTACGTAATGGACGATGAGAGCTGGAGAGTTGTGCGAAGACTCGGCAAGAGCATGGATGATCGACTTTTCTTTGCTGGTGATGCATACACTGATGGATCCGATTGGAGTAGCGTTCACGCCGCCGCGCGCTCGGCAAGGAGAGCTGTAGACGAAATAGTGTATGGCTAAGCTACCAGCATTGTCTAACGCACGGGCAGAAACCGCCCGTGCGTGAATAGATTATCCCAATACGCGGTCAAGATCTGTCAGCAGATCCTCCGTATCTTCAAGCCCCACTGAAATTCGCACCAGGCTATTAGTTATCCCTGCTTCTGCCTGTGCCTCCGGCGTCATCGATGAATGACTCATGGATTTCGGATGTTGAATGAGAGACTCAACTCCACCGAAAGATTCCGACAAAAAGAAGAGTTCAGTCCCTTCGCAAACGGTCCGCGCTTTTTCGATGCCGCCTTTCAACTCAAATGACATCATGCCGCCATAGCCTTTGGTCTGTTTTTGGATCAGGTCAAATTGCGGATGACTGGGAAGCCCCGGGAAATAAACCCGTGATACCGCCGGGTGGTCTTCAAGAAACTTTGCAATTTCCAGGGCTGATCTTTGATGTTCGCGCATCCGCAGTGCCAGCGTCTTAATGCCACGCAAAATCAACCATGAATCGAAAGCGCCAAGCACGGCACCCAGGGCATTGGCAGTAAAGGCCAGATCCTCAATCTGCGACTCTTCGCGGCAAACAATTGCGCCGCCAAGGCCATCATTATGTCCGCTAAGATATTTGGTGGCTGAGTGGACGACATAATCTGCCCCAAATTTGATCGGCTGCTGATTAAAAGGCGTGAGAACAGTATTATCTACCATCGACACCAGATCATGTGCCCGGGCAACAGCAATGACGGCTTCTAAATCAACAATGTTAAATAGGGGATTTGAGGGGGTTTCGATCCAGATGGCCTTGGTATTGGGACGGATTTCCGCGGCAATCCGATCGATATTGGTCAGGGGAATGTAGCTCACCTGGAGTCCGGCATGTTTCTGAAGGTGGTTAAAGAGACGAATGGTGCCACCGTATACATCATTGCCGCAAATGATGTGATCGCCTTTTTCAAAACGGTTCATCAGAGTCAACTCAGCTGCCTGGCCGGTCGCCAAGGCGCTACAATAGACGCCGCCTTCCAGGGCAGCCAGGTTGTCCTCCAGCGCCTGACGTGTCGGATTTCCACAACGGGAATATTCGAATTCGCCCGGCTCTCCCATGCCTTTGAAGACGAAGGTGGTGCTTTGGTGAATCGGTGTTACAATCGCACGCGAATACGGATCCGGTGTAATCCCGGCGTGAATGCTCTGCGTTTGAAAACCGTAGTTGCTTTTTGCAGCAGCGGAACAGTCGCTTTCATTTTCTCGCTCGCTGATTTCTTCCGGTGCCAGGATCAAAGTGTCGCTGCTGCTGTCGTTTAATGGTGTCATGATAAATCCCCTTCGCTGTTCTTGGCTGCCCCGGGTTTCTCTAATTTATCCCGGGAGTCATTTGATTGATGTATTGGTTTTTCAGTTGTTCTCAAATCTGCTAGATATCGTTTTGGTTTAGAAAGTCTCCTACGATATTGCTCAGCTGTTCGGTCTCGAGTAAAAATGCATCATGCCCAAACTCGGTTTTTACTTCATGAAATGAGACCCTGGGATTATACGGCGCCAGCAAGTCAGCAATTTCTTTTTGCTGATAAAGCGGAAACAGCAAATCGCTGTCGAAACCGATCACACACGCCGGCGCTTTAATCCGGCGAACGCCCTCAGCAAATGAAGAGCAACCGAGTCCGAGATCAAACAGGTCCATCGCTTTTGATAAATACAGGTAGGTGTTGGCGTCGAACCAGGTGCCGAGCTTCCGGCCGTGGTGTTGGAGATAGGCTTCTATTTCGAAACGAGCGTGAAGGTCAAAGAAATCTTTGTCTGCAAATTGACGCCCGAAGCGTTCAGCAAAGTGCTTTTCACTGCGATAAGTGATAAAACCCATCTGCCGCGCAAGTTCAATTCCGTCCAATGGTGGACCGCTTTCGTAGTAGTTGCCGTTGTTCCATGCCGGGTCCAGCATGATTGCCTGACGCTGCGTCTTGCGATAGGCAATGGACTGCGGATAGGCTCGACCGGGCGCGGCCATTATCACAATCGAGTCGACGATTTCAGGGTAAAGTGCTGCCCATTCCATGGCCTGCATGGCGCCCATTGACCCGCCGGCGACGCTACGTAATCGAGAAACACCCAATTCATCGAGCAAATGACGGGCGGCACGGACCATATCGCGTATGGTAATGACTGGAAAGGAAGTTCCGTAGGGCTTCCCGGTTATCGGGTTAAGTGACGCCGGGCCACTGCTGCCGGAGCATCCGCCAATAACATTGGCGCAAATGATGAAGTAGCGCTCGGTATCGAAAACACAGCCGGGACCAACCAGGTTTTGCCACCAGCCAGGCCGTCCGTTGCCGGCAGCCACGTGACTGGTGCCTGTCAACGCATGGGTGATAAGAATGGCGTTGTCACCTCGATAACTGCCCCAGGTCTCGTAGCAGAGCTCCAGGTTCTCGAGACGTGCGCCGCAATCGAAGCGAAATGAATCAATGATGATTTGCTGCTTTTCGCCGGTTTCCAGGATCGCTTTCAAAATGGCTCCTTGTCTTTCCTCTGTTGTTCGGATCATGCGAAACAAAAAAGCCCCTTCGCTCTGAGAGGAAGGGGCCGTTTTCTATTTCAGCACTTATCTCTCAAGAAACGATTGTTTCTCGCAAGAATTAGCACCTTTTCCCGAGCAATCGGGATAGGTTGCCAAGGCTTCACAGGGCTCGTCCCTCCACCTTTCTTGATAAGTTTTTATGTACGTTTTGCTAGGCTATATACATCTCCGCTTTAGACTCTCGATATTTTGGTCGCGCAGCAGAGCTGCGCAACAGCATAAAAAAAGCCCCTTCGCTCTGAGAGGAAGGGGCTATATAAAATATCCACTTATCTCCCAAGAAACGATTGTCTCTCGCAAGAATTAGCACCTTTTCCCGGATAGTCAGGATAGGTTGCCAAGGTTTCACAGGGCTTGTCCCTCCACCTTTCTTGATAAGCTAAGGCTTCTATGTCGTCATATGGTACTGCAAGAACCTCAGTGATAATTATCTGATAAATTTGACGAAATTGCTCGTCATATGTTGAAATCAATGTAATTCCGCAAAAGAAATTTGTCAAGTTCAATGTCGCTGCGGAATGAATTTTTATTCATTCTTCTATTTGCGATGCCGGTATCCGTTTGTGATCGGAAATCGGCGATCTTTGCCAAAGGCCCGTGGCGTCACTTTGATGCCGGGAGCACTTTGTCGTCGCTTGTACTCATTAATATCCGTCAGGCGAATAACTTTCTGCACGATATCCGGCGAATAGCCCAGACCAACAATCTCATCAAAGCTCAGATCATCTTCGACATATGCACGCATAATTGGATCAAGAATTTCATAGGGCGGTAGTGAATCGGTGTCTTTTTGATCCGGTCGCAGTTCAGCGGTCGGCGCCTTGGTAATAGTTGATACCGGGATCATCGGCTTGCCTTCAACTTCATTGCGATACTCGCATAATTCATAGACCAGCAGCTTGGGCACGTCTTTAATTACTGCCAGGGCGCCTACCATATCACCATATAATGTGCAGTAGCCGGTACTGTATTCACTCTTATTGCCGGTTGTCAAAACCAAAGCCCCAAATTTGTTGGAGAGCGCCATCAGCAAGACACCACGAATGCGCGCCTGTAGATTTTCTTCGGTGAGACCTGCATCGTAGCCTTCAAAGAGCGGCGCCAGTGAAGTCAGGAATTCGCTATGCAGAGACTTGATGGCAATTTCGTGAAATGTCACCCCGAAGTTCTTTGCCAGGTCGCTGGCATCGTCTTCACTTAGCTGACTGGTAAACTCGCTAGGCATGGAAACACCAATGACGTTGTCGCCACCGAGCGCATCTGCAGCAACGGCACAGGTCAGAGCCGAGTCAATCCCGCCAGACAATCCAATCAGCACTTTCTTGAAGCCGTTCTTATGAACATAGTCGCGTACGCCGAGCTTAAGTGCCTCGTAGACCTCCTGTAGATTCTCGCAAGGCGGGGTCATCATCGGCTTTTCAAGGTCTTTTTTCTTCACCCGGGAAACGACCGGTAATTCAATTTGCTCTACATCGCCGGTTTCCATGTGAAAGAGCTTCTCCTTGCGTCGACGCGGATCGTGGAGACGCTGGCCAAACACGTTGCCGGGACGAAGATCGGCAATTAACATCGATTCTTCGAAAGAGGGCGCCCTGGCAATCACCTGTCCTTCCTCACTCAGAATCAAACTTGAGCCGTCAAAGATAAGATCGTCTTGCCCCCCAACCAGATTGCAGAAAGCAACGATCACGGCGTTGTCGCGGGCGCGAACCGCCAGCATTTCGCTACGCTCCTGAATTTTGTTCATCGCATAGGGCGAGGCGCTGAGGTTAATGATGATTTCCGCATTACCATATAAAGACTGGCGATGTGTCGGCCCGCCGGGATACCAGATGTCCTCGCAGATATTGATACCGATATGAATGCCATTGAAATTGAATACCGGGGCAGATTTTCCTTCCTGGAAATAACGATTTTCATCAAATACACTGTAGTTCGGCAAGAACTGTTTGTGATAGATGCCGGCGACTTCCCCTTTATGCAAAACAGCAGCAGCGTTGAAGATGTCATCGCGGCGATCGACAAAACCAACCACTGCAGTAATTTCCTTGCTATGTGGCGCCAAGCGCTCCAGGTATTTGAGATTGTCATCGATGAATTCCGGACGTAATAGCAAATCCTCCGGCGGATAGCCGGTGAGGGTCAGCTCCGGGAAAACCACCATATCACACTGCTGACTAATAGCTTCTTCGATTCGCGACTGAATCATTTTAAAATTGCCTTCGAGATCACCAACTTTGGAGTTGGTTTGGGCAAGTGCAAGGCGTAAAGATCTCATGTATGTCCTCTAGGTAGATGTTCGATGCTTGCCATTCGATACTTGATGCTGGAGTGCGTCTTATTTAGTTATATTTGCCTGCCATGTTCAGTTTCGTCTTACCGTCAACTACCTTTTTTATAAAAGAAAGATAATTTTCCTACGTCTTTCACTCCAATAAATCAGGATCGGTCAGATAACCGGTTTTGATCACAGCGTTGGGAAATATGAGCTTCAACGCATGAAAATATTCATTTTTCTCTGACTATTGTCAATATTATTCAAAGATTCTCGCCATTTGTGCCGATAAAGAAAAAAAGAAACTGAAAATTGGTAGAGTACGTCACAGGTTGTAGGAAAAAAGCTACCATATTTATGCAAGTTTAGTTAACGTACTGTAAAAAAATTCATTCTGGTACGGGCTCTCAGCAACAAGTGATATTAAAAACTTCTTGATTTTAGTGCAATCACGCAGTAACATACGCTTCTGCACGGGCCCATAGCTCAGTTGGTTAGAGCAACCGACTCATAATCGGTTGGTCGTAGGTTCGAGTCCTACTGGGCCCACTAGTTTGAGGAGATAAAGAATTGAAATGTGTTAAAGACATCGTTTGTATTTCTTACGTCCGACACGTAGAAATCGAAAACAACAGAATGACATAAAAAGGGTGCACACATCGAATGAGTGCACCCTTTTTTTGTTTGGGGACCGTAACAATTAATAAATGCTTTAGGAGGACTGTCAGTGAAGGGTTTGGTAGACAATCTGGTTAGACTACAGGAATTTGATAATCGCCTGTATGAGCTCACTATGCAAAAAGGTGACTTGCCGCTTCTGATTGAGAATCTCGGTGATGATTTAAAGGACAAGCAATCCCGTACTCAATCTTTGGAAGAAAGAATTGCCAAGCTGAAAAGCGACAGGAGTATGTTTGAAAAGGAAGTCGACGCCAGCAAAGCGCAGCTCAAGAAGTATGATGAGCAGCTCTATGCTGTAAAGAACAATAAAGAATACGACGCTATCTCGTTGGAAATTGACACGAAGAAGGCAGAAGTCGAAGAGCTCGAGAGCAAGATCATCCAGACACTGGAAGAAGAAGAGCAGCTGAAGTCGGAAATCGAAGAACTCAGCACTGAGGTAACCAGCCTCGATAAGCAGCTCAAAGAAAACCGCAGTGAACTGGAAGAAATCAATCAGCAGACCAAAGAAGAAGAAGGTCGCCTGCACGCAAAGCGTGAAGATGTTGCCAAGTTGATTGAAGAGCGCCTGCTTGCAAAATACGAGCGCATTCGCAATGCCAAGTCAGGTCTTGCAGTGGCCCCGGTCAAGCGCAACTCTTGCAGCGGCTGCTATTCAAACTTGCCGCCACAGCTGATCGTAGAAGTTCGCAAGGCAGAGCGTTTGATTAATTGCGAATACTGCGGACGTATTCTGGTTTGGGCTGACGAAAACGACGCCTAATTTAAACCTGGACTTAAAAGGTATTCGAGGCGGTTCAGACGGTCGCTCCGATCCTGTGGATCGGGGAGGAAAGTCCGAACTTCTCAGAGCAGGGTGCCCGGAGATAATCCGGGACCATTGGCGCCAAAGCGCCTTTGGAAGGAAAGTGTCGCAGAAAATATACCGCCGGGTTCTCAGCGGCCTGCCGGACGTGATTGTTATAAGTACGGTCTCCCGGCAAGGTGCTGAGAACTCGGTAAGGGTGAAATGGCGGGGTAAGAGCCCACCGGTCTGTTCCTGTGCGGGAATTGTTTCTAAAAACAAGCGGCAACGCCAGAGCCTGACAAACCCCACCCGAAGCAAGATCAAATAGGGGAGGACGAAGTGGCTCGCTTCAAAGTGACTGTGTCACGAGACTCTCGGGTAGATCGCGTAGATAAATGGCCGTCCATTCGCCTCGGCGATAGACAGAATTCGGCTTATCGAACCGCTTTGAATACTACTATTTTGACGGCCTTCCTGCCGTCCTAAAGCATAGTATATGCATCCTGTCGATGCAGTTGTTAGGCAACTGCTCGCAGGATGCATTTTTTTTGCCATCATCTTGTATTGGAGATGACCGATAGTTAGCGCTAGCAAGGGAACATTTGCCGGTGAGAGCGTGTATCCCTTTAGCGCTTTGGGAAAGAGGTAATTAATTCTATTTGCAATCAGCAGCTTTGTACGATAGCTTCCTGTGGTTGAATCATTTAAAGGAAAGTTCCGACAGGTTCCGGCACATTGAAATAGTATAGACATCCTGACCGCCATTTCCAGGATACCCCCTTCCCTTAAAGAAACCCAAATTTTATTATTGGATAGATGTAATGAAGGCAATTCAGCAAACATGGAAATCACTGCTGGACTATTTAAATACGACCACAGTGTACAACACGACGCTCGGCAATCTGCTGCTGAAGCTGTTTTATATCAGTTCGCTGGCATTTTTTGTTGTTTGGCTACTGCCGTCAGAGCGACCGTTCGAATACAGTAACCTGACCGTCGGAAGCGTTGCGCGCCAGGAAATTATTGCACCCTTTACCTTCTCAATTCAGAAAACGGAAGAAGAACTTGCCAGAGAACGTCAGGAAGCCCAGGACAGAATCCTGCGGGTTTTTAACACCAATGATGAAACGGGTAAATTCCAAAAAATCAAACTCGAGAACTTCTTCGTCGAGCTAAAAGGCTTTTTTGATGCAAACCAGAAAGCTCCTCCTGCACCGGACGGCTCGGTGACGGCCGCAGTTGATAGCTTTGTTCAACAGTTAGACGTGAAATACAATGTGCGCCTGGAGCAAATCGCGCTTGAAAAGCTATATGAAATTTACGAGCGAAAAGGCCTGACAAAACTGTCTGAGCACTTGGATCGAAGCGTTAAGGAAGTATACACTCAGGGCATTCTTGACAGGCAGAAAAAGGATATACCGGAAGCCAAAATTGTTGTGAAAAGCAGCGAGGGCGTTGAAGAGGAGATGGAGCTTGAACGTGTGCTGGAAATTGCCCAGGCTGCCGGCAACATATATAACCTACTGCAAAACATCTACCGGGAAGGGGCCTCTGAGTTAGAGGTTGCCAATGCGCTGATCTCCGCCTTTTTAATTCCCAATATGACCTATGATCAGGATGTGACGGCTGAACGGAAGCAGCAAGCATTTCACGACGTTCCTAAAACCCGCGGTTTTGTGTATCAAAACCAGCGCATCATCGACAATCACGAAATCGTCACTGAGGACGTTTACCGAAAACTGGTCTCCCTTTCCCTGGCGCTGCAAGAAAATTCCGCCGTTCAGGACAACTGGCATCAATTCAAATTCCGTTTCGGGCAATTCCTTTTTGCCCTGACCGTTCTCTTGCTCACTGCGCTATACATCCGTTCCTACCGTAAAGAAATTTATCGCGATAACTGGAAGCTGGGGATGATTACCCTGATTTTCATGATGCAGTTCGCTGCCACGTCGTTGATTATTGATTTTACCGACTGGCCGCGAGAAGCCCTGCCCATCGTGCTTGCGCCAATGCTGCTGGCCATGCTTCTCGACTTTGGCACTGCCTTTATCTGCACTGTATCGATGAGCATGATTATGGGTGCGGTATTGAGTAACGATTACACTTTCGCATTTATGTCGATTGTCATCGGCAGCCTGGCGATTTTTGCGGTGCGCCATATTCGAAAGCGGAATCAGATGTTCCGGGCGATTCTCTATGTTATGATTGCTTATCTAATTGTGGACACCACATTCGGATTATTGCACTTCGAGTCGCTAACCACGATCTCCTCAGACTTTGCTATTTTGATTCTAAATGCCCTGTTGACTCCAGCGGCGGTCTTCCTGATCATCGGGGTTTTTGAACGCGTGTTCGATATTACGACCGACGTCACCTTGCTGGAACTGGCGGATCTCAATCATCAGCTTATAAAGCGACTTTCCGTTGAAGCGCCCGGCACATTTCATCATAGCGTGGTGGTTGCCAATCTTGCCGAAGCCGGCGCACAGGCCACACGCTCAAATGCCCTGCTCACTCGCGTGGGGTGCTATTTCCACGACATTGGCAAAATGACGAAACCAGAATACTTTGTTGAAAATCAGCAGCCCGGAATCAATAAGCATGACAACCTGTCGCCCCATATGAGCACCTTGATTTTGGTGAATCATGTCAAGGCAGGCCTGGAGCTGGCCGATCGCTATCGCCTTCCGCAAACGGTGAAGCAATTTATCAGCGAACACCACGGCACCAGCGTGATCAGCTACTTTTATCGCAAAGCCCAGGAAATGGCAGAAGATAAAGAAATCAATGAAAGTGATTTCCGTTATCCGGGACCAAAGCCACAATCACGGGAAACTGCAATTGCCATGCTCGCAGATACCGTCGAGGCTGCATCGCGGGCGTTACAAAACCCCACGCCGCAGCGAATTCGTAACCTGGTTGATTCCCTGGTAGACCAGAAACTGCAGCAGGGACAGCTGGATGATAGCAACCTGACCCTGAAAGATATTACCCGTGTCAAAGAAGCATTTATCCCGATTTTAACTGGTATTCATCACTTGCGAATAGAATATCCGAGTGAGACAGTTGACAAGGATCGCAAGCATGGCCGCAATAGCGAGAAAACTTCGGAAAGCACCGGCGCCAATGGCGATCGGGAAAAACGCGCCAAACGCCAAACAGCCAATGGCAAAAATGGTGGGGCAGGCACAACGAATGGCACCAAGCCTCGCAATGCGCCGCAGGAGAAGAAATCGGAATCTCGCTAAGCTCCAATCAGGATCGATTTGATGACGACTGACGCCCAACATACGATCCATATGGCCAATGAAAGCGAGAGCGCTTTACTGGCACTTGCAGAGATGGAAACCCTGGTGGCCAAAGTCTTGCTGCAAGAAGCCTTACCGGCCGGCACGCTGTCCATCGTCTTTGTTGACGACGCCTACCTGACACGCTTACATGAAGAATATTTGCAAGATAATTCTGTCACAGATATCATTACTTTTGACTTGAGTGACGGCGATGAACTGGATTCGGAAATCTATATTTCTTTACCGCAGGCTGCTACGCAGGCGAAGGAATTTGCTGTATCGTTGAGCCGGGAAGTTGCCCGGTTGCTGATTCACGGAATTCTGCATCTCAGCGGCTACGATGATCATACTGCTGAAGAGCGGCAGCAGATGCAAAAAATGGAAGAGCATTATCTGCGTCAACTGGCTGATCTCGTAGAGAGGCTCGCCCCAAATTGATAGCATTTCTCAATTAGAAAACTTATATTGCTTGAGGGCGCGTTGGTTTAGGATCGGCACGCCCTACGACGTTATTGTCTCATTTATCAGAGGAGCCGGCAGTCGGTTTTGCTACCTGAAATACTGCTTTACCTGACGATATTTATTGTTCTTCTGGCGCTGTCCGCCTTTTTTTCGGGTTCCGAGACAGCCTATTTTTCCTTATCGCAATCAGATCAGGAGAAGTTGCGCTCTTCAGGGCGGAAGGCCGAAGTACGAGCGGCCGAGCTTCTCAGTCATCCACGTCAATTGCTCATCACTATTGTTCTTTGCAATACCATTGTCAACATCACTACCGCTTCGATTGCTGCATTGGTAACGATTCGCATCTGCAACGCATTTGGCTTCTCCGAGAGTATCGGAATGGTCATCGATGTCATTGTGGTTACCATGGTGCTCTTGATCTGTAGCGAAATTATTCCGAAAGTGATTGCGGTGCGCAGACCGCAGGGCTATGCAAGTGCGACCTCCGCGGTTCTACGGGTGCTATTTTACCTGTTTTGGCCAATCACTATTTTACTAGCCAAATTTACCAAATCTGTTCAACATGCAGTCGGGTTCTCGGAAGATAAAACGTTGTTGCCGGAGGACGAGATCATCAGTTTGGTAGAAGTGTCTGAAGAACAGGGTATCCTGGAAAAAGATGAAAAGGAAATGATTAACAGCATTTTCGAATTTGGCGAAACGCTGGTTCGGGAAATTATGGTGCCACGAACAGATATGGTTTGCATCGAATTAAATACAGACCTGAACCAGCTGATGGACATGATCAAGGACAAGGTGCTGTCGCGCATACCGGTTTATAAAGATCAAATTGATGACATTGTTGGCATTCTTTACGTAAAGGACTTGTTACCTTTGCTAAGCAAGCGCAACAACCAAAAGTTTAACCTCGAAAAGCTTGCGCGTCCCCCCTACTTCGTTCCAGAGCAAAAGAAAATTGATGATCTGTTGACGGAATTCAAGAAAGAGCGAATTCACATGGCCCTGGTGGTGGACGAGTATGGCGGCATTGCCGGACTGGTAACCCTGGAAGATGTGATCGAAGAAATTATCGGTGAAATTCAGGACGAATATGACCTTGAGCAGCCGCTATACAAAAAAATTGATGACAGCACCTTTGTGGTCGATGGCAGGATGTCGCTGGAAGAAATAAATGAAGAGCTCTACTTGAATCTGCCCACCGAAGAAGGTGTCGAAACAATCAGCGGCTTTATTCTCAGCCTCTTGGGCTCCCTGCCCAAAGCAGATGAAAAAGCTCGTTATAATGGTTACCTGTTTGTTGTAGAAAAGATCGCCAAGAACCGAATCCTGCAAGTGCGCATTGAAAAATCACCCTCGAATGTCGATGTCAAAAATGAACTCTCAAATTGATCTGCAGGCTTGTTACCGCGCGATTCCGTCTGTCCAGTCACTATTGCAAAACGAAAATCTGCTCTCCTTTTCTATTGCGCCGAAATATCTTAAGCAAATTATCCAGGAAGAAATAGATCGCTTCCGTCAATCCCTGCAAAAACGTCCGCCGAAAGAGGCCTCTGATATTCCCGCGATTCTCGAAGAAGCAGTTCTCGAGCGGCTCAACGGATTGTTTACCCCAGGTCTTCAGCGGGTAATTAACGGTAGCGGGATTGTCTTACATACCAATATGGGACGGGCACCGCTTGCGGATGTGGTCAGCAGGCAGTTAACGCATATTGCCGGTAACTACAATAACCTTGAATTGGAAGTCCATTCCGGCAAGCGCGGCAGCCGCCACTCCCATGTGGAAGAATTACTTTGCCTGTTGACTGGGGCCGAAGCGGCGATCATGGTTAATAACTGTGCTGCTGCGATCTTGCTTACCTTAACCAGCCTCTGTCGGCGTAAGGAAGTGCCGATTTCACGCGGGGAACTGGTAGAAATTGGTGGCTCCTTTCGCATGCCTGACGTGATGAAGGCCAGTGGTGCAAAGATGGTTGAAATCGGTACGACCAATAAAACCCATCTAACTGATTATCGCGATGCGATAGGGCAGAAGACTGCGGCCTTATTAAAGGTGCATACCAGCAATTACCGGGTGCAAGGCTTCACGAAAAGTGTCGGGCTGGCTGATTTAACCCACCTGGCGCATCAGTACGACCTGCCACTGATTTATGACATGGGCGGTGGTATTTTGGAGGCGATGCCTAACCTCAAAGATGATACCGAGCCGCTTGTCCGGGATATTCTCGATATCGGTGTTGATGTGATCACCTTTAGTGGAGACAAAATGCTTGGCGGTCCCCAGGCGGGTATCATCGCCGGAAAACGCCGGTACATCGACAAAATTCGCAAGAATCATCTCGCCAGGGCATTGCGCTGCGATAAGCTGATTTATTCAGCCATGGAAGCAACGCTGCGCCTTTACCTGGAGCCACAAAAGCTGCGCGGGAATCTACCGGTTGTAACCATGCTCAATGCGACAAGCGCATCTTTACAAAAACGTGCTAAGGCTATTTGTTCCGCCGTTGCTGAAGGCACGCTGACAGCCACGTCCGTTGAGGCTGTATCACAGGTGGGCAGCGGCGCTTTTCCACTGCACCGGATACCGTCTGTGGCCATACAGCTGACGTCTTCCCGGCTATCGGCAAATACACTGGCGGTTCGACTGCGCAAGAACAATATTCCCATCATCAGCTATATTCATGAAGAGCAGCTCTTGATAAACCTGAGGACCGTTTTTCCGGAAGAAGATCAACTGCTCATTGAAGCGCTGATTGCCATACAAAACGGCGAATAGAGATGTCCGACAAAAATCTGCCCAATACAAATCGCCAATATGTGATTGGTACTGCCGGTCATATTGATCATGGTAAAACCGCGCTGGTCAAAGCACTGACCGGTGTGGATACTGATCGCTTGCCGGAAGAACGCTCGCGCGGCATTACCATCGATATTGGTTTCGCGCACCTCTCTGAAAACATTACCATCATAGATGTTCCCGGTCATGAGCGCTTGATTCGCAATATGGTTGCCGGCGTCAGCACCATCGACCTGGTGGTATTTGTCGTTGCCGCAGATGACGGAGTGATGCCGCAAAGCCGCGAGCATCTCGATATCATCAACCTGCTACAGATTCGGCAGGGGATTTTTGTCATTACCAAGTGCGATCTCGCTGATGAAGACTGGTTGAAACTGGTTGAAGAAGACATCAGGGGATTATTAAAAGATACGCCCTTCAAAGATGTGAACATTGTACGGACGTCCGCCACAACCGGAGAGGGCATTGAAGCGCTAAAGGCGCTGATCCTGGAAAAGCTTGCCGCCCTGTCCGCACGACAAGACTTTGAAGTATACCGTCAACCGGTAGACCGGGTGTTTTCCGCAAAGGGGTTTGGTACCGTCATCACCGGCACCGTATTGAGCGGTAAGCTGAAATTGGGCGACACCGTAGAGGTTCAGCCAGGTGGAACGGTTGTGCGAGTTCGCGGGCTACAGACCCATGATAAAGATGTAGAAAAGGTCGATCTTGGCTACCGCGCTGCGGTCAATCTTGCCGGTGTCGAAAAGGAAGATGTCAGTCGTGGCATGGTTTTGACCCGGCCGGAAAGCTACCAGGCTGTAGAAATTATCAACGCCCGGATTCGTGTGCTAAAATCTGCCGCTGCGCCGATCAAAAATAATCAGCGTGTCCGCATTCACATTCACACCGCGGAAACATTTGCACGCATCATTTTTTCCGATCGCACAGTGCTGAAGAAAGGCGAAAGCGCATATGCCCAACTTCGCCTTGAAGACAAAATTCATGTGGCCTTCCAGGATCGCTTTATCATCCGTCAATTTTCTCCCCAGCGGACCCTTGGTGGTGGCCTTGTGTTGCAAACCAATCCCTTCCGCTTCCGCAAAAAATACGCACCAGTGTTTCAGCGCGCCCTGGAGATGCTGGAAAGTGACGAGCTTGCTGAGCGAATTAATGGTGCGCTCGATCCCTTGAATTGCCTGCCCTTATCTTTATGGCAGCTCAAGTTGGCGACCAACTCGCCCTTGTCCGAGCTACAGCAAAGCCTGAAAGCCCTGGCGAAATCCGGCTTGATTTTTAGTGAATCAATCGGAGGCAAAACACATTACTTTTCGCGCCAGCAGCTCGAAACAGTCACAGATCGATTGGTCATTCTGTTGAATCGGTTTCATGAAGCCTATCCCGGACGGGCAGGAATGAGTGAAGCTGAGTTGGCCAGCAGTCTGGAAAAGCAGTTCACGGCCGAGGCCGTTCGCCGAGCGCTTTCCTACGCTGTTCAGCAGAAAAAACTGGCAAAAGACGATAAAACATTTCGGATGGCGGCATTTGCCCCGGAGCTTTCATCCAAAGACTCTGAGACCTACAAAATTTTGATCGAGCGTTACGAGACAGCTTTTTATGCACCGCCAACCTTGAAAGACATGGCTGGTGAGCTGGATGTTAAAAGCGGAGAGTTCAAGGAACTGATCAAGATTTTACGTACGGAAGGGATATTGATTTCTGTTGCAGAAGGACTGCTATTTCATAAATCCGTCATTCCGGCTCTCGAAAAACAAGTGCAGGATTTTTTCGCAGAAAATGAGGAAATGACCGTTGCGCAGTTTAAGGAGCTAACCGGTACAACCCGCAAACACTCTATTCCATTGTTGACCTACCTGGATCGCAAAGGTGTCACCCAACGCGACGGCGATATTCGCCGCCGCGGGCATAAGTAGACAGGTTATCCACCCATATTTTCAAAACCACCGCTCATGATTGCCCATCCGAAGATGCCAATATAGGCAACGGTGATCAATAAGGCCAAAGCCAGGGTAATCATCATCCACCATTTGGTCATGTTGAAATATTCAGACAGACGCTCAAAGGCAACGGCATAGGTATCCTGATCATTTGTACGAGAGTAACGCAGGAAGTTGTCGGCGCCTTCCTTCGCTTTTAATCCGCCGATAATCATGGGAATTGCTACGGGAATGTAAACGCAGCTCAGAACCATCAAACCGCCGACGATAAAACTCATAATGCTGACGGTTTTCATGTCTTTACATAGCTTTTCAACAGTTGCTGCTGATACTGACATTTTACTACCTCCTCAGTTAGATAGAATCATTGGCGCATGCTATTTTCGCAGCTCGGCAAGGGTTGCGCCCCAGGACCCGGCCCCGCTTTCATGCCAAAAGCGAACGACATCCGGATGGTCTGCCAGAAGTGAATGAACAATGCGGCGCAAAACCCCCTTGCCCTTTCCATGGACGATCCGAATCTGATATATTCCCGCCTCACGGCATGCGTAGATATATTCACCAACCACATCTTTCACATCCCGCGGTTGGAAATAGTGTAAATCCAATTCTCCATCGATTGGAATTTCTGTCGCATCCATATGTAAATATAACACTTTAGCTGCGTATCGCAACTTATCCGGCAACATTCTGTTCGCGAAGAGATTTTTATTTTATCCAACTGAAGTATTGTCATTTAGCGCCGACAATCTGCTCAGGACAAACAAGCGATTTGATTGAAGAAAGCATGGTGGTTGGGACCCTTTCCATACAATTGTCTTTGATCCAAAATTCTAAACTCTTTGCAGGAATGAGAGAAAACGGCCGACAGGTATTGTCACCGATTGATGAGTTGCTGTTTAGCGATGGCAAGTCGTGATACGAATTGGGGTTTGTGAGTCCTTCACTTCATATCAAAATCGGATTATTTCACGGATGACGGGATGGACGCTTTTCGTATTAGGATCGTATTTTTATTGCTGCTGACTTTTGCATCAGCACAATCAATAGAGAAACTCGAGTGCGGACTCACCAGCGAAGATGCCTATAAAAGCAGTGGACGCGGCGGTTTATACATGACCGAAGCCGGCGAAGTGCGTGCCCTGGTTGTTTTTGTTCAGTTCCACGGTGACCAGAGCCATCCGTCCAGTAACCACTGGCCGCCAGGTCAAGACGCGCTTTTCAGCAATGACGTTCTTGATGCAGATGCACAGGTTCTTTCAACCGATCAAAATCTCACCCACTATTTCCGGGAAATGTCTCTCGGACATCTGACAATTGTTGGCGATGCCGTCAATGTGACACTTGACCAAACATTGCAGTGGTATCTGGACAATGGCCGCACCTATGGCCATGCCAGTCGCGATGCATTGGCAAAACTGGATGCCAGCGTTAATTTTACAGACTACGACAACTGGACGTTTGGGGTCCAATCTCACCAGGCCGGTGCCGATGGAATTGTTGATTTGGTCATCATGATTTACCGTGAAAACCTGCCCCATTCATTTCACCCGGGAAACGGCGCCGCCAGCCTTGGTTTTGGAGATCCCTTACTAGAAGTAGATAACGGCGCTGTAAAGATCAAAGGCAATTTCCCGGGATCGGGTGTTTCCATCGAAAAAGGATCATATGGGCGGCGTACGGATATCTACGCTCATGAAATTGGCCATTTGCTGCTTGGTGGCAGGCATCCGGACTATCATAATGATGGCTCGGGATATGGATTCTGGGGTCTGCTTTTTGCCAATAGCAGTCTCGTTAATGCTGTTGATCGATACTGGTTAAAATGGCAGGAATTTCATGAGATGAATGCGCCGGTCTCTGAGGATGTTATTGTCAACGATTTTTTGAGCGGCGGCGCCGCGCTGCGGATTGATCTGGCCGGTGCGCCCAACGAAGCATTTATTGTGGAAAATCACCAGCAAGTACTTCCGTTCGACAACGCCATTAATCAAAATGGTGATGACAAGGGCCTTTACATTTATCATATTCGCGGCACAGATGCCTTTCCGGATTTTGATTTGGAGGTCGCCGAAGGACAGTTTAACTGGATAAATCCGTATTGGATACAGAACCCCTGGAATCCCGCTAATCCACAGGACTCGATTCCGGTATTTACCCGCGAGCGGCCAAATCGCCTTGGTCTGGATAGCCGCGATGCCATTCCCACAAGCAAAATGGATGATGAGGGGCAGCAAATACAGTATAAAATTTACGTGACGGATGATGAACCGGACGGCATCTGGCAGCGAAACCGGTTGGTTTTCGGCTCCGAATTTGAAGCCTTCGACATTGATAGAAATATCGTTTTTTCTCCATGGAGCAATCCATCCTCCGCTATTTGGAATAATATCGCCGACAGCAATCGCTCCATCGAAATTCTCGATAAGCATGTAATTGATGTCTATACCGGGGAAGCGGCATACACTTTGAGGATTCGGGGCAGCAAACATGAAGATGCGCCTCCTGGCAACCCGCTGCTTCTGGCTGCGCGGCAAAACGGGAGCTCCGAACGAGCTGGCATTCGCATTTCCTGGGCGGCTAATCTGGAACCGGATGTGCTCGGATATCAAGTCTATCGTCAGTTGGGCACTGAGGAAGGTCTACAGCTGCTAACGCCGGAGCTACTGGCAGATACGATTCTTATTCAATCAGACTTGCGGTATGATCCGCAGAGCACAACGTTTTGCACATTCTACGTCCAGGCAGTGGATGAGCAGCAGCAGGTCTCCAATTTCTCAAATCCGATATGCATTCCCGTGGACTTATTGGTCAATACAGAACGCGAAATCGATGCCACATTACCTGATACCGATATACAGCTTTCAGCAAACTATCCCAATCCGTTCAACCCGCAAACCACGATAGAATTTCAACTGCTCTATTCCAGAGAGATTCAGCTTAAAATCTACAATGCCCGCGGCCAATTTCTGAAAATCCTGGCCGGCGGCCGCTATGCCGCCGGGACGCACAAAATCATCTGGGATGGTACGGATGCGAACGGAGAGGCTTCGGCATCGGGCATCTATTTTTATGTTCTGCAAGCAGGCCAGGAAGTCTATTCCAGGCGCATGCTACTCCTGCGTTAACTACTTGTCGCTATAGTTGCAAAAATGTACTCGAATCGATATCTTGTAGCGCTTTAAGGTGCGAGGGGCCAATTTCGATTTGTATCAGCATTTTTGGAGGAAGTATCTATGGCGTCAGGAAACATGAATATGTTGGGGATGGTTTTGCGGTTTTTGGGCGGATTTGCGCTTATCGCCGCAACGTATAATCCGGAAGGTCAATCTTATTATCACTGGGTCAAGGGCAACCTGACCAGTCCAAGCGCCCTTATGGCATTTGTTGGTGTCATACTCATCATCGGCTACACCGTTTTTCTGCGCGCCACCATGCGCTCCCTCGGATCCTGGGGCATCTTGCTGGCCTTTGCCTTCTTCGGCACCTTGCTCTGGCTTTTGATTGAGCAGAATATTGTTCCGGCCAACAGCAAACGTGCAATTTCCTATATCATTATGCTGATTTTGGCTGGTATTATGTCCATCGGCATGTCTTGGTCGCATATCCGTGCCCGCCTGAGCGGTCAAGCGGACGTCGGCGATCTGGAAGAATAGCGGCTTATAAGCGCCAAACTGCGACTTCTTTCAAGTCATGATTCCAGTAGAAATGAAAGGAGTCGCACATGTTATCTGCCAGCCGAATTCCCTTACAGGTATCTGATGGCTGATAGCCTGATAATGGTTCTTCAAAAAGCCCTGCTGTTTCCTCAGTTAGATCTTCGATTGACGCGGTAATCTCGTCGCCACAAAATCCGACCATATTATCTGAATTCCGCAAACGAATATCAAAACGGCTGGTATCCATTCCGCCGTTTTCGTTGGAGATCAAAAAGGCAGCGATATAATGTGAATCCGTCGTCTCGCCGATAAAGCGATCCGGGATATCATCGCAGTTAAAGTTGACGGCAATACCCGGTAGTTCCTCTTGCATTGATTGTTTATCACCGCCGCAGCTTGTCCACAGGCACAAGACCAAAATCAATCCTCCAAATCTCCAAGATGCGTTCTTCATTCCGTATCTCCCGTCTCGATTCAACATTCGTCGCTTTTATGGTCTCAAAAACTTAAGTAATTGCCAAATTTGCTGAATATAACGATAGGTGAATTATTCGCAAAGCCGCGGGTGAGGCAAATTTATTGTGACTTAGGAGAAATTGTATGCAAACCGGCCTGATCTTTTTCGAGAAACTGACCCGGGAAGATATTGAGTGGACCTTTAATAATGGAAGTGAACTGGATTTGTCTCCTGAAACAATGCTCCTGGCTGAAAACGAGCCGGTGGAAAATTTCTACGTCATATTGCAGGGGATCTTGCGAGTTGTTGTTGGGAAAAAGACTGTTGAAAATTTGGGAACCCTGGGACCAGGCGATGTTATCGGTGAAATAAGCCTCTTGAACAATGGCAACGCGCCGGCAACGATCAAGGCAAGCGAGCAGGCGAAGGTGCTAGTTTTGCCGCATAGCGTTCTGGAACAAAAAATTGCTGAAGATGATGCTTTTTCCGGACGTTTTTATCGGGCGCTGGCGCGCATACTTTCCTATCAGCTGCGTGATACCAATCGCCGAATGGGGCAGATCAAGCGTATGCGCGGTGAGCGTCCCGCAGAATCGAGCCCGCGGCGGTTGCTCGCAGAAGCTATTCGCAAGCTCAAGTCACAATTTCAGGCGGTTGCGGAGCAATCAACGGAAAGCGATGCGCCCCTACCGGAAGGATCGATCACTGCCTTACGTCGTCAAATTTCCCACTTCATCCTGCTTCTGAACCGCTACCTTGGCCCAAAGGAACCGGAGAACCAGGTTATCAAAGATGAACTGGGCCGCTGGATGCACCGGGAGATGTTGCCCTTCCTGTTGATGACGGAAAATGGTGGCCGTTGGTACAGCAAGCCTCGCGGCTATGCCGGAGATTATCTAACAATCGGTGGTATTTATGATAATCTGGCATCTGGTATCGGCAAGCTTGGGCCATTGCTGGATCACTGCTTTCTCGATATTTCAGCCGCACGCGCCATTCGAAATCGACGCCAGTTTTTAGCAGAAGAAATTCTGAAGACCGCACTGTCCAGAAAGGGAGACATTGTGCGCGTCACCGGACTGGGTTGTGCGCCCGCGCATGAAGTTTTTGACAGCTACGAAGCGTACCCCGAAGAGTGCCTGAATATGCAAACAACGCTTATTGACATTGATCAGCTGGCAGTGGATTTCGTCGAAGAAAAGGCTGCTGCTGATGGTGTTGATGACCGGATTACCGTGATAAACAGCAACCTCGTTTACCTTATCAGCGGGAACAATGAAGTCGATCTAATGCCACAAGACCTGATTTACTGCAGCGGTCTGGCAGATTATCTGACGGACAACTATGTTGTCATGCTGTTAAACTATATTCACAAGCATTTGCGTCCGGGAGGCAAGGTAATTATCAGCAATATGCACACCAGCAACTCCTGTAAAGCATTTATGGATTATGTCCTGGACTGGCATCTGATTCACCGGAATGAAGACGAGCTTGGTAGACTCTTCCTCGCCTCCAATTTCGGGCAGCGCTGCGAAAATATTCGCTTTGAAGCTGAACATATCAATATGTTTGCCAGTTGCATCAAGACCTGATTCGGGCAACAAATGCCACAATTGCCTGCCTGAGTGAATCTCCGCCAAGCGTGAACATTGTTGCATGGCCAGCCCCTTCGATGCGGTAGAATTGCTTTTCTGTATCGATGTTTTTGTAAAGGTCCTCAGCCGCGCTGAATGGGACATACCAATCTGCCGTACCGTGCGAAAGAAATACCGGACATTGCACTTTGCGAATCATCTTTTTGGCAGAAGCATCACTGGTTCGAAATTTAGCAATTTGCTCCGCCTTGCGAATCGTTCGATCTCTCCAGAATTTTGGCAACATCCGCGCCTGATAAGCAATCATCTCTTCGAGGTCCGCAAAGGCTGCTACGGTTACCAGGCCGTCAACGCGTTCATCTTGTGCAGCGGCCGCAATAGCGACCGTGCCGCCGGCGGATGCGCCCAACAGGATGATCTGTTTTGAGATGGCATCTTTCTGCTCTTCCAGGTAGTCGATAACCGCACTCACATCGCGCCATTCATGATAGCCATAGGTAAAAAACTCACCACCGCTTTCCCCGTGACTGCGCATATCAAAATAGGCCATGTTAAATCCCAATTCGTAAAACGGTAAGGTAAATGCCAGCATATCCTCACGGGTCCGGCCAAGTGTATGCAAAACAATCATCGTTGGGCAAGCAGTATCCGAGCGGGCCTTGATATACCATCCGGCAATTTCAATCCCGTCGCTGGTTTTCGTCAGGAAGGTTTCGGGCTGAATTTGATAGTCGTTGAAAATTTCCGGTTGTGGATGTACGTCAAAATTGTGATGGCTCAAGAGCATATAAGGCAACCAGTTGTCCACAACGACAACCAGCACGGCCGCAAGGCCAGCTAATATGATCGCAATCTTAAGAAATCGTCTTTTTCCGCTTCCGGCAGGCATCGGTTTTTCTCCCATTATCTCCGTATAGCAGATTAGACAGTCAAGGAGGTGTTTTGTTGCAGGGCATTGAGCGTTGAGCGTTGAGCGAATAAACAAAAAACGTATTGACCTTTCAACGTTTTAACCAATCAACGATTTAAGCAATTTCCAGATTTCCAAATTTCCTGTATATTTGATTCAATGCACTGAAATGAAGCAACTGCCTTTTGGGGTATAGCTGGAGGACTATCCATCACCGCAACTCACTACGCAATCATTGGCGGCGGACCTGCCGGATTGGCCGGGGCCCGCAACTTACAAAGACTCAACATTCCTTTCGTCGGCTTTGAAGCGCATTCGGATTTTGGTGGATTGTGGGATATCTCCAATCCGCGCAGCACGGTGTATGAATCCGCACACCTGATTTCATCCAAGACCACCACTGAATTTAGTGAATATCCGATGAAGGATGAGGTCGCTGACTATCCCAGCCATCGCGAGCTTCGGGAATATTTCCAGGGGTTTGGCCGTCATTTTGGCCTTGATGAATACTATCGCTTCAATACCGCTGTCACGAAAGTCGAGCGCGAAGGCGGCGAATGGCTGGTTAGCAGCAGTGATGGGAAAAGTGAGCTTTTCAAAGGCGTCATTATTGCCAACGGTACCTTGTCGGAACCAAACATCCCTGAGTTTAAAGGCAGTTTTAGCGGCGAAATCTTTCATTCTTCCCGTTATAAATCTGCCGATATTTTCGCCGGTAAGCGCGTGCTGGTGATCGGGGCCGGAAATAGCGGCTGCGATATCGCCGTCGATGCCATTCATCGCGCAGCCAAAACCTCAATAAGTGTGCGGAGAGGATATCACTTCGTGCCGAAATACGTGTTTGGCCGCCCGGCTGATACGATGGGTGGACTCATCAAGTTGCCTCGACCACTGAAGCAAAAAATCGATGGCTTTCTGCTAAAATTCTTTACCGGCGATCCGGAAAAACTCGGGTTCCCGAAGCCGGATCATGCGCTCTATGAGTCTCACCCAATTGTCAACACCCTGGTTTTGTACCATCTTGGCCATGGCGACATCGACGTAAAAGCAGACATTGAGCGTTTCGACGGCCATACGGTTCATTTCAAGGACGGCAGCAGCGAGGAATATGACCTCGTGGTGCTGGCGACCGGCTATAAATTGCACTATCCCTTCATCGACAAGGTGCATCTTTGCTGGGAAGGGCCTTCTCCGAAATTGTATCTCAACTGCTTTCATCCTGACTATGACAATCTTTTTGTGCTGGGCCTGATCGAAGCCGCGGGGCTTGGCTGGCAAGGCCGCTACGAACTTGCCGAGCTAATCGCTCGCTATATCAAGGGAATTGAAAACGGCACTGCCGAAGCAAAAGCATTCAAGAAGCTCAAAGCTGGTCCCTTACCCGACTTGTCCGGCGGTTATAAATATCTGAAGCTGGATCGCATGTCTTACTATGTTCACAAAGATACCTATCGCAATATGGTACGCAAACTGGCAAAGCGGCTCGGCTGATGACAGAGATTGATCTGATTCAACTAAATTTTAGCCCGACCAGCCTGCTGGTGCTGAACGTGATTCTTGGGATCGTCATGTTCGGTGTGGCGCTTGATATGAAAATCGACGATTTCCGGCGCTTATTCGATTTGCCGCGTTCTGCCCTGGTTGGACTCACATCGCAATTCCTGATCCTGCCGGCCATCACCTTTTTGCTGGTAACAATTGTTCGACCTCATCCCAGTATCGCCCTGGGCATGATGCTGGTGGCAGCCTGCCCCGGCGGTAACATCTCCAATTTCTTTACTTACATGGCTCGCGGAAATGCTGCGCTTTCAGTTAGCCTCTCCGCAATCTCGACCGCTTTTGCGGTGTTCATGACGCCACTGAACTTCGCTTTTTGGGGATCACGCTATGAGCCAACCCGTGTCTTGCTGCAATCGGTGTCGATTCATCCCCTGGACATGCTAACTACCATCTTTTTGCTGCTAGGGTTACCGATGGCCCTGGGGTTATGGGTATCTCATCGCTTTCCAACTGTTGCTGAGCGATTTAAGAAGCCGATGAAATACTTTTCTATGGCCTTTTTCCTGGTATTTGTTTTGGGAGCCCTTGCCGCCAATTTTGACTATTTCCTGGAATTTGTCGGGATAGTGGCGCTGGTGGTGTTTCTACACAATGCGCTCGCTATTTTGATTGGCTATACCGGTGCGCTAGGAGCCCGGCTTCCGGAGGCGGATCGACGTGCAGTGGCAATTGAAGTTGGGATTCAAAATTCCGGACTGGGACTAATTCTGATTTTCGATTTTTTTTCGGGGCTGGGCGGTATGGCAATTGTGACTGCCTGGTGGGGCATCTGGCATATCATCAGTGGTATGACGCTGGCCTGGTTCTGGTCAAGAAAAGCGCCGGCGGTGGTTGATGCCGTATCTGCCTGATGCCGCCGAAGGCGACATCAGACAATACAGCGTCCAATTCTATAATTCGCGGATTCTAACGGTTCCGCTGGAAGTGCGCAAATAGAGCTTCGGGCCGCCGCCGTTGATTTCTCCTCTCATTCGGGTCTTGCGTAACTCTCCCGCTAAAGAGACTTTAAAATCGCTGGTAACACGGCCGCCGTTTGCCTTGGCATCCAAATCTACTGCAATATCTTTTGCCAGGTATACCGACACGTTCCCGCCGGAGGTTTCAAGACGACATTCGCCTTTTGGCTGCTGTGAAATATGTGCGGTGACGGAACCGCCGGAGGTTGATGCATCAATATCACCCATGACTTCATCGACTGAAATGCTGCCACCGGAGGTGCTGGCAACCACATTGCCTTTGCTGCGATCGATACTGATCGATCCGCCGGAGGTGCTGGCATCCACATCCCCATCTACTTCACCAATCTTAATGCTGCCGCCGGAAGTACTAACATCCGCTTTGCCTTTGCAGCCATCCAGCACAATGCTACCACCAGAGGTGCGGCCACGTACCGGACCAGTGATATTACCAAATGCCAAACTGCCGCCGGACGTGCGAGCGCGTACTTCCCCGACCAAATCACCCACTTCAATACCGCCGCCGGAGGTTTCCAGGTCAACGTCAAATTTTGTAGGGACTTTAATCATAAAGCGGACTTTTGGGCTGCGATTCCAATTACGATAACGGGTCTTGTATTCACCGCGTACTTCAACATCGTTGCCATTTTGCTCGAACTCCACTTCAAAGCGAGGCTCGTCATCTTCATCATCATCCCAGCCACCACGCTTACGTACCAGGATTTCAACTTTATCGTTGTCGCCGGTTTCAATTTCAATAGATCCCAGGTCGCTTACCACGGTCAGCGTACCGCCTTCCTTTACCTGGAATGTTCGTTCAATATCTTCCGCCAAGGCTGTTAATGATAGCAGACAAATCATTAATAGACTTAGCCATCCGAACGATGTGCCTAAATTGTGTTGTGCTTTTTCCATATCGGTCTCCTTCAGAATTTGAAATGTTTTCAGATGATAGAATCTCTTCCGTACTACCTCGTTTTCTCCAGAAAAATATCTCCATTGGTTGTTTCCAACTGAATATCGGTGCCGCCGCCGTTAATTTCACCTTCCATACGGATTGTGCCGCGTCCCTCTCCCTTGCCTGTTGTGGTCAAGGGGAAATCGCTGAAGATCTTGTTGCGCGGGTTATAGCGCCGATCATGCTGACGAATTTCTGCTTGAATGGTGGCCGGCATTTTGGCAGGCAGGCTCAGGTGAATATCACCGTAGCTGGTTTGCAAATCTATTGACTTGGCTTTCTCAAAGTCCTTGCCGACAAAGTCAACCTGGATCTCACCGGCATGCGATACTGCGCGTACGCTTGCAAAGACACCTTCAAGGTCGATATCACCACCGTGAGTTTGCACGCTGATATCACCCATTACTTTTTCACATTCGATATCACCACCATTGGTTCTGGCATCCACTTCGCCGTTAATATCTTCCATGACAATATCACCGCCGGCTGTGCTTACCCGGACATCACTCTTACAAATCAGCACATCGATATCGCCACCAGCGGTATTGGCATCAATTTTTCCACCAATATTGTTGAGGTTGATCTCGCCACCGGCAGTATTGACAACAACGTCTTTCGTCGCTCCGGTGATATCGATATCGCCACCGGCAGTGTTGGCTGCAACCTCACCTTCAATATCGGTGATCTTCAAATCGCCGCCAGCGGTATTGAGTTCGATATCTCCCTTGGCGCGAGACACTTCAAGTTCCCCACCAGCCGAGTTCAAACGAACATAACCTTCGGTATCATTGACAATGATGTCGCCCTGCTGGCTTTCAATTATGATCTCGCCCTTAAGCTTGTCAACCCGGATATCTCCCTTGTTGATAAACAGGTCGATATCGAATGTTGACGGCAGCGTAATTTCGAAGTCGCGCTGCACAGATCCGCGCCAACCCTGGTTTTCGATAACGATACGCGAACTCGTCACAACGTATTCACTACGAATACGCTCCATCACTTTCTCGGCTTCCTGCCGGGTGTAAACATCGAGGCGCACAAATTCCTGGATCTTGACCTGATCCTTATTCCAGGTGCGAATTTCAACATCGCCATGGGCCCGATCGATGACCAGTTTGCCGCCGGACTTCATATCGAAGTTCTCCGTCATCTCGACCCGATAGTGGCCATCCTCTTCGTAGATATCCTGTGCCTGCAGAACCGCCGCAGAGAATATCAGGCTCACGATCAGGTATACTAGTGTGTTTTTCATCTTGACTCCCGTCTATTAGAACGCTCAGAACGCCTGGAACGCTGGTTCTCCTCGCCAGTAGATCCCGGTATCGGCTTTTTCGCCAGTTCAGACACAACTCGCTCGGCCGATATTCTCAGGGATTCGCTGGTATCTTTCTTTGCCACTTTCTTGTAAATATGGATATCTGACGCATCGGCTTCGCTATTCATCAATGCTGCCAGGGCTTCGCGACGGATAACCGGATCCGGGTCACGAAGTAGAATATTGGTCAGCAAGGACTTCACCAATTCGTTGGGTAAGAGCTCGCCCATGAGTCGCAGGACCTTGATTCTGACTCCGGTATTTTCTTCTCTACCCAGAAGCACGATCAGTGCATCAACAATTTCCGAAGCAATGCCTTGCTCGCTGTCCGCCATATGGGCAACTGTTTTGACCGCATGCAGGCGAACGCCTGGATTGTCTTCTTCAAGAATTGCTTGCTGTAAAAGCCGGGTGATGTTTGGATTCTCAAGATTGTCCTGGACAAATACATCGTTGACTGTGGTGTAATGGACCTCCACTTTACCTGTTTCCGGATCAAATCCGATTTTTTTCACGCCCGCCATCGAAGGATCAATAGCGCCATTCTCCGTACGAATCTGATTCGATGCGGTCATCAGATCATTCAGGGAAAAAGTTGGGGGAGGAATGGTTACCGGCGCATCATTGTTGCGGTTACCAACCATAAATCCCAGCACAAACAAGGCCGCAGCAAGCGCTATTCTTAGCGCAGGCGCCGGATACAAGAAGTCCAACAGACCGTCCATCGATTGTTTCCGGCTGCCATTGTTTTGCCGGCGAATATTGCGGGAAACCGCCTGGCGTAGCGCATGAACCATTTCCGGGTCTGTTTGCGGCGCATTGTCCCGTGGTATGGTCATATCCAAAGAGCGTAGTGATGCCAAATTTGCACGGCAGCCTTCACATTCGGCAATATGGGTTTCCAGCCGAGTACGTTCTTCATCATTTAACTCATCGTAATGATAAAGAATCAGTTGCTCCTGAAATGCTTTGCACGCTTGCATTTTTACCCTTTCGTCTCAGGTTTCATTGAGGAGGCGCTATTGTGTTGCAACTCGCGACTCCTGCAAAACCTTCTGTAACTTTTGAGTGGCGCGGAATAAATGATTTTTTACAGTTCCGTCTGCACAATTCATCATCTCTGATATTTCCCGGATCTTCAAACCATGAATATGTTTTAAGACAAAGACCGTTCTTTGCTGTTCCGGCAGCTTGTTCATACTACGATTAATTTGCTGCATCAGTTCTTTATTCATTAGTTTGCTCTCGCTTGATTTCTGCACCAGGTTTTGATGCTCACCTTCCCAGCCGACTTGTTGATCCTTCCGTCCCTCGATTGAAAAAAACTGTCTCACGCGTTGGCGTTTCCGCCAGTTGATGGATAAGTTGATGGCGATGCGTCCCAGCCAGGTACTCAATTCGCTTTCAAAACGAAATGAAGACAACTTTTTATGGGCCCGGATAAATGTTTCCTGATAGACATCGTAGGCATCGTGTAGATTCCCTACAATACTCTGTATCATCTGAAGCACTTGTTGGTCATGCAATGCGACCAATCGATCAAATGCCTCATTATCCCCCAATTGGGCCTTTTTGATCAGTTCTCGCTCTTCGCCACTCATACAAATCCCATCGTTTGCATATACTAGACAGCGGTACCCGGCAAAATGTTGGCATGAATAAATAAAATTTTGAAATCTTCTCAAGATATGATAAATGAAGGTGGTTACAAAATTGCCCGGATACTGCTATGGAGACTGCGAAAAACTGTCGGAATTGCGGCGCGGAACGATTTGGGGACTATTGCCAGGTTTGCGGGCAGAAGTATGACGAAGATCGCGATTACTCGCTTAAAGCCCTGGCCGGCGAAGGCATTTCAGAGTTCACCTCCCTCGATTCGCGCGTTTGGAATACCCTGAAACTGCTGCTGACGAAACCTGGTTTGCTGACGCTCGAGTATTGGCAAGGGAAAAGAGTGAAGTACGTAAAGCCTTTGCGACTCTATTTGATAATTGCTACCGCCTACTTCTTCATCGGCAGCTCAACCTTTGTCGATTTGGAGACAATTTTTGGTGTGCTTGCACAAGATGGTGGCCAAAGTGGGGCGAATATCGACCGCGTACTTACTCAGATTGGAGAGACAAGAGGCTTGACCTCGGAGCAGGTTGTTGAAAAGACAAACAGCATATTCCAGACGATTTTCAAGCTTATCAATCCTGCTTTTGCCTTGATATTTGCTTTTATCATGAAGTTGTTCTTCCGCAAGAACAAAGAATACTATTTTGAACATCTGATTTTTGCACTGCATTACTTTGCATTTGAGCAGCTTTTTGCAATGGTGTGGGGAACAACCTTGCTTTTGTTCAAGGACGTGCTGCTTCTCAGCACGGTATCCGTCATCGTGGGCATCATTTATCTACAGCTGTCCGGGAAACGAGCCTATCAGATTCGCGGGAAACGCGCTACCTTGAAGCTGCTCATTGCCTGGAGTATAAACTACGGTATTCGTTTGCTGAGCGTGGCCATTTCGATGGTTATTGCATTTCTGATTGTGGCACGTGGCTAAAAGGCCAGACTGTCAGCCTTCAATGCCCGGCCAAACTTCTCATATATTTTCTCGGCTGCAAAAGCGTGACCATCCGGGGTCCAGTGCGAGCCAAATCCCGGATACTGATGGCGATTGCGAAGCCCAACGCCGGGAATGCCCAGATTCTCACAAAATGCCATTAACGCTTCGTCATTCTTCTGAAAACCAACAATAAATTGGGCGCCTCTCCGCGAAACATATTCTTGCATGGCTCGCACAATCAATTCCGTTGGGTCTTCAACAGTGATCTTATGGCGAAATTTCGCGTCATAGGCCAGGGCAAGGCCACGCACCAGATAGCTTCGAAACAACCCTGGATATTCCATAGCATAATGACGAATGGATCGAGGCACCGGCGTACCAATCAATTCCATGGCATTTGCGCTGTGCATCAGAAACACCGGCTTATAATAGGCGCCGTAGCGAAAATTGCTGCTATTGTCGCCACGGTCATTATATGACTGCAGCAGAAAGACCACGTCGGGCTGATATTCATCAAAAATATCCTGTAGCAGCAAAAAGGTCTGATCCAGACCATAGCCGCTTACTCCGAAGTTGAGCACATCCCATTGCGGCAGTTGTGCTTGTAGCAGATCGGTGAAACGCTCACGCTGTTCCACATCATATCCCCACACAAAGGAGTCGCCGATAAAGGCAATTCTGGGCTTGGTTTTTGCGCCATGTTCACGATCGCGAAAGCCACGGCTATTGTGGACGATGGAAAAAGCACGATTGGTCCCGTGGAATTGGAGGGCAATGTCCGCTATCGGTTTCCACCCCAGCCGGGGATCATATTGGTAGGCCAAAGTACGCTCATCCCCACCAATTTTGAAGCGGTCGAAGAAGAAGATGCGGTTGGTAATTTCAATTAATCCACCCGCAAAAATTAATGTACAAACAATCCACAGAATGATCATTCTGAGCTTGCGAAACATAATAGTGTCCCTGATTATCAAGACTTCTATTGGCGGTGATTTCGCACTGCTGGACATGGGTCGAAATGAACCATGCTCATGGCAATCTTAGGGAAAACTGCCCGGTCTGATGTGATTTTGGTTGGATTTTCGGGAATGATTTTGGAATTGGAATTCGGGAGTAGGCAGGTCAGCCTAAAGCGCCGGCTCGCCGGTGGCCTTGAATGTTGCGGCCGTCGAGATGGCATCATCAATATGTTCGCATAGTTCCCGAAGCGCCACCGCTTGTTTGTCCTTGTGCGCGAGTATGGCTGCCAGTTGCTTCTTCAAGTCACTGAGATATGCGTGCAACAACGGTTCCTTCTGCTTGAATAACAACGGGGCGAAATGATCGGTCGAAGGATCGAATGACGACGGCTTGCCCTTTTCTGCGGCAAAAGCAAGGCTGAAGCGCTGATGTTCGTAGGCGAGCAACTCTTCGACGACTTGCCAGCCATTCGCGAATAGCCAGGGACGGATGCGAGCAGTACAATCGATTGGGCAAAACACCAGTCGCTGTATGGTTGCAACCTGCTGCGGCGCATTATCAAGCATGCGCACAATATTGCCCTCGCTTAAACCACTGAAGACAGCCACTTCCACCTCGCCGGGATGTAGAGCGGTCACACCATCACCGCGACGCAGGTCTATGCGCTGTCGGGCGTCGTGTATCAATTGCCAGCGCGTATCCCAAAAGCGATCTGCGGCTGCCGCCTGCCGTTCCACGCCAATGATGCGAACATCGGCGTTGCGGACTGCCAGGCGCTTGATAATTTTGCCATGATCATATCCGATGTCAGCGACAGCGCGGCTGTCTTCTGGAATCAGATTCATGACAGCGGCCAGCCGTTTTGGTAATTTACTGAGAGCGTCTGGCATCAATAATGGTCATCCCATACAAGCGTTGTGGATTGTTTTCACGGTCGTTTAACACGTCGCGAATCATTATTTCAGTAATTTGGTTTGGAAAGCGGCTCTTCACTTCCCGATAGATTTCCGGATCATGCTCTCCAGAATCCCCAACCAATATAAAAGTTCTTTGCGGAAAGTGTTTAACGATGCTGGAAATTTGGGCGACTTTTTGTTTCACGGTAGCTTCGCCGCCGAACAATTTGCGAATATCGCTCCAGGTAGCGCGTGAGAAGAGATTCTTGCGAACGTTTTTCATATGAAAGGAGCCCGGCGGAAATTGCCCCTCACCGGTAATCAGAAATTCATGCAGCGGATGAAACAGTTGCCAGGGGGAGCCGGACACGTAGTGGAAGGCATCGACAGGCAGATTGTGATATCGCTCTGCCATACCGGGTGCTGCCTTGAAGGCCTCGAAGAAAGTCTTGCGAAGAACGGTATCAAAGCCGTCAGCAAAGCCGGTGATTTTTATAGTGTCGTCGATATCAGAGATAACTGATTGGCCCCGGGGTACTACCAGGAAAATTTCACCGCTTCCGAAATGCTCGTCCGAAATGACGTCGAAAGTCAAGCGGCCGTTTGTGGACTTCTGTGCCGCGAGCAAGGCGCTCGCTCGGCTGCGCTTTAAATGTAGCACACCATCAACCCGCCCGTTTAAATCCGTTTTGCGAATGCCTCCCTTTTCATCCTGCAGAAAAAAGACTTCCTGCGCCGGATCATCCCGAAAAATAAAGCGGACCGCCTCCCGGGATTCACTATCAGCGACCAGATCTGCCAGGCGAGTGCGGAGGAATTGTTCTTCCTGTTCGCCCAGGGCATTAAATTCAGCGACGATATTGCTCACTGCTTCGTGCATCAGATTGCGCGGCTCATGCACCCAGATGGTCATCGGAATTGCCCAGGTGCTGCTATCCTGCAAATACCCATAAGCAGGATAGGAGGTTACTTCCTCGCGATCCTGCAGCAGACGGGTCACCGGCGAGCAACTGACGAAAACCAGAAATATGAGTAGAATCGATGTTAGGTATTTGTGGAGCTTAGCCACTATAGCGCTCAATTTCCACGATGGTTTTCGGTTCACCCTTGTCGTAAACAATCGTGCGAAGCGGAATTGCCAATGTCGGATCAACAACAACCTCGGAGAACATCTCTACTTCTTCTCCATTCTTGCGCTTGAAAAGGCAGCGGTAGCCTTCGCGACCGGCAATATTGACTTTCTCCGGAATCTCAACAAAGCCGAGGCCGTAAAAGCTCATTTTCTCACCGACTTTCATTTCCATTTGACTGAAAGCCATATTGAGGAGCGGGTTAACCAAGGCCATTGCAAAAGATGATCCGTAGGATTGTAAAAGATTCGTGGGCACACCTGCATTCAGCTGGCTCTTGCGAATTTTGACCTGACTGCTATAGGTCACATCAAACAGCTCTTCACCATTTTCATCCTCTTCACCGGTTTTTCGGATATCAACCGAGTAATAAGAGGTTTCGCGCTCGCCCTTCTTGAAGGTCTCAACGCGGATTTCATAGGCTTCGTCGCCTTTAAAGTCATATGGTTTCCACCCCTGGCCGAACAGAGTCGAGGTAAACATTGCCAATGTAAGAATAATGAAAAATGAATGGTTCCGTTGCTGTTGTCTCATAATAATCCTCCATGTAAGGTAAATGTCTACATCCCCCTCTATCTTCTGCAAAGAAGACGGAGGGGGATGCAGACCAGCTTCCTTTGGTCGTTTTCTTAATGTAAGACGGTGATTCTTGCGATGAAAGCAATAACCCTCAGTTGTCTATATCCTATTCTTCAACCATAAAGCGACGGATCGGTTTCATTTTAACAACATCATGCGTTTGGCACTTGAAAATTCTCCGGCGGTGATGCGATAAAGATACATGCCGGAAGGCAACTTTTTTCCGGCATTGTCTGACCCGTTCCACTGCAATTCATGTGGACCCGCTGGAAAGCGACTATCGGTCACGAGATCGCGAACCAACTGGCCTTGAACATTGAAGATCGAGATATTCACGGCTTTAGCATGTGGCAAGGTGAAGGCAATCGTCGTTGACGGATTAAATGGATTCGGATAATTTTGATCAAGAGAAAATCCCTGAGGCTCATTATTGAACTGCGCAGAGATATCTGTTCTGACGCCGGTGATCATGCGAATATGATTTGCCTGGGCGACAAATAGCGTATCACCATCCGGGGAAGCAGTGATACCGTTTGGTCTATTAAAACGAGCCGTTTCTCCGAGACCATCAATCACACCGGCGATGCCGTCACCGGCTAGTGTATCAGCTACTCCATCCATACTGATGCGCAAAATCAGGTGATCTTGGATCGCAGTGGCATAGAAATGACCATTGCTGTAGAGGATGAATCCGATACCGCCAACACCCAAATCAACAAAGGTGCTGGTCGTTCTGTCACTGGTCCTGGTGCGGGTGATAATCCCATTTGTATAATTGGCAATGTAAATATTATCATTATCATCAATGGTAAGACTGCTGGTATTAAAAACCCCGTGATTTGCGAATAGACTTTGATTCCCGGTGGTATCAATGCGATCAAAAAACAGCTCCACATTATGATTGACATATAAATTCCCCTGACTGTCAAAATCCAGTCCGATCGGTCCGCCGATACCACTGGCAACAACCTCGACAACATTTCCATCCTCGTCGATTTTTACCACATCGCTGTTGTTATAGCGTGATAGATATAGCGCCCCGCTTTCATCAAAAGCCATTCCCGCCGGACCGGCCTGATCATCAACAAACACCACGGTGTTGCCTTCGTTGTCGATTTTGAAGACATCAGACAAACCGCTGAAGCTATAGCGGGAGGCATAGATATTCCCGGCGGCATCACGCGCCAATCCATCCGGGGCCCGTAGCGCCGTATAGGTACTTACCTGGACCTGTCCGAAGGTTGGATAGGTGAAAATGGTGATTAACAAGAGGGCGAATAACTTACTCCGACACGAATAGACATATTTACTTCGATAACAAATTCCCGGCATAATTCAATCCTTTCAGCTGTATGCTGTCTCCAACTCAATTGACCTGATGTTGAAATTCAGCATGATTAACAAGCCAATCTTTTTGCCAAGAATAGGTGATTTTGCGGGAATGGTCGCCCGGATTTATAATACCGAACCGGCAAAATTCTATGCAGCGGTATTCGAGGAAAGCTCTTGCAGGAATTCTTTCGGGGTTTTTTCGGTGATGTCTTTGAATGCGGTGTTAAATGTCGTTTTGGAATTGAATCCGGCCTCCAAGGCAATTGCCAGCACCGTATAGTCACGATACGCTTCAAGCTGCGCCAAACGTTGAAATTCGCCAACCCGGTATCTGTTAACAAATGTTGAGAAATTGACGCCATATCCCTGGTTAATTGCCCGCGACAGTAGATGCGGTGTCACAGAAAGCATCGTGGCCAATTCAAAGAGGCTGAGACGGGGATTCAGATAGGGCTTCTCCTCCACCATAATCCTCTCCAGTTGAAAGCGGATGTCTGCCAATGCAGCATTGTTCTCTGTTTTTACATGCTTATCCTGTTTTGATAAGGGCGGCATGCGAAACAGCGCCGGCTGGCGAATAGCAAAATATCCCAGCACGTAAACCGTGAAGGGCAGGACCAGCCAAACGATGAAGTACCCAAGTGCGGTAACGACATTATAGCTGCCAAGAATTCTGGCCAGGTAAGAATAGCTCCAGGCAATCAGGCAAACAGCAATCAGTTGGAGAATGGTCTTTAGAAAAGGAGCATGCTCCGGGTAAGAAAAGTAGCGATGAGTTTCCAGGCGATAGCGTCTGAAAAGCCGGTAATCCAGTGCAAGGTATATGAGGTTATGAAGCAAGGCTGCACCTTCAACGATGACGCCATGCAAATAGCGATGTTCCGCCACGAAGAGGTGAAAGGGGTGTTGAGAGTCGAGCAGGAGCGGAGCTTCGGAGAGCACATAAATGAGCGCAGGAAAAAAGTGCCAGGCAACTGCTCTGGAAAATTGATCTTTCTCGATCAGGAGTTTCTGTAGGTACAAATAAAGAATAGGACCATAGACGAAGATGATAGCATCCGGCAAAAGTAAAAAATTGGGGAATTGGCTAATCAATCCGCTCGAAACCAACAGGCGACCAAGCATGGTCAATGAAATAAGCAGCACAAAAATACGAAGCCAGCGATTTGAAGGACGATGCTCAGGAATGCGGCCAATAGCGACGTAAAGGAATAGTCCCTGGATTGCTCCCAGTAGAATAATGGTCAGCAATATATTTTCCATCCGCTAACATACACAATATCAGTTTAGCAAACCATGCCATGAACGGGGCATTTTGCCAGCAAGCCGGAAAAAAATTGACTTGTCATTTGTCCATTCTGTGTATTGATTTCAGAGATGGAACCGCGCTTTGACATTTATGCCGCATTGTGCATGGTTGGATTTTCACAAGCTTTGCTTTGGGCAATGGTGCTGTTGCAGCGATCCAAACGACAATACTTGCCGAATCAATTATTGGTCAGTTTTTTGCTGCTGCTGGCATTCGCTATCGGTCATTTTGTATTGCAACGGTCCAACTATATTCTTGCCTTGCCTCATTTTGCCGGGATTGAACGTCCTCTGTTCTTTCTTTACGCACCAGCCATTTATCTTTATATCCGTGCTTTTCTCGAGCCGGGTTTTCAGTTAAGGACAAAGGATCTGCTGCATCTGGCTCCTTTTCTTGTTTGTGTGATTTGGTATGCTCCTTTATTTGCAGCGTCTGCTGCCGAAAAGGAAGCTTATTTGATGACAAACAGTCAGCAGGCAGTATTGACAGAGATGCCCTTCGCGCTCATTGTACTGGCACAGGAGCTCGCTTACTTTTCCCTGATTCTGCAGCTATATAGGAAGTATCGTCGAACTGGAAGTAAGGTACCGGCAAAGCGCTTGAAGTGGATTCGCAACCTGATCATGCTTTTCCTTATTGTATCGCTGCTATATGCAATTCAGCTGATCTTCTTCTCTAACGAAGACCGCTTCTATATTATTCCACTGGCCCTTTCGGTCTTTATATATGAGTTTGGTTATCTGGGCATCCGCGAGCCCGGTGTGTTTGCCGCACCGGAAGAACCGGAGTCAACGCCACAGAAATATGCCAAGTCGGCCTTAAGTGATGCACAAGCACAGGCTTTTGTAGCGAAGCTGGAAAAGTTGATGGTCAACGACCAGCTTTTTCTCGATAGCAACCTTTCTTTGGCAACCCTTGCCTCGAGATTGTCGATCTCTACAAACCATCTTTCACAGGTGCTCAATCAAAATCTTGGTGGCGGATTTTACGAATACGTGAATCGGCTTCGCATAGAATATGCCAGCGAGCTGCTACTTGATGAAAATGGTAACTACGTGGTCGAAGAGATTGCCTTCAAGGCCGGATTCAATTCCCGATCGGCGTTTAACTCTGCCTTTCGAAAGCATACCGGCACCACCCCTTCCGAATATCGGAAATCCCATAAAAATGTGTGACTCCTCAGGGTAGTCGTTCTATCCTTTAGGACAGGACGTGCTTTTCGCCCTTATCTGATATCTTGCCGGGGTAACGGTTTTAAACAGTTTCCTAACAAGTATGGAGGTTCTCATGCAACCCACAGATGCATATCGTAAGTTAAAAACCACGCTGCGCAGCAACGCCATATTTTCGGCAATATCCGGTTTGCTGCTCATTTTCGACGCCGGCTTAATCGGTGAGTTTATGGGCGTCGGATCCAGCGCATTGTATATCGGTCTTGGTGTTGTGCTACTGGGTTTCAGCGCCTCGATTTTCTACAATACGACACGAGAGCAGATGAATCTTGGCGAAGCAAAACTGGTGGCATGGATGGATGTCGCCTGGGTTTTGGGCAGCGTGCTTTTACTGATAAGTCCAATTGCTATGTCGGTCGGTGGCAAATGGCTGGTAGCCGGCGTTGCAGACGTGGTAGCGCTTTTTGCCGGATTCCAATTCTATTTCCTCGCGAAGACGAATTCCGCCGGTGATTTGGCTGATCTCAAGAGTTAGCAAAACCACATACGCGAATTGACGCGAATGGCCACGATTCTTTAAATGACCTGCTCCTGAGCAGCATCACCTCGTGAAAATTCGCGTTGATTCGTAATGTTTATTACCCAACTATGATAGGAAGGGGGTTTCAATTTCAATTTTCAATCCATTCTCGTCTACTTATCCGGCATCAGGAATGTCGTTTTTGCCAGTGAGGAATGCAGTGTATCATTTTGATAGTAGCGATTGAGTGCTCCCAATTTCCTCGCGAAGAGATCCGGGTTCTTTTGTTGAAAGGTCTCCCAATTTGTCTTTGCTGCATCTTGCAAGCGTTCATTGATCAGGAAGATATATGACCAGGTAATAGTCGTATGGTATTTGTCCGGTGCGCCATTGGCGGTAGCAAATTCCGACAGACTCTTGCTAAATCGCTGCAGCGTTTCTGCCAGCGGGAAGAGATTAAGATAGACCCAGGCCAGACGAATATGCGATTCATGGTCAAAGCTATCTGCTGCGACTTTTCCCTTCTCAAAATCTTTCATAAATTGAATATGTTCTTCGCCAATACCTGTTGCTGATGCCATTACGCTCACCCTTATTTTTGCTCCATTAAACGATGACTTGCTGAAGCGTCGAGGTCCAGTTTGTAGACTTGTTTGAGGTTGGCAATGACCTTCAACGATTCCTCTCCAAAGGGAGTTTTGCCGTCAAAAGCGTGTAATACGATGCCTTCCATCAAATCGCCCAGAGAAATATCATGATATTCCGCCAGTGCTTTTAGCACTTTTACCAGGCGCTTCTCAAGCCGAACACCGGTTTGCACTCGCTCCACGACCAATTTGTTGTCTGCCGATTTTGAACTCGTTTTTTTCATATGCCCCTCTTTTTGTACCAAGATACATCGGTAAAAATATAACGCAAGGAGTTTTGCAATTTGTATTGATGATGCCGGGGAAATTTGACTAATTTGATTTTGAGGGAGAAAATCCGGCTTCGGCGCATTACATTGATACAAGGGTAGTAAAGTGCCCTTGTTGTGAGCAAAAGTACAAATGATACGCTGATCTTGACCGATATTAACGATAGTGCTCGGCTCGCTTCACGGCGCCGGGAATGATTGCAAAAGTGAGGAATACTGATGAAAAAGCTAACCGTTACCTTAGGCAGCTTTCTGATTGCTGTCATGCTAACGTCTTCCCTTTTAGCTAATAACGTGGCTTTGGAAGGCGCTGAAGTTGGAAAATGGACAATGGATTACGATGCTGCCTTGGCGCTGGCCAAGAAAAAGGATCTACCTATACTGCTCAATTTTACCGGCTCGGATTGGTGTGGCTGGTGTAAGTTTATGGACCGAAATGTATTTAAGAAGTCAGAGTGGCAGGAATATGCCAGCAAGAATATTGTTTTGGTAACCTTGGACTTTCCGCAGAATCAAAGCATTGTTCCGAAAAAATACGTAAGCCGCAATTATGAAATGCAATCCCGCTTCGGCGTGAGTGGCTACCCGACTTTTATGATCATCGATAGCGATGGCGCTACCGTTCTTGGGAAACTCGGCGCTGCCCGGGAAATGACCCCGGCAATTTTTATCGAGCAAATGGAAGACGCCCTGATGTTTCGTCAGGCAAAAATCGATCAGGCGGTCAGCAAAATGACACCGGTTCAAGCCGATAATTACCTGAAGCTGATTGATACGGTAAAGAAAACGGAAGAGAAACTGATGGCCTGGTTGAAAACCGGCCCGATGAATACGGAAGCGAACCAGGAAAAGTATCGGACCTTTTTAGCAGATATTACCTCTGCCCGTGAAAAGCTGAAAAATTTCTAACCGCCCCGAATTCCCCACCCGACATCTTTTAACGGGATTCACGTGACAAAATTATCCCAGGTAGAAACGCCGCCATTTTCCCGACTGGAAAAATGGCGGAGCCTTGGTTTTCTGGCAATTGCACAATTGCTGGCAATGACGCTGTGGTTTTCCGCATCGGCGGTAGTGCCGCAGCTCAGCCTTGAATGGCAGCTGACAACCGCCGAAAAGTCCTGGATGACCATGAGCGTGCAGATTGGCTTTGTTGCCGGTGCCCTCCTCAGCGCTCTGCTCAACCTTCCGGATCGCATGGCCAGCCGTCACCTGATCGCCATCAGTATGATTGCCGGTGCGCTATTTAATGCAGCAATTCCCGTATTTGATGTGTCTACATCAAGCGCCCTTATTTTACGTTGCTTCACCGGTGTCACCCTTGCCGGCGTTTATCCTCCCGGGATGAAAATTATTGCCACCTGGTGTAAAGAAGATCGAGGTCTTGGTATTGGCATCCTTGTTGGCGCGATAACCATGGGATCGGCAACCCCGCATTTACTCAATGCTATTCCCATTTTTGGGACAGGTGGTATGCCTCCCTGGCGTAATGTGCTGCTCGCAACGTCTGTAATGGCGGCCATCGCTGCATTGATCACAATATTGCTGGTTAAGAGCGGTCCGTACCTCGGGAAATCTGCCCCCTTTAACTGGCGTTTTGCCAGTCAATCGCTTCGCTATCGTCCTACACGCCTTGCGAACTTTGGGTATCTTGGCCATATGTGGGAGCTATATGCCATGTGGGCCTGGGTGCCGATCTTACTGATCAATAGCTACGACCAGGCCGGATGGCAGCTTACTTCTGCACGAATTGCCGGTTTTTCGGTGATTGCCATTGGTGGCATAGGCAGTATTTTCGCCGGCAAACTGGCGGATCAGGTCGGCAGAACCCGCATTACGATCATTAGCCTGGCAATTTCCGGCGGCTGCGCCCTCCTGGCTGGTCTATTTTTCCATCAACCAGGCATCTTGACGGTGATTTGTTTGATTTGGGGATTTGCTGTGGTTGCCGACAGCGCGCAATTCAGTGCTGCGGTCAGTGAGCTATCGGACGCCCGCTATGTTGGCACCTCCTTGACGATTCAAACCAGCATGGGCTTCCTGCTGACCCTGTTTACTATCCAGGTTGTGCCGTCACTACTCGGTGTGCTCGGTTGGGAAATGGTATTTGTCATTCTGGCCGCCGGTCCGGCCTTTGGTATTTGGAGCATGTGGCAATTGCGGCGCATGCCGGAGTCCGCAAAGATGGCGTCCGGGAATCGCTAGCTTTTTTCGGAAAGCAGAAAGCGCTCTTTTTCGATCACCAGCCGCGTATAATCATCTTCCAGCTTATGGGCCTTATCGAACATCTTAGCGGCCTGCTTTGTCTCGCCCAACTTGCTCAAACACCGTCCATAGTTCAGGTAAATCCATGCACAACGGAAATGGTCCTTCATATCATCCAAAGATGGAATCACTTGCTGGTATATTCGTTTTGCGGTCTCGAATTCACCTTGTGCGTAGGCATTTTCCCCAATTAAAGCAATAACCAGAATGGGCAAATCCGGGTTTGTGGATGTTGCCCCGTTCACAAGAGCGTGATGCAGTGACTCCGCAGCACTGCGACTTTCCCCATATCTCTGTTGATTTTTCAAGTTGCGAGCCACCATATATGCCTGCATCAACGAATCCGCCGGATACTTTATCGGCATGCGCGAGGCATTATACCAGAAACGTGTTTGGCTATGATCCTCAATTTCCTGGTAATACATCATTGCTGTGGGGCGATCCAGGCGATGGTCGGCCAACAAGCCTTTGTAATACGATACAGCTGCCAGGTAATTCTTCGACTTTCGCGTTGGCAACTCCGAGAGCATATTGAAGAGCGAATCAGCAATATGGAAATTGTTCAGGTCGTAGTGTGATATCGCCTGATTGAAGTATTTCAGGTTGGTCAATAAGGGAAGCGTCTCACTATGCGACTCCGGTAAATCTTTTACGATATTGATACAGCGTTGTGGTTGACCGCTCTCGCGATAATGATAGGCCAGCATGAGCGCCAGTCCGCCATTGTTCGGATACTGATCGTAGAGCGATGCAAAGGCTTTCATCGAATGAGTGGTATCCCCCTCGAGGAAATAGCGAACCGCATGATAACTGAGTTGGGCTTCAAACTTCAGCGAGTGGCCTCCTTCGGCCGAGCGCATGATCTCCTGGATGCCTTTTTGACGATCGCCTTCAAATCCGAGGATGCCTGCTACAAAGCGGATCATTCCCGGCAGCAGGTCTGCATAATAGTGAAAGATGCCCAATCCGAGTTCTGCATCATGGTAGCGGGGATCGAGGTCAATCGCTTTTGCCAGGTGCTTGCGTGCCTTCCGCCCATACCAGTAGGTCTTCAAGTATTCAAGATGGGTGATATGATAGATGCTTTTTATACCGTAGGCCATGCCCAGGTAAAAATGCGCCTCTGCCCAATCAGAAAATTCATCGCGATAATCTTCTGCGGATTTAACCGCATCATCCAATTGCTTCTTAAAGCGGCGCTGAAGGACCTCATTGCTGCGGTCCATTGTAAACGTGAGCACCGAGAGATACGCGAGGGACACTTTGCCATGCGGCACATTCGGATAATTTTCCGCTAAAGTGTGAAAAGCCTGCTCGGCTTTATGGAGTTCAAGATTATATAAATGATGTTTGCCGGCCATCAGCAGGCTGTCTACTTCTGAAGCAGGTTGGGCAAAAATCGGCAGGCAAAGAAGTAGAAATAAGAAGAATGTTAACGAGGTATATTGCGTTTTTTGCCGGCCACATCCCCCTCGCTCCCCCTTCGAAGGGGGACTGAGGGGGATGTAGCTATGATTCATCTTATAGATGCCGCTTTTCGACATCGGATAATTCCCTTTTTTATGAACATACAACGACCACGCTGGTCTATTCATTCTTTGCAAGATCCAGGCCAACTCCAATAAAGGCAGGGGAAAATATCTATCGCTGATAAAGAATATCGCCACCGACAATCGTATGTGTTACCTGGGTGGCAAGCAGTTGATCCTCTTCGACGGTCATAATATCCTGATCAAATACTGTAAAATCTGCGAGCTTACCGACAACAATGGATCCCTTGATATCTTCTTCGAAGCCGCCGAAAGCTGCGTCCAAGGTGTATGAACGCAGCGCCTGTTCACGCGTCATTTTTTGAGCAGGCTCATATCCGCCTTCCGGCGTTCCTTTCAGGGTCTTGCGAGTAACGGACGCATAAAAACAAGCGATGGCACTGATCGGCTCTACCGGCACGTCGGTGCCATTAATGATAACCGCCCCGCTGGTCAGGAGTTTTTGCCACACATAAGCACCTTCTTCGATGCGTTCTTTCCCGAGGCGATCGATGGCCCAGGGCCGGTCTGAGCTCATGTGAATGCCTTGCATAGAGGCAATGACATCCATTTCGGCAAAACGCGGAATGTCATCCGCGTTGAGATGCTGGGCATGCTCAATTCGGAAGCGATGATCGTTTGCTTTGGCGCTATTTGCTTCAAAAGCTTTTTGGAAGCGATCGAGCACTTCGCGATTGGCGCGGTCGCCTATGGCATGAACGCATAGCTGAAAATCGTTCGCCAGGGCATCATTCGCCACTTCTTCGACATAATCCATTGGAATGGTTTCGTGGCCGGTATGGCCGGCACGATCACTATAGGGTTCCAGCAGCCAGGCTCCGCGCGATCCCAAAGCGCCATCGGCCCATAATTTAATTGCCCGAATAGTGAGGTGATTGTTGCCGCTGGCGATTTCCGGGCCCTTTGCATACCACTCTTGCAGCAATTCTTTTTCACTCCCCAGCAACATGACCCATAAACGGATTTTCATTTTGCCGGCTGCAAGGAATTCTTTATAGACTTCGATGCTTTCTCCGGAAGACCCGGCGTCATGAAAGGTGGTCACGCCGCTTGCCAGGCTTGCATCAATTGCCAATTCCAGGGCACGGCGATCGCTTTCCGGGGTAGTTTCCGGAATGTGTTTTTCGATAAGATATGAAGCGTTTTCGACAAATACACCGGTTGGTTGCCCCCTGCTGTCACGAATAATTTCTCCATCATCACTGAATTGTGTTTTGGCATTAACACCTGCTATTTCCATGGCCTTTGCGTTGGCAAACCCGGCGTGACCACTGGCGTGATTGAGAAAAACCGGGTTGTTCGGCGACACTTTGCTCAAGGCTTCATGCACCGGAAAGCCTCTTACACTTGGCTCCGGCAGTGGCTCCCATTTGCTCTGATGCCAGCCACGACCGACGATCCATTCGCCGGGGCTACTCTTCTTTGCAGCTTCTTCAACCATCGCCACCAGTTCCCGGTAGTTGGCAACGTTGTTTAAATCCAGGCGCATTTTGCTATAACCCAAGCCCATAATATGACCATGGCTCTCGATCAACCCGGGCGTCATGGTTTTGCCCTGAAGATCCAGCACCTGTGTCTTTTCGCCAATCCAGCGGTCTTTATCAGTGGCGGAGCCAACAGCAACAATTTTGTCTCCCTGGACCGCAACCATCTCAACCGTTGGATTGTATTCATCCACTGTGTAGATATTGCCATTGTGAATCACCAGGTCAGCCTTGGGATGAGAATCACAGCCAATTAGAAAAATTGCAAAAAAAAGTGAACCGATAAGTAGAATGTTGCGTCCAAGTAGATTATGCATGAAAAGCCCTTTGCTTAGTGTTGACAAAATCTAGCGATTCCCGCTATAACTTACAATTTGAAATTGGTAACAGCTTTGAAATCATTTACTACTGACGTAGGGGAACTTTTATGAACTACACCGCTCTCAAGCGTAAACATCATTACTTGTGGCTGGTCTTTTTTGCTTCGCTCTGTATTACCTGGCCACTATTGGCTCAAGAAAAAATCGACACAAAGGCGATGACTGAACAGATTGCTGACATGCTCGAGCAGCATTATGTATTTCCTGATGTCGCGGAGCAGGCTGGCAATCATATTCTTGCCCGGCAGAAATCAGGTGCATACGACAAAATGAAGATCGAAAGCGACCTGGCCCTGGCGTTAACGCAGGATTTACAATCTGTCACCCAGGATAAGCATATGAGAGTTCATGTGCGACCGGCCGAACGGGCACAGATGGAGCGGGAAGATCCGCTGCTTGCCCGCGCCCGTCGTAAGCTTGATGCCAGCGCTCGAAACTTCGGTTTTGAACAGGTAAAACGCCTGGACAACAATGTCGGTTACGTGGATATGCGTTATTTTGCCCCGGTTAATATGGGCGGGACAGCAGCATCTGCCGCCATGCAGTTTCTGCAAAATGCCGATGCCTTGATTTTTGATATGCGCAAAAACACTGGCGGCAGCCCGGGGATGGTGCAATACGTTTGCAGCTATCTTTTTGATGAGAAGATTCACCTAAACAGCCTTTATTGGCGGCGTGGTAATCGTACGGTAGATTTCTGGACTCTCGATGAATTACCAGGCAAGCGAATGGCCGACGTGCCCGTGTACGTGTTGACAAGCTCGCGGACCTTTTCCGGTGCAGAAGAATTCACCTACAATCTGAAAACCCGCGAACGTGCAACCATCATTGGTGAAACAACCGGTGGTGGGGCAAACCCGGGCCAGACTTTCTTTCTCAATGATACCTATGGTATTTTTATACCAACCGGACGTGCAATTAATCCGGTAACCAAGATCAATTGGGAAGGTACCGGCGTCGATCCGGATATCGCCGTCGCTGCCGACTCTGCATTTGACGTTGCATATGACCTGGCCGTCAAAGCCGGTAGAAAATACCGTGCCTCACTACTTGCACAGCAGGAGCAAATGATCAGCGATATGAAATCCGGTTTGGAATCTGCTGGAAAAACCTTGGCCGATGGCAAGCGGGACGCAGCCACGAAATTGGTCGACAATAACCTTTCAGCTCTTGTGAAAGCGGAAATGCTTGGAGAAATGGACATCAATCGCTTGGGATACGACTATCTCGGCAGGCAAGAGATCGCCATGGCCGAACTGATATTCGAGTATAATGTTGGTGCGTATCCGCAGTCTTCAAACGTGTATGATAGTCTTGGGGAAGCATACATGATGGCGGGAAAAAAGAAGCTGGCAATCCAGCATTATCAAAAATCGCTGGATATGGATCCGCAGAATCAAAACGCAGTATTGATGTTGCAGAAGCTGCGCAAGTAGGATTTAAAGGTGGATTACTACTGCCTTATAATTTAGACATCCCCTTTATCCCCCTTCGAAGGAGGATAAAGGGGGATTAGCCCACCATCTCAGATTTCTCATCAACAGCTGCAGCCTGAACAGCTTCTTTTTGCCAATAGGCATCGATAGCAATTGCCGCTAAAATGATCGTGCCACCGAGCAACAGGCGGTTTCCATCTGCTTGCTCGCCAAACACCAATAGCGAAGCGGCCACCGCAAGTGGCACCTTGATGTTGTTAAAGATAGCCAGGGTTCCGCCGGCAACCTTTCGGGCACCAACATTCCATAAAAAGAAACAAATCCCGGAGGCCAAAAAGCCCAGATAGATGATGGTATAAATCTGGGTGCTCGTAACGGTCAATGACGCCCAGGGTGTCGTAAAGCCTGCCGCCAGGGCAGTGATCCCCACAGCCCCCAAAAAGAGTAATGCGAAAACCTCACGATCCTCGACACCCGATACGCTTTTCATAACTTCCCGGTAAGCAATTTGCCCGATCGCAAAACAGACATTTGAGAGCTGAACCAGTAAGAATCCGCTAATCAGATTGGTACCGCTTGGAGCAGCGTAATAGATAACCCCGGTACCGATAACTGCGATTGCTGCAGTTAATAAGTTCAAGGGACGAAAGCGCCCTGACCAGCCGTCATTGAAAAGGGTAACATAAATCGGTGTGAAAATGGTGAACAAGGCAACTTCATACGCCTTCAAATATTGAAAGGCATAGAAGTAGGCAATATACATAATCCCATACTGGCAAGCGCCTATGAGGAGGAGCTTGAGACGAACCGGGTTTTCCAGTTTTGGCAGCTTCAGGAAGGGAGCGAAAACCAGAGTAGCAACAACAAGACGTGCGCTGGCAACAAAATTCGGATCGAGATTGGTCAAGTTGCCTTTTATCAATCCGAACGAAAATGCCCAAATGAGCGAGACAATGATCAAGTAAAGCATATCAATCCCGTAGACGATTTTTGACACGTGCCAATTTGTCGAGCCGGCGGCGGGTTTTACCGGGGTCATCGGTCAATACTGCGTCGCAGCCAAGCCAGCGATAATAACGCAATCGACGATCCGGATTAGGATCCAATGGGCACACCGCCTGCTGACGTTTATGCGCTCTTCGCACATAAAACGGATTGAGCAAGAGCAATGGCCAAAAAGGTCCGACCATTTGAACGGCATCGATACTCTTAAGCTTCGAAAGTGTAATCCATCCGGTATGCATTTCCGGATCCGCTTCAGTAATTTTTGCCAGGCGATCAGCTGAAAACGAGAGGATAATTGTGCGATTATGAATAGTGGCTTCGCGCAGTTCTGCCACCAACTGCTTACAGACATCCAGCTCGAGGAAACGATCGGTCTTCAGTTCCAGCGCCAAAGCACAATCTTCCGGAATAATTTCGACAAGTTCGGCAAGGGTGGGGATGCGTTCGCTTTCAAACTCCGCGCGGCCATATGAGGCGCTGAATTGACGCAATTCTTCCACGGTCATATCGGCCACTGCGCCGGTGCCGTTGGTTGTCCGGTCAATCGTATCGTCATGAATCAGCATAAAAACGCCATCCTTTGAAAGATGCACGTCCGTTTCCAGGATGTCCGCACCATCTTCCAAGGCTTGTTTAAAGGCGGCCATGGTATTTTCCGGGCAGCGCTTTTGATTTCCCCGATGAGCCAATACATACGGTTTGCTTTTACCGGGAAGAGATGGTATTGCCAATTTAGCCAAGTTTAAAAGCTCCTGACGCTATGATCACTCAAATCGAGCGTTGAATTTAAAACATTCGCTTTGTAAACACAAATCCAGTATAAAGTCCTGAATAGTCATTTAAAACGATCATCGTCAATATCCGGAACAAAATTCGCGCCAGAAGCAAAATACTATGTAACTTCCGAATTGTGCACAGGTCTAAATAAGTGGATAGCCCGGGAAAGGGCTGAAGGAAGCCGGCGAAACCGCCTGTCGCTATTGCCGGTAATATCAGGGACGATAATTTAAAAGCAGCATGGATGAATGCAATCTATATAAAAAGGATGTGAGTGGGCATGACAAACAAGAAAAAGATGACACTAACGGACTTGTTTCGCAAAAAGAGCGAAAGTACGCCAATCACCATGTTAACCGCTTATGATTATTCGCAGGCGAAAATGGTAGAGGCCGCTGGTGCCGATATGATTTTAATCGGTGATTCTCTCGGAATGACCGTTCTCGGTTATGACAGCACTGTATATGTGACTATGGAAGATATGCTACATCATTGCAAAGCGGTCAAGCGTGGGGCTTCCCGCCCCTTTCTGGTTGGTGATATGCCTTTTATGTCATACCAGACCGATATCGCTGACGCCGTTCGAAATGCCGGGCGATTTATCAAAGAAGCGGGTGTCGATTGCGTGAAGCTGGAGGGTGGCGCCAGCCGCGTGAAAGTAATCAAAGCGATAGTCTCTGCAGGCATTCCGGTCGTCGGCCATATCGGTTTGACGCCGCAGACCGCCACGCAGTTAGGTGGCTATAAGGTCCAGGGGAAAACGGCAGAGGCAGCTGAAAAACTCTTGCAGGATGCGCTAATGTTGGAACAGGCCGGTTGTTTCATGATTGTTCTGGAAGCGGTTCCGGCTCGCCTGGCTGCAATTATTAGTGAAAAATTGAGTATACCCACTGTCGGTATCGGTGCGGGTGCGGGCTGCGACGGTCAGGTGCTTGTTTACCACGACCTTCTCGGCATTTTTGACGATTTCGTACCCAAATTCGTCAAAAAATACGCAAATCTGAAAGAGCATACCGTTGATGCATTGAAGCAGTATTGTCTCGAAGTGGAGGCGCGGCAATTCCCTGCGCCGGAACATAGCTACGAGATGGAAGAAGGGGAATTCGAACGCTTCCTGAAAAGGATTGAGCATGAGCTTGCTTAAGCATGTGACCATTATCGGCAGCGGCGCAATGGGCTGTTTGTTTGCATCTGCGCTGGAGAATGCCCGTCGGAATAGGGGGGCGGATTTTCAACTACCGGACTATACCATGGTAACATCCTGGCAGGAGCAAATTGACGCCATTCAGTGTGGCGGCCTTCGTGTTGGATACCCGGACGGCAGTGGCGCCGTGCTATCTCTCAATGTGACCAATGATCTAAACTCTTTGCCAGGCGCTGATCTGGTGCTGGTGCTGGTTAAGGGGTATCAGACAAAGCATGTCGCCAATCGTATTGCCCCACTTTTGAGTGAAAATGCTATCGTTGTTACGCTGCAGAACGGCTGGGGCAATGAGGCTTTGCTCGCAAAGGCATTGGAGGCCTCAAAGGTTTTCCAGGGCATTACAAGCAACGGGGCGGAACTGTTGCGACCCGGCTTGTTAAAGGTTGCTGGCATAGGCAAAACGATTTTGCCGCAGACAGAAACAGGCAACGATCAAATGAAGGCTGTAGCTAATCTATTCAATTACTGTGGTTTACCAACGGAAATTTCCGCAAAGAGCAGTGAATTAATCTGGCAAAAACTGGCCATTAATGCCGCTGTTAACCCACTTTCGGCCTTAACCGGTCTTCGTAATGGTGAGTTGATAGCAGACGCAGATTTAAAAGCGCGTATGTTTCGGATTGCCGGAGAAATGATTGCTGTGGCAGCGGCGATTAACGTAGAGCTCGATGAAGAGTCGACCCGGCAAGCCGTTTCAAAGGTTTGTGAAGCAACCTCGACGAACCGTTCCTCCATGCTTCAGGATGTATTGCGAGGCAGGCAGACCGAAATCGAAACGATTTGTGGGGCCGTGGTGGCGTTGGCAGATCAACACGATATTCTCGTGCCGGAAAATCGCGAGTTGCTATTGGCGATCCGCGAGTTGGATAGCCGCGTACCTTCAGGCCAGGAATTGCCAATAGTCATCGGGCCGTATGCGCAAACGAACTGAATTTACAAGATGAATGTATTTGGAAAGATTGTAGATATTCGCAAAGCCCGCTGGGCCAATCGCCAGGAAAGCTGGGGGCTGGTTCCCACAATGGGTTTTTTGCATGAAGGACATCTGAGTCTGGTGCGGCGTGCGAAGGCCGAGAATGATCGCGTCGCGGTAAGCATCTTCGTGAATCCAACCCAATTTAATGAATCTTCTGATCTGGACGCTTACCCCCGAGATCTTCAGCGTGATTTAGCAATGCTAAAAGCAGAGGGTGTCGATTTAGTCTGGACACCAACCATTGAAGATGCTTATCCAACCGGTTACCAAACCAATGTGACAGTTACAGACATCACAACCAAGCTGGAGGGCGCATCTCGCCCCGGCCATTTCCAGGGTGTCACGACGGTTGTTGCAAAATTGTTCAATGTTTTTCAGCCGGATCGCGCATATTTCGGTCAAAAAGATGCCCAACAAGTGGCTGTTATACAACAGATGGTACGGGATTTGAATTTCAATCTCAACATCGTGGTTTGTCCCATCGAACGGGATGAACACGGCCTGGCCTTGAGCTCCCGCAACAGCCGCCTGTCGGAGGACGGGCGCAAGCGAGCGCTGTGCTTATCGCAGGCATTAAGAAGCGCAGTGGCGGCCTATAATGATGGTGAGAAAAACTGCACAACCTTGAAGCTAATGATGACAGCCCACATCAATAATGTAGCGGGCAGCAAAATTGATTATATCAGCATCGCAGATAGAATGTCACTGGATGAGATCGAAATCATCGAAAACGGTGCTTTACTTTCGATGGCGGTATTCATTGATGATATCAGGTTGATTGATAACATGATAATAGAGTGAGGACTAAATACATGAGATGGTATCTAAGAGCCAAAATACATAATGCAACCATTACAGAAGCTAATCTGGCCTATATCGGCAGCATCACCATTGATCCGGATTTGCTGGAGCAATGCGGACTGGACATCGGGGAAAAAGTGTTGGTGGTTAGTAATACTTCCGGCTCCCGTCTGGAAACCTACACAATAGCCGGCAAGCGCGGTTCCGGCGAGATTTGCATGAACGGCGCAGCAGCTCACTTAATCAAAACCGGTGAGGAAGTGATTATCATGGGTTTTGAATTGAGCGATCGGCCGGTTGAACCAACAGCTATCCTGGTCAATAAGGAGAACCAATTTGTGAAGTATCTTCATAAATAGCATTTATCAGTGAAGAAAATTTCGTAAAAAGGCCCGGCAATTTACCTGCCGGGCCTTTTTTTATTGAGGGGCGAAATAGCGGTTGCATTTTCCGAAGATTCCTTTAGATTCGTTGTTTTTACAAGCGAAAGGAATGGCGATGGATGCTACGATCGTACCGGCTTTTGATGTCACCGAGGTTCAATCACTGGTGCTACAGCACTATGGTATTGAGGTAAGCGTAAAGAAGCTCGACAGCTATATCGATCAGAATTTCAAGCTGACGTCGGAGGATGGAACAAGCTATGTTCTGAAAATTGCCAACGCCGCGGAAACCAGATTGATGCTGGAAGCCCAGAACGCGATTCTCGACTTTCTTGACACACAAAACTGCCGGCTGACTTTTCCAAGAGCCCAAGTTGATCTCGCCGGCAATGCCATTTCAGTGATCAAAGACGCCGCCGGTCGCGAGTTTCAGATGCGCCTGCTCTCCTTTCTGCCCGGGACTTTTATGAGTGAAGTGCCATCTTTCGACAACGCATATTTTGAGGCGTTTGGAGCGGCTGTTGGGGAGATGAATGTCTGCCTGCAGAAATTTGATCATGGCGGCGCACATCGCTATCTCAATTGGGACCTTCGTAATATTTTTGATATTCGCGAGTTGCTGCATGCAATCACAAATCCGGCACAGCGGCGCCTGGTAGATTATTTCCTGATCCAGCTCGAGACACATCTTTTGCCCTTACTGCCGCGCCTGCCGATGACCACCATCCACAATGATGCGAACGACAACAATTTGCTGGTGAGAGAGGAAAGCGGGCAGCATTTTCCGCTAGGCCTGATTGACTTCGGCGATATGGTGCACACCTACACCATATGCGAGTTGGCAATATCCTGCGCTTACGCAATGTTTGATTGCGAAGATCCGCTTGCTGTGGCGGAAGCGATGCTCCGCGGATATCATGGACAGCGTTCGTTAACTGAAGCTGAGGTGGACGCTTTCTTCTGGCTTACCATTGCCCGGGTTTGCATGAGCGTCACTTTTTCCGCCGAAGCGCGCCGTGAAAATCCGGACAATGAATATATCTCCGTCTCCGAGGCCGGTGGCTGGCAAATGCTTCAGACCATGCTCAACTGGAATCCAATCCAGGTACAGAACCGCTTCCGCGCAGTTTGCAATCTACCTCGTGTTGATGCTGGTCGAGATAAAGAAACTATTCTGGAAATCCGTGATCAGCATATTGGTAAGTCGCTGAGTATTTCGTATCAGGAGCCACTCAAAATTGTCCGTGGCGCCTTTCAATATCTGTATGATGAAAATGGCCGGCAATATCTGGATTGCGTGAATAATGTTTGTCACGTTGGGCATTGTCATCCGAGCGTGGTGCGAGCAGCACGTGAGCAAATTGCCACCTTGAATACCAACACTCGCTATCTGCATGACAACCTGGTTGCCTATGCAGAACGCTTAACTGCAACCCTCCCGGATCCGCTCAACGTCTGCATATTCGTCAACTCCGGCAGCGAGGCAAACGACCTTGCCCTGCGAATGGCACGAAATTATACCGGGAACCACGATATATTGACGGTTGACGGCGCGTATCACGGTCATACCGAGGCGCTGATCAATATTAGCCCGTACAAATTCAACAGTCCGGGCGGCAAAGGCAAGGTAGACTACGTGCACATTATGCCGATGCCTGATACGTATCGTGGTCAATACAAGGCGAGCGACGTGAATGCCGGTGAGAAGTATGCCCGGTCTATCACTGAAACCATTGATGCGCTAAAGATGCAAAATAGAGGCCCAGCGGCTTTTATCTCGGAATCCATGCTTAGCTGCGGTGGCCAGATCATGTTGCCGGATGGCTACTTTAAGCATGCCTACGCAGCGACCCGCGCAGCCGGCGGTGTATGCATCGCCGATGAAGTGCAAGTTGGCTTTGGTCGGGCAGGCAAAACCTTTTGGGCTTTTGAACTTCAAAGTGTGGTGCCGGATATCGTAACGGTTGGGAAACCGATCGGCAATGGGCATCCTATGGCAGCACTGATAACAACTCGCGAAATTGCCGACGCCTTCAATAACGGCATGGAATATTTCAACACCTTTGGCGGCAATCCGGTCTCTTGTGCAGTTGGTATGGCGGTGCTGGATGTGATTGAGCAGGAGGGCTTGCAACAGAATGCATTGGCGCGCGGTGAGCAGATGCTGCAGGGATTTCGCTATTTGAAGGAAAAATACAACCTGATTGGTGATGTGCGTGGCAATGGATTGTTCGTCGGGATGGAATTGGTTCGCGATCAAAATACACTTGAACCAGCGGACAGCGAAGCATCGAAGATTGTCAACCTGATGAAGCAGCGTCACTTTCTGTTGAGCACTGATGGGCCGTTGCACAATGTTATCAAGATCAAACCACCGATTGTCTTCAGCGAGCAGAATGTGGATGATCTGGTTAGTAATCTGGATGAGGTGTTTAAGCTCGTTTAGACTCTCTGTCAGGCTCGCAAGCTCGCCGTCAGGGCCTTCGGCCCATCAACTCACTACGCTTGCATTGAGTGTTTGGTTTAGTGCTTTAGTCAAGCAGTTTTGAAAAGTTATATATGGATTAGTAGGCTACCACAAGCTCAATAATATTTTTGATTTTATCACATAACTCAGAATCGATTCTACTATCCGCATTATTCTCTTCATTTGGTATGGATAAACCAGAGGAATTGCATCTAGTTACCAATTGCTCTGCGACAAATTTGATCGTGTATTCCTGCTTCAAATCTTCTACCTCAGACGGGTTTTCTGATTGACGATCTAACAAATTCCGGGCCAATAAGTACCGATAATAGAAGATACGGATTTGCCGAGGCGTAGCTTCTGCCAGTTCAGCAAGAGCGCTTCTTAAGATGCTATATTCCCGGCTGGAAAGTTCGTATTCAGCAGTACCAGCCGGTAATTGCTGCCCGGGAATCTCAGTATCCTCCTCAGTATTAGCAGCAGCAATCGAATCGCCTATGCCCATGATATTGTCTCTGACCATTTCGTTGTCAGTTTTGTCAGCTTCATTTATGTTCAAGGGGGCGGAGAGTTGAGGCTTGTCTTTATCGTCCACTGGATCCTTTTGTTCCCGATTATCAACGACATTTCGTTTCTTTGTCAGGCTCTCAAAAAAATCTTCTTTCTCCGTTTCGTTCAATGCTCGAAGGTTAATGCCAATGAGAAAGAGCTTGTCCATGTATTCACGGACTAGCTTTTTGGCATCCAGCTTCTCTGTATCTTCCGAACCATTGTCCAGCAATTTTTGTTTCAGGTTTATTAGTTTTGAGTATTTCCAAATAATGGCTCTGCGGAGAACACGATCGTCAACAGCCGCCACGATCACCAAACGTCTATAAATATCTTCATCATCAAGCAATACTCTCAGAGAATCAATGATTGCAATGATGCGATTCTCTGAGCAGCGATCAATATCGTCGACAAATAACATCAAGCGCTTTTGACCAACCTCCTTCTCTGGTATCCAGGTCTTAAGAATAATGATCAGTTCTTTTTGAATCTCCGCCTGCAATCCAAGAAAATCTGAGAACCTGACTAGGTTTGAATACTGCTCAAAAAGTGAAATTGCCTGGCTTTTTGAGCGCGTGTAGAAGAAAATGGTACTAATTGTTATTCCCAAACCGATATATGTCACTATTGAACCAAATAGAGAAAGTGCGAGTCCTAATTTGACTTCAATTGAGAGAAAAAAATACCAAATAGCCCAAAATGTAACAAAGCTAACTGTGAAAACAATCGGCCAGACGCCATACTTTGTCACGTTGATTTTGATAGCTTGAACAAGTCTTCTGTATTTACCTTTTATGCCTTCTCCATCACCCAGATAAGCATCCATAACAGCTTCATAAAGATACGCCCATGAAGCGGGCGTATCTTGGTACTTCCAGGCATGAAAATCTATTCTTCCAACAAAGTTGTTTCTCGGTGATTTTGACAAGATTTCCCAGACACGATTCATAAAAAAGGTTTTACCTCGTCCCCATTTTCCAAAAATACCGAACATGTTTCCCGGTTCGTTATTGACTGTGCGTAGCAAACCTGATATCTCTTCGGCAATGACGTCTACTCCTAATACCGGAGTCAACGTCCGTCCCCTGATTACATTGATAGGCCGACTAATTCTGGTACCCGGTAGTGGCTCATTTATAAATATTGGTGATTGGTAGCTATCTGGAGGATCATTGAAAGTAACGTCCGATATCTTCTCGCTGGTCATTGTTGGCGGGTCATCTTGATTTATTGACGTGCCCGAGCTTGGGTTTAGTCGCTCATCGGCGAAAACTGGAGCAGATTGATTATGCTTTTTTTTATCATTGATCAGGGGATTGAATTCGGGATCATCGGTTTTCGGAGACGATCGATTTTTGTCTGTTAAACCACTGCTGCCATGCTGCATATTCTCAGTGCGGATGCTCGAATCGGCGACATTCACTCCGTCTTCGACGTTTACTTTAATTACCTTGCTCGATTCGTTGAGAGTTGGAATTGTTCGTAGTGCTTGATTGAGTCTGGGTATTGCATTCGGGTCTCCAAGTTCAAGAGCGTGATAATCCCTCACGCTATAAGGAAGTTCGCAAAAGTCTATTTTTACTGGAATTAGGAATATTTGATCTCCCGGTATCTCCTTAAGGACATCTAAAGCGATGTTAAGCTCCAACTGGTGGGGACCTCGCTGCCTAACAGATTCAGATGAAAAAAGTGCGATACATGCATGACTATTGCGGATGAGCCGTTGCACAATCGCTCTTTGATCTTCTTGCGGTACCTGTCGGGCTTCACTTGCCAATCGCGCGTCAAATCCTGCGTCGGTTAGTTTTGTTGCAACTTCTCTAGCAATAGAAGTATCGGAATTTGCATGGGTTATTACTATATATGCCATTGATTTACAACCCGCGTGTGCTTTTCGTTTGTTTTAGCTAATTGTTACAATGTCATATAATTTATAACCATCTGCAAGAAAAGATGTATAGTTCAGGCAATATAATAGCAAGATAAATCCAGTTGTTTATGAAAGGTTTTCCGGATAACTTCTGGGAAAATGAACTCGTCTACTTAGCATCGATAAGCGTTGTTTTCTCTTGGTTGTCTAGCAATAGAAACGCTGCCTCAGGTATGCTGAAGCATTGTGTATCTCCCTTCGAAGAGCTTCAGGAGGATACATTCGTCGCGCTAGCCAAAATATCCCTTCAACAGCTCTTCTAATGTCTTGTAGTTCTCCCGGTCCGTATGGGCAACCTGGGCAAACGCACCATTGAAGCCGTTTTGGCAATCTGACAAATAGTAGTCTCGATTTTGTGCGCCAAATTCAAGGAACACTTTGGCGACATCTACTGAACCGGCAACAATCGCCCAGCCCAGCGGACTATTGGCGTGAATGTCACCGGAATTTCGGTCAACATCTGCGCCATTTTTGAGGAGGGTTCTTGCACAGTCGGCGTGATTATGCCAGGCGCACATGTGTAAAGCAGTCCCGTCATCATAGCCACCGGGCGCATTGGCATCCATTCCTAATTCGAGAAGCCGCTTGGTGACATCGCTCCGATTGCCACTGGCGGCGACATGCAGCGGCGTTGCATTCGTGCCAATAGTGAAATGATAGATATTCATGGCGCCGTCGGGTGCCGGAAAGCGCTCGTCGGTGATACGCTCGTGCAACACACCTGGATTTTCAGCGACCAGTCTTTCGATCAATTCTATATCTCCAACACGGCAGGCCATGAAGATATCCGCCTCTGCGCCGCAACTGGCCAGATGGCGGGCAATATCCGGCCGATGAGAAATAGCCCATTGCAAGGGCGTGCTGTGATGGTCAATGTCGCGAGCTTCAATATCAGCGCCTGCTGCCAGTAGTATATCAACTATTTCTGGTGTTCTTGCAAAGTGCAGCGGATGCTTGCCGTCGCCGCCACGGAGATGAACAGCATCGGGATTGGCAGCAATTAATTCTCGCAGGTGGTCTGCCCGATCTAGTCCGGCCGCTTCGTGAATACCGATTTCGGCGCCATTCTCAGCCAGATATTCTGCCAATTCAAAATGGCCATAAGCCAGGGCAGTTTGCACGGCGTTCCAGGGCCCGGCATCCCAGTCGCTGTAGAGATTCGGGTCCGCATTGTGCGACAGCAGCATATCGACCATTGGCCGATCATTCCGTCCTGAAGCGATATTGAGCGCAGTTCCGCCAAAATATTCCGGATCATGAGAGGCGATCAAACGCGGCTCTTCTGCCAGAGTGGCTTTGGCGGTAGCAACATCAGCACTCTTAACAGCCGAAAAAAATTTATCAAAATATTCTTGTTGAATGGAATCAGACATGAGGAAATCCTACTCTGGTTTTTGTCGACGTTTTTCCAACACTTTTAGCAGCTTGCGCCCACGTGCGCGCATGGCAGCGCTGCCTTCATCAGTCAGTTGAACGATAATGGGCGTCACCAGATTAATAAGTTCAGGCTCAACCTCTGTCAAGTCAACCATCGCTTGCATTGCACAAGTGCGGACGATACTGCTTTTGTCATTCAGGAATTGCTGCAAGATAGGTAAAACCGCATCAATATCTTGTGACGTCAGCGGTAGAAGCGGCAAGAGAATGCAAAATTGCTCTCGCACCTCCCACTGATCAATAATTGGCATCTTTCTCAGAATCTCTTCTTTATAAGACGCAATGAGCGACGGGCTTGCCGTCGCGACATGCCGGAGGACATGCGCCGCCCGTGAGCGAATGATTATATCACTGCCCCAAATGCCAGCGAGGATTTCCGGTAACAGTGCCGGAATGGCCAATACTTCCTCTGTGACTTCCCGGGCGCGTCCAATGGAGCGGCGGTCACCGCCTGCCAGCTTTTCCAGTAGCTTCGACATACTACTTCAAGGCCTCTTTTACAAATGTCTGTAACTCCGGAATGACTTCTTCGAGAAACCAGGGATTGTGTTTTAACCAAAACTTGTTGCGAGGAGATGGGTGTGGCAAGGGAAGATAATCCGGAAAAAAGGAACGCCAGGCTCGCACGTTGTCAGTCAGTTTCTTATTGGCTTTGTCCCCGAGATAGCGTTTCTGGGCATACTGGCCGATCAGCAATGTTAATCGCAAGCCAGGCATTTCATTCAGCAAACGTTCGTGCCATAGCGGCGCACATTCCGGGCGCGGTGGCAGATCTCCGCTTTTGCCTTTACCGGGATAACAAAACCCCATCGGTAAAATGGCAAAGTTTTGCGGATCATAGAATGTATCCTCATCAACCGCCAACCAATCACGTAAAGTGACACCGCTGGGATCTTTCCAGGGGATACCGGAATGATGGACTCGCTGTCCCGGGGCCTGGCCAATAATCAGGATTTTAGATGCATGATGTGCACGCACCACTGGTCGAGGTCCTAATTCCAGGAATTCGCTGCAAACAGTGCAAGCTTCTACTTCCTTCAATAACTGCGGGAGTTTTGATAATTCGGTCATTCAGAAAGGTAGTGTCTTCGAGGTGAAGAACCAATTTGAAAATACAGGCAGGATGAAAGAAGACCTGATCAGGTTTGATTTGATCAGGTCTTGCGAGCAGAAAAAGGTGTTATTCGCCGGTATTGAACAAAGCGCCAACGTTGAGCATCAACTGAAAATCTCCACCATTGATGCGAAAAACAACCTCGCCAAATCCATCAACAGTAGGACTGAGTTCCAGCTCAAGGCCACCGCCGGCGTCGATGCCAAACTCGGTGGTTCCGCCAGAGGTATCAATAGTCTCCTGCTGGCCGGTGAATGGGTTTGTAAAGGTACCCTCGCTACTGACATTGTAGAGATGAACAGCCAGCCCACCGGCACCATATGGCTTAACCTTCGACCCTGATAGCGGGATATAGTAGCGTCCGCCTGCGGCGATAGACAAATCGCGAAGGGACGTGCTGGAATTGCTGATTCCGGTATCGAAGCTTTTGGTCCAGAAATCTACATTGGCAATCAAGCTCAGATTTGGCATCAGCGTTCCCAGGTTTACCAGGCCGCCAAAGTCAATAGTTGAACCGGCACCGCCGCTAATATTGACGAACCCGACCCGGCCACCAACGCCTTTGAAGCCAATATTGGGTTGAGCAATCATAGAGACTGAGAATAAGCATACCGCAATAAATGGAAGCAGTTTAAGTTTCCTGTTTACCATACATTTAACCTCCTTATCATGTTAGAACCTGAAGAGAAGAACAACGCACGAACTGCAAATTAGTAGCTTCTCCCACTCACAACCCTTTTTGAGAGCGGACCTGCTGAAGCAGGTTTTCAAGTCAGATATTCGCAGGAAACTAGCGGAAAAATGGCAGGTGAATCAATACCGTGAACACGGTATTTTACACGAAACAGGTAGGTGATTGCATTTTCGGCAATAAAAAACCGGATATCCAGAGATACCCGGTCAAAAAGGACTCATTGTAAATATCCGTTAGCCACCCATGTCAAACATGACACCGACTGAAAACAGATATTGGTTAACTTCATTTATTCTAATCAATATTTCACCAAAGACATCCATCCCGGAATTCAAAGGTTTCACAACCCCGCCACCAATATCAAGACCGATACGTAGATCTGTATCTGATTCGTCAAAATTGATGGACGGAATCTCTACGCTGCCGCGATAAATGTGCAATGCTAGCCCGCCAGTAGCATATGGTTGCAAATCGCCTTCCATTGGAATCGCATAGCGGGCACCACCGGCGAGAACAAAATCACGCGTGCTCGCTGATGCGCCATTTTCATCTTCGGACTTTCCCCAGGTATCGAAACTGCCAACCAATTGGACGTTCTCAAGCAATGTTCCTAAATTTGCGACGACGCCAATATCGAAGGTTGAGCCGACGTCCTCAGATACGCTAATGAATCCAACACGGGGGCCAATGCCTTTGAGACCAATAGCGGGTTGCGCCAGTATCGACATAGAAGTTAACAGTCCAAGCAGCACAGCCAAGTTAGTAATCCGTTTCATCATAACACATTCCTCCAAGTTTAATCGTATGTGTACATGACCGATTTCTCCTCAGGTCGGTCAATATTGTATCTGCAGGCAAAAGTTTGATAATGCTGTGTTTAGCGGCGAATGAATGTAGTACTCATCGCCAATAATGTCAAGGTCAATTCCAATTCAGATTCACAAATTGTACAAAAAAAATGCGGTATATATCAGATATATACCGCATTAAAATAGAAACTGCTTTCCGTGTTACACTACGACAACATCCTGTGCCTGCGGGCCTTTGTTACCTTCGCCTAACGTGAATTCGACTTGCTGGCCTTCTTCCAAAGTACGAAAACCACCGTCATCGCGAATAGAGCTATAGTGTACGAAGACATCGTTTCCGTCTTCTTGAGCGATAAAACCATAGCCTTTGGTAGCGTTGAACCACTTTACAACGCCGTTAATACGATCTGTCATTACGACTCCTTACTGGATAAATCTTACTATAAAAATTAAACTCAGGCAATTCTAGGCTGTTGTCGAAAGAGAGCAGGCTGGAATTCCTTGAAAATGCCGTGAAAAGTAAGTTTTACAAGCACTTTATGCAAGTAAAAAAGTACTTGTATCACGAAAGACAGAAATTCGTGACTTTAAAGCAATCTCAAAACCATCAGAAATGATAGGTTTATTTATCTTTCAATTTGTTTATATTTTGTCAAAGCGTCTTTTTTCGACAATGAAATTACATAGCGAAGAACGCAATCATGTCTACCGGTTTTCGATCACTGCTGGTCATTTTATTGATGGCAATATCCAGTTCCTTCTTGTTTGCCCAAACCCTTGCATTCGAAAATTATACTCTTAAAGATGGCCTGCCTTCGACCTGGGCACAGGCACTTTATCAGGATCCGCAAGGATTATTATGGATCGGCACTGACGATGGAATTGCTTCATTCGATGGTCAGGAATTTACCTCCTACGGCACCAGAGAGGGCCTATCGATCGGATTCGTGATGAGTTTCAACAAGAGCCGATTACATCCGGGACGATTATATATAGGCACCCACGGGCGCGGCATCGATATTCTTGAAGATGGGCAATTCCGCAACATCAAGATCAGTCCGCGAGGATATCACCCGAATGTGGTCATGGCGCTTGAAGAAGACCTGAATGGAGTACTGTGGTGCCGGACTGCCGACGGCCTCTATAAAGTAAAGGGCGACAGCGTTGAATTAGTTGTCAAGGAAGATCATACCGATAGTGGCCGAACCTTGTTTCAAACACGCGATCGCCGTATTTGGCTGGCATTCAATAACCGCCTTGAAGTATACGATCCTCGCAGCAACACCATGAAGGAAATATCGATTGATTCGACCTACGGCCGGGTTATCAGCAATATTTCCAATCTGCAAAGTGTTATTTGGCTGGGAACAACCGAAGGCTTTTTGCTGGAAGTGCGCAACGATGAAATCGTCAACGCTTATAAAGTCTCGGATCATTGGCTGCGGGATGGGGTTTATGACAACGCCGGCTATTTTTGGTTTGTCACCTGGCAGGGCATCGTCAAGATTGAACGTGATGGGCTTCCCGACGGGGAAATCGTTGAATTTGGGCTGGAGAATGGCCTGACGGACATTGATCTGGTGTCAATACTGATGGACCGGGAAGGCAATCTTTGGTTTGCCGGTCGCCGCAAGGGACTCACCAAGCTGTCGAAACGGAATATCTACACCTTTAAGCGCGAGCAGACCCGGCTTTTTGGTATGGCCGCTGTGAACAAGGTCGATCAGCATCTATTTGTGAACTCTGCCCAGGGTTTATATGAGGTTTGGCAGGACCGCGATGGCGGCTGGCAGCAGCATTTTCACAGCTTCTCCTTCGTCAAAGACGGCAATCTTTTCGGCACTTTTGTTGATGCGAACGGGTTATTGTGGTTGGTGGCCGGCTCCAAAGGGGTATTTGGATATGAAATTGTCAGTCGATCCGATCAAGCTTCCGAATTGAAGCTCAAGTATCAGATGCAAGAAGAATTGGGATTGGAAAATACCCGTTTCCTCAAAGCCCGCCTTGATCATAAACAAAATATGTGGTTGTCGATCCGTCGTCGGAAAACCGGCACGCATCGCTCTGTAGGAGAAGTTGTGCAGATCGATATCGATCGACGTCGTGTGGTGCGAACCTACACCGAAGAAGACGGACTACCGTCAGGTCGCGTTACGGCATTTGCACGCGATTACAATGATCAAATGTGGTTCTGTGGGTTCCAGGGGGGAATTGCGGTTTTTAAACCTGATGGCGATGCGTTTAAACTCGATAAAACCTTTAGTAAGGAAGATGGGTTGGTTGGGACGGATTTTGTCTCTCTGTATCCGCGACGCAATGGCGAGGTATGGATAGCCACGCGTTTTAACGGTCTGAATGTTTATAAAGATGGGGAGATGCAATCGCTGACCCGCGATGATGGGCTGCATACCAATGGCGTTTCTTCTCTGGCTGAAGATCCGTCCGGGCGAATGTGGCTGGCCACACCAGCCGGCGTCCTTTCGACCGGAAGAGATGATTCGTTCAACCTGCAGTCACACAAGTATTTGGAAAACAATCATTTTGATTTCATCGGCTTCGTCCCGGATGAACAGATCTTTTATGGTACCAGTTGGAATGAATTTATCATCTACGAATACGGAAAAGATGTTTTGGAACCAACGCCGGTACCGGCAACAATTTCGAGTATTCGAGTGAATGGTGCAGCTACGTCTTTAGCAGATCAAGCGATAACATTTTCCTATGGTGAAAATTTGTACGAAATCGATTTTATCGGTATCAGTCACAGCTATGAAGAGCCATTGCGTTATGAGCATCGCCTGGTAAGCAGCAATGGCGTAGAATGGCTGGGAGAAACCCAACTGCGCACCGTTCAATATACCTCGCTTCAACCCGGAGATTACTCCTTCGATGTTTGGGCGGTGAAGCCCGATGGGGTTCGAAGTGAAACAGCTTCCCACCTGGAATTTACGGTATTGCCACCATGGTGGCAGCGTTGGTGGGCCGTTGGCGGATTGCTGCTGCTCGTCGGTGGCATTCTTTACGGTTTGCATAAAATGCATTTGCGCCAGGTGCTTGCGGTAGAGCGAATTCGTTCCCGCATTGCTACAGATTTGCATGATGAAATCGGCGCGGGTCTCACGCATATCGGATTGCTCTCGGAGGTATCTATTCGCAAAGCCGCCATGCAAACAACACCCGCTGGCGATGTCCTTGAGGAAGGTCAATCCGGCAATGTGGAAATGCAGCAGTCGATGTTGCGCGTTGGAGATGTTGCCCGGGAGCTTTCCCAAGCCATGAGTGATGTGGTGTGGTCGATTAATCCAAAACATGATTCTGTCGCTGCCCTTTACCGACGGCTACGGTCCTTTGCCAGTGAAATTTGCGATGCAAAAGGTATTCAGCTAAATATGGAAATAGCTGACCACATCACCCGGATGAAATTACATCCGGAAGTGCGCCGCAACCTGCTGCTTATCGCCAAAGAGGCACTTCACAATATGGCCAAATATTCCGGTAGCCAATCCGTCAGCGTAAATATGGGATTACAGGGCAATGAACTGCTTCTGGTTGTTGAAGATCATGGACGAGGGTTTGATACAACCGGCAAGAGTGAAGGAAATGGCCTGTTCAATATGGCCAATCGCGCCGAAAAGCTGGGCGGTAAATGCCTGATCCGTTCTGCGCCAGGCCAAGGGACGCGGGTAGAGGCAAGGATCCCGATGGAACAGAAGCATTGAAGCATTGAAGCATTGAAGCATTGAAGAATTGAAGAATTGAAGAATTGAAGAAATTTAACGCGTTCCGATTGATCTGCAAGTACCGAGCATCAAGTATCCAGAATCAAAGATCAATCATTCACCACCGCTTCTGCCTCCATTTCTACCAAATATTCATCACCGATAACAGTTGCTTTAATCATGGTATTTGCAGGCATGATGTCGCCGAACCGTTTTCCGTGCGCGCGTGAGATTGGTTCCCATTGACTCTCGTTCTGAATATAAATCCTGGTTCGGATAACGTCCTCAAGCTTTCCGCCAAGCGATTGGATCGCCCCTTCAATTTTGTCGATGATGAAATGCATTTGAGCGGCAGGGTCGTTGCTGCCGATGGCACGGCTACCATGCGTGGCTGTGGTGCCTGAAACCAGAATGCGATTGCCGCGTCGCACAGCGCGGCTGAATCCGGCGATATCTTCCCAAATTGTACCACTTAAAACGCGGCTTTTGCCATCACCCAGATTTTGAGGTTCGTAAGGTGTTGGCATGTGCTCAAGATGATGGCTAAGGTCACCTGAGGCTGTGAGGAACGGCGGCTTGCGATATTCGTCCCCGCAGCCACCTGGAATGGGATCAAGCCTGGCAAGCACTTCATCTAACTGGCCGCGACTTTCCGCATCAATTTCGAAGTTGAAAATCTTTAGATTGTCTGCGATGTGCTGACTTTGCCCGAGGCGTGCACCAATGATGATACCCGCTACGGACGGTTGATCTAGAATGTAGCGGCAGGCCACATTGACCATCGAGACGTCATGCTTCTTTGCGATCTCGTGAATGGTTTGCAATATGGATTGGAGATTCTCCCACCCACCGGCCGCATCGATAAAGCGTTTGTATTTCATCTGAGACCAGGTGTCCAGTGCATTTGGTTCCGGCTTGCCTAACCATTTTTCACTGAGAAAGCCACCCGCAACGGTTCCAAAGGCCAGTATTTTGATACCGTATGCTTCGCAGACCTCGGTCATATCATTGCGAGCACGTTGGTCCAGTAAGGAATAGCAAATTTGATTCGTTACAATCTCGATGCCGCTCGTCGCTACAATTCGGAGGTGTGCAGCGTCAAAATTAGTCACACCGAGATGTCGAATCAGTCCTTCATCTTTCAGCTCCTGCAACCAGAAAAGTTGATCCAACCATGCCGGATCAGCATAATTCCAGGCATGATATTGCAACATGTCCAGGCAGTCCATTTTCATGCGGTCGAGGCTGATTTGCACGGCTTCGCGAACTTCCGTTCGGCTGCAGCGCCCCGGCTTGGGCACCCATTTAGTGAAGAGCTGAACGCTTTCGGGGGTTTCAATCTGTCTGCGAAAAACCCCGGTTATAATTTCTGCAGATCCATAATGATCAGCCATATCGAAGGTAGTCAGACCGGCATCATAATAGGGTGCCATGAATCTTGCTGTGGCATCAGGATCAAGTTGCTTGCCGTCCCGTTCCATATCGGCAATTTGCCATAGGCCGGTGAGCACCCGGGAAATTGAAAACCCGGGCGCCAATTGGTGGCGTTCAACCTTACTTGTCATTTGAAATTACTCCGGAGGTAATTTGGCGAACAGCGCATCAACATCTACACCTTGCTTGCGCAGCTTTCCGACTTCGCGAACAAAAATTAGGGTGGCGATGGTCATGACAATGATCCAAACAGGCGTAGAGTGGAAATACCAGGCACTGGCATCAGCGGTAAGATCTTTCCAGATATGCACGATAAGGAAACCGCCCAGCATGACGACACCTAAGCTGGCGACAATCACCTGCTGCGTTCTGGATTTGATCACCTTGACTTCCGCAGCGAGTTCAGGATTGTGCTTTGGTAAAGACAGCACCGACACGCACATCAAGAGGAAATTGACCAACATGGACATGACCAAAATATCTACCCCCAGGAAAAAATCCCCGGCCAGGTGGCTACCAATGATGCCGACTGTTGCCATCAACCCGCTCAAGACAATAGCTACATGAGGTGTATGCCATTGCGAATGAACCTGCGCCACCCATTTTGGAAAAATGCCATCTTCTGCCCAGGCAAACATCAGTCGCGACACTGCCAACAGCATTGCCGGAAGATCGTTGATTAGGGCAATTGCTGCCCCGGCGATAATGGCAACCGTCCAGCCGGCAGGAAGAAGGTATCCGAGCAATCCCGGCGCAGTAATATCCCGCACCGCGGCTTCTTCAGCGATGTATTGCCACGGCACAGCATTGTAGACGGCGCCGGTAAATAGCATATAAAAAGTGCCTACGGTAATCACTGCTATCAATATTGCCAGCGGTAAGGCACGTCCCGGATTCTTTGCTTCTCCACCGGCCTGCGCAATCGAGTCGAAGCCGATAAAACTGGCAAAAAGCACTGCCGCGGCCATTAGAAAAGTTCTGAAGTCAAACGACGTCGCAGCAGCTTCGGCAATGGCCCGGCCTTCTTTGGCCATCAAAGCAGCAGCAAAGTCTTCCTGGTTAAAATAGTAGCCTGCGACAATCACAATACCACCGAGTGCGAACATCAGGAACATCATCGGGATCAAAGTACGCTCGTAGAGTTTTATACCGCGCAAGTTCACGCCGACAAATGTCCAGAGAAATATTAAGGAAAGCGTTACCCGAATCGGCCCGTTCTCAAGAATTTGCACGACATCCATCCAGCCGAGTGCAAAAAAGACGTCGCGAATAAAGGGAACGATAACGTAAGAAATAACGCCGATAGCGATGGAAAGGCCAAACCATTGTGAGAAACTGGCGACAAATCCCAGGTACGGATTAAGGCCGCGGCTGGCATAGATGTAACTGCCACCGGCACGTGGCATGGCTGAAGCCAGTATGGCATATGAAAGTGCTGCAAGGATTGCAGGGACTGCGGCAAACACGTATGCCGGCAAAACGAGCGATCCGATACCCGGAACGTTTCGTTGAATCATGAAAGGGATCATGTTGATTGCCGCACCCAGCATCGAACAAATACCGGTAGCGGCCAGTGCCATTAATCCCATATTGCGAGCCAGACCTGTTCTGGTAGCGGTTCCGGTAGAAGTATCACTCATTTGCATAGCATTCACATCTTTCTTGGGTTTACATGACTGCGCAGCACCCTGCGAATTAGGCTTGAGAAGTTAGGCGGTGACTTTTGCACCTTCTTTGGTCATCATACCAACAACTTGTCCAATCACACCTCCTACAATAGCAAAGCGAACAGCCTCAATAATGATGGCGGTAATATGTCCGGTTGTATTCAAAATGTTCATCGTGCCGAGGGTTTCAAAATTCATAGCAGCGCCGATAAGCGCCCCAAGAATCGCACCGGCCTTTGCGCCTGTCGAAAATGTTTTGATTCCGGCCCAGCGTTGAAAAATGTAAGCAAGGGTGCCGGCCCAGGCTAGACTGCCCAGGAAGAGCATCACAAAGTCCAGATCGGCGTCTGCTTTAATCGCGGCAGATGTTATTGTGTTTGATGCCATAAAACTCTTCATCATTAGTCCATACAGCAAATAGCCCAAAACCATAAAAGTAAGTCCGCCAACGACGGTTCCTGCAGTTAACTTCTTTGCATCCATTTCATATCTCCTCGTGTAAATGATACTTGCCAGAAACAGGTCTAACAGAGCTCATTTTTTCAATATTAGAAATTCTCGCGGACATTCGCAAAACATCCGGGAGGAAAAGCGTTGTTTTCGCGAACTCTAACCGTTCTCTGAAATCGCAACTCTCGAACAAATGAGGAGCAAACGCAAGATCTAAGCGAATATTTGAAATGATTAATTCTTTTAGATATTCGTGATTGCCTAGTAGGGCCTTGTCATTTAGTGTGCTTTTCAGTTCATCAACTCACAATGTTATTTCCAGCGAATACATCGGACAAGTTACTCAGGCGTTCCAATTCCTTAAGTTTATCAATCGATTTAACGTATCTTGCGGGATTTGCAGTTGATCGTAGATCTCTCTGCAAAGGACCTATCAAAAATTTCATAAATCCGTAAATATGTGAAAAACTTCCATTTTTTTATAAACTGCTGATTTACAACTATTTGTATGCTCTCAGTTGGGCCTCCTTTAAAATAATATGTGAAATTTTTATGGAATTTCATGAATTCGAGCATCAATGCTGTAGATCGCATCTGCGTGATAGTTGATGTGAAAAGCGAGGTCCATTTGCTCGATGAGACCAACTTTAACGACATGTAGTTCGACGCAAGTTCAACATTAATTGGAAAGGGGGATTGAGAGATTTTGCAGGTGAGCCTATTCGTATTTTTGGAGGAAAATTGCCGGGAGGCTTCGCTTGCAATAGCTGAAAGCATGAAACGTCACGTAGTCTGCGATCCGTTTTTTGTTTAGGTATTAATTGATAAATTGTTGCCACAGTATGTGGCCGAACATTTCAACAAAACCGAAAGAGGTAGAAAATGAAAGGTTTTACAAGAGAAGTTCTTAATGTATTAATGTTGATCTTTTTGCTTGTCTTTACTGGATGTTTCGAAGAACCAAATTCTGGCCTGAAAGATGAAGGCTCTTTGCAAAGTCTGTTTTCACTGGAAAAGGGGGAGCCTATTACAGATCCCATTACAGGAACTTCAAATTTAGGTGCTTTAGATTTTCCTGCTAAAGAAGTCGCCTTTGAATTAGACTTTATTGTGACAGATGAGCTTGGAGGCGAAATTTTATATGAGAGAAGTTTTATAAACACACCTGAAGGTATTTTGGAGGGCATCAGGTATTTTTCAGAAACACCTTCAGCTAATTTCAGGCTACTGGTTTCTTACGAGCCACCTTTGGACCTAGTAAGAGATTATCCGAACGAAGTTAAGGTTTCTTGCGATATCGATAAAGATTTGATTCCTGAGCAAAACATCATACTTGAGCAATATAGTCAACATGAATTTGAGTTTGTGTCTGACGCATTTTCGTTGCCTGGAGCTCCATTTCTTTTGCGTTGTGAAATATCAACAAATGTCGCGACTGCAAATGAACCAGCTCTATTCTTTTTATACTTCGAAATGCTCCAATTTTAATTGAAGCATCGAGTATGTATTGGGGACAATAAGCTGTCTCCAATGCATCATTTCAACGAAGAACCTATAAGTCATACATTAGATCTAAAGCACTGGAGTATGCTGTTATTCAATGGTAGGTATCGGAAAATGTGATTAAGCCACTAAGTACGTTCAACAGGGAGCTATGCCGTTTTCGGTCCGTCAATCTCGGATTTTCGCTCTATAAGTAGCAAAGCTATGATTGTTACCAGACTGAAATTTTTGCTACTCATGGCCTTTATGAATGTGCTTATAGAGGATAAACCATAATTTTGAAGCATGGCTTTCGGCCTAGCGCCCTTGTGCTGGTTTTGTCACTCGATATTTGCTTCAACCTTCGATGGAGAACGAGCTTTGCTGTAATCGATAAAGACAAGGGCTCCGCCCAAGTCACTCTGTACATTTTCGCCGTTATGTTTCCCGGTGTTTCAGGACTGAAGTAATCTCCTAGTATTTATTCATAGAGAATCCTTTTAAGTCGTTTTTGCTCTGTCACAACGAAATAGTTTTATTATAGGTGGTTTGCAATTTCTAGCCGATTTTACTTGAACTGCCAAAGTTATGAGGTTTAGAACATGTCAAAAAGAACAACCCTGTTAGTGCTCCTAATAGATCTTTTCTTATCTATCTGCATTTATTCCCAAAATTTAACTCTTCAAAGTGAGGACTTTTCGCAAGCCCTCACCCACTACAGAGCGGGCACAGCCTATCTGCAGTCAGCGCGTTTTGATAGCGCAGCGCACTACCTGGATCTGGCCGCAAGGTTGTTTCGGG
>JANQRS010000027.1 GCA_028284445.1 Calditrichia bacterium
CATCCAGCATCCAGCATCCAGCATCCAGCATCCAGCATCCAGCATCCAGCATCCAGCATTAAATTAACCTCCCCTTAACCCACATTTAATCGAATTAAGCGAAAATTAATTCCTTTCTAACCCGCCATTTATCACTGCTTAAGTATGGTGTCTATCTTGTCAGTAGTTCGTTGTTATTCTAATGAAAGAATAGATGAACACTCAATTAAAGTGATCTGGTTGGATAACAAACACAATCACACATGTTCAACCTGATCCGTTACTAACCAACATATAATTCATTGAGAGGGAGTCATATCATGGCTAACACATTTGTAAACCCCCTACCGAAAATCGACGTGCACACCATAATCGCATTTGATTTTCCCACACTGCCTGGCCCGCTGGGCAAAAACAAGTACGAAGCCAAGTCTTATCTCGGCAACTTGAAGACCGATGCACCGGCGATTCAGGACCTGTACGGCAAGCTTGGTTATCCGAAAATGGACCAGGGTCATCCGCTTATTCGCGAACATGCCGACGCACCGCAAAAGGCATATGAAGGCGGCGATCCGGACGGAAGTGCAGCAGTCAATTACAACTACCACGATCAGACCGTTGATATCGATCGCGCAATTCGCATCAACCACACCGGTCGCTTGAGTGGCAGTTTCGCACGCTACATCGCCTGCCCGGATAACTATTCCAAGGTAAAGGTCATGGCTACTGACCTGACCGAGAACGGAAACACCCTTACCCTGGATACGCAGATCGTGGATCTGACGCCGGTACAGCCGCAGGACGTTAACAAATGGTATTGGCAAGATCCTGCAGCTCGCAACGAGTTGATCTTCACTCTGGATACCATCATTGATGATCCGAAGAAGGCTGGTTTGAAAGCTGAACATCTCTACAAGCTGCTCGTGAAATGGGAATTCTGGACCAAGAATCCCCAGGAACGTATGCCGATGTCCGGTTTCAACGATGAGATTACCTTTGAGGTTATCAGCAAGACGGTTGATCTTCCTTAATTATTCCTGAGAAGGGAGAATCTTTACCCGAAAAAGTCAACACCAAATGGGCTTCTCCTCGAGAAGCCCATTTGTTTTTCAACCATAATCGATCTGATATAGATGGGAGGTTTCGATGAAGAACCGCAAAAAATCAACGCGCGGTGGATCAGGCAAAAAGAAGCCGGCGCCGCCAAAGCCGGTCATTAGTGAATCTTTGCCGGTAACCGCAGAGTCAATAAACAGTCTACGGGAGGAGTTGGACGCCGTGCGTGCGGAGCTCAACGACCGCGCGGAACAAAACAGACAATTGGAGCAAGACCTTGCAGAATTGCGCCGCAAACATAAACAGCTGCAGCAGGAAGCAAAAACGCTGCGAAAACAAGTGGCGGAGCTCGAAGCGAATCAAACTGAAAACAACAATGAGGGAGGTGATGAATTAGCGGAAGCGCTCGTGCAAGCCCGTGAAGAACTTGCTGCAGAAAAAGAAAAGACGCAGTCTCTGCAAGAAAGGATTTCCGACCTGGAGTCTTCGAATGACGCCCTTGTAGAAGAGGCCTCTTCCCTGGCTTCCAGGGTTGAAAATCAAGGTGACGACACCGGCGAAGCTGCCAAACTACGGGATGAATTGGCTGCTGCCCGAAGCGCCCTGGAAGAGATCACCACACTTCGCAACGACCTGGAAGCAGAGAAACGAGAGCTGGTTGACAAAGTGCTGGATTTACAATCCACCCTGGCCGAAGAACGGAATCCGGTCCTCAATAGCAGCCGGGATTTGCCCTCTTCGAAGGCAACCTTTCGAATCTATGTATTTCCGGGAGAAAACGGCCATCAGGGTAATATCGAGCATCTGCCAAGTGGAGTACGACAGGCCTTTGCGACCTTAAACGATGAAACTATCCTGGAGTTTGTCCGCGCACATCTGCCGCAAGCCGCATCGGAAGAAGACGCGGTTGTTGATTCAATGGCTGCACAAATCGCGAGTCGTGAAGCCGATGAACAAACGGAAGCCGCCAATGAGCTGGAAGACGCATTAGCGCTGCCGCCGGAAGTTGAAGAGCAAACGGCATCGCCTGTTGCCGCTAGATTTGAAGCAGCGACGGCCGATGCGCCAACTGCTGTGGAGGTCAAACCGGCGTCAGTAAGACGATCACGCCGCTCCGTTTTTCGCAGTTTCTCAATGATCCAGGACTTTCGCAACCTGCCGGAAGGCGGCGCTCTGGCAGTGGATACGCCATTCGATCTACTGGCAAGCATTCATATGCCTATCACACCAACCAGTGAGAATGTTCAGGCGGATACAACAGCATTTGCCTGCCAGGCAACTGTCACGTTGCCCGGAGACCGTGCGCTGATCGATCGGGTTCATGTCGCTGAGGAACTGATACCGGGCGTCGCCGACTATCAACCCACGCTCCGTTTTGCGGGATTGCCTCAGGGGAATTACCTGCTAACCATAAATCTGTTAGCGCCCTTCGGACCGCTCAAAGAAACGACAAAGCTGACACTACAGGTAAGATGACCGGGAGGCTGGAGATTGGAAACTGGAAAATCGAGTGGCAGTGGCAGTGGCAGTGGCAGTGGCAGTTACCAGATTGCGAGCAAGTGTCTGGCATAGCAAGTTTTTAGCTGCGACTGCTCAGTGCTCTTGCCACTATCTTTTCCCTGCGACTGCGCCTGCCACTATCTTCACTCAGTTGCGATTTTCGAAAGCATTGACAAATGCCGTCGAGATATATTCTCCCCGATGCGTATAGATGGGATCAGAATTGAGAATACGGGTCTCGCCGGTCTTCAAATTGTCATGCATCTCATAATCGCAGTCACTGCAGCGATAGATGACCCAATCGCCTTCGCGAGTGGCGTGACAGTTGTGCCGGATTTGTTTCGATGGATCGATTTTCCTGAAGCTCATATTACAGTCCTTGTCTCTGGATTCGGATTCACTTAGTTAGTCTAGTCTCCAATGCTCCCCAACTCAATGCCTTCGGAATAGGCAACCTGTATTTTGTGCTCGCTGAAGGCAGCCTTAATTTTGCGATGTGCTTCAAACGTGGCTTCCCAATAGTCGTCCGGCTCTACATAGGGGCGGACGGCGACTATCAGGTTGTGACTGTCGTAGCTCTCAATACCAATTTCCGGCGCCGGATCATCAAGCACCTTCGGCATGGAGGCGAGGACATCGCCGATGATCTTTTCTACTTTTGGAAAACTCTCGGCATAGGGCATCGTCACGCTAAGTTCCAGACGTATGGCGCCTTTCCGCGAAAAATTGGTCACAATACCATCAATGACCTGCCCATTGGGAATAATAAGGGTCTTGCGGCCGGGTGTGCTGATAATGGTATTAAATATCTGGATTTCCTCAACTTTGCCGAACTTATCTTGAACTTCAATCCAGTCACCCAATTGGTAGGGTTTAAAAAGCAGGATAATGACCCCAGCGGCAAAATTGCTCAGGCTGCCTTGCAGAGCGAGGCCAATTGCAAACGCTGCACCGGCAATAATACCAACCAATCCGGCAAACTCAAAACCTACCATTCCGGCAGCCAGTAAGATGACAACCGCTTTCAATCCGGCTTCCAGCAAGGACGTAACAAATGAAATAAATGCCCCATCGAAGCTAAGCTTCTCGAGCGCCATTTCGACCGGTTTCCGCACCTTGCCAACAACCCAGAAACCTATTAGAAGAACAGCAATAGCCCCGATTAATTTAGGCATAAACAGAACAACTGCATCGATGAGCTGCTCAAGATATCCGTACACTTTATCCATCATGAGAAATGCTTACTCGCCTATTTAGTAGATTGGTGTTGTATTCTGACCATCGAATATACAAAGAAAATAATGCAAGGAAACACAGTTTCTGTGTGCCAAAACGCATAATTCTAAGCCGGATCATCGTTTTTTTCATCCTCTTTCTTACCATCCAGCGATTCAGCCAGCTCCTCCAGTCGCTGCGCGACCAGTGCGTTAATGCTGCCCGCCGGATATCCGCTGTCATTCAATTCGCCGGCTTCAACTCCTGTCAGCACCTCAATCCCTTCATTAATGGTCTTGACAGCGTAGATATGAAATTTGCCTTTCTTTACGGCCTTCACAATGTCCTCACGGAGCATTAAGTTGCGCACATTGCTGTCCGGGATAAGCACACCCTGGTCACCGGTAAGACCTTTAGCAAAACACACATCGTAATAACCTTCGATCTTCTCATTCACGCCACCAATCGCTTGAACTTCACCCCGCTGATTCACCGAGCCGGTGACAGCAATGTTCTGCCGAATCGGCACACCGGAAAGCGCGGATAAAATCGCATATAATTCGGTCGATGAGGCGCTATCGCCATCGATTCCACCGTAGCTTTGCTCAAAGACAATTCTTGCTGACATGGTGATGGGTCTTTCCTTGCCAAAAGTATCGGCAAGATAACCGCTGAGGATTAAGACCCCTTTGGTATGAAGCGGGCCACCAAGCTTCACTTCCCGTTCGATATCGAGGATGCCGCCGCGCCCCGGGCCAACACTGACGGTAATGCGTCCCGGTTTGCCGAATGCATATTCGCCGAGGCTGAGAACCGACAGGCCGTTGACCTGTCCGACTTTTTCCCCGCTGCAATCGATGAGGATTGTTCCCTGTTCGATATATTCCCGCGATTTTTCCTCTATCAAATTTGATCGCAGGATTTTCTCATCCAGCGCCTTGCGAATATGCCTGGCAGTAATCAGACCGGTTTTCTGCCTGCGAGCCCAGAAATTGGCCTCGCGGATGACATCGGCTATCAGGCCGAATTTAGTCGACAGTTTTTCCTGGTCCGAAGCGATTCGCGAGCTGTATTCCATTAGCCGTTCAACAGCCGCAGCGTCGAGATGCTTGAGCGACTCACGCTCACAAAAGTCGCCGACAAAACCAATGAACTTGCGTATATTGTCTTCATCAAGATCCATATCGGTCGAAAAATCCGCTTTCACCTTGAATAGCTCCGGGAATTCTTCGTCGTGGGCATGAAGCAAATAATAAAACTGCTGACGCCCAACCAGGATGACTTTCACATCCAGCGGAATCGCCTGCGGACGGAGGCTCTTGGTAGACATAAATCCAAGCCGGTCGCCAATCTCTTCAATTTCGATAACATTATTGCGCAATGCCCGCTTCAATCCTTCCCAGCTCAGGCCATTGCGGAGTAGATCATCAACCGGAATCACGAGGTAGCCGCCATTGGCACGATGCAGGGAGCCGGGCTTGATCATTGTAAAATCAGTCGTCAGCGTTCCGAATTGACTCTCCTTCTCGATACGCCCAATCAGATTATGGTAGCCGGGATTTAGTTCCAGCACCACCGGCGCCCCCTGGCGATCACAATTGTCGACAAGCAAATTGACCTGATATTTGCGAAAAAGGAGCTCTGTCTGACGTGCGGCCTCACCCGGCGGCATAAATTCTTCACCTGCAGCCGGTGCACCTTTAAAAGAATCAAGATTTTCGAGGATATTCTGTTTGACCTGCTGCAAATAGTGCACAACATCCGGCAAATCTTCGTAATCTTCCATCAGGTCATCGAGTAGACCCCCAACAACAAACTGCCCGACCTGCTGATCCACTTCCTTAATGGTTTCCTGACTCGAGCGCTCCATCTTGCGCGCTTCTTTCAGAAAGCCCTTCAGTTTTTCCTGCAAGGCTTTTTGCTTGGTACGAATTTCCTCCTGGCGAAATTCCGGCATTGCCTGAAAGTCTTTTTCACTGAGCGGTTGATCTCCGTCCATCGGAATGATCAAAATGCCCATTTGACTGGGCTGAATGGAAAATCCCTGCGCCTGCGCCTCCTTACTGAGTTCCTTCATGGCCTGATCGTGGCGCTCGCTCATACCGGCAGCCATTTCTTCACGCTTGCGCTGATAGTCTTCGCTTTCAAAAGCGCGCGGCATTTCGTGGCGAATATGGTCAATCAAAACATTCATATCACGCTGCAGCATACATGCACGCCCTGCCGGCAGTTCTAATGCCCGTGGCTGATAGGCATCTGTAAAGTTGTTGACGTAACACCAATCAGGCGGTGTTTCTTTCTTGCCGGCGCGGGCCTCAAGGAAAGATTCAACAGCTGTCATTTTACCAATACCGGAGGGACCGCTAACATAGATATTGTAGCCATTGTGGGCAATTTCCAGGCCAAATTGCAGGGCCTTTACCGCCCGTTCCTGGCCAATAATACCGGCAACAGGTTCAAGATCTTTGGTATTTTCCAGACCAAGGGGTTTTATATCAAAAGTGCGGCGGAGCTTTTCTGGAGAGAGTCGCTTAACCATATATTTCCCATTCGTTTCGTGAAGTGACCTTAGCGAGATCGTCTGTAATGGACGACTCGACGCAAAACAGATGAGAAATATAGTGCAAAATCAATTGGGAATACAAGGATTGCTTAAAGGCAGTAACGAATCGGTGTCTATTTCAAATATATTAGCTTCTGAGTCGCGCGCAGCTGCTTGTCGATTGAAAACCGTAGGAAATAGATGCCGCCACTTAATCCGTCTTCGGGGGTCCAGGTCAGCTCATACTGCCCGGCAGCCAGGCGCCCTTTTACCAATTCGGCAATCCTGCGCCCAAGTAGATCATAGACTTCAACAGTTACGACATTTGCTTTTGCCAGCTCAAAGCGGATGTGAGTTTGAGGGTTGAAGGGATTCGGGAAGTTTTGCCGCAGGTAGAAATCTGACAGTGGATTCTCAGAATCCAGGCTGCTTCTGTCGGCGAAATCGTTAAAGGCACCGGGAGTACCATTATTCAACGACGCTTGCCAGTTTTGCGGAAGGGCATTGTCGCGCCAGGGATCCTTCAAGGCCAGCGTTGGGCCGTCACCATCGGCTTCTTGCGGCCAGGGGGATTCGTCTTCATACGTCAGGGAATCTGCAACATCGCCGTTGCTGTCAAACAGGAATACTGCTTCTCCGCTACTACTGAAGCCAAAGTCCAGATCTCCCAAACGAGCCCCAACTTCCGGAAATAAAATGTCAAAAGCAGTGGTATCGCGGCAAACAACCAGATAGCTGTCCGGTTGCAGAACCGTTTCGGTAGGGAAATGAAAGGTATTGCCCTCTCCCCCATCAGTCAGAACCCAGCTACTCATATCCACCGGCAGATCGCCGCGATTATAGAATTCAACCCAATCTTCCGGGTCAAAATCGGGGGCGGAGTTGTAATTTAGCTCGTTAATAACGATATCGGTGCTGCGCGGTAGGGCCTCGAATCTGGCTGTGATTGTCAGATCTCCCATGAGCGACAAACGAATTGCCGATCGAGTTGAGATAAACCCGTCTTCCCAGCCGGCAAATCGATAGCCATGATGCGGCTTGGCGACAACACGGAGCGGAATGTCGTTAAAATATCGCCCCGACCAGCCACTTGCTTCTATCGATAGCGAATCTACCTCAATGCTGCCGGCATTTTCCGGGAGAATGTTCACGGTGAGATTTGAGGCGCCACTAAGGCCAAAATATTCAACAATATGATTTTCCATATGCGTTGGCCGCTGGCGGGCAAAGGTGCGCATTCGATTTAGCCGGGAAAGCCAGGCGTCGTAGCTCCCGGTTTCCCATAATGTTAGATGCCGTTCGATTTCCGGGGCCAGCAGTTGCTGAAGGCTATCCAGCAGGGCAACAGCACGGTCCGGATGGAATTCCCGGTTCATGTGAGTAGCAAAGCGATTAATTAACTCATTGCGGAAAATGTTATTTAACAATAAGTTACGCAGCAAGAATGATCCGGAAGATAGAATCGTGCGATCAAGCGAATTGCTGGTATAGGCAGTCGCGCTCCGCAGACCAAAACCGGAGTCGGTATCAAACATGATCCAGCGCCAGCGTCCGTTCGCGGTCTGAGGCCGCCAGTACTTAATATTGCGATGAGGCCAGTCGGTATTGTCGATGTAAATCTGCGCAACCTGGTAACTGAGATAGTTATCCATATCCATTCGCGCTTTGACATGCTCGTAGTTGGCGGCGAGGCTCATGTCATTGCTATTTACAAAGTTGAGCAGCGCCAGATAATGCGTATTGGTGCCAGCAAGGCGGATACCGCCATTTTCCAGCATATCGATGTTATCCGCATCTACATTGTGGTTTCCGGCAACGTAATGTTCATTTATCTTCTCACGGATATTATGAATACCCCAATATTGACCGTTCAGATAGACAATTGCCGGCTGATAGGCCTGAACATCGATATCAGTATCGGCAACCAAGTGCTGTATAAAGGCATCCCGCAACATGGTCGAAAACCAGTCGTTCCCGCTATTACGCAGCAAGAATCCCTCGAACACATCAATGTCTTTATGCTCAAAAAGCGGGTATTCGAGATCGCCGTCGCCGTATTGCGCCCTGGTAAACACGGATAGTGATTTTTGGGCGAATGTGCGACTACCGCCGCCGGCGATTTGTATGCCGGCCTGCAGGTCAAAGGCCAATTGTTGATTTTCATACAGTTCGATATGCACCGGACGCTCCCAGTCTTTCCAATAATTCGCTCCGAAATAGGGAAAGGTGCTGCTGGCATTTGGCCCCAAAATGTAAATGCCCGCTTCATCGCTCCAGAGGTTCTTTGGCGCGGTTGCAAGTGAGAGCACCGGCAAAGTCGAACGTTCACGAATAAAATAGGTTGTCGTTTTCCCTTCCCCGGGAATGGTGCCATGGGCAAATGCCCGCGCGCGAAGCACGGTCGTCTGATCCAGGAGCACGGGTCCGTCGTATTTCGGCGCATCTAATGTCGGCTCAGCCCCATCCGTTGTATAGTGAATCACTTCTCTTTCATGATTGGCAGAAATAGCCACAGAGAGAGGCTGATTATAAAAGCCACCCTCCGCAGTAAAGCGGGGCGGATTCGTCACGGCTGAAAAAGACAGTGCGTCATTATTGCTGCTATCCGGTGTTGCCTTTTCGAAAAACACCCACTGACCGTCACCGTCGGGCTGGCGGCCGTAGGAGATGCCGGGCGGTATGTCTGTTGCAGCGACCTCGTCGACAATCACGCCGGTCGCATCAGACAATATCAGCGGCTCTCCCTCAGCTTTGATGCGAAAGCCGCTATGCATCTTTGTCAAGTATGGTTCGATCGTCGCATCCAGACCGCGGCTTGCAGACGGCGCACTGCTAAATCCGAGCGTCAAGAAGGGAATCATCGACATATCGGAGGATGCCGAATTCACATTGTGGACCTGAATGGCAAGAGTGTTCATACCGGTTTGCAGAAGTGCAGCCGGTTCAGATGAGGAGAAGCGGGCAGGAGGCAGTCCATTTATCAAGTTGGGTTCGCGATCACTATTTGCGGTAACAAAATACGGTGGCGGCAAGCCCCCGGCGGCACCGAGATTTTCACGCTGGATTTCCTGCCCGTTAAGATATGCTACAAATGCATCATCATAATCTATATGCAGTTGCAGCCCTTCGATTTGATTGATATCAGCAATATCAAACGTATGCCGCATATAAAAAGAAATGACCGGATCAATAACCGTTTGATCATCATCATCTCCATATCCGATCCCAGCCGGTCCACTAGCCCAGGATGAATCTGCAAAGCCGACCGTGCGCCAGTCAGACGGCGGCTCAGATGTCCCCAGGCGGTAGCGCCAGATATCGCCCGGACGTAGTATCGTCTCAAGATGATCAGAGCGTTTGCGATCCTTACCGGACGCAAAAACCAACAGGAATTGGCCGGGAGCGAGGTCGATATCCGGAAACACCCATTTTTGAGGACGATCAGGGTTATCGCTAAGGGAATAACCGCCGAGGGAAATATTATCCGGGGATGCGTTATACAGTTCGATCCAATCGGGGAAATCCCCATCTTCATCTGCAATCGTATTCAAATTTGAGGACATAAACTCATTAATCACAATGCCCTGCGAAAAGAGCGGTGACCAGGCGATCACCAGGAGAAAGGCGAGCGTCCTTAGAAGTTTCGGGATATAAGGTAGAAATACATCTTTCATGATGTAGCGTTTCGATTTTGTTGGATAGACTTCCTGGCTACGCCAGCAAACAGATACTAACTGCGGCGTTCAAACGGGCCACGCACTTCATATGTGATTCCCCCGGATGGGTCATTTATATTCCCGCGTTGGGAGCTAAAATAGAGACGAGTGCCATCCGGCGAAAACGCCGGACCAGTAATCTCCGAATTCGGGTGATCAACTACCTGCACAACCGGCTTCAAATTCCGGTTATTGGTCAAGGCAACAATTTGCATGTCTCCGCCATCCTCAGCGACCAGCAGCCAGCCTTCACGTGATATCGTCATATTATCAACGCCGGTTAGAATGGCATTTTCTGCATCAGCAGCATCATAGAGCAACATCAATGTCTCTTGATTGGTATCGTAGCACCAGATTCTATTGTCCGCTGCTGTGGCAAAATAGATAAGGCCGTCATGGAAAGCAATGCCTTCGGCACAATCGAACATAGTGCTCTCCGGCACCTGATCGCGAGTCGGCTCTTCACCAGCCGCCGGATCCGGTATGGTTTGCCAGATCACTCGCGACGTGTTTGAATCAACTATAGCAACTTCAACACGTCCATCGCTCATATCCGGCCGCTCACCGGGTGCAAATGAAGCAGGGATGAAGCGATACAACCTGCCATCCGGCACATCCTCAGTCATATAGAAATGGCCGCGGTTGGGGTCGAAAGCAATTGCCTCATGCGTAAATATGCCCATTGCCGGACGTTGAATCGGGGCGCTATTGCCGAATGGATCGCATTCCCAAACACTGCCGTTCTCGACTTCCTCACAGGATAACCAGGTTCCCCAGGGTGTTGGCCCACCGGAGCAGTTACGATCAGTATTTGTCAGAATCGCATAGGCATCAATCGCATTTCCGGTCGTGTCGAAACGAATGGCCCCGACGCCACCAAGCGGCTTATTCATTTCACTGTTAGATACATATATCCAGCCGCCGTCAGCCGTCGGGTAGACCGCAGCACCATCCGGCGCCGGATGCCAAAGATAATCGCTGCCGGTCACAACCGGCTGGCCGGAGCGCGCAATAATTCGCGAGCTAAAACCGGGCGGCAAACGCAAGCCATTTTCATCCGGCGTCAATAGCGCACCAAGCCCGGCAATCCCGGTGGAGAAAGGATCAGCAAGCGGGCTGAGATCTCTATTACAGGCAATTCCCAAAGCCCCTGAGGAAAGAGATGCAAAAGAAAGCACCATTGTTCGCAAGAACGACCTGCGAGTTGGCATTGATCACCTTTTGATTTAATGATAATCACTAATGCTAAACTTCTTCGTGACGATTCTTATCATTGCAGCAAAGCTGCTCTAAATGCAACAGGATTTTCAAATTTCAGGAAGAGAGGAAATTTATGATCAATCTGGTTTATGTAAGTTCTGCGACCAGATTAATGAGCAAGAACGAACTAGTAGAGCTCCTGGAAATATCTCGCAAGAACAATGCAGCGATGGGCATTACCGGCATCCTCCTCTATAAGGACGGCAATTTTATGCAGCTGATCGAAGGGGAACCGGAACAAATTGACAAGCTATATCATAAGATCGGCCTTGATCCGCGTCATACGGGCATGACGAAACTCTACCGGCGCGAAATCACCGAACGCAGTTTCCCGGATTGGCAAATGGGTTTCAAAAACCTGTCGGATGAAAGTATGAATCATGTTGATGGATTCAGCTCATACATGGATGAACCCCTGGATGGCGCTTTCTATGCTCAAAACCCGGACAAGGCACAGCGTCTGCTGTGGTTGTTCCGTGAATCGATGCGCTAATATAGATCAATTTAATTCGATGTCGAACACCGTGACGGCATCAAGAATCGTTTCAACAGACGCTACAAAAAATTCAGCGTTGATTTTTTCCACGTCATCACCCGGTTGATGATAATCAGGGTGATCTTCGACCCCAAAATATACAAAAGGAATATTGCGCTTGTGAAATTCGGCGTGATCTGAAAGCATCGTCCAGTCATCGGGCTTGCCAATACCCGGTTCGTCGTGCCCAAACTGCAAGCACAGCGGCGAGCGATTCGCAACCGCTTCGAGTGGTGGGCGCAAAGCCGGATAGTGATAGGTGCCGCAGGCGAATAAAGCCCCGCCGTCGTTCCTGCTGATCATATCCATATTGATATTCACAATCATTTGCTCAATGGGAACCGGCGGTGATTCGACAAAGGCTTTCGCGCCCTGTAATCGAACTTCCTCGGCATCCAATGCCACAAATAGCACGGAATGACGCGGCTCATTTTTTCGGAAGTGCCTGGCGATCGCAAAAAGAGCGGAAACACCGGAAGCGTTGTCGTCCGCACCATTGTAGATTTGACCGTCACGGATTCCAAGATGATCGTAATGTGCGGTAATGACAAAATAACGGTCCGGAAAATCGCCGCCCGGTATGTAAGCAACGATGTTCTCACCGCTAATCGTGCGGTTTGAAAGGCGGTATTGAAAGGGGTGGCGGAAATTCTTCCGCCATTGAGTCAAACCAAGCTCGGAATATCGCCGGGAGATATAGTTGCGCGCTTTGTCGATGCCCTCTGTGCCCTCAGCCCTGCCCTGCATGGAGTCAGCTGCCAGTGCAGCAACATCCATCATCAGCGTATCCGCCTGCACAGTACCATGTGCAGGCCCCGGTGGCGGACAAGGCGGCCACTCAGCGCTGCAGGCGCAGAGCAGGCTGGCAACCATTGATATAAATATCAAACGGATGACCGGCATACGGCTAGCGAGCTTCCCGGCGCTTCTGAACAGCAGTTGCAAGCCGCTTGAGAAGCTTCGCCGTGTCATCCCAGCCGAGACAGGCATCGGTAATGCTCTTCCCATACTCGAGCTCGACTTTTCCTTTATTATCTTGTCGTCCCGGTTTTAGATGGCTTTCAATCATAACGCCAAAAATTCGGTCTTCGCCGGATTCTAACTGCCCGGCAACATCTTCCCCAACATCCAGCTGTCGTTCATGCTGTTTGCGGCTATTGCCATGACTGAAGTCAACAATCGCCTGTGGCTTCAGTCCGCAGTCACTCATCAGTTGCATACATTGCTCAATGCTTTCTGCATCATAGTTCGGCGTCTTACCGCCGCGCAAGATGATATGCGTATCTTCGTTACCGGTCGTAAAAAAGATAGCGGACGTGCCAGCCTTTGTCGGCGAAAGAAAAATATGCGGATGACTGGAAGTCCGGCAGGCATCAGCAGCAATCTTCAAGTTACCGTCAGTGCCATTTTTGAATCCAACGGGACACGACAGCCCGGAGGCCATTTCGCGATGCACCTGGCTTTCGGTCGTACGCGCGCCAATTGCCCCCCAACTCACTAAATCCGCGTAATATTGCCCGGTTACAATATCGAGAAATTCTGAGCCGCAAGGCACACCGGCCGTGTTTATGTCCAGCAAAAGTTCCCGGGCCATTTTTAATCCCTTGTTGATATCAAAACTATTGTCCAGATTCGGGTCATTAATCAACCCCTTCCAGCCAATGGTTGTCCGCGGCTTTTCAAAATAAACGCGCATCAGAATCTCCAGGTCGCCGGATAATTCACTGCGCACTTTGCTCAGGTGCTCCGCATATTCGCGGGCAGCGGTAACATCATGGATAGAACAAGGTCCAACAATAACCAGCAGACGGTCGTCATTGCCAGCCATAATTTCGTGAATCACTTGCCGGGTCCTGAGCACCAACTGCGAGACGGTTTCCGAAATGGGAATGTCCATCAGGACCTTTTCAGGTGGAAAAACTTCGCGAATTCGCTGGATTCTTTGATCGTCAGTCCGATACATATCATGCTCCTCACACTCACAACAGAACTTGTAAGAATTACGGTGTGTTTACGCCCTGCGGCGGTGTCATCCACACGATGCCACTGCCGCACAGCGTTCGTTCATGTCAAACAATCGATTGCAATAAGCGTTTTCTTAGCGGTGTCTTACAATCGCACTGCCTGACGGCCAATAAATATTTCTTTCTATTTATATGCCTGAAACCCGGCATTTCTGTTTTCCAGAACACAAATATTCAGATTAATAAATTTTATAACTACTTGTAAACATCTAACTTACAATTATATTCGAAAAATCTTATTTTTTCGCTATAATACAGTATCGACACAATTAAGATGTTTTTTGCTGAAAAATTCAAACAATTAAAATCGCCGGAAAGCCAATGACGCCACCGCATCAGCAACCTGAAAACCGTTTCTTTGTCGCGCGGGCCTGGTTTGTCCACTTTTATACGTCGCTTGGCCTGGCTTGCGTATTGTTTGCTGCCAATGCGGTTATAGCTCGGGATACGATAACAGCTGTCATCTGGATTGCGATCGCCATGTTTGTCGATGGCACTGATGGAAATATGGCTCGCAGATGGAATGTCAAGAAGTGGACCCCTCACTTCGACGGGCGTAAACTGGACGATATCGTCGACTTTCTGACTTACACCTTCATTCCAATATTTTTTATGGACCAGTATCAAATTGTTGATGGATACTGGCGAATACTTCTAATCTTCGCATTGATGTCGAGCGCATATGGCTTTAGCAGCGAATCCGCCAAGACTGACGACGGATTCTTTACCGGCTTTCCATCATACTGGAATGGTGTTGCGCTCTATTTATATTGGCTGGAATGGCCACTCTGGGCAAATATCGTCGTCATTCTTTCGCTAGGGACAATGACTTTCTTACCGACAAAGTATATCTCGATGAATCAGACCCGCCAATTAAAGCAGGTTAATATCATCCTGTTTTTTGCCTGGGTGGCGCTGCTGCTATACCTCTTTACAACTCTCACGTCCCCGAATAAAGTTCTGGTATATATCTCACTGCTTTATCCGGCGTTCTATTTTGCAGCATCGTTTTATTTACATTTGAAGTCACAAAGATAGTGTAATTCATCTAAAAATCAAAATTTCCTTTTTGCTGTCCAAGAGTATGTTTGCAAGGTGTCACTTTTGGTCAGGTCCGATATTCGCGCTCAACATTTCCTGGTATTTTGAGCGGAAATCCTCCTCCTTATCTCCCCGATACTTCCCTATCTAATCACTCTGCACATCTTGCAAACCCCACTGCAAAATTTGCAGGGTTTTTCTACCTCCAAAAATGTCCGGCAAATCACCAAACCCACAAGATCAACTTTAACAGCGACTTAGACCCGGTATGAAATCATGCGAAAATACTGGCATCACAGTTGCTAAAGAGAGGGCATAGAGCGTTTTGAGCGTTTGTTCTCAATGCGACCTGTTTCTCGAAATGCGGGAACCCCACTAATCATTCAGTTATACGTTAAACTCTCTATAGGAGGATTTACGATGAGGTTTTTTAATTGGTTGTTTGTCTCACTCTTGACGGTGTCGACTTTCATGTTCGCCGATGGTAATGCGCGTCTGCAAGTCATTCATAACGCTGCCGATCCGGCTGCCGCTGAAGTCGATATCTATGTAAACGATGGATTGCTGCTTGACAATTTTGCATTCCGCGCTGCGACACCTTTTATCGACGTGCCGGCAGGCGTATACCTTGATATCGGCGTTGCTCCGGCGACAAGCTCGTCTTCAGCTGATGTCATCGCTACGTTTACGGTGAAATTTAAGAAGAACAAGACATACATTGCAGTTGCCAATGGTGTTCTTGATCCGGCCGCCTTTGCTGCGAATCCTGATGGCCGTGAAATTGGCTTTACGCTCTTCTCACGCGACGGTATTCGCGAAGCAGGCAGCGATGCTGCTAATGTTGATTTTGTCGTTCTACATGGCGCAAGCGATGCCCCGGCAGTTGACGTTATTGCACGTGATGTAGCTACCTTGGTTGACGGTGCTGCTTATGGTGATATCACTGATTACATTTCTGTTCCTGCTGGTGCATACACCTTGGACATCACCCCGGATGCTGACAACAATACCGTTGTTGCCTCATTCGGTGCAGACCTTTCCGGTCTTGGTGGTGGTTCGGCAGTTGTATTTGCTTCGGGTTTCCTGACTCCGTCTGCAAATCAAGACGGCGCTGCTTTTGGCATCTATGCTGCTCTTGCTGACGGAACTGTTATTGGCTTGCCGGCTGCAGATCCGCCAGTACCGATGGCCCGTTTGCAGGTTATTCATAATGCCGCTGATCCGGGTGCTGCCAGTGTAGATATTTATGTTAATGGCGGTCTTTTGCTGGACGATTTTGGTTTCCGCACCGCTACGCCGTTCATCGACGTTCCGGCCGAAGTTGCTCTGACAGTTGGCGTTGCACCGGGCACCAGCACTGGCGCCGGCGACATCATTGCCAGCTTTGACGTAACACTTGCAAATGGCGGAACCTATGTAGCCATGGCAAATGGTGTTTTGGATCCGTCCGCTTTTGCTGCTAACCCTGATGGTCGCAGCACCGGTTTTACGATCTTTACTAAAGCAGATGCTCGCGAGAGCGGCAGCAAAGAAGATCGCGTTGACGTATTTGTCGTTCACGGTTCGACCGATGCTCCGGCAGTTCGGATCAATACCAACAATCTGTGGATCGACGGCGCCGCTTATGGCGACATCACCGGTTATTTCTCTCTGCGCGCTCAGCGTAATGTAATCGACGTAAAAGTTCCGGGACATCCGAACATTCGCGTTGGAAAATTTGAAGCTGACCTGACTGGTCTTGAAGGCGCTGCTGCTGTTGTATTTGCATCCGGTTTCGTAGATCCGTCTGCCAATAATGGCGGTGAAGGTTTTGGTCTGTTTGCTGCACTGCCGAATGGCGCTGTTGTAGAACTGCCTGCCATTGAGCCTGCTCCTGCGAATGCACGCCTGCAGGTAATTCACAATGCGGCTGATCCGGCTGCTGCCAGCGTTGACATTTATGTTGGCGACGATCTGCTTCTGGACGATTTCGCATTCCGCGCTGCTACTCCGTTTATCGACGTGCCGGCAAATACAGATCTGGCCATTGGCGTAGCTCCGGGCACCAGCACCTCAAGTGCTGACATCATTGCAACCTTCGACGTTCGCTTTAAGAAGAATCGCACCTACGTTGCAGTTGCAAATGGCGTTCTCGATCCGTCCGCTTTCGCTGCCAATCCTGATGGACGCAGCATTGGATTCACCTTGTTTGCTCGTGACAAAGTGCGCGAAGCTGCCAAGGATCACGGTAATGTAGACTTTATCGTTCTGCACGGCGCAACTGATGCACCGGCAGTAGACGTTATCGCTCGTGACGTGGCTACTTTGGTAGACGACGCTGCTTATGGCGACATCACTAATTATATCTCAGTTCCGGCTGGCGCTTATACGCTCGACGTAACGCCTGCGAACGACAACAGCACAATTGTTGCTTCCTTCGCCGCTGACCTTTCCGGTCTCGCTGGTGGCGCTGCTGTAGTTTTCGCATCCGGTTTCCTGACTCCGTCTGCAAATCAAGACGGTGAAGCATTTGGCATCTACGCTGCACTGCCCGACGGCACCGTTATCGGTCTGCCCGCCGCTTCTACTTCCGCGGCTACCAGCATTGCTGGTCAAGGCTTGAGCAGTCTGACAACCATCGACGATTTTGCTCTGAATCAGAACTATCCGAACCCGTTCAATCCGTCAACAACAATTGCATTTGCATTGCCGACTGAATCAAACGTGACTCTGAAAGTCTATGATGTTCAGGGCCGTGAAGTTGCAACGCTGGTCAACGACCGTATGGATGCCGGACAGCACAGCGTGAATTTTGACGCTAGCAACATCGCAACTGGCGTTTACTTCTATCGCATCGAAGCTGGTAGTTTCCAGGCCATTCGCCGGATGATGTTAGTGAAGTAAGACTTTAGGAGAGGAGTGTTCCCCAACACAACCCTCAAGGGGATGTATCGACAGGTGCATCCCCTTTCTTTTTTGGCGCGCAAGCTCGCTCTCGTTCGCACCTCATAAGGAAGCAACGATTCCCCCACTCAACCAATATCCCCTCACACCCAACATGTAAGCAGGAAACCAGGCTCCCGGAGAATGTTTCAGCAAATTTCAGAATTCAAGCATCGAATTTCAATAGTCAATACATTCATCGGAATCATATTCCGGCCGTAGCATTCAATCACTTTTTCTATACTATCTTTCGAGGAGGTTTTATGTCAATTATTAGGCTCCCGGCTTACTTGAGTATTTGTCTATTTCTGATAGTAAGCAGTCTTACCGGTTTATATTCACAGGAAACGATAACGATAACGGGCGAACCGCTTGCAGTTGTCGAGTATGACCTGGAAAATACAACCTATCATGCATACGCCAATACTGAAATTGGCCGAAAAGATGGCTCAGTATGGCCTGACGACCCCGCATCTACCAATGACATATATCGCACAAGATTCAAGTTCAATGTATCGCAGATACCTGATGATGCCACTATTGATGAGGTAGAATTCAAATTTTCTTTTCTGACGCCGGATCCGGAAGACGATTGTCTTGATTGTACGGCAAAGATTGTATCGCTTCCTTTAACTGTGGGCGATGACCCTGAAAATGTATTTGATAAAGTCGGTGAAGGGTCGACCTATGAAGATGACATTTCCTACCTTGCCTCCAACTTTGCCAAAACAATTGCAGATATGGCCGACGACTTGCAAAACGCCCTTAGCGGAGACAATTTTTATGTTGGGGCAATGTCTGAGGATGAAGACAGCGATGCAACGCGAGCCGACTTTAGCGGAGTGAGCATCACAGTAACCTTTACCGCTCCTTATGATGTAACCGTAAAGAACAGCTTCGGGGAAGGAGATATGAAAATCGATGGTACAACCATGACCATTCCGGCAGCCGGAGAATCTTTTGAATGGATACACAATACAAATCACACTCTTGAGGCACTGGATCAAGTTGTAGACGGTGAAGAGTGGGTATTTAATGAATGGCTTTATGATGGCCAGAGCAGCAGCAGTCGCACACTCAATATTACCGTGTCCAAAGACATCACTTATACAGCATCATTTGACCGCATACTGAATGTAACTCTTCAAACCGATTTTATTGGCTCCGGAACCGACGGAGAGTTGATTCTTGATGGCAATACCGTTACCACACCGCATTCCGTGCAGGTGGTTAGCAACACCTCGATTCAACTTGAAGCCCCGGATCAGGACCGAACTGTCAATGGCGAAACGGTCCCCTATCACTTATTGAAATGGTCTACTGGTAGCAGGTCCAAGGTGTATAATTTCACGCCGACTGAGCACACAACCTTGACGGCTGACTACAAAGCAAAATTACGCACATTTAGCCAAAAAGGCCTGGACCGGAATAACCAGCGCAAAATGGTTTTTGATAACGGCACTTATCATATGGTCTATGAAGATAATGGCGACATCTATTATGTTTCATCCACGAATGACGGCAACACCTGGAGCCGGGAGCTACTGCTGAGTTCCGGATCCGGCGGTCAACGTCATCCTTCTATTATTTCAACCAACAGTGGCTTATTAGCAGTCGTTTGGGAACATAAACCGAGCTCCGGTGCATCTATCAAGCTTAGAGTACGGAATGGCGGTTCCTGGGGCAGTATATTGGACGTGGCCAGCTATTTTACGCTGACACAATTCCACGCGACACCTGTTGTGTCTTTCATTGGCGGCAATCATGACCTCGGCATTGTCTGGCACGATGGTGATGGCAACAATCTCAAAATTCGCCCATATGATGTAAACAATGGTACTTTTGGCACAGAAACAGACATTCCGAATACAGGCAGTAGTTCGCTTTACCCTGCCGTTGCCGAAGACATAAACGGCAATATGCATCTGGTTTGGCAGGAGTCTGGCAAAATCTATTACAGCACTGTGGACTACGCCAGCAGTCAATTTTTCTTTGGCCCGCATAAGGTGGACATATCTACCGGATCCGGATTTACGCACAATAAATTTCCGTCTATCACCACCGATTACAATCGCAGACCAAGCGTTGTTTGGGAGGGAAGGTTTACACCAACACAAGCATCGGTAGGGCAAAGAGTCATTGTCTTCCGGCAACGAGATACAAGTCTAAATTGGCAGGCAGCAGTATCTTTCCAGGGCAGCGACCATTATCATCGCCCATCGATTATGGGTTTTCCCAATGTCCTGAATAATGCGGATTTACGGATAGCCTGGACTCGGGCCGATGATCAAATCTGGATTTCAAGCTATGACGGCAACAGCTGGACGACGACGAATCAAAATTTGACGGGACAGGCAGTTGGTTTGTCTGAGAATGTGGGTACTACTGCAAACGCAAAAATGGTCTATCGCGACACCGGCGTTTCACCATACAAAATTCTAACAACCTCCGATAACCTTGAGCCAATTCCAAGTAAACGGAGTGCTGGAAACGATGACGAATCGCTACCGGCAAACGTTCCGTCAGAATTCGCGCTGTTGCAGAACTATCCCAATCCATTTAATCCGACAACCACGATCTCGTATAAGCTGCCAGTTCCTGCGCAAGTCAAATTGATTGTCTATGATTTGAATGGCAAAGAGATCAAAGTTCTGGTCAATGCTTATCAAAATGAAGGGATTCAACAAGTAAGATGGAATGGCAGGGACGCATCTGAGCAAGTGGTTGCGAGTGGCATTTATTTTTATAAACTCATTGCAGGAGACTATGTACAGACACGTAAGTTGATGTTCTCGAAGTAGGACTTTAGGAATAGAAGCTTCGCATCGTCAAACACCTCGCACTGTAAAAGCACATCCCTCTGCACAGGGGGATGTGCGCTATCCGGTTAAGGCTTGCCGTCAATCGGTCATCGTTCATCTTATATTTTCTGCACAAGTTCGCTGGAAGCGAATATCTGCCTGTGTTGTGAAACGGCTCTGCCGCTATAGGTGGATCGGTCAACGGTCAATGCTCACCAATCATCCGACATTTTTTGGAAAATCGAAAGAAACAAAAACGCCCTTATCCTCTTTGACAGCTGTCCAGCTTTCAACCGGGAAATCAATGGTAAACACACCACAGGTGGGAATATTGTCCACATCCTCGCCGGAGAGATGATAGCTAAGGCGGGTGAAGCCCGGATTGTGGCCAAACATAAAGGCCAGGTCAGCGCCATCCGGCAGCTGATGAATAACATCCAGCAAGTCGTGGATAGAAGCTTCATAGATCTGTTCCGCCTGACGGATCGCGGCAGAATCATAACCAACAGCGTCTGCAATAACCCTCGCTGTTGTGATCGCCCGATTGGCAGGTGATGATACAATAACATCCGGTTTAACACCGGCCTTTGCCAACCTCTCTCCCATCATTGGAGCATCGCGCGTCCCGCGTTTGTTCAGAGGGCGATCAAAGTCATCCAGCCGCGGATTATCCCAGCTCGATTTCGCATGGCGAATTAAAACAAGTCTCTTCATTCTGTCTCCACTCAAATTATTCCCGCCACCCAGGCTATCAAGTAGGCCGCCGGAAGCAGGATAAACTGTGCAACGATAGTACCGGCAAATCGACTAATCACCAGAGCTATCACACATTTGCGAAAAAAACCTTCACTTTTGCTGCCCTGGATCACATCGTCTGTCAAAGCTGATAAATATGGATCAATAAACACAAAAAGCAGCACTGTCGCAAATCCATTTACAACAGCAGATAACTGACTGGCCGTGCCACGAAACTCGGGATTAATATATCCGGCAAACAAGGCGGCAAATACCCCAACGGTCAGGATTGCAACAGACAACACATTCATCGCCAGAATCTTAAAGGGCAAATTTCGCAATGGGGCCAGGCTGTTGAGCCGCCTGGAGCGCGGCACCCGAAAGTGATCACGCAACTGTCGAACACCGGCTTTGGAAAAACCATGAATCAGGACCTTAGGAACCGAGCGATGCACATTAAAACTAAGGACAAAGCGACCAAAGATTCGCTGAAATGTGGGGATCAGAAAGGCGCCGACCGCTGTGCCCGCCGTTGCCGCAAGGATAAAGTATTGAAAGTTGTGCAATGGCAATTCTGTTAGTCCGCGGGCAAGGTCATTTTCAATCATCTTGGCGATAAGAGGACTCTGAAATGAGTTAGACATCCGCGACACCAACACCAGCACGTTGAAGAGTGCAAACGACACCGCAATCCTGCCGGTGGTCACCCCAACAAGGCGAACAGCATAAGACAAGGTGCCAATCAGATGAACGGCAAAGGTGAAAACTAACACCGGTAGCAAATAGCTCATTTGCGGATTATCGAACACTTTTACGGCGTCCTTCAGTTTGTCTTCTGCCCAGCCTGCTCATTTGAATAAATGGCCAAAAATTGGTAAATTTAGATCGAATTTTGTTGCTATTGGTTATCCCCCCTCTGTCTCCCCCTGGCAGGGAGACTAAGGGGGGATAATTACCTATCAAGCATCCAAACTAAGCAAGGCATCTCCATGAAAAAACTACTTTATCTTTTGCTCCTATCCGCGCTTTGTTTTGCCAATTCACCGAAACGCACCATTTTACATTGCGGAGAGCTCATCGACGTCAATGCCGGCAAGGTGCTGAAACAACAATCCATCCTTGTCGAAGGCAATAAGATTGTAAAGGTCAGCAAAGGCTATATCTCTGCCGAAAAAGGCGATGAAGTGATCGATCTGACAGATAAAACTGTCCTGCCCGGCCTGCTGGATATGCACGTGCATTTGGAAAGCGAACTTCGCAGGGGCACCTATATCAATCGCTATACATTGAATGAAGCGGACGTGGCCTACGATGCAGCCGTGAATGCCAGGAAAACGCTCATGGCTGGTTTTACCACCGTACGCGAATTGGGCGGCAGCACGGTGAATGTAGCGTTGAAAAAAGCCATTAACCGTGGCAAAGTGGTTGGCCCACGCATTTATACTGCGGCAAAGTCAATTGCCATCACCGGTGGCCATGCTGATCCCACAAACGGCGCTAAGAAAGGTATATGGGACTATCCGGGCCCGGCTCAAGGAGTGGCGGATGGCGTTGATGAATGCCGCAAAGCGGTGCGTCAGCAGGTAAAGAATGGCGCCGACCTCATCAAAATCACTGCTACCGGTGGGGTTCTAAGCGTTGCTCGAGACGGTCATCGCCCGCAATTCACTGTCGAAGAAATCAAGGCGATTGTTGAAACCGCTAATGATTTTGGCATCAAAGTCGCTGCCCATGCGCATGGCGCAGAAGGAATGAAGCGAGCGATTCTCGGTGGGGTTTCCTCTATCGAGCACGGCACTCTGATGACGGAAGAAGTCATGGATTTAATGAAGGAGAAGGGCACGTGGTTTGTCCCGACCATCACGGCTGGTAAATCGGTGGCAGATTCTGCTAAAGCCCCGGGATTCTTTCCAGCGGTTGTGCGGCCGAAAGCGATGGAAATTGGTCCCAAAATACAATCGACCTTTGCCAAAGCCTATAAGCGCGGCGTCAAGATTGCTTTCGGTACCGATGCCGGTGTCTTCACGCACGGCAAGAATGCCCTGGAGTTTCAGTATATGACCGAGGTCGGCATGCCGCCTATGGAAGCCATTCAATCGGCAACCCTCGGCGGTTCAGCGCTGATCGGCATTGAAGACAAGACCGGCAGCATTGAAGCCGGCAAGTGGGCCGACATCATTGCCGTCGATGAAAATCCTGTAAAGAACATCAAGGCGCTGATGGATGTGACCTTCGTAATGAAGGACGGGAAGGTGTATAAAACACAATGATGCTGGATGCTGGATGCTGGATGCTGGATGCTGGATGCTGGAATTTAGCCACGGAGCGCACAGAGAACCAATTTTCTTATTTTCTCTGTGATCTCTGTGGCTAGTATCAAATATCGAGGATCAAGTATCCGCTAAATCCACGGCACTTCTTCAACGGTGCGTTCACTGCTATCTACGTCGCCGGTATTGACAGTCCCGGCTGGTTCAACCAGTAAAATGTAGCACTCCTCCTCCGCAACCGGCCTATGTTCAACGCCCTTTGGTACCACGTATAGATCTCCTTCTTTCATCTTCAGCGTACCATCGCGAAATTCGAGATTCAACTCGCCCTTCATGATCATGAACACCTCATCGGTTTCCGGATGTGAATGCCAGACAAATTCGCCCTGGATCTTGGCGATTTTGAAATGATAGTCATTCATCTGGGCAATGATCTTCGGGGACCATTGCTCTGAGAACAGTTTATATTTTTCAGCGATGTTGACGGTTTTTCGGCTCATGATATGCTCCTAATAATATCTGTTTTATTTTCTGACAAGATTAACAGGATCAATAGGAAAAAAGCACAGACGCTTACCGAAGCTATCCTGACAATCTTGTAGATCCTGTCTAGTTTTTTTGTTTCTCAAAAGAAAAATTCATCAATATTATCCATCAAGATCTGCGCATCGCGGCGGGCCAGGGCATTGACAAATCCATGCACAGGATATTTGTCTGCCGGCGTATCGATAACTTCCTGCAATATAGCCTGGCATGTTTCTTTTTCACGCGCCGGAATGGCATAGTAACGGGCTTTCATCAACTTTGCAAACAGCACCTCTCCCCCGGTTAACTCAATAGCGCGATCAAAATGCTCGCGCGCCTTCTGCACATCGCCGCCCAGCATCCGTGGCCTGGCCCCATAGTAGGCCCCAAAAAAAAGATGCGGTCCAGCTGAGTTGTATGCCTCATCCATTTCCAATACACGTTGCATGATTTCAGCAACGATTGGAATCTCCATGCTGCGTTCCGGCAGGGCAATCTGAAATATGATCTGCGCTGCCCAGGCGTTCCCCAACCAAAACAAGCCGGGAAGTTCTTTCTCTCCAGCTTTCTTCAAAGCCACTCTTATGGCGTCGGGCTTCCCATTTTCAAGGACCTCCGCCAGAGCCCTATTTTCCAAGTGCAAGGCCCTGAGCGCATATCCACGTGAGCGAGAATAAAAGTCGGTTGCCCTGTCCTTCTGACGTTCCTTTTCGCCGTATTCTGCATCAAATTCGGCCTGCTGAATACGCGGCTCCACAAATGCGAGCGTATATGCAGAAAATGCCTGAGCGGTCATCAGAAGGAGCTCCTGGTTATCAGGCGCAATCTCTAGCATCCCCTCTAACAGTTTAAGGTTACCGGCAATCGCCGCTTCAGCCAGTTCGAGATCAGTTTCCCGCTCGAGGGCCGGCCGTGATTGTTTGAGCAAGTCGATGGATTGATTGATCGCCAGGCGATTAAGGCTGCAGGTGGTCAATAAGAGAGGTAATGGCAGAATCAACAAGAAGTACAGCATTCGTGTTCGCCAAACATGCCGTGAAGACGATGCTTCATTCGGTCGAAAGAGGTAATCGCTCATGAGATATCCCGGCTGGTTAGAAAAAGAGTCGACAGGAAAATAATCACGAGGAAGGGTAGAAACAATGGGATAAAGGAGGATCATAATTTAATTCACAGACAACGAATGCAAACATCCCCCTGCTTCCCCCTTCGAAGGGGGACACAGGGGGATGTTTATCATTTTCCAGCTCAACTACTTGACTAATTCCCAATCAACTATTCAACTACTCTACCAATCGCCAATCAACTATTCAACCAATCATCCGTCATCAACGCGTGCTGATTAAGATCACTCCTCCCTCATGCCCCATACCGAAGCGGTAGCTGGCATCGGAAGCTTTGAAGTATTGCACCCCGGTTATTTCACCGACGCCTATATTGTAGAGTTCACCAATTTCGCCGTACTTAACATTATTTACATAGACCGCCGGTTTTACCCTCAAAACACCGCTTCCAACGGTGTACTGCGCCCGAGGATTTAAATATGTCGGACGTAAATAACTTATCAATTCATATGCATTTTGAAACGGCTGCTTGCTGAGTGCCTCCTGAATTTCATCATTCTCTATTTTGTTCGAGGATTTCGTTCCCTGTCCGGCACTACTTGAAGAAGCACCGCAGCCTGCAAAGATGAAGATAAGAATGATTAAAGCAATCAAATTTTTCATCAGGCCTGCCCTTCTACTAAAACGCGCGAATGCCTCATTTGAAGAACGAGGCATTCGTGCTAAAGATTTTTTACTCCTGACAACCAGACAGCCAATCAGGAGAAATTACAGATTCGGGTTAATGTTTCTTTCCTGCTGAGTAATCGGCAGATATTCCCAGCTACCGGACGGCAAGTGGAACGTTCCGCTTCGGCGCTGGTCAATCAGACGATTGCCGGTGCAAAAAAGCGTCTTCTCTCGTTCGACCATCAAATCTTCCAATGTCAGGCTTGAGAGAGCACCAATTCCGTATGACGCGCGAACTGCGTTCACTTCAGCAAGACCATCGCCGGTGCCATTACGGATTGCCAGTTCAGCGAGAATCAGGTGATTTTCCTGCCAGGTAAATACTTCATACGAAGATTCTCTTGCGGTGTACTTATCCTGAACATAGTAAATCGTCATGCTGGTACCTTCTTCTTCACGCAGCGGGATACGGGCTGCTTCCGCCGGATCAGCAGTAACATAATCATTGAATCGGAAATCCACCACCCATTGCACACGGCCATTACCCGCCTGCTGATAATAGCGATTTGTCCATTCGACATTATGAAGCGCCACAAACGGTTCATCAATATCTTTCATGCCATTAGCAGCAAATGCCGCGGCGTTGCTGTAATCACCGCTATAGAGATAAATACGGGCAATTAATGAGTTGACAACTCTCTCGGCCGTAGTATCAGGCGCCTGAGCCAATGCAGCATTTAGTTTATCAATCGCTTCTGCGTACAATTGTGCGGTCGGTATAAAAGGACCAACATCTATCGGCCCCCCGCCCTGGGTTTCTGTCAGGCCAAAATAGGAGCCCAGAAAGTAGCGCCCCATACCGCTATAGAAATTACTGGCATACTCGGCTTCGGCACGCACATCATCGGTCAATCCATCCATTTGATCGAGGCGCTCCAGGAGCCCGTCAGAGAAAAAGATTAGCTCACCGATGTCATTGTAAATCCCGTCAACCGTGTTATTATCCAGTTGAATATCACCTTCATCAATTTCCTTGTAACTCGGGAAGGTTGCCAATGGAAGGTCCTGATCGAAAAAGAGCATATCTGCCAAACCATCGGCCAGCATCGCAACGCGCCCGGCGCTGGTTGCGAATCGTTGTTGCAGTCCCTTTACAATGAACGGGACCTGTGCGGGATCATTAAGCAGTTCATCATCGACTTCGTCGATCAACGGATCGATATCCTGGACAAAATCTTCACAGGATCCCAGAATCCCCAGGACCAGGAATAGCGACAATATCATCAAAATCTTGTTCATTATAATCTCTCCTTTATGAGCAATTTTCGGGTTTCAGCTTGATACTACTTTCCATACATGTCACGATTAGAAACCTAATTGCACATAAACGTTAAATGAGCGTGGATTCTGAAGCGTCAGGAAGTCCTGTCCGCGACTGAGGCTACGTGCACCTCTCCAGTTGACTTCGGGATCTGCACCCGAATATTTGGTGGCGGTCCACAAATTGCGTCCACTAACACCAATAACGATATCCCTCACATAGCGATTATAGTTGAAATTCTTCAACAGATCGCGCAGGCTATAGTTAACGCTGATTTCACGGAACTTGAAGAAATCGCCATCTTCTATAAAGTTGCTCTGAACGTTTCCGTCGTTGTTGGCCAATTCCACAGCAGCCGCGTTATATTCCGAGGAACCGACCACAAATTGCGCCAGATTTTCTTCGCCTTCCGGCGGAGTACTGGACAGTCCGAGCTGATAACGAAGGCGATTCACAAGCGGATCGTTGCCAAAACGAACTGAGAAGCGGCGAGTATTGTTATACACCTTGTGGCCGGTGGCCCAGTCAACCAGTCCGTAGATATTCAGATTGCGCATCAGCGTGATATTCAATGAAAATGAGCCGTTATAATCTGGCACCGGATTACCAAGAGCAACACGATCTTCGGTCAATTCCGGACCAAGATAACTGCCATCAGTGTCGAATAGTGCGCCAACAACATCTTCAATATAGAACTCATGATTTGGGAGGCCTTCTTTGGTGACATTGACATCAAATCCGTCAAATATGGGCTGTGCGCCACCGAGATCAACCACTTCATTCGTCTGATATGCGTTTACGAGATTAAAACCGATCTGAAAATTACGGGTTCTGACCGGCGCACCTTGCAAGAGCGTTTCGAAACCCGAGCCTTCGATCTTGCCAATATTAAACGGAACCGGGCTGGCTGTTTCACCGGACGAGGGGGCATTATTGAAATCAATAATTGACTCTTCGGCACTTTGGAGATAATAAGTAAATTCCAGTGAATAGTTGCTGAAAATTTCGGTGTCGAAGCCGATTTCAAACTCTTTGACCTTTTCCGGCTGGATTTCAATATTGCCGATACTGGATAATACCGCACCACCGCCATGGCCACCGGACTCGGCTTCCCACAATCTCAGGATTGCGTCGGTCGGTTCAGGAAGAATGCCTGCTTCACCATAGGCAGCGCGTAGCTTAAACAAATTGAAAATCCCCGGCATAATCCCCATCTGATCGAGGCGCGCTGCAAAACTGACATGCGGATAAAAGATGCTGGGCGCATCGAGACCTACCGAGCTCGCGAAGTCATTACGAATACCCAGTGTAGCAAAATAAGTTTCGTCAAATGATAACGAGTGATCGGTGAAGATTCCGGCGGTCTTGCTATGAATCTTGGTTTCACCCTTGGCAATCAAATCTACCCCGGCACCGATTTCTGTAATCAATTCGGTATCGAAATTCTGAGCCGAAAAGTTATTCGTGGTCAGGGTTTGATCGAAGAGCTGAGTACCAACAATAGATGTCGCTTTAATTCGGCTTCCGAGACTGTAATTGTAGTTAACATTGAAGTCCGCAGTAACCTGGTTATTATCACGATTCCAAATCACCCGCTCACCATTGACAACCCCACTGAACGGAAGGTTCGAGGGACGCGTTTCATCCTGACGGGTGCCGGAATTGTCGATTCCGAGACTGGCGCGCGCTTCCAATCCTGCGATTGGACGATAAGAGGCCTGAAACCCACCCAGGAAACGATTGGTTTCCCATGCATCATCAAAATTGGCAATGGAAGTGCTATCCGTAAAGCGATAAGAATTTGCAAATAAAAGGGTATTGCCTAGCCATCCGAGGGTATTATTATCATTTTGCGGACGTTCAGCATCACTTTGGGAAAATCCGGCATTTACGCTGAAATTCAGCTTTTCATGAGGAATCACATCAATGTTAGCCCGAAAGTTCTGGCGATCTTGCCAGGTATTCAGGATATGTCCTTCTTCAAAGCGATCTTCAAATGACGTATAGTATTTAATAAAATTATTACCGCCGGAAATATTCAGATTGTGCTGCCGTAATGTCCCAGTAATAAAGATATTATTGGCATCATTGGCGCTGACAAAATCTTCTTCGCTATATTCGAACGATTGGCTATTGGTTCCCGAGGTAAATTTGTAGTTGACATCCATAGAACCGCGTGGATCCGAGCTAACACGTCCTTTTTTGGTGGTTATTAATACGACTCCGTTTGACCCATTGGTGCCGTAAGTCGATGCGGCCGCCGGTCCCTTCAAGACTTCTACGCTTTCGATATCATCAGGATTCAGATCGGCTAATGTGCTCATACGCTGTCCACCGGCACTGAAGGTGCCTTCACCTTGCATCTGAGCGTTTTCTACCCGGATTCCGTCAATATAAACCACCGGCTGTCCCTGCCCGTTCAATCCACCGCCCGAACGCACGATAAAGCGATATCCTGATCCGATATTTCCGGATGACGAACGAACCTGCACGCCAGCTACTTTGCCGTTCAACAGCTGATTGAGGCTGGAATAATTGGTTTTATCGGTCAGTTCAGAAGCGGAAACGCGAGAGACAGCTACCTCGGCAACAGCCTTGGAGCGTTTGTTTGCGATACCGGTTACAACAACTTCCTCACTTTGAAATACGTCTTTGGCGAGTTTGAGTGAAAGGCGGGTTAAATCATCTGAGGATGAAACAGTTTGTGAGTAGAGCTTATAACCAACGTAACTTGCTACCAGTGTTACTTCACCTTCAAAATCGTATTCAAAGGAAAAATAACCATCTGAATCAGTTGCACCACCGGCAATTGTGCCTTGAATGTATACATTGGCGCCAATTAGTGGTTCATCGGTCGATGCATCACTTACGAGCCCTTTAATTTCACTTGCCTGTACAGCAGTAAATGAAATAAAGAGAGCTACTAATACGACATTCAGCCAAGCTGGAATCCCCCTTTGGGATGCCGTTGCTGACACTAAACTATTCATAGTTCTCCCCCTATAATAGCTTAGGTTAACAGTTAGTAGACAATTAGATCGTACCCGTACAATACGGGACGAGAAATGTTGCAAAAAATTTTATGTCATATACATCTCCTTTCAAGCCGTTTCTTATTGGTTAAACCCACTACCCCAGCTCAACAAGTGTATCCACACATTATTTTTTTGTATGACGAAAACAGATACTGATCTATTTCAGAGGGTTGATAAACATCCTATAGAGGTTGTTTACCGGACATCATATCGATTGGAATGTGCGTCAGTCGAAAAAGCGGGCGACCCACATGAAACACTGGCCCCAGCCCTGACGTCAGCTTCTTTCGGATTGCAAAGTTGTTTCAAAGGCGCTTCAACAGCCTTCATTTATGCCGGGAATATACGGAAAATTTTAAATTTAGCAAATTTTTTGCCCGGGATTTATTTGACTTCGATTTCCCTTTTTGAGGCAGTCCGCATTCCTTTAAAATTGGCACTATTCGACGAGTATTGAGTTCAAATTAACGCGATGACACAAGCGATTCAATACCCCATTGGGGTTAATTTTTTTAGAATTTCAATCGAATTTCCCCGGTTTTTCCTTTCCTCACCAGCAGACTGGTTGTATTATGACACTGCTTAAATTGCTACCAAAAAGTTTATGATGAGGTCCATTATGATGTGGCGTTTATTTCTACTTTTCCTGATAATGATACAACTGCCCGGAACGGCGCAGCAGCGTGATCGGGGCACTCGCTCCGAAAAAGCGGTTGTTGGAGATCCATCAAAGAAGCGCGGCCTTGATCGCGTTGGTTTATATCAGGATCGCCTGAATCGCATGCAAATAAACCTGCTCAATTTTGGCGCAAAGCCAAATGATAAAAACTTCAACAACGCCCCCATCATTCGCAGTGCGGTACGTGAGGCAATTTCGCGTGGCATCTCGGATATCCTTGTTCCGGGCATGTTTTATACCGACACCCTTAAGCTGGTAGGAACGGACTCGATTCGCTTTATCGGAACCGGTCCGCGCAGTGGATTTCGATCGCTCTTCACAAGCTTCCCGCGAAATTGGCAGAAGAAACCGTACTTTGCGGCCCTGTTTACAATTGATAACTGCCAGAATATTGAATTCCGCAATCTGACCTTCGAACTGGACGCCTCAAAATGGCATCCGAATAGCTGGATTTCTCCAATCTGGATACGAAGCATTACCGGCCCATCAGACAACCTGAAGATCATCGATTGCACATTCAAGGATTGCGGGCCAATCTATTTTCGGGGCAAAAATCGACGTACGCTGGCAGCAACCAATATTACCATTGACGGATGCGAGTTTTATCCCCAGGCCAGGGGCGCTGCCATCCACCTCAATGGCCGGGTGAAGACCGGCAAGATATCCAATTCTCGCTTCTATGGAAATGACGTTGGCAATCACTTCATTCTGTCTCCGCAAGGTGTTGATATTATTGTAGATAACTGCTATATCGAAAAAACTCACGATAGCTCAATTTACTTTTCGTCCGGACCGGTAACTATAACCAATTGTATCGTTTCCGGCGCAGGTAAAGATGCTATTAAGGTTGTGCATAATCCGAATTCGGTTGTCGGGCGGGAATCTATTCTGAGCAACAACACGATCTATGGCGCCGGGCGTGTGGCCACCAGTGGCTCCAACGTTGGCCTCAACGTACAGGGCAGTGATTTTATCGTCTCCGATAATCTGGTCTTTGCACTGAAAAGTCCACAGGAAAAATCATGGCATGCCGGTATGACCGGTATCAAAGTCAGCGCGGAACGCGCCATTGTCCAGGGCAACCTTCTGCATGGCTTTAATCGCCTGGTACGCAAAAAATTGCCGGGTGGTTCGGCCATTCGCATCAGCGGTACGTCGAACATCGTAATCCAAAACAACTTTGTCTCAGGTTGGGAATTGGGTTTGTTTGTGCCAAATTCGATTGTCGATCTGGTTGTGCGAGGCAATACATTCCGTGATCTGTCCACTGCCGCTCTCTATGTGCCGGAGAAACGTCGTCAGAAAGATATCAGGCAAAAGATCTACTTCCTGGATAATACGCTCGATGCGGTACATCGCGGACTTTTCATCTTTCAGGCCGATCAAGTCATCAGTGAGAATAACATCGCTACTGGTTTGGCCCGTGAAATGTTTAAATTTCAGAAAGTCAGCAAGTTCTTCGAACACAACAACCAAATTGTGGGCTCAAGTGTGGCGACTTTTAAGCCATTTCGTGTGGATCGGGCGCAAATAGGCAGCCGCCAGTTCCTGGAAAAAATCGAGACTTTTTCAGATGGTGATTCGCTGCGGATTATTGTTGACGGGAAGGAATTCAAGTTAGGAAGTAAGCGGTAAGCGGTAAGCGGTAAGCGGTAAGCGGTAAGCGGTAAGCGGTAAGCGGTAAGCGGTAAGCGGTAAGCGGTAAGCGGTAAGCGGTA
>JANQRS010000031.1 GCA_028284445.1 Calditrichia bacterium
ACGCCTCAACGCCTCAACGCCTCAACGCCTCAACGCCTCAACGCCTCAACGCCTCAACGCCTCAACGCCTCAACGCCTCAACGTCCAGCTAACAACGAAATCCCCTCTTGCGTTCTTTCCTTCCGGCAACGAAATTACCAAAATGCAGATTAACGCAAGGATTTCCGGATTTGAGCAACAACTTCAATGATACATACGACGTGCTGATTGTGGGAGCGGGGCCGGTGGCCTTTAGCTGCGGCATTGAAGCAACGCGCCGCGGTCTGACTCACATCATGTTTGATAAAGGCTGCTTGGTCAACTCAATTTACAATTTCCCAACCAATATGACGTTTTTCTCGACCTCCGAGCGCCTGGAAATCGGCGATGTGGCATTTATTGCCCACGGATTTAAGCCTACTCGGCGTGAGGCGCTGGAATATTATCGCCGGGTGAAGGAAAAGTGGCAGCTCAATACCTGCCAATACGAGCCGGTGAAGGATATTGAGGGAGAATTCGGGGCCTTTCGGGTGAAGACAGAAAAAGGAACCTATCAGGCGCGGGCAGTCATTGTTGCTACCGGTTTTTATGGGCAGCCGAATTTGCTCGGCGTACCGGGTGAAGATTTACCAAAAGTAAAGCACTATTTTGATGAACCCCATCCCTATGCCTATCATAAAATAGCGGTGGTTGGGGCCGGCAATTCCGCGGTGGATGTCGCTTTGGAGACCTTCCGGCGCAGCGCGGAAGTAACAATGATTGTCCGCGGCCCGACCCTGAAACCATCGGTGAAATATTGGGTAAAACCGGACATTGAAAATCGTATTAAAGAAGGCGCGATTAAATCTCATTTCAATTCCCGGGTTGCTGCTATCCGCGAAAAAGAAATTGATGTAGAAACGCCGGATGGAATGGTTACTTTGGAGAATGACTTTGTGCTGGCTATGACCGGGTATCGCCCGGATTACCCGATGCTGGAGCACTTTGGGATAGATATCGAGCCGGATGGCGAACGCCTGCCGGTGCATAGTGAAGACAGCTATGAGACGAATCGCAAGGGCGTTTTTCTGGCCGGTGTGGTTTGCGGAGGCCTGCGGACCGGTCGCTGGTTCATCGAAAATGCACACGAGCATGCCACTAAAATTTTTGATACCCTGGAAAGCCGCAAATGAGTCGATTGACGGAAATTATCGAAAAGTTTCAGCATATTGATCGCGAGTTTATGCTGGAGCTGTTACTTGACTATGCCAATAAATTGCCGGCAGTGCCGGACCGCTTGTCGCAGGCTGATGATCGCGAGGCGCACCGCATGCACGAATGTATGACTCCTGTCTACCTGTGGCTGGAAGATGTGAATGGTCGTCGTCGAATGTACGCAGAAGTGCCTCCGGAATCTGCTACAGTGCGTGGATTTATTTCTCTGATGATTGCAGCATTTGATGATCAGCCACTAGTTGAGTTCGAAAAGGCGCCTGAAGATCTCTTGGCTGAGACCGGGCTATTACCGATGATCGGCATGAATCGCCGGCAGGGCTTGCAGGCCATTTACCGGAAGGTGCTGGGACGGGGGTAAGTTAATGAGATACTCGATGCTCGATCCTTGATATTGGACGTGTTTTGCAAACAACTTACAAGCATCAAGCATCAAGCATCAAGCATCAAGCATCAAGCATCAAGCATCAAGCATCAAGCATCAAGCATCAAGCATCACTCTAACAATGCAAAACATAGTTGATTTTACTTAAAGACATTCAAATCGAAACCTTGAGAGGCGAAAAATGAAAAACATTGTCATCGCTCTGTTTGCAATTCTAATTTTATTTGCCTGCGCCAAGCAGGAATCCCAGCCACCCACAGCTGAAAAAGCACCTGCTGAACAAGAGGGTGTCGATCCCATTAAGATGGCGATGATGAAAGCTGATCCGGCAGGCAATTATGGTGAAGCGCTGACACTGAATGAAGCCATTGCCATCGGCGATTTGCTGGCAGCTGCTGATCAGCACGAGGGCAAACGCGTACGTGTTAGCGGCACGGTAACGGACGTTTGTCCAATGAAAGGCTGTTGGATTCAGGTGGCTTCCGGAGACGAGAAAATTAAGGTGAAGGTTAATGATGGTGAAATCGTTTTCCCGTTATCGGCGAAGGAACAGGAAGTGGTGGTTGAAGGCCTGGTTGAACGCCTGGAAATGACAGAGTCGCAGCATATCAGCTACAAGGCCCACCTTGCTGAAGAAAAAGGCGAGCCCTTCGATTCATCTTCGGTTTCCGGACCACTGGTGACATGGCGAATTAAAGGCCTGGGTGCGGAGATAGCTGAAGAGGGCGCGGAATAGGCATTTCAGAATAGGACTTCCTATGATCAAATGGGGACTGATCGGTTGCGGAGCGGTGGCTGAAAGAAAAGGCGGACCCGCGCTCTATGGCGTAGCTGGATCAGAGTTGACGGCCGTTATGAGCCGCGATATAGATAAGGCCGCAGACTTTGCCAGGCGGCACGGCGCCGCGAGCTACTACGACTCCCTGCAGGCGCTGCTTGCAGATCATGAGGTGAATGCGATTTATGTGGCAACGCCAGTGTCTTTGCACGCATCGCAGGCAATAGCCGCGATCCGCTCCGGCAAGCATGTGCTCTGCGAAAAACCGATGGGGCTGCATGTGGCGGAGTGTCAGGAAATAATCAACGCTGCCGCTGAGCAGGATGTCAAAGTAGCAATTGCCTATTACCGGCGCACTTTCCCCAATCTCGTTGAGATGAAACGCCAAATTGATGCCGGCAGCATTGGCCGGCCGGTTTTTGCCCGCGTGCAGAATCATGCACCTTTACGACTGCCGGAAGGAGAGCAACTACCGTGGCGGCTGCAAAAGAATATTGGCGGTGGGGGCGTGTTGATGGACATTGGCAGCCATCGTCTGGATCTGCTTCGCTATCTGCTTGGTGAGGTTGTTTCCATAATCGGCAGCGCGCGGACTGTCTCCCTGCCGATTCCGGTCGAGGATTCCTTTTCTTTTCACTTACGCTTTGATAGTGGTGCTGAAGCCGTTGGCAATGTCAACTGGAACATTCAGCAGCGAGCTGATACAGTCGAAGTGTTTGGAGATGCCGGCAAAGTCTGGATCAACAACATCAATAGCGGTGACTTTCATATGCTTGACAAAAACGGGCAGGAGACTGGCGAAGCATTCGAAATGCCTGCTTTCACTCATATTGGACTGGTGGAAAATTTTGTGAAAGCCGTGAAGGGAGAAGAAGATCTCATTTGTAATGCTTTTGATGGCCTGCGAGTAAATGAGCTGATGGCCGATGTTTATGCGCAATCAAAGGGTTAAACGATGAAGCTGAATCGAATCCTGGAAACCTGCCTCTACGTGCGCGACCTTGATGCGGCGTTTCAATTCTATCAAGATGTGCTTGGTTTGGAACTGTTCTCAAAAATGGACAATCGCCACGTCTTCTTTCGCTGCGGCAATGCCATGCTTCTATTGTTCAACCCGGATATTACCATGGAAGCAGGCAAGGATGTTCCCCCGCATGGTGCTTACGGTGAAGGGCACGTTGCCTTCTACGTTGAGAAAGCTGAAATGGAAAAATGGCGGCGGCATCTATTGGAGCATTCCGTGGAAATCGAAGCTGAAATTGCCTGGCCGAATGGGGGAGAGTCAATCTATTTTCGTGATCCAGCCGGCAATAGCCTGGAATTGGCAAGTAGCGGGACGTGGGGGATAGGGAATGACGAATGACAAATGAATAATAAAAATATCGTCTTTTAACATTGAAAAGCCCGCTTGCTCGTTAATATGGGTAAAAAACAGCGCGGCCATGCCGCGCTGCCTGCAGGGATTTTGTATCTTCAATCCGAATCCCCAGTCTCTAAAAACTCTGAACGGTCAACCAGCATCTTCGCTATTCAGCTGCTTCATCTATACCCGCGCCTGCCATTTCCAATTCTGCAACCTGACGTTCCACAATTTCCGCAAATTCCAGGTAAGTTAAAGCATTCTGCTTTTGGCAGAGCTCGTGGAGCCAGCCAAGCCATTGCGGATAGTTTTGATAGTTTCGCGCCAGAAAGGCCATGTAGCGAATTTCTGGTGTTTCACCATCAACTGCCAGCTGTTCCAGTGGCAGGTAGCTGCTGGTAACGTCAAGAGCCGGATAGGCTGTCTGTAACTTCAGCAGGTAGAAAATGGAGGTGGCGACAATGCCGGCATTCTCGCTACTCAAATTGTGAGTGTAAGATCGAAGTGCCTGCTCCTCAAAATTCAATTGCTTGTCTTTTGCCTGACCGAAGCTCGCGACGATGAGCAAAAACATTGTGAATGAAAACAATTTGGATTTATACAAGTGTTTCATCTTTTAGTCTCCTTCATATTCAAATCAAGTTCGATTTTGCGGGAAATTCTTTTGGCCCGCTGCTTTTCCTGAAACAAATGCCTTGCCAAAGACAAATTTATGCATTTAAGACGCTGTTTATTATAGCTTTGTATTGTGATTTTTTGTAGTGGCAAGTGCGGGGCTACCGCTGGCCCAATTGGGCCGGAAAATTGAAATCGTCCTGTAACAGTAGATGTTGCAAGCGTTTGAAGTCATCGTATCCTGGAATCCCAAACGGGCAAGGCGTACCTACCCTTCGTTGCCATGCGAAATGCACATTCATTCTTGCCGGACATTTGGCCGATATTTACAGATATTGCCACTTTCAATTAATCTTTCTGCTTGTAGCAAGCAGCTATATGCATTAATTTTGGTGCTATTTTGAATTGAAAATGACATATAAGATAATAGGCTCAAACCCATTTATGAGGGGACCGGACGGACACCGGATGTGCTGCCAAGACGCCCCAACGGAGGAAAAGAAAGATGAAAAATAGTTTCCTGTTTACATCTGAATCTGTTTCAGCAGGACATCCTGATAAAGTATGTGATAATATCTCTGATACCATGGTAGATGCGGTATTCAAGCTGAACGGAGATGTTTCGGGAAATCGGGCGGCGATTGAAACCATGGTTACCAAGAACCTGACGGTTTTGGCAGGCGAGGTGTCTATCCCTGACGATCAAAGCATCGATTATGTTGAGTTGGCGCGTCAGACGATTCGTGAAATTGGCTACAACGTTCCGGAGCTGCAGTTTGATGATTCTTGTGAAGTCGTGAATCGCATCCATAAACAATCGGCGGAAATCGCCGTTGGCGTTGATGACGGTGGTGCCGGTGATCAGGGCATGATGTTCGGCTTCGCCAGCAATGAAACGCCTGAATTAATGCCGTTGCCGATTTTGATGGCCCATCGTTTGATCCAGGATATTGATGAAGCTCGCCTGTCCGGCAAGATTCCCTTCCTGCGCCCGGACGGTAAAACCCAGGTGACCGTGCGCTATGAAGATTGGAAACCGGTTGCAATCGAAAAAGTGGTTGTTGCCGTTCCGCATAACCCCGATGTCACCAATGATACAGTTGCTGACCGCGTGTATAGCGATTTGGTTCAGCCGCTGCTGAACGTGTACGGCTTGCCGTTTGACCGATCAGATAGGAGCTACATAGTCAATGGTACCGGCGTATGGACCATCGGTGGTCCGGTGTCTGATTGCGGACTTACCGGCCGTAAGATCATTGTTGATACCTATGGTGGAATGGGTCGTCATGGTGGTGGTGCTTTCTCCGGAAAGGATCCTTCCAAAGTGGATCGGTCAGCTGCCTATGCCGGCCGTTATGTCGCCAAGAACCTGGTTGCCGCTGGCGTTGCAGATCGCCTCGAGGTTCAGGTTGCCTACGTTATTGGCCATGCTGATCCAGTATCAGTAATGGTTGACACGTTTGGTACCGGTCGCTTACCGGAATCCCGAATCGTTGAAATCATTCGCGAAGTTTTCGATCTGCGTCCGCGTAGCATCATTCGCGATCTCGCGCTGCATCAACCGCGCTTCCGTAAAACCGCTGCTTATGGTCACTTTGGCCGGAAGGAAGATTCCTTTACCTGGGAGAAAACAGACCGGGTAGATGATATTAAGTCGATGCTGTAGCATAGCGTAAAGTCGCAGAATTTTAGCCTGATTTTTCAGGCATAGAGTCCTCCCTGTATGTCCCCCGGGGGGGACATGCAGGGGGGCTCTCAAAAGTGGGCAACGCCCGCTAAGCGAATCGATATGCAACTGGTGATTCGGCGCATCATTTTCCGTTCGAAAGGATATTATTCTGTATCCTTCGGACTGTGATGCTTAAAGAGGTTAGTGATATTATAAGCAGTTCCGGCAACGCTTTACAGCACCCTCTTAAAGATGTTGAGCATTTGACCGATATATTAATGGTTCAAGCTAGAGGTGAAAATGCCTGAAGGTCTAAAGCGCGTTCTAATTGTCGATGATGAAGAAGATTTGACCTGGACGCTATCAAAAAAACTCTCCAAAGACAGCGATAAATTCGAGCTAACCTGCGTTAACTCCGGGCAGGAAGCTGTAGAAGTCCTGAATCAGGTCCCCTTCGACCTGGTCATTACGGATGTGCGCATGCCGGAAGTTTCCGGTCTGGATTTGCTGGTAGAAGTAAAGCGCCACTATCCGCAGACCAAGGTCATCATAATGACCGCCTATGGCACCTCCGATGTGCAGAAAGAGGCCACCCAACGCGGCTGTTTCCACTACATCGAAAAGCCCTTCGAAATTAATGAGCTAAGGCAGCTTATCCTCGATGCCCTCACCAAGAAAAAAGGGTTCAAGGGCAGTGTATCTGATTTTCAGCTCAGTGACATCATTCAGTTGAATTGTCTTGGTCGCCTGACTTCAGCTTTGAAAGTGACTTGTGACGGTGAAGATGGCGTCATCTATTTTCAGGAAGGGAATATTGTTCACGCGGAGACCCGTCGTCTGCAGGGAGAATCTGCTTTTTATCATATTATGAGCTGGCAAGGCGGTGAGTTTGCCGTTTTGCGGAATCAGCCAACCCGCAAAGAAACAATTTCCAAAGGCTGGCAAAGCCTCTTGCTGGAAAGCTTGCGGCGTCTTGACGAAGATTCAGATCTGGCTAAAGAGGAAGCCGATCGGGAGAAGCGCATGCGCCAGGAGAAGATTCAAAAGCTGCTGCGCAAAATTTATCTGGCGGAAGGTGTTGAGCACATTCTGATCCATTCCAAGGGCGGCTTCCCGATGTTCTACAATGGCAACCTCGCTGATCAGGCGGAGTTGATTGACGAACTGGGAAATGAATGTGCCGGCTTTGTGAAGGCCCTGGAAAAGCAGGCCCGTTTTCTTAATGGCGGCGCACTTGATTTCTGGGAAATTCATTTGAAGAAGCGACTTTGTATTATCCAAAAGATTCAGAATCAAGATGCTTTCCTGACGATTGTTGGAAAGACCAACATTAATTCCGGGTTTGTACGCCTGGAAATCAAGCGCAATTTGACGGAGCTCTCGGACCTGCTTTAGAAGAGACGTTGCAAATCTATTGGGGTAGCAAATAAGATTGTCCCCCCCTATATGTCCGCCTGGGCGGACATATAGGGGGGACTTTTTGTTTGTAAGTCGCTCATATTTGTGCCCTACTCATCCAACAAATGCACAATCAGGCCGCTACGCAACTTTGGCTCAAACCAGGTTGACTTTGGCGGCATCACTTCGCCTGCATCCGCAATGGCCAGGAGCTCCGCAATTGATGTCGGATAGAGCGCAAAGGCCACTGCGCAATCACCGCTATCTACCCGTCGCTCAAGTTCTTGCAGGCCACGAATACCACCGACAAAATCGATGCGATTGTCCTTGCGGGGATCACCAATTGCCAGCATCGGCGCGAGCAGATGCTCCTGCAGCAGGCTGACATCCAAGCGGCGCACCGGATCGTTCTCATCGACCAGCGCTTCCTTTATCGTGAGGGAATACCACTGTTTCTCAAGATACATCGCAAAGTGATGCCGCTCAGCCGGTTTAGCGCTTGTAATATCTCCTACAGGAGAAACTGAAAATTTGCTTTCGATCGCCGCCAGCAATGCGTTCGCATCTTGACCATTTAGATCCTTGACGACGCGGTTATAGTCAAGGATTTGCATCTGGTCATCCGGAAAGATTACCGTCAAGAAAAAGTTGTAGGGCTCATCCCCGCTATGCTGTGGATTGCCGTCGCGACGCATATTGCGAACGCGCAGGGCAGCTGCGGAACGGTGATGTCCGTCGGCGACGTAGAGCGCCTCGATCTCGCTAAAGGCAGCTTGAATATTGGCGACGCTATCTGCTTCAGCAACAACCCAAAACGTATGCTGAATGCCATCAGCAGCTGCAAAATTATATACTGGTTCAGCCGCCATTGCGGTATCTACCAGTGCGTTGATCTTTTCGCTGCGGCGATATGTCAGAAAAACCGGCCCAACCTGCGCATTCTGGTAGTCGATATGCTTAACACGATCATCTTCCTTTACCGGGCGGGTAAACTCATGTTTTTTGATCAGCCCATCTTCATATTCCTGTACAGAGGCAGCAGCAACAATGCCAACCTGATGATGGTCACCCATGATTTGGCGGTATACATAATAGCAGGGCGTATCGTCCTGCCCAATGACGCCGTCGCTCATCAGCTTGCGCAATTGATCCGCACCCTGCTTGTAAACAGACTCATCATAGGGATCGATATCCGCAGCGAGGCCGATTTCCGGCTTATTGATGTAGAGAAACGAATAAGGATTACCGGCAGCAAGCTCACGCGCTTCCTGGCTGTTGAGTACGTCATATGGGGGGGCAGCAACTTGTTCGGCAAATTTCGTAGCAGGCCGAAGCCCGCGAAAAGGTCTAACGTCTGACATAATCTACTCCACTATTTTTGATCTATCGAATGCTAAATATCGGCAGCAATCTAAAACAAAAGAGCGCCTGGCATCACAATGCAGGCGCTCCGAAAAGTTTGCTCTCTATGCAAGCGAGTGTGGCTTGCGCTGGATGACAAAATCTTACAGGTTGAAGAAATTGTAGCGTCTATCTACAATGTCTGTTTTTTCCTTGAGATTGGTATACCAGCTGGTCGCCGCGTTACGAACCTTTTGGCTATAGAGGCGATTGCGAATCGAGGTTCGTTGCGTTTCAAGGATGGTGTCATCCGGCTCATTGCGCTCAAGCACCTTGATGTAATAGAATCCGCTGTTGGTTTTCAGTGGCCCGGCAACTTCACCAACCGGCAGCGAGAAAGCTGCGGAATTAATGCCCGGTGCCAATCCAATCCGCGGAATACTGGAGAATTTTTTGAATGACGCTGTTGTATCCGACTTCACCGTCTCAGTTGCGTCTCCAGCGGCGATTTGAGCAAATGGAGTACCGCCGCTAACCTGGGCTGCCAGACCGTCGGCAAATTCTCTTGCAAGTGCATTGCGCTTTTCAGTTTCGACTGCGCGACGGCAGCGTGCCTTCACGTCTTCGAATGGCTGATGACCTGCCGGTGTAATATCAGCAAGTTCTGCCACGACATAGGACGCCAGTTCGCCGCTGCTGCGATCGTAAACCGGGGTTACTTTGCTGAAGGCGCCGCGAGACTGATCAAAGGCCCAGATCATAATGTTTTTGCTGTTGCCGATACCGGGCACGAGACCGGAAGGACTTTCAGCAAAGGGTTGGGTTTGCTTCATCTCTACACCAAGCTTATCCGCAGCGCTCAAAAACCCGTCGTCTTTAGCGGTTTCGAGGAATTGAGAAGCCGTATTGTAAGCCAGGTCGGTCGTGGCGCCGCTGGCGTTGAATTTCAGCAGGATATGAGAGGCTTGCACCATTTCCTCATCATTTTCTACTTTGCGTCCACCCACTTTAATAATATGAAGTCCGAAGCGGGTTTCAACCGGGCCAACCACGTCGCCGGAGTCAGCTGCGAAGGCAGCGTCGGAAAACGGTGCTACCATGTCGGTGCGCTTAAAGAAGCCCAGGTCGCCACCACGGGTGCGAGCGACGTCATCCTCTGTGTGCTGATCAGATTGCAGGCGAAAATCGGAACCTGCCGCCAGGTCATCGAGAATTTTCTGAGCCCGAGTGCGAATCCGTGCGGAATCTTCTGCAGTAGGCAGGGCGGAAAGTTGAATATAATTGAGATTACGTTTTTCAACGGATTTGAAATCGTCTTTATTGGCGTTGTAGTATTCTTGAAGTTCGTTGTCGCTGACCTCGCCGATTTTCTCGCGAAATGACGAAGACGGAACAAAGAGATATTCCACGGATGCCGTGAAGTTTGAGGCTTCGAAGTCATCTCTGATTTCCTGCTCCGTAACAATCACAGAAGCGTTGATTAAGTCATTTAACTTCTGAAAAGGCAGCTGCTCGCGTAACTGTTCTTCGGCGAGTAGCAGTTGCGGAACGCTGGCGTTTGTGCGCAATGCTTCCTTATATAGCTCAACGTCAAAAACGCCATTGGTCTGGAACATTTCAGCGTTGCGAATTTCTGCAGGCGGATTGTTAATGAAGGTATTGACGATGTCGTCATCAGTGACCTGGATATCAAGCGCTTCAATCTGCTCACCGAAAATTTTCTCCTGGATCAATCCTTCCCAAACCTGGTCGCGTAACATACGTTGCTGTTGCTCGGTCAGGTTTTGCTGGCCGCCGGTGGCGTTGAAGTAGGCGCGCTGGAAACGCTGGGCAAAATATTGCTGGCTGATTTCGGTATCACCGATCATGCCGACAGTGGTATCCTGTCCCGGTTGAAGAAGCGTGCGGTCCGCTCCCCATTCAAATACCATCAGTGCCAAAAAGGCGACAATCAGGATATAAAAAATCCATTTTGTCATGCCTCGAAGTTTCGCCATCATATCGGGGTTTCTCCTGCTTTATGTACATTCAAAAATCTGATCGCCATAAATCCAATAACAATCGGGCAATTTAAAGCGCGCCCCATAGAAAATCAATTGAAATTAATCATCTATGCGATTTCCTAATTGACAAAGCGCTTGACAAGATTTAAATGTTCAGCTATCTTATCAGGCTAATTATGAAAGTACCCATTTTACATCTTCACGATGGGGCTCATCAGTTTGATGAGACTGTGATTAGCAGCGATTTGGATATGGCGCCGGACAGTGTTTTCAGGCATCCTATCCAGATAAAAGCAGTTTTGAATCGCTATGAGAAGAATATTCAATGTTCAGTGGCTGTTCAGACAAAAGTAACGCACCAATGTGATCGTTGTCTGGATGAATTTGAAGAGCCGCTGGATTTGCAGTTTGAGTTTCTGATCTACATGGGCGATGGCGAGGTGCTCTCAGAGGAAGAAGACGTTCTGCAAATCAGCAACGATGTGCAGGAAGTGGATCTTAGCGAGAGAATTCGGGAACAGCTTTTATTGACAATTCCCATGAAAATCCTCTGCCGTGAAGACTGTGAGGGGTTGTGCGCCGGTTGCGGTGTGGCGCTGGCTGAAGAAGCCTGCAGCTGCGAAAAAGAAGTGATTGATCCGCGTTGGGCGAAGTTGAAGGAACTGAAAGAAAAAGTGAAGGACCAGTAAAGGGAGTAACAGATTATGGCAAATCCTAAAAGAAAATTGTCCCGATCCAAGCGGGATATGCGTCGCGCCAATTGGCTGTCCGGTTTATCCGTACCGAGTTTGGTGGAATGTCGCAACTGTGGCGAGACCAAAAAGCCGCATCACGCCTGCCAGTCCTGTGGATACTACAAAGGACAAAAGATCTTCGACGCCGAAGAATAAGCATCATACTCAGCGGGAGTTTCGCATTTGCGTATTGTTATCGACGTCATGGGCGGTGATCTTGCCCCAAAAGCCCCTGTAGAAGGGGCTATTTTGTATGACCGGGAAACCGGCGGCAGGGATCAGTTGATTCTGATCGGGGATAAAGACGTTGTAGAAAAAGAACTGGCGTCTCATCGCAACTACCAGCCGAAGAATATCACCGTATTTCATACCTCACAGGTCGTCGAAATGGACGACTCGCCGACCATGGCGGTAAAGCAGAAAAAAGATTCATCTATGGTGAAAGGTATCCGCCTGCAGCGCGACGGCGAAGCCGATGCGTTCGTCAGTGCCGGAAGCACCGGTGCGCAAATGGCCGCCAGCTTGTTAACGCTGGGACGTGTCAAGGGCGTAAATCGCCCGGCCCTGGGGACCATTATCCCCGGGCAAGACAAGTATACCTTCGTTATAGATGTCGGTGCAAATGCTGACTGCAAGCCGGTCAATCTCTTTCAGTTTGGCCTGATGGGCTCCCTGTTTATGGAGTATATTCATGGTGTAAAAGAGCCGCAAGTTGGCCTCTTGAACATTGGGGCAGAAAAGACCAAGGGCAATGAGTTGATGATTGCATCGCATCAGATGTTGTCGGAGCAATTGTCCAATTTTGTTGGTAATGTTGAAGGTCGCGAACTGCTTAGCAGTACCGCTGATGTGGTCGTTACCGATGGGTTTACCGGCAATGTGGTATTGAAATTTGCTGAAGGGCTGATCGGGGTGTTTACCAGTAGCTTCAAAACGCAGGTGAAGAAGAACATTATTCACATGCTTGGCGCTCTGTTAGCGCGCCCGGCGTTTAAGGCTTTACGAAAAACCTTTGACTATGAAGAATACGGCGGTGTGCCGTTGTTGGGTGTGGATGGTATTTCCATTATTTGTCACGGTAGCTCGTCCGCCAAGGCATTGAAAAATGCCATTTATGTGGCGCGTGAAGTGGGTGACAAGAATGTGAATAAACATATTGAGGAAGAGCTTAGGCTAAGGGGTGAAGAATGGCGCGAAAAGCGATCGTTACAGGCGTAGGACATTACGCTCCGCCAAAAAGAGTGACCAATGCCGACCTTGAGAAAATGGTCGATACCAATGATGAATGGATTGTGAGCCGAACCGGTATTCGTGAGCGTCGAGCCCTTGATCCGGAACTTGGCTGTTCCTATATGGCTGCCCGGGCCACAGAAATGATTATGAAAGATACCGGGCTGGATCCCGCCGAAATTGACCTCATTATTTTTGCTACCGTTACACCTGATACAGTTTTCCCCAGTGCATCTTGCCGTTTACAGGCTGAAATCGGCGCCAGCAATGCCTGGTGCTTTGATTTGAGCGGCGCTTGCAGCGGCTTTGTCTATGCTCTCGATACCGGCGCTCGCTATATCGAATCCGGACGCTACAAAAAAGTACTGGTCATAGGCGCTGATAAGATGACATCCATTCTCGACATGAAGGATCGCAATACCTGCATCCTTTTTGGAGACGCTGCCGGCGCCGTATTACTGGAACCCGGTGAAGAGGATGAGGAATACGGTGTGATTGATGCCGTGCTGCGCAGCGATGGCAACGGAGGAGAACATTTATATATGATGGGTGGCGGAAGCTTGCATCCGGCAACGCATGAGACTGTTGAAAAGAAAATGCACTACATCTATCAGGATGGCCGGACTGTTTTCAAATTTGCCGTTACTAAAATGGCAGATATCTCTGCTGAAATCCTGGAACGCAACCAGTTAACCGGCAAGGATGTCAAGTTCTTTATCCCTCACCAGGCCAATCTCCGCATTATTGATGCCGCTGCCCGGCGGATGGGGCTCGATGAATCCCAGGTAGTCGTAAATATCGATCGCTATGGCAATACCACTGCCGCCACCATTCCTCTGGCATTGTCGGAAGTCTATCACGACGATAAACTGCAAAAAGGTGACAATATCGTTATTGCAGCGTTTGGCGCAGGCTTTACCTGGGGTGGTCTGCTCTTGCGGTGGGCAATTTAAGAAAGGCAATTATGTCAAAAACCGTCTTTTTATTTCCCGGCCAGGGGTCGCAATTTGTCGGCATGGGGAAGGATCTATATGAGGCTTTTCCGATCGCGCGAGAAATCTATGATGAAGCGGAAGAAGTGCTTTCCTTTGCTCTCAAATCTCTCTCGTTTGACGGACCGGAAGAAAAATTGAAGCAAACTCGTTACACGCAACCGGCGATTTTCGTTCATAGCTTGGTTGTAGATAAGCTGCTGGCAGAGCGTGGATTGCGCCCGGAAGCAACTGCCGGCCACAGTCTCGGTGAGTATTCGGCTCTGGTAAGCGCCGGAGCGTTGGGTTTTGCCGACGGTCTTAAGCTGGTTGCTCTTCGCGGCGAGCTCATGCAGAATTCCGGCGAAGTGCATCCGGGAACAATGGCTGCAATCATTGGTGCATCCAGCGAAATTGTTGATGAAGCCTGCGCAGCTGCATCCAGCGAAGGTGTTGTGCAACCGGCGAACTTCAACTGTCCCGGACAAATTGTAATCTCCGGCAGCGTGCCTGCCGTGCATGCCGCGATGCAAGTGGCAAAGGAAAAAGGCGCCCGCATGGCAGTCGAGTTGCCGGTAAGCGGGGCATTTCATTCCCCTTTGATGGGCGAGGCCTTGCAGGGATTGGAAGAAGCGCTGGACAATGTCGACATCGTCGTGCCGTCGGTGCCGGTTTACACCAATGTCGAGGCAACGGCGATCAGCGATCCTGATAAAATTCGCAGCTTGCTAAAGCAGCAATTGATGGCGCCGGTATTGTGGGAATCGATCTTGCGAAATATGATCGCAGACGGATATACTGCGTATTATGAAGTTGGGCCGGGCAAAGTGTTGCAAGGTCTGCTGAAACGGACTGATCGGGCCTATGCCTGCAAAGCGGTCGGAACAGCGGAAGACGTGAAGGCTGTTGAGAATGAAGAGTGAAAATTGAAGATTGAAGATTGGAAGTGCTTTTGCCGCAATTTTCAGCCAGTATCAAGCATCAAGTATCAAGCATCAAGCATCCAGTCTCTATTCTACAATCTGTGGTTTTGGTCTCTTTCTTCTTCATTTTTCATTCTTCATTTGATTTATTGCTGTGGCAATTCTACCTTTATCGGGCCTTTTGAAAAAGTGACTGTGAGGCACTTATGATTCTAAATGACAAAGTGGCAATTATTACCGGATCTACCAAGGGAATTGGCAAGGCCATGGCCCTTGATTTTGCTGCTGCCGGTGCCAAAGTGGTGGTGTCCGGTCGAAATGAAGCGCGCGCCGACGAAGTTGTTGCCGCGATCCGCGAAAAGGGTGGTGAAGCAACAGCGATTACCTGTGATGTATCCAATATGGAAGATGCGCAGGCGCTGATTGCCAAGACTGTTGAAACATACGGACAGGTTGATATTCTGGTGAACAATGCTGGAATCACTAAAGACAATCTCCTGATGCGTTTGAAAGAAGCGGATTGGGATGATGTGATCAATATTAATCTGAAGGGTGCATTTAACTGCATCAAGAGCGTTACCCGGCAGATGATGAAGCAGCGAAACGGCCGAATTATCAACGTTACTTCCGTTGTCGGCCAGGTTGGCAATGCCGGCCAGGCAAATTACGCCGCGTCCAAGGCCGGTATGATTGGCCTAACCCGCTCTGTGGCAAAAGAATTGGCTTCAAGAAATGTTACCTGTAACGCCATAGCGCCGGGGTTCATCGAAACAGATATGACAGATGTGCTGGATGAGAAGGTGAAAGAAGCCTTGCTGGCGGATATTCCGCTCGGCCGATTGGGCTCAACCACCGACGTTTCAAATCTGGCAGTATTTTTGTCCAGCGATGCGGCTGCCTATATTACCGGGCAGGTGATGAACGTAGATGGTGGCATGGTGATGTCATAAAGTGACTAAAGTGACTAAAGTGACTAAAGTGACTAAAGTGACTAAAGTGACTAAAGTGACTAAAGTGACTAAAGTGACTAAAGTGACTAAATTTAA
>JANQRS010000039.1 GCA_028284445.1 Calditrichia bacterium
ATCCAGCATCCAGCATCCAGCATCCAGCATCCAGCATCCAGCATCCAGCATCCAGCATCCAGCATCCAGCATCCAGCATCCAGCATCCAGCATCACCCACCCATAAACCGAACCGCTGCCACAATTAATCCCAGAATAGCCAGTATCCAGGTATATGGCAGTGTATTCCAGAGCACTTTCTGCACATCTTGCCCCATTTCGTTTGCCAGCCAAACATTATGCGTATTGGTTGGATCGCTAATGCCCTGCACCTGCCCTACTGCCAGCATCACGCCCATCACTGCACCGGCCTGCATACCGCTGGCAAGAAAAATTGCCGCTAAACCATAGCCCATTCCCCAGACATTTAATGGTCCGCGATACAGCGCCAGGGGTGCTGCTAACCCAAATAACAAGATATAGCCCCAGCTAGTCTCCGGGACAATGGCCGCCATAACCGGCTTCATGATTGTTAATACCGGCCAACCTTCCGGATGCGCTGCATTCCAGCTTCCGCCGGGACCAATAATCGCATTGAGCAGCATGCCGATGCCAAGCATCAAAATAATTGCCGGCATCACAACCGTACCACCCTCGAACATTGCCCCAACCAGGGTGTTGAGACTGCCTTTTTTCCAGGTAGCTACATAGCCGTAAATGAGTCCGCAAATGAAAGCGGCAATGAAATTGGTGTCGAAAAGCAGGATCAGCATTAATGGAATTAGCGGGGTGAAATAGGCGGTCCAAAGAACCTTGTCTGCTGTTCTCCGCTGCCATAACCGTCGATAAGCGCTGAAGGCGAAAAGAAGCAGCATCCCAATACCAATTAGAATACGCATCGCTTCAAAAAAGAAGTTGCCGGCTTGGCTAATTGCCATCTGAGTGCTTTCAGGCAGATAGGGATAGCCAAGTAGTATTCCCAGGAATATCGATGCAATAACTGCGCTAACCACAGCAATTCGGCGGAGATCCAGATCCTGGCCATCGCGATAGAGCTGAACGGTGATATAGACCAGCGCGCCAACCAGCGCCAGTGCGAACATCGTTAGGGCAAAAGGACGGATCTCATCAAGCGTCAATCCCATTACATCAATGTAGAGTGCCCAATTGCCGGCATTCAGCAAGCCCCCAATGCTAATGCCGAAGAGGAAAATGCCAACAATTGTCATCGCTCCAATACCAACAGAGGACATAATTGGCATAACCACGGTGGCGATCATGATGATCGCGCCGAGTCCACCAAGCGTGGTGAAAAGCAGGGTAATGATGATCATCATCATTACTGCAATGGTCCAGGGATTGTCGCCGGATAGCTCTGCGCCTTTTTTGATAAAGTCCGCCGCAACCCCGGTCTTCTGCAGATGAACGCTCAGCATGCTGCCAAATAACGCAACTGTATAGGCATTGGCCAAACGAGTAGCGCCGGCACCGATCACGTATTGCAAAATATCATCCAAAGATACCCCGGCGATGAACGGTATTAAAAATGCCATGAGAGGCAGTGCCAAAAGCGCAGGGATTTTGCGAAAGAACATCGCCAGCGCGATGGCAAAGAAAGTAAGAGCAAAAAGCAGTAGCTGGATCAAATTGGCATCCTCAAAATGCATTTGGCCCGTTGATTATCTAATGCGAATTCTCTAACATATCGAACCTTAAGGTAATCGACAATGGGATAATGGTAGACTTGGGTTGGAGTCCCTTCTCTATCTCCTCCCGGTGCGAGATAGAGGGGGGAGAGGCTTATTTGAGCGGATTGGACTATATGAAACAGACAAAAACAGACATTCTCATTATCGGCGGTGGCACGTCCGGTGTGTGCGCCGGGATTCAGGCTGCGCGCCTCGGCGCGAATGTGTTGCTTGTTGAGCCGACTCCCTGGCTGGGCGGTATGCTGACTGCTGCCGGCGTCTCGGCAATAGATGGCAATCACCGTCTGCCCTCCGGCTTGTGGGGAGAATTTCGCCAGCGGCTCTACGATCATTATGGTGGAGCGGAAGCGGTCTTTACCGGGTGGGTGAGCAATACTCAATTTGAGCCGAAAGTGGGTGCACAAATTTTGGGCGCGATGGCTGCTGCAGAGAAAACGCTATCGGTCATGCATGGCTATCGGGTTCAATCCCTGCAGAAAAGCGAGCATCGAGTTACCGGTGCCATGATCGTCGGGCCGGATGGTAATGGGCAGGTAGTAACTGCCAAAATCACCATTGATGCCACTGAATATGGTGATGTGCTGGCAATGGCCGGATGTGAATACGATCTTGGCCGAGATGCGCGCAGCGAAACCGGCGAAGCCGGTGCCGCGGAAAAAATCGATGATGCCATCCAGGACTTAACCTATGTGGCAATTTTACAGGCTTATCCCGATGGGCAAGCGCCCCTGGTGCCGAAACCCGCGAACTATGATCCAAGCCGTTTTCGCGGCTGCTGCAAAGAAGCGGGGCCGGATCCCACCAATACCAGTTGTGAAGCGATGATCAGCTATGGCCGCCTGCCAAATGATAAATACATGATCAACTGGCCACGTTTCGGCAACGATATTTTTCTCCCGCTCACTGAGATGAATGAAAGAGAACGAAACGATGCGCTCAAGCAAGCGAAGGAGCATACGCTGGCCTTCGTCTATTTCCTTCAACAAGAATTAGGGCAGCGCCATTTAGGCCTCGCGCAAGACGAATTTCCAACAGCGGATGCTTTGCCGTTGATACCTTATATCCGAGAAAGCCGTCGTTTACGTGGTGTACAGCGCTTGCTTGTTGACGATCTTGCTGATCCTTATGGCAATGCAAATCGCGCATTATACCGCTATGGGATTGCTGTTGGTGACTATCCCCTCGATCACCACCATGACCAGTATCCGGGCGAAGTGAAAGAGAGTTATGCGAGCCTCCCGGCCTTCAACGTGCCCTACGGCTGCCTTGTGCCCAAGGAAATCGACGGATTGTTGGTTGCTGAGAAGAGCATTTCTGTAACCCACCTGGTGAATGGCTGCACGCGCCTTCAGCCAGTGGTGATGGGCATTGGGCAGGCCGCTGGTGCTGCCGCGGCGCTCTCTATAGAACAGCAGAAGCAGCCACGCGAAATGGATGTTGCAATTCTCCAGGAAACGTTGCTTAAGGCCAACTGTATGCTGATGCCATTTTCTGATGTGCCGCCAGCGCATGACGATTTCAAAATTGCGCAGCGGGCCGGACTTGGCGGGACTCTGCACGGAAGAGGTGAGTCAATCGATTGGGCCAATCGCATGTATTTTGACCCCGATGGAGTTTTGACGACTGATCAATTAAAGCAAGCGCTTCAGGCGGCAAATTATGATAAAGCGGATCTACCGCCGGTCGATTTAAATCGAAAATTCACCCGCTTGGAATTTGCCAGATATATGGATCGGGTGCTACCCAGGCGAAGCGGTTTATTTCTGTGAAAGGCCAGGAGCCAAATATTAAAATACCAAAGGAAAGATGAGCGGCAGAGCAGCTCATCGGTCAGATGAAATAGAAGGAGCATTTATGCGCATTACCGGAACATTTATCGACGAAATCACATTTGACATACCCCCACACAACTGGGGACGGGAAGACTGGGCAAAAGAATTCCAGGTGTTTAAGGATATTGGTATTGATACGGTCATTATTATTCGCGGTGGCTACAAGCGTCGTAGTGTGTTCCCGTCAAAGGTGGTTGGTGATAGCTATGCGCCCGATCTTGCCCAGATATTTCTGGATGAGGCGCAGCGCCATGGTATCAATCTGTTCTTTGGTATATTTGATTCCGGATTGTTTGGCCTTCAAAAATGGGACGATTGGAAAGAAGAATTGGTAATCAACCGGCGATTCATTGATGAAGTGCAGGAACGTTACGGTGATCATCCCGCCTTTCATGGTTGGTATATTTCGCATGAGACCAGCATTTTGATTGCCGGTATTCGCGAATTTTATGACAACATCAGTGCCTATATGAAAGAGACAACACCGCAGAAGCCGGTACTAATTTCACCCTATTATTCGAGTGGCGTGGTGCATCAGGAATCAAACATGGTGCGGACAATGGAGCAATTTGCAGATGAATGGCGCCTGATTCTCTCCGAGAGCGCAGCTGTGGATATTTGCGCATTTCAGGACGGTACTGCACCGCTTGATAAACTGCCGAACTACATGGCCGCCATCAAGGAAGTTTGTAAGGAAACCGGTAAGGCTTTTTGGAATAATACCGAATCCTTTTCCCGGGATTTTCCCATCAAATTTCCGCCGACGGACTATCGCACGCTTTTCGAAAAATTGCGCGTCACTTCGCCCTTTGTAGAGAAACAAATTACCTTTGAATTCAGCCATTTTCTCAGTCCCAATTCGATCTGGCCGGCGGCGCGTAATCTGTTCGAACGTTACCGGGAAACATATCTGCAAGATTGATTAAGCTTCAAACACGCATGCCGGAGATGTCACTGAGCATGTGCGAGGTTTAAATTAAATGTCGTACATATGTGAGATTCCGGTTTGCCTATCAAAGCGGTAATGCAAAGATTGCAAAAACCTATACCTATCAGGGAGAGAAGAATATGATTCATCGATTCATTTCATATATCGCAGTTCTGTTCATCGCTGTTGGCTATTTGCTTGCAGATAATCTGGTACGTCAGGAGACCGGTGTGGATGATGTCCATTCAATGCTGGGGATCACCGGCAACGATGTCATCATTGCCATTTTAGACCGCGGCATCGATTATGAACATCCGGATTTTATCAATCCGGACGGAACCTCGCGAATCCTCTATATTTACGATATGCTGGATGATCCCGGCAATGGCGAAATTGGTATCGTTTATAGCAAGGCCGAGATTGACGCCGCGCTCATCAGCGGGCAACGGCTGGCGACACGCGATGCAGTTGGTCATGGCACAGCAACGGCCGGGCTGGCCGGCGGCAATGGCGTAGCCAGTGGCGGGCAATACGCCGGTATGGCACCGGACGCCAAATTTATCATTGTGAAGATTACTTCGGAAGGGGCACCTGCCCACGGAAATGAAGCGGCTGAAGCGGCATTTTACGATCCGACATATATCCCAATAGCCATCGACTTTGTGCTGGAAAAGGCGGCTGAAGAAGGCCTGCCGGTTGTGATGCTGGCGAATTTTGGCAGCATTAATGGGCCGATGGATGGCACCAGTTCGCTGGCGAGGGCCATTGATACGCGTTTTGGCGAGTCATTCCCCGGCCGGGTCTTTATCACCGGCAGCAGTGATGATGGTGGCACAGATAATCATGCGGCCGGTACCATCAGCAGCGGGCAGAGCATCGACCTGCAAATTAATGTAGTCAACAATTTTGCGCGGGTTGATCTGTGGTATGATGAAACGGATCGTTTTGATGTAGAAATTATTACCCCGACTGGTAGCTTGGGGCCCTATGTAGCTCCGGCAACCAGTGCCGGTGCCGACTTTCAGAGTACCTCGACAGTGTTCTACTTTCATCGCGGGAGTGACGTCGACTTTTCTGACGCAGATAATGGCCGCCGCGAAATCTTGATCGATATCGTTAATGCGCCCGGGATCTATACGCTGCGTCTGACCGGGGCAACTGTCGTTGACGGAAGTTTTCAGGCATCATTGAATCCGGCTACTATATTAGGCGCCACAACCAACGAATTCCAGAGTTTTGTTGTTCCCGGACATACCATCTGGGATCTGGCTGCCGCTTTCAACAATATTACGCCCAATTCCTACGTGTTTCGCGAAAACTGGACGGATGTGGATGGGATCTCGCGTACCTTTCCCGGTAATGATGCCGGTGAAGGCGCCCTTTGGACCGGCAGTGGCGTTGGACCCACTTTCGATGGTCGCTTGGGGATTACGGTTAGCGCCCCCGGGAATTCCAATATTGCAGCCTATGGTGAACGATCCTATTTTAACACCTTTCGGTTTAACGTGATTGATGATCAAAATGGCCCATACGGGGTGCTCGGGGCAGTGAGCGGCGCCGCACCGGTGTTGACCGGCATTGTTGCCCTGATGCTTTCAGTTGATTCTACTTTGAACGCCATCGAGGTACGCGATATTTTACAAAACACCGCTCGAAGCGATGTCTTCACCGGCACAACGCCAAATACAAGCTGGGGATACGGCAAGGTCGATGCATTGGCAGCGGTTACCGAAGTTATGAACCTGAGTGATATTGAAGGGCCAAACGATCCCCTCGCCAGCGGATTTGAATTGATGCAAAACTATCCAAATCCATTTAATCCTGCTACTACCATTGCTTATGAAATAGGACAACCGGGCCCGGTTCAACTAATAATTTATGATACCGCCGGCCGGACAATTCGAACTTTGGCCAATGAGTCGCTTCAGCCTGCGGGCCGCTATGAAGTCCTCTGGGACGGCCGGGACCAGGCCGGGCAGAATGTTGGGTCCGGCATATACTTTTACCGGCTGCAAGCCGGAGACTATAGCCTTGTGAATAAGGCGATTCTGCTACGCTAACTGAAGAGGTGATTATTGAATTTCTCATCGTACCATGAGCTTTACAAGACAGCCTTGCTGGGTGACGTCATACCATTCTGGGAGAAACATTCGCTTGATGAGGAATTTGGTGGCTACTTCAGTTGTTTAAATCGCAACGGTTCAGTATTCGATACCGACAAGTTCCTTTGGCTACAAGCACGGCAGGTTTGGTTCTTTTCGATGCTCTACAATCGCCTGGAAAAGCGGGATGATTGGTTGAGTATCGCCCGTCATGGTGCGTCATTCCTTGCAAAGCATGGGCGTGATGAAGATGGTAACTGGTATTTCTCATTAAATCAGCAGGGGCAGCCGCTGGTTCAGCCCTATAATATCTTTTCCGATTGTTTTGCGGCAATGGCCTTTAGCCAGTTTGCCCTTGCTGCCGAGAATGAGCAGGCCAAGGCGATTGCTGATGGGACTTTCAGGAATATTCTACGCCGCAAAAACAATCCCAAGGGCCAATACAATAAAATTGTGCCCGAGACTCGTCCCATGAAAAGCCTGGCGTTTCCCATGATCATGGCCAATTTGACCTTGGAATTGGATTGGTTACTTGATAAGGAGATGGTTGAGGAAACCGTCGACTTTTGCCTTGCGGAATTATTTGATGCCTTTCTTGAGCCGGAGACAGGCGTGCTACTGGAAAATGTTGCCCCGGACGGTAGCCGACTCGACTGCTTCGAAGGCCGAATCATCAATCCCGGACATGTCATCGAGGCCTGCTGGTTTGTGATGGATATTGCCGAACGTCGGGGAGACAAGGCGTTGATTGATCGGTCTATCGAGGTGATGTTATCTACACTTGAGTTTGGATGGGACAACGAATATGACGGTATTCTTTACTTTAAGGATATCGCTGGAAAACCGCCTCAGCAATTGGAGTGGGATCAGAAACTTTGGTGGGTGCACCTGGAGACCATGGTGGCCCTGCTAATGGCCTATCGCCTGACTGGCAATGAAAGCTGTGCCGATTGGTACAAGAAGGTCCACGCCTATGCCTGGAATCATTTTCCTGATGCTGAATTTGGGGAGTGGTATGGGTATTTGAATCGCCGTGGTGAGGTCTTACTTCCTCTTAAGGGCGGGAAATGGAAAGGCTGTTTCCATGTCCCGCGTGCACTGTATATGTGCATGCGGCAGTTAGAGCATTAAATATATTCCCCTTCGAAGGGGGATTCTAGGGGGATGTGGAACATTTGGGGTGTTACAGGTCAATTACAAATCCTGCTAATCGCTTGTTTTTGCTGGGATTGCGAAATACGATTTTTGATAGCTTTGGCAGTTTTGTTCCACCGGTTCTGAAACGATTGCGAAATGTGTGCTGCTGTTAAGTGTTTATTAAACATGGGTTTGTCTCTGTTGCGGCAGGTCTGGCAGAGAATTTGCGATCCTCTTGGGTGAATACGCCCCAATAAGGAGACCAATAATGGCACGAGTTACGATAAAAGATCTCGCAAGAGAATTGGATATATCTTACAGCACTGTTTCCCGGGCACTAAGTGATCATCCTGATATTAGCGCCGAAACCAAGAGCCGGGTCATGTCCCTGGCAGATCGTCGCAATTATCGCCCGAATCTGCTCGCGAAAAGTCTACGCACCAGTCGAACGGACACCATTGGCGTCATCGTTCCGGACATCGTCAGCCCGTTCTTCTCTGCACTGTTGAATGAGATTGAATCGATCGTTTCAGAGGCAGGTTACCTGGTGACTTTTGCCCAATCCCATGGACGCACGGATCGTGAAGTCTTTCTGCAGGAGTTGTTGGCGGCAAAAGGGGTTGATGGCATTATCATATGGCCGGCAAATAATAGCGCCACGCCTGATACCCATCGCTTGCCTGTTCATCGGCAAATTCCCACCGTGCATATGATGCCGATTGATGTTTCGGATGCGACGGACAATGAAGTGAGTCTTAAGACCGGTAAGCGTGCTGCGGAGAGTTTGCTAGAAAAAATTGCCTGACACGAGATAAACGCTTTTACTACGCAACCCGAGGGCTGCGTAGTAGATGCTTAAGTCGTCATACCGTTATTGAAGCAACATCGTATTTCTTCGCATATTCATCAAAAATCCAGCGATAGGTTTTTTCCAGGCCATCACGAAGCTTGATGTTCGGGGCCCAACCCAGTTTTTCCTGGATAAGGGTGTTATCGCTATTACGCCCATTTACGCCTTTCGGCGCGTCGAGCTTATACGTACGATTCAGCTTGATGCCGCCTATTTCTTCAGCAATGCTCACCAACTGATTGATGGTTACCAACTCGTCCGAGCCAAGATTTAGTGGTTCGACCACATCGCTGTGAATAATCTTTTCTACGCCATAGAGGCAGTCATCAATATACATAAAGCTTCGGGTTTGGGTGCCGTCGCCCCAGATTTCGATCTCATGCTTGCCGGTAGCTTTTGCATGGATCACTTTGCGGCAAATTGCAGCAGGGGCTTTTTCCCGGCCACCTTCCCAGGTGCCGTATGGGCCGTAAACATTATGGAAGCGTGCAACGCGAGCTTTGATACCGAAGTCTTCACGAAAATGGCGGCACATACGTTCGGAAAACAGCTTTTCCCAGCCATATCCGTCTTCTGGCATTGCCGGATATGCGTCTGCTTCTTTCAAGGGAACGACATCTGCATCTTTCTGTTTATCTGCATTATAAACACATGCGGAGCTGGAATAGAAGAAGCGTTCTACACCGGCATCTTTTGCTGCCATCAGCAGGTGAGTATTGATCAAGACAGAAAGCATGCACATTGCTTTGTTGTTTTCAATAAAACCGATACCACCCATATCGGCAGCAAGATTGTACACCTCATCCACACCATCACAGGCGCTAATACAGTTGTCTTTCTCGCAAAGATCAGCAACCCGATTTTCTGCTTCGTCGAACACCTGGTACCAATCGGAAAATGGTTTGATGTCGATAGCTCGAATATTACGGTAGCCTTGTTTTAGCAGATAATCGACCAGGTGTCCCCCGATGAATCCGCCGGCTCCGGCGACAACAATTTTCTTATCAGACATGTAGTACCTCTCTGACACTGTTGTGCTGCCGGAGTAGACGATCCGACATCGCACTGGTTAAAAAAGGATCAATTAATTTTTGGATTTCCAAGCCATCATGGGGAATGAAAAGGCGCCGTCCTGGCCTACATATTATCGGTTTTCGAGAATAATACCTTTAAATGATTTTTCATGTGATCGATTCACACAAATGAATAAAATTGTCACACAATTTGGCTCAAAAATTGTCAATCGCAAGTGCCAAAAATAAAAATCGTGCAAAATCTTTCTTTTGCGCTTATGACCCGAATTGAATATCATATCAAATCCAATGACCAAATTGAGGGGGCTGAAATGAGATCTATCGGGATGAAACTATTGCTAGCGTCGCTCGCGATTGTCGTCTTCGCCGGATGTTCCGGGGACAATGAGGAAGCGGCCGGAGCGGATGCACAGGAGGGTGGCCAGAAAGCCGTAAAGCAAACGAAGACAAAGAAGGAAAAAAAGAAGATGTCGAAGAGTCAGATATTGTATATGAGTGGGTCAAAATTTGGTGAAGTTACTGCAGATGGAGAAGTATGGATCGAAGGCAGTAAGGTTGGTGATATAGAATCGAACGGCAAAGTGTGGGTTGACGGCAGCCGCGAGGGCGAATACACCAGCGACGGCGAAGTTTGGTACCAAGGAAGCAAAATTGGTGATTTGACCGATGATCGCGAAGTGTGGCGCGATGGCAGCAATGTCGGTGAAATTGAAAAAGACGGCACTGTCTGGCTGGATGGATCTTCCGTCGGCTCTGTTAGTGGCGACGGTGATTGGAGACGCGCTGCTATCGTGTTTTACTATCCATTCTTTTCAGAATATATGCCTTAGTCAAGGCCGGATAAAAATTGGACAGGATGAACAGGATTGACAGGATCTAAAGAATAAAACCTTCTGGCACAGATTCTCACGGATAAGCACAGATAAAAACGGGCTAAAAGCTCAGCAAAATGCAGAATAATCACTTTCTTTTTAACCTTTCATTCATCAATGTTCATCCGTGAGAATCCGTGTCGGAGGGCTTTAGTTCTCTTATCCTGTCAATCCTGTTAATCCTGTCTAAATATTAACGTTTTTTGAGAATTGGGATTTGAAGATTGCACTGGTTCACACGCGTTTAATGCGTCGCGGCGGGTTAGAAACCCGCCTTTTCTCTTATATTGACTATTTCCGGAAGGCCGGTCACAAGGTGACGCTTGTGGCATACAAAATTGGAGATGGTGTACAGATTCCGGAAGGGGTTAATTTCCTGATGGTCGAGCAAAAATGGATACCCAAACCCATTCGTCCAACCTTTTTCGAACGAATGAGCCGGAAGCTGCTAAAGCAGCGCTCATTTGATCTCATTTTATCACTTACTCGAACTACCTACCAGGATATGATTTTGGCGCCGGCCAATCATTGGGGCTTCCTTCAGGCAAAGAATAAGAAGGTCTGGAGCTTGTATGATCGGCAGATTCTACATCTGGAAAGGAAAGCCTTTGCTGCTCCGGGAAAGATCCTGGCGACTTCGCAGATGATCGCGGATGAACTGGCCGGTTATTACCGGGTGCCGCCTGCTAAAATGGAATTGCTAAATCCCCCCATCGACCATCGTCGATTTCATTTGGAATTAAAGGACCGCAAGGATGACTTTCGCGCGAAGTATGGATTTGCTTCCGGAAAAACCAGCTTTGTATTTATCTCAGCAAGTCACGGTCGGAAAGGATTGCCCCTGCTGTTAAAAGTTTTTGCAGAATTGGATCCGGCAAAATTTGAACTGATTGTGGCTGGTGTAAAAGGAGTTGATACTACTTTATCGCACGTGAAATACATTGGATTTGCCAAACGTCCGGAAGAATTATATGCGGCTGCTGATTTTATGATTTTGCCGGCCGTTTATGAGCCCTTCGGGCAAGTTGTTGCTGAGTCCATATTTTGCGGAACGCCGGTGCTGATTTCCGAGAAAGTGGGAGCAAAAGAGGTGGTTTCGGAAAAGGAAGGCCTTGTGGTTGAAGGCTATGAAGTGGGGAACTGGGTCTCCGCGATTCAAAACGCTAAATCTCATCCATTCGAAATCGATTCGGGTTTTCCTGAGAGAAAGAAATTACGTCTCGAAGATCACATGCAGCGGATTGTGGATTTGGCAAAGGTTCTGCGCACCGGATCCTGATAACGCATGGAGTATTGAGCGCTTGGATGGAATATTGGAACACTGGGTAGCATCCCCCTGTGTCTTCCTTCGAAGGGGGATTCAGGGGGATGCAGCATTACTTTAGTTCACTCTTTTACCTTCCTTATACTTATACTTCGCATCCTCAGCTGTGTATTTGCCCGGTTCAGTGGAAGTGACTCGAAAGGATTTGGGATCTGCGCCTTCGATGGGGTCGCCGGTGTAGTATGCGCGTTTGTCGTCTTTGCTGTAGCGATCATTCAGCAATTCGAAGGAACCGGGATCTGCACCATCAATCAGCGAGCCAAAGAACCAAACCCGCGCTTTATCTACAAAGAAATTGTGACCGATATGGCGAAAGGTTGGACCATCAGCGTGTTCAATGATTTTGCCTCGCATATAGGCACGTGTTTTATCCCGCGCCACGAAACGGACATCTCCTAACATTTCAAATGTAGCAGGATCTGCACCATCAAGCACCTTACCAAAGTGATACACTTTAAAGCGGTCCTTGGCATGGAAGTCCTTGAGCACTTTATAGTGGTCGGCATCTTCGCTTACCAGCGTCGAGCCCGACCAGATATTGCTGGCATCCCTGCTAAGGCTGGTATATTTGTCTACTATTCGAAAGGTGGATGCATCCGATTTTTGCAGAAGCGTTCCGCGATAAAATGCATGCTGGTCATCGGTGGTATATTCGCTGTCAGTTTCTTTTAGCGAAGTGACATCTGCGCCGGTGATCTCCTTGCGCTTTTGCTTCCAGTCCGAATATCCAACGAAATAATAGTATGCGCTGTCGCCCTCTACATGATAGCCGATCTTTTTGCTAAAAAGCAGCATACAGCCACCGGCCAGTAGGCAGCCTATAACTGCGAGTCCGATCAAAATCTTCAACATTAATTTCCCCCTTACCAACCGTAGTCATAATCGCTGCGTCTACCGGACTTGATATATCCGCTCTTGTCTTTTGCTTCATTGTCTATTTTGGGGTGAACCTCAAAAGAAGCTCCATCAACGCCTTCCATCAATGAACCCTGGTAGAATGCTTTCGCCTGGTCTTTGCTGTAGAATTTATTGAAGGCAACGAAGGATTTTGCATCTGCGTCCTCGATAATTACGCGTTTGAAATATGCGTGGTTTTTATCGCGCGCATAGCCGTCTCCCAATACTTCGAAAGTAGCCGCATCCGCATCTTCCAGCTTAATGCCGCTAACGAAAATATGCCGTTGGTCGGTCACATAGAGCAGAAATGGTTGTTTGTCCAGTATCTTGAAACCTGCTGGATTATCGCTGAGCAGATTGCTGCGGACAAAGAGGTGATTCGCGTCACGCGCATACCCTTCTTTCAACAATTTGAAGCTCTTTGGATCTGCTTTTTCAACCAGATATTCTCGATGAAATACCTGCTGCTTGTCGCAGGCATAATGTTCACCAATCACGCGAAAATTGGCCGGATCTGCACCTTCAATAAGTCGGCGATTATAGTAAACATGGTGCTTGTCCTTGTAGTAATTTTCATCTCCAACAACCTCAAAACTGGCAGCATCAACGCTCCCCAGTGGTTTGCCGTTTCGATAGACATGGGATTGATCCCTTGCGTAAAGCCCGTCCTCTGTCATATCCAGGAATTCAAAATGAGCGGCATCCCGGCTTACGATATTGGAATCGAGGTAGACCTGCTGTTTATCGGCGGCATACCCGTGCTTCAGCAATTGGAAGGTCTTGCCGTCACTGCCCTTGAGAGTAGCATACTGGAAAAAGGCAAGCTCGGCATCACGTGCATATAGCTTGCTCAAAGCCTGGAAATTATCCGGCGACTTACTGATTGGTTTTTCACGAAAGTAGGCCTGATGATTGTCGCGGGCAAATTGATGCCTGAGTATCTTGAATGATGCGCCATTGCTATTGGGCAGGGTGATGCCTGCAAAATAGGCCTGATTAACGTCCTTGGCGAATCCATCTGAGAGAACTTCGAAAGTAGCGGTGTCTACATTGACCAACTGCTTGGAAGTGCGGCTGCCAAGACCGCGCATGGCTCCGATGTAGTATACCTGATCGCCGCGAACTTTGTAACCGGCACCGGTGGCCTTCGCGACAGTTTTGATGCCTGCATAAAATAGAATTGCAATTGCCAGACCGATGATCACCAGACCGGCCAGAACCGAGAGAAGAATCTTCACCATGATGAGGTAGCGTCTCCGATAGAAAATCTGCACGAAATTTTGCCATAATATCAGAATTTACAAGGAAATATACAAAAGCGGTGGCTTGCGATTGCCAGGGAGGTATGATCAATTTTGGAGGAAAAGTGTTACGCGGCGGAGCCGCGTAACGAGGTAATCATCATCTTGAAATACGGCAAAGCCGCATAACGAGTTTACAGCTATTGTGGCATCGGGTTGATCTTTATGATTGAAAAAACAGCACCCTGCGGATCTTCGATAACCGAAAATCGACCAATGTCCGGAATGTCCGTAGGCGGCACATGCAGGCTTGCGCCCAACGATGTGGCTTTTTCTGCCATCGCATCGCAATCGTCGACGGCAAAGTAAATCATCCAATGAGGCGGAATACCTGCCATTTCTTCAGTCAATTCGAAGAGGCCGGCAGTCATATTTCCGTTATTGAGGAAGGTGGTATAGATACCATTTGGGCCCATATCCTGATCTTGTGACGTCCACCCGAAGAGCTTGGTATAATAATCTCTACCGGCGGAACGATCTTTAACAGCACATTCATTCCAGCTAATGGTGCCATGCTGATTAATCAGCCTCGCGCCAATATGGTTTCCAGCTTGCCAAAGGGCAAAGGCTGCACCTTGTGGATCCAGGCACAGTGCCATACGCCCGGCTTCGGGAACGTCTGCCGGACCGTGCATCACTGTACCGCCTAGTTCCGTCACCTTTTTGGCGACTTCGCCCACATTGTCAACTGCAAAATAGCTTAGCCAATTGCTGGGGATACCTTGTTCCATTTGGTCTGGCATCATTTTGTACATAGCACCAACATCTTTACCTTCGATCTGGGTCATGATGTATACTTGACCTTCTCCGATCGGCATTTCATTGGTCCCCCAATCAAAAAATGCTGTGTAGAATTTTTTTGCTGCATCGAGGTCGTGTGCGATGAGCTCGGGCCAGCAAAACGTACCGTGCTGATATTGAGTTTGTTCACTCATATCATTCTCCCTTGAATAATGTGTAAGTGGATTTTGCCAAGACCCCTAAGCGAAGTCAACATAACGTACAGACTGGCAAAAGTCAATTCCGATTATTGAGCGATTTGAAGTAATATTCCGGTAGCGCTGGATATCTTATTCGTATCGCAACGGCATTGTGAATGAGTTGTAACAGCGGGAGATGTTTCTTATGATTGATAGTACAAATACAATGATAATGTGAGGCAGGTATGGTGATGCTTTTTGAGAAAATCAATCAATATGTTGCAGAACGGCAGGCCGAGTTTGATATGATTCCCGGAGAGCGACAGGCCGAATTAAATGAACTGGCGAAGTTTGTTGCTGCTTGTCAGAATCGTGGAACGCCGGCGCAATTGATATTTATCTGTACACATAATTCCCGACGCAGCCATCTTTCACAAATTTGGGCGCAGGTGGCTGCCACACACTATGATGTGCAGAGTGTTGAGACCTTTTCGGGTGGCACAGAAGCCACCGCTTTTAATCCCAGGGCTGTTGCGGCGGTGCGAAGAGTTGGATTTACAATCGATAATGACGGACCGGCGGAAAACCCGCGCTATGCCGTCCATTATTCCGATAGTGCCGACCCAATGATTTGCTTTAGCAAAACCTATGATGATGAGCATAACCCGCAATCGGAGTTCGGTGCCATTATGACCTGCTCCAGTGCCGATGAAGCCTGCCCGGTGGTGTTTGGCGCAGCGTCGCGAATTGCAATTCGTTATGAAGATCCCAAGGCATATGATGATACAGATCTTGAAACCGAGAAATACGACGAGCGCTGCCGACAGATTGCCAGAGAAATGCTTTATGCGTTTTCGTTGGTCGGATAGAATATTAGTCTCCTCTATCTCCCCCCAGGGGGAGATAGAGGAGACTTACGTATTAAAGATTTTATATTAGCAGCAATAAGTAACCAAGTACCGCCCCACCTAAAACCGTCATCATCGAATTTACTTTCTTAAATCCGAAAACCGCAATCAGGCTAATTGCCAAAATAAGGATTGCCCGCCAGTCTACCAGCACGTCCATTCCCAACTTGATGGTTACTCCAATCATCACCCCGAGTGCGGCGATGTTGACGGCGTCGAGGAAGGCCGAAGCGATTGCCGATGAACGTATTTTGGGAATTAGCGGGTTTAGTAAGGCAACGAAGAGAAAAGAGGGAATGAAGATGCCCAATGTTGCTAAAACCGCTCCCCAGAAACCACCGATTTGATAGCCAATGAAAGTTGCGGTCGATAAGACCGGCCCCGGTGTAAATTGACCGATCGCAATAGCGTCAAGTAGCTCGCCTTTCGTGAGCCAGCCGAGAGTGTTTACCAGTTCGGCATCGAGGTAAGCAATTAAGACGTAGCCGCTGCCGAATAATACCGAGCCGACTTTCAGGAAGACCAGGAATAGTTTCAGTAGGGAAAAGTCCACCGGCGTGTTTTGCAGGGCCAGCGGTGCAGAAAGTCCAATCCAGGGCAGCCAGCTTGCTTTCGGTTGAAAGCGATCCCGATCGCTCATCATCAGCCAAAAGATGCCGAGGATGCCACCGGCCAGGATTGCAACCACTTCGTTAATGCCGGACAAAGATGCTGCAATAACCAGCGCACCGATGACGCCCAGTTGCCATCCTTTCAAGGCTTTCTTGCCCAGCTTCATGACCGCGGAAAGGATAATAGCAATAACTGCCGGCTTAATTCCAAATAAAAGACTGTTGAACGCCGGTACCGTTTGATAGGTCACGTACAGCCAGGCAAGGATGCCGGTTGATACAGCTGCCGGGCCAATAAAACAAACGCCGGATATGATCAGACCGGGCCAGCGCCCGCGATCGAGGCCGCAGTGCAGTGCCATTTCAGTTGAGTTGGGGCCGGGGATCAAATTGGTTGCACCGACGAGATCCAGAAAGTGCTGGTCCGTCATCCATTTTCGCTTCGTCACCACTTCGTCCTGCATCATGGCGATATGGGCCGCCGGGCCGCCAAATGCAATGACGCCCAGCTTGAAGAAGAGTGAGGCAATTTCTTTCAACTTCTCGCTCAAAGCGTCCAGCCTCCATAGTATTCACGTTTCACGTACTTGTTGGCTTCTTCATTGTTGGTGATTTTCATTGCTTCGCCATCCCACTCTAAAACCTGGTTATTCATTCTTACAGCGACATTACCAAGCAATACTATTTCTGTTAAGGGACCGGAAACATCAAAATTTGAGCTTGCTGCTTCGCCGCCTTTGCAGGCGCGAATCCACTCGCGGCGAATGCCCGGTGTTCTTGCCAGGGTCTTCGGGGGACGAGTGTACGCTTTCATTGCCGATTCCGGTATGAGCCGGGCACTCTCGGCAAAGGTGCTGCACATGATTTTGCCTTTTGAGCCGATGAAGATCAGGCCACCTGTTTTGTCCAGACGTCGTCCGGCTTCTAATTCCCGCGGGCGGGGAGGTAATAAGCCGCCATCAAACCAGCTCATGCGAATACCCGGCTGTGTATCTGAGGCCGGAAAATCATAATGAATAATCGAGCCAACCGGGGCCGTTTCATCGTTTACCGGCGTACAGCTTGCTTCGACACGGTTCGGATGCGGCAGATCCAGTACAAAATGAGCGGTGTCGATCAAGTGACAACCCATGTCGCCCAATGCCCCGGTGCCGAAGTCCCAAAAACCACGCCAGTTGAAGGGCGCATAATCCGGGTGGTAGGGCCGAAATTTTGCCGGTCCAAGCCAGAGATTCCAGTCCAGTCCGCGTGGAACAGAGGGGATCGTGGCCGGACGCCCAACACCTTGTGGCCAGTAGCCGAATGGACGATTGGTCCAGATGTGAACTTCTTCGATCGTACCGATAGCACCATCCATTACCCACTCCTTGATCAGCCGGTTGCCTTCCATTGCATGTCCCTGGTTACCCATCTGGGTAGCGACGCCATGTTTGTGAGCAGCTTCCGTCAGCATTCGGGCTTCGTAAATGTCATGGCTAAGTGGTTTTTCGCAGTAAACATGCTTGCCACTCTTTATCGCTGCCATAGCGGCAATTGCGTGTGTGTTGTCCGTGGTTGCAACAACGCAGGCATCAATTCCTTTTTCCTTGGCCAACATTTCCCGAAAATCTACATATGCCGAGCAGCCTTTATAGCTGTTGTTGCCGCTTTGTTCCGCATAATATTTGTTGGCTATGTCCCGGGCAGGGCGCCAACCGGCTTCGCCGCCAAAGTAGAACTTGCTGTAATCTGCAATCTCATTGGCATCACAGACAGAAACAACCTGAACGTCCTCGATGGCCATGAAATTCTTCATGTTGAAAATGCCCTGACCACCGCTTCCGATAATCGCCAGGTTTACTTTATCACTGGGGGCAACATAACCGGGGCCGCCCAGCACACGCCGCGGGACTATCGTCAATCCACCAATTGCCAGGGCGCTTTTCCCGATAAATTCCCGGCGGGTAACGGATGATTTTCGGGGCTGTGTTTGAGGCTTTTGGTTACTCATCGCTTGGCTCTCCTCTTTCTCATCATTGTGATTGAAAGTATACCAAAATTCGTGGAAACTCGATAGAGCAATCAGAAACTATCGAGCCCAATTATGCCAAAAAAATCTATCTACGGCCGGCGAATTGATTTTTTGCGACCTGGGTGGTAATCTCTATTCAAGCCTCTATTGCATTCATCGAGAAAAAGGAGTTCCTATGAAGAAGAGCTACTTGCTTATCGCGTGTGTTCTTGTGCTGCTCGGTAGTCATTGCCTAAACGCTCAGGTCATTGCAGACGGCTGGCAACAGATCGGCGAGGTGCCGGCAGGAGACTCTCTCTGGGGAGGATGGGATTTGATCTCCGGACTTGACCTTGACGACGATGGTAATCAGGAATTCATCATGAGTCGCGATCCCAGTTTGTCCGGCTTCCTTGCTGATCGCGGGTCCGGGCAAATTGTTGAGTATTATGAGAGCACCGGAGATGATCTGTTCGAATTACGCTGGAGTTTTCAGGCCCCGATACGGAATGATGCCGGCAATGTCTACACTGCTATTGCCGTGGCTAACCTGGATGGGGACGATCAACCGGAACTCTATTTTGGGACACCGCTGGCAATATCTGATGACCCTCCCAATCCCCGTGGCTTATACGTCTTTGAGTTTGACGGCACGAATTTTCCGTCGACGCCCTCTGAAACCTGGAATTTTAGCCGGCCGGATGACCACGAATTCAAAATTTCCGGGATGGCCAGTGGAGACATCGATGGTGATGGGGAAGAAGAATTAGTAGTGCAATCGCGTGGCGACGATGGCACACCGGGAAATGGTGCAGGGCGAACAACGCTGGTTGTCAATTCCGGCGGTATTGATATCGGTATCGGTTTCGGTGCGTTTCAGATCGAATTTGAACATTCCGAACGGCATACCGGCGGCGTCGTGTATGATCCGAGAGTTGTAGATTTTGACAATGATGGACAGAATGAGATATGGGTATTCACCTGGGATTTCTTTAGTCTGGCGATTTACGAGGCATCTGCCGCCAATACCTACGATTTCCAGGTTGAAATTGATGAAGTGTTCGATCCCGAAGACTTTGGTCATCGACGCGGCATGCGATTTTATGATGCAGATGGAGATGGGCTGTTGGAGTTTTATACAACCGGTATCCAGCCGAGTAATGGACCGAATGGCTACATTTTCTACATTGCCAACACAACGGATGTGGCCACACTTGGGGCAGCTGATATTGTCCAGCTTGGCGGACGCGACTTACCGGCGGACGGCTCTGCGGTTGGCGATCTGGATGGGGATGAATTGATGGATTTCCTCTTCACCGGTCGTGCGCCCGGCAATGATGATGGCACCCGTGTTTATCGTATGGAGTATAGCGGATCCGGTGCGCTCGATGATTCCGCGAGTTATGAATGGTCCACTCTCTACGAGAGCGACAACATCTTTGCGGACCTTCGCAATGTGGCCATTACTGATCTTGACGGTGATAACAAAACCGAGGTGCTGGTAACGAGAATGAACGCCCTTGCTGCAACGGATCCGGTTTTGCTGATTTTGGAAAACACCACCACCGAGATTGCTGAGCGGACAGAGCCGGCAGTGATCGATGCTTACGCCCTGGCACAGAATTACCCGAACCCGTTTAATGCAGAAACCCAAATTGAATTTACTCTTAAAAAAGCAGGTGAAGTGCAGCTGGCCGTTTATGATGCCTCCGGGCAATTGGTGCAGGTGCTGGTTTCAGAACAACTGGCCAGCGGCCAGTATCGCTATCACTTTCGAGGAGAGGGGTTGGCGAGCGGTATATACTTCTATTCGCTGCAAGCAAATAATTTTAGAGCGACGAAAAGTATGATATTGACGAAATAGTTTTTGCTATAAAAACAAAGGGCCGCGACATCTGCCGCGGCCCTTCTACTTCCGGTCTACCTCCCTGTTACACTCAACATTTAGCCTCCCCCGATTCTCTCACAACCAAAAGAAGGGGGGAAGCATTTTCAGGCAAGGGGTGCGTTATGGTTTACTGCATCCGTATTTACCCGAATATTTTTGCAAACCGGCTTTAATTGCCTCTTTAACCGGTAGGTGATGCAACCATACCGGGCTGCTCGGCATGTCTACAGTACCTGCCTGGAGAGGTAGGCCAAGGATTGAGCGCAATTCGTTTGCTGCTGTCATTTGAACCTTAATATCTGCTTCAACGGCGTTACGATCAATCAACACGCGACCACCGTAGCCTTTCAACCAGGCTTTGTCGATCGGCACAGCAATCTTTTCCTTCACGTTGCCTTCTGCTTCCATCAAATAGTCGGATTCGTCTTCAATTTCATCGATGCCCATTTTGGTGTCAAATTCCAGGTAGTCCGCTAGAACGTTACCCACGATGATATTCTCATTCAGGTTAATTTCTGCTTTGGCGGCATTGTGGATGCCGTAGCGATCTGCGAATCCAAATACATTGTTTTGCACGGTGCACAATGTGGCATTGTCTGCTTTGAAAGAGTTCCCGGAGTAGCTTTGTGCGGACGGATCAAATTTCCAGCTGAAGAGCACTGTATTGTTTTCAACGGTGAATTCCGGTAAATCTTCGGAGCCGTGGAATTTAGCTACTGCATATATGCCGGTGCCGGTGTTATTGATGACCAGGTTGTTACGAATAGTGACTTTGCTATTCTTGTAGCCGGATACACTTAAGGCGCCCTGCGTACCGCCGGTATTCATGACGACACAGTTTTCCACGGTGATTTGCCAGTGGGCATCTGCATCATAGTTCCCGGTCTTGCTGACCCAAATAACCAGTCCACCTTGATCCGGGGTTGGATTTTCCTTTGTCTTCGGATTGGCCATGCGCACGATTTCCTGCTTGGAGGCATCGCGGTAGCGGTTGCGTCCGGAATGATCAATAATGATTCCGTCAACGTGAATGGGCGGCATTTCTTTTTCGCGATACTTTGAAAGATCGAAGAAAATACGTGGTTCACGCTGCCAGTTGTCACTCAGGTTGTCACCGGTCAGGATGGTCTTATGCGCCCCCCAGGGATCGCGCGTTGAAAAGTCATCGCTGTATCCACCGATGATTGTGATCGGCACTTTGATGATGTCGGTACCATTGTCACCACGACCGGTATAAGTACCTTCAGCGATATGAACCACATCACCTGGTTTGAGTTTGCGAAGAATATTGCCAAGATCTTTCGCTGGTTTTTCTTTTGTTGCATGCTTCCCCTTGCCCCTGGCAGCGGAAACATAATAGTCTTTGGCGCCGGCAGGTGCCGTTACCATCATCAGACTTGCCATTATTAGAACTCCTGTCATCAATTTCAATTTCATTGTCTTTTTCCTCCAATTGGATCTTTAGTTAGAGATTCTGCAGAATTATTGAATCTTCAGCCGGCGTTAGAAAAATGTTCTGTCTTGTTATGCTTTATACATTGGTGCACCAAATTCATGTGATAGCTTATCGTCAAAGAGATTTGCCTGGTCCGATAGTAAATCCATGTCGAGGGATAATTCGGCTGAGTCCAGGCCACTAACGGCTCTTTCTTTCATGAGTACCACCACGTCTTTATCGATCGCAAAGGCGCAGTTGGCAATTGTAAAATTCAATTCCAATAAGCGGCGATAGAAGGGGAGCAGGTTTTCTGAAGGCAATCGAAGAATTGGTGCAACGATTCGCACAGTATTCATATTGCTGTATTCGTTGACAAAGATGTAAATAAGTGCTGAGCCTTTTGAAAGCCACCAGCCGAGCCCTTTTTTCAATTGTACGGTCTGCTTGTTGGGGTCGAGGCCGACTGAACTTATAAATGCTTCGACAAGTTGTTTTCCTTTTTCTACACTGCCTTCTGGGGCCGTATTTGTCGGTTGATTCATGAGGTTGTCCTTTCAGATATAGTTATCAAGTTTATATGGTTGATTATGGATCAAAAGAAGTGGTATTTGATGCCGTAGCCAATGAGTATCAGCGATGAAACGATTGCTACAATGGTTGGTATCGCGCCGCAATAAACGAAAGCTTTTGAGAAAAAGGCTTCCGGTGCGCCGGTACTTGCATGTGCTGCTGCATCTGCGATTAGTTTTTGCAGGTACTTCCAGAATATTAAACTAAGCACTCCGGTAATGGCGAATCCCGGGTAGACGGCGATAAGCCCGAACGTCTTTGACGTAAATATAACCGTAGCGGTGAAGCCAGCTATGACAGCTGCAATTATAAGCGCAAAAACCAGGGGAAATATTATAAGCATGACAGTATACCTTTTTTACCTATTCTTGTCAATATCAGTCGATCCCTTACATGAGCTTTAGAATGACGGTCGATAACCCGCCGATGAACAAAGAGGCGATCGCCAGAAATCCACATAAGGCCGTTGCAAATGCCGCCTGATCCGATGTTGATGTCGATTGACCGTTGAAATAGTAGGTGGCAATAGCGGCCACTATCAGATAGGCCCCGGAAATAACGGCCATCCACCACATAATGCTTAGCTCCGGTGCAACACCGGTGTATTTGAGAATGAGCAGGATAATGGCTGGAATCGCATAAATAATTCCAAGGATGAAAATACCGGCAATAAGAAACATGTCAGGTCTCCACTGTGTTTTGTTTACGTTAATAATTTAGTTGAAATCGCCGGATGGCGTTAGAATCTATGTTGCGGGAAGTGGTAAACTTGTTGCGGGAAATGGTAATGATGTTGCAGCCGGACGGTTAGGCCCGAAATTCCTTCGGGGACACCCCAAATTGCTTTCGAAAACACTTCGTGAAATAGCTGGGATCTGCAAAACCAACCTGATAGGCGATTTCCGAGATAGCATCCGCACTGCCTTTTAACAAGGCCGCTGCATGCTGCATGCGAATAAATTGGATATGCTCTCCAGCCGAGCGATTGATCAAAGCCCGAAGTTTGCGATGCACCTGTGTCCGGTCCATGTTCACTTCTCGCCCGAGTTGCTCGACGCTAAATGCTTCATCCGAGATGTGCGATTCAATTGCGGCCTCAATGCGCTCGAGGAATTGGCGATCAATGGGACGTAATTCATCATTGCTGACGGCTTCCTGCGATGTATCTGCGCGTTTGATGCGCAAGCGTTGGCGCTGATCAATAAGGTTGCGGACCCTCACTTTTAATTCCTGTGAGTTAAAAGGTTTGGTGAGATAGTCGTCTGCGCCGGTTTCCAGGCCGGTCAACTTGCTCTCGTCACCTGCCCTGGCTGTCAAAAGTATGACCGGTATGTGACTGGTTCTTTCATCCGCCTTTATAGATTGGCAAAATTCGAAACCGTTCATCTCCGGCATCATCACATCGCTGATGATCAAATCCGGAATCATTGCCTGGGCACTGGCCAATCCTTCCTGACCATTGGTCGCTGTGGCAATTTGATAACTGCCTGCCAACTGCTCGCTGATATAATGACGGACGTCCGGATGGTCTTCAACGATGAGTAAGAGAGCCTGTGAATTGTCGTCGGCAAATATTGCCGGAGATGTTTCCCGGGAATGTCCGTCATCGAGCTGCAAGTCATCGCGTAATTCCTGCAGTGCTTCATCCAATGTCGATTTGTCGTTCGTCGAGGTGTCTGCCTGAATTTCCTGATCATGCAGGTGGGTCTTACCGAGCAGAAACCGTAAGGTAAACTCTGTGCCGTTACCCGGAAAGCTCTCGACAGATATGGTGCCGCTTTGTAACTCACATAGTTCTTTCACGAGGGCTAGCCCAATACCGGTGCCGATGCTGCCGCTGGGATTGTTTGCTGCCTGATAAAAACGATCAAAAACATGCGCCAGTTGATCGGCGGGTATACCGATGCCGGAATCCTTGACGCGGATTTCTACTGCCGGCTGCTGATCGATAGTTATGGCATCTCCGGTCGCAGCGGAAATGGAAATCTCACCCCATTCCTGTGTGAACTTCATAGAATTGGATAGGAGGTTATAGAAAATCTTTTCCATTTTGTCGCGGTCAAAGTAGAGAGTCAGGCTATCAAGGTCGCTGGTAAACTGCAGGGCAATTTCCTTTTGCTCGGCAAGTGAGCTGAAGGAAAAAACAATACCCTTTAGAAAGGCGATGAAGTCACTTTCGGTCGCGGATAATGCCATGCTGCCGCTTTCCAGCTTTGATAAATCCAGCATTTGATTGATCAGCCGCAGTAACCGGCGGGCATTGCGAGCAATAAGGGGAATTGTCCGGCGGGTTTTGTCGTCATTGGCTTGCTGCTGCAGATCGTCGAGCGGACCGAGAATGAGTGTTAGCGGTGTGCGAAATTCATGAGAGATATTTGCGAAAAAGCGATTCTTCAGTTCATCGAGAACTTTGAGTTTTTCCGATTCAGCCGTAAGCGCCACATTGGCCTTGCGGGTTTGTTGAAACTGCTGGGCTTTTTCAACTTCCGCAATGGTTTTATCCAAAGTTGTTCGCAGATCATCAAGGTCAATTGGCTTATTGAGGAAATCAAATGCGCCGCGATTCATTGCGGTGCGGATGTTGGGCATATCTCCATAGGCGGAAACCACCACGCACTTTAACAAGGGATAGCGGTTGCTCACTTCGGCTAGCAATGCCAGGCCATCCATTTCCGGCATGCGGATGTCCGTAATGACAATCCGGATGTCCTTGTCCTGGTCAAGCTGATCCAATGCCTGTTTGCCGTTTGCAGCAAATACAAACTGGTACTGCCCGCTACGAACCTCTTTACGAAACAGCTTGCTGATCAGCGTTTCAATATGCGGTTCGTCGTCAACGACAAGGATTTTGGTGGTGGGGGTGTCCAAGTATATCCTTTCAAGGATTTCAGGTTGACCGTTGACCGTTGACCGTTGACCGGTCATCGGTCATCGTTTTCCGAATTTTTACCTCAAATTCCGTCCATTCCCCGGGGCTGGAATCCACGGTAATATTGCCTCCCAATTCTTTGACAATAATATCATGCGCAATGGATAGTCCAAGGCCGGTACCGCTGCCAGCCGGTTTTGTCGTAAAGAAGGGCTCGAAGATTTTTGCCTTGATATCATCAGGCAAGCCGTTGCCATTGTCACGAATTTTAATGATGATCTCTGCTTCGCTGGCGCTGCTGGTAACGGAGATCTTCGGCTTGAACCCGTCGCCGGCTAAGGTTGCTTTGTCCGTCACTGCCTGACAGGCATTGTTGAGAATATTCAGGAATACTCTTCCCAGGTTTTGAGACGGTAGGCTGATCGGCGAAATCGCTTCATCGAATTGATTCATAAAATCGATTTCAATAGTGGCCTCTTCCGTACGCAATCCGTGATATGCCAGGTTGATATAGCGTTGCAGCATCTCATTGATGTTCACTTTTTCGCTGCTCTCTGAAGCCGGGCGGGCATGCAGCGACATACTCTGAACAATTCCATCTACACGCGTACCGTGCTCCTTAATGAGGGTCGAGTTTTCCTCGAGATCTGCAGCAAGGTCCAGTAGCTCGTTTCTCGTGTCATCGCTGATGTCATTTGAGTCATTCTCGAGAAGTGCTTTTATCTCTTTGCTGCTGTCAATGGACAGCGCAGCAAAATTATTGACGAAGTTCAGTGGATTCTTAATCTCATGTGCAATACCGGCTGTCAGGGCACCAAGAGAGGCCAGCTTTTCCTGGTTGACCAGTTGCTCCTTGGTGCGAATGATTTCATCTGCCTGCGCCTTGATGACCTCAGCCTGCTTCAATTCTTCGCGCATACGTGCTTCTTCTATCTTGCCAGCGGCAAGCTCCTGGCGGATCAAATTGTAGCGGTCCCCTAAACCAAGGGAGAAAAGAATAGCCTGACAGGCATTCCCAAACTGGGCGCCATTTTCAACAATGAATCCCTGGGGGAACATCCCAAAGTCCTGTAACTTCATGAAAATGCCCCCTATGATGGGAAGTAAATTAGCGATCAAGTAGTATTTAGCAGGACTGTATCCCCGGCGGATACTGTTGATGCTGATCCCTACAACGACGAACCATCCAACTATTGTGATCGGCATGGTGCGATTGAGGTAGGCGCGGATTTCAGCACCATAATTGGTAATGCCGGCTGTATTCCAAAGAAATAAACCGGTAGAAAAGGCGTAATAGGCCAGGAGTAGATAAATAGCAATATGCCAGCGCGGATATTCTTTGGCCGTGCGAAGATAGATTTGAGTAAAAACGAAAAAGCTGCCCATAATAAACGTGTATGAGAGCGGATAACTCAGGGCATTCCAGTTTGGGGAGTTGGGCCAAAAGAATTCAAACGCGAAATAATAGAACACCAGCCAGAAGATAAGCAAGCTGAAGAGATAAATGATAAGCGCCAGATAGCTGGGTTCTCTGTCAGCCAGGAAAATAATGAAATTATGGAGAATCAGCGCCAGAACAATACCGAGGAAAATTCCCTGGGTGTAGTTGGTGTCGCGATGTACTTGATTGAAATAGTTGTCGGAGAGAAATTTCGGCGAAATGGTTTCGGCGGCCCGATGCGGTGAAGCATTCACCGCTGCGCGTCCCAGGGTCGCATTGATATAGATGGTGTACGTCTCACCGCTGTTCGCTTTTAGGTTATAAGCTTGCTCACGCCCAAAGGGAATCGGCACATCCCAGTCGCTGAACGGTGTTCGTAAGCCATTATGCCGGTGTTCAACAGTGCTGTCATCTGCAATGATATAAATATCGATGAACTCGATGTGGGACATTTCCATAAACCACTCTTGCGGTACATCCAGATCATTGGTAAAGGTAAACTTGCCCCAGTAGTGCTGCAGTGGCTGACGATTATCAATGGCTGCCACAAATTGATCTTGATGTTTCGGAAGCCGGATCTCGTCGAAATTGAGGTTAGGCTGCTCTTTCGGATAAACGAAGAAGAAGGGATGCAGCGAGAGCAAATCTTCCTCTTCAATGGCTGATAGCATCAACGTATCACCTTTAAAGGTGGAAGTGCTATCGGGGGTTTGTCCAATCACTGCTGAGGACAGCAGCAATGATAATAGCAGTAGTCTTATTTTACAATAGTTGCCATCCATGTCGATCACGCGGTGCAAAAATGGTAGAAATGAATGCGGCTGTTGTTATGAAGGCATTGCATGACGTTTAGTAACGTCATGCAATATTATGGACTTAGCGCGAAACCGGCAAGGGCAAAATTGAAATCAGAGGCTAATCATTCTCAATCAAGCGCTCATAAAGTGATTTGGAGTCGAGTGGAATGAAGTCAATCGTTGGCAGTGAAACGGTTTTTGGTAAAGTTGAAAATAGCTGATGCGGTGTTGTATCATCAAAGTTTGCGTTCATAAACTCAAAGATTTGCCGGGCGATGTCTTCTTTGAACTGGAACAGCTCTTTGCTGACGCTATGCGTGCCGCCTTTAACAGTAACCAGGTGACCGTTTTTTAATGAAGGCATCAATTCAAGGGCATTTTCATATGGTGTAGAGAAGTCGAGATCGCCCTGGATCATCAGCACTGGTACGTCGGTTCTTAATCCAAGGCGGAACTCGTCATCCACAACCGGTGTGGGGGTGACCTCACGGGAGGCCATATACCAGCGATTGCGATTTCCCAGCCATTGTGTTGCCGGTTCAGCCATCAATTTTGCTTCACGTTTCTTGCTGATTCCCAGGCTGTTATCAATGAGGGCGCCGATCATCGGACCGGCATAGGTATCCGGACGGTCTTCCGCTGCTTGCGACGCAATGAAGCGATAATCCGCATTCTCCAGTTCCAGCAAATACTTTGGCCAATATCGTAGCGTTTCCCGCCGGTCACCATAAATTCGCCCGGTGATATAGTCGCGAATGTCATCTGCGCCAATTGCCATGTTTGCCATGCCTTCTTCTTCCGGGTGCTCAATCTCAACCGCCGCTGGCTGAGCATCCAGGCGCTTCAGCAAAGACTTGAATATTTCCAGCAGCCCGGTTTCTGGCAGGGTCGGACCAAAGGTCTTGTTGTTTCTGGCGTATGCTTCCAGACGTTCCAGTGCTTTCCAGAGATCTTGCGGACTGTCGTAGGCATGATCCAATGGCTCAACACCGGTGATTAAAATGCGATCGACATTATCAGGCCAGCGCTTCAGATAGGACAATGACCATTGTGAGCCGAAGCTATTGCCGCGCAGGGCAATCTTGTTAAATCCAAGCGCATTACGAAGGTCTTCCAGATCGTCTACTATATTAATGATATCATAACCAGCCAGATCAACACCCTTCTTTTGCCACTTGGCGACCTGTTCTTTGATGGACGCCTGGTATTGTTTTGCTGTTCGGGCCAGGTTCAATGGTTCATTCAGTGGAATCGGCTTTACCCGCCAGCGCCATTCGCTGCTGGTAAGTCCGGGCGCATTGCTATTGCCGCGCTGATTGACAATGACGATATCACGCTTCTGATTCATGATTGTCAGTTCCGTCGTCCAGGCTTTGGCGCGCTCGCCGCCGTAATATCGATAAAAGCTGCGCACGCTGTAGGACCCGCCCGGGCCGCCGGGAAGGATAAACACCGGTGCTAAGTCAGATTTCTGCTGAGCAGGGAAGTGGAAAAAATGTACTGAAATAGTGCGACTGTCTTTCGCGCTGCGATTTTCCGGTACGAACAACAATCCTTCCTGCCCGACGAAGTTGAGGTCTTCACGGGTAATTTCCAATGGGGTGGTCAGCATTGTGCCAGGCGCCGGTGCTTTGGCCTGGCCGAAGGCAATGCTGACCAGGGTTGAAATTAGCAGGAAAAAATATCGTGATATCACACTAGAATGGGAGGCGTGCAGTGTAAGCATGGTGTTTTCCTTTCTTTATTCGGAAAAGTGAACTTTGCTACTTACCTTGATGTAAAGATAAAATGTCTTTATGTCAAGATATATCGTGTTGCGTGACAAAAAGTTACATTTTGACCAAAATGCTTTGATGGGATGTTGATATGCAGAAGGACTTATTGGATATGCTCATTTCCGATTGGCGGCGCGAGAAGCCGGATCTTGAAGTAGAACCGATGGGAATTGTCGGACGAATCTTACAACTGGGGAGAATCCTGGAAAAACGCGCCGGTGTTGCTCTGAAGGGATTCGACATTCATTATACCGATCTTGATGTTCTGGCCACGCTGCGGCGTTCCGGTAAGCCCTTCCAGCTAACGCCAACTGAGCTTCGTAAGTCGGTGCTAATTACCTCCGGCGCAATGACAACCCTCTTAAATCGCCTGCAAAAAAAAGAGCTTGTGAAACGCGTTCCTGATGAAGAAGACGGTCGGGTACTCGCCGTTGCACTCACCTCTGCCGGTGTAAACCTCATCGATCAGGCGATCGTCGTTCGCTTCCAGGAAGCTGCTTCGGCTGCTGCTTCTCTCTCTCCTCAAGAACAAGCTGAATTGGGACATCTGTTAAAAAAAATGATCCTTTCACTTGAAACACCGTAAAACTGCCGAGTGACAAAGGCCACAAGCTGAGCATTTCTGGTCTTTAAAAGGGAAACTTGAGAATCTTTACCCTCTGTAGGACTGCGGTTTGAGAATTGCATCTTTCCTTTTGTGCGAGAGCAATTGCAGCGTATTATTGACTATTATTTGAAGAGGAGAACACCGCATGTTAAAGAACATAACTGTGATGTTTACAGCGATACTGATACTGTCTGCTGCCGGTTCGGCCCAAAATGCAACAGTGAAGGGCACGGTAAAGGATGCCGGAACCGGTGAAGCGCTTATTGGCGTCAATATCGTTACCAATCAAAGCGGAGCAACCACCGGACTCGATGGTGATTACACACTGGAGTTGCCTGTCGGCACCTATACGCTTTCCTATCAATATCTTGGTTACAATGAAGTTGTTCGCACTGTTAATTTGGGTGCCGGGCAACTGTTGGTTTTGGATGTTCAAATGGAAGAGGCATCGATTCTTGGTGAAACGGTGGTTGTATCTGCCGGTAAATACGAGCAGAGCCTGAATCAGGTGACGGTTTCGATGGAAGTGCTTAAGCCAAATATCATCGAAAATCGCAATACTACTTCCTTCGACGAAGTCATTCAGCAAACGCCGGGCGTTAGTATCGTCGATAGTGAACCGCAAATTCGCAGCGGTAGCGGCTATAGCTTTGGCGCCGGCAGCCGGGTAATGATCCTTGTGGATGATTTGCCGATCCTGTCCGGCGATGCCGGTCGCCCGTCCTGGGGATTTATGCCGGTCGAGAATGTTTCTCAGGTTGAGGTGATCAAGGGCGCGTCTTCTGTGCTTTATGGATCATCAGCCTTGAGTGGGGTGATTAACTTGCGCACGGCTTATCCGACAGACGTGCCGAAGACGAAAATCATTCTTTCCGGCGGCGTGTACAGTGAACCATCGGTAGACGGCGCTAAATACTGGGATGAAACACCGGCGCTTTTCAGTGCCAGCTTTTTACATTCCCGTATCATTAATAATCTGGATTTTACCATCGGCGGAAATTTTCTAAGCGATGACGGTCATATCGGTCAGCCGGTGGATACCACCGATGATCGTGGTTCGCAGAATCGCCGTGGACGGATGAATGTCAATTTGCGCTATCGCCCGGCGACTGTTCAAGGGCTCGATTTTGGACTCAACGCCAATTTTCAGCGAGGGCGCTCCCTGGGAACCCTGATTTGGGCGGATGCTGATTCCGGTCTTTACCGCCCCTTTGCAGGATCTGCCACAGTAACTGAGCAAACCGTACTGACGGTTGATCCTTTTATCAACTTTGTTAATGAGAGCGGCACGCGTCATAGCCTGAAGGGCCGCTACTACAAGTTGGACAACGACAATACCAATAATCAGGGTAATTTCTCCGACGTCTTTTATGGTGAGTATCAAATACAGCAACATTTTGAGCCGTTAACCGGCATCAAGGATTTGACCGTAACGGCCGGTCTGGTAGGGACTCGCACCGACGGTGAAGCAGATTTGTATATCGCAAATGAAGACAGTAGCGGGGAGAACACCGCGAAAAACTATGCTGCCTATTTGCAGCTTGACAAAACCTTTGTTGATCGATTTACATTCTCGGCCGGTGCCCGCTACGAAAATTTTGACATAAATGGCGTGGGAGATTCGAAAACGATCTTTCGTACCGGCCTGAACGTTCACGTCGCCAAAGAACTATATTTGCGTGGATCTTTCGGGCAGGGATATCGCTTTCCATCCATTGCTGAGAAGTTTATTCGCACCAATGCCGGTGGACTGGAAATCTTTCCGAATCGGGATCTGCAGCCTGAAAGTAGCTGGAATGCAGAAGCGGGCATCAAGATGGGATTCAAAGCCGGTCAATTAGGCGGTTATCTTGACGTGGCTTACTTCCATCAGCAGTACGAGGACTTTATCGAGTTTACCTTTAACGAGTGGGGAACGACACCTATTCCTTTTCTGAATCTCGGTTTTCGGTCGATGAACACCGGGAAAGCCAGGGTGCGAGGTGTTGACCTGTCATTAACCAGTGCAGGCAAAATTGGCGGTGTGGAAGTTAACTTCCTCGGCGGATATACATACACCGATCCGGAAGCATTAGATCCTGATTTGAACTATACTCAAATTGGTTTTGATGAAGTATCGTATCTGAATACGAGTTCCGATACCACCGACAATATTTTGAAATACCGGATGCAACATCTTGTTCGAGCTGATTTGGAATTCGGATGGAAGAATGTTCTGCTCGGTGGCAGTCTGCGATTCAACAGTTTTATGAACAATATCGATCGCATTTTTCTCGATCTGGATGAATTGGGTGTGCTGCGAACCGGCCTGAATCAATGGCGCGAAGAAAACCCTGATGGTGATTATGTGTTTGATCTCCGTTTGGGATATACCATTGCCAAGGGTAGTCGGCTTTCCCTGGTGGTGAATAACTTGTTGAACAATGCCTACAGCATACGTCCACTTCGCATCGAATCCAATCGCTTGGTTAACCTGCAGTTTACTCAGACGCTGTAATAGCGCGTTTACGTCATTCGTAAATCGTTGAAGCGTCAAAACGTTCCTCGTGCGCGGCTTTGCCGCGCATGTTTATTATGCGTGAAGCGTTGAAATGCAAAAACGGATCTCGTGCGCGGCTCAGAAGTTTTCATTCTTCATTCTTCATTTGTTATTCCCCATTAGCACTTTTTCCACCAGTTGCTGCTTTTATATATGAAACCAGTCATATATAAATTATTCCATGATAATTTCCCGATAAAGGGAGGTGGCTATGGCAGCAAAAAGTGGCATCTTCAAGCCTGTTTTGATAACCGTCCTTGGCAGCGTTTTGACAAGCGTGATTCTATATTTAATTGGCCTCGAGGATGGACCAGCATCGAAAAAGGATTCCGGTCCAACTGCGATCACTCATGAAGAATTGCAGTTGCAGAAACAAGAGCTGGAGCGTATGCGGCGTGAAATGCAATTGGTGATAGATGGTCAGTCTTCATCGCAAGCTGTTACTCAAAACACTGTGCCTCCACGGAATTTGACTGGCAATTGGACCGATCCTAATACCGGCGCCGCATATACTATTCAACAGAATGGCCAGCACTTTACTTTTTCCGAATACTCGTGGGGGACTGCCACCGCTACTGGAAAGGGACAAATTAATCCGGATGGACAAAGCGCACATTTTACCTTCACTAATCTGATAGGCAATATGGGGCGTGGGCAAATGACCTTTGCTGCGAATAATTCGGCTCTGTATTTGACCCTGACGGATGCACTAACGCAGCGCCAGTTTCAGATAACTCTGGTGCGTCAGTAAGCAAACGAAAAACCTCTTCTTCACAATAAAAATCCTCCAACCTCTGTTTTCGAAAAGCCCCTTTGTGGGGCTTTTTGCTTTTTCCAAAATTCTTTTATCACTTTTGACCCCGAATTCTGCGGTAACTGGTAACGGATACTCAGGTCCGACTTATCTGAACGACAAAACCAGCCGTTTAGGCTGAGCAAAATTATCCTAACCAGGAGGAAGTATGAAATTCGGGAAGAATTACTGGCTGTTGCTTACAATGGTGTTTTTTATGGCTTGTAGCAGCAACCCAACAGGCGGCGGAGAGGGGAATGAGGAAATAGATGATTTTATTCAGAGTTTGCAGTACAACGCCACTGAATTGCTAAATGTACAGGAAACTGGTGTAGATGACGTATCTCGCGAAGCGCTTGACTCGGATACCACTACAACTCAGGTTGGCAATTTTCAACAAGTCTGTTTTCGCACTGACTATAACCTAAAAAAGAATTTTGACAAAGTAGCAATCCTGCGCCCTACAAATGGCATTGTCTGGCCAGGTGCGCTTGTGAAAGGCAATCGTTCATTGATGGATGGCGTGCCGGAGCCGATTGGCATCGGCCGTGGCCCGCTGACGCTGAGCATCGATTTGCCGGGCATGGGAGAAAACGGCATTGTTCAGGTTGATGATCCAGACGTTGCGACCGTGCAGGCCGGTATCGATGAAGCACTTGCCTGGTGGAATGATAATGCCTATGTAGATGGCTGGACAAACCCGTCAAATTCTTCTTTCACTGTTTCAAGCTCTTATTCCTCGGAGCAATTGAGTCTGGATGTTGGTCTGAATGTCTCCTGGGCAACTTCTGATATTAGCTCACAGTTTAACTTTACCAGCACCGAAACCAAAAATGTGGTAATGGCTGTTTATAAGCAGGCGTTCTATACAGTGAATTTTGTAACACCTGAAAGCCCGTCCAGCGTTTTTGCTGATGATGTCACGCAAGATGAGGTTTCACGTCTGATTAGCGGCGATACGGCACCGGCCTATGTGCAATCGGTGACTTATGGCCGGATCATCATGTTCCGTATGGAAACCAGCAACCTTGAGCAGAACACTTATGCAGAGGCGGCACTGCGATATGCAGCCGGCGGCTCGGTTGATCTCGATCTTGAAGCCGAATATCAGCGCATTTTACGGTCATCGAGTATCGAGGTGGTAACAATCGGCGGCAACGCCGCAGTTGCTTCGGAAGCAACCAGCGCCGAGAACGCTGGTGACCTGCTGCCGATTATCCAGGGTGAAAATGCCGTTTACTCGCGCAATAACCCAGGCGTGCCGATTGCCTATTCGGTTTTCTACTTGAAAGACAATTCTCTGGCGAAGTTGGGCTACACCACTGAGTATACTGCCAATGAGTGCGTGCAAACCCAGAATAAGAGCACTGTGAAGGTTACCCTCCAGGATTTCCACGTTGTCGAAGATTGCGATACCGGCCCTGGTGATTTCTACTTCAGCAGCTGGGTTTCTCATGGTGGCGGCCGGGTAGATACCTACCGGCTTGGAGAAAATAACTGGGATGGCGCGATTGAACTGGATAAGGGTGAAGTGCATACCATGAATTATGAAATTGTGTTTACGGTTGATCTTGTAGAAAACGAAGAATTTAGTGTGAACTTTTATGGCCGTGAATGGGACGATCCGCCATTTTCATCGCCGCAAGGTGATCCGGATCTGGATGGTGTTACTGGAACCACCCCACATAAATTTGTCGGTGGCACCTGGACCAATATTGGAGCAACCGGTGTCCGCAGCATTTCGATTGGCAGTGGCAATAATTGTAATGTCACCATGAATTATAAAGTTGAGATTATCCAATAACATCTCGCGTGCGGCTCGACCGCGCCTGTTAAAAGAAAAAATGATGATGCACACTCGCCTCGTGTGCATCATACTGCCGCGCGCGCAGCTTTGCTGTGCGCGTTTTTTTTGTGCACATCCCCCTGAATCCCCCTTCGAAGGGGGACGCAGGGGGATGTGCGCTTGCCCCTTACATTTTTTGCAAAATCTCAACCTTGAAATTGCAATTTTTTGTCCAAAACAAGACTCTGAATCCAGTTTCATTCACGGTGTGAAATTGGATATTTTTTTGGTTGCAGACGAACATTGGGCGATGTATTTTGGCGCGCTTATTTTGATATTGAACGGCCTTGTAAAAGGAGAATTTTGATGGCTGCCTCAACCATTTTTGGTCCACATTTGACACTGGATTTAAACGAATGTAGTCCGGAAAAACTGAGCAACTTTGATCTTGTTTTCGACGTGTTGAATACCTTGCCGGAAAAAATCGGTATGACTAAAATAACTCAACCTTATGTATTCAAGTATGCCGGATTGGTACCGGAAGACAAAGGGGTCACCGGGTTTGTCGTCATTGCTGAAAGCCACATTTCCATTCACACTTTCCAGGAAAAAAATTACGCCTTTATTGATCTTTTTTCCTGCAAACCCTTTGATACGGAACGTGCCCAGGATTATTTGATAGAGGCCTTTGAATCTAAACAGCCCACTGTTAATGTATTAATGCGTGGCGCTGACTTTCCTCGCGAAAATCAGCATGTTCTAGAAGTCAAAAAGGCACAATAGTGAATACAAATATTCTGACGATTCAGGCCGGTCCTGCGGCATTTGAATATATTCAGAATAACGGCCTGCAGCCGTCGGATGTGACGGCTTATTTCGGTGCGTCAGGCGCTGCAAAGTGGCTGACGATATATGGTCTTGATGCCGCAATTTTTGGCCATTGGCTGAAAGACGCCTCCCACATTATCGATTTGTTTGGCACCTCCATTGGTGCATTTAAGCTGGCCGCCGGAGCTCAGAAGGATCCAACGGAAGCGCTGGCGCGTCTTACAGATGCCTATATAGATCAGCATTATACCGCACCCGTCACAATGGATGACATTTCCCGCGAGACGGAAAAGATTATCAATACGGTCTTAGCGCCGGGAACGGCAGAGGAGATTCTCGGCAATCCTCGCTTCCATTTCCACTGCGGTGCTGTGCGTTGTCATGGCTCATTGGCCCGCAGAAATGTCAGGCAGCAGCAATGGGCAATGTTGCAGGCATTTCTGCGTAGTGCTGGTAGTCGACAAAGTTTGCAACCGCTCATGAGCCGTGCGATTTTCTCCGATCCTCGCAGTGTTCGTAAAGCCAGTGCTGCAGACGGCTACAAAACCCATTCGATTCCTTTAAATGCTACGAATCTGGTGCCGGCCTTGTTGGCTTCCGGATCTATTCCGGTTTATATGCATGGAGTGGAAGATATTGCCGAAGCCCCGGCCGGAACCTATCGCGATGGTGGTTTGTTGGATTATCATCCCTTACCTGGCAATATTTGGGCAACGACGGATAAGATTGTTCTCTATCCCCATTTTTACGACGAGGTGAAGGTCGGCTGGTTTGACAAATTCTACAGCTGGCGCAAAGCCACACCGGAGCAGTTGGATAATGTATTGCTGATATCTCCTTCAGCTGAATATGTAGCCGGATTGCCGGGAGGCGAGATCCCCAATCGGCGCGACTTTCCCCGTTTCAAGAAAGATGATTCAATTCGCGTTAAACGCTGGCGCACTGCCGCTGATCGTAGCAAGATGTTAGGTGATGCCTTCCTGGAGTTGGCCACCGCAGGGCGCATACCGGAAGTGGTTCAGGAATTGAAGCGTTGAAGGGTTGTCCGTTGATCGTTGAACGTTGTTAGCCAGTCTGTTGGCTTCGTCGCTTACCGCTTACCGCCTACCGCCTTTTATTCTTCAATTTCCATTTTGCTGGAGTCCTCGATGGACAATTGGCAATCAGCAATGGACAATCCCTTACTTGTCAAATTCCCTGTTTGCGGCTAATTTTCGCATATTCCATACTCCGACAAATTGAATAAGGAGCCGCAAATGACGCCATTAGATTGGACGGTAATCATACTATACATGATTGGTATGATAGGTATGAGTGTGTATCTCGGGAGAGGGCAGACCAGTCAAGACGATTATTATGTCGGTAGTCGCCAGATTAGCTGGTGGGCTGTGGGCATCTCAACGATGGCGACCCAAACCTCTGCCATCAGCTTTATCTCCATACCGGCATTCGTTGCGCTAAAGCCAAACGGTGGGCTCACCTGGTTGCAGTATGAGCTGGCGGTACCGCTTGCGATGATCCTGGTAATGGCTGTCCTTATTCCTTTCTTTCGTCAGCTGGAACTGGTGAGTGTCTATCAATATCTTGAACATCGCTTCGGGCGCTCAGTGCGTTTACTGGTCAGTGGGGTTTTTCTGGTGAGTCGCGGTTTGGCAACCGGCGTTGGCGTTTATGCCACTGGCATCGTTCTCTCTGTGTGTATGGGAATTCCGCTTTGGGCAACTATTCTCATTATCGGCGTTGTGACCATCATTTATGATACTATTGGCGGTATGTCGGCAGTTATTTACTCCGATGTTATCCAGATGTTTGTTCTGGTCGGCGGTATCATTGCCTGCATTGCCTATGCCGCAGCCAGCATTGGCGGTATGGATGCGATTTTTGCAGCACTACCGTCCGAGCGCGGAGCAGCTTTTGATTTCAGCACCGGTCTCGGTGATGGGGGCGCCGTGCCATTTTGGGCCTTCCTCTTTGGCGGCTTCTTTTTGTATAGCTCTTATTATGGCACCGATCAGAGTCAGGTCCAGCGGGGGCTCTCCGCAAGCAGCGTCGATGCCTCCAAGTGGGCGTTGATGCTGAACGGCCTCGCGCGCTTTCCTTTAACATTGCTTTACATTATGATGGGGATTGCGGTTTATGCGGTTTATCAGAATTCGCCGGAATTAGCTGCCGCGATTCCTGCCGATCGTCCTGATTATCTGATCCCGCAATACGTGCTACTCTATTTACCCAGTGGCATCCGTGCCCTGCTCTTCGCTGCATTGTTGGCCGCAGCGATGTCCAGTCTTGACTCGGCGTTGAATTCATTGTCGGCTGCAACCATGCGCGATTTCATGGCCGAGCGCCTTGATGCAAACAGCAATTTTTTGCGTTGGAGTAAAATTACCACTGTTATTTGGGGGTTCGTCATTACCGGATTTGCATTCCTGGTGGGTAGCATCTCCGATACTGTTATCGAGGCAATTAATAAAATTGGCTCTGCTTTTTATGGACCCATTCTGGCTGCCTTCCTTGTAGGCGTATTGTCGAAGCGAGTTAGTGCCAATGGAATTTGGGCAGGGATTGTTGCAGGGGTTGGATTTAATGTGGTGCTATGGCTGGGCTTTCCCGGCATCCACTGGATGTGGTGGAACCTGCTCGGCTGCGCGATAACCTCTATGATTGCTTTGTTTGTTGCCAATCGTACTGGTGGAAATGACGCCGACATTGAGCCTTATATCCTACGTTGGTCCGACATCCGTAAACGCGAAGAAAGCTGGATGCCGATCTACGGGTTGCTCGGTGGCTATTTCGTGCTGATGATTGCAATTATGAGCTGGATTCATGCCTGATAGTGAGCTGGCATCTTGTTGGTCGATACATCGAATAGTCAAGTGGTTGAATAGGTGATTCGTTCAACCGTCAAAACGTTCAACCGTCAAAACGCGGCTCTGCCGCGCATGGGAGTGAAGGCGTTGAAGCGTTTATCGCCTTCGTGGTTCTTTGTTGTGCCGTGTGTTAGAAACATTTCATCGCTACGCGTCTTCTCTTTCTGGCCTTTGTGTGGACGTCGTACATTCTTGTTAGAAACGTTTCATCGCTACGCGATGTTTTGTGGTGGAAAGAAAACATTCTCTATTCTTCATTTTTCAATATTTTTTGCCAACCATTTTTTCAATCTTCAATTTTCATTGGTTCTCACCGCCAACCGCCGACTGCCGCGTAGGCCGCTTCAATTTCGGCTATTTGCTCCTCTGCTTCGTCCAGCGTGTAAATGATGCTGTTTGATACCGGTAATCGGGTATCATAGTAGCTGACAAACTTCAAATCATCGCGAGTGATATCGACAATATGCGGAGGCTGCTCAGCCAGGAAATTTTGGATTTCTTGTTCGAGAGATTGCAGGGTTTTGATGTCCAGTTGGTCCCGCTGGATATTGCCTAAAACCATGAAAAGATCATTGTCGATGGTCTTGCGGTCCCAGTGATATTTGTGTAGCACTCCAGCGGCTCGCAGCGATCGGCGTAATTGATCGAGAGGGCGTCGCAAGGTGTGGTAAATTGGCCAGCCAATGATCAATGCTGTTCGCCCGGTAAAGATAAAGGAGCGTTCATAGGGCGGAAAACCGCGGCTGGTAAAACCATATTCATGTCCTTCCTGGTAGCCACCAAAGCGGATTTTGATTGGCAGGCATTCTGTGTCATTAAGGATTTCAAACAGCTTCTTAAATTCAATTGTCCGCATCGTCTGCTGCATAGCCGCAAAATTGCTGTTGATAATCTGGTCGTGTAGCCGCTTGCCTTCGAGGCCACAGATTGTGCCGTGAATTTGCTCGGTCGGATAAGCGCTGAAGGCCTCTCCCAGCTCGGCATCAATCATTTGCTGCAAATTGCTCAATAGGACTTGTAGTGCTGTTACCTTTCGACCATACAATGCAACCAGGGTGGTGTTACGAGATATCGCAACCGGCAACTTGTCCCCGCGCTGCCAGCGCGGTCTCTTTTCAACACGTTTTTCCTGGGTAATGCGATCTATTAGTGAAACGGTAATTGGCGGCGTACCGGTTGGCGCCGGATGAACCAGAAAGGCTTCTTCGATGCAGTGATATCCCGGATGCTCGAGAACATGGCGCCAGGGTGGCACTTCCGGTAGCTTTCGCCGAATGCGCATGGCGATATCCTCATCCGGAACGGCGGTAGCAACTGAAATATGAGGATCCGCAGCAAAAGGTAAAGATTCATTGCTGAGATCCTTGCCGTCGGCCAATCTACGCACATACCAGGCAAGAGGGATATTCGGTGCATGAATCAAGTGCAGCGGATCTTTCGTCAGCAGCTTTTCCAGGCGCTTCAATCCTGTTCTGAAATCCTCATCAACTTTATCGCCTTCCAGCTCCAACAAGCGATCAACCTGACTGATGTTTTCCCAACTAACCGCTTCAACAACAATGAAGTCTCGCGCGGCTTCCAGCAAGACATGGCGCATCTCTTTCAGACGGTTTCTTGCATGGTCAGCGTCCCAGGAGATAAAGGTGTTGTTACCCCAGCCGGTTTGTTGGATATGCGGATTGTTTAGCCTGATGGGTAAGTATTCCTGTAGCACCTTGCTTACCGCTTCACGAAAAGCCGGCATATCATCCGATAAAATGCTGACGGCGTCAAGCAGGGTCATGTGCGGCCGCCAAATTCTGCAATCACCCTGGTGACTGTAGATGAGCTGGCAGGCTTCGTAGTCATTCAAGTCGCCGTTCCATGTTTGCTCCATAAGCTCATAGAGCTCTATCGGAGGGTACCAATAAATTCCCACCCGTTCTATTGTGCGTGGCATTTTCAGGTCCTGTTAGCGTAGCGTTTGATCTGTCCAACCCTGTGTAAATATAAATGAATATAAGCATAATCGGCAGAAATTATCTTTGCGATTAATGCATAGTTTGCCCTACATTGGCTGTCTGGGATGGGTGGTCAACCCCATATTTTACGAAACAAGAGGTGCCTGCCGTGAGAAAATGGATCATTTTTCTCCTGATGTATAGCTCCGTAATGCTGTGGTTTGCATGTAGTGATATGTCGACTGAGCCGCAAGCAAGTGGAGACGAGATTGTTAATGGTGTAAACGTAACGCAATTGTTTGCGCCGCCATCGCAATCTGAAATAGATGCCGTCTTTAGCGAATGGAGCACGCGTGATGTCTCCGTGCAGGATCTGGAAATTGTGGCGGTTGATTCGATAGACCTTGGACCCAGTCCTGCTACAGTAAAGGTTGTATCGCACAGCGTTGCCGGCGTGAAACACTATGGCGCCGTCGTTTCGCCTTTGAACCGTGATCCGGGAAGTTTACCGGTTATCGTTTGGAGCCATGGTGGAGATCAGGGCGAAAATGCGTCTTTGACCCTCGGCTTCTTTCCGCTGGTTTTAGGAAGCATCGTCGACTCTGCCGTTTACGTAATGCCATCCTTCCGCTCTGAGCCGTTAACAGTTGATGGTGTGACCTATCTGTCTGAAGGACCGGCCAGTCCCTGGGACTTTGACGTGGATGATGGATTGGCATTGCTCAATGTTGCGCTTGATATCGAGCCGGCCGCCGATCCGGAGCGAATTGGGTTGATCGGATTTAGTCGCGGGGCCGGCGTTGGTTTGTTGATGGCTGTCCGTGACCCACGAATTGATGCGGTTGTTGAGTTCTTTGGGCCAACTGACTGGTTTGGAGAATTTGTACAGGAAGTGACGATTGAGGCGCTGGAAGGCAATCCTCGGGACTTGCCCGGGAGTGATTATATCAACGATAATTTTGTGACGCCGTTGTTGAACGGCGCGTCCACTGTAGCTGACATTCGTCCTGAGCTTGTGCGGCGTTCGCCTGTATATTGGGCTGACCGACTGCCGAACCTGCAGGTCCATCATGGTACCGCAGACAGTGTGGTCTATGTGAGCCAGGGGGAGCGATTGATCGACATTATGTCCAATCAACTGGGCCGAAGTGCCCCGGAATTTGAAGGCTACCTATATGAAGGTGCTGGCCACAATCCCTTTGTGATGCCGGGTAGCCTTGACCGAAGCGTCGAATTTTTCCGTCGATTGCGGAATCAGTAAGAGGGAGTTGAAGCATGAGTGATAAGGCACCGCCGCTGGGTCTGTCTAATGCGGAAATTAGCCGCTATAGCCGACACCTGATCATGCCGGAAGTGGGCATGGAAGGTCAGCTCAAGCTAAAACAAGCAAGTGTTTTGCTAATTGGCGCCGGTGGGCTCGGTTCTCCGTTGGCGCTCTATCTGGCCGCTGCCGGTGTCGGCCGAATCGGCCTGGTTGATTTTGATGTCGTCGATGCTTCAAATCTGCAGCGCCAGATTATGCACGCTGAATCTTATGTCGGGCGTCCCAAACTTGACTCAGCCCGGGAACGCCTGACTGGTGTTAATCCTCACATTCAAATTGATACCTATGAAGCGCGATTTACTTCTGAAAATGCCGCTGAATTGGTTAGCCAATACGATATTGTGGCCGATGGCACCGATAATTTTCCGACGCGCTATCTGGTAAACGACGCCTGTGTAATGTTTGGAAAACCGAATGTCTATGGGAGCATTTTCCGCTTCGAGGGGCAGGCATCGGTGTTTAATGCCGGAGATGGCCCATGTTATCGCTGCCTGTATCCGGAGCCGCCTCCGCCCGGCATGGTCCCGAGTTGTGCAGAAGGCGGTGTATTGGGCGTGCTACCGGGCATTATCGGTACCATTCAGGCATTGGAAGTGATCAAGTTGATTCTCGGACAGGGAGATCCGCTGATCGGTCGGTTATTGTTGTTTGACGCACTTGGTATGTCTTTTCGTGAACTGAAGCTTCGACGAAGTCCGAAATGTCCCATTTGCAGCGAGAATCCTAGTATCACGGAATTCATCGATTATGAACAGTTTTGCGGAATAAGCCAAACGCCTGTAGAAAACTATAGTGACGAAATCACGGTGACTGAACTGGATGCCTTGCTGAAGGGTGAAAACCCGCCCCTGGTCATCGATGTTCGTGAACCGCATGAATATGAAATCTGCCATCTGGAAGTGGCGAGGTTAATTCCTCTTGGTCAGATAGCGGAACATCTGCATCAGTTGAGTACTACGGAGGATATCATTGTCCACTGTAAATCCGGGGCTAGGAGTCGAAAAGCGGTGAACCGGCTGAAAGAGATGGGATTTGCTCGCGTGAAGAATCTACAAGGGGGAATTTTGGCCTGGGCGCGGGAAATTGACGAGTCGATGCCGCTTTATTGATCTTGAGTGTCGAACTCGCCGCTTGGTTGTTGAATTAGGTGTTTTGATTGGTTTTATATATATTTGTCATGGTGCTCAAGCACTAAACAGTGATTCATTCCTGAAACTCATTTCTATTGCTGATCCAGTTTGCGCATTTATATAGTTTCTCCGACGATCAATACCAAAGAGGGGGTTGTGATCGGTCAAACGAGTTCCCAGTATCGGATTCTTGGCAAGATAGCTCAAGGTGGTATGGGCGAGGTCTACTTGGCCGAAGACGCGCAGCTACAGCGTCAAGTTGCCTTGAAAGCGCTCCCGCTTGATATGATCGAAGATGTTTCATTACAGGAACGTTTTCAACGGGAAGCAAGAATTGCAGCTTCTTTGAACCATCCTAATATCGTCACTATATATAATATTTGTGAGGTCGACAATCGATCCTTTATCGCAATGGAGTATATTTCCGGCAGATCACTCGCCGAGGATATTGATAAGATTCATCCCAAGACCCTTACTCCCGCTCATTATCAAAAAATATTGTTGTTTGCGGCTCAAATCTGTGCCGGCCTTGAATGTGCGCATGAGGTCGGGATTATACATCGGGATTTGAAGCCGGAAAATATCCTGGTCGACCAAAATGATCGCATTAAAATACTTGACTTTGGTTTGGCCAGATTGTCAAAAGCGTCGCGGATAACCAAAGAACAATCTGTTGTTGGGACGATTAACTATATGTCTCCTGAACAGGCACAGGGATATGAAGTCACTAAAGCTACCGATATATGGTCCCTGGGCGTGATTCTCTATGAGTTGCTAAGTGGACGAAGGCCGTTTGATGCACATTATGAACAGGCAATAATCTATCAGATTGTTAGCGAATCCCCACCGTCACTTTTGGATATATCACCTGGAATTCCACCTCAACTGGCGCAGATAGTTGAAAATTGTCTCAATAAAGACTCTGAGAAGCGTCCGGCGTCCGCGACAGATCTTAAGATGTTGCTCAAAGCGATCCATCATAATCCCGAGGTGCAATCACTAACTGTGCTATCTGCGCAACCTGATCCCAAGCCTATCCGTAGAAAACCCCTTTACAAATATTTCATTCTCGTGACGATGCTGATAATCGCTATGTTTTTTGTTTGGCAACGATCCTTCGATAATAGCGGACGAACGCCTATCTCAAGTCTGGAAAAGCGACATATCCTGGTCCTGCCGCTTATGGATTTGTCGGAATCTTCGGATCAACAACGCTTATGCGATGGATTAACTGAAACGCTAACAAGCAAATTGTCACAACTTGATCAATTCCAACAATCCTTTTGGGTTGTGCCAAGCGCTGAAGTCCGGAAACGCAAGATCAAAACCGCGACAGAGGCATATGAGCAATACAATGTAGATCTGGTGCTTGATGGAAGTATACAGCGGCAGAGAAATCAGGTGCGCCTTATACTCAACCTGATTGATCCGCAATTGCAGCGGCAACTTGACTCAAGAGTGATTACTGAGCAATTAACCAGTTCCTTGAATTTTCAGGATCGAATTGTATTCGAGCTGGCAAATATGCTTGATGTTGAATTGGATGCGCAAAGTCGCCATGCAATTACTGCCGGGGCAACCCTGATTCCCGGAGCCTTAGAGTATTTTTTGCAGGGCCAAGGGTATCTTGTCGAGTATCGAGATTTACAGCATGTTGAAGCTGCCGTGCATGTGTTTTCCCGGGCTATTGAACTTGATTCAGCCTATTCAATGGCCTACGCCGGTTTGGGCGAAGCTTATTGGAGGAAATTTGAACTAACTAAAGATATCGGTTGGCTGGAAATGGCTCGAAACAGTCTTGACCAGGCCCTGAAGATCGATTCGAAACTGGGAAGGGCATATCTCAACCTGGGACGGATTTCTCATGGGACCGGCGACTACCGGGCTGCACTTGATTTTTTTGGTCGGGTGCTGGATATCGATCCGCTCAATATAGATGCATATGTTGCTGTTGCCAGGGTTTATAATGATCAAAAGCGATATGATGAAGCTGAAACAACCTACCAGAATGCAATCCGACTGAGTCCAAATTACTGGGCAGGCTACTATCACTATGGATTCTACTTCTACCGCAAAGGCGAATATCAAAAAGCAGCCGAGCAGTTTCAATATGTCGTAGACCTAACACCGCTAAATAACCGAGCGCTTACCAATTTGGGTGGGCTTTATTTTTTACTTGATCGAACAGCCGAAGCGAAAGAAATGTTTGAGCGATCAATCAAAGTGAAGCCCAATTATATTGCTTATTCGAATCTGGGAATGATCTACTTTGCCGACAAGTCATATAGCCGGGCAGCCCAAAATTTCGAGCAGGCTTTGGCGCTAAACGACAATGATTATCAAGTATGGGGAAATTTAGCGGCTAGCTATTTTTGGGATGAAAAACAGCAATCTCAGGCAGATTCTGCCTACTTGAGAGCCATTGAGCTTGGTGAAATCCAAAGGGAAATAAACCCAAACAATGCCGAAATATTGACTGACCTTGCAGTTTACTATGCGAGCCTGGAAAATGACGGGATGGCGCTTGCTCGAATAAAGGAAGCATTGGAAATTTCTCCGAATAACTCTGAATTCCTTTTTCGTGCTGCCTCTGTCTACAAAAACATAGGAAATCGTACACAAATGCTTAGATATCTGGCGAAAGCGATTGACAGCGGATATCCGCCATCTCAGGTTGCATCGTCATCGGTATTTGCTGAATTTCGCGAAGATGCTGAATTCAACTCTATTGTTAATCGATAGACTGCTATAGTAGTAACCAACCCTAAACTAAACCTGAGGAGGGGAAATGGTCGAGAAGAATGTTGTCGACGCCGTAGTTTCTGCAAGGAACCGTGTATGTGTTGAAGACAGTACGAACATTGTTGTGGTATCACCCGCATGGAAGTCGGGAAACGAAATTCAGATTGATCTTTTTACTGTGATTGCCGGCAAGGATAATGCCGTAGGTGATAGTAATGAAATTGAGGTCTGCCGTGCGGGGCAGAGTTTGGAAGTGATTGTGCGTCCGGCCCGTATTAATCATTCAATGGATCAGGTGCAACATCCTTTGATGGTTGCGCTGTCGTTTGGCCCGGTCACGCTACCGGATAGCGTCGTGGAAGAGCAGCAAAACTCACCTGGCACAATTAGCTTTCTTGAGCCAACCTTGTTATGTGCCCAACCGATCACGGACAATATCATACCGAATGCCAAGACATATGATTTGCCGCTTTGGTGGACTGGTAACGCCCCGGAGGTTGTACCTGACTCCAGTTCTTTTGCACTTAACATACAAGTATTCATTCCGCAATTAGCTGATAGCGAAACGAGCGAATCGCACGGCAGGCACATCTTGACTGAAGGCTCGGACGCCAAAATAATTATCGTCGATCCGTAAAAGAGTCCGGAGCGAGGCTGTTCGGTATTATTATATACCGGATAGCCGCTCCAGAATACCCAGTTCGTGCAATTGCCAGTTGACACGATCGAGAAGCCAAAGTACGACCTTACCCGCCTCTTCATTACCTTCCTTGATGTAGAAGATGGAATATTTCTGGTCCCGGGAATCCCAGCGAATCACGTTCTGCCAGAAATTCTCACTTGCCTCAAAGTCCATTGTCAATCCGGCGCGTCTTTCCCCACCATCCCAGAGAAACATGCCCTTGTCAGTTTTCACGATGCGGCTAATGTCGCTTTCACAGGTGGCTATTTCTTGCATTGTTTCACCGACCTGGAGTAGGAAGGATATGTCGCTGTCATTTGCAGATGGCTGCTTGAGATAGCGAATTGGGTGGGGCACAAGCCGCATCCGCGGATTGCGTGCCAGTCCGAAGAGAATCGTGCGTTTGTCATAATCCGGCATTTCGTCCAGTTTGAAAACCAGATTGCAATCTCCATTAAATCCCAGCGACCCATCGGGATTGATCGCCAGTTTGGCGTTAACGATGGAACCGCTTTTGAAGCCTGAAAAATGAGCTTCAGGGGTCAAAAAATCGAAACGGTCTGCGATGTTATCATAAAATGACGTTGGCAATTCACCCAAAATTCGCTTGTTGGCGAAGAGAAGCCCATACGGCGCTTCACCCTGCCAGCTAAAATGGCGGATATTCTTAGGTAATTCCCGTATCATTTTGTCGATTTTGCGGCGCAGGCTCGGATGTTTAAAAATCATCCCGGCTTTGTCGTACGATGCCGGTGTGGAATAGAGGTCACCATAAATTGATGCGCCCTTGGTATAACGTCGCCCGGGAATAATTTGCTTGCGCAGGAAGCGGACCATTGCTCGAAATTCGCCGCTGATCCTGGTGTCGTCGACGTCAATTTCCAGCGGTGTTGGCCAACTGCCCGGCGAGGTAACCGGCCATTGTGGAAACTCGCAGCGCTTTGTCGCAGAGCCAATTATGTGAAAGGCGCTGGGCTGTTTCTCGCCTTCGGTCGTTCGTTGAAACATATGGGCGCTATAGTAGCCATCATCCAGGCGCACATTCGAGTATTGATAACGAAAAATATGCTTACCGACAACCTGTTGCCTTAAATAGCGGCGTCTGGCGCGTATTGCGGCGCGCTTGTCCCGGGGCAGCACGCCGTTGCGCGCTGCCAGCAATTGTGGATTCTGTAAATCTTTCAGATCGATCAAAATGTCGTGTTGTTTAAATACAATCCGAAATGTATCTCTTCCGGCAAGATATAGGTTGGTTGTCCCATAGTCTTCCGGCAGAACAACCTCGCCGGATACCGATAAATCCCCATATGGATTAAGCGCCAGAAAATGAATCACTTGCCGGGTGTTTCCGGCTATCTCCTTTTGGCTGCTGTAATAGGCATAGTTCGGCCCAAAACCAGGATCGATAACGCCTTCTGCCATTAGTGATGCCCAGGAAAAAATTAACAATAGGAAATAGAAGATGAGAACGGAGTTCGCTTCTCGTCGTTTCATGACTAACCTGTACGTGTATATGTCGTAGATTTGCTCTTGGCGTCCGGATGGCCCGGATTCTAGGATCGCTCTACCCGGTGGTGCGCCGGATCTGCTAAGCGTGTATGATAGGGGAAGTTGAGATTTGGAATGTGCGCGCAGCTAAAAACCGTGCTTTGCGGTTTTTAAAAAAATTACCACGAAGGTAGCCAAGAACAGCGAAGGGCCACGAACGAAGAATTTAAGATACCTTTCTTTTCTCTTCGTGTGACTTCGCGAGTCTTTGCTTCCTTCGCGGTAGTCGTTTATTGCAGATTTGCAAGCTTCCTGATTTGCAGATTTTAATGCGACTCATATCCTTTCAAGCCACCTTTCGGGAGCATCAGCTTGAACATGCCGGGTTCAATTTCGTAGTCTATGCCATCAGCTATGAACGAACTGCGGCCGTCCTTGCGACGGATTTCTACACCTGCCAATTCCAGGGTCTTTTCAACGCGTTCTTTCCAGTAAGCCCAGGTGTCGTCATCCAGTTCACCAAGTTTACCATGGACATATTGATGTGGATCAAGGCGGTTGTTGGGATCGAAGAAAAGCATGTTACCGCGAGACGCGCCGCCCATCATTTTTGTGCCGCGATAGGGGCGATCCTGGACGCGCAATTGTCCGGTTTCGTCGAAGTAAAGTCCGCCAAAGAAGAAATCGCCGCCCATCAGGGATTCGCCGGCGTATTTGCTGGCGCTACCGAGAATGGAAATTTCCAGCGGTTGACAGCGCGGATCGTTTACCGAGTTGGTCCAGGCGCGATCTACAATATCACCGAGGATGAAGATGCTGCCGCCCTTGGAGGCATAACCGCAGACCTTGCCGGCATTTCCGAAGACGTGCAGGTGACCATGATGGATGCCCATCGCCGTAAAGTTCTGCGAGTTGCTGTGCGTGCGAACGGTACCCCCTTGCATGAAAGCCCCAAAATATTCGCCGGGAATACCGTATACATCGACAGTCACGTCGTCTGTATCTCCGCTGCCCATGACCGCGGTTGAGATCAAGCGTTGCCCGCTGACCCGATAGAGAACAAAATTGCGCCATCCGAGATCATAGGCGTCACGGAGAAGGGCCGAGAGGCAGAGATTGGCATCGATACCCTCCGGCTCGAAGCCGGTTGCGTCGATCAGCAGTTTTTGCTGAGCCGCATCTTTCGGCGTCGGAATGTTCTCGAAACCAAAGGCTAGTTTCACCCAGCGCTCCGATTCCTTGCGAGCAATAATGTCGAGGAAGTGATAGAGCAGGGAGCGAGTGATGTCAATCAGAGAACTGATTGCCTTGTTACCGGTTTCCATCGTGCGAAGATAGTCAATAAACCAGGTCAGGAAATCGATGACGTCTTCGGCGCTATGCAGGCGCGCCTTCGGAAAATCCTGCCTGCCTTCCAGGTAATTGTTGATGACATGCGTCAGCGCCCAGCGATAGGTATGGAAGTCCCATTGCGGTAATTGTTCACGAATAAAGTGATTTAGGCGCGCTTGTTCGGCCTGCATAGCTTTCAGCACGTCTGCGCTATTTTCGGGAATCACCAAATCATTGCGACGATAGCTATAATGTTCACCACCGGGGTTGATATCAATGTCTTTACCGTAGCGATCGATCAGCGTGAAGTTGGTGATCTCTCCCTTCGAATTATATTCGAAGCGATTGATCATTCCGTTGCTCACTAAAACATGATCTGGTTCTGCGCCGTCAATAATACCGTCGGCGTCCAGGAGCTCCAGCATCTTGCGGGCTGCTTGCTCTTCTGAAGAAATGATGCTGAAGGCAGTCTTTTTACCATCCTTGATATCGTAGTAAATTGCTGTGGTGCCGGGGCGCAAATCTGCGGGATCTTTGAGATCGACTCGCTCAGTCAGGTAGCGATTCGGCAAGTGGCGCAAGCAAAGGTACTGATAAGGACCGTCCGGTGAACTGGTAAATTCTACGCGCTGAACTTCTTCCAGCTGTTCGCGCATTTCTTCCGGTACCAGGGCCAGGTCATCTCCGGTGGTCGGAGAAAAGCTCTCGAAAAGCGCCCAAACAGGATATTCCAGCTCGTCCGCCAGCAGGTGAAATTTTAATGATGCCACTTCCGTGTCTGTCGTTGCAAGAGTTGGTAAACCAAACTGTTCAACCCGCTGCTTGAGGGTCTCATAATTGGTTGTTTCGCCGTTATGCGTTAAGGCAGTATTGATCTTGCAGAACGGATGCGCGTTCATTTGTTCTACTACCGAACCGGTTGCCAAACGAACGTGGATAATGTTGTTTGGCGATGCCGGCGTTTCCCAGGGGATTTCCCGTCCTGCCGTTTTCCAAACGGCGAAGTTCTGTCCGCAAGACATCACCGCTGCAACTTTATGCGAGCGGCCATGCCACTTATTGCCGAAGCGCCCTTGCGGGAATTGTTCAGCAAAATTCCGCATCAGATACAAATAGCTTTCGGCGTAGGATTCCAGATTGTTCTCCGCCAACGGATCGGCTTCTGCGAGAATGGATCGGTATTCATCGAAGGCTGCATTGCCCTTCACAAAATCTTGCCAGTCGCTGTCTTCCGGGTCCCACACGTACAGGCTTTGAGTCAGTCTGTTGGCCAAGTCGAAAACGAAGAGATCTTCCGTCTTCTGCATGAAGTGCATATTGATGCTGTAATTATCCAGGGTGACATTCGGATACCATTCGCGGATATATTCGTAGCGCGGGCTGACCAGGATTTGATTCTCGATAAAGTCGGTGAGTACCGATTCCTTGGCACGCACGAAATAGCGGAAAATGTCACCGGGATCGGTATTAGGGTTGCCAAATTCACGATAATCCCGCTCAACGCCATCATTCATTTTATAGCTTTCGCGGATCTTACGTGCGTCTGTTTCCCCACTAAAATCGAAGTACGGTTCGAGATATATTTTGCGAATTTTTTCAGCAAGAGCATAGCGGTATTCCAGGGTCTTTGCCCGGCTCAGCTTGCGAAGTTCTGCTTCATCACCTGCCTTGAATTCATCACTCCGAAGCTCCTTCTCGAAATCAACCTGGAGGCGTCCCTTGACCATTACCCGGAAAGCATAGTGGTGTGGGTAATCGGGAAAGCAGAGGGTTTTACCGACACCAACGCCATCCATCCCGCGGTTTTTCATTGCCGCAAGGGCTTCATCCAGCACGTAGCTTGGCACATTGTGAGTGCCAATGATCGCTGCCACACCACAGTTTGTCTGACCGGTTTGATGTGCCGGTTCCTGGGCGATGATCGCCTCTCGATTCGCAGAATGTTCCTGTCGTTGACGAATGCGAAAATCAACCCGTTCTTTCAGGCCAATCCACTGGATTTTATCATAGCGGCCGCGCAATTCACGAATGTCCTTCAAGCCGAGCCCGGCCAAAGCACGAATAATCTGCATTTGCATCATCAGGAAGGCGTTGATCATTTGACGGCTGTTCAGATCCACGTTACGAAGATTCTGCATAATGAGGTTGCTGGTGGCGATACCACGTGAGCAGCCATCGTGACAGTTACGATTGCGGTCGCAGCCGATGGCCACCAATGGGGCGGTGCCCCAAATGACACCGTCTGCACCGAGGGCGATGGCCTTGATAACGTCTTCATAGGTGCGAATGCCGCCGCTGACGATGAACTTGACATGATTACGCAAGCCATCACGAACCAGGCGATCATGAATGAGGGGAATGGCATATTCGATGTGCATTCCCATTTGGCCTTTGATGATATTGGGAGAGGCGCCGGTGCCGCCGCGGGGGCCATCCAGCCAGACTTCGATCTTCATACCGTATTTGCGGGCATATTCCGCAAGTTCATCGCTAAGCTGTAGCGTCGCCGATTCCACTTCGGCGACCTTGTGGCGCAGAACTTCGTTGGTGTTGTCCCGGGCAATTCGCGCCAGCCCGGCAGCAATAAATTCGATGTCGACGGACGGAGATACTTTAACGGATACCACCGCTTTCGGATTGATCATCCGCACCATGTCGATAAAGGACTTCACATCTTCAATTGAGTAGCAATTGTGAAATGGGAAGGGCGAAATGACACTGGTATACGAAAGATTAATTACCTCTTCGCTCAAACGTAATAGATTCTCAAATTCCAGCGGATCTAGCTGATTGTCGAGATTGAGTTCGTACGCTTTCTGCTGTAGCTTCCAGATCCATTCTTTTAGTTCCGGATAGATCTCCTGATCATCATGCGATTTGATAAAGGCATTTTTCGCCTCTTTAGCGACATCCTGCAGCGGATGTTTCTGCTGCTTTTCAATGGCTTCAATCCGCTCAATGAGTGCGCGGATACGTTCGCTATTTAGTTCTTCCAGGCCTTGGATGCCACGCAGGTAAGATACCAATTTGTTTACCTTACCGGCCAGGATATGGCCGCCAATGCCCATTTTTGCGCCCTGGCTATAGGCAATTACTACCCGGCGCGCCTTCTTAATGGTTTCCTTGGTGACACCAAAGAGCCCGGTTTTTAGCTCTGTGGAGATATATGGCTCATCCGCTTCACCGATGACTTCATAATAAAGGAAGGGCTGTAGTTCCGGATAGCTATCAAGGATTTCATAAATGCCCCGGTGGTCAAGCCGATCGATATTGTTATCGTGAAGTATCTTCTTAATTTCTTTACAGGTGTAGTACCGGTCGTGCTCAAAGAACCCCTTGATGATCTGCATTTGGGGATCATCAAAGAAAATCGGTTCGCCTTTCCGATTGAGGAAGAAGCTGGTGGGGTAGCCACCTTCACCGGTATCATATTGGATGCCTAATTCGCGCGAGGCGATCACGTGAGAGCGCCAGGTATCGAGTCCAATGGACCCCACTGATTTACCGCCGAACATCCAGGGAGCGCTGAGAACCAGGTCTTTATCAAGCGGCAGTGCGGTGCTGATACCGGCCAGATCTTTGTCCGGGATGTTGTCCGGATCCCGTTGGTAGAGAATCTTCATCACGTCAAAGCCATCCCCTAATAAACCGGTTGCTTTTACATTCTTCAAATACGCCATTTCCGGGTCGCCGGCCGCCATACGGCCAACGGTGCGAATCAGATCGCCCGGCCAAACGTGGTCGCGCTGATAAACTGTTTGATTGATTTCACCCAATTCATAGAAATGATGTGGCGAGCGCAGCGGCTGCAGACGCGATTTCAAGTCTGCATATTCCGGCGAGGCTTTCTCCGGCAGCGGCTCGCTATTCATTAATTCGGCATTGAGCTGCTCGTTGTCGGAAACTTTCTTGCCGGCTTCAAAAATGTTTTTTTGAATGCGTTCTTCCAACTCGTAGAAATCGATCAACCGTCCTTCTTCACCGACGGTCTTTTTTATGTCCTTGAAACCGGAAGCTCCAAGCACTTCCAGGATTTGCACCTTGCGTGATTCCATTTGGTTGATCAGGCGCTCCACCGCCCAATCCACATCCATATTGATCAGCTTCTCTGTTGTGGTTTTACCTTCCTTAGTTGCCTGATATGCATAGGGATCGAGCGCCAGCAAAGCGGCAAAGTCCAGCAAGGTTGCCTCGGCGCCGCGCTGGACAGTTTTTTGACTGTCGGAGGCGATACGAATGCCGCCGGATGCGACCAGTGAAACCGCATGACGCCGGCCGCTGTTAATGAGATAATGGTGAATGGTGCGTACAGCTTCTGAAGTGACGAAGTATTGGTCTTTGTTGCGCAAGCCGTGAATATGCAGCACTTCCACTTCCAGTTTCATGAATGCCTCAATGGTCGCCTTGAGTTCCGGTACCATTTCACCGGCCACAATGTCATATTCGGAAACCGCAATGAAGCCGCTGATGAGTGGTGAAGCATTGTGAAGAGAAACCGCTGATTCACGAATGAAGTTAATGGTCTGTGCCATGTCGTTGTGCGGGGTAATTTCGAACATTGGCATTCGCCAAAGGTCCTCCAGCAACTCACGGCGCATATTTGGATTGATGCGCATATGGTCAAGCATTTCATGGTCAACACGTGGTACAACTACCGGTGGCAGGCGATCCATACCCCCTTCTTCCAGGAAGAAATCATAATGTTCAAGAATACGATTCAGCTTGATGACCGCAAGCGTGTCCTGGGCGGCTGCAACTTTAATAAAGGCCAGCTCAGCTCGGCCGTTGCTGCGCAAACGAACGGAATTGAACAACATCGGCGACTTCAATTTGATGCTGGGATGCGGGGGATTTTGCAAATTGCCTTCTTCATCGAATTTGCAGTAGCGATAGCGCCGGCCAATTTTAACGGAGAGTTCTTCATCGGGATCACCCTCGTGCAGTCGGTTCTGCGCCGGGCCTACAATGTGGAAATGTGAAAAGCGTTCTGCGTCGAATCCGATGCCCATGTGACGATCGCCCTGGCCCATGCCGGAAACCGGAATCTGCCCGGTTGATGCTTCTTTGTCGATTTCCATCAGGATGACATCGGTGACGTATACATCAGACATGTCCGTGAGCTGAGGGGAACGCTGGATGGTCGTGGTATCGCGTAGGAAGCTTTTTTCGATTTCCCAATAGTGTTTTTCGTCCTTGTCAACCGCGTTATCGAGGAGTTCCTGGATGTGGTCGCGCTCCATTTGCACTGCCTTGTTTTGCGGACAGAAATTAATACAGGCATTACAGAGGGCGCAGTTCTCGTCGATCAACTCCGGCATCTCGCGGGGATTGCCCTGTCGCGCTCCGTAAATGCAGGCATTCTCGTGGGCACACATACCGCAGTTGATGCAGGTTTCCGGGTCGATAAAAAGCTCGGAATAGGCATATCCGCGTGGATAGTGAATTTCCAGTCCGTGCTGCAAGTGAGATTTGTCTTCTTTCTGTTCCGCGAGTGTATGATCAACATAGAGCGGGCTTTCTTTCATAACTTCCCACATACGGTCGACAAACCGGTCTTTTTCCTGTTTGTTTAAACCCAGTGCCGCCTTGAATTTGGGATCTTCTTCAACCAAATCAAACATATCGGTTAGGGGAATGTCAGTTGGGCAGACGCGCGTACAGTTATCGCAACGAGTACAGACGAGGAAACCCAGTGCTTCGATCTGATCGATCTGTTCCCCATTGGCAATACGATTGGCGGTTTTGCGGCGAGTAATCGGCGTGGCCAGACCGGACATACCAAAAACGTCGCTTGTTGGACAAACATGTTCACAGCTGTCGCATTCGGCGCAGGCATCATTGATTTCCAAAAGCGGATGGCGCTGTGCGCGGAGTTCCGGTGGGACAACCGTTGGGAAAACAGCGGCATTGACTCGCCAGAGGGCGCGGCCGAGTGATAGCAGCGAGATACCGCTTCTCTTTTCACGCCCTTTGTAAAGAAGCCCGGTCATGAATCCGAGCAGGCTGCTGGAGCGCTGGAATAACCCCAGTGCCATTTTGCGGCCGTTCTTGTTGATGAACTTGCCCTGGTTGACAATATTGGCCGGATCAAATTTTTGTTTCAAATCGATAAGGGCGTCGATGTGCTGCTTGCCGCCATTTCGCGACAGTGCTTTCAGAAATGGTAAATTCCAGATACCGGTGCCGTACGGTTTGCCGCCAAGGTGCAGGGATGCTTCGGTCATAAAGGGCACCAGGCCGAGGTATATTTTATGGCGCCAGGTAGTGGTGTCGGCAAGGATGATCGATTGAATCAAAATCTCGCCATTCTGTAAAAAGTGTGCTTCCGTCTTCACTGGATTGCTGGTCCAGCCACTAATTGCAGAGCGGGTGAAGTCAATGTATTTGGAAAAAGCATCCAGCGGCAGAATGGTTTCGCTGACCAACATCGACGGCCCTTTGGACTTCATCTCCACCGGCGCATAGCGATGTTCCCAGAATTTGTGGGCGAGCTCTGCTGACAAACGGCGAAAGGGGATATCCTGGTAGCGGCTGTCTTCATCCCTGGAATTAAAAAAGGCATGGCGCAAACTTTCTTCATAGTCTTCCTGGGTGTCAAACTCCATGACCACGATATTGGATAGCTCACGCATTTTTTCTATGATCTCCAGGGCGCGGCGTTCGCGGCGGATGCGTAATTCATCTTCAGAGGACAGCGCTTTATCCAATTCTTTCTGATGCTTTTCCTTCTGCAGCTTGTAGGTCGTGTGGACGTACTGATTGTCGAAATAGAGGATGGAGGTCGGGGTCAATTTCCAGTTTTCGATATGTTCGATGAAATGCTGGACGTGTGAAGTCTCAGTAAACGAAAAAGCGTATGGCTTCGAGACAAAAGATTCCCGCTTCACTTTTAAGACCACGCCGGCGACAATACCAATCTGACCTTCACTGTCGAATACCCGATTAAAGAGTGGTGATTGTTGATCGAGAATTTCCCATTCCCCGTCCGGCTTTAGCAGGAATATTGCCTCAACGGAGTTTCGTACCGGGCCGTATTTATAGGCGCCAATACCTAACCCTCCCGTAACGACCCATCCGCAGATAGTGCCGGAGTTTGGATTGGTGATTTCCTGGCGCAGGGCAAGTTTCTGCTGGCGCAATTCTTTGCGCATATCCGCGAAGAGAACTCCTGGACCTACTGTCAGCAATGCCTGCTCGCTATCAATGTCATAGAAATTTAGATAGGATAAATCCAGCACGATATCATTGTTGAGAGGAATTGAACCGCCAAATGGCCAACTGCCTGCTGCACGAATAGTGTATTTAATTTTCCACTCATGGGCATACTTTACGAAGCGCTGCAGGTCTTCCAAAGAGCCGGGACGAACCACAAAGCGAGCTTTCAAATTAACCAGTGCATTCTTGATCGCGTTCGGCAAAACGGCAGTCCCGGCATCAGAAAAATAGATATCTTTCTGCACGGCTGACAGCGGGAAAATCGTTGTGGCGTCGCTTAGTTGTTCTCGCAGTTGCTCGTAGACGGCATCTCCGGCAAGCTCATCCCTTTGCGGCTTCGACTTCTGATATTGATCAAGCAGCAATTCAACTGCACTTTGTTGTGCCTTAACGCGCTTCAGGGCAGTGGCTGCTTTCAGGAAATTAAATTTGGCTGGAAAGCTTTTGTCGCTCATTGGGCAGATCCTGTGATTAGTCGTACAGTGGCAGTAAGTTGCGAAAGAATGTAATGGGCGGCGTTGAAAGAATGCCTTGAAAAAGGCACTAATTTAGGCAATAAAAATCCAATTTGGCAAACTCTCAAAAAAAGAAATTGTCAATGCAATTCGGGCTTCATCTCCTGATAAATGACCAGCTTTGTATCTGCGCCGTCTTTCGCGTAGGGCAACCCCGTTCGCTATATTCGGCAGGTATCGCAGGCATGCTTAATTTACTTGCTTAATGCAATTGTAACATATGAGAGGCTTTGTTTTTTAATCTGTTCTTTGTAACATTTTAACGGAAATTTAAGTATGGTGAATGCGAGGATTCATACCGCTAATTTCAATCCCTAAAATGGAACTTGTTAGGTTCTAGCAGGAAGCTTCTCTTTTATCTCTCACTACAGGAAAGGATTTTGCCTATGAAACTGGAGACAGTGATCATTCGGCTATCCGCAAAAGTGTTGATGGGTGCAATGTTGACGTTGCTGTTAAGCAGTGGTATGCTGGCACAAGGTGTGACGACTTCCTCTATGAGTGGGGTGGTCACCGATGATGCCGGTAGCCCATTGGTTGGCGCAAATGTTGTTGCAGTGCATGAGCCAAGCGGAACGCGTTATGGAGCATCAAGTCGCGCAAACGGTCTCTTCAATATTCGCAATATGCGTATTGGTGGACCTTATGTTGTAACGGTTTCTTATGTAGGGTATCAAGAAAAGGTCGAGGAAGATGTCTTTTTGCGCCTCGGTCAGGATTTTGATGTCGATTTCATGCTTAGCCAGGACGTTATTGCCGGTGAAGAAGTAACCGTCATCGGAGAAATCGACGACGTGATGAACAGCAGCCGCACCGGCGCTGCCACCTACGTCAACAAGGAGAAGGTCGAGCAGTTGCCGACGATTCGTCGTTCGACTCGCGATCTGACTCGTCTGGATCCGCGTAGCGATGGCAATTACAGCTTTGGCGGTAAGAACTGGTTGTACAACAACATCTCCCTGGACGGTTCCTATTTTAACAATCCCTTTGGTCTGGATGATCCTTCACCGGGTGGCCAGTCCGGTTCCGAGCCGATTCCGTATGAAGCGGTTGAGCAGGTTCAGGTGTCCATTGCCCCCTTCGATGTTCGTCAGGGCGGGTTTACCGGTGCAGGTGTCAATACTGTAACCAAGAGTGGTACCAACAATTGGACAGCATCGGCTTACAGCTTTACTCGCAACGAAAGTCTTTTGGGCAATACGGTTGCCGGTCAGGATGTGGTTGCCAATCCCGATTTGGCATTTAACCAGTCCGGTTTTTCTTTAAGTGGTCCGCTTGTTCGTGATCGCGTATTCTTTTTCGTCAATGCGGAACTGGAACGCCGTGATGATCCGGGCAGCAACTTCGTCGCCAGTTCCGGCGGCTCCTCCGATTTTGGGGTGTCCCGCGTGGATGCTGCAACTCTGCAGGATATCAGGAACCGCATGATCAGCATATATGGTTACGACCCGGGGCCGTTTGCAGACTATATTCACGAAACAAACAACAACAAGTTGCTGGCAAAACTTGATGTGAATCTTAACGATGCCAACAAGTTCAGTGTCCGCTATAGCTACCTGGATGCTTTTCGTGAGCAAGGGCCACATCCCTTTGCTATCAGCTATCGGAACACCGGACGTGGACCAAACCCCAGTAGTTTGCCCTTTCAAAAATCCGGTTATCGCATCAATAACGAGTTGAACTCGATCGCCGCTGAATTAAATACCAATACCAATACCTTCTCAAATCGCTTTTTCATCAGTTACAACCGCTTCCGCGATTTCCGCGAACCGTTCAGCGAAGACTTCCCGACGATTGAGATCGGACAAGACGGTGTTCAATATACAACACTCGGCCATGAGCCATTCTCGATCCATAATATACTGGATCAGGATGTCTGGCAGTTTACCAACAACTTTAGTTACTACAGCGGTAATCATGTTTATACAGCCGGTGTAACCTTTGAACATTTCGGATTTTTTAATTCTTTTAATCTCTTCAGGCATGGTTTCTTCATCGGCCAATCTACCTATGATTCAGTGGCCGATTTTTTTGAAGCAATTGATCCGGAAGATCCTACCGCGGATCCAGTGGATTTTCGCGGAATGATCACCCCTTCTACTGCGCCCTTCAAAGGAGAAAATATTGATGTTGGTCAGCTATCTTTATACGTCCAGGATGAAGTTGCCATCAATAGCCAACTGGATGTTACCTATGGTCTTCGTATGGATGTCCCGATGTACTTTACCGATCCGGTGGACAATCCCTTCTCGCGCAGTCTGATTGCATTGGATGCAGACGACAACGAAGAAGTTGTTGACCAGAGCGAACTACCGGGCGCCACACCGCTTCTCTCTCCGAGAATTGGTTTCAACTATGATGTAGGCGGAGACCGTTCCATGCAACTGCGTGGTGGAACCGGTATTTTTACCGGCAAGATTCCCTTTGTATGGGCTGGTAATGTCATTTCCAACCCGGGAGCAAACCCGAACTTATATGAGCCGTTCTTTAATCCGGATGTTGAGCAGATTGCAACATCGGATGACGCCATTTTGCAGCAGACTTTTGATCTGAATGCAGTGGATCCGGACTTTAAGTGGCCCCAGGTTTGGACCACCAACTTCGCAGTAGATCAGGATTTCGGCAGCGGACTTTTGGGTACCGTAGAGTTCGTTTATGGTAAGGATATCAATGCGATTATCATGCGGAATGCCGACCTGAGAACGCCGGTCCGTCGCCTGGCGGATGGACGGGATTTCTTCTCTGACGAAAACGGGCCGGAGTTGAATCCGGATGGTGCCGGCATTTACGTTTTGGATAATACCGATGACGGATATAACTGGAGCTTAACTGCTCAGCTTCGCAAGCGTTTTGCCAATGGCCTTGCTGCAGATTTGGCATATACACGCATGGAAGCAAAGAGTCAGTTGCGTTCTACGGAGATTGCCAGCGTTCTATTTCAAAGTAACCCGGTGCAGAGTGATCCGAATCGGCCGCGCAGCAGTTTCTCGGAATTTGGTCAGCGCCATCGCTTTGTTGGCACCAGCACCTATAGCCATCGCTGGACACCGAATCTGGAAACTCACTTCGGACTGTTTTTCGAGGTTGCTGAAGGGAATCGCCACATTGCATCCGGCGGTAACCGTTACTCCTTCATTTATGCCGGTGACGTAAACGGTGACGGTAACCCGGGAAATGACCTGATCTACATTCCGACAGATCAGAATGACATCATGCTGTCAGATCCGGGTGACTGGGCTGCTTTGAATGCATTCATCGAGCAGGATGACTACCTGAGCGAACATCGCGGCCAAATTGCCGAGCGCTTTGGCGCCGTGAATCCCTGGTATTCGAATATTGATTTTCGCATCTTGCAGGATTTTGCAATCAACATCGGCAGCCAGAAGCACACGATGCAGCTGAATTTTGATATTCTGAATGTCGCCAACCTGCTGAATGATGAGTGGGGTGTTCGTAAGCTGGCAAATCCGGCTGCTTTGTCACCGCTGACATTGGACCGTTTCGATGAGTCGACCGGCGAACCGGTTTTTGACTTCACCGGACCATCTGAAACCTATATCGATGATCCGAGCATTATTTCCCGCTGGCAAATGCAGGTGGGCTTGCGCTATTTCTTTCAGTAAATAAGAGAAGATCTTAGCATTTTGTATTATTGAAAGGGCGGCCATTGGCCGCCCTTTTTTATCATAAAGCGCAAATTCCAACAAGAGAAATTGCAAATCATCAGAACCACAGAAAGTCTGGTAATTGAAGACCTTGGATGCCAAACAGAACTGCAGAGCACTACTTGTTCAGTATCGCTGGTTTTGGAATTTTTCCTGTTGGAATTTTTCCTGTTGGAATTTGGAACTTATACTCTGGAAGTTAAGGGATGCCATCCTTTAGAGGAATGCCATCTGACTAAATAACACGAGGAATATCATGTCAGATACCTTCGGACAGAAAAAGAATGCCGTGCTGACAATCCTGAGAAACCAGGATCGTTTTTTGATGATCAAACGAGAGCGTCCCCCTCATGTGGGACGTTACGTGCCGGTAGGGGGTAAGATTGATCCGCATGAAAGTCCGGCGCAGGCCGCAATTCGCGAGGCTCGCGAAGAGAGCGGGATCGTTGTCTCCGTGGTGCGATTTTGTGGCGTGCTTGTGGAAACGTCGCCGGCGAAGTATAACTGGACGGTCTTTGTCTATATTGCCGATGTCGATAATCATCCGGCGCGGCGCTGTAACGAAGGACAGTTGGAGTGGGTGGAAATTGAACGCCTCAAGTCGGTGTCGCTTCCGGAAACGGATCTGTTTCTATATGATTATGTCTTGTCTGAAAGGCCGTTTATGATGGATGCGCATTATGATGCTGAGTTAAAATTGCTGACGCTGCGGGAGGAAATTGAAGGGAAGATACTGAAGAATGAAAATTGACGATTGAAGAATTTGCAGTCGGCGGAAATAAATCGACAATTCTGCAAATACGCAAATCAGCAAACGGCGTAGCCGTTACATAGCGCAGTCAGATGTTCGCTCCTGGCGAACATCTGCGGGGATCAGGCAACTTTCAACTCTCAGCTCTTCGCGTCCTCTGTTGCCAACGGCGCTTCAATCATTTCTGTATCGGTTATAAGATCTATGGTGGTCGTATCCAGTTGCACTTCCAGCTTGCTGAATTCCCAAACTGGACCGTCCTGCTTGCCCGTGACGGTTAGGGTCGCCTGACCCTGCTGACCGGTTAAAGTTGTTTTGAAGCTGGTGCTGCCCTTGGTTTTTGGCGGGCCTTGACCAAATATACGCTCGCTGCTATAGGATACGTCTGTTGGTTCTGAGTTTTCTATTGGCTGACCAAGTGCTGCAACCACAGACGCGCTGTTTTTTGCATAGAAGAGGGCATCCTTATATGCGCTGGATTGTTTCAGCTGATCTACTTCTGAAAGCTTTTCGCCGGATTTACCGCCCCATTTTTTGCCACCCCAACCACCACGCTTCTTCCCGGGTTTTTTCTTGGCTTGAACTACCTGGGTACGGTCGATCAGATCGATTGGCTTTTCTGCTCCTTCCACCACGACTTCCAGTTTGCTAAATTCCCAAACTTCGTCAGATTTTGCACCACTCACATTGAGGATGCCGCTGCCGTTGGGACCGCTTATGGGGATTGATAAGTTGCCGGCTTCCTTCATGCGTGGCGGCCAGCCTTTGCTCCAGTCTTCTTCCTGGCTCATTGCGCCGGAAATAAACATGCCGGGAGTAATTGAATCGCCAATAGCACCCTGGACCTCAGCATTTTCCCGCGCAAAGAACAGTGCATCCTCAAAAACTGTTGTGTCTTTCAGGGCGTTGGATTCTTGCATCTTTCCGGCAAAGCCAGCGAGCGAAAAGCCAATGACCAGCACCAGGAGTCCGGAAATCCAGTTGCGTTTTAAGCGGATCTTGGGCTTCGATTCTTTTTTCGCTGCGGGCGGCGGGTTTTCCAGGTCGTGCAGGCGTTGAGCAATCTCTGCTTCAATAAGTTTTACGCGGTCCGGATAGCGATCTTTGTCTATATGGCGCAGGGCATCTTCTAAATCGGCCAGTGAATAGCTGCCATAATCGGGGGCGTCGGTCATGTGAAATCCTTGTTTCTAGTCGTAATTTTGAATCATACCGGCTGACTAACATTCAAATATACGGATAAATCAGGCAAGGTTTCCAATTTGTAAAAAAGAAAAATCGCAGATCACCGGATAGCAAACCGGCAACCTGCGTTCTCTGGGGGTTAGGCAATAAGTGCGCAAATTACTTGACTAACAGCAGTCTTAGCACCTGACGCCTCGTTGCTGAAGAAACCACGAAGAAATACGTGCCACTACTAACCTCCAGGCCATGATCATTAACTCCATCCCAGTTAAATTGATACTCTCTGCCTGAAGAAGACTCCGCAGGGAAGGTGCGCACTAATTGCCCCAGCGTATTATATATCTTGAAGCTGATATCATCGTTCTGCTGCATAAAAGAAGCGGACAGACGAATTTTGATGGTTGTTCGATTATTGAAGGGGTTCGGGAAGGCGACGAACAAACTATCGCTTTCAATAACTTCATCATCTTCAATACCCACCACTAAACCGGATTCGTCCTGGCAGTCGGTGCATGCAAACACCGTATCGCTCGGTTCAAGCGCCAGGAAGGCGCTATATATTGACAGAACCCTTTCATCGATGCTCAGATCAAGAATCGATTCAATCGTATTGTCTGTTTGCGGCTCGCCTTCCAGGCTGATGATGCGATTGCCTGTCCAGACTTCCTCGAGTAGTGAATCATGCGGCGTGATTGCCTGTGCCGCCAGCGTTGTTTCGCGGTTGTAAGGCTGACCCTGGTAGAGTCCGGATACCTGAACAGTAATCGGAAAGTCCCCAAAATACTTGCCTACCTGGAGAATACCTTCGCTGCTTTCAATGCTTTGAGCCAATCCGCCGAGCGTAAAGCGAGCAAACGTAAACCCGTTGTCAACCTGGGCGTGCAAATCGAACGCGTCGATGGTTGCTTCGGCCAATGCAGTTACTGCGGATACAGTTTCCAGCAAGCTGCCGTAATCATTGATATTTTCAAACGAGCCGCTGGTTTGTTCCGACAGCTTTTCGTAGAAATATTGATTACCGGAGAATATCTTTCCGCCTATCGTATTGGTTAGGATATTCAGGTTGTTGTAGTCAACAATATGCACCGGCACGATCGGATCCATCGCTGCAAGCAATTGGCTAATCTGGACATCCGCAATTGCCTGGTCGCGGAGCTGATCGGTATTGGATATGAGCAAGAGGCTGCCGTCGCCGCCATTTTCCTGGATGAAATGGATGCCGTCGGTGAGCAGGCTCGGTAGGTTGGAGAAGTTGAAAATCGGATTGCTGCCGACTGCTGAAAACGCTGCCTCGATACCAGCGCTAGTGGCAGGAAACCAACTGTCGGATGCCCGAAGTGTTCCGCTTAATTGGGTAAAGATCAAATTGAACGAATCGGCGTCTGCCAGCTCGTTTAATAATGTGATTCTCGCGGCATCAAGAACGGTTTGAATGCTCACCGTGCTTTTCGAGAAATCGTAATCGAAAAGACAGGCAATTTTACGATCTGTGGGCAGGTCCAGTGCTGCGGAAGGCAGAACAGCCAGCTGATAAAACCCGCTGCCGTCGTTGTCCAGGCGATTGACGTAAAAGCCATTTTGCAACGGAGCGTCGACATCAAGGGTGAGAGATCCGTTTTCAACATTGGGCGGTAGTTCGGCACGATAAAAATCGCCAAATAAGGGATCATTGTTCAAGATAAATTCGCTGGCCGGATGTTCGCGTACCCGGGGATTTACCCAGGATTCATTGTCCCAATATAGAATGTAAACGGTTTCCGGTGATGTTCTTGATAAGCGAATGATATTTGCCGGCAATGGAATTGACACCGAAGAAGATTTCCATTCGGTTGGGACCAGGTAAGTCATTTTGACCTTGCGGGTTTGATTTGGCAGCATGGGATAGACCCGCAGCTCATAATCAATCGCCGAGCGCTTATAAAGAATTGCCGGATCTCGGCGCCGATTTACGATACCATTATAAATGGAGCTGGCCGTCCATATATCCAGGATGTCAGCTCGCATGATATCCTGCCCGACCCAAAGCCACAGGTCATGCACGACGACGTTTTCCGGCAGTTCGAACCGCATCTCAGTTTCCAATTGGGTATTGGGCGGGAACGAAACGCCATCTGCCGAAAATGTCAGATACAGACCTACTTCCATATAGATGCCCGCCGGCCGGACACTAATCACTACTTCCTCAATTGTTCCGGTACCGTTTCGCCATGGATTTTGAGGATCATCCACGTAGAGACGCTCGATACAATGCCCCGTCACAAAAAAGGCAAGCAATAGTACGATGATATACCGAAGCAGATATGTCATACTTTCCTCCTGAACGCATGTTGCCATGCGCTAACGCATTATTAGTTGGGTAAAACTCCTCGCTATACGCCGGTTATTACCAAAGTTGTGCCAAATGTTACACTTCTCAGTAAGTGATTGTTATTATTGACTTTCTGCGGGTGGGTGTGTTGTTGTTTGCGTAGTGGAAAGGACTTGTTGCGCAAGAATTGGCGAGGGGTAGCGCATGTTTTGCGCAGTGGGCGACTTGGAAATAGATGTATAAAGAAAAAGGCTACCCCGAATGGGATAGCCTTTTAGAAATGCCTCTGTAGAAAAAAATTAAGCCTGGTTGGCAGCCGTGCGAGAATCCGGCTGTTGCTGGAAATCGAACATGAAGGCTTCATCGATAACCCGCGACGTTTCATTGGCCAGTTCGTTCTGCATGACCTTGACAAATACCGGAACCAGATCCGGATCGAACTGTGTGCCGGCGTTCTTTTCGATGATGCGAAGGGCCTCATCGCGGCTGACGCCTTTACGATAAACCCGATCGGATACCAGTGCTTCATAGCAGTCGATGATTGCAATGATACGTGCAAAGAAGGGGATTGCTTCACCTTTCAAGCCATCCGGATAGCCTTTGCCATCCCAACGTTCGTGATGGTGGCGTACCACCGAGGTAACTTCGGAGAGTTCTTCGATTTCACCAATAATCTGACTGCCGATAACCGGGTGGTCTTTGGCAATATTTAGTTCGTAATCTTCCAGACCTTCGGCCTTTTTCAAAATATTGTCCGGCATCCCGATCTTACCGATATCGTGCAGGAAGGCACCAAGCTGCAAGGTATACTTTTCGTCAGCATCTAACTCCAGCTCATCAGCCATCAACATTGCCAGGCTAACAACACGCTGGGAATGACCACAAGTATAATGATCCTTGGCATCAAGGGCGCGCATCAAGGCTTTCAATGCTTTAAGCAGCGTTTCTGCCTTATTGTCCTGAAGCTTCTGCGATTCCAAATATTTCCGTTCGATATTCTTCTCAACGATGATTGGCAGTTCATCGAGCTTGATCGGCTTCACGAGATAATCGCTGACGCCCAGTTCAAGCGCTTGTCTGACCATATCAAAGCTGTTCACACCGGTAACAAGAATAATGGGAATATCCAGATACATATTCATCAGCTTTTCTGCCAGTTCAATACCATTCACGCCCGGCATGTTGATATCGCTAATGATTAAGTCCAGCTTTTTCTGTTTAATGATGTCAAGTCCACCAGTTGCCGAGTATGCTAGATAGGTTGTATAGCCAAACTGCTGCATGGCATCCTTCAGCATCTCTCCATACTGGATGTCGTCTTCGATTACCAGAATTGACTTCTTCCTTGACATAGTTTATTACTCCAATCTAACTAAATGCAGGTATTCCGGTGATATCAGATCCGATGATCAGGGTATGAATATCGTGGGTACCTTCATAAGTCTTCACTGTTTCGAGATTACACATGTGTCTCATGCTTTGGTACTCGGCAGTGATTCCATTCGCACCAAGTACGTCTCGGGCCATCCTGGCAATTTCGAGAGCATGAAAGACGTTGTTTCGCTTGGCCACTGAGACCTGCGTGAAATTCATCTTCTTATTATCCTTCAGTCGCCCAAGTTGCAGAGAAAGCAATTGCATCTTTGTGATTTCTGATACCATATTGGCAAGCTTTTGTTGAACCAATTGAAAAGATGCGATCGGCTTGTCAAACTGGATTCTTGTCTTGGCATAGTTTAATGCTTCATGGTAGCACGCCATTGCCGAGCCCATTACGCCCCAGGCAATACCAAACCTGGCCTGGGTGAGACAGCCGAGCGGGGATTTTAGACCCCCTGTTTCCGGAAGAAGATTATCCACCGGTATCCGGCAATCCTGGAAAATGAGTTCTGAAGTAATCGATGCTCGCAGTGAGTGCTTGTTTTTCATTTCGGGTGCTTTGAATCCCGGAGTATCTTTTTCGACCAAAAATCCGCGAACTTTACCATCGAGGTAGGCCCAGACAACGGCCACATCAGCGATGGAGCCATTCGTGATCCACATTTTTGCACCGTTGAGCACATATTCATTGCCATCTTTGACCGCATTCGTTTGCATGCCGCCAGGATTTGATCCGAAGTCCGGCTCTGTTAAGCCGAAGCAGCCAATCTTTTCTCCGGATGCCAGTTTGGGCAGCCAGTGTTGGCGTTGTTCTTCTGTTCCGTAAGCAAAAATCGGGTACATAACCAAGGCACCCTGGACGGAGGCGAAACTGCGAATGCCGCTGTCGCCGCGTTCCAGTTCTTGCATCATCAAACCATAGGAGACATTATTGACTCCGGCACAACCATATTTTTCAGGTAGATTGGCGCCAAACAGACCAAGTTCGGCCATTTGGGGAATGAGATGAGTGGGGAAAGTAGCTTGTTGGTAGCTATCTTCGATCACCGGCATAAGATTTTCATCAACCCACTCACGTAGCGAGCTTCTGACCATCTTTTCTTCGTCACTCAGTAAACTATCGATATCGTATAAATCGGGCGATTCGAATTTTTTCATAGATCAAATCCTTACACTTTTGTTGTTAGATGCAACAAAAGTTATCCATCCAACCCATCCAAGGCAAGATCAAAAGAATTGATTTTCTTTGATTGCGACTCAAAATACAGGCATTCCAAACCGGAGGTTGTGAGCAATACAACATTAGTCTGATAACGATTTTCAAATCATTTGAAAACAAGGCCTTCAGTACAAAGAAATGTGCTGGTGACATAAACAGAAAATCCGCTGGATTCGTATTGAATTATGCCCATAATGGTTCCGCTGATATAGTTACCGGGCCACTAATATTTATTTATGTCGGTACCGCGCGCGTCAATGGTTATTCTGAATAGAGGTTTCAAAATGACATCAAGCGGTTAACATAGCAGGAGAGGCAAAAATTGCGAAATGTCGCTGGAGAAGGACAAGTAAGCGAATTGGCCGACAGGCAAGATACTTACCGATCATACTCAGTACATAATTATGAAAAGATCCCACAACTCGACAAGTTATGTCGTGAACAGCGAGAGGCTATAGAAATTGTCGGTGCAGTCCTCCCGTTTAAGTTAAACAGCTACGTTCTTGAGCAGTTGATTGATTGGGACAATATTCCGGATGATCCAATTTTTCGTTTAACATTTCCACAGAAGGAGATGTTGTGCGAAAATCACTATAAAGCGATTTATGAGGCGCTTAAGTCGAACAAAAGTCGTGAGGAAATCGATCGTCTGGTTCATAGTATTCGTCTTCAATTGAATCCACATCCGGCCGGGCAGATGAATTATAACGTCCCGGATCTAAACGGGGAGCCTTTGTCCGGTATACAGCATAAATACCGGGAGACAATCCTGTTCTTTCCGAAGCAGGGACAAACTTGCCATGCGTACTGCACCTTTTGTTTTCGCTGGCCGCAATTTGTTGGGGTCAATTCCTGGAAATTCGCGACAAAAAAAATTGATGCCTTGATAAAATACCTGCAAGAACATCCTGAGGTCACGGATGTGATCTTTACCGGCGGCGACCCGATGATCATGAAGACCAGTATTCTGGCCGCTTATATCGATGCCCTCATCACAGCAGATATCCCTCACCTGCAAAATATACGAATCGGCACCAAGGTCCTGGGCTATTGGCCGCAGAAGTTTGTGTCTGAAAAGGATGCAGATAGTTTGCTCATGTTGTTCGAAAAAGTTGTCTCCTCCGGCAAGCATCTGGCTTTGATGGCACATATGACACATCCGACGGAATTATCAACAGGCATTGCCAGGGAAGCGATTCGACGGATAAGGAATACTGGAACCGAGATCAGGACACAATCGCCTTTGCTGCGACATATAAATGACTCTGCCGAAACCTGGGCAACGATGTGGCGTGAACAGGTGTTGCTTGGGTGCGTACCCTATTACATGTTTATGGTCAGAGATACTGGTGCGCAACACTATTTTGGTGTACCACTGGTTCGAGCCTGGAACCTGTTTAGCGAAGCATATAAACAGGTTAGTGGGATAGCTCGAACCGTTCGTGGACCTAGTATGTCTTGTATGCCCGGCAAAGTCCAAATAATGGGTGTTAGTAAGGTGCGCGAGGAGTCTGTTCTGGTGTTAAATATGTTGCAGGGGAGGAATCCTGACTGGGTGAATCGTCCCTTTTTCGCAAAATACGATGCAGATGCTGCATGGATGGACGAACTGGTACCGGCATTTGATGAACCCCGGTTCTTTTTTGAGAAAGAACTGGAGGTAGGGCATTTTGCTCGTTAGTTCGCTTCGCTTTCGCTAAGCATATGATTCAGCGCATCCCCAAGATTCTGTATCAGGTCGCCGGCCAGCAAGGTGTATTCTGTACCTTTTTCGACTGTAAAATCTGCCGTGTAGCCATGAATAAAGTTTGCTGTGTAGGCTGCTTCATCCGGGCCATAGCTTTGCGCGAGCAGTCCGGCAATAAAACCGGTCAGCACATCGCCGGTGCCGCCGCTTGCCAAACCAGCGTTGCCGGTCGGGTTGAGGTAGATTTTGCGGTTCGGAAAGGCCACCAACGCCGGTGAGCCTTTTAGTAGCAGAGTGACGCCATATTTCTCTGCAAATTCCTGGGCGTAAGCAATACGATTTGAAGCAACTTCTTCTTTGCTCTTGTCCGGGAAAAATCGAATAAATTCGCCCATATGAGGGGTCAGGACCCAGTTGGCTGACGGCGGTTCGGAAAGCAGTTCCGGGGAAGATGCGAGCGCCAGAAGGGCGTCCGCGTCAATAACAACCGGTTTGGTGCATTCTTTCAAAACGGTGATGATGGTTTCCTGAACTTCTTTTGAGCGGCCCAGGCCCGGGCCAATTGCCAGCACATCGCACCATTCGATCAGCTCGCGAATTCTTGGAAGACTCGCCTTGCCGATGGTCTGTTCGTTGGTTTCAGCGAGCGGCCGGGTAATCGTCTCTGTCAATTTTTGTTCCAGTACCGGATTAATACTTTCAGGTACCGCCAGAATAACCAGACCTGCGCCAACGCGCATGGCTGCGCTGGCCGTTAATGCTGCCGCGCCGGTATATCCCTTTGAGCCGGCAAGAATCCCGACCTTGCCGCATTCGTATTTATGTGCATCAGGATAGCGGAAGGGGAGCACGACATCACTACCTTCAAGCATCTCTACATTCACATCGGAATCGTGAAGCACGAAGGGCGGGATACCAATGTCCGCCACGTAAAATTCTCCGACATAGTTGCGCGCCGGATAGAGGACATGGCAATATTTGGGCAGTGCCATAGTGACGGTAATATTGGCACGAATCGCCTTTCCCGGCACATCGCCGGAGCTGGCGTTAAGGCCGGATGGGATATCCACAGAGACGATCTTTGTATCGAGGTTCTTGTTGATGAAATCGATCACTTCTCCGGCAAAACCACGGACCGGGCCGTTGATGCCGGTGCCGAGCAGCGCATCTACCAGGAGATCCGGCGGCTCGTTTTCCAATTCTGCCAGATCGTCAATGCTCTTGACGAGATCCATCGGTACATTCATGTTTTGCAAAACGTCGTAATTGATTCGCGAGTCGCCGGTGATGCTGGATTCGTCAGCGATGCAAATGACGCGAACATAAATGCCTTCGTTCCACAGGTGACGGGCAATAACAAATCCATCACCACCGTTATTGCCCTTTCCGCACATCACATAAACAACCGGATCTTTGATGGTCTCCAGTTCCTGTTGGATGATGCGAAAGGTAGCGATGCCGGCATTTTCCATCAGCACTACGCCGGGTACGCCAATTTCCTCGATGGTGAAGCGATCTTTCTCACGCATTTCTGCTGCCGTAACGACCTTAATCATGAATGATCTCCTGAATACTTATGCTGATTCTTCTGCATCATCTACAACAACCATTGCAATTGCCTGATGATCGGTATGAGTAAGGGACAGGTGAACGGCCTTTCCCTGAAGCCGCCTGGCGGCCTCGCGATGAAGCAAAACCGATGGGCGTCCGCGTTCGTCATTTATGACCTCGACATCTCGCCAGTGCATGCCAAGATCGAGACCAATGCCCGTGGCTTTAAATACCGCTTCCTTGGTCGCGAAGCGGGCTGCAAAACTGGCTGCAGCCGTTGACTTTGCCTGGCAGTATGCGATTTCGTTTTCTGTAAAGACCCGCTGCACGAAACGGTCACCGTGACGTTCTATCATGCCGCGGATGCGCTCAATTTCGACTGCATCGATGCCTATTGAATATACGCTCATGGGCTCTACCTGCTTCTATCATTCCCGGCGCTATACATGAGAATCTCGTTTAAAACCGGTTTGGGCTGATAAATATAGCACATGGATAGAGTGAGTCAAAGGATATTGAAAGGATGTGCTTGTGCTACCTGAGTAGGATCATGCGTCCTGATTTCTTGATCGTGTAGTTGGATTCCAGACCTGCTGCAACCGCGCGCATGCGATAAATGTAAATGCCGCTACTGGCAGCCTGACCGGCATTGTTTCGGCCATCCCATTCTATGGTGTGAATACCTGTCGACATTGTGCCACTAAACAAGGTTCTGATTGGGCGGCCGGTAATATCATGGACTGACATGGTTAACTGACTGGTCACCGGCAGGGAGAAGCGAATTTTGGTAGATGGGTTGAAGGGGTTAGGAAAGTTCTGGCGCAGCTCAAAGCTCTCCGGACCAATTGGATCATCGGGCGTGTTGGAGGTACGCTCATCGGCGCCTTCAAAATACAAAACGAAGAGTCCGTAGGTGCGGTCAGACACCAGGATTTTTCCCGAGCACAGGTTTGGATAGACGCCCCAATTTCCGGCAAAGCCGGAGCCGGCATCCGGAAAAGTGTCGTAGAAACCAATTTCTTCCACATTTGCCGGATTACGGATGTCGAGAATGCGCAGACCATCCCAATAGTGGGATATATAGGCGTAATCTCCCTTTACGTGAACATTATGCGGGCGGCCGGTTGGCGACGCAATATATTCGTCGATAAGTGAGATGTTGTCGAGATCCTGAATATCCCACACTTTTACTGTCAATTGCGCCGGCACCTCTTCTGCAGTAAACAGATATTTACCGTCTTCGGTGGGCCAGGAGTTGTGGGCATAGCCACTGCTCGGAGGATTGAAACGCTGCAAAAGGGAAGGATTTTGCGGATCACTAACATCGTAGAGGCTAAAGCTGTTGCCGCTTCCTTCAGATACATAAAGAATATTATCTTGTACAACGATATCATGATGCCCGGGATGTGTGATTGCAAGCAATTCAACCGGATTTTCCGGATCAGCGAGGCTGATGACCCGCGTCGCCACACTGTTACGTTCAGCATACAAGATGCCGTTGTCTGTGTCTATGGAAATATTGTGCGACGAGCCGAAGCCGTTGTCCGTGTAGGTTTTAACCAGCGAGGCAGAATTGGGCAAATCCGATAAATCGATAATTTGCATGCCAAATTCAACGCCATCTATAACCACGTAGGCATAATGTTGATAGGTCTTGATGTCTTTCCAGGTGGTTTTCGTGGTGCTGAAGAACGCCACTTCGAAAGCGTTTGCCGGATCGCTGATATCGATAATGCTCAGGCCATCTTCAATACCTAGCAAAGCGTATTCCCGTCCGGCCTCATCTGTATAGCCCCATACATCATTATAACCAGATGCCGGATAGTCATTGATGTTGGCCAGCAGGGTTAGATTCTCGGATTGAATTTGCGGGAAGATACTGGTAACGAACAAAAAGGCGCCAAGCAGCGCCCCATATATTGCCTTAAACGATGGCTTCATAATGTTTCCGGTTTGTTATTTTTCTACAACTGTAACCACCTTATACGCGGAGGCGAAAGCGGTAAAAATTCCCAGCCCATTCTTGACATTGGTAATTGACTCGGTAATCTCACGACGCCGCTGATTCGGATTGAGGTTCGAAAAATACAGATCGGCATAGGTGCGGTCGACATGATACACTGTTACACGGTGCTGGCCGGTATGCGTAATATCGCGAAAGCCAACTTCCAGTCGATTGTCGGAGAAAAGCGGTGTTTCAGTGATCGCCGGTTTAGCCGGTGCATCCAGCGCCTTTACAAGCAATTGCCTTGGATGTTCTTCAATATTTTCGATCTTTGCAAAATAGAAATCCTGACTTCCAATCGTGCGATCCCAGAAAACCAGCACGGCTTGCGCTTCCAGTTCTTTCTTGATAGAGTCGGTTACTTCTGCCGGATCAATTTTTTGGATGATTAGATCGAGCGCATCATCGCTCTGCAAACGCGGCGGCTTCGGCACAGTGGTTTCCGCTGTCACCATATCGTCCCCAACAGTTGCTTCCAGACGAAAATGATCACCTGGTTCAACGTGTAGATCATCGCCCGGATAGTGATAGGTGCCGTCGCGTTGATCTGTCAGCGAGAGTTTATAGGGCACATTATTTCGCAGTAGGGTGACGGTGGCGGTATTAATCGGTAAACCCGATGAATCGCTTCCGGTGAGGGAGAGTGTCGAGATCAGGCGGATATCATCCACCGGCTCTCCACTATAAAGAAATGCCTGAACAACAACGCTTTGAGTGCTATTAGGATTGAGGGTGAATTCTTCTGTACAAGCGGAAAGCAGTATGATTAAAAGAAGAAAAAACAAGCGATTGTTCAACATCTACACCTCTATTTCAAATCCATCTTGAAATGTAATGTCGGCGTGAACCCGAGCGTAACGACGTCCCTGACGAGAATCGGGATATTGGTGGCCACAAAGCGCCGGTACCAAAGATTTCTTCTATTATAGACATTGAAAACGGCTAAACCAAGTTCATAATTGAATGGTCCGTAGGAAAATTTGCGGGTGATGGAGAGATCCATACGATGAAATTCCGGAAGCCGTGCGCCGTTGATTTCATCTGAGTCCAAATACTGAATCGTTGGCCCGCCCGGAAAGGTAAAGGTAAAGCGATTTCCGGGCACCGTAAAGGGCGTTCCGGAGGCGAAGAGCCACGATGCCGCCAGTTGCCAGTGCGTTGCATTGTACTGCGTAACAATCTTTATTTCGTGCCGGCGATCCTGGTCAGCCGGAAAAAAGCGATTGTTGTTACGCTGATCCAGCTTGCTTTCTACTTTGGCCAGTGAATAGTTTATCCAGCCGTTTAATCGCCCACTCTTTTTCTGTAAAACAAATTCAATACCACGTGCGCGCTCTATGCCATTGGTGACAATATCTTCAATGTTTGCGTTCGGGTTCGTGCGATAGTTCAACGTAATGTCATTGATGTCGGATAAGTCCTTGAGATATGCTTCTGTCTGAAAACGATAGCCGCGGCGTTCATAGCTGAGTCCCAGGATTACATGCCGACTGAAATCCGGCTCAATGGTCTTGTCGGCGAGAAAATAGCCGTCGTTGCCGAGCACGATTTCTTCATTTTCCACCTGTTTGACAAATTGATGATAATGTCCAAATGCGCCGTTGACTCGGAAGCCTTCGCTTATTTTGTATTCGATCGCCAGTCGTGGTTCCCAGTATACCCGCCTGGTTTTTCCATACAGCAGAGAGCGTCCGCCGGCAATGATGCTTAATTGCTCGGATGGTGTCCAACGATCTTGCATATACAAGGCATAGACAACCCCATTGCGCTTTGTTTCATAGATATTGACGCTGTCGTTGACTTCCAGCTGATAGGCTATATCAAGATTTGAATAGCCGCCGCCAAATTCGATGGTATGGTCTGCATTGATAAACCACTCGTTGTTGATGGTGATGTCGCTGCTAACGACTTCGTTCTCGGTTCTGAACGCGAGACTGTCGTTGATGCCATCGGTAAAGGCGTAGGTGTCGGCGCCGTCCTGAAATTGAGAGTATGTTGCCGATGCCCCCAAAATATTGGTGAGGAAGCGATCACTCCATATACGAGACCATTTGAGACTAAACCCTACATTACCCCATTCGTTTTCAACCTGGCTGGTGACAGCCTCTATGTTTTCATCTACTTCGGTGAAAGATTCATCCACAAGGTTGTCGCGGCTTGCATACATACTCAGTGCAATCACATCCCGGCTGCCCGGCAGGTAGTTCAGTTTGCCGTTAAAGTCGAAAAAATAGAAGTCTGGCTTTCGCTCATTATTCAGTTGGAATGTCGGATCATCTCCGCTGAGACCTTCTTCGCGAAAAAGCAGGTTGAGCAAATTATCATAAAACGGACTGGTGATCAGGTCTGAATATGACCGCCGTCCGGATAGTAGTAGCGATCCTTTGCCGGCCAATGGCAGCGTCAGATATCCCTGACCGCTCAAGAGATTTGCGCCAACGCCCCATTTGGTTTTGTCGATGTCGCCTGTCTTGCCGGTCATCTCGATAACGCCGGATGTTCGCCCGCCGTATTTGGCCGGGAATCCACCTTTAAAGATGCGCACATCCTTAATGGCATTGCTGTTAAAGGCGCTAAAAAAGCCAAACAGGTGATCGAGGTGATAGATGGTCATGCCATCAAAAAGAATCAGGTTCTGCTGTGGGGTTCCGCCGCGAATGTAGAGGCCGGAAGAGGCATCATTGAGGCTGGAAATGCCCGGCAATAGCTGCAAGCTGCGAAACAGGTCTTCTTCTCCCAATCTGGGCATTGCCGAAAGCTGCTGTGGCGAAAAGCGAATTTCGGCCGGAAGATTGCTGAGCTTCATCAGCCGTGTTTGACGATCTTCGATGGTTACGCGTTTCGAGGACAATACGTCTCGTGTCAAGCGCACCACCAGCCTGATCGGGTCATTGTTATCATCGAGAGAATATTTCCCGGAACGATAGCCGAGATACTCAGCAAGCAGGAGTTGCGATTCTGCTTCCGGAATATCAACGAGGATAAAATAGCCGTCGGCGTTGGATGTGGTTCCGAATTTTGTGCCGGGAATACTTAAATCTGCATACGGCAAGGGTTCTCCGTTGTCAGCATCGTAAATGTATCCGCGGATATCCCGGTGCCGTTTTGGCGGCGGGGGAATCAGGACGATCTGACGATCTTCAAATAGCCGATAGGTAATGCCGGTTCCGCGAAGTATGCAGTCGAGGATTGCTTCAAGATTGCTCTCTGCACAATCACAGGTGACGCGAATATCTCGAACCGTGGCATTGCCGAATGCAAATCGGATTCCGGTTTCGCTTTCAATATCTTTAAGGATTTCGTGAAGTGGCTGATTTTGGCTTTGAAGTGTAAGCGGGATAGTGGTGAGGTCCGGTTGTTGCGCGGCTATCGGGGTTGCCGTGATTAACAACCCCAACAGGAAAATGAACGACCGGAGAAAGGTCATCGGCTATTGCGAATCCTCTTCTAATTGGGCAAAAGCTGGTAGCGTTCACCCTGTTTCTGATGCTTGAATGCCAGCGCCTTTCCTACACGGCTGAGAATAGAATCCGGTGACATCTCTTTCGGAAAGGAGCCGGTGAAGCGGACTTTGAGATCCAGGCCCTCTACTGTATCAACGCGAATATAGAACCTGCGTTCCAGTTCACTAATAATAGTAGATAATAGTTCTTCTTCAAACAAGCAATCTTGCTGTTCCCATTTTGCCAATGTTTCTCGAGAAAGATCGCTTGCCTTCGACAGCCGACCATCGGGCAAAATTACTGCTGTTTGGCCTGCGGTCAAGATCACGGAAGTGTTGTTTTTCAGAGATGACAGCTGAACTTTGCCTTCATGAACCACAACCCGCAGGCTGTTGTTGCGTTCCCGCACATTGAAACGCGTACCGAGCACGGCTATCTCGGCGGGACCGGCCTTAATCCGAAATGGCTGAGCCGGATTGGCTTCGATCGAGAATAGCGCCTCTCCACTAAAGCGTACTTCACGATCATTTTCGCTGAATGCCGCCGGATGTTCAAGTACGCTGCCCCCAACCATGGCGATGAGGCTACCGTCCGCTAAGCGCACATCACGATCTTGTCCGAATTCGGTGGCAACTGTCTGCCATTTGTCAGTGCTGTCCGGCAGCAAAAACCAAGCGGTCGCTGCTACCAGAAAGACAGCTGCCGCTATCATGATATAACGTGACCAGGCGCTTGATTCGTTTACCGTTTGCAGGGGTAAATGTTTAAATGGATTTACCGCTGCATCATCGCCTGGAAGCCCCAGCGCTGCCGCAAGTCGCTGCCACTCTTCTTTCGGGTCCGGCATACCGGGCACCGCGGGCAGGTCATCACGTTCGTAAAGTAATTCGACTTCATTGAAAAGTTGCTGGTTGGCTTCGTCAGCAGACAGCCAGTCATCAAGTTTCTTAGCACCCGATCCCGATAGGGAGCGATTCAGGCGCTGAACGATTAAGTCATAAAAATCTTTTTCCATACCTCAAACCTCAACATGCATACTTGTTTCCCAATCCTTCATCCCTCTATATCAAAATACAAATAGAACGCTCAATACCCTACTTCGCTATCTCCTTTTCATATTTATTGAGCTCTATCAATATTCTCAAGTCAGATAAAGCGACATTATCTAAATGGTGCCAGCTGATCTCGCATGATCTTCAGTGCTTGACTCATGCGTTTTTCTACAGTTTTCACGGACACGGAAAGGGCTTCGGCAATTTCCTGATATGTGAAGTGTTCGTATCGGTGCAGAAGAAAGACTGTGCGTGCTTTGTCCGGTAGCGAATCGATTGCCGATTGTATCTTTTCTTTCAGATCAAAATTGTCACTGATTGTGGATACCCGTTCCTCGCCAATCTTGCTCGTGAGATAAGCCCGTTCTACCATCTGCTTATTGCTTTTGTTGATCATCAGGTTGTTTGCGATGCGGTAGAGATAGGCCTTGATGGATTTTTCCGGCTTCAGGCTCTCTCTGCTGTTCCACACGCGGGTAAAGGCTTCCTGGAGCAAATCGCGAGTTGCTTCGACGGAATGGCACCGATACCAGACAAAAGTGAAAAGCCGTTGGTAATAACGATGATAGAGGGTTTGAAAAGCCTGCGCGTCGCCATGCTTAATTGCTTCTGCGAGTTGCTGGTCGGTCAACGAGGCATAGTCCTTCATAAGCGTCACAATAAGCCGGGGATGCAGGTTGAGTAAAGGGCCCGGCTGCCTTCTCATATTAAACAGATTTTTAGCGAATTCAAGCGTTCAAAATAATAGTTTCCTGATTCAGCAGATCCATTTTCTAAAAACTATTAATTTTGATGGTGCGCAATGGAAATTTATAGTGATTGATCTAACTAAGATGTATTCATAGTATGTCGCTTTATGTGAATACGATTTTCCTATAAGGAGAGGTCATGCTCAGAAAAATCCAGTATTACCTGCCATGTATGCTTTTGCTTGGTTCTGTTGTTTTTGCACAAACCACACAAACAATGGGATTGTTCCAGAACGATTCTTCCTCATTTAATGGATATACCTTGTTTGCCCCGCTTACGTACGAGGAAACATACCTGATTGATAACAATGGGCTTCTGGTTAATTCCTGGCAGAGTGAGCATGTTGTGGGCAATTCAGTCTACCTTCTTGAGAACGGTGATTTGTTGCGCGCCTGTGATCCCATGAACAATACAACTTTCCTTGCCGGCGGAGATGCCGGCTGTGTTGAACGCTATGATTGGGATGGCAATTTGGTTTGGCGCTTTGACTATTCCTCAACGCAATATCGCCATCACCATGATATCGAGCCCTTGCCTAACGGCAATGTCCTGATATTGGCCTGGGAATTTCGCAGCGACTCTGCGGCGCTCGCCGCCGGCCGCGATCCCAACCTGCTTGGGACAGCGCTTTGGCCGGAGCATATCGTTGAAGTTGAGCCGGCAGATAGCGTCGGGGGAAATATCGTTTGGGAATGGCATCTATGGGATCATCTGATTCAGGATTATGATTCGACCAAAGAAAACTACGGCGTGGTCGCCGAGCACCCCGAGCTCCTTGATATCAATTTTGCCCGCGATGGACTCGCTGACTGGATTCATGCCAACGCCATTGATTACAATGCCGAACTGGATCAGATTATGATCAGCAGTCCTTTCCTCAGTGAAATTTGGGTGATCGATCACAGCACGACCACGGAAGAAGCCGCCGGACACAGCGGCGGTAATAGCGGCATGGGTGGCGATATTCTATATCGCTGGGGAAATCCACAGGGGTATGATGCCGGTACTGATGTCGATCGCAAACTTTTTGAGCAGCATCATCCACATTGGATTGAGCCGGGATTGCCCGGTGAAGGGAATGTGCTCATATTTAATAACGGTGTAAATCGGCCCGGTGGAAATTATAGCACCATTGACGAACTGGAAACAACGGTTGATTCCCTTGGGAATTATCCTCAACCCGGTGCAGGCATGGCCCATGGTCCCAACGATTTTGTTTGGAACTATACGGCGCCGGTGCCAACCGATTTTTACGCCGCGTTCATTTCCGGCGCGCAGCGTTTGCCAAATGGCAATACCCTGATTTGTGACGGCGCTTATGGCACAATTTTCGAGGTGACGCCTGATGGTGAGACGGTTTGGGAATATGTGAGCCCGGTGATTTCGACGGGGCCGATGACCCAGGGGGAAACAATTCCGGCGACAACCCGCGGTACTGCCAACAATCTATTCCGTGCCACGCGTTACGGACCTGATTATCCGGGACTGGCTGGTCGTGATCTCACCCCTGGTGACCCGATTGAGCTAATACCGGTGGCGATCAACGAGAATGCCGCATCGCTGCAATCGTTCGCTTTGTTACAGAACTATCCAAATCCCTTCAATCCATCTACGCAAATACGTTTTCGCATCGAGCATGCTGCTGATGTGAGCTTGCAGATTTATAATGTGCGTGGTCAATTGGTTGAGACAGTCGTGTCGGAGCGGCTGGCAGCCGGAGAACATGCGGTAACCTGGGAAGCTGGTAATATGCCCGGCGGATTGTATTTTTATCGCCTGAGCAGCGGGGATTTTACAGACGTCCGGAAGATGGTTCTCTTAAAGTGAGCTAAAGCTGGGAGTGAGCTAAAGTTAATAGAGTTAATAAAGTGAGCTAAAGTTGTTAAATTTAGTCACTTTAGTCACTTTAGTCACTTTAGTCACTTTAGTCACTTTAGTCACTTTAGTCACTTTAGTCACTTTAGTCACTTTAGTCA